>NZ_PSZE01000068.1 GCF_002933465.1 Nocardia nova
CGACCTGCTCGGGCGCCACCCCACCACGCTCCAGCGCCGCCTTGATGGCGAAACCACCCAGATCCGACCCGGAGAACCCGGACAACCCACCAAGCAACCGACCCACCGGAGTACGGGCGCCGGAAACTATGACAGAGGTGGTGGCCACGATGAACCTCGCTTCTCACATTCGGGGACGCGGCGGCTGCCGCCCTGGTACTCAGCGGCGTGCCGCCCTCGTACTCGGCGACGGGCCGCTCTCGTACTCAACGGTAACCCTTCCCGTCCCGGCAGCTCCAAGTAGGTGCGCGCTACCTTCGTAGAGTGAGCACTACCGATACGTCCACATTCATTCCCGCCGATTACGTCATCGCCGTCGATCACGTCGGCGTCGCCGTGCCCGATCTCGATACCGCCGTGGCGTGGTATTCGGACAATCTCGGCATGGTCGAAACCCACCGTGAGGTCAACGAGGCCCAGGGCGTGCACGAGGCGATGCTGTCGCTGCCCGGTTCCGGCGACGACGCCACTGCTCTGCAGTTGCTGGCGCCGCTGAACGAGGAGTCCACGATCGCCAAGTTCATCGACCGCAACGGCCCCGGATTGCAGCAACTGGCCTACCGCGTGACCGATATCGACGCGGTAGCTACTTTCCTGCGAGGCCGCGGCATCCGTTTGCTGTACGACGCCCCCCGCGCCGGAACCGCAAACTCGCGCATCAATTTCATCCACCCCAAGGATGCTGGCGGTGTGCTCGTCGAACTCGTCGAACCGGCGGCGAATCCTACTCACTAGTACCGGAATCCGGCCGCAGAAACAGTTCGTAACGACATTCGCAGTCGACTCACCATGGTGGGTCGACAGGCTGTAGTTTGTGGGGCATGTCGTCCACTGAGCCCGATCGCAATCGCTTCGTCGCGTTGCCTTTCACGGTAGTACGTAAAGGCTACGACCGTGACGAAGTACGCAATTACTTCGACCGCTTCGATGCCGAGCTGAGGGTCACCGCAACAGATCGCGATGCCGCCGCCGCTCAGGCTCGTAACCTGGCCGCCCAGCTGGAGGACGCCCGCGACGAGATCGATGAGCTTCGCAAGGAAGTCGATCGCCTGTCGGTTCCGCCCACCACCGCGGAAGGCATGAGCGACCGAATCTCCCGGATGCTGCGATTGGCATCCGACGAGGCGTCCGAGGTCCGCGCGCAGGCGCAGGCCGAGGCCGCCGAGATGATCTCCATCGCGGAGCAGCAGGCCACCGAGATGCGTGGCAAGTACGAATCCCTGTTGGCCGAGACCAAGGAGAAGCGCGAGGCGCTCGAGGTCGAATTCGAGCAGACGCTGTCGAACGCGCGCGCCGAGTCGGCCAAGATCGTCGAGGCCGCCCAGGCCGACGCCACCCGCATCACCAAGGAGGCCGAGGCCAAGCGCAAGGCCGCCCAGCAGGACTTCGAGGCCACCATGGCCGAGAAGCGCACCAAGCTGACCAAGGCCATGGAGGAGCTGGAGGCATCCAGCCGCTCCGACGCCGCCCAGCGCATCAAAGAGGCCACCGACGAGGCCAACCGCCTGGTCACCTCCGCCACCCAGTCCGCCGAGCGCAAGATCGCGCACGCGAAGGAACTGGCCGAGGAGATGCGCGTCCTGCGCGGCCGAGTTCTGGCCCAGCTGTTGGGTATTCGCGGCCAGCTCGATTCGGTCCCGGCCATGCTGGCCGCGGTCAACCGCGAAAGCGAACTGCTCGACGGCGCACCGGAACAGCGTTCGCTGTCCGGTAAGCAGTCCGGTTCCGGCCGGCAGAAGGCCATCCCCGAGGTCAAGGCGGAAGACGAAGAGTCCGTCGACGAAGAGCGCGAAAGCGCCGAAGTCTCGAGCTGACAACACGCGCCACCCCTCAGGGCGACACATTCACCACCCGTTTCGAGGCCGCTCCCGCACCGCGGGGGCGGCCTTCCCTCTGCCCGCACCCCGGCCGGGTTACGACCATGCCCGTACCCGGGCCCCGTTACGACCAGCGCCGCGTGATCGTGCGGGTGTGGCGCCCGCGCCAGCAGCCGGAATGCCAATGGCGACGGTCGTTTTCGCCGCCGTCGGCCGGCCACGCCACGATATGCGCTGTGCCGGGCGGGATCTCGTGATCGCAGCCGGGGCATCGGTAGGTCTTCGCCGCACGGGAACCCGGGATAGTGCGCACCACGAAGGTTTCCGAGCCACCGGGCCCATCCTCGGTACGCCCGAAGACATCACCGATGGGCCGCGGCTCCCGAGGGAGCCGCGACGATTTCGGACGAGGTTTCCGGCGTGGCACGAGCGCCCTCAGAACAACCGGAATTCGGTGCTGTCGGTACCGCGCAGCGCATTGTAATCGAGTGTGACGCAGCGGATCCCGCGATCGGTCGCCAAGGTCCGCGCCTGCGGTTTGATCTGCTGTGCCGCGAAGACACCGGTGACCGGCGCCAGCAGCGGATCCCGGTTCAGCAATTCCAGATACCGGGTGAGCTGCTCCACCCCGTCGATCTCGCCCCGGCGTTTGATCTCCACCGCGACGGTGGCGCCGTCGGCGTCACGGCACAGGATGTCCACGGGGCCGATGGCCGTCATGTATTCGCGGCGGATCAGCGTATAGCCGTCACCCAGCGTGCCGATGTGTTCGGCGAGCAGCTCCTGGAGATGGGCCTCGACCCCGTCCTTCACAAGCCCGGGATCCACGCCCAGTTCGTGCGCGGAGTCGTGTTCGATGTTCTCGACGGTGATCCGCAGCTCCTCACCGGCTTTGTTGGTCACCACCCAGAGCTGGGAGCCGTCGGGCATCGTCTCGACATCGGTCTCGCGCTCTTCCAACCAGCAGGGCGGACTCATCCAGTTCAGCGGCTTGTAGGAACCGCCGTCGGAATGCACCAGCACCGAGCCGTCCGCTTTCATCATCAGCAGCCGACGGGCCATCGGGAGATGTGCGGTGAGCCGACCCACGTAATCGACCTGGCAACGAGCAATCACAAGGCGCACCGGTCGAGTTTAGGCCCTCGCCGAGACCGCTTGCGCGCGGGGCGATCAGCCGACGAGCAAGATGTATCCGAGTACGGCCGCGACGACGAGCAGAACCGTCTCGAACCGATTGAGCCGGTGAGCGCGGGCATGACCACCGCGCAACAGCAACCACCCGGTGAGCAGCCCGATCGTCAGGGCGATCAGATGCCCGACATTGGTGAAGGTTTGGCCCATGACGACGCCCGCGACGGCGACAGCACCGAGCGAGATGGCCCACGTCGGTCGCCACTTGGCGGGCAGAACCACCATCAGCGAACCGATGACCGCCAGCGCGCCGTAGCTGACGCCGACGTCCTCGGCGAGGGAAATACTCGTCGGCAGCCATTTCACGCTCACCGCCACCCACAGGCCACCGGCGACGAGGAGTGTGGCGCCGATATGGCCGGCGATGAAGATCCGCAGCAGCGACAGGGCGCCGAACCGCCATTCCGCCAGAATGAGCAGACAGACCAGCAGCGGGATGAGCAGCGCGCCCGCAGTGCCGTCACCGATGACGAACGCACTGGAGAACAGGGTGCCGAACCGTCCAGCCAGTAGATTGTGCAGATTGGTACTCGCATGCTGGATGACGCGGGCCTGCTGCGTATCGCTGAGTACCGACACCAGAACGGTCACCGCGATGAGCAGGGCGCCGTAGCTGTAGGTCATCGGCAGCTTGAATCGATCCCGCAGCGTGAGGGAACGGCCGACCTGCGCGGGGCCGGACTCCAGTGCTGACTGTGTGGCCGGCTCCTGGAGTAGAACCATTCGGATCACCTTCCGCTACCAGACCGGTACCGATTGCACCGGGTCGACACCATCCATGATCCCGATCGATCTCACGAATGGTGTCAGGCTTACTTAGGAAAGTCCTGTGAACCCGGGCATACCCACCCGAACCGATCCCATTCACCCGAAGATACTCCGGGCGAGTCACGCAAGTCGCCCGGCCGGCGACGCGCGCATCGACCCGACCGGGTCCGGATATGCGGGAGGCCCCCAACCTGCTGGTTGGGGGCCTCCCTGAATGTATGTTCCGGCGGTGTCCTACTCTCCCACACCCTGTCGAGTGCAGTACCATCGGCGCAGGTGGCCTTAGCTTCCGGGTTCGGA
>NZ_PSZE01000069.1 GCF_002933465.1 Nocardia nova
GACAAAATCGGGGTCCCTCTTACCGAACCAGTGTGATTGTCAGGCGCTCCTCGTCCGACCTCGTTGTCCCGGGCCTCTCGGCTCCGGGTCGGCGTCCGTGTCGCTCTGACCTGGAATAAGTTACGTGCCAACCGCATTCGAAGTCAAATCGCCTGGTCATCCGGCCTAACGACGCACATCGGATGCGCTCGCAACACCATTCACAACATCGGCGCACGGCGAGAAATTCGGACCGTCGGCCGAAGCTTGCCCCGAAATGCCGGAAGCCGGCCCGCCGTGGGTGCGGGACCGGCTTCCGATCGCTATTCGGGATGCGCGTCTCGGGATACGCGACGATTTCGACTGCGGGTCAGCCGTTGCAGCGCGACGCGCTGATGACGGCGGGACCCGAACCGTCCGAACTCAGGGTCGGCGGACGATCCGGTCCCAGCGCCGCGATCGCGTTGCGCTCGGCCTCCTGCAGGGTGACGCCGGTTCCGACGGCGTGAACGTCGTCACGCCTGGCGACCGCACCGCATCCGTCGACGAAGCGAAGGATGGTCGCGCAACCCGGCGCCCCCTTCGACCCGCACACGTCCACCGCATCCCGGTCGGCCGTGTCCTGATCGGGCGCGTTGACGACACTTCCGATGTGCCAGCCGTCGTCCATTTCGTAGGAGATGGCGAACGCGCCGTACAGGTGGCCGTCCGGCCCCCGCTCCGCCGCCGCCGAACCGGTTCCCGCGACGACGAATGCCGTCGCGGTGGCCGCGACGAATCCCAGGGCAAGTCTGCCCATCGACAACATGGTGTTTTTCCCCTATCGAAGGCTTCCGGATGAAGCCAACCGAAAAGAATGCGTTCCACAACCGGTGTTGTCCAGGTGTGACGCTCCGAAAGCCCCTGCGAGACTACGAATTAGGGGAAATATGACCGATAGCCGCTACATCCGACAGCCCACGCAGACGTTGGCACCGCCGAAACGCCGGTAGCCGGCCCGCCCGAAGGCGGACCGGCTACCGGTTCGAAAGGTGTTGCGGGGAGGGAGGACTCGGAACGACCGGGTCAGGGCCGGACGCGGCAGCGGAGGGTCACCACGCGGGCCCCCCGGTCGTTCCCGATGGACTCAGAAGTCCATGCCGCCCATGCCACCGGTCGGGTCGCCGACGGGAGCGGCGGCCTTCTCCGGCTTGTCGGCCACGACGGCCTCGGTGGTGAGGAACAGCGCGGCGATCGACGCGGCGTTCTGCAGCGCCGAACGGGTGACCTTGACCGGGTCGGCGACACCGGCGGCAAGCAGGTCCTCGTACTCGCCGGAGTCGGCGTTGAGGCCCTGGCCGGTCGGCAGGTTGGCGACCTTCTCGGCGACCACGCCGGGCTCGAGGCCGGCGTTGAACGCGATCTGCTTCAGCGGCGCGGCCAGCGCCACCTTCACGATGTTCGCACCGGTGGCCTCGTCACCGGTCAGCTTCAGGTCGTCCAGCGCCGGGCCGGCCTGCAGCAGCGCCACACCACCACCGGGGACGATGCCCTCTTCGACGGCGGCCTTGGCGTTGCGCACCGCGTCCTCGATGCGGTGCTTGCGCTCCTTGAGCTCCACCTCGGTGGCGGCGCCGGCCTTGATCACCGCAACACCGCCGGCCAGCTTGGCCAGGCGCTCCTGCAGCTTCTCGCGGTCGTAGTCCGAATCCGAGTTCTCGATCTCGGTGCGGATCTGGGCGACGCGACCCGCGATGGCGTCGGCATCACCGGCACCGTCGACGATGGTGGTCTCGTCCTTGGTCACGACGACCTTGCGGGCGGTGCCCAGCAGGTCGACGGTGGCCGTCTCCAGGTTCAGGCCGACCTCTTCGCTGATGACCTCGCCACCGGTGAGGATGGCGATGTCGGCCAGCTGCGCCTTGCGGCGGTCGCCGAAGCCCGGCGCCTTGACGGCGACGGACTTGAAGGTGCCACGGATCTTGTTCACGACCAGGGTCGACAGGGCCTCGCCCTCGACGTCCTCGGCGATGATCAGCAGCGGCTTGCCGGCCTGGATGACCTTCTCCAGCAGCGGCAGCAGGTCCTTGACGGTCGACACCTTGGAACCGACCAGCAGGATGTAGGGGTCCTCGAGGACCGCTTCCTGACGCTCGGCGTCGGTGACGAAGTAGCCCGAGATGTAGCCCTTGTCGAAGCGCATACCCTCGGTCAGCTCCAGCTGGAGGCCGAAGGTGTTGCTCTCCTCGACGGTGATGACGCCTTCCTTGCCGACCTTGTCCATGGCCTCGGCGATCAGCTCACCGATGGACGCGTCGCCGGCGGAGATGGCCGCGGTGGCAGCGATCTGCTCCTTGGTCTCGACCTCCTTGGCGGTGTCGAGCAGCTTGGCGGTGACGGCCTCGACGGCCTTCTCGATGCCGCGCTTCAGGCCCAGCGGGTTCGCACCGGCCGCGACGTTGCGCAGGCCCTCGCGCACCAGCGCCTGGGCGAGCACGGTAGCGGTGGTGGTGCCGTCACCGGCGACATCGTCGGTCTTCTTGGCGACCTCTTTGACCAGCTCGGCGCCGATCTTCTCGTAGGGGTCCTCCAGCTCGATCTCCTTGGCGATGGACACACCATCGTTGGTGATCGTGGGGGCGCCCCACTTCTTCTCCAGGACAACGTTGCGACCCTTGGGGCCCAGCGTCACCTTGACCGCGTCGGCGAGGCTGTTCAGTCCCCGCTCGAGACCGCGACGGGCCTCTTCGTCGTACGCAATTGTCTTGGCCATTGCGTTGAGATCCTCCACATGTATATGGGGCTGACACACAGAGCGACCGCAGGTTGGATCGCCCCATTACGCTGGCCAGGTACGGTGCCCGCGACGGACGACCGAGGGTGTCTGGGAACCCGGTCTCACCTGCCCGACCTAGCACTCACTGGTCGAGAGTGCCAGAACCTTTCTAGCACTCGACGGTAGCGAGTGCAAGGTTACGGATCCGATGGCCGCACAGTTCGCAATCGGCGATATCGGCTGCACGGTGCGATATCCGGGCGGACACGCTCACGTATCGTCGGTGACTCGCAGTGCCAGGGCGACGAAGGCGTCGGTGCGGCGCTCCTCCGGACTGCGCGGTTCGCCGCGTTCCACGGTCACCTGCTCGGCGTCGTGCAGCAGCAGTTCCGCCTCGATTCGCATGATCGCTCGGATGAACGGAGGCGCCACCTCGGGCGGCAGATCGCCGTTGACGATGTAGCTGCCGTCCGGACCGTCCTCGGTTTCGACATAGGACAGCGCGCGCAGCAGGTCCGCGCGTAGTTCCCCCGCGATCAGGTCGGAATCCGATCCATCCGCCATAGCAATATCGTATCCGGACCACTGATCGCCTCATCAGCCCCACAACTACACAGCCGTATCGGCGAGTGAGCATGTATGGCGTGGCGGCCCCTGGAATCGGGGCACGGCCTGGGCGAATTCCGGGGCCGAGGAACCGGCCCGCCGCGGCGAGTCGCGTCGGGCCGGATACCGCAACGACGGCCGGCGTGCCGAATCGCCGACGCTGGTGAGCATCGATCAGGCAATCGGCGAGGCCGGCGGCTGCGGCGGGGTGGGTGGCTGCGGCGGGCCGGTTC
>NZ_PSZE01000006.1 GCF_002933465.1 Nocardia nova
CCCGTGCGCCAGGCCGTGGAACGCCGCCGCCGCCGCGTACTCGAGATCATGCACACCCTGCCGCATTCCGCGCAGGTGGCGATCCGCGAGTCGATGGAAGACAACGGCGACACACAAGTCCTTCCGGCGTATACGGCCAACGCTCCGCAATATCACGGCGGCACGTACGACACCACCGTGCGCCACGACACAACCAGCGGGTAACATACGCAACCGTGAATCAACCCCTGGCACGGCTGCGCACTCCGGTCGAGTCGGGATTTGCGCAGGCCGGCAACATTTTTGCGCTGCTCATTTCCGTGGCACGCAACACCCTGCGCAGGCCTTTCCAATGGCGTGAGTTTATTGAGCAGTCGTGGTTCATCGCGAGTGTCTCGATCCTGCCCGCCGCACTGGTGGCAATCCCGTTCGGCGCCGTTGTGGCACTGCAGACCGGTTCACTCATCAAGCAGCTCGGTGCTGAATCGTTCACCGGCGCAACCAGTGTGCTCGCAACTGTGCAGCAAGCCGCGCCCGTCGTCACCGCGCTGATCATCGCCGGTGCCGCGGGTTCGGCCGTCGCTGCCGACCTCGGCTCCCGCACCATTCGCGAAGAGATCGACGCGATGGAGGTGCTCGGCATCGATCCGGTGCAGCGCCTGGTCGTGCCGCGCGTCCTCGGCATGATGCTGGTGGCGCTGTTGCTCAACGGCCTGGTCTCGGTGGTCGGCATCTGCGGTGGATATTTCTTCAATGTGTTGCTGCAGGGCGGAACTCCCGGCGCTTACCTGGCGTCGTTCTCCGCGCTGGCGCAGCTCCCGGACCTCTGGATCGGTGAATTCAAGGCACTTATCTTCGGACTGCTCGCGGGCGTGATCGCCGCGTACAAAGGTTTGAATCCCAAGGGGGGACCGAAAGGTGTTGGTGACGCGGTGAATCAATCCGTGGTGATCACCTTCCTGGTGCTCTTCTTCGTCAATCTGCTTTTGACGCTGGTGTACTTGCAGGTTGTCCCGGCCAAGGGGTCGTAACGATGGTTGTTTCCCAGCGTTCTCCGATCTTTTCGAGGCGGATGCGCCGAGTAGGTGCTGCGCTCAAGTCGCCGGTGAACGTCATCGATCGCGCCGGCGATCAGATGTCGTTCTATTCCAAGGCGATTGCGTGGATTCCGCGCACGGTCGTGCATTACCGCAAGGAGGTCATGCGGCTGCTGGCCGAGGTGACCTTCGGTTCGGGTGCACTCGCGGTCATCGGCGGCACCATCGGCGTCGTGGTGATGATGTCGGCCTCGGTCGGTGTGGTCGTCGGCCTGCAGGGCTTCAAAGCGCTGGACGCCCTGGGCAGTTCGGTGCTCACCGGCTTCCTGACCGGCTACATCAATACTCGCGAATTGGCGCCGCTGGTCGCGGCGTTGGCATTGTCGGCGACGGTCGGCTGTGGTTTCACCGCGCAATTGGGTGCGATGCGAATTTCCGAGGAAATCGACGCGCTCGAGGTGATGGCGGTACCCGGTGTTCCATTCCTGGTGACCACGCGCGTGATCGCCGGATTCGTCGCCGTGATTCCGCTCTACATCGTCGGCCTGCTCGGTACTTTCGTAGCGTCCAGGCAGATCAGCGTGTGGTTCAACGGGCAATCCACGGGATCGTACGACCATTATTTCGGTCTGTTCCTGCCACCCGAGGACGTGCTGTATTCGTTCGTGAAGGTGCTGGTGTTCGCCTTCGTGATCATCTTGATCCATTGCTATTACGGCTTCAACGCCACCGGCGGCCCGGCCGGCGTGGGCGTGGCCGTGGGCCGCGCGGTGCGTGCGTCGATCGTGCTGGTGAACATCCTCGACTTCTTCCTCAGCCTGGCGATCTGGGGTACGACGACAACAGTGCGGGTCGCGGGATGAGCGGACAGGGCCGCGGCGCGACCGACGGGTTCGGAGGCGGCAGCGTGCGTAACCACGCAGAACCCCGGGAGCGCCGCCGTCGGATGCTGCGGGCGGCAGCCCGCGTAACCACGCAGCGCCTCCGATCATCCCGCCGGGTGTGCAGCATGAGGGCGACGGCGTCCCGAAAGGTGGGAGCATGAGCGCGCGCAGTGTGCAATTCTGGCGCTCTACCGAGAAACTCCGCGTCCGCACGCTGGGCATCGTGTTCTTCGTGGTGATGGCGCTGTTTCTCGGTACGACGATCGCGGCCTACAACAAGGTGTGGGTCAGGGTCGTCAAGGTGGATCTGATCACCGATACCGTCGGAAACGCGTTGACCCGCAACGCGGATGTGAAAGTTCGCGGGGTCAATGTCGGCGAGGTGCGTTCCAGCGAATCCGCGAACGGCAAGGTGACGCTGCATCTGGCGATCGATCCGGACAAGGCATCGAAGATCCCGTCCAATGTGACGGCCCGGCTGCTGCCGAAAACCCTGTTCGGTGAGCGTTATGTCGATCTGGTCTGGCCCGAGCAGCCCAGCCCGAAGCATCTGCAGGCGGGGATGACGCTCTATCAGGACGCCAGCGGCAACGCGGTCGAGGTGAGCCAGCTGCTGGATTCGATCATGCCGCTGCTGCAGGCGATTCCGCCGCAGTATCTGGCCTCTACGCTGGGCGCGCTGTCGCAGGCGCTGGGCGGTCAGGGTGAGGAACTGGGCCACACCATCGATCGGCTGGACGACATCTTCCGCGATATCAACGGCGTGATGCCGCAGTTGCAGGACGACATCCGCTCCTTCGCGACGGTCGCCGACACCTATTCGGACGCGTTGCCGCAGCTGGTGGATGCCTTCGACAATCTGCGCACGCTGAATGCCACCATCGTGCAAAAGCGTTCGCAGTTGGACACGCTGTACTCGGTCCTGACCCCGACGTCGTCGAAGACCGCCGATTTCCTGACGGCCAACCACGACAACATCATCGACATCGCGGCCGATTCGCGCGGCGCGCTGGAACTGCTGGCGACATATTCGCCGGAGTACGCCTGCACGATGAGGAACTTCGCGCAGCTGAAGCCGCGCATCGACAACCTCTTCGGCAAGGGCACCGACACCCCGGGCTCGCGGGTGACGATCGAGATCACCAACCCGCGTGGTCGTTACCTGCCGAACCAGGACGAGCCGCGCTGGCTGGACACGAACCGGCCGCCGGCCTGTTTCCCCGAATACCCGCTCGGCGTGGATCCCGGTCAGTACCCGACCGGATCGGCGAACGACGGCTCCTACCAGCCGCCGACCCGCAACCCGGGCGACCAGAACATCGGTCAGCTGCCCCCGGCACAGTTCTCCGTCTACGGCGCGCAGAGCGCCACGAGTATGGGTTCGCCCGCCGAACAGCTCACCCTGGGTGCGATCTACGGTGCGGCGAACGGGGTTTCGCCCGATCAGGTGCCCAGCTGGGTGAGCCGGATCGGCGCCCCCGCGATGCGTGGAAGTGAGGTGAGTGTGCGATGAAGGCAAAGTTGCGTGGTCTGGGCGGGCCCCTGACCAAACTGGGCATCTTCGTACTCGTGACAGTGCTCGCGACCGCGTTCCTGGCGCTCACCATCGCCAACTATTCCGGCGGCGGCACCGAGTTCAAAGCGCGGTTCAGTGATGTGACATCGCTGAACAAGGGCGACGAGGTGCGCATCGCCGGCGTGCGGGTCGGCAAGGTGACCAAGGTGTCGGTTGTCGACCGCGCTCTGGCCGAGGTGCATTTCCAGCTCACCGACCGAGATTGGCTGCCCGCCTCCACCACCGCGACCATCCGTTACCGCAACCTGGTGGGCCAGCGGTACATCGCGCTGGAGCAGGGTGCCGGACAGCAGGGCCGCAAGATCACCAAGGGCGCCACGATTCCGCTGGAGCGGACCAAGCCCGCCCTGAATCTCACCACCCTGTTCAACGGTTTCCGGCCGCTGTTCCAGACGCTGTCGGCCGAGGACGTGAACAAGCTGTCCTACGAGATCATCCAGGTTTTCCAGGGTGAATCCGGCACGATCACCGATCTGGTGCGCAATACCGCGAGCCTGACGAACAAGATCGCCGACAAGGATGCGGTGATCGGCGAGATCGTCAAGAACCTCAATCAGGTGCTGGATGCGGTGAACGCCCGCGACGGACAGCTCAATGATCTGATCGTCAATACCGAGGCACTGGTCAGCGGGCTCAATGCCGAACGCGGCACGATCGGCTCGGCGGTGCAGTCGCTGGGCAATCTCGCCTCGGCGACCGCTGATCTGCTGGTACCGACCCGGCCGACCCTGCAGGGCTCGATCGCCGGTCTGAACCAGTTGACCGGGACCCTGAACGACCGCTCCGACGACGTGAATCAGGCACTGGAGAATTTGCCGATCAAGATGGAGAAATTGGGGCGCGCGGCCAGTTACGGCTCGTGGTTCCAGTTCTACCTCTGCGGTATCGATATCGTCGCCGGTCCCGGAGTCCAGGATGCGCCGCAATTGAACCTGCCGGCCGAGATGCCGACGGTGAATCAGCCGGTCTACACCAACCCGGCGCCGCGCTGTCACGGGAAGGGTGGCCGCTGATGGAAGACCGGGTTCTCCTCGGCAAGCGCAGCCCGGCGTTCATGGGCGGGCTCGGCCTGTTCATGGTGCTGCTGATCGCGTTGTCGGCGTTCTTCTTGGACAAGTTGCCGATCATCGGCGCGAGCACCAGCTACACCGCGGAATTCTCCGAGGCCGCGGGCCTGAAGAAGGGTAACGAGGTTCGCATCGCGGGCGTGAAGGTCGGCGACGTGTCCGACGTGCGTCTCGACGGCGACCGCGTGCTGGTCGACTTCCGGACCAAGGACGCGTGGATCGGCGATGCCACCACCGCGTCCATCCAGATCAAGACCCTGCTCGGGCAGAAGTATCTGGCGCTGGATCCCAAGGGTTCCCACCCGGCCGATCCGGACAAGCGAATTCCCTTGTCGCGCACGGTTTCTCCGTACGACGTGGTCGAAGCCTTCAGCGATGCCGCTTCGAGTATCGAGAAGACCGACACCGCGCAGCTGGCCACCAGCTTCCGGGTGCTCTCGGATGCGTTCTCCGGCACTCCGCCGGAGATCCGCGGCTCGATCGACGGCGTCGCCCGGTTGTCGGAGACGCTGGCCAAGCGCGACGAAGAGCTCAAGCACCTGTTCAACGCGACCAACAAGACCACCAAGGTGCTCGCCGATCGCAACGAGCAGTTCGAGCGGTTGCTGGCCAACGGCGGTCAGCTGCTGGCCGAGTTGAACGTCCGCCAGCAGGCTATCTCGCAGCTGCTCAACGGAGCGAAAACCGTTGCCGCCGAATTGAGTGCGCTGGTGCACGACAACGAGCAGCAGATCGGTCCGGCGCTGACCAATCTGAAGAAGTCCATCGACATGCTCAACGACAATCAGCAGAACATCTCCAAGACGCTGACGCTGGCGGCGCCGTTCTACGGCCTGTACGCCAACGTGCTGGGCAACGGGCGCTGGTTCGACGCGGTGATCGTCAACCTGATCCCGCCGGCGCTGCCCGAGATTCCGGGTAACCGCCCGCCGATCCGCACTCTGGGAGGCAACTGATGCAGGCTGCTCTCGGTAAGGGATCGCGCCGGGATCCGCTGACCGCGATCCGCGAATCCGGCCGCGGCACCAAGATCGCCCTCGCCCTCGGCACGGTCGCCGTGGTGGTCGTCGCCGGGGTGCTGTGGTGGCTGTTCAGCAGCTACAACACCACCAAGATCACCGCCTACTTCGACAAGTCGATCGGCATCTACGAGGGCTCCGAGGTGCGCATCCTCGGAGTCCCGGTGGGCAAGGTCGATTCGGTGACGCCGCAGGGTGATCAGGTGAAGGTCACCATGCACGTCGCCCGGAAATACGACATTCCGGCCGACGCCAAGGCCGCTCAGATCACGCCGTCGGTGGTGTCGGACCGCTACATCCAGCTCACGCCCGTCTACAAGGGCGGGCCGAAGATGCCGCGCAACGCCACCATCCCGCGCGACCGCACGGCGACCCCGGTCGAGGTCGACCGGCTGTACAAGAGCATCCAGGAACTGTCGGATGCGTTGGGGCCCAACGGCGCCAACAAGGACGGTGCGGTGAACGAGCTGGTCCGCACCAGTGCGGCGAATCTGTCCGGAAACGGCGACGCGCTGGCCAACAGCCTGACCCAGCTCTCGCACGCCGCCCGGTATCTGTCGGATGCCCGTGGTGACATCTTCGACACCATCAAGAATCTGCAGATCTTCGTGCACACCCTGGCGGTCAACGACCAGCAGGTGCGTGAATTCAACACGCAGCTGGCGGATCTGGCCGGATTCCTCTCCGGTGAGCGCGAAAACCTCGGGCAGGCGCTGAATCTGCTGTCGATCGCGCTCGGCGATGTCGCCCGGTTCATCGACAACAACCGGGATCTGGTGGCCGAGAACGCCGACGCGCTGACCAAACTGACCCAGACGCTGGCCGACCAGCGCCAGGATGTGGCGAACGCGCTGCCGGTGCTGCCGCTGGCGCTGAGCAACCTGATCAACATCCACAACGGTGAATCCGGCACGCTCGACATGCGCGCCAACTTCACCGATCTGCAGAACCCGTTCGGCACCGTCTGCAAGCTGCTCGACCTCGGCCAATTGCGGCCGGGCGACCCGAAATTCGATGCGATCAGCCGGCAGATGCGCCCGATCCTGGACCAGTGCAAGGTAATCACCGATCAGATCAAGAACGGTGTGCAGACGCCGTCGCTGGTGTTGCCGTTCGGCATCCTCAGCGGTGAGAACATCCAGAAGACCCCGGCTCCCGGCAGTGTTCCGGGCACCCCGTCGGACCGGCAGCCGCCGTCGCAGCAGGAAGGTGGCCAGCGATGACGCCCTTCGCATTCCGCAGGACGGCCCGCGGACTGGGGGCCGTCGCGGTGGTCGGCGTGACCGCGATGCTGGTGGGTTCATGCTCGTCGGACGGCATCTACAGCGTGCCGCTACCCGGCGGCGCCGATGTGGGTGACCACCCGATGCATATCGATGTGCGCTTCGACGACGTCCTGGATCTGGTGCCGCAGTCGGCGGTCAAGGTCGAGGGTGTGCCGGTCGGCCGGGTTGCGTCCATCGACGTCGCCCCCGACGGCTGGACCGCGAATGTGCACACGGTGGTCAACTCCTCGGTGAAACTGCCCGCCAACGCGCACGCCGAGGTGCGGCAGTCCAATCTGCTCGGTGAGAAATTCATCGAGCTGTCCGCGCCGAAGGACGAGGCCTCGCCCGACCGGTTGAAGGACGGCGCGGTCATCCCCGTCGACCGGACCCGGCACGCGGTCGAGATCGAACAGGTCCTCGGCGCGTTGTCGCTGCTGCTCAACGGCGGCGGCGTGGCGCAGCTGCAGCCCATCGTGGTGGAACTGAACAAGGCGCTGGCCGGCCGGGAGAATCGGGTGCGGTCGCTGCTGGATCAGGCCGACACCCTCATCGACGGCCTCAACCAGCAGGTCGCCGATATTCAGCACGCGCTCGACAGCCTGGGCACACTGTCCAGCCGAGTGGGGCAGCAGTCCGACCAGATCGGCAAGATCCTCGACGAGCTGCCTGCCGGTATCAAGATTCTCGACGAGCAGCGGCCACAGCTGATCGGCCTGCTGAAGCAGCTCGACCGGGTCGGCCAGGCCGGCGTCGACGTGCTGGACCGGTCCAAGGACAACCTGATCCGGGATCTGCAGGCGCTGCGGCCGACGCTGCAGGAGCTGGGCCGTTCGGCGCCGGATCTGGTGACCGCGTTCCCGCTCATTCCGACGTATCCGTTCCCCGACGAGGCGATCAAGTCGACCTTCGGCGGTTCGGTGAACACCTGGCTGTCGGTGGACACGCAGATCGGCGTCCTGATGTCGAATCTCGGTGTGGGCAAACCGGATCCGGTATACATTCCGCCGAAGTACGGGCCGCCGGTGCCGGTGGATCCGACCAATCCGTATTACAACGGCAACGGCCCGCGGCCGGGCTGGCCGACGGTATCGCTGGTGCCGCTGCCGCCGACCGTGGTGGCTCCGGCCCCGGCCAAGCCGGGTGACCCGATCGGGTCGATTCTGGATCAGTTGGGAGTGAAGCCGCGATGAGTAGATTGGTGCGCTACCAACTGGTCGCATTCGTGGTGATCGCCGTGCTCGGCGTGGTGTTCGTCGGCGCGAAGTACATCCACCTCGACCACATGCTCGGCTTCGGCCAGTATCAGGTGAAGGTGAAGGCGAAAACCACCGCCAACCTGTCCAAGGGCGCCGAGGTGACCTATCGCGGTGTGCCGGTCGGGCGGGTGGACTCGCTCGATGTCACTCCCGACGGCGTGATGATCTATCTGGAGCTGGATTCCGGGAAGCCGAAGGTCCCGGCCAGCGCCAAGGCCGTGATCGCCAACCGCTCGGCGATCGGTGAGCAGTACATGGATCTGGTGCCGGATACGGCGAAGGGGCCCTACCTGCGCGACGGTTCGGTCATCGACGGCGCGGAGACCCCGATTCCGGTCGAGGATCTGCTCGCCAGCGTCAACTACTTCTCGAGCACGACGGATCTGACGGCGTTGAGCACGACCGTCACCGAACTCGGGAAAGCCTTCGACGGACAGGGCGACAACCTGCGCATCCTCGTCGATTCGCTGAACAAGTTCTCCCAGACCGGCATCGAGGCGCTGCCGCAGACCGTGCAGCTGATTCGGGACGCCCAGACCGTGCTCGGCACCCAAGCCGATCAGTCTCCGGCGATCCGGACCTTCAGCGACGGCCTGGATCGGCTCGCGGTGCAGCTGCGGGCCAATGATCCCGATATCCGGCGGTTGATCGGCACCGGCGCCGACGCCGGCGAACAGATCGGCAAGCTGCTCGATCAGAGCGCGCAGCCGCTGACCACGGATCTGTCGAATCTGCGGCTGCTGCTGCAGGCGGTGTCGCCGCAGACCTACACGCTGAAGCCGCTGCTGCAGATGCTGCCGCTGCTGTCGGTCGGTGGTTCGGCGACCGCGCCCGGCGACGGTACGACCCACTTCGGCCTCGTGCTGGAAACCAACAATCCGCCCGCCTGTACCGTCGGGTACGAGGGAACTCAGCGCATTCTCGACCAGATGAAGGCGCAGAACCCCAACTTCGACGACACCCGTGACGATTTCCCGTTCAACACGGACGCGAAATGTACGGTGCCGTTCGGAAGTCCGACCGACGTCCGCGGCGGCGCGCGTGCGCAGTACGCCGATCCGAATGTCCCGCAGCCGTGGGATTCCAAGCCCAAGACCGATCCGGACAAGCTCAACCTGAGCCCCGTCGCCATCCAGCTGGCCACTCTCATCGGAGTGACCCCGAAACGGTGAGGCGGGCATGGAGGCAAGTCCGGAAAACCGACGACGCTAGGGTGTCGCTGTGAGTTCTGATCTGCCCAACCCCTCCTCGAAACCTGCGGTGGAGCCGCCGGACGATGCTGAAAAGCCGGTAGCTGATCCGTCGCGGGGTGTGCGGGCAGCCGACGCGACCGTGCGCATGGATCCCGACGCGACCGTGCGCATGGATACCGACGCGACCGTGCGCCTCGGCGCGCCGGCCGACAATTCCGCCGACGAGACGGTGCGTTGGTCCACCGGCGAGCCGGTCGTGGACGCGGTGGCGGCCGAGCGGAACGCCGATTCCGAGCAGACGGTGAGGTTCGCGCAGACGGTGAAGTTCGCGCAGCCCGCCCCCGCGGCGAACGAGCGGTCCTCGATCGTGCGGACCGTGGTGACGTCGGTCGCGGCGGTCTGGCTGGTGGCGGCGCTGGTGCTGGCGGCCTGGTTCGGCACCGGCTGGGTGCGCGCGATGTGGTTCACCGACGGACCGCGCGCCGACGCCCGCGATACCGCGCTGGATGCGGCCCGGCAGGCGGCGATCAACCTCACCTCGATGAATCCCAACGATGTCGAGGGCTCGATCACCACCATGCGGTCCTCGATGACCGGCGACATGCTGACCCAGCTCAACGAGAATCACGACCGCATCAAGGATGCCGCCGAGAAGTCGAAGACCAAGATCGACAGCAAGGTGCTGGGAGCGGCGCTGAGCTCACTGGACAGTGAGCGCGACAAGGCATCGGCGATCGTGGTGCTGAAACTCACGCAGACCGCGCCCAACGTTCCGGTGCAGTCCTTCCGGGCCACCTGGACGCTGGATATGAAGAAGGACGGCGACACCTGGAAGGCCGAGCAGGCCAATTCGCTCGGCCAGCTGGTGTCGCTGGATACCCCCGGTCCCGCCGGGGCGGCACAGCCGCCCGCGAACGGAAACGCCGCGCCGGCCCCGGCGCCCGCGAATCCGTCCGAGGCGCCCGCCCCCCAGCCGGGATCGTAGGAGAGGTACACCGATGGCATCCCGTCCGCCGATCAACAAGGTTTCCCCCCGGCTCAAGCCCGGCGACCGCCCGTCCGACGCCGCCGATCGCACGATCCGGCGTCGCGTCGCGGCCGATCGCGCCGCATCCGGTGCGAGGTCCGCCAGGCCCGCCGGTAAGTCCGCAAACGCCAAATCACGCGCCAAGACCGTGCGCGCCGGTGCGGCGGCCACGCGTCCGGCGCCGCCGGTGGCGCCGCGCCGGCCCCGGAAGTTGCCGCGCCCCGGCCGTCTGTCGCGTCCCGCGTTGGCCACCTGGGGTCTGGCCGCGGGACTGATCGTGGTGAGCCTGCTGCTGACCGCGTTCGCCGTCGTCGCGGCTTTCGAGCCGGGTGTGGACGACGGCAACAAGGCATTCGTCGACACCAAGGCCACCCAGGAAGTGACCGCGGCGGCCGACAACGCGCTCAAGACGGTCTATTCCTACGACGTGAAGACCGTCGGCGGCTACAAGGACGCTGTGCACAAGGTCGTCACCGGCAAGATGCGCGGCGATTTCGACAAGTTCGCCGACACGACGGTCTCCGCCATTCAGCAGGCGCAGTCGACCGCGCAGGCCACCCCGGACCCGATCGGTGTGACTTTGCTCACTGATGACCGAGCGGAACTGCTGGTGAATCTGACTGTGAGCGCGACCAAGAACGGCGCTCCGCAGGAGAGCGCGTCGGGGCCGATCGTGTTGCGCATGCAGAAGGTGGACGGTCACTGGCTGGCGAGCGAGATCGCCGACCGTTGAGTGGCCCAGACGGGTTCGGAAGTATGTTCGAGCCCGTCACCTGCGGAATCTTCCCAGCTCAGCGGCGGATATTCACCCGCGTGACGGTGTGATTCGCCAGCGCCGCAGGGGATCTCGCAGTTATCGAGGTGGTCTCGCCACTTGACGACTTACGTCCGAACCGTCACGCTATTCACAACAGCGGCAGCTGCGACAGGGTCGAGTACCCAGGTCGAGGCGCCGCCGGAGACTCGAACGCAGCCAGCGGAAGCGGGTCCGGCGCGCCGAACATCCGGAACTCGGTTCGGATGGTACTTTGACACCCCTTCTTCGCGGGTGTAGGTTTGGACTTTGCGCTGGCTGCCTCCTGTCCATTCCTTGATCGCATCACGAAAGTTCCACCGTTGAGGTGTTACTTCCGCTGTTTGCTGTTCGGGTTTTGTCCGGGTTGTAACCAGCAGAACTCGTAGCAGACAAGCGACGGTCGCTTGGTGTCTTGTACGTACAGGCACCGGGCGACGCGCGTGAGGTGCTGGAAGGACGCATCTTGGCAGTCTCCACCCAGACCAAGGCCGGTATTCCCGGAGCCCCGAAGCGGGTGTCTTTCGCGAAGATTCGTGAGCCCTTGGAGGTTCCGGACCTTCTCGATCTACAAACCGAATCGTTCGCGTGGCTGGTCGGTGCCCCCGATTGGCGTGAGCGGGCCATCGCCCGGGGCGACGCCAGCCCGGTCGGTGGGCTGGAGGAGGTGCTCGAGGAGCTCTCGCCGATCGAGGACTTCTCCGGTTCGATGTCCCTGTCCTTCTCCGATCCGCGCTTCGAAGAGGTCAAGGCCTCGATCGAGGAGTGCAAGGACAAGGACATGACCTACGCGGCGCCGTTGTTCGTGACCGCGGAGTTCATCAACAACAACACCGGTGAGATCAAGTCGCAGACGGTCTTCATGGGTGATTTCCCGATGATGACCGACAAGGGCACGTTCATCATCAACGGCACCGAGCGTGTGGTCGTGTCGCAGCTGGTGCGTTCGCCGGGTGTGTACTTCGACGAGTCCATCGACAAGGGCACCGAGAAGACCCTGCACAGTGTGCGTGTCATCCCGTCGCGTGGTGCGTGGCTGGAATTCGATGTCGACAAGCGCGACACCGTGGGTGTGCGTATCGACCGCAAGCGTCGTCAGCCGGTCACCGTGCTGCTCAAGGCGCTGGGCATGACCACCGAGGAGATCACCGAGCGTTTCGGTTTCTCCGAGATCATGCTGTCGACCCTGGAGAAGGACAACACCGCCGGCCAGGACGAGGCGCTGCTCGACATCTACCGCAAGCTGCGTCCGGGCGAGCCGCCGACCAAGGAGTCCGCGCAGACCCTGCTGGAGAACCTGTTCTTCAAGGAGAAGCGCTACGACCTGGCCCGTGTCGGCCGCTACAAGGTCAACAAGAAGCTGGGCGTCAACAGCGGCGAGCCGGTGGTCGGCTCGACGCTGACCCGCGAGGACATCGTCGCCACCATCGAGTACCTGGTGCGCCTGCACCAGGGCGACAAGCTGATGACCGTGCCCGGCGGCGTCGAGGTCCCCGTCGAGGTCGACGATATCGACCATTTCGGCAACCGTCGCCTGCGCACTGTCGGCGAGCTGATCCAGAACCAGCTGCGCGTCGGCCTCTCGCGGATGGAGCGCGTCGTGCGTGAGCGCATGACCACCCAGGACGTCGAGGCCATCACTCCGCAGACCCTGATCAACATCCGCCCGATCACGGCGGCGATCCGGGAGTTCTTCGGCACCTCGCAGCTGTCGCAGTTCATGGACCAGAACAACCCGCTCTCGGGCCTGACCCACAAGCGTCGTCTGTCGGCGCTGGGCCCGGGTGGTCTGTCCCGCGAGCGCGCCGGCCTGGAAGTGCGCGACGTGCACCCCTCGCATTACGGCCGCATGTGCCCGATCGAGACCCCGGAAGGCCCGAACATCGGCCTGATCGGTTCGCTGTCGGTGTACGCGCGGGTCAACCCGTTCGGTTTCATCGAGACCCCGTACCGCAAGGTGGAGGACGGCCGGGTCACCGACGAGGTCAAGTACCTGACCGCCGACGAGGAGGACCGGCACGTCCGGGCCCAGGCGAATTCGCCCGTCGACGCCGACGGCAACTTCCTCGAGGAGCGCGTGCTCGCCCGCCGCGGTAACGAGGAGATGGAATACGTCTCCCCGGCCGAGGTCGACTACATGGATGTCTCCCCGCGCCAGATGGTGTCGGTCGCGACCGCGATGATTCCGTTCCTCGAGCACGACGACGCCAACCGCGCCCTGATGGGTGCGAACATGCAGCGTCAGGCCGTGCCGCTGATCCGTTCCGAGTCGCCGCTGGTCGGCACCGGTATGGAGCTGCGTGCCGCGGTGGACGCCGGCGACGTGGTCGTCAACGAGAAGCCGGGTGTGGTGGAAGAGGTTTCGGCCGACTACATCACCGTCATGCACGACGACGGCACTCGTAAGAGCTACCGGATGCGGAAGTTCGCCCGCTCCAACCAGGGCACCTGCGCCAACCAGCGTCCCATCGTGGACGAGGGCCAGCGGGTCGAGCACGGCCAGGTTCTGGCCGACGGCCCGTGCACCGAGAACGGTGAGATGGCGTTGGGTAAGAACTTGCTGGTGGCGATCATGCCGTGGGAGGGGCATAACTACGAGGACGCGATCATCTTGTCGCAGCGTCTCGTGGAGGAGGATGTGCTGACCTCGATTCATATCGAGGAGCACGAGATCGATGCTCGTGACACCAAGTTGGGTGCCGAGGAGATCACTCGTGACATCCCGAATGTCTCCGACGAGGTGCTCGCGGATCTGGATGAGCGTGGCATCGTGCGGATCGGTGCCGAGGTGCGTGATGGTGACATCCTGGTCGGCAAGGTCACTCCGAAGGGTGAGACCGAGCTGACTCCCGAGGAGCGGCTGTTGCGTGCGATCTTCGGTGAGAAGGCGCGCGAGGTGCGTGACACCTCGTTGAAGGTGCCGCACGGTGAGTCGGGCAAGGTGATCGGTATTCGTGTGTTCTCGCGTGAGGACGACGACGATCTGCCCCCGGGTGTGAACGAGCTGGTGCGCGTGTATGTGGCGCAGAAGCGCAAGATCCAGGACGGTGACAAGCTCGCGGGCCGGCACGGCAACAAGGGTGTGATCGGCAAGATCCTGCCGAAGGAGGATATGCCGTTCATGCCCGACGGTACTCCGGTCGACATCATCTTGAACACCCATGGTGTGCCGCGTCGTATGAACATCGGGCAGATCCTGGAAACCCACCTCGGCTGGATCGCCAAAGCCGGCTGGCAGGTCGACGGGGCCGAATCCGGCAACCTGCCGGACTGGGCGAAGAACCTGCCCGAGGAGATGCTGGGTCAGGAAGCCGACACCAACATCGCGACCCCGGTGTTCGACGGTGCGCAGGAAGACGAGCTGACGGGTCTGCTGGGTTCCACCCTGCCGAACCGTGACGGTGAGGTCATGGTCGACGCCAACGGTAAGTCGGTGTTGTTCGATGGTCGTTCGGGTGAGCCGTTCCCGTATCCGGTGGCGGTGGGTTACATGTACATCCTGAAGCTGCATCACTTGGTGGACGACAAGATCCACGCGCGGTCGACGGGTCCGTACTCGATGATCACTCAGCAGCCGCTCGGTGGTAAGGCGCAGTTCGGTGGTCAGCGTTTCGGTGAGATGGAGTGCTGGGCCATGCAGGCCTACGGCGCGGCCTACACCCTGCAGGAACTGCTGACGATCAAGTCCGACGACGTGGTCGGTCGTGTGAAGGTGTACGAGGCGATCGTCAAGGGCGAGAACATCCCCGAGCCGGGCATCCCGGAATCGTTCAAGGTTCTGCTCAAGGAACTGCAGTCACTGTGCCTCAACGTCGAAGTGCTGTCCTCCGACGGCGCGGCGATCGAGATGCGCGACGGCGACGACGAGGACCTCGAGCGCGCCGCCGCCAACCTCGGCATCAACCTGTCCCGCAACGAGGCTGCGACGGTCGACGACCTCGCACAGTAGCCGATCGGTCCCGGCGCCCGCATTGGGCGCCGGGGCATAGTTTCCCGCTCCGCGGAAGTGGTCCGCCACGGCGGACGAACTAGCGAACTTTGCTCGATACTGAACCCGAACAGGGGAAAGGAAGTTACGTGCTAGACGTCAACTTCTTCGATGAACTCCGGATCGGCCTGGCGACCGCCGAAGACATTCGCAACTGGTCCTACGGTGAGGTCAAGAAGCCGGAGACCATCAACTACCGCACGCTCAAGCCGGAGAAGGACGGCTTGTTCTGCGAGAAGATCTTCGGTCCCACCCGGGACTGGGAGTGCTACTGCGGCAAGTACAAGCGCGTCCGCTTCAAGGGCATCATCTGTGAGCGCTGTGGCGTCGAGGTGACTCGCGCCAAGGTGCGTCGTGAGCGGATGGGCCACATCGAACTGGCCGCGCCGGTCACCCACATCTGGTACTTCAAGGGTGTGCCGAGCCGCCTCGGTTACCTGCTGGACCTCGCGCCGAAGGATCTCGAGAAGATCATCTACTTCGCCGCCTACGTCATCACCACCGTCGACGGGGATCTGCGCCACAACGAGCTGTCCACGCTCGAGGCGGAGATGGAGGTCGAGAAGAAGGCGATCGCCGACCAGCGCGACGCCGATCTGGAGGCCCGCGCCCAGAAGCTCGAGGCCGACCTGGCCGAGCTCGAGGCCGAGGGTGCCAAGTCCGACGTCCGCCGCAAGGTCAAGGACGGCGGCGAGCGCGAGATGCGTCAGCTGCGCGACCGTGCCCAGCGCGAGCTGGACCGGCTCGACGAGATCTGGACCACCTTCACCAAGCTGGCTCCCAAGCAGCTGATCGTGGACGAGGTTCTCTACCGCGAGCTGCAGGACCGCTACGGCGAGTACTTCACCGGCGCGATGGGTGCCGAAGCCATCCAGAAGCTGATGGAGAACTTCGACATCGACGCCGAGGCCGAGAGCCTGCGCGAAACCATTCGCACCGGTAAGGGGCAGAAGAAGCTGCGCGCGCTCAAGCGCCTGAAGGTCGTCGCGGCGTTCCAGACCAACGGCAACTCGCCGATGGGTATGGTCCTCGACGCCGTTCCGGTGATCCCGCCGGAGCTGCGGCCGATGGTTCAGCTCGACGGTGGCCGCTTCGCCACCTCCGACCTGAACGACCTGTACCGCCGCGTGATCAACCGCAACAACCGCCTCAAGCGACTGATCGACCTCGGCGCCCCCGAGATCATCGTCAACAACGAGAAGCGGATGCTGCAGGAGTCCGTGGACGCGCTGTTCGACAACGGCCGTCGCGGTCGCCCGGTGACCGGCCCCGGTAACCGCCCGCTGAAGTCCCTGAGCGATCTGCTCAAGGGTAAGCAGGGTCGTTTCCGTCAGAACCTGCTCGGTAAGCGCGTCGACTACTCGGGCCGTTCGGTCATCGTCGTCGGCCCGCAGCTGAAGCTGCATCAGTGTGGTCTGCCGAAGCTGATGGCGCTGGAGCTGTTCAAGCCGTTCGTGATGAAGCGTCTGGTCGACCTGAACCACGCGCAGAACATCAAGTCCGCCAAGCGGATGGTCGAGCGGCAGCGCGCCCAGGTGTGGGACGTCCTCGAAGAGGTCATCGCCGAGCACCCGGTCATGCTGAACCGTGCGCCTACGCTGCACCGGCTGGGTATCCAGGCCTTCGAGCCGCTGCTGGTCGAAGGTAAGGCCATCCAGCTGCACCCGCTGGTCTGTGAGGCGTTCAACGCCGACTTCGACGGTGACCAGATGGCCGTGCACCTGCCGCTGTCGGCGGAGGCGCAGGCCGAGGCCCGCATCCTGATGCTGTCGTCGAACAACATCCTGTCCCCGGCGTCCGGCCGCCCGCTGGCCATGCCGCGTCTGGACATGGTGACCGGTCTCTACTACCTGACCCGCCTGGAAGAGGGCGCCAAGGGCGAGTACCGGCCTGCCACCGCGGATGCTCCCGAGCAGGGCGTCTACGCGTCACCGGCCGAGGCCCAGATGGCCGTCGACCGCGGCGAGCTGACGGTTCGTTCGCTGATCAAGGTGCGCCTGACCGATCAGCGCCCGCCGAAGGACGTCGAGGCGGAGCTGTTCCCCGAGGGCTGGCAGCGCGGCGACGCGTGGCTGTGCGAGACCACTCTGGGCCGGGTCATCTTCAACGAGCTGCTGCCCGCGGACTACGCGTTCATCAACGAGCAGATGCCGAAGAAGCGGCAGGCGACGATCATCAACGATCTCGCCGAGCGCTACCCGATGATCGTGGTTGCGCAGACCGTCGACAAGCTCAAGGACGCCGGCTTCTACTGGGCCACGCGTTCGGGTGTCACCGTCTCCATGTCGGACGTTCTCGTTCCGCCGGAGAAGGCCGAGATCATGGAGCGCTACGAGGCCCAGTCCGACCAGATCGAGAAGAAGTACCAGCGTGGTGCTCTCGACCACCAGGAGCGCAACAACGCCCTGGTCAAGATCTGGCAGGAAGCGACCGAAGAGGTCGGTAAGGCGCTGCGTGCGCACTATCCGGCCGACAACCCGATCATCACGATCGTCGATTCGGGCGCCACGGGTAACTTCACCCAGACTCGTACCCTCGCGGGCATGAAGGGTCTGGTGACCAACCCGAAGGGTGAGTTCATTCCGCGACCGATCAAGTCCTCGTTCCGTGAGGGCCTGACCGTCCTGGAGTACTTCATCAACACCCACGGTGCGCGAAAGGGTCTGGCCGACACCGCGCTTCGCACCGCTGACTCGGGTTACCTGACCCGTCGTCTGGTGGACGTGTCGCAGGACGTCATCGTGCGCGAGACCGACTGTGGCACCGAGCGTGGCATCACGGTCGCGATCGCCGAGAAGCAGCCCGACGGTCTGCTCATCCGCGATCCGCACGTGGAGACCAGCACCTACGCCCGGACGCTGGCCGCCGACGCGGTCGACGCAGCAGGCAACGTCATCGTGGAGAAGGGTCACGACCTCGGCGACCCGGCCATCGAGGCGCTGCTCGAGGCCGGCATCACCGACGTCAAGGTCCGCTCGGTGCTCACCTGCACCACCGGCACCGGCGTGTGTGCGACCTGCTACGGCCGCTCGATGGCGACCGGCAAGCTGGTCGACATCGGTGAGGCCGTCGGTATCGTCGCCGCCCAGTCCATCGGTGAGCCCGGTACCCAGCTGACCATGCGTACCTTCCACCAGGGTGGTGTCGCGGGTGACGACATCACCGGCGGTCTGCCCCGCGTGCAGGAGCTGTTCGAGGCTCGTGTGCCCAAGGGCAAGGCGCCGATCGCGGAGGTCTCGGGCCGGGTGCGGCTCGAGGACGACGACCGCTTCTACAAGATCACCATCATTCCGGACGACGGTTCGGACGAGGTGGTCTACGACAAGCTGTCGAAGCGTCAGCGTCTGCGGGTGTTCAAGCACGACGACGGCTCCGAGCGTCTGCTCGCCGACGGCGACCACGTCGAGGTCGGCCAGCAGTTGCTGGAGGGCTCGGCCGATCCGCACGAGGTGCTGCGCGTGATGGGGCCGCGTCAGGTGCAGGTCCACCTGGTGCACGAGGTCCAGGAGGTGTACCGGTCGCAGGGTGTGTCCATCCACGACAAGCACATCGAGGTCATCGTCCGCCAGATGCTGCGCCGCGTCACCATCATCGACTCGGGTGCGACGGAGTTCCTGCCCGGTTCGCTGGTGGAGCGCTCGGAGTTCGAGGCGGCCAACCGCCGCGTCGTCGCCGAGGGTGGCGAGCCCGCGTCGGGTCGCCCGGTGCTGATGGGTATCACCAAGGCGTCGCTGGCTACCGATTCGTGGCTGTCGGCGGCCTCCTTCCAGGAGACGACTCGGGTCTTGACGGACGCGGCGATCAACTGCCGCTCCGACAAGCTGATCGGCCTGAAGGAGAACGTGATCATCGGTAAGCTGATCCCGGCCGGTACCGGTATCAACCGCTACCGCAACATCCAGGTGCAGCCAACCGAAGAGGCCCGTGCCGCGGCGTACGCGGTGCCGTCCTACGACGACACCTACTACAGCCCGGAGGGCTTCGGCACGACCACCGGTGCCGCGGTCCCGCTGGACGACTACGGTTTCAGCGACTACCGGTAATCCGGTAGGAGACAACCACATTCGGCCCCCGTTCCGAACGGAACGGGGGCCGAATCGTATCGATGGTTCGCTCGGTGTGATCGTTGTGGGGTGGAACCGAGTCGAGTGAGCGGGGAATCGGACCCGATCGCGATCGATCCAGCGGGTAGCCTTCAGGTATGACCGTCGCCCACCATCACCACGACGAACCGATCCGCGGTCGGATGGTGCTGTTGCCGACGCCGCCACCCGGCGGTTTCACCGCCGAAGACCTGCCTCGCTTGATGGAAGTAGTGGATGGCAACTTCGAACGGATGACGCGATGGTCGTCTACACGTTCGAGCTGCTGCCCGAGGGCGGTTGCCACACGCCCAGTGGCGTCTTCCGCAAACAGTTGCGCATCGAGCGGCCCTTTCCGATCGACGTGGAGCTGCCCGAAATAACCTGGTAGGCGGACGCGGAAAACACGATCGGCGGCGCGAGCGTGGGCCGGGGGCCGGACGCCGGTCAGGCCCGCGCTTCGAGGGCGTGGCGGGCGGCGATGAACAGGGTGGTACAGACGTCGGTGAGCGCTGCGGGGGTTTGCGGGGTGCCGCTCATCAACCAGTCGACCAGCAGGTGGTTGACGCCGCCGACCAGGGCGACCGCGGCCGAATGTTGTTCGACCGACAGTGGTTCGGGGCGGGCGGCCGCCCACGTGGTGGTGACGATCTCCGCGAATTCGCGCAATACCTCGTGGCGGCGTTCCTCCATGGCGGGGGAGACGCCGACGGCCTCGATCAGCGCCACTCTGGCAAGTCGCCGATCCTCGGTCAGGTATTCGATGAATGTCTGTATCCCGGTGCGGGTTTGGGCATCGATATCGCCGCCTGCGGCGGCCATCGCGGCTAGGGTCGTTGCGCGCACCCCGTCCACGGTCTCGGAATACAGTGCGGCCAGGCAACTTTCGCGGTCGGTGAAGGATTCGTAGAAATATCGCTCGGTCAGCCGAGCGGCACGGCAGATCTGTTTGACCGAACTGTTCGCATAACCGCTGGTGCCGAAGACCTCGAGTGCGGCGTCCAGGATCGCCGCACGCCGCTGCACCCGGCGCTCGTCCGGCATCAGTCCTTGATACTTCCGTCCTGGCATGGCCCCTGTCCTTACGTCCCGGCCTATGGCACACTAGAGCATCGTTCCTGACACGCAGGCATGTCAGAATGGAGAACCATCCATGACCTCACCGATTGCCGGTCGTGTCGTCGCGGTGACCGGCGGGGCGCGGGGCATAGGCCGGGAGATCGCGCATGTGCTCGCCGAGGCCGGTGCCCGGGTTGCCATCGGCGACCGCGACGAACCGGCGGCTGTCGCCACCGCGGCCGAATTGTCCGGTGCCGTTCGCGGTTTCGCGCTCGACGTCACCGACACGGACTCCTTCCGCGGCTTCCTCGCCGCCGTGGAATCGCTGTGGGGTCCGATCGACGTGCTGGTCAACAACGCCGGTGTGATGTGGGTCGGCTCGTTCGACGCCGAGCCCGAGGTCGTGACCACGCGCATGCTGGAGGTCAATCTGCACGGCGTCATCCGCGGCGTGCGGCTGGCCGCACCGGGCATGCGGGCGCGCGGGCGGGGCCACATCGTCACGATCGCCTCGGCCGCCGCGCGGTTGTCTCCGCCCGGCGAATCGACCTACGCCGCGACCAAACACGGGGTGCTCGGCTATCTGACCGGCGTGCGCGAAGAACTGCGCGGCAGCGGCGTGCGGATCTCGGTGATCATGCCTGGGGTCGTCGCGACCGAACTGGCTGCGGGTACCGACACCGGTGCCGCGAAACTGCTGGAGCCGGCCGATGTGGCGCGAGCTGTGCTGCGGACGATCGAACACCCTCGTTTCGAGGTCACCGTGCCGGGGTATATCGGACCGCTCGTCCGGCTCGCCGAACTGCTTCCGCAACGTCTGCGGGACTTGACCTTCCGTCGCATGGTTCCGGATCAGGTCGCGGCGACCCGCGGTTCCACCGCCCGCGCCGCCTACGAACGCGGCCTGGCCGATCCGACCGACCTACCGCCTCCGAGCACCGAGTGACGCAGGCATGCCGGAAAGTCGCGAGGTGATCACCACCGGCCGGTTCCTGCGTGCCGCGCTGGGCCGGCCGTAGCGACCGCAGACCGCGTCGGCGCAGCATTGAGCCGCCCGCGCCGACGCATCCGGCCTGCCGGTTCCGGGTTCACCGGAACCGGCAGGCGCTGGAAGAAACGGTGGACTCGCCGCCCGATCGACGCAGGGGGCCGGTCGGTGCTCGCCCGGCGCGGATTAACCCCCGACGTAGGCGGCGAGGTGTTCGCCGGTGAGCGTCGAGCGATCGGCGACCAGGTCGGACGGCGTTCCCTCGAACACGATGCGCCCGCCGTCGTGCCCCGCGCCGGGGCCGAGGTCGATGATCCAGTCGGCATGCGCCATGACCGCCTGGTGGTGTTCGATGACGATCACCGATTTGCCCGAGTCGACGATGCGGTCGAGCAGGCCGAGCAGGTTCTCCACGTCGGCGAGATGCAGGCCGGTAGTCGGCTCGTCGAGAACGTAGATCCCCCCCTTCTCGCCCATGTGGGTGGCGAGTTTGATGCGCTGGCGTTCACCGCCCGAGAGCGTGGTGAGGGGCTGGCCCAGCTTCAGATAGCCGAGCCCGACATCGCTGAGGCGCTGCAGAATCTTGTGTGCCGCCGGAAGTTTCGCGTCGCCCGCGCCGAAGAACTCCTCGGCTTCGGCCACCGACATCTCCAGCACCTCGCTGATGTTGCGGCCGCCGAGGTGATAGTCCAGAACTGCCGCCTGAAAGCGCTTTCCGTCGCATTCCTCGCAGGTGGTCGCGACGCCGGCCATCATCGCCAGATCGGTGTAGATCACGCCGGCGCCGTTGCAGGTGGGGCACGCTCCTTCGGAGTTCGCGCTGAACAGCGCCGGCTTGACGCCGTTGGCCTTGGCGAATGCCTTGCGGATCGGTTCGAGCAGTCCGGTGTAGGTGGCCGGATTACTACGCCGGGAGCCGCGAATGGCGCCCTGATCGACCACCACCACACCGTCGCGGTCGGCGACCGACCCGTGAATGAGCGAACTCTTGCCGGACCCGGCCACGCCGGTGATCACACACAGCACCCCGAGCGGGATGTCGACGTCAACGTCCTTCAGGTTGTGGGTGGAGGCGCCGCGAATCTCCAACGCGCCGGCCGGCTTCCGCGGCGCATCCTCGAGTTTCGCCCGATCGTCGAGGTGGCGGCCGGTGATCGTGTCGCTGGCGCGCAGCCCCTCGAGATCGCCCTCGAAACAGACTGTGCCGCCCTGGCTTCCGGCCCCGGGCCCCAGATCGACGATATGGTCGGCGATCGCGATCGCTTCCGGCTTGTGCTCCACCACCAGCACCGTGTTGCCCTTGTCGCGCAACTGCAGCAGCAGGTTGTTCATTCGCTCGATATCGTGCGGATGCAGGCCGATGGTGGGCTCGTCGAAGACGTAGGTGACATCGGTCAGGGACGAGCCGAGGTGGCGAATCATCCTGGTGCGCTGCGCTTCACCGCCGGAGAGCGTGCCCGCCGGCCGATCCAGCGACAGATAGCCGAGCCCGATCTCGGTGAACGAGTCGAGCAGGTGCTGCAGACCCTTCAGCAGCGGCGCGACCGACGGCTCGTCGAGGCGGCGCACCCATTCGGCCAGATCGCTGATCTGCATCGCGCACACGTCGGCGATGCTCTTGTCGCCGATCTTCGAGGACCGGGCCTCGGCGCTGAGCCTGGTGCCCTCACATTCCGGGCAGGTCGTGAAGGTCACGGCACGCTCGACGAACGCACGGATATGCGGCTGCAGCGAATCGACGTCCTTGGACAGCATCGATTTCTGGATTTTCGGGACCAAGCCCTCGTAGGTGAGGTTGATGCCCTCGACCTTGATCTTGGTCGGCTCCTTGTAGAGCAGGTCGTGCAGTTCGCGCTTGTTGTACTTGCGGATCGGCTTGTCGGGGTCGAACAGCCCACAACCGCGGTAGATGCGGCCGAACCAGCCGTCCATGCTGTAGCCGGGGATGGTGAGCGCACCCTCGTTGAGCGACAGGCTCTCGTCGTAGAGGGCGGTCAGATCGAAATCGGTGACCGAGCCCATGCCCTCACAGCGCGGGCACATACCGCCGAGCCGGTGGAAGGTCGCCTTCTCGGCCTTGGTCTTCCCGCCGCGCTCGACGGTGATCGCACCGCTGGCGGTCACCGAGGGCACATTGAACGAATACGCGTTCGGCGAGCCGATCTGCGGTTGGGCGAGGCGGCTGAACAGGATGCGCAACATCGCGTTGGCGTCGGTGGCGGTGCCGACCGTGGAGCGGGGGTTGGCGCCCATTCGTTCCTGGTCGACCGAGATCGCGGTGGTGAGGCCGTCCAGGAAATCGACCTCCGGCCGTGACAGGGTCGGCATGAAACCCTGAACGAAGGCGCTGTAGGTCTCGTTGATCATCCGCTGCGACTCCGCGGCGATGGTGCCGAAGACCAGCGAACTCTTCCCCGATCCCGAGACGCCGGTGAAGACGGTCAGGCGACGCTTGGGAATTTCGACGCTGATGTCCTTGAGGTTGTTGACCCGCGCACCGTGCACGCGGATCAGGTCGTGGGTGTCGGCAACGTGCCGGTCCGGCGTCGAGGCCTTGCTCATGGTTTCTCCAATTCGGGCGCGGCTCGATCCGCCGGCCGGCTCGGTTGTCGGGGTCGGCTCAGGAGGCCTGTTGGATCCGCAGCAGATTGCCCGAGGGATCGCGGAACGCGCAGTCGCGCAGTCCGTAGGGCTGATCGGTCGGCTCCTGCACGACCTCGGCCCCGTTCGCCTGCAGCCGCTCGAACACCTCGTCGACGTTCTTGGTGGCCAGGTTGAGGCTGGCGAAGGTGCCCTTGGCCATCATCTCGGAAATGGTGCGCTGCTCTTCTGCCGTGACGCCGGGGGTGGCGTTCGGCGGGTAGAGCACGATCGAGATGTCCGGCTGTCCGGCGGGGCCGACCGTGATCCAGTGCATGCCCTTGAAGCCGACGTCGTTGCGCACCTCGAAGCCGAGCGTGTCGCGGTAGAACGTCAGCGCGGCCTCCGGATCGTCTTGCGGGAGGAAGGTGTCGTGAATGGTGATGTCCATGTCGCTCACGCTAATTGCTACTCGGCGACCTGCGCTTCTCGATTCCTGATCGGTCTGGTCACCTGTTTCGCAACGCACGACGGCATCCCCAAGGTGGCATCGGCGGCCTCCCGGCGGTAGACGCTGGGCGGCACTCCGACCAGTTCGGTGAAGCGGGTGCTGAACGTGCCCAGCGATTGGCAGCCGACCTCGAAACACACCTCCGTCACGCTGAGATCGCCCCGCCGCAGCAGCGCCATCGCGCGTTCGATCCGCCGCGTCATCAGATATCCGTACGGGGACTCGCCGTAGGCGAGACGGAACTGCCGGCTCAGATGTCCCGCGGACATGTGCACATCGCGTGCGAGGGCCTCCACATCCAGAGGTTTGGCATATTCCCGGTCGATGCGGTCACGGACCTTGCGCAGCCGGGCGAGATCGCGCAGGCGCGGGTCGGGGGCAGGTGTGCTGCTCACAACGCGATGGTCCCACGCGGCGCCGACATTGCCCAGCAATCCTCACCACGAGCGGGACGAGGGTTTGCGGCAGGCGAGGTCAACGCTCCCGGACCGGTGGGCATTTCTTCCCCGCGAGATGACATTTGTCCTCGAATCCGGCGGGCAGCCAATTTCCGGACAGCAGCAGCGGATGATTCGGGAAGTGCAGGTGGGCGGCGACCACGAATATCAGCACGGCCCAGGGCGTTCGGACCTGCCACCGGTGGAACGTGTTGTTGCGGTCGACGTAGCGTGCGATCACCTGATCGGCGGCGGTCAGGTCGATCGTCTCGAGCGAGGCCCAGCGAATCCGGAACGAGTAATCGGGGTTGGTGAGGTGGATACGGCGGTCGGAGATCATCACCGAACCGGGGCGTTCGGCGATCCAGCGTGGCTGGGACGCGGCTTCCGCGCGCTGGCGCCGGGCCTGATTCACCAGCGCGTTTCCCAGTTGCGCGGCCGCCACGAAGGCGGCACTGCCCGCGACGTAGATGTTGTCGCGGGTCCAGCTGCCGTCCCCGGGCGCACGCCAGAACGACCAGGTCGCCGGGCCTTCCGCGATACAGACCTCGCCCGCATCGATCCGGATCCGGGTCGACTTGACGGGCATCCGCGCCAACTCCTCGCGGCGCAGCAGATCGAGCACACCGCAGGTATACAGCAGGTGGTCGTCGAACCACGTCCATCCGGCCCGGTCGGCGAGGGCCCGGTCGATATCGGCCAACGGGTCGAACACTGCGATCTCACCACCTTCATCGACATACGCGACGCTGGATATCCACGGTATCGGAGGAGGCGACGCCCGGCGAGGAGCCGACGGATCCGCCCGGAAGGGGACGGCGGAGCTGTCCCGCGAAAGCACCGGATCAGTCCGGTAAACTGCTGACGCCTCGGTGGGCTCGACCAGAAGGGGGACCGTGGCCGCACTCGCGATCGGCGAGATGTTCGCCGATTACCTCATCGAGGGCGTGCTCGGCCGTGGCGGAATGGGAACGGTCTATCTCGCCCGCCATCCCCGGCTGCCGCGCCGGGTGGCACTGAAACTGCTCGACCGGGAGGTCTCCGCCGACCGCGAGCGCCGCCGCCGGTTCGATCAGGAAGCCGATATCGTTGCGCGCCTGGAACATCCGGGCATCGTGCGGGTCTACGATCGCGGCGCCGATGCCGGACACCTGTGGATATCCATGCAGTATGTGCACGGGACCGATGCGGCGCGGCTGGACCGGCGGGCTCTCACCACCGAGCGGGTGTTGCGCATCGTCACCGAAACCGCTGCGGCACTGGACTACGCGCACAGCAAGGCGGTGCTGCACCGCGACATCAAACCGGCGAACCTCCTTCTCGAGGCGCCCGAGGCCGGTCGCGCCGAACGAGCGGTCCTCACCGATTTCGGCATCGCCCGATTACAGGACGCCGACACCGAACTCACGGTGACCGGAACCCTCACCGCCACTCTCGCCTACGCCTCTCCGGAACAGCTCTCCGGCGAACCGCTCGACCATCGGTGCGACCAGTATTCCCTGGCCTGCACCCTGTTCACCCTGTTGTGCGGCCGGCCGCCGTATGCCGGAACAAACCCCGGGCAGGTGGTCGCCGGGCACATCACGAAACCGATTCCCCGGCTGACCGCGGTGCGATCGGACCTGCCGCCCGTCCTCGATCCGGTGCTGGCGCGGGCGATGGCGAAGCAGCCGCACGAGCGGTACGGCAGCTGTTCGGAATTCGTGACCCAGGTGCGGGAAGCGCTGTCCGGCAACGGGTCCGGTTCGGTGCGCGACAGGTATCGCGCCCCCGCTTCGACCGACATCCCGCACGCGGAGACCTATCACTCCGGGCCGCGCGGCGTGTCCAGGGCGAGTGGACACGCCCCGTGGGAGTCCACCTCCCGGTCGCAGCCGCCGGTGCACGAGCCCGCGGCGGAGCCGGCCGGGCGCCCGCCATCGCTGCTATCGGTGCACGGGCGGCCGCCGACCCCGCCGGGCCGGTTCGGAGTGGGGCGGCCGAAGGCGTGGATTCGGTGGGGTGCGGCTGCGGCGGTGGTCGTGATCGTGTCGGCCGCGGCGGTACTGGCCGTGGGGAAGTGGTCGAGCGGCGGTTCGGCCATCGGCCCCGGCTGGGGTACGAAGTACCAGCTGATCGCGGATAGCTTCCCCCGACTGGTGTCCGCCCGGCCGGGGGAGACCGGATGGCAGGCGACGAGGTGTGCGGTCGACCCGACGGCCGACGGCCGGACTGCCATCGCCTGCGACAACCCGGACCGGGATCTGCGCGTCGAGCTAGTCGATCTCGAGAATGGCGATGCCGCAACCGAATTCGCCGCAGACGCGAGTAAGCACAGCGGGGATCTGCTGGCGAAGCATCCGGGCTTCACCGATCCGCTGGATGTCGTGTTGCCGACGCCGGATGCGTCCGGTCCGCAGGATCTCTACACGCTGTTCCCCCAGGATGCGCAGCGCTCCCGATTCGTCCTCGGCCTGCGCTGGACCAAGCATGCGGCGCTGGAGATCTACGATCGCTGGTGGCCGCAGCTGCCGATGGGTGTCGCGGTGCCGGATGTGACAGCCTCGCCGGATGCGAAAGTCGCGGCGCCGGAGAACGCTCCGTGGTGCTACGCCACCCGGACCGCGACCGACGTCAACGACGACGCGCCCGGCGGCACCTCATCCGGCCCGGATGCGGTGCTGGGCTACGAATACGCGCAGTACGACACCCGAAGCGGTTCGGCGGCACGGGAATACGTCGCTCCCGAATCCACTGCGGTCCCGACCGCCGAAACCCTGCAGAGCCAGATCGACCAGGTCCCGGCCGGCACCCAGCACTGTGTGCACGTGACCGGGGGCGATGTCCCGGACCGCTACCGGGTGCAGGTCTTCGAACGCCGCCCCGACCGCGGTTTCCTCCACCGCGCCTACACCGCCATCACAACCACCCGTGACGGCCGGGTGTTCATCCGGGAAATCAGGAACTGATCCGGCACCGATCCAGGCTCGTTCGGGGTCTGGGCGGAGGAGGGCATTACGGCCATAGATCGCTGGTCCTGCGGCTCTTCACGGGTCGTCCCACAAGGCCCTAGCGTTGTCGGATGGCTGCACCCGAGCCGGTCGACGTCGAGCATCGCCACAGCAGGGGCGTATCCGCGCGGAGACGTATCGCCGATGCGCTGAGCTCCGGCGGACTACGTGCCGTGCGGATGTGGTGGCGAGAACCCACCGACTATCGCTGGCTGCTGAGCACGGTCCGGAACCAGGGAGCACTCGGCTTGCTGAAATTCCTTATCGGCACATCCAGCCTGGGCCTGAGCTTCGTCGCCCTCATGCTCCTGCTGTCGTCCGAGGGCCCGCACAGCGCGGCCGGCCGGGCGATTATCGGCCTGTTCGTCGTTGTGGCGCCGTTGGCGGCCCTGCGCTGGTATCTACTGCCCTGGCCGACCGCTTCGGTGTCGCTGGCGTTGATCGCGGTCGCGGATATCGCCATTACGAGCTGCAGCCTGCTGGTCTCCGGCCGCGTGGCGCTGATCAGCGAGACCATCCTCATCCTGACCGGTGGCTATCTCGCGCTCTTCCACAGCGCCAAGGCTCTCGCCGTGCATGCGGGGTGGTCGCTGTTCTCGGTGCTGCTGGTCACGGGACGAATGATGATCTATTCCGACTCGGATCGCGACGTCCCCCTTGCGATGGCCACCACACTGATCATGGTCCTCGCCGTCGTTTTCGTGCTGCCCACGCTGCAATTCTTCTATTGGGTGCTGCGCACGAACGCGTTGTCGGATCCGCTGACAACCCTGTTGAACCGGCGCGGACTCGATTACCACCTACCGAAAGTGTTCGCCCCCGGCGCGCCGATCTGCGCGATGGTCATCGACCTGGATCGATTCAAGGAGGTCAACGACACCTTCGGGCACCAGGAGGGCGACCGGGTGCTGGCCAGAATCGCGGCACGGTTGCGCGACACCGCCGACCCCGTTGCCACTATCGCGCGCACCGGTGGTGAGGAGTTCACGATCGTCGGTCCGCTGGACGCCGGAGCCGCTCGGGCGATGGCCGAGCGGCTGCGGCGGGCGGTCGAGAATTCGAGCGATGGCGCCGCGGTCACCGCCAGCATCGGCGTGGCGGTCGTCGACCACGGTGCAGCGACCGATGACGGTGTCTCGCCCGAGCGGCTTCTCAGCTTCGCGGACACCGCCATGTACCGGGCGAAACAACGGGGCGGCAATGCCATCGTCGTCCGCGAGCTGCGCGCACCTCTCACCTGAGCGGAAACCGGAGCCACGGCTGTCGCGGGTCGATCGTCGATCGATCGCCGCGCCGACCTCGTCGATCGCCGTGCGGATCAGCCGGCCGTAGCCGTCGTCGGCCAGCGCGCCGGCATGGTTGCGCGCCGCGGCGATGTGCTCCGCGGCGGCCGTGAACGAACCCAGCAGCCGGTAGTTGTCCGCGAGGTTCAGATGCAGCGACGGATAGAACCCGGCGATGTGCAGACTCGCGTGATGGCTCTGCACCCGCGCCTCGGTGAGGGCGTCGGCCGCGTCGAGCGCCCGTACGTCCCACACCAGTGCCCGGGCCGGATCGGCGTGGAGATCGGCCAGGTAGTGGGCGAGGGTGCATCGGTGCAGCGGATCACCGAGCGGTCCGATCGTCTCCCACAGTTCGGCGAGTTGCTTTCGGGCGGAGTCGGTTTCGCCCTGCCGGCCGCGCTCTACGGCCGCGCCGATGGCCGCCATGATCGGGTCGTGGGTAACGGTGTCGGTCATGATTCCTCGAAGTGGACGGGGGCGACGGGCATCGCCACGGTGGTGAGGTCGCCGTCGTCCGCGGATCGGATGACGACGGGCTGCTTCGGACCGGCGATGTCGATCATCACGTCCGGGCCGATGGAGGCGCCGATCGCCGGGTAGAGGGTGGTGATGTCGAAGGTGAGCTCGACATCCGGTCCGGTGACCGCGGCCGAAACCTGTTCGGTCGCATCGGAACCGGTCCCGGCGAGCGCAACCGTCCCGGTGTGGACGCACAGCCGGATGTGGCGTGCGCGCAGCGATTCCACCGCCCGGACGAGTGCGTCCCTCGGCGTCACGACGCGCGTGCGGGCGTTGTCGATGGAACCCAGCAGCATACGGTGGTCGGGAAACGGCCCCGGCAGGATGCGGCACGTCCCGGCCGGCGACTCGCCGGCCCGGAACCGGACCGAATGCGGTCCGGCATCCAGCCGGACCTGGTGGTGGCGGCGGATCCGCGGCACGGCCAGCCGCAGATCGTCACCGTCGACGGTCGCGGCCCATTCGGTCGAACTCGGCCGCTCGGGGACGAGGGTGCGGGTGGCGAGCCGGTAGCGGTCGGTGGCCGTGAGCGTCAGTGCCTCCGCCGAGACCTCGACGTGGACTCCGCTGAGGACGGGATGCTCCGGTTCGTGCACGGTCGCGGCGAGTATCTGCTCGACCGCCGTCGCGAAGACGGGACCGCTGACCGTCGCGACCGCCCACCCGCGCCCGGTGCCGAGCGTCGCCTTGATCTCGGCGGCGCGGCCCCGAGCCCGCCGCACCTGCTGTTCCAACCCGGCGACGTGCTCGTCGATGAGCTGTCCCGCGCTCTCGCCCTCGGCCGCCAGCACCGCCGCGATCGTGTCCAGCGGCATACCGATCTCGCGCAAACCGCGGATCGCCACCGCCCGTTCCAGTTGGTCGTCGGCGTAGTACCGGTATCCCGACACCGGATCCACGATCGCCGGCGGTAGCAGTCCGGAGTCGGCGTAGAATCGCAGTGCGCTCGCCGTGAGCCCGCTGGCCCGCGCGAACGCTCCGATCGTCACCATTCCGGATTCCGCCACCGCCCCATCATGAAGCTTCAGCCGACCTGAAGGTCAAGAGCGGTGGACTCCACGAGCGGTGGCTCGACCTCACCGCCGGAAGATGCGCGAATGCGCCGACACGAGTGCGTGCGGGCAATGCGGCCGGCCGCGGGGTGCGGGTGCGAATCCGTCGAAGCGCCGCGGCGGGGCCGGTGCGCGCAGCGTCACCGTCGACGTCCACGGCCGGGCCGGCATCTCCATCCGGCACGCGACGTTCCAGCCGAACGGAATCGCATGGGCGCGTTCTCCGTGTTCTTCCAGGCGATCGGTGACCTCGGCCAGCACGTCCAAGGTGTCGGCGAGATGGGTCAGCACGTCGGCCTGATCGGCGGCGACGGTGAAACGACTGCCGCCCGCCACGCAGAACGGACTGCCGGCGAGTACGACGAAGGATGCGTCGCTGTCGACACACAGTCGCCGGACCGCGCGCACGGCGTCACCGCTGATAGGGCAGTCGCCGGGTTCGACGACGATCCGCACCAGCAGGCAATCGAAGAATCGCCGCGGTACTCCCACGGCGGCGGAAGGCAGTTCCACCGCACACGGGCCGGCGTCGACAGGTGTGTATTCGAAACTGCGCCAACGGCTTCCGGTAATTCTCATGGCCGCGCTCGCCTCACGGTGCGGCCGGCGTGTTCCGCTCGACGCCGCAGAGGGTGTAGCAGAACACGAACGGCTCGGTACCGTCGTTGAACCAGGCGTGCGGGGCGCCGTGCTGCACAACGCAATCGCCCGGTCGCAGTGCCACATCCTTGCCGTCGCCGATCCGCAGGCGGCCCTCTCCGCTGAGCACCACCACGAAGTCGACGCTCTCGGTGGCATGCACGCCGGGACGAGCCGGGTCGAAAGCGGCCATCATGCCCGGCAACTTCTGCTCCGCCTCGGCCGCCACCGCCGCCATCTCCGCCTCGGACAACTCGGCGTCGGGCTCGTAACTCAAACCGGGTGGGACGGAGATGAATCCGAAGCGCACTCCGCCGGGGCCGGGAAAGTAGCTGGTGTCGACGTCGGACGGCATCCGGTCCACGGGAAGTGTGGGCAGTTCGTCGACCTCCCACATCCGATGAAGTTGCGTCCCCGGCAGCAATGCCAGCGTCAGCGGCTCGACGTCTTCGTCGGAAAGTATTGTGCCCTGTCCGGCGCCGTCGTCCCCGACCACGATCCTGCGCATGAAAACCTCCTGATCCTCATCCATTCCGCGCTGATCCGGACCTGTATTCCGCCGTCGTGCAGCCCGTTTCCGGATATCAGCTCTCCGGCACGGTAGCGAGCGCCGGGGCGTGCCCACATGTCCTGAAACGCACGGACATTGTCCATGTGCGCAGAATCGGAAAACCGGCAATGATATCCACGATGACCATTGCCGAATCGGAGACGACGAGTGCGATCGAGCCGCACGAGCGGGTCGATTACTGGGCTCATCTGATCAGCTCGTATCAGTGCGCGCTGGGCTACCGGTTCCCGACTTCCGCGGATTTCCGCGGCCGGACCTCGCTACGCCGTACCGAGTCGTATCAACTCGTCGGCTGGGAATCCGATGCCGTCAGCTATTTCCGGAGTCCGCGGCTCATCCGCGCCGACCCCGACCACGACTATCGTTTGCTCGTACCGATCACCGGGACCCTGGCCTTCCGCCACGGTGACGACACCGGTTCCTTGCCGCCCGGCAGTGCGTGCCTGGTCTCCACCGACGAACCCTTCGAGATGTCGATGTGTGAGGGCTCGCACGGGCTCATTGTCACGATTGCGCGTGAGGACATCCGGCACCGTCTCAACCGGCGGGAGCCGCCGCCGCGGCCGCTGAACCTCAGCACCGGAATCGGCGGCGTCGCCGGAGCGGTGGCCGGCACCCTGTACACCGAGCGCGCCGCGCTCACCGACCACCAATTCGACGCGGTCGCAGAACAATTGGTGGATCTGCTGTGTATGCAGATTCTCGGGGAATCGCCGAGTGCGCCCGCGCAGCTGGCACAGGTGGAGGCGAGTGCCCGGCGCTATATCCGCACGCATGCGGGCGATCCGGAGCTCACCGGCGCGCGCGTCGCGGCGGCACTCGGCTGGTCGCTGCGCCAGCTGCAACTCGCCTTCAGTCAGGCCGGAACCACGCCGAGCGAGGTCATCCGGGAGCAGCGGCTGCAGATCGCCCGCGACCGCTTGCGGAATCCGGCCTACCGGCAGCGCAGCGTCGCCGATATCGGCGCGGATTTGGGATTCGGTTCGGCCAGTAGTTTCACCAAGGCGTTCCGCCGCCGCTTCCACACCACCCCCGGTCAGGTGCGCGCCTGACTATTCCGGTTGTCCGCCGGAATGCCGACGGCCCGCCTCCGTGCATGGGTCGGGGGCGGGCCGGAGGTTGCGGAGCGCGGCTCAGTGGAAGATGCCGCCACCTTGAGTGGCGGACCCGGCCGACCCCGTCACGAACAGGTTCATGATGTTGGTGAAGACGCTGTTCGAGTTCACTGTGCCGGCGGAGTTGGAGTCGATCAGGGCGATAAAGGCGTTCATGAACTGCTTCCTCGTGCATCATGGGTCGCGGACCCGGTTGGTTGTCCTGCCGTGCTCAGCGCAGTGAAATGAAGCTTAACCAAAATCCGGTGAATCTGAACAACCTTCTTTTCGGATTCTTCGGACACTCCTGCCGGACCGCATGGCGGCGTGCTGTGGACATGTTTCCTCGTGCAGAGTAAAAGTGGAACACGTTTCAATTCTGGGTGCGACAGGAGACGCGATGGACCACGCTGCCATGGGCGAGCTGGTGATGGCCGGATTTCAGAAGCTGGGATTCATCCGGTTCGCGGGGGTGGAAGGGGTGGAATATCTGCCCGGCCGCAATGTGGTGAGCATGGCGCCGAAGCCGGAACACCTCAACCACAACGGCGACGTGCATGCCGCGATCCTGTTCGGCCTCGCGGAGACGGCCGCGATGGGCGCCTCCATTTCCGGCATCGTCGACCTGATGGGCGAGACGTTCATCGTCGCGCGCGACGGCCGGATCGAATATCTGGCCCGGGCCAAAGGGGAGGCAGGCCCGTTCCGCGCCACCTCGGAGTTGCCTGCGGCGGAACTGGAACAGGCCCGCGCTGAAATCGCCGCGCAGCAGCCGGTGGAACTGGCGATGCCGGTCGACATCACCGACAGCACCGGCAAGTCGGTCGCCGCGGCGACGTTCACCGCGGTGATCCGCCCCCGCCGCACATAGCCGCGCCGCGCACAGGCGGGCAGTGAATGAGATTCAGCGCTCGCTGTCCAGCATGGCCATCTGCGGGGCGGCGTAGCGGTCACCGGCGACCGCTTCGGCGGGCGCCGCCGCCTCGATCGCGGCGACCTCCGACTCCGAGAGCCGAATATCCAGTGCGGCAACGGCTTCGGACCAGCGGTCCACGCGACGCGCGCCGATCAGCGGGACGATGTCGGTGCCCCGGGTCAGGACCCAGGCGATCGCCAGCTGTGCCACACTCACGCCGTGCCGGTCGCCGATCTCCGCCAGCGCCGAGACCAGCCGGAGATTGGTGGTGAGGTTCTCGCCCTGGAATCGCGGGCTGTGGGCGCGAAAATCGTCGGGGTCGAAGGTCTGGTTCGCGCGCAGGGCGTCGCTCAGCAAGCCCCGCGAGAGCACGCCGTAGGCGGTGATCCCGATGCCGAGTTCCCTTGCCGTGGGCAGGATTTCGCGCTCGATGCCCCGGGTGATGAGGGCGTACTCGATCTGCAGATCGACGATCGGCGCCACTGCCGCCGCACGCCGCAGGGTCTGCGCGCCGACCTCGGACAGTCCGATGTGGCGCACATAGCCGGCCTGCACCATCTCCGCGATCGCGCCCACGGTGTCCTCGATCGGTACCGCCGGATCCAGCCGTGCGGGACGGTAGATGTCGACGTAGTCCACTCCCAGCCGCTGCAGCGAATAGTGCAGGAAGTTGCGCATCGCCTCGGGGCGCGTGTCGACGCCGCCGAAGCTGCCGTCCGGACCACGCAGCGCGCCGAATTTCACGCTCAGCTGATAGTCGTCGCGTGGGCGCTCGGCGAGGGCCCGGTGAATCAGCATTTCGTTGTGTCCGGCGCCGTAGAAATCGCCGGTGTCGACGAGGGTGGCGCCGGAGTCGAGAGCGGCGTGGATGGTGGCGATGGATTCGGTCTCGTCGGATTTCCCGTAGGCGCCCGACATACCCATCGCGCCGAGACCGATACGTCCGACCTTCGGGCCCGTCGCGCCCAGTTGTGTCTGCTCGATAGTCATGCTCGAATCCTGCGCCTCGATCCGAAGCCTTCGGCAGAGATCGTTTATCGGGGGATCGGCGATCCCTGGCTGCGGCCGTCGCGCCGGGGCACAGTGGAGTGATGGATCGCGATGAACTGGCCGATTTCCTGCGGCGCCGGCGCGAACAACTTCAGCCCGCCGATGTGGGACTGCTGCCCGGCACCCGTCGCCGGACTCCCGGCCTGCGTCGCGACGAGGTCGCCCTGCTCGCCGGGATGTCCACCGACTACTACACCCGCCTCGAACAGTCGCGCGGCCCGCGGCCCTCGGTGCAGGTTCTCGGCGCACTAGCCCGTGCGCTGCGGTTCACCGACGACGAGCGCGACCATCTCTACCACCTGTGCGGCCATGCGGCGCCCCATCGTGGCGGCGGCGACCGGCACGTCGGACCCGGGCTGCTCTACCTGCTGGACAAGCTGGAGGACACGCCCGCCTGCGTGGTGTCGGATCTCGGCGAGATCCTCGCGCAGAACCGCATGCACATCAACATGATGGGTGACCACACCCGCTTCACCGGCATGGATCGCTACCTGCTGTGGCGGTGGTTCACCGATACGGCCGGCCGGGAGACGTTCCCCGACGCCGACTGGGACCGGCTGACCCGCCGGCACGTCGCCGATCTGCGGGCGACCGCCGCGCGGCGGGCGGGCGACCCCGACGTGACGGAACTGGTGACGAGGCTGCGGGCGGTCAGTCCCGAATTCGAACGGCTGTGGTCGGTGCACGAGGTGGCGGTCCGGATCAGCGATGCCAAGCGGATCCGGCACCCGCAGGTAGGGCTGCTCGACCTGGTCTGCGAAACGCTGGTCACGCCGAATGCCGCCCAGCATCTGCTGGTCTACTATCCGCGCCCCGGCACCGACGCCAAGGAGCGGCTGGAACTGTTGCGCGTCATCGGAACCCAGACCATGACCGACGAGACCGATTCGGGCAGCCCGGTTTTCGACCGGAGCTGATCAGCGGGGCGGGAAGGTGCGGCGGGTGCGCGGTCGCAACCGCAGGTTGGGCAGCGGCGGCGCCGGAATGCGTTGCTGCGGAGTATGTCCTGCGACATCGCCGAAGCGTTCGGTGTCGTGCTTCTCCCATGCGGTGCGGGCGGCGTTGATCTCGTCGTGGCTGCGGCCGACGAAATTCCACCACATCACCAGATCCTCGCCGAAGGGCGAGCCGCCGATCAGCACCACCCGCGCACCGGATTCGCTGCGCAGCCGCAGTTCGGCGCGGTCACTGCCCAGGTACAGCAGCGGACCGGGTTCGGCGAGTACGCCGTCGACGCGCACCTCACCCGACATCACCAGTACCGCGTGCTCGAATTCGGGTGTCAGCGGCAGATGTGCGTCCGCGCCCGGGCCGACGGTGATGCCCGCGCCGACGATCGGGGAGTAGGTGATCGCCGGTGAGCGCACATCGCCGAGCGAGCCGATGAGCACGGTCGCGCGCAGTCCCGGACGGGCGAGCACGGGCAGCTCGCGATGCTGCTCGAAGTGCGGTGCGATATCGCGGTGCGCATCCGGCAGGGCGATCCAGAACTGCAGCCCCTGTCCGGCGGGCGCACCGGGCACCGTGTACTCCGAATGCGCGATACCGCGCCCGGAGGTCATCAGATTCAGCTGTCCGGGTTCGATCTCCACATCGGATCCGACGCTGTCGCGATGACGGATCCGGCCGTCGAACGGCCAGGTCACCGTCTGCAATCCGATGTGTGGATGGGGATCGATATCCGGCGGCAGCCGATGCGAGGTCTCGGTCGAACCGAAGTGGTCGAGAAAACACCAGGCCCCGACCGTCGGCAGATCGCGCTGGGGCAGTACCCGCATCACCGTGACGCCGCGCACGCCGCCCAGTGGCACCTCCCGCGCCGGATAGAAATCCGCCCGCGGACCGGGCGCCGGCGACGATTCGCACAGCGCCTCGGCGGGATTCGCCTCGAGATCGCTCATCGGCCACCTCCGGTCCGGGGTCACCGCTGATGCCGGGCGCGGTTACCGCTGAATGCCTTTGCCCACTACGTGAGCATCGTAGTCCGGGTGCTTGTCGAGCCAGCTCTTGATGAACGAACAGCGGGGCACGATCGCCCGGCCGCGGTCGATCGCGTCCACGATCGCGTGCTGCGCCAGCGTGCCGGCCAGGCCCTTCCCGCTGAACTCCGAATCCACCTCGGTGTGGATGAAGGTGGTGTCCTCGCCGTTGTCGCGATATTCGGCGAATCCGGCGAGTTTGTCGCCGTACCACACCTCGTAGCGGTGCTGCGCGTCGTTGCGGACGACTGCTGCGGTCGCGGCCTGATCGATCATCGGGTTACTCCTTCCGTTCCCGCACCGGATGCCTGCTCATGATCGACACGCGATTGAACGCGCCGATGGTCGTGGCGACCCAGACGATCACCGAAACCTGTTCGTCCGACAGTTGTTTCCGCGCATGGGCGTACACACGTTGCAGGGTGTCCTCATCGGGCAACGTGGTGGTCGTCTCCGCGAGTGCGAGGGCGGCGCATTCGGACGGGGTGAACAACTCGGTACGCCGCCAGGCCGGCAACACGTCGAGTTGCTGTCGGGTCACGCCGGCCTTCAGCGCTGCCTGGGAGTGCAGATCCAGGCAGTACGCGCATCCGTTGATCTGCGAGACGCGCACGTTGACCAGCTCGACCAGTGAGCGGTCGAGACCGGCGGCCGCGGCCGCGTTGCGGACGGCCAGTGCGACGCTGTTGAGCGCACGGAAGGACTCGGGACTCTGTTTGTCGATCCAGATGCGGGCATCGGCGGCGGGGGTTTGCATAGCGGAGGCATCCTAACCGTGCGCTGCGTCACCATGCGCGGGATGTATGCGACGTCACGCGGGTTCAGATGTGTTGCATGGCAGCCACTCTGCCCTCGTAGAAGCCGATCTTGTGGTCCAGCACGGCGAGTGTGCGGTGCAGGTCCTCGATCTGGGCGAGCACGCCCTCGCGGGTTTTGCGGAACATCTCCAGCCGCTCCGGGGTGGTGTTGTCACCGGCGCGCACCAATTCGGCGTAGTGGACCATATCGGCGACCGACATCCCGGTGGCGCGCAGACAGCTGATCAGATGCAGCCAGCTCAGATCCCGATCGCTGAACCGGCGCTTGCCACTGGAATCGCGGCCGATGTAGTCCATCAGGCCGATTCGCTCGTACCAGCGCAGAGTGTCGCGGGTGAGGCCGGACCGCTCAGCGACATCGCCGATCGAATACTTGGGGCGCTCGTAATCGTCGGTGTGCTCGAGCGGATTCGCCGTGGTTGCCGTCATCGCCCCTCGCCTTTCTGAGCCGCTTCTTCGTGAGCCGCTTCCCGACCCGCACTGCCTTCGCCGGATCTGCGCTTCGACAGTACCCACTTGGAGTGCACTCCATGCAAGCCCGAGCGCATCGGAGCGCGCCGCTCGGGCTCGACTCGGTTGCGGCTCAACCCCGCCGCGGCAGTTCCTGCACGGCCCACTTGTTGCCGTCCGGATCGGCGAAATAGGTGAACAGGCCCCAGCCCTCGTCCTTGACCGGCGTCGCCTCCACGCCGGCGGCCACCAGCTGTCGATAGGCCTGCTCGGCGCTGGAGACCACCATCTGCATACCGACCACGCTGCCCGGCGCGGCGTCGGTGATGCCCCTGCCGATGCAGATCGAACACCCCGAGCCCGGCGGAGTCAGCTGCACGAACCGGATGTCGTCGGTCGGGCTGGCGTCGTGATCGGCGTTGAATCCGATGCTCGTGTAGAAGTCCTTCGCCCGGTCGACGTCGGTGACCGGGATGGCGACGAGTTCGATTTTCCAATCCATGTGAGGAGCATCTCATCGACCACCGACAACCCGGGTTGCCGGACAATTCGGGCGCAACCCGCGCCGAGCACCTACTCTGAGTACATGGCCAAGGAAATCGATCGGGTCCGGGCGCGGTCGGCGCTGGAGACGGTCAAGGAAAGCCCGTTCATCGCCCTCGTCGTGGCGGTCCCGGTGATCGCCGTACTGGGCGTCGTCTGGGCGCTGACGAACTGGTTCGTCGCGTTGCTGGTGCTCGTGCTGCTCGGCGCGGTCGTCGTCGTGCGCGGCAAATTCCTACGCTGACAAGTCTTTTCGAGAACAGAGCGTCAGCGCGGCACGTGGAACCGGACCAATTCACCGGTGCCCGGGTCGGCGCGTGACCACGGCCGGTCGAATTCCAGCACCGCCAGTGCGGAGGTCGGGAATTTGCGGCTGAGCTCCTCCGCCGGCAGTGAGGCGCGATTGGCCGCCAGCTCCCACGCCGTCCACGGCATCCCCGGCGAGTGACCGATCAGCAGCAGCGTCTCCACCTCGTCGCCGGTCAACTGGATCAATTCGATCAGGGCGTGCGGCGTGGCCTCGTAGATCGAATGCTCGTAGACGACCGGCGCGTCGATGCCGGTCGCGGCGAGCGTTTCGCGGGTCCGGACCGCGTCCGAACAGCACACGGCGTCGATCGCCGGCTGGGTCTCACGCAGCCAGGTTCCGGCCAGCGCCGCCTCGCGCCGCCCCCGGGGCGCCAGCGGCCGATCGTGGTCGTCGACACCGGGCGGATATGCGGATTTACCGTGTCGCATCAGGATCAGCGTCCGCGCCATGAGCAATACCGTAGCGCCGTAGTAAGTAAACGGTGTTATCTAAATCGCTCTCCGATGAGAGATGTAACTCACTCTCGAGGCACACTGAAGGTAGTGTCACATGTGGGGGCCAACCGGCAACCGGTGATGCACGCCCTGTCCAAACCCGGGTGGGGACGTCCCATGATGTTTCGAGGATCTGCGAGATATGGCCTACGTGATCACGCAGCGTTGTTGCAACGACGCAAGCTGCGTTCCCGAGTGCCCGGTCGATTGCATTCGTCCCACTCCGGAGCAACCCGAGTTCGCGACGACCGAGCAGCTGTACATCGACCCCGACACCTGTATCGACTGTGGTGCGTGTGTGGATGCCTGCCCGGTGGAGGCCATCTTCTCCGAGGACGATCTGACGGCGTCGCTGGCCCGTTTCCGCGATATCAACGCCGCCTACTTCCAGCGCCACCCCCTGGAATCGAATTTCGACCCGCTGGTGACCCCGGCGCGCCCGCCGAAGGAGCTGGGCACGTTGCGGGTGGCGATCGTGGGCGCCGGTCCGGCGGCCTGCTACGCCGCCGACGAGCTGCTGCGCCGCGCCGATGTCGAGGTGGAGATGTTCGATCGGCTGCCCACGCCGTGGGGTTTGGTGCGTGCCGGTGTGGCCCCGGATCATCCGGGAACCAAGTCGGTGTCGTCGATGTTCGAGAGCGCGTTCCGTCGTGACACCCTGCAGTACCGGCTCAATGTCGAGGTGGGTAAGCACATCTCGCACGAGGAACTGCGGGCCCATCACCACGCGGTGATCTACGCCGTGGGCGCGTCGGCCGATCGTCGCCTGGACGTGCCCGGTGAGGATCTGCCCGGCAGCCATTCGGCGACCGAGTTCGTGGCCTGGTACAACGGCCACCCCGACTACGCCGAGCGCAGTTTCGATCTGTCCGGTGAGCGCGTGGTGATCGTGGGTAACGGCAACGTCGCCCTCGACGTCGCGCGCGTGCTGACGCTGTCGGCGGAGGAGCTGGCCAAGACCGATATCGCCGACCACGCCTTGGACGCGCTGCGCTCGAGCAATATCCGTGAGGTCGTGGTGCTGGGCCGGCGTGGCCCGCTGCAGGCCGCCTACACGTCGGCGGAATTCCTGGCGCTGGGACACCTGAAGGGCGTCGATGTGATCATCGACCCGGCCGATCTGGAGTTGGATCCGGAGAGCCGGGCGCTGCTCGACGACCCCGATATCGAGCCCTCGCTGCGGCTGAAGTACGAACTGGCCCAGGAATACGCGGCCGAGGCCCCCAACCCGGACAACAAGCGCATCGTGTTCCGTTACCTGGCTTCCCCGACCGAGATCCGCGGCGAGGATCACGTCGAGGAGCTCGAGTTCGTGCACAACGAACTGGTGACCGAGGACGGCCGCGTCGTGGCGCGGGCGTCGGATCGCACCGAGACGCTGCCGGCGTCGATGGTGTTGCGGTCCATCGGCTATCGCGGTGTTCCGATCGCGGATCTGCCCTTCGACGAGCGCGCCGGGATCGTGCCCAACGAGCACGGCCGCGTGGTCGCCGACGGCGCTCACGTCACCGGCGTCTACGTGTCGGGCTGGATCAAGCGCGGTCCGCGTGGCGTGATCGGTTCCAACCGCGTCGACGCCACCGAAACCGTGGAACAGCTGCTCGAGGATTTCACCTCCGGCAAACTGGCTGCCCCGCAAGGAGATCGGGCCGCACTCGAGGCTCTGCTCGCACAGCGCCAGCCGGACGCCGTCGGCCGCGAGGGCTGGAAGGCCATCGACGCCGCCGAGAAGAGCGCCGGCAAGTCCAGCGGTCGGCCGCGGGTCAAATTCACCACCATCGAGGATCTGCTCAAAGCCGCACGCGGCTGAACACCGGTGCTTCCGGACCCTGCCGCGCGGGAGGGTCCGGAAGTCGGCGGGGCTTGTTCGCGAACTCTCCGCTATCCGCACTCAGGTCGGTAACGCGCCGATCCGCACGGTGGTGGTGATGGTGCCGCCGACCATGAACCACAGCCGCAGCACCGGCTGGCCGTTGCGGTCACCGGGCTCGTAGCGGCTGCGCACGCTGATGTGCTGACGGGCCAGCACCGGCGCCACATATTCGATCACCGCGCGATGCGGCCCGGCCACCAGCTTCGGGTAGTCCACCAGGAAGTGCTCCACCGCCTGCCAGTACATGGCGTTGTTGACGTGGTTGAACTGGTCGATATCGGTCGCGCGCACCGGGAACGTCAGATCGGTATCCGATTCCGGCGGCACCGCATCGGTCAGCCACGGCCGCCAGCGCAGCCGATGTTCGTCGGTGGTCCGGGCCAGATGCGCCAATCCCTGGTCGCTGATCCGGGTCGGCATATTCGTCGACTCGTTGATATTGATCCAGAAGCCCTCGGTCTCGATCAGGCCGCCGCTGTCGCTGATGATCCGCACCCGCATATTCGTCCACCGGGTCGACATCGCCGAACACCAGCGCCGCAACTGCACCCGATCCGGCCAGACGATCGGACGCACCACGTCGATGACGGTGCGGCGCACGATCCACGCCGGGTCGGTGCGGTGGAAGAACGTGCTGTGCAACTCTTCCCACGCGATGTCTTGCAAATATCGAGCCACGGCGTCGAGCCGCAGCCGGCTGTAGGGATCTACATCGCCAGCCCGGATGGGCCACGCCGAGGCGAAGCCCATGCCCTCCTGGGGAAGCGGGGCGAGTGGCTGATCGAGTGACACTGGTGCTCCTCGCGCTGCACGGTGTGCCGCGTACTTCATGCGGTGCTTCTTGTGACATGACTTTACGGGGCGCAGGTCACACTGTTACGCCGAGATGGCTCTATCCATACGTAGCAAATGTCCAGTTGTGTCGCGGCCACCGGCGTTCCGGCCGCCGATCAGTAGCCGACGTAGCCGCCGCCACCGGAGACCGCGGAAACTCCCGGCACATTGCCGAGCGAACCGTAGCGGTCGATCGAGTAGCGCGTGGCGGCGACGATGTTGTCGACCGGATTCCAGATATCGGTGTGGCCCGGCGCCGCGTGGGCGTTGAAGGTGCTGTCGATGCACTGCATCAGACCCTTCGACGGGTGACCGGCCGCCGCATTGCTGTCCCAGTTGTTGATCGCGTTGGGATCGCCGCCGGATTCGTGCTCGATGATGAGCGCGATGGCGTTCTCGTCGATCGATTCCGGGGGATAGCCCATCTCGATCAGGACCTGCTTGGCCTGGGCGATCCACTGCTGCACATCACCGGACGGATGGGCGGTCGGCGGCGGACCGCTGGACGGGCCGTTGTAGCTGCCGCCGCCGTAGCTGCCGCCGCTGTAGGAGGTGGTGCCGCCGCCGTGGTGGGAGTTGCCCATCAGGCTGGAGGACGCCGGGCTGCCCGAATGGCTCGCGACCGGTGTGGCGGTCGGGGCAACGGGCGGCGCCGCCGCGGCGGGTGCGGTGGGAGCGGGTGGCGCCGGAGGTGCGGCGCCCGCGCCGGTGACGGGATCGCCGAGCGCGACCGAAGCCGTGTCGACCGTGGTTTTGGCTTGATTGAGCGCGTCGATTGCCGAGGTGGCGACGCCTTGCGCCTGGGACAGGGCGTGCTGAATCGCCACTTGCTGGTTCAAGGCGTCGATGTTCTCCACCAGGATTTCCTGCTGAAGTTTGGCGTCGCTGAACAGGTCTTCGCCGTGCGGGCCCTTCTTGTTGTCACGAAGCCATTGGATGCGGTCGGTCGCCGAGACGGTGCCGTCGTCGTTGACCTTGAACGCCGGTACGCCGGGACTCGGCGGGGTCTCGGCGATGTTCTTCAACCGTGCCACTTCGGCTTTCGCGTGTATCAGGTTCTCGACCTGTTGGTTCAACGCCGTCTGCAACCCCAGCACCGCCTGACTCACCGCCGAGGCACGTCCCTTCTCCAGTTGCATGCGCCCGTCGGCGGCTTGGGCTGCGCCGCCGCCCCATTGCTGTTCATGGCCGAGTTTTTGAGTGCTGTCGACGGCGGTGATGACGGCTTGGTCGAGGTCTGCGGAGAGTTTGGCGGCGGCGGTGGCGGCGGCGGTGAGTTTTTCCGGTGCCCACTTTTCGACATCGCCGATGGTCAATGCCGCGCCGGTCATGCGCGGATGCCGATCTTGTTCAGATCATCGCGCAGCTGCTGGTCGGTATCGATGATGACCTTGCCGGCCTGCTCGACGGTGTCGGCGATACGCGTGACGCGCGAACCGATTCGCTTCAACGCGTTCTCGACCGAATCCTTGGCGCCGGTGCAGGCCGCGTCCCAGCCGGTGCCCGGGAGCGCGCCGGCGGCGCCGGCCAGTCCGGAGTCGAGTTTGCCGATGGCATCGGACTCGTCACGCAGGGTTTTCGCGAAACTTTGCAGGGCCGCGGGATCGATCTTCATCGCGTTCGCGGGTGGATCGTTGGGACCGGCCATGAGAAATCCCCCTCTTCGCTCATTTCAGCGGGCCCAAGCGTAGCAAATCGGGGACCTGTGGACAGGGGTGCGCGAAGATCGGTTAACTTGTGGGAAAGCAGCCGCGGACAGAGAGGTCGTTTCATGCGCGCAGCCCAGGTGAGCAAGCTCGAGGGGCCCGAATCCATCGAGGTCGTGGACATCCCCGAACCGGCGGAATTCCCCGGTGGGGTGGTGATAGACGTCCATGCCGCGGGGGTGGCGTTTCCGGATGTGCTGATGACGCGTGGGCTCTACCAGATGAAACCCGAACTGCCGTTCGTGGTCGGCGGCGAGGTGGCCGGGATCGTGCGCTCGGCGCCCGAGGATGCGCGGGTGCGGGCGGGTGACCGGGTGGTGGCACTGACCATGCTGGGTAACGCGGTCGCCGAAACGGCGGTGACCGCGAAGGAGATGGTGTTCCGGCTGCCGGACAACATTTCCCTCGAAGCGGGTGCGGGAATTCTCTTCAACGATCTGACCGTGCACTTCTGCCTGCGCCACCGGGGCCGGCTGGCCGAGGGTGAGACCGTGCTGGTGCATGGTGCGGCCGGTGGCATCGGCACCTCCACCCTGCGCATGGCGAAGGCGCTGGGCGCGAGCCGGGTGATCGCCGTGGTGAGTACCGAGGAGAAGGCCGAGGTCGCGCGTGCCAACGGCGCATCCGATGTGGTGCTGACCGACGGCTGGCTGGCCGCGGTGAAGGAATTGACCGGCGGGCGTGGCGTCGACATCGTGCTGGATCCGGTCGGCGGCGACCGGTTCACCGACAGCATTCGCTCGTTGGCTCCGGCCGGCCGGTTGCTCGTGGTCGGCTTCACCGCGGGCGAGATCCCCACCGTGAAGGTGAATCGCTTGCTGCTCAAGAACGTCGAGGTGGTGGGCGCCGCCTGGGGCGAATGGGTGATGACCCATCCGGGTTATCTGCAGGAGCAGTGGGACGAGGTGGCGCCGCTGCTGGAATCGGGCAAGATCGCGGCGCCGCAGCCCGTGCTGTACCCGCTGACGGAGACGGCCGCCGCAGTGGCCGCGCTCGACAACCGTTCGGCGAAGGGCAAAATCGTCGTCACCGTCCGCTGAGCGGGGCCTCGTTCGGCACCGCTGGATGTCGGTGCCGGGCCGTAGGGTGGGCGCATCATGAAACTGTCCGACCGGATTCTGAATCGCACCCTGCTGGCCCGGCAGTACCTGCTACAGCGGTCCCCCGGTGCCGGTCCCTCAGCTGTGTGAACATCTGGTGGGGTTGCAGGCCCAGGACGTGACGCCGCCCCTACGCCGGATTGTGGAGCCGCATCAGCGATTTCGACCCGGCGGCGGCCTCGGCCGGACTCGAGAACCGTTCGCTGGTGCGAATCACCTTGATGCGCACCACGATTCACCTGGGCCGGTATCTACAAGATCTTCGCCGACAAGTCGGCGGCGCGGTTGCGCATCGCACCGAGCCGGGAGTGGTCGGCGCGGGAAGCGGCCGAGGTCGCGGCGGAGGCCCGGGATCTGCTGGGTTTTCTGGAACCGAGCCTGCGGCCGGAAGTCGAGATCCTCTCGCCGAGAGCCGATCTCACAATCGGGAAGTAGCATCGCCGGGGCGGCGCAGGCTCAGGGCGTCGAATTCCGGTATGCCGGAGCCTTGCTCGTCCCGGCCGGAGTGAGCGTGCGCAGCAGTGGCAGCGTGCGATGCGCGACCACCGTGGACAGCACGATCACGCTGTGCGAGCGCACCACCGCGGCGCTGCGGTCGATACTCAGCAGTACCGCCTGCAGGCCCGAATGCGAATCGGCGCCGATGCGGCACAGGACATCGCTGGAACCGGTGGTCGCGTAGGCCTCGAGCACGCCGGGAATGGCGTCCAGATCGGTGGTCACCGCGTCCAGTGCGCCCTGGGCGATCTCCAGACTCACGAAGGCTTGCACGTCGAATCCGGCGGCGGTGACGTCGACCCGCGGATCGTAGGAGGCGATGACCCCGGCCTCCTCCATACGCGCGATGCGCGACTGGACGGTCGCCCGCGCCACCCGGGTGCGTCGCGACAGTTCGAGCACGCCCGCCTTCTGGTACTCGTGCATGGCGGTGAGGATCGCCAGATCCAGTTCGTCCAGTTTGGCGGGGGTGCGCGTCATCGTCGTCTCCTGTATTCGGCCCGGCGCCGCGCCACCGGGCGAGACCGGGTACAGCTATTCAAATTGTCCAGCACTCGGCGGCATATGGTGACCAATTACGCCAGGGTGTCTACCCGAAGTCCTCGATGTTGCTCAGGACCTGGGCTCGGAGATTATCTGGATGCATGACAATCGAGGACATCTCCCGCAGCACCCGGCCCGCGGTGGCGAGCGATGCGGAGTTGCGCCGGCTGGTCGGTCTGGTCGACCACGATCCCGGTGCGGATCCGTTTCCCGTCCTCGGATGGGACGCGCTGGTGTGGGTGGTCGGCAACGCGACCCAGTTCGCGCACTATCTGCAGGCCTTCGGGATGGCGCTGGAGGCCTATTCCGGACCGGAGACCGGCAACCGTGATCACAAGTCCTACGTTTTGCGCAGCGGCAGTGCGCGATTCGTGGTGTGCGGGGCGGTGGATCCGGCCAGTCCGCTGGTCGCCCACCACGACCGGCACGGTGACGGCATCGTCGATATCGCGCTCGAGGTGCCCGATGTGGACCGCTGCATCGCCCACGCCCGGCGACAGGGCGCGCGGATTCTGGTCGAGCCGCACGACGAGTCCGACGAATTCGGCACGGTCCGCACGGCTGCCCTGGCCACCTACGGCGAAACCCGCCACACCCTCGTCGACCGGTCGCGCTATCACGGTCCGTATCTGCCGGGATATGTCGCGCGCCGTTCGGATTATCAGCCGCGGGTGCCGCATCGGCTGTTCCAGGCCGTGGACCATGTCGTGGGCAATGTGGAGCTCGGGCGGATGGACGAGTGGGTGGAGTTCTATCGGCGCGTCATGGGCTTCACCGATATGGCCGAATTCGTCGGCGACGATATCGCCACCGAATACTCGGCGCTGATGAGCAAGGTCGTGGCCAACGGCAACCACCGGGTGAAATTCCCGTTGAACGAACCTGCGGCCGGGCGCAAACGCTCACAGATCGACGAATACCTGGAGTTCTACGGTGGCCCCGGCGTCCAGCACATCGCGCTGGCCACCGGCGACATCCTGGGCACCGTCGACGCCCTGCGCCGGGAAGGCATCGAATTCCTCGACACCCCGGACACCTATTACGACGACCCCGAACTGCGCGCCCGCATCGGCCACGTCCGCGTTCCCGTACGACAACTGCGATCGCGCGGCATCCTGGTCGACCGCGACGAGGACGGCTATCTGTTGCAGATCTTCTGCAAACCCCTCACCGACCGCCCCACCGTGTTCTTCGAATTGATCGAGCGGCACGGCTCGCTGGGCTTCGGAAAGGGCAACTTCAAGGCCCTGTTCCAGGCGATCGAGAGGGAACAGCACGCACGCGGAAATCTGTGATCGGGCGCCCGCCCTCAGATCGGCGGCCGCAACCGCGCAGACGCCGCTACGGCCTGGCCGACCCGACCGCCGAGTAGATGGGGCAACGCAGCGGACAGCACCTGCGCCGCCGATAACATAGAGTGCCTTTCATGCGATTGACGGCGGCGATTGTCACCGGGACGGCTCTCGCGGCGCTGCTGGCGGGCTGCGGGTCGGGGGATGATTCGGGCAGCGATTCTCCGTCGGTTCGCCCGCCCGCGAAGGTCGCGGCGCTGGGTCCGTTCGTGGGGGAGTGCGGGCATGTCACCGATGACGAGGTCCGGAATCTGGGTGGGCTCGGTCAGATCTCGCAGGTGTTCAAGAATTCGGTCGGCTGCAATTGGCAGGCGGGCGGAATCGGCGGGCCGAGTGTGACGTTCGCGTCGTATCGGGGCAGTCCGATCGGGCGGGAGAAGGCGTGGGTGACCGCGCAGGGCCGCAATCCGGAGTCGATCGAGGTCGGCGGCCATCAGGGTTTCCAGGATGCGAGTCCGGACGGCACCATCTGTGATTTCGCGGTGCAACTGGGGGACGACTTCTTCGAATGGTCGACTTCGGCCGGCGCGTTCGGGACGCCTTCGGCGACGCCGTGCGACAAGAACCGCAAATTGGCCGAACTGACCGTGCAGCGTCTGAAGTGAGGGCGGCTGAAATGAGCAACGGCATACGTGCCCAGGGGCGCGTCCGGAGCGGTATGCGGGCGAGTGCGATCGCGGTCCTCGCGCTCGCGATCGGTGTGACAGTCGGCGGCTGCGGGCGCACGGTCCCGGGGACTGCGTTGCCGGCGGGTAGCGGCGGCGGGGTGAACATGAACTTCGACAAGTTGCTGCGCGAATGCGAGGTCGTCAAGCAGGAGGACATCGCCAAGGCGACCGGCGCTCAGGACGCGCAGGGGTCGTTCAACGGCGCCGTATGCATGTGGGATCTGTCGGGCACGCCCGGCGGCGACGGTATGGCCACGCTGAACTGGTACGAGATGGGTTCGCTCCCGAACGAGAAGGCCAACAACGATCGGCTCGGCTACACCACCACGGATGTGAACGTGCAGGGCCGGCGCTCGCTGCAGGTCCAGCGGCCGGGCGATCCGGATTCGTGCGGTGTGATGGCGCCGGCCGCGGACACCGGGATCATCGGCTGGTGGGTGAACTACCGTCCGGGTGGTCATCCGGATCCGTGTGCAGGGGCGAAGAAGCTGGCGGAGTTGACCTTGAACCTGGCGCGCTGAGCGAATGTCGTTCGGCGCGCGGGGTCTTCGCGCGGTGTCGCCGGACGGGGGCCGGCGATCGTCGCCTCGCCACCCCGGCCGCGCCGCGCGGGTGGTCTCGAGAGATAGTGAAATCGCATAGCCGGTGGTGGGTCGGGGCCTGCGGACCCCACTTTTGCCCCTCGCCGCGCCGACGGGTATCGTGGATCGCTGTGCCCGGAAGCGTGCGGGCAGGTTTGTGCGTAGAACGTAAGCCAGCGAGAGCGGCCGACCGTTTCAGCGTGCCCGGAAAAGTAGGCATGTACTGCGCGCGACACGCCCGACCTCGGGGCGCGTGGAAACGCGATCCGGGCAAGTGGTGACAGCTCTATGACGTCGGTGTGAACTCCGGGGAATCGGGGCAGCACCGCCGACAAACAGACATCGAAGAGTTCCAGACACCTGGTTACTGAATAAGGAAAGCCGGTATATGCCAACCATCAACCAGCTGGTCCGCAAGGGTCGTCGCGACAAGGTCGCCAAGACCAAGACTGCGGCCCTGAAGGGGAGCCCGCAGCGTCGTGGCGTGTGCACCCGCGTGTACACCACGACCCCGAAGAAGCCGAACTCCGCGCTGCGTAAGGTCGCGCGTGTTCGCCTGACCAGCGCGGTCGAGGTCACGGCTTACATCCCGGGCGAGGGTCACAACCTGCAGGAGCACTCGATGGTGCTCGTTCGCGGTGGTCGTGTGAAGGACCTCCCCGGTGTGCGCTACAAGATCATCCGCGGCTCGCTCGACACCCAGGGTGTGAAGAACCGCAAGCAGGCCCGCAGCCGCTACGGCGCCAAGAAGGAGAAGAGCTGATATGCCACGCAAGGGCCCCGCACCCAAGCGTCCGCTGATCAACGATCCGGTCTACGGATCGCCGCTGGTCACTCAGCTGGTCAACAAGATCCTGCTGGACGGCAAGAAGTCGACCGCCGAGCGCATCGTCTACGGTGCCCTCGAGCAGGCGCGCGAGAAGACCGGCACCGATCCGGTCGTGACCCTCAAGCGTGCGCTCGACAACGTGAAGCCCGCCCTCGAGGTGAAGCCCCGTCGTGTCGGTGGCGCCACCTACCAGGTCCCGGTCGAGGTTCGTCCGGGTCGCGCCAACACCCTGGCGCTGCGCTGGCTGGTCAACTACTCGCGTGCGCGTCGTGAGAAGACCATGATCGAGCGTCTGGCCAACGAGTTGCTGGATGCGAGCAACGGTCTGGGCGCTTCGGTGAAGCGTCGCGAGGACACCCACAAGATGGCCGAGTCCAACCGGGCGTTCGCGCACTACCGCTGGTGATTGGTCACCCGGTCCGCCGGTGAAGGAACGGCGCCGGGAGGCGAGTCACAGTCGGGTGCGGCACGTGCTCAGCAGGGCACCAATCAGCCGCACCCGACGTTGACATAGTGATGGCCAGGGGCCCGCATCGAAGCGGAACCGCCCGGGCCGTTCCCGAAAATCCCAACTAGCTGATCGCTAACAGAGCAGAGCGGGGAAGATTTCCGTGGCACAGGACGTGCTCACCGACCTCAACAAGGTCCGCAACATCGGCATCATGGCTCACATCGATGCCGGCAAGACGACCACTACCGAACGAATCCTGTTCTACACCGGTGTGAACTACAAGATCGGTGAGACCCACGACGGTGCGTCGACCACCGACTGGATGGAGCAGGAGCAGGAACGCGGCATCACCATCACCTCGGCGGCGGTGACGTGTTTCTGGAACCAGAACCAGATCAACATCATCGACACCCCCGGCCACGTCGACTTCACCGTCGAGGTGGAGCGTTCGCTGCGTGTGCTCGACGGCGCCGTCGCGGTGTTCGACGGTAAAGAGGGCGTCGAGCCGCAGTCGGAGCAGGTGTGGCGTCAGGCCGACAAGTACGACGTGCCGCGTATCTGCTTCGTCAACAAGATGGACAAGCTGGGCGCGGACTTCTACTTCACGGTGCAGACCATCAAGGACCGTCTCGGCGCGAAGCCGCTGGTCATCCAGCTGCCGATCGGCGCGGAGGACACCTTCGAGGGCATCGTCGACCTGGTCGAGATGAACGCCAAGGTGTGGACCGGTGAGACCAAGCTCGGTGAGAAGTACGAGGTCACCGAGATTCCGGCCGACCTGAAGGAGAAGGCCGAGCAGTACCGCCAGGAGCTGCTCGAGACCGTCGCCGAGTCGGACGAGGCGCTGCTCGAGAAGTTCTTCGGCGGCGAGGAGCTCACGATCGACGAGATCAAGGGCGCCATCCGGAAGCTGACCGTCGCCTCGGAGCTGTACCCGGTGCTGTGTGGTTCGGCGTTCAAGAACAAGGGCGTGCAGCCCATGCTCGACGCCGTCGTGGACTACCTGCCCTCGCCGCTGGACGTCGAGAACGTGCAGGGTCACGTGCCCGGCAAGGAAGACGAGATCATCACTCGTAAGCCGAGCGCCGACGAGCCGTTCGCCGCGCTGGCGTTCAAGATCGCCGTGCACCCGTTCTTCGGCAAGCTGACCTACGTCCGCGTCTACTCGGGCAAGGTCGACTCCGGCGCCCAGGTCATCAACGCGACCAAGGGCAAGAAGGAGCGTCTGGGCAAGCTGTTCCAGATGCACTCCAACAAGGAGAACCCGGTCCCGCAGGTTTCCGCCGGCCACATCTACGCGGTCATCGGCCTGAAGGACACCACCACGGGTGACACCCTGTGCGATCCGCAGAACCAGATCGTGCTGGAGTCCATGACCTTCCCGGACCCGGTCATCGAGGTCTCGATCGAGCCCAAGACCAAGTCCGACCAGGAGAAGCTGGGCACCGCGATCCAGAAGCTGGCCGAAGAGGACCCGACCTTCTCCGTGAAGCTGGATGCCGAAACCGGCCAGACCGTCATCGGCGGTATGGGCGAGCTTCACCTCGACATCCTCGTCGACCGGATGAAGCGCGAGTTCAAGGTCGAGGCGAACGTCGGTAAGCCGCAGGTCGCGTACCGCGAGACGATCACCAAGCCGGTCGAGAAGCTCGAGTACACGCACAAGAAGCAGACCGGTGGTTCGGGCCAGTTCGCCCGCGTCATCATCGGCCTGGAGCCCTTCACGGGCGAGGACGGCGCGACCTACGAGTTCGAGAACAAGGTCACCGGTGGCCGCGTTCCGCGCGAGTACATCCCGTCGGTGGACGCCGGCATCCAGGACTCCATGCAGTACGGTGTCCTCGCCGGTTACCCGCTGGTCAACCTGAAGGCCACCCTGCTCGACGGCGCCTACCACGAGGTCGACTCCTCGGAAATGGCGTTCAAGATCGCGGGTTCGATGGCGCTGAAGGAAGCGGCCCGTAAGGCCGGTCCGGTGATCCTCGAGCCGCTCATGGCTGTCGAGGTCATCACGCCCGAGGACTACATGGGCGATGTGATCGGCGACCTGAACTCCCGCCGTGGCCAGATCCAGGCCATGGAGGAACGCAGTGGTGCCCGTGTCGTCAAGGCGCTGGTTCCGCTCTCGGAGATGTTCGGTTACATCGGTGACCTGCGGTCGAAGACCCAGGGCCGGGCGAACTACTCCATGGTGTTCGATTCGTACGCGGAGGTTCCGGCCAACGTGGCGAAGGAGATCATCGCCAAGGCGACCGGCGAGTAATCGCAGTCGGGGCGGGTTTGCGAAAATCCGCCCCGTTCGGTCGCGTACGACCCCCTGTAAATACAAACCGCACTGCTGCACAAAAGCACGCACTAACTAGTCCAGGAGGACAACAGTGGCGAAGGCGAAGTTCGAGCGGACGAAGCCCCACGTCAACATCGGCACCATCGGTCACGTCGACCACGGCAAGACCACGTTGACTGCCGCCATCACCAAGGTGCTGGCCGACAAGTACCCGGACCTGAACCAGAGCTTCGCGTTCGACCAGATCGACAAGGCTCCGGAGGAGAAGGCTCGTGGTATCACGATCAACATCTCCCACGTCGAGTACCAGACCGAGAAGCGTCACTACGCGCACGTCGACGCCCCCGGTCACGCCGACTACATCAAGAACATGATCACCGGTGCGGCCCAGATGGACGGCGCGATCCTGGTCGTGGCCGCCACCGACGGCCCGATGCCGCAGACCCGTGAGCACGTGCTGCTCGCCCGTCAGGTCGGCGTGCCCTACATCCTGGTCGCGCTGAACAAGTCGGACATGGTCGACGACGAGGAGATCCTCGAGCTCGTCGAGATGGAGGTCCGCGAGCTGCTGGCCGCCCAGGAGTTCGACGAGGACGCCCCGGTCGTCCGCGTCTCCGGCCTGAAGGCCCTCGAGGGTGACGAGAAGTGGGTCGCGTCGATCGTCGAGCTGATGAACGCCGTCGACGAGTCCATCCCGGACCCGGTTCGTGAGACCGACAAGCCGTTCCTGATGCCGATCGAGGATGTTTTCACCATCACCGGTCGTGGCACCGTGGTCACCGGTCGTGTCGAGCGTGGCGTGATCAACGTCAACGAAGAGGTCGAGATCGTGGGTATCCGCGAGAAGACCCAGAAGACCACCATCACCGGCATCGAGATGTTCCGCAAGCTGCTGGACCAGGGCCAGGCGGGCGACAACGTCGGTCTGCTGGTTCGTGGTCTGAAGCGTGACGACGTCGAGCGTGGTCAGGTCGTCATCAAGCCGGGCACCACCACCCCGCACACCGAGTTCGAGGGCCAGGCGTACATCCTGTCGAAGGACGAGGGCGGCCGCCACACCCCGTTCTTCAACAACTACCGCCCGCAGTTCTACTTCCGCACCACCGACGTGACCGGCGTTGTGACCCTCCCCGAGGGCACCGAGATGGTCATGCCGGGCGACAACACCGAGATGAGCGTCAAGCTGATCCAGCCGGTCGCCATGGAAGAGGGCCTGCGCTTCGCGATCCGCGAGGGTGGCCGCACCGTCGGCGCCGGCCGCGTCACCAAGGTCATCAAGTGACCTTGTGATGGGCCGTCACGGTAGGTGACAGCATGAAAAGGGCCGTTCCCTTCGAGGAGCGGCCCTTTTCGTATTTTCGGCACAGCCTAGACCGACATCCGAGGTAGTGTGGATGTATGAGCGCGGCGTATGACATCGTTCCTTTCAGCGACTTATTGCATAAACCTGCGGTTACTGCTGATCGGCTGGATCGAGTGCGTGCCTTGCGGCTGCGCCGTCGCGATGCCGGGGACCTCGCGTTGATGCGCGTCGAACAGCTGGATGCTGAAGGCGCCGTTATCGATTTCACCGCCCGGTTACTCGGTGGGTTGGTGCGTCGATTCGGTGTCGGTGCGGTTCGTGAGGCCTTGCCGGATGCCGTTCCGTGGGTGGCGTTCCTGCCCGAAGCCGATGTCGACGAGTTTCTCGTGGAACTGGCGAGCGTTGCGCAGGGCGCCGCTGCCTTGGAGAACCTGTCCCCACTTGCCACGTTGCTGACTCAGTGGCGTCACACCGCGGAGATCTACGCCGATCCCGCACTGTTGGAGATCCTCACCGCCGAGCATGATGGTGATTTCGGCCAAGCAGCGCCCCCGGCGGATGGGGACGAAGGATGAGCCCGAAGCGGCTCGACCGAGCTGCTCCACCTGCGGTTGCGGGTGAGTTCGAGGTACGGTTCGCCACCTCGGATGCCGCGCAGGGATGGGATGAGCTTGCGCAACAAGCTCCGACTGGGCTTCGACGCGCGTTCGAGGCCATCCGCGCGAACCCACGAGCCCGCACGAATCCGGACCGCCATCACCGTCTCAAAGGAACCCTGAAAACAGGCATGTGGAAAGGTACTTCGCTCGAACAGTGGCAGTACGAGGTAACCGGCGGGGGCCGTATCTGGTTTTTGATCGATGATGCGCGAGGGACGGCTTGGGTCACCTACGCGGGTACCGGGCATCCCAAAGCCACCGAATAGGGTTGTTGGATGATGGTTCCGTGGTGGTCGGGAGGGGCAGCGACGGAGTTTTGGCGCGACTGTCACTGGATATCCGGGGCGTCTGGTTCGGGATGTGCGGGCTGATCCGCGAGTGGGCAGCAGATCGAAGGCCTAGCTGAATTCGCCTCTACCGTGTTCTCGCGGTGAAACGGGAATGTCATCCGCAGAATTTCTATCAAGTGACCTTGTGATGGGCCGTTACGGTAGGTGACAGCATGAAAAGGGCCGTTCCCTTCGGGGAGCGGCCCTTTTCGCGTTTCCGGACTCGCTTCGCAGTCCGGCGGCACTCGTCCTCGCGGTCGCGTCGTCATGGTCTCGCTATGACCGGCGGCATCACTTATGGGCGGCGGTCGGCGGCAGCGGAGAGGGAGGGGTTTGAACGAAAGGATCGGGCGCGAATTTGTCGCAGAGCACATCTGGGGATTCGTTGTACTCGACGGCATCGACAATCGACACCACGAGCGGCCGTGGGTTCGGCATGGACTTCTTCTTGTCGACTGCTGCCGGCTGCGTTGTTTGAGCGACGGTCGAGATTTGCGCGCTTATCGTCCGCGGGTTTCGAGGATCGCCAACCGGTTTTCCATCGACAACGTCATACAATCCGGGAGAGTTGAATGTGCACATCGTGACGCGCACGCCCTCGGTGGAAGTGGCGACGTCGACCACCCGCAGAAGCGTGCCTCCCGTGCCAAGCCTTTTTGTCCGAGTTCCCTGCCATGCCGCTTCTGAGACGCCATAGGCGGGTGCTACCCGCTGATTGATGCGATCCATCAAATCTGAGTCGAAGGTGTTCGACATCATGAACTTGTCATCCAGGACCGCCGCCTCGGCCGCAAATTCCACGGCGGATCTTTCATTGGATGAAATTGAGATCGCGGAATTCCAACTGGATGTGACCGGCGGGTAAGCAGGCGTCGTGGCAGAGGTTGTCGAGGCGGGAGTCTGTGACTGAGTCCGGTCGTTCTGCGTCGTGCACGACGTGATCGCAGTGGGGGCAAACATCAATGCGATTATTGCTGATCGAGTTATGCGAGAACGTCGGCTACTCATTTCGTCGGCTCCACGGTCTCGTATCCCGAGCTCAGGAAGCTCTGCAGTTTCTCCCGATCGTCCTTCAGCCCCATCAGAATGGCAATGTCACCGGATTGCTGCGACTCGGTCACGTAATTTCGTAAGCCTCTGATGTGTATGAATTCTGTGACCTGTGCTTCTGTCGCGTGCGCCGTGTCATCGGTCAAGTGGATCGGGCCGGTGCCATCAGGATTCAGGAGTTTCGTCGGCAGCTGCCCGTTCCGGTATGCCGCGTCGAGTAGTCGATTGCTTGTTTCCCGATTGATCTCCGAAGATACCTGGCTCGGATTCGGATCCTGTACATGCACAGGATCGGGTTTGTGGTTCCAGGATGATATTGCCGAGTCCATCCACTTGTCGGGCAAGCCGTTGATGTACTTGCCCGCGGGATCTGCCAATACCTGGGGCAGAACTGCGGTAACAGGCTTGGTGAACTTGTCGAACGGCACTGCGGTGTCGATCACGCTCTTCGCGACGTCTGCCGCCTTCTGCTTGCTCTCGTACACTTCTTGCAAATGCTGAGCAGTATGCTCGGCGTCCATATTGTCGCCGTAGAAGAGTGCGTTGTAATGCTGAACGGTCATTCGATCGTTCAGCGACTGAAGGTGGCTGTAGTCCTCGTTGTCGGCGAGCCATTCACCCACGTTGTCTCCGCCCTCCTTCATCGCCTGGTCGTAGATGGCCGACTCTCGAAGGGCGCGGCTGGTTTCGAGCAGATTCCGGCCGTCTTCGGATTGATTGGCGAGGAACAGCAGGCGATCCCCGTCATCTCGACCGAGCCTCACGTCATCGACCGGCGGATGCGGGTAGGTGCTGTTGCTCGCGTCCGGGAATGGCCACGTCTTGGTCTCGCCCTGGTGTGGATCGGCAAGGGCATCCAGGTTGGGAGCGAGTACCTTCGACAACCCTGTTGCGAGTTCGGGGTTCTTCTTGAACAGATCTGCGTTGTTCTGGAACTCGGTGTGGTCACCGGCGCCCGTCACCAGCTTGGAGGTGTGGTTGCCGTGCTCATCGACCTGGGTCGGTGAGAAAACCTCGGGGAGAGCGGCGAGCGTCTTGCGCGACAGGTCGCCATCGGGTGTCCGGTCGTGCGCGTGTTCGCCGGCCCAGCTGTACAACTGGGACGCGACCTTGCCCTTGTCGCCCCAATCGTGAGCGAAGATCTCGTTGCGGCAGGTTTTCGGGTCGGCGTAGTAATCGTTCTCGGCGATCGCCGTGGCGTCCGGATTTGTCAGGAGGTTGTAGTCGACGTCGTGGTTGCGGGTCGCGAGGTCGAGGTAGCTCTTGGCGGCCGCTTCGATCTTCGGCTTGTCCTCATCGAAGTACTTGTCGCCGATGCCGAACGGACCTTCGTGTTTGAAGCCGTCGACCATATCGCCGACATGAGGCGTCTTTCCATCGAGGTATCCGGCCATGCTGGCAGCTGTCGTCGCCATCTGGCCTGCCATGCCCTTGCCCGGCGTGAAGCCTGGGTTCGCCTCGCCGAGCAGTTGCGCGAACTTGGCTTGATCGGCGAAGCGGGTCTTCATCTCCAGTGCCGTTTTCGGCGGATTCGACTCCAGCCGGTCGGACACCAGATGCTGCATGTAGCTCGGCAATTCGCCTATGCCGCCACCGCGGAACTTACCGTCCGGCCCAGTACTGCCGACGTTCTCGTTCGACATCATCATGATGGCGTTGGCCAAATTATCTCTCTGTACCGCAGCGGGATTCGTCGCGCCGCCGCCGATGTGTGCCATCGCCTCGCCTTCGGCGAGACGATCCGACAGTGCGAACAGGCCGTCTTTGCCGGAGGCTTGGAAGAACGAGCGATAGTAGTCCTGCACGTCGGCGGGAATGTCGGACACTTGCTTCCCGTCGGCCAAGTCCTGAAGGTCCTGCGGCGTGAGATGAAACGGCGGCATGTCGGCAGCGACGGCGTCGATCGCGGCCGTGTCGTGGGTGCGAGCAGCGTCCGCCAGCCGTTTCCCGTCCTCGCCGCCGAGACGGGAACCTGCCGTTGGCGCCTCGTCGACCTCGATCGAGGAGCCGAAAAGATCGCCGGCCGCACGAATGAGTTCGCTCCGGTCGGTCAGTAGCCGTCCCAGCTCGGCTTCGGCTTGCGTCAACTCTCGGTAGGCGGTGTCGATCGCGTCCTGATGTGCTTGGACGTCTTCGTGTTTCGTCCCGGAGCACGACCAGTTGTCGGCGACCGTCACTGCGGCTTGTTCGGCATCAGCGGCCTTGGCGCGCAGAACATCCCGGTGTGAGGACACGCTGTCGACGGCGGGACCGAACTTATCCAGGAAATCGGCGATGTCGGCATAGACCTTGCGCGCCTCGTCGTGGTCCTGGCCTACCCTGTCGTAGGCCGCGTAGAAGGCCATGCCGGTCCAGTTGTAGCCGACGTCGTTGAAATACTTGCGGGCCTTGTCGATCTTCTCGAGCAGCTTCTCGTTGCCGGCGTGAACCGTCGAGGCCCAGTCCTTCAGCGCCTGCAGATTCCAGCGCTCCAGCTCGGAACGGAGTGGCATGACGTCCCCTACTTGTGGAAGTCGAGCTCGTGCATCTTCTGCGCGAACTGATCGTCGGTCATCTGCAGATTCCCGGTACAAGCGGTGATCCTGACCGCGACGTCCTTCATCCGCTCACCGACCCGCAGAAATGCGCCTTCGATATGCGTGCTGGTCTGCACGCAAGCCGCCGGAACAGTCGATCCGGGCATGGCTCCCGCAACATCGTTGACCTTCTCGCCGACCGTGATGTCGTCGATCTCCCCACCGATCGTGGTCAGGGTCTTCGACAGCTTGTCGAGTTGATCGATATCGGCCTTCAGCACGGTCCCCTCCTCGTGTTCCACAGCTGTTCGTGACGCCGGCGGAATTACCAACGTAACAGTTCGCGGGAGCGGGCCCCGGTCAGCCGACGCGGACTTCAGGCTCGCCGCGGTGACCGCCGGCTCACGGTTCGGTCGCCGCCAGTAGGGCTTCGGCGAATTCGCGCATCTGGTCGGCGCCACCGAACCAGGTGGTGACGAGTTCCACTGCGGCGGTGCGGGTTCGGTGGGCGGCGGTGATGAGACCGTTCAGGTCGAGGTCGCCGGCTTCGGCGTTGCGGGCCACGTTCTCCAAGGTGTGGCTGGCCAGCAGTAATTGCATCACCAGGCCGACGTCGATGGCCGGGGGTTCGCCGGGGGTTTCGGCGCGGCGGCGGGCCGCGCGCCGGGAGGTCGGGGCGAGGCCGGCGCGGGATGCGATGTCCTCCGGTCGGTCACCGGCGGGGGGATCGGCGGCGGCGCGGCGGCTTCGGCGCCCGCCGATCCTCGGGTCGGTCGTGGACGATTCGACGTGCGCGGCGTCGGTCGCCGGATCCGATTGTGGCGCGGCCGTTTCCCGGGACTCGTTGCGTGCGGAGACGTCGTCGATTCGCCTCCCGTTCGTGGGCGATCGGTGTCGGCTGATCGGAACCGCGTGCGCGGCACTGTCGTTCGTGGCAGTCCGATGGACGATGTCGGTATCGGACAGTTCGGCGACGGTGCTCGCGGGGGCGGAGCGCAGAGCGACTTTCGCGCCGTTGCGTGCGGGGAACGGGCGTGGGCGGGGAACGGACGGGGTGCCCGCCGTGCGACTGCGAAGTGCCGGGAACGTGTCGGTGTCCTGCCACGATTCCGCATGGCTGGAGTCGGCTCGTGGCGTGCCGTCTGTCGTATCGGAGTGCGTGGGGTTCGTCGTGTCCGCGCGGTCGGAGACGGCCGGTTCGTTCGAATGCCGGTGCGGTAGCCGCGCCGCGGGAGACGGCTGTTCGCTCTCCTCGGCCACAGTGCCCATCTCCGAATCCGATTCGGCGACAGTGTGTTTCGCGGCAAGACCCACGCTGTCGGCGGCCGAATCGGCCTGTGTGATGCGGGGCGTGCGCTGTTCGCCATCGGCTGCCGCGTCGGTTGTCGTCGGCCGGGTATCGCCGGCCGCCGGTTCGGTCGGCGACGGCGGGGTGGTCTGCCGCTCGTTGTTTGCCATCGAGCCCGTGGCTGCCGCGAACGCCGTCCGATGGCCATCGTCGGCCCGGGTGGCCACCAGGGTTTGCGCGCTGTCGCCGGCCGATTTCGCGAGTCCGGTTGCCGCTTCATCGTCGCCTGCCGCTGCAGCGCTGCGGGGCTCGCCATCGCTCACCGGGGCGGCGGAGGTGGCTGTCGGCTCGGTGCTCGCCGTCGCCCCCGCGGCGCCGGGTTCCGTTGCGGTGCCTGCCGGTTCGGTGCGGGCGAGGCCCTCGGCCGGGGCCGGGAGCCGCATCGGGAGTTTCGGTGGGACCGGAACGGATGCGGTGGGCGAGGCATCCGGTTCGGCCGCACCGGATCGCTGCGGATCCGGCCGTCCGGAGGGGGACGCATCGGTGGGCTTGCTGTCGGCCGATGTGCCGGTACGGGAACGCCGCTGCAGCCCGGGATCGATACCCAGACTCTCCGCGATGCGGCGGACGGTGTCCTCGGGATCGTGGGCTGCCGCGTCGAGTTCGATGTCCCACGCGGGCTTTTCGGGCGTCGCCTCTGCGGCGGCGCCGGGACCGGCGGGCGTTGCGAGGGCGCCGGAACCCGGATCCACCGCGGGCATCTCCGCCGCGGTCACCGCGAAGCTCGAGGTCGGCCCGGATTCGTCGGCCGGCGCGGTCCGATAGTCCACCGGCTCCGCCGCGCTCTGCTCGTAATCCGCGTCGAACGGCGAGGCGAACATGCTGCGCTGCGCGGGTTCTCGGGTGGGGAGTGGCGGAATGCCGTTGCGCCCCGCCGAGGTGTCCCGGACGGGAAGCGGCGGTGCGGGCGGAGGTGCCGGAACCGCACCGCCGGTGAGGTATTCGGGTGAGTCGGACGGGATATCGGTGGGCGTGCCCCCCGCGGGCGGACCGAAAACGCCCTCGCCTGATGATTCGGCGGTACTGCGGCTGGGCAGTGCCGATGGTGTCGCACCGGGGCTCGAATCGCCGAATTCGGCTCCGTCCCAGCGCAGCCCGAACTTCTCGGCGCCGCCGTGCGCGCGTCCGCTGCTCCCCGTCTGCTGACCCGATTCCTCCTCGGAGCGGGTCAGTCGGTGCCCCTCTCGTGCAGTATGGGGTTCTCCGAAACGGGCATTGGCGGGATCCGTCATACACCCCATTCTTATCGCTCACCTTTCGGGGTGCGAGTTCGCGGGGTGTGCGACGGTTTCCGCCGCCGTTGCGCCGCAGCTCAATCCGTCCGTTTCTCGAGTTCGGTGCCGCGGCGCAGGGTGAGCGACATCAGTTCGCTCGGCTCATCCACCTCGATCCGATGCCAATGCCCCCGCGGCACGATGAACGCCTGTCCTCGCGCAGTGATACCGGTTCCGCCGCGTCGCCGGCCTCGCGCAGATACATCCGGATTCCGCCCGAGAGCAGCGCCACCAGCTCCTCTCCGCTCGGATGCATTTCCCAATGGTCACCGTGGACGTCGGCGTCGGTGGCCACCCGGAAGGTCGCCAGCGTCCACCCCTCCACATCTCCGGACGTGCGGCGTTGTTCGTCGAAAATCCGGCCGTCGGGCAGCATTCGCGGCGCCCGGCCACCGAACTCGGCGCGACGCCGATGGCGCTCTATCACCACGTACCGGACAAGGACGCGCTGCTGCTGCTCCTGCTCGACGAGGTGGCGACGGGTGCGGTCCATCCGCAACTGCCGGACGACCCCCGGGAACGCCTGATCGTCGCGGCTCGCGCGATGCACGACATCCTGGCCCCGGTTCCGTGGATCACCGAGGGTGCTCACCGCCGACGACCTGCTCTCCCCGGCCGCGCTCTGGTATCCCGAAACGATTCTGGACGCCGCGATGGACGCCGGGCTCGATGCCGATCGGGCAGTGCACGCTTATCGGACGGTCTGGTACTACACCGCCGGGGAAATTCTGATCCGCGCTGCGGCTCGTCGGCGTCGCGACGACGACCGGCCGGTGTTTCGGGAGCGCGTCTTCGCCGATATCGATGCCGGCGAGCTTCCGCGCCTGGCGGCCGTGGCCGATCGGTGAAGCGCGCTCACCGCGGCCGACACCTACGAGCAGGGGTTGCGCGCGTTGGTCGACGGTCTGCTGCCCGCTGGCTGAACCGGCGGGCCGGCTCAGCCCAGGCTGGTCATGCCGGCCGCGACGACCCGGGAGAGATTCGTGATCTCCTCGGCCCCGGCGAGTGTCAATCCGTCCAGTGCGTGCAGCCGGTCGGTGCTCGCGATGGTGAGCATGGCCGACACCCATGCGGCCGCGCAGGCGCGCAGGGTCCCGGGCCGCACCTGCCCGGGCGCACTCGCCTGCAATACCCGGGCGGTGACGTCGAGCAGCTGATCGCGCATGCGGCGCACCTGTTTTCGCACATCCGGATGCGTATCGGCCTCGCGCCACATGATCACGCGCAGCACCGAGGAGTGGTGGTCGCGCAGATTCAGCGCCGCGTCGAGGTTCACCAGGCTGGTCGCCGGATCGCCGGGCCTGACCACCGTGGCGATGTCGTCGATCGGATGTGCGGGAACTCGCTCGGCCATCAGGGCCGAGAGGATCGAGTCCTTGGTGGGGAAGTAGTAGAAGACCAGCCCCTTCGGAACGCCGGCCGCGGCGGCTATCGCAGCCGTCGCGGTCGCGTCGAATCCGTGTGTCGCGAACAGGCTTTCGGCGGCATCCAGGATCAGGGCGCGGGCGTCACCGTCGACCTTGCTGCTGCGGCGACGCCCCGCTCGATGGGGGGTGGGCCTCTGCATCAGTGGGCAGTATGCATCCGTGCCGATACCTGCGGAAGGGCGGCCACGGCGACCACGACGGTCAGCACTCCGACGATCCACGCGGTCCACGAGGCGGTATTGAAGGCGCTGTAGTTCATCACCCACGGAGAGATGAACAGCAGGACGCCGAACAGGCCCATGGCGTAATCGGTGCCGGCGATTCCCGGACGAGTGAACTGGACCAGGCCGGCCAGGGCGATCAGCGCGCCGAGCACGATCAGGGTCCACATGGCGCGGTTGCTGTGGTCGGTCCAGATCGGGGACAGGGCGGTGTAGACGCCCAGTGCCACGGCCACGAAACTCAGGGTGCGGTTTTCGGTGAGCATGGGGGCCTCCTCGGGTGAGCGGAATTGTGTTCTGATCTCGGTATAACTCTGGTTGACCGCCCGATCAATACTTGCTCGGGAAAATTCCTGCACTTGTGTCGGATATGGCGCCCGTCACCATAAACTAGAACGTGTTCTAGTTTATGGTGGATTGGTGCAGCAATACGTGCCAGCAGTGGGAACCGAGCCAGGAGCGCAGCGATGACAGCCCCGATCGTGATCGTCGGCGCCGGTCTGGCGGGCTTGCGCACCGCGGAGGAATTGCGCCGCGCCGGATACGAGGGCGGACTGATCCTCGTCGGTGACGAACAGCGCCTGCCCTACGATCGGCCGCCGCTGTCCAAGCAGTTCGTGCGCGGCGAGACCGAGGATACGACGCTGCGCCCCGCCGAATTCTTCGCCGAGAAGAACATCGAGCTGCGACTGGGCCTGGCCGCGACCGGAGTCGACACCGCGGCGCGCACCGTGACCTTCGACGACGGCTCCGTGCTCGAGTACGGACAGCTGATCATCGCAACAGGCCTGCGCCCCAAGCGGATTCCGGGCCTGCCCGAGGCCGCCGGTGTTCACGTCCTGCGGCGGCACGAGGATGCGGTCGCACTGCGTGACGGACTGGCCACCGCGCGGCGGGCGCTGGTGGTCGGCGCCGGATTCATCGGTTGTGAGCTAGCGGCGAGTTTCCGTTCCCGCGGCGTCGACGTCGTGCTGGTGGAACCGCAGCCCACCCCGCTCGCCGCCGCGCTGGGCGAGGCGGTCGGCCGCCTGGTCGGGCGCATGCACCGGGACGAGGGGGTGGACCTGCGCTGCGGCGTCGGACTGAGCTCGCTGCGGGTCGAAGACGGCGCGGCCACCGGGGCCACGCTCGCCGACGGCAGTACGGTCGCCGCCGATCTGGTGGTCATCGGTGTCGGCTCCGCGCCGATCACCGAATGGCTGGCCGGATCCGGCATCCCGCTGGCCGAACCGCAGGTAGGCGGCGGTGTCCTCGCCGACGAGGTGGGCCGCACCTCGGTCGAGGGTGTGTGGGCGGTCGGTGATGTCGCCGCGTGGCGCCACGACAACGGCCGGCACAAGCGGGTGGAGCACTGGACCAACGCCGGTGAACAGGCCAGGCTGCTGGTGACCGCGCTGCTCGGCGGCGATGTTCCCACGGCCGCCCGGGTGCCGTACGTGTGGAGCGACCAGTACGACCTGAAGATTCAGGTCCTCGGCACCCCGGCGGGCGCCGACGAGATCCGCGTCATCGAAGACGACGGCCGCAAATTCCTGGCGCACTACTTCGACGGCGGGGTCCTGACCGCCGTGGTCGGTGGTGGCCGCACCGCTCAGGTCATGAAGATGCGGGCCGAACTCGCCGCCAACGTACGGACCGCCGCACCCCTGAGCTGAGCGCGCGGGGACGGACCCGAGCCTCGGAAGGGTAAGCGGCGCGCTCCCTCGGCCGGTCGTCGCACCGGAGCGGGCCGTCCGCCACCGGCGTGCGGAGCGCCTGGGGCCGATACACCAGTCGGGCGTCGGGGTTCGCGGCGACGCTAATACAGTGGCCGGGTGATCGTTGCGCTCATCGATTCGGGACTGGGGTTGTTGCCGACGGGGGCGTGGCTGCGCAAGTTGCGTCCCGACCTCGATCTGCTGCTGCAACTGGATCCCGATGGTGCGCCGTGGGGGCCGAAACCCGAGCAGTGGGTGATCGATCGGGTGCTGGATGCGGCCCGCCGATCGTTGCGGCTCGGCGCGGAGGCCATCGTGCTGCCGTGCAATACCGCCAGCGTCACCGCGCTCGAACAGGTGCGAGCCGAGGTCGGGCCGGAGGTGCCGGTGATCGGCACCGTCCCCGCGATCAAACCGGCGGCCGCCGCGTGTGCCTCGGTCGCGGTGTGGGCGACCGCGGCCACGACGGCGAGCCGCTACCAGGCCGATCTCATCGCTCGCTTCGGCGGTGACGCCGATGTGACGGGTGTGGCGTGCCACGGCCTCGCCGACGCCATCGACCGCGGGGATCTCCCGGCCGTCGAGCACGCCATCGCCCGCGCCGCCGAGCAGACTCCCGCCGGCACCGAGGCGGTGGTACTCGGCTGCACCCACTACCCTCTGGTCCTCGATTCCATCGTGGCCGCGCTGCCCTCGGGTGTCCGGCTGTTCGACAGTGCGGAAGCCGTTGCGGGCCAGACACTTCGGCGCATCGACACCCTGGGCCGGCCGACGGCCGGCGCCGGCACGGTGACGGTCTACAACAGCGGCCGCGCCGGTGAACTGCCCGCGAGTGCGGCGGCCTTCGAATCCGGCCGAGTGCTCGGAGCGGTCGACACCGCTTGCCCCACCGCCTGATTTCGCGCGTGCACTCACGAGTGGAGCGCACCTTCGCCGAATAGATCCGCATCGGCATGTGTCCGGCCCCGGTCGGACGCGTTGTCACCGGGAATCCGGTGACGAGTGAGTGATACTGCCGTACATGACCGTTGCGCGTTATCCGAAGGATCCGCACTCGGCGTCGGGCCGTTTCGGCGGAGTGCGGGCATGACGTCCGCGCCGGCCGCCGCCGATGTCGCGCGTGCCATGGACGAGCTCGGGGATCCCGCGCGCGCTCTCGAGTTGCGGCGGTTCTTCAAAACCGGGCCCGGGGACTACGGCGAGGGCGACGTCTTCATCGGAGTGCCCGTGCCGCAGACCCGCAAGGTCGCGAAACGATTTTCTGCACTACCCATTTCGGAGATAGCTGAACTTTTGCGGAGTCCGGTGCACGAGCATCGGCTCGCGGCGTTGGTGATCGCGAACAATGCCATGGCGAAGGCGGGGAAACCGCGCACGTACGACGTTGCCGCGCAACAGGAAATCGTCGACATGTATCTGGCGGCGGTGCGCGGCGGGCGCGTGAACAATTGGGATCTGGTCGACGTATCGGCCGAGAACATCCTCGGCCCGTGGTTACTGGAACGGCCGCGCGATCCGCTCGACGAACTGACGCGGTCGGAATCGCTGTGGGAACGCCGGGTCGCGCTGCTGACGACCTTCGCGTTCATCAAGGCCGGCGACGCCTCGACCACGTTCGCGCTGTGCGAACGGCTGCTCGACGATCGGCGCGACCTGATTCAGAAGGCGGTCGGCTGGATGCTGCGGGAAGTCGGCAAACGGGTGGACCGCGCCCTGCTCACCGAATTCCTGGACCGCCGTGCCCACGATATGGGCCGCACGGCGCTGAGCTACGCCACCGAACATCTGGAACCCGCGGCGCGCGCGGCCTACCGGGCGCAGCGGCAGGCGTCGTAATCCGGCTCGCCGACCACACGGCGTCCGCCCTGCCGCGCACGGCTTACCGGTCGGCTGCGGCAGCGGCGGCCCTCAGAACTGGATCTTCAGATGATCGGTGACCGGATGCGCCTGGCATCCGAGGATGTATCCGGCTTCGATGTCCTCCGGATCGAGAATCTCCGAATTGTCCATCTCCACTTTGCCTTCCAGCACGGTGCAGGCGCAGGATCCGCATTCGCCTTCTTGGCAGGAGTACGGCACGTCCAGGCCCTTGGCGAGCATGATGTCGACCAGAGTCCGGCGCCGCGGCCACTGCATGGAATGGGTCTGGCCGTCGAGTTCGACTTCCACGGTGGCCGCGTCGGCGGCGTCCTCCTCGCTGACCTCGACCGGGGCGCCGGCGGCGAACGGATCGCCGGACAGCGAATTGAAGACCTCGGCGTGGGTGCGGTTGCGCGGCACCTCCAGCTGGGCCAGTGCGTCGTGCACCCGGTCCATGAATGCTTTCGGCCCGCACATGAAGGCGCGGAAACCGGTGTACGGGGTGCACAGCGCGGCCAGTCCGTCGGCGGTGGGCAGGCCCTGCAGCGTCTCCAGCCAATGCACCACCACGAGCCGCTGCGGATTCTTGTCGGTGAGTTCGCGCAGTTCGTCGGCGAAGATGACCGATTCCGGATCGCGGTTGGCGTAGATCAGTACGATCCGGCCGGTGCCGCGCGCGAGTGCCGATTTCAGGATCGACATCACCGGGGTGACACCGCTGCCGGCGGCGAACAGCAGCAGATCTTCGTCCAGATCCTTCGGCGTGAAGACGCCGGAGGGCGGCAGCACCTCGATCTCGTCACCGGCTTTGACGTTGTCGCACACCCAGTTCGACGCGTATCCATCGACCGTGCGCTTCACGGTGACCTTCGGCTGCACATCGGTGTGCGGCGAGCTGGCCAGCGAATAGCAGCGCGCGACCGAACCGGTGCGCTCGCTCGGGATGCGCAGCGTCAGGAACTGGCCGGGCTGGTAGGCGAAGCGCTCGCGCAGTTCTTCGGGCACGTCGAAGACCAGCGAACAGGCGTCGGCCGTCTCGTTGACGACAGCGGCGACCCGCAGCACGGCCGATCGTGAGCTGTGCGGTACGACGGGATCGGCGGTGGTCATGGTGTCCTCTCGGGGCCGGGCACTGGAGCAGGTAAACTAGAACGTGTTCTAATTTATGATACGTGGCCGTCCCGCTGCCGGACAAGCTGGGCCTCGAGCCCCGCGATCAGCACATCCATACCGAAGTCGTAGGAGTATTTGCCGCGCAGATCGCTCCTGTGCTTGACGGCCCGCTCGACGGCTTCGGGAAGCGGCATGTCGGCCAGCGCGGCTCGGTCCCGCGGATTGACCCGGGCGCGGCCGAACAGATACGTGTGAATGGTGGCATAGGCGGCGAGCACATTGCGATCGTCGAAGCCCGCATCGGACAGGATTTCCATCACAGCGGCGATCAGATCGAGCTGTTTGCCCAGCGTCTGTTCGATCAGCACATCGCCGAGGCCGGGATGCTTGCGCAGCTTCTCGTCGATCTGATCGATGAGCTCGCGCAGGCGCTGCTGCCAGGTGCCGAATTCCGGCGGTGGGGTCCGCACTCCGGTGAGGGCCGCGCTGGCCACCAGATCGAGCAGTTCGCGCTTGTCGGCGACGTAGTAGTAGGGCGCCATCGGCGAGACGCCGAGTTCGCGGGAGAGCCGGCGCATCGACAGCTTCTCCACGCCGTCGGCGCGCACCACGCGCAATGCGGCCTCGACTATCTCGGCTTCCGAGAGTGTGTTGCCGCCCCCGCTCGTCTGCATCCGTCCGACTCCCATGCCACCTCTAGCCCTGCGCAGCCCGCCTGACGGCCACCCGTCATCTGCTGTTCAACGTGCCTGCCTTCCGCAGTCTAGAGTGCGCGTTCCTGTCGCGGCCCGGTACGCGGAGGAGATCGGCACACGCGGCGACGCCGCGTCTCGCGCGGTAGTTGCCGGAGATGAACCACCGCGTCCCACGCGGAATCTCGTTGATCATGAAGTGAATGTTGCCGTGCGATAGCCAGATAGCGTCGACGGTCATTGACACTCGCGCAACGCCGGAGCCGGTGGGTTGCCGCCGGATTCGTGTCGAATTCGGTCCGTTTTTTTCGACACGGGATGCCCGGCGGGCGGTTAGCGCATAGCATTCTTGGAATGCGCCATGATCGACTGCCCAACGGGTTCGGGGTGCGAATCGATCCTCGGGTGCGCACCTATTCCGGTGGACGGCTCTTGGTCGGCGGCTCGCCGACGAGGTTGCTGAAACTTGCTCCGGAAGCGGCCGCCCTGATCGGTGACGGGTATCTCGAAGTGACGGATCCCCAGTCCGCGGTGGTTGCCAGACGGCTGCTCGACTCCGGGGTGGCCAACCCGCGTCCGCGCCTGTTGCCCTCGCCCGAGGAGGTCACTGTCGTGGTGCCGCATTGCAACGACGCGGCCGGATTGCAGCGGCTGCTCGCGGCCCTGCGCGGGCACTGCGTGGTGGTCGTGGACGACGGTTCGGACCGGCCGGTTCGGATTCCGCGGACCGGTGGCCGGTGCCGCGTCACCGTGCTTCGCCACGATTCACGCCAGGGCGTGGTCGCCGCGCGCAATGCCGGACTGCAGGCGGCGACAACGGAATTCGTCGCGTTCCTGGATTCCGATGTGGTTCCCCGCGCGGGCTGGCTCGAGGTCATGCTCGGCCATTTCAGCGATCCCGAGGTCGCTTTGGTCGCGCCCCGCATCGTGGCGCGCGAGCCGGATGCCAGTGTGCTGGGCCGGTACGAGAGCGCGCGGTCGTCCCTGGATTTCGGTCGCCGGGAAACCGCGGTCAGTTCGCGGGGCTCGGTGTCGTACGCCCCGGGCGCGGCCCTGCTGGTGCGGCGGCACGCCCTGCTGGCCGAGGGCGGATTCGACGAGCAGATGCGCTCGGCCGCCGATATCGATCTGTGCTGGCGACTCGAGCGCGCCGGCTGGCGGTTGCGTTACGAGCCCGCCGCGCACGTCGCGTGCGATCAACCGGCCTCGTTCGGTAAGTGGTTCGGCCGCAAGGTCTCTCACGGCGCCGCCGCGGCGCCGCTGGCCCGGCGCCACGCCGGGATGGTCGCCCCGCTGTCGGTGCCGTTCTGGACCGTCGCCGCGACCGCGCTGCTGGCCACCGCCTCGCGGGCCGGAATCCTGGGCGGGCTCGCCACGCTGCTCGCCGCGCTGATCCGGCTGCGGCGGGTGTTCGCCGAACTCGACAATCCGACGCGGGTGGCGGCCATTCATCTGACCCGCGGATTCTCCGCCGGGATGTGGCGGATCGTCTCGGCGCTGTGCCGGCACTACTGGCCGGTGACCGTGCTGGCGATGATCGCCTCCCGGCGCATCCGCCGGTTGGCGGTCGCGTTGGCGATCGCCGACGGACTGGCCGACTGGTTCACTCACCGCGACGCCGGCGGCCTGGATCCGGTGCGGTATCTGATGTGCAAGCGGCTCGACGATCTCGCGTACGGGACCGGCCTGTGGTCGGGCGCGCTGCGTGCGCGCAACGTGGCCGCGCTGCGGCCGGCTGTGCCGCGGCATTGATGGCCGGGGTCACATTTACCCCGACATGCCGCCTACCTCACATTTCGCCGCGATCCGACGTCGATGTGACCTGTCGGACAAACCGTATGCTTCCCCCATGCCCTTCCTGACCCGCCGGTACAGTGTGGGACGGGAAAGAAAGGCAAATGGTCAGCAATCTCACAGGCGATAACCGTCCCGAGGGCAGGGGCGAGCCCGGGACACAGCTCGGTGCGCTGGAAGCCTATGCCGCTCAGGCCCACGGTTACCTCAGCGTCGGGGGTGATCAGCTCACTCAGCTGCCCGGATTGCTGCGTCCGCTGGTTCTGGAGTCCTGGCTGCGCAGTGTGCGCGGCGGGGTCGATCCCATGGATGTACTCGACGGCCGCGGTCTGCGCGGCGCCGATCTGCAGCGCTACCGCGACAACCATCCGATTGCCGCGGTGATGCCACTGGTCGACAAGCTGCTGCTGCAGGACGCCACCGGCATCGGCCTGATCGTGGTCGTCGCCGACCAGTTCGGCCGGGTGCTGTCGGTGCACGGCCATCCCGAACGGGTCGAGGCCGCCGCCGAGGTCGGCCTGCGCGAGGGCGACGATCTGTCCGAACGCCGCATCGGCACCAACGCGGTCGGACTGGTGGTCCGCACCGGGCGCGCCACCTGGATCCACGGCCCGGAACACTTTCTGCACCGGATGCATCAGCTCACCGGGGCGGCCGCGCCCGTCCACGATCCGGACGGCCGGTTGGTCGGCGTGCTGATGATCGCCGGCGGCGTGCGCGTCGCGCGTCCGGAGATTCTGGCACTGGTGAAGGCGGCCGCGACCGCGGCGGAAATGGATCTGGTGCTCGCGGCCGTGCGCGCCGAACAACGAGGCGCGGATCGCCCTGCGCCCGTGGGGCATTCGACGCCACCGCGGACCGCCGGCCGGCTGGCGCTGGAGGTGCTGGGGCTGGGCCAGCCGCAGCTATCGGTCGACGGCGAGCGCATCGCGTTGTCGCAGCGGCATGCCGAGATCCTGTTGTTGCTGGCCGAACACGCCGAAGGTCTGTCCGCCGATCATCTGGCGCTGCTGCTCGACGACACTGACCTCGACAACGCCACCATCCGCGCCGCTATGTCACGGCTGCGCTCGGTGGTCGGCCCGGACGTGTTCGGTTCGCGGCCGTATCGATTGCGGGTGCCGGTGTCCACGGATGTGGAGGCGCTGCGCGCGGCGCTGGATTCGGGTGATGTGCACAGTGCGGTCCGCCATTACACCGGACCGGTGCTGCCCCGTTCGACCGCTCCCGGAGTTATAGACATCCGCGATGAATTGCGGGTGCGGCTGCGGACCGCAGTGTTACGTTCCGGTGAGGCGGCCGTGCTGAGCCGTTGGACCTCGGGCGCCGAGGGACGTGACGATGCCGCCGCATGGGTGGCCTATCGAGCCACCGCCGATCGCGATTCTGCCCTGTATGCTCAGATCGAGGCCAAAATTCGGGTGCTCGACCGGCGGATGGGCGCCGATGCAACGCAGATGCAACGTTTCGGCTCGTAGGCTCCGCGTCTGAAAGTGTCCTGACTCACACGAACAGGTCACGGTGTGGTTTCAGGCGCATCGCTGCCCCGAGATCGACCGAATTGGACGCTAGTCCGAGTTTTTTTGAAGGATCTCATTCCTTTTTATTAGTCTTCGGCTTAGTGTTCGCTGCATGAACGGTGGCGCGAGTCGCCACCGGCCGACGCAGGAGATGAGGCCGCGGGAGCTCGGGGCCGCGATGTTGGAGGAAGTCGAGTTCGAGGATGAGTTGGTGACCGCACCGGTTCACCGAAATTACTGAGACACAAACCATTTCGCTCATTCACACCTTCGCGATCGCGTGAGGTGTATTCGCCGAACCATCCGTGGCAAAGCCGGGGTCCGCTTCGTCGCCCGACCCGGGGCTTATTTCGTGCTGCCCGAAAAGCGTTCGGTCGCTGGGTATTTCGTCAATGGAGGAGGCTCTGGTGCAGGGTTCGGAGTTGAGCGGGTCCGGTCCGGGTGAAGGTCACGGCGCCGAGATCACGTCGGATCCGTCGCCGTTCCCGTTGACGCCGGCGCAGCTCGGCGTCTGGTACGCCCAGCTGCTCGATCCGCAGACTCCGATCAATATCGCCCAGTACGTCGACGTGCACGGCGACCTCGATGTCGAAGTCCTGCAAAAGGTCTCGGTCGACGCGGCCCGGGAGTTCGGGTCCACGCTGGTGCGGCTCGGCGAAATCGACGGTGAGCCGTATCAGTGCGTGGACCCGCGGCTTCCGGTCGACATCGTGCCGGTCGATCTGCGCGAAACCCCCGATCCGGTCGCGGCCGCCCACGACTGGATGCGCGCGGACTACACGCGGCCGGTGGATCTGCTGACGGACCGGCTGTTCGCCGGCGCCGCGCTGCGGGTGGGTGAACGGCGATGGTTCTGGTATCTGCGCGCCCACCACATCGTTCTCGACGGATTCGGCGCGCTGACCAACACCATGCGCGTCGCCGAGCGCTACACCGCCGAGCTGCGCGGTATCGAACCCGAACCGGCCCAGGCGGGCAGCCTCGAATCGCTGGTGGCGGGTGAACGCGGCTACCGCGACAGCACCCGGTTCGGCTCCGATCGCGGGTACTGGGGCGAGCGGGTCCGCGATCTGGACGGCGCGACCACGCTCAACGGCCGCAGCGCACCCCGCGCTGCCGGGAACCTGGTCTACGGCCGCAGGCTGCCGGACAAGGTCGTCACTCGGATGAACGACCTTGCGACAGCGCATGATTCGAGTTCGGCGGTGGTGTTGCTCGCGGCCTTCGCGGCCTATCTGGCCCGGCTGACCGGACGCGACGAGGCGGTGCTGAGCCTGCCAGTGACCGCCCGCACGACGGCCGTGATGCGGCGCTCGGCCGGCATGCTCTCCAATATCGTCCCGCTGCGGTTGCAGGTCGGGCAGGCCACCTGGGCGCAGCTGTTGCAGCAGACCCGGGTCGAGGTCGCCGGGGCCCTGCGGCATCAGCGCTACCGGCACGAGGACATCCGCCGCGACGCCGGGATGGAAGGCCTGGCCACCCGTCGCGCACTGTTCGGGCCGCTGGCCAACATCATGCTGTTCCGCAGCGATCTGACCCTGGGCGATACCGCCGGTCGCTACCACGTGCTCTCGACCGGGCCGGTCGAGGATATGAGCCTCAACGTCTACTACGGTGACAGCGACCGGGTGCACGTCGACTTCGAGGCCAACCCGAATCTGTATCGCGCCGACGAGATCGCCCGCCATCACGCCCGCTTCGTGCGGTTCCTGGAGCGGCTGGTCGACCTCGATCCCGAGCGGCCGCTGTCGTCGGTGGCGGTCACGACCGATCTGGAGCGTGAGGTCAGCCTCCGTATCTGGAATGCCACCGAGGTGGATATCGCCGAACTGGCGGGTGCGGACGCGACCCTGGTGTCGATGTTCGAGCGCCAGGCAGCGCACACCCCGGAGGCCGTCGCGCTGCGCGGATCGCGGACCCTCGGCTACGCCGGGTTCGCGGCCGAGGTCAACCGGCTCGCGCGCTATCTGATCGCGCGGGGCGCGGGTCCGGAAACGACGGTGGCACTGCATATTCGGCGTTCCTCGGAGCTCGTGGTCGCGATGTACGCGGTGCTGACGGCGGGTGCGGCGTATGTGCCGCTGGACCCCGACCACCCCGCCGAGCGCATCGGCTACGTGCTCCAGACCGCGAAGCCGGTCTGCGTGCTGACCACAGCCGGCGATCACGGCGACGGTGATACCCGGTGGATCGACATCGATGAACTGGACCTGTCGGCGCACTCCGAGCGACCGGTGACCGACGCCGAGCGGATTTCGCCGCTGCGGCCGCAGCATCCCGCGTACGTCATCTTCACCTCCGGTTCCACCGGGCGGCCGAAGGGCGTCGCGATCACCCATGCCGCGATCGTCAACCGGCTGGTCTGGATGCAGAGCGCCTACCGCCTCACGGCCGCCGACGTCGTCCTGCAGAAGACCCCCGCCACGTTCGACGTTTCGGTATGGGAGTTTTTCTGGCCGTTGCAGATCGGCGCGAGCCTGGTGCTGGCCACGCCCGACGGGCATCGCGAACCGGCCTATCTGCGCGCGGTGATCGCCGAATTCGGTGTCACCGTCGTGCATTTCGTGCCCACGATGCTGGCGGCCTTCCTCGGTGGCGTGGTCGGCGGCTCCGAATTGAGTTCGCTGCGTGCGGTATTCGCCTCCGGCGAGGCGTTGCCCGGTCCGCTGGCGCAGCGACTGCTCGCCGCGGCCCCGCGCGCGCGGCTGCACAATCTGTACGGTCCCACCGAGGCAGCGGTCGATGTCACCGCGCATCAGGGGGGTCCGCTCGATACCACCGGTGTGCCGATCGGCGCACCGGTCTTCAACACCCGGCTGTACGTGCTCGACGCACGGTTGCGGCCGGTGCCCGTCGGCGTTCCGGGTGAGCTGTATCTGTCGGGGGTTCAGCTCGCCCGAGGCTACGCCGGGAGGCCGGAGCTGACCGCCGAACGGTTCGTCGCCGATCCGTTCGCGGACAGTGAGTCGGAGGCCGGCCCCGGGGCGCGGATGTATCGCACCGGGGATCTGGTCCGCTGGACGGCCGACGGTGAGCTCGAGTATCTGGGCCGCACCGATTTTCAGGTCAAACTGCGTGGGCTGCGGATCGAACTCGGCGAGATCGAAGCGGTGCTCGGCGCGGTCCCCGGGGTCGCGCGCGCGGTGGTCGTGGTGCGCGACGATGCCGGCACGGGTGCGCAACTGGTGGCCTATCTGGTCGAAACCACCGCCGGCGCGGTCGACGTGGCGCGAGTGCGTGGCGCGGCCGCGCGCGAGTTGCCCGGCTATATGGTGCCGGCGGCGTACGTGATGCTGGCGTCGCTGCCGGTCAACGCCTCCGGCAAACTCGATCGGGCCGCGCTTCCCGCGTCCGAGCGGACCGCCGGTCGGTACCGCCGACCACAGTCGGTCTCGGAGCGGGCGGTCGCCGAGGTATTCGGTGAGGTGCTCGGCCGTGAGCGCATCGGACTCGACGACGACTTCTTCGCGCTGGGCGGTAATTCGCTGGTCGCGACGCAGGTGGCTGCGCGATTGAACGCCGACCTCGGCTGCGCGCTGACCGTGCGGGAACTGTTCGAGGCCACCACGGTCGAGGCGCTGGCCGAGCTGATCGACCGCGCCTTCGAAACCGAGGACATGCACGAGAGCGCCGGGCCGGTCGCCGGGCCGCGACCGCAGGTGCTGCCGCTCTCGCCCGCCCAGCAGCGCATCTGGTTCCTCAACCGGTTCGAGGAGGATAGCGCCGGCTACAACATGCCGTTCGTGGTCCGGATGACCGGGGCGGTCGATACCGAGGCCCTGCGCTCGGCCCTCGCCGATGTGGTGGCCCGGCACGAGGTGTTGCGCACCGTTTTCCGGCGGACGACGACCTCGTGGCCCGGCAGCATATTCTCCCCGCTGGGCAGGTGGGGCCGGCGTCGTTCCCGGTGGAAACCGTTGCGGCGCAGGGCCTCGACGTCGAGTTGGCGCGGCTGGCGGCACGGGGCTTCGACCTGACCGCCGAAATTCCGTTGCGAGCGGTGATTTTCGAACTGGCGGCCGATGATGTCGCGCTGGCGATCGTGCTCCACCACATCGCCGCGGACGGACTGTCGCTGCCGGTGCTGGCGCGGGAAGTGGCCGCGGCCTATACCCACCGCCGGTCGGGTATCGATGCCCCCGAGCCGCTGCCTGCGGTGCAGTACGCCGATTACGCGCTGTGGCAACGGGATCGGCTCGGCGTCCCCGAAGATCCCGATTCCCTGGCCGCCCGGCAACTCGGCTACTGGTCGCATACGCTGGCGGGAATTCCCGACCAGCTGGACCTGCCCGCCGATCGGCCGCGGCCCGCGGTGGCCGGAGGCCGGGGCGCCACCTATCGCTTCGACCTACCCGCCGACCTGCACGCGGGGATCTCCGAACTCGCCCGCGCCCAGGGGGTTTCGACCTTCATGGTGCTGCACGGCGCGCTGGCCGCGCTGCTCGCACGGATCTCGGGTGGCGACGATATCGTGATCGGACCCCGGTCGGCGGTCGCGGTCACCGCGAACTCGACGGTCTGATCGGCATGTTCGTCAACACCCTGGTGCTGCGCACCCGCGTGGCGGTCGACGAACCGTTCATCGCTCTGCTGCAACGGGTCCGGGCGGTGGACCTGGGCGCCTTCGCGCACGCCGATCTGCCCTTCGAACAGTTGGTGGAGGCGCTGAACCCGGTCCGATCGCAGGCCCGCCACCCGCTGTTCCAGGTGATGCTGGGTGTGGCCGACACTCAGGACATCGCCCTCGAGTTACCCGGATTGTCCGTGCGGACGAGTACCCTGGACACGGCGGTGACCAAGTTCGACCTTCACCTGACGGTCACCGAAAGCTTCGCCGGTGCCGGTCCCGGGGAAGGTCCGGCACCGGCGGGGATCACGGCGGAGTTCACCTACGCCACAGATCTTTTCGATTCGGACACCATCGCGAGCTATGCGCGGTGGTGGCGGCACTTGCTGGTCCAGGTGGTCGCCGAGCCCACTCGTGCGGTGGGGCAGCTGCCGCTGCTCGACGCGGCCGAGGTGCGACGCGCGATCGACGCCGGCCGCCGCGGCGCCGGGGGAACGGTTCCCGACGTGCTCGCCGCATTCGAGCGGCAGGTGTTCCTGCGGCCCGATGCGGTGGCCGTGGTCGACGGCGAGCGGCAATACACCTATGCCGAGCTGTCGGCCCGGATCAATCGCCTGGCACGACATCTCGTCGGCGCGGGCGTCGGCCCGGAATCGCTGGTCGTACTGGGGATGCGCCGGTCGGCCGAGCTGGTGATCGCCGCCTACGCCGTGCTGGCCGCCGGCGGGGCGTACGTGCCGGTCGACCCGGATCAGCCGCCGGCCCGGTTGCGGCAGATGGCCGAGACCGCCGCGCCGGTACGCATGCTGATCGCCGGTGATGCGCCCGATCTGGACATTCCGTCGATCGCGATCGATGCGCTCGAGCTCGACGGCCTGTCCGATCGCCCGCTCACCGCCGCCGACCGGCTCGCTCCGGTGCGTTCGGCCAACACCGCCTATGTCATCTTCACCTCCGGCTCCACCGGAACTCCGAAAGGCGTTGCCGTCCAGCGCGGTTCTCTCGACAACCAGATCGCCTGGATCGCCGATGAGTACGGGATCGGTGAGCGCGACGTGGTGCTGTTCAAGACCCCGGCCACCTTCGACGTTTCGGTGTGGGAGCTGTTCGCGCCGCTGAGCAGCGGGGCGCGGCTGGTGGTCGCCACACCCGACGGGCATCGCGACACCGCCTATCTGGCGTCCGAGTTTCGCGACCGTGAAAGGAAGAAGGAAGAAAGTATGGACGGCACTGTCGACTACGCCGCGATCCTCACCCAGGTGCTGAGCTTCCTCAGCTCCGGTTCCAGCATCGCCTACACCCCGAAGTAAACCCCGCGCCAGAAAAGGATTTTCGACTGATGGATACCGGAAGCTCCGGCCTCGGCAGCATCTTCACCGCCCTCGCGAACCTGCTCTCCACCGGATCGGCGGTGTCGGTGACACCGGGCGCTTGATCGCGGTGCGGGCCCGGACACCGCGGGCCCGCACCATCACCCGGTGCGGTGGTGTAGTCGCCGGGCCGGACACGGTTCCGCACGAAAGGTAATCGAATGAGCAACCCGTTCGACGATGACGACGCCGAGTTCTACGTCCTGACCAACGATGAAGGCGAGCACTCGTTGTGGCCGGTGTTCGCGGCCGTGCCGAGCGGATGGACGATCGCTCACGGTCCTTGTCTGCGTCAGCTCTGCCTCGACTATGTCGAATCGCATTGGACCGATATGCGCCCGAGTCGCTGATCGAGGCCATGCGTCTGCAAGCCAACTGAATGCGTCGCGCCGCGGCGTGCCACCCGAACCCCCCCCTGCACCGGCACGCCGCGGCGTTCACGCGCTCCTCGCATCGGCTCGGCCCGCCTGCTAATATAAGTCGAAACTTATAGAAGGAGGTATGCCATGCCCTTGCTCTCCGATCCCGCCGCCCTCGCGGGTCTGGTCACGCGCGAGGTCCGCACCGGCTCTCGCGACGGCGCCCCCACGAGGATCGCGGTCGCCCGCCGCAGCTATCCCACCGATCAGGCCGATCTGTGGGACGCGCTGACCAACGTCGACCGCATTCCGCGCTGGTTCCTGCCGATCAGCGGATCGCTGGAGGTCGGCGGCCGCTATCAGCTCGAGGGCAACGCCAACGGCGTGGTCGAACGCTGTGACGCGCCGAAGCATTTCGCCGTCACCTGGGAGATGGGCCCGCAGATCTCCTGGCTGGAGGTCACCCTCGGCCCGGCCGGCGACGGTACCGAACTGACGCTCGAGCACGAGGCGCCGATCGATCCGGCCATGTGGACGCAGTTCGGGCCCGGTGCGGTCGGGGTCGGCTGGGACCTCGCCCTGCTGGGCCTGAGGATGCATGTGGACAGTGGTGAGCCGGTGGATCCGACCGTGGCGCTCACGCTGCATACCACCGCGGAAGGCCGTACATTCATCCGCACCGCCGCCACGGCGTGGGGTGCGGCCGCGATCGCCGACGGCGACGACCCCGCCGCGGCCCGAGCCGCCGCCGACCAGACCTTCGCCTTCTACACCACTGAACCAGAGGACACCCCGGAAGCTCGATGACCGTCCCACCCGCCCGCATCTTCGATGCGCTGGGCGACCCCGTGCGCCGTCACATTCTCGAACTGCTGGCCGCCGGCGAGCACTCCGCCGGCGCGCTGGTCGAGGCGGTCCGCGCCAGCACGACGATCTCCCAGCCCGCGGTGTCGCAACACCTGAAGACCCTGCGCGACACCGGATTGGTCACCGTCCGTGCCGAAGGCACCCGCCGGTACTACCGCCTCGACCCGGACGGCGTGGAGATCGCCAGAACCTGGCTGACCACCTTGCTCGACCCGCTGCATCGGCTGGCGAATCCCCTCGACGCCCTCGCCACCGAGATCGCCCGCGGCAAGCGCGAGCGGCGCGCGGGAGAGGCCGTGGCTCCCCCGGGCACGCACGAAAGCGGTTACGCGGCAGGGTGATTCACCAGCAGTGCTGTCCGCTGTTCGTGGCCAGCTGCCTGCGGATCCGTTCGCGCAGCCGCGTGGCGGCGGCGCGGTGCTTGGCCGCCGTGACCCCGTCCCCGCACGCGGTCGCCAGTTCGGCGAGGATCTCGTCCACCGGATCCAGTGGGGTGAAACCGGTTTCGAGGCCGGCGACCGTCCCGGCGGCGGGCAGGAGCCGGCGATAGAGTTCGGCGCAGTCGGCGGTGGAACCGAGGGCGATCGCCGCGCGGGCGCGGTGGGCCCGCATCATGACGGGATAGAAGTGCTCGTCGACCTCGGGGCCGTGGTGGAAGAGGGCGGCGGCTTCGGCGCGCTCGCCGGCGTCGAGAAGCGCGACGATATAGATCTGGGTGAGCATGCCGGGGAGGCTGGCCTCGATTTCGGCGAGGCAGTCCACGGCGGGTGACAGATCACGGCGCGCCCAGCCCAGGGGAAGCAGCGGGATCAGGGCCGCCTCGTCACCCTCGGGGAAGCCGGAATCCTTTCCCGCCGAGCTACATTCGTCGAAATAGTGCGCCGCCCGGCCGATATCGCCGCGCAGGATCTCGGTGGCCGCGCGGAAGTATCCGAGGATGGTCGTCAACGGCCGCACCTGTGCCGTGGCCGCGAATTCCAGGGCGAGCGCCGCCTGCCGTCCCGCCTCGGCCAGGTCGACGTTCTGACAGGCGGTACGGAAGCGCAGATAGTGTGCGAGAGCACGATAGTGGGGCAGATCGGCCGACGTGGCGAGGCGCTCCAGTTCGGCGGCCCGGTGTCCCAGGTCGTCGCCCGAATGGCCGTCGAGCACCAGGTGAGTCAGCGCATTCAGTGCCATGCACTGCAATTCGGCGTCGCCGGCACCGCGGGCCAGTTTGAGTGCCGCGTGGGCACGGGTGTGGGCGAGCCGGTGCGCGGCCGGGCTGGATTCGAAGACAGCGGTGGTGAGCAGGCGAACCTGGGTGGCCACCGGCTGGTCGCGGGCGGAGGCGACGGCGAGCGCCCGCCGCAGCCGCGGATTCGACCATCTCCAGTCCCGCATCGCCCACACCACCGGCGCGCGCCAACTGGTCAGCGCGCGCACCACCAACTCTCCGTCGCCCAATTCGGTGGCCAGTCGCAGCGCCTGCTCCCGGGCGTCGCGAGCCGCGGCGATCCGCCCCGCGTACGCGGAGGCGGTGACGAGTTCGCAGTAGGCGTCCACGCAGGCGACCCGATCCGCGGTCGAGGCATCGGCATCCTCGTGCCCGGCCAGCCGCCGCAGTTCGATCACCGTGCGCCACAGCGGCGCCGCGTCCGCGCGCATCCCGCGCTCGACACAGTGCCGCGCCGCCGTCGTGATGTAGTCGACCGCGGAGTCGGCGGTACTAGCGGTGGCCGCCCGCACCGCGTGATGGGCCAGCACCTCGACCGCGCGGACGTCGTCGGGCCGGCAGCCGCCCAGCAGGGTCAGCACCCCCTGATGCATCCGCGTCCGTCGCAGCTGCGGAATCCCGGCGTAGACGGTGTCGCGGATCAGCGTGTGCGCGAACATGATTCGCCCCGCGGGATCGATGATCACCAGCCGCGCCAGTTCGGCGGTGCCGACGAGTCCGATGATCTGGTCCTCGGTCCGTTCGGTCAGCGCCACCAGGGTCGCCGGTTCCACCCGCGCCCCGCAGACGGCGGCGTATTCGAGCACCTCGCGGACCGCATCCGGCATCCGCGCCAGTTGCAGTTCGATCACACCCCGCACACTCGGCGGCAGATCGTGGACATCGCCGCCGACGGCCATCGCGGCGGTGAGTTCGCGCAGGAACAGCGGATTACCGCCGGTGCGCTCGTGCAACAGCGCGAGCAGATCGCTATCCAGACCGGACAGTCCGGCGGCTCGTGCGATGGCACACGTCCCGTCCAGATCGACACCGGTGAGCTCGATGTGCGCGGCGGTCGGATCGGCGAGGGCGGCCACGGCGGCCCGCACCGACGGCGGCGCCTCCACCTCACGCAGCGTGGCGATGATCAGCAGCGGCTGATCGTGCAGCCAGGCCACGGCCTGGCGCAGGATCTGCAGGGTGGCCTCGTCGGCGCGGTGCAGGTCCTCGAGCACCAGGGCGACCGGGCCGTCGGTGACGGCTTTGCGGCAGCGATCGGCGATCACTCGAGAGATCTCGAACGCCCCACCGAGAACCGGCCGTGAGGTCAGGTCGGCGCCGAATCGCGCGGCGACCTCGGCCCAGACCCACGCTTGCGGCGCCCCGTCCACCTCCGGGCAGCGTCCGGTCGCGACCACCCAGTCGCGGCGGCGCAGTTCCGTGGCGACCGCCTCGGCCAGCGCCGATTTGCCGAATCCCGCGCCGCCGCAGATCCACACCACCCGGGCGCCATGTTCGGCCGCCTCGCACGCCGCCTCCAGGACGACCTTGCACTGCACCGGGTATCCGGGTGCCGTCACGCTGTCGGCCCGCTCGTTCGGCTCGGCCGGCGAGCGCGCGATGTCGCGCACGAGGTCGGCGCGCACCGCGATGGGCGTGGTCGGCAGGGTGGACTCGAGCACCGGCACCGCCTGGTTGAGGATCGCGGTCTCCAGTTCCTGGATGCGCCGCCCCGGGTCGAGTCCCATTTCCCGGGTGAGGAATTCCGCCGTGCGCCGCAGTGTCGCCAGCGCTTCGGTCTGCTGTCCCAGCCGATATTGCGCGAGGGCGAGCAGCCGCACACTCTCCTCGCGGTCGGGCCGGTCCTCCACGGTGCGCCGCAAGCCGCTGATCACCTCGGTGGTGCGGCCGAGTTCCAGCGCGGCCTGTGCGCGCAATTCACCGGCGGTCAGATACAGATCGGTCAGCCGCGCCGCCTCGGCCGCCGCCCAGCCGCAATCGGCGAAACTCTCCAGCGCGCGTCCGTTCCAGCAGGCCAGCGCGATATCCAACATGCGGGTGCGGGTGGCCGCCTCTGGGGCATGGGCGCCCCCGCTCACTTGGAGATAGTCGTGCAGGAGCGATTCGAACTGCCAGGCGTCGACTTCGGTGTCGCGCAACCGCAGCGCGTAGCCGAGCCCCTCCGACACCACCACCGTCGCCGGCGCGCGGGCGGGACGTTCGGGTTCGAACACCCGCCGCAGGTTGTGGATGTGCACCTGCAGCACCGAGGTCGCCTTCGGCGGGGGTTCCCCGTCCCACAGCTCGTCGACCAGCCGATCGGTCGACACCGCGCGGCCCTGCGCGATCACCAAGCGCGCCAGCAGGGCCCGGGTGAGCCGGCCCGCGAGGCGGATCGGTGTTCCGTCGAGTGCGATATGCATCGGGCCGAGGACATGGATGCGTCGATCAGCCATACCATGCCCCTGCAACCGTGACATCCCGGACACCTTCCCCATGGCCCGTCCCGTTCAGCAGCCGACGGACGGCCATTACGCTGGACATCTGATTTAAATCAGAATCTCTACTCTAAATTTTCGACGCTGTCTGTCGTTAGCTTCATGGTTGCCAAATCGTTATATCCATTCCGTGTAGTAGTTCCGGCCCGCGTGTGTTGTGCATCACGTCCCGGTGGTTCCAGATTGCGCCACACGTGGTTCGATCCTGAGTGGCGAGGTGAGCGGCTTGTAATGCAATTGTGACTTTTTCGGTCGAACTGCTGTATCGCGCCGGATGACCATCCTCGGCTCGTACATTTCATCGCAACTTCGAAATTGCTCTCGATATCGGTCCAATTGGTTGGCGCCCGATTCGGCCGGAAGTGAACCAGAAGTGGGATGGGCGAGGCTACGTTCACAACCCTGATGGATGGGGAGGTTTCGAATGGTTCGAATGTCACAGAACGCGGTAACGGAATTCGGTGGCGCAGGGCAGGAGAAATCATGAGTCAGAACAGGATCCGTCCCCGGCCCACCGTGCCGGACATCGTGGCCCTCTTTCACGACGACGATCAGGCGGGAGAACTGTTCATGCGGACCGACGAGGTGATCGCGGTGCCGGCGGGTCAATTCGTGGCCATGGCCCGCGCCGTCGCGCAACTGGCCGATCACGCCCTGGTCGGCGGCGGAATTCATGCGGACCGCCCGGATGAGGGGATGCTCGGCGCCTTCGCGGAACCGGGTGAGAATTCCGTCACAGAACCGGAACCAGTCACTCGTGGCCTCTATGTCGACGCCGACGGCGACGTCTGGGAGCGCGACGAGCTCGGCTGGCGGTTACTGCTGCAGGCCGGTGTGGTCGTCGACCCGGTTTCGCATTGGGACTGGATCCTCGGACATGTCGGCGAATTCGGCCCGTTCACTTTCGTCGCCGCGAGCTGAGGAATTCACCGCCGGCGTTTTTATCGTCACACTGACGATTACAATGCCCGTCATGGGCAGTGGTTTTCGCCTCAATGCAGCGGTCGCGGTCGATTTGGTGGTTCTGACCCTGGGCGCCCGCCACACTGCCAACGACACGCTGTGCGCGCTGCTGGTCCAGCGCCTCTACGCACCCTATCGCGGAAGATGGGCGTTGCCGGGAGGCTTCGTCCGCCCCGAGGAAAGCCTCTCCGCGGCCGCGGTACGGGAGTTGCGCGAGGAGACCGGAATTCGCGGCGACCGCTTGCATCTGGAGCAGCTGGCGACCTACGGCGAACCCGGCCGTGATCCGCGCGGCCGGGTGATCAGTACCGCCTATCTGGCGCTGGCGCCGAATCTGCCCGCGCCGCAGGCGGGTTCGCAGGCCACGGCGGCCGGCATCTGGTCGGTGGAGCAACTGCTCGCCGAGCGCGCCCGCATCGCCTTCGACCATCGCCGCATTCTCACCGACGGCGTCGAGCGGGCCCGCGCCAAACTGGAATACACGCCGCTGGCCACCGCCTTCTGCGGCAGCGAATTCACGGTGGCCGAACTGCGCCGGGTCTACGAGGTGATGTGGGGCACCGATATCGATCCGCGCAATTTCCACCGCAAGGTCACCACCACACCAGGTTTCGTCCTGGCGACCGGCGCCACCACCACCCGCGACGGCGGTCGTCCGGCCAAGCTCTATCGCGCCGGACCCGCACAGGTACTGCACCCGCCGATGTTGCGGCCCAGCTGATTCCCCGTCGTTGCCCCCGCGTGCCCGCGCGGTGGTACACCGGGAATATGACGGAGGTCACTACCGGAACCCTGAGTGCGCCGACGGTCGCCGGGCGCTCGGCGGAGTTCTGGGGATATCTGATGTGGGGGCTCGCGGGCATCGTCATCGCGGTTCCGGAGTTGGCCGCGGTTTTCGATCTGGCGGATTGGCCGACGATTTCGGCGACGATCGGCCACCTCGAGGACGGGCATTCGTGGGTGCGGCTCGTGGTCGTCTTCGTGATCGTCGTGCTGGCCTACTACTCGCTCCCGCAGCTGGCGATGCCGCCGGAGCAACCGGCCATGGTCGCCGGCCGGCAGACCACCGCCAATGGCCGGCTCACCCCTGACCCCGATGCCGTGCGCACCGAGGGGATGGGTGGCTATCTGGTGCTGGCGTGCGCGGCGCTAACCGCCGCGGTCGCCTTCGCCGGGGGAGCCCGCGCGGTCGATCCGGGGACCTTCACCGGCGCCTACGTGCTGTACGGAACCATCGCGGTGATGTGGGTGATCCTGCCGAGCGTGCTGTCGATGTTCTTCGCGCGGGAAGTACCGTTTCCCACCCTGTTTCGCACCCTCGGCTATCTCGAGCATCGCGCGGGATTCGTCACCGCGCTGTTACTCGGACTGCTGGCGATCCTGCTCATCCACCTGGCGCTCTATCCGTGGCCGCGCATGAACAGCTGATGGGTCACTCGCGGCGCGGCGAACCGAACAGCACGACCTCCATCAGGGCCATGACGCGCTCGGGCGGGCAGACGTTCTCGTCGTCGCTGAAGACCCGGGCCAGATCGACCACGAGCCCGAATCCGGCTTGCACCAGAATGCGCGCCTGCGCCTCGGACAGTTCCGGCCGCACCGCGACCAGCAGTTTCACCCATTCGGCCACGATCAACCGCTGAATAGTGCGCAGTACCGTGCGTTCCTCGGGCCGGACGTGGCTGAACTCGGCGTAATAGACGAAGGTCAATTCGCGTTCTTCGAACGACCCGGTGACATACAGTTCGATCAGTTTCGACAGTGCCTCGGCGGGAGATTTCGACGAGGCGGTGGCCGGGCCGATCGCGCCCGACGTCCGATCCGCCGCGCGCCGGAACGCGGCCGCGAGCAGGTCGCCCTTACTGCGGTAATACCGGTAGACGGCCGAGGCCGCGGAGAGATCCGCGGCCGTCGCGATATCCTCCACGCTCACATTCGGATAGCCGCGCTGGTGAAACAGCTCCACCGATTTCTTCAGCAGCAGTTCGTGTTTGAACGATAGCGGTATCTCCGCCGACCGCGGTGTGCCCGCCGCCGGCGCGGCGTCCGGTAGTTCCGCGCCGATGATCGCCCACGCGGCCGAATTGAGCACGGCGGTAAGCGATTTCACCGGAAGCGTGGCGTGATGGTCGCCGATGCTGCTGACGATGCTGAGCAGAGCCACCGCGCGCACCAGCTGGTCGCGCCGGGGCAGTTCCGGGCGCAATTCACCGAGCAGGTCGGCGAGGGCGCGGATCGAGGTGCTGAACTGCTCGTCCAGCGTCGCGCGATCGGTGTCGTCGAGATAGCGGCCCTCCCATCGCGCCAACGTCACGGTCGGGCGATTGGCGATGGTCGCGGCGATGATGGCGTCGAGCACGCCGGCCAGCCTTTGCTGCACCGGAAGGTCCGCGGCCTCGGGGTCGGCCGTGGTCGATTCCGCCGTCAGCGCGCCGAGGCGCAGCAGTTCCTCTCGGAACAGCGCGTACTTGCTCGGATAATGCCGGTACAGGGCCGCCGAGGAAATGCCGAGGCGGGAGGCGATGTCCTCCATGCTGACTCCGTGATAGCCCAGCGAGCCGAACGCCGCCGCCGAGGTAGCAGCGATCTGGGCACGCCGGTTCTTCGGGCGACGGCGAATCACCCGCTCCTGTGGCTTTGTTGCCGGCTGTTCTGCGGGGCTCGCGGTGCCACGCTCGACGCTCACGGTTCCGGCCTGTCTGCGGTGCGGCGGCACTCCTCGGCGCTCATGAATGCCATGGTAGTCACCGGATGATCTCCGGATCTCCGGTGTTACCGCCGGTTCCGGAGGCATACCGGGGATCGCTGCGGTGGCGAAGGCCGGGGCCGGGCCGGATCGGGACAATTGTGTCCTATCGCCGCCGACGCCCGGGCCACCGGGGTATGCCGGTACGACTGAAAAGTATTCTGTCGCAAGGAAATACCGACCGGATTCATCTTTTCGCGGCAGCGCCCCGGCTTGGGCGAATGACCAGATCGCTTGCTCGTATCGAAATAGCATCGTTTCGACTCTCGTCACTGGCAGCGAGTGCCCGCCGCGCCGTACGCTGCGCTGGCACTCGGCACCGATCCGGCATCCCCGTCGGTCGGGAACTCATACGACACCGCGGTAGCGAAGGGACTCTCGATGCGCACGCTGGACCTGGAACGGATCATCCGGGCACCCCGCGCCGACGTCTTCGACTGGATCACCGACGCCACCAACTACCAGCGCGTTCCGGCGATCCGGCGGGTCACTCCGGTCCGTCCGGGCAATGTCTCCGAACACGGGGTCGGGGCGGTGCGGCTGCTGGTGACGCCGCTGCTGCGGCTGACCGAGGAGGTCGTCGACTACGACCCGCCGCGACTGTTTCGTTATCGCATATTGAAATCGCTTCCGCTGCTGCGTCGTCAGGACGGAACCGTGACCTTCGACGACCATCCGTCCGGTACGCTGGTGCGCTGGCATTCCCAATTCGAGTTCGCCACACCGCTTTTCGCCGCCGCCTGGACGCTCGCGCTGATTCCCGCCGTGTATCTCGGCGTGAGCGCGGTCCTCTCGACCGCCGAGGCCGAACTCCGTCGCGACTAGACCGCGCCGGCTCGGGCCGCTCGACTCGGCCGCTCGACTCTCAGCTCAGCGCAGCCCAGGCCATCTCGCGCAGAATGGGCCGGGCCCGTCCGGCCAGCGTGGGGGAGGCGCTGTGCGGTGTGGAGTTGATCAGGCCGAAGGTGGCGTGCGCCTTGACCCGTGCGCCGGTCTCGTCCAGCTCCGGGTGCAGGCCGCGCAGCACCCCGACCCAGATCTCCACGTACTGCCGCTGCAGGCGGCGCACCTGCCGCCGCGCGGATTCGGGCAGGCTTTCCAGGTCCCGGTCCTGAATGCGGATGAGTTCGGGCTCGCCGAGGGCGAAGTCGAGATGGAACTCGATCAATCCGGCCAGTGCCGTGCGCGGGGACTCGGCCTGTTCGGCGACCGCCTTGCCGCCCTCGAACAGCCGGGTGCTGATTCCGACCAGCAATTCCACCAGGACGGCTTCCTTGTTGGGGAAGTGCCGGTAGACCGCCGGCCCGCTGATGCCGGCCGCCGCGCCGAGGTCGTCGAGGCGCACCCCGGGGAAGCCGCGGTCGGCGATGAGTCGCGCCCCGGCCTCCAGCAATTGTTGCCGCCGCTGCGCCTTGAGCTGCTCTCGGCGTGTGGGAGCGATGGCCTCACTGCTGCTCATCGGGCTCCTCTCCGCAGGTCGGCGGCGTTCGGTGGATCCGGTTACCGGCACGCCTGGACATTTCAGTTAACGAAGATTATCTTAGTTTCCAGTTATTGGCCACTAACCGAATGGGCAGGATGGCGTGATGACCCTGACGCAGGACGTGCAGGCCGGCAATCGTGCCGCACATCTGGCGCTGCTCGACGAGCTGCGCGCGAAGCTGGCGGCGAGTGCGCTGGGCGGACCCGAGCGGGCCCGCGACCGCCATCTGGCGCGCGGCAAACTGCTACCGCGCCAGCGGGTGGACCGGTTGCTGGATCCCGGCAGCCCGTTCCTGGAGCTGTCGCCGCTGGCGGCCGACGGGATGTACGGCGGGGACTGTCCCGGCGCGGGGGTGATCGGCGGTATCGGTCGTGTGTCCGGCCGGGAATGCGTGATCGTCGCCAACGATGCGACGGTCAAGGGCGGCACCTATTACCCGATGACGGTCAAGAAGCATCTGCGCGCCCAGGAGGTGGCACTGCAGAACCATCTGCCGTGCGTCTACCTCGTGGATTCCGGCGGTGCGCATCTGCCGCATCAGGACGAGGTCTTTCCCGACCGCGAACACTTCGGCCGGATCTTCTACAACCAGGCGATCATGAGCGCCAAGGGGATTCCGCAGATCGCGGCGGTGCTGGGGTCCTGCACCGCGGGCGGCGCCTATGTTCCCGCGATGAGTGACGAGGCGGTGATCGTGCGCAATCAGGGCACGATCTTCCTCGGCGGGCCACCGCTGGTGAAGGCGGCCACCGGTGAGGTCGTCACCGCGGAGGAACTGGGCGGCGGCGAATTGCATTCCCGCACATCGGGTGTCACCGACCATCTGGCCGACAGCGACGAGGACGCGCTGCGCATCGTGCGCCGTATCGTCGGCACCTTCGCGCCGAAGTCGCCGAGTCCGTGGGAGATCACGGCGCCGGTCGACGCGATCGCCCCGCAGTCGGAGCTCTACGACGTGGTTCCGGTGGACCTGCGTACGCCTTACGACGTGCACGAGGTGATCGAGCGCATCGTCGACGGCGGTGAATTCCAGGAATTCAAGGCCGAATACGGCCGCACCCTGGTCACGGGTTTCGCGCGCATCCACGGCCACCCGGTCGGCATCGTCGCCAACAACGGTGTGCTGTTCGGTGAATCGGCCCAGAAGGGCGCGCATTTCATCGAACTGTGCGACAAGCGGGTCATTCCGCTGGTGTTCCTGCAGAACATCACCGGTTTCATGGTCGGGCGCGACTACGAGGCGAGCGGTATCGCCAAACACGGCGCGAAGATGGTGACCGCGGTCGCCTGCGCGCGGGTGCCGAAGCTGACGGTCGTCATCGGCGGTTCGTACGGCGCCGGTAACTATTCGATGTGCGGACGGGCGTATTCGCCGCGCTTCCTGTGGATGTGGCCGAACGCCCGCATCTCGGTGATGGGCGGTGAGCAGGCCGCCTCGGTGCTGGCCACCGTTCGCGGCGATCAGCTCGGCGATTCCTGGAGCGCCGAGCAGGAGGAAGAGTTCAAGGCGCCGATCCGAGAGCAGTACGAGCGCCAGGGCAATCCGTACTACTCCACCGCCCGGCTGTGGGACGACGGGGTCATCGATCCCGCCGACACCAGAACCGTGCTCGGTCTGGCGCTCTCGGTCTGCGCGCAGGCGCCCCTCGAACCTGTCTCCTACGGCGTATTCCGGATGTGATCACCATGCTGAACAAATCTCACCCGGTGCCCTTCGACACCGTGCTGGTCGCCAATCGTGGCGAGATCGCCGTGCGCGTGATCCGCACCCTGCGCGGCATGGGAATTCGCTCGGTGGCGGTGTACAGCGATGCCGATGTCGGCGCCCGGCACGTGGCCGAGGCGGACGTCGCGGTGCGGCTCGGCCCGGCCCCGGCGCGCCAGAGCTACCTCGATATCGATCGGGTGGTCGATGCGGCCGTGCGCTCCGGTGCGCAGGCCGTGCATCCGGGGTACGGCTTCCTGTCGGAGAATTCGGCCTTCGCCGCGGCGCTGGAGCAGGCCGGCATCGTGTTCCTCGGTCCGCCCGTGCGAGCGATCGAGATCATGGGTGACAAGATCGCGGCCAAGACCGCGGTCGCCGACTTCGGGGTGCCGGTCGTGCCCGGTATCGCCCGGCCCGGTCTCACCGACGACGAATTGATCGCGGCCGCAACCGATATCGGCTATCCGGTGCTGGTCAAGCCGTCGGCAGGAGGTGGCGGCAAGGGGATGCGCCGGGTCGACGATCCCGCCGATCTCCCTGCGGCGCTGGTGAGCGCGCGCCGGGAGGCCGCCGCGGCGTTCGGCGACGACGCCCTGTTCCTGGAGCGCTTCGTCGCCACACCCCGGCATATCGAGGTGCAGATTCTCGCCGATCAATTCGGCAACGTGGTGCATCTGGGTGAGCGGGAATGCAGTCTGCAGCGCCGGCATCAGAAGGTCATCGAGGAGGCGCCCTCACCGTTGCTGGACCCGCAGACGCGGGCGCGGATCGGCGCCGCCGCCTGCAACACCGCGCGCAGCGTCGACTACGTGGGCGCGGGCACCGTCGAATTCATCGTCTCCGCCGACCGGCCGGACGAATTCTTCTTCATGGAGATGAACACCCGGCTGCAGGTCGAACATCCGGTGACCGAACTGGTCACCGGGGTCGATCTGGTGGAATGCCAGGTCCGGGTGGCGGCCGGGCAGAAGATCGTCGCCGAGCAGGACGATATCCAGCTCACCGGGCACGCCGTCGAGGCTCGCGTCTACGCCGAGGATCCCGGCCGCGACTTCCTGCCCACCGGCGGCACCGTGCTGGCGCTGGCCGAACCGCAGGGTCCGGGCGTGCGGGTGGATTCCGGGCTGCGCACCGGCAGTGTGATCGGCAGCGACTACGACCCGATGCTGTCGAAGGTGATCGCGCACGGACCGGATCGCGCGACCGCGATCGCCCGGCTCGATCAGGCACTCGCGGACACCCAGGTACTCGGCGTGCGGACCAATACCGACTTCCTGCGGTTCCTGCTGGCCGATCCCGATGTGCTGCGCGGTGATCTCGACACCGGATTGCTGGACCGGCGCGCGGGGGATTTCCGGCCGGCATCGGTCACCGACGACCAGTTCGTCGCGGCGGCGGTGGCGCGCTGGCTGCGGGCGTGGCCGGATGCGCCGCGGGGACCGTGGGAGATCCCGGACGGCTGGCGCATCGGCACCGCGGCGCCCACGGTGCTACGGCTCGAGGGCGGCGAACGCGTGGTGCACGTGGCGATTACGGGGGCCCCGGGCGACGCGCGGGTGGCGGTCGACGCCGCGCGGCCGCGCTCGCTGACCGCCGCGCTCGACGACGCGGTACTGACGATCGACCTCGACGGCATCCGGCTGCGCTACCGGGTCGCCGAAGACGGTGGCCCGATCTGGGTGGCCGGCACCGACGGTGTCGCGGCCGTGCGCGAGGTGGCCGAACCGAGTCTGCGCGGTGGCGACGAACAGCTCACCGATGCCGAAATACTCAGTCCCATGCCGGGTGCGGTGATCGCGGTGCACGTGACACCGGGCGCCGAGGTGGCCGCCGGCACCCCCGTGGTGGTGGTCGAGGCGATGAAGATGGAACACACCCTGACCGCGCCGGTCGCCGGAAAGGTGGAGCTGCTGGTCGCCGCGGGCGACCAGGTACAGGTCGAACAGGTCCTGGCGCGGATCGCCGCCGAGCCCGTCGTGGACACCGAGGAATCGTACAGCGAGGAATCGGACAGCGAACAGGCGGACAACGAGCAGAAAGAGGCACGCGCATGAGCGATTTCCTGTCCACCGGCACGCTGCCGGAGGAGTACCGGGACCTGGCGCTGACCGTCCGCGATTTCGCGAATCAGGTCGTCGCGCCGGTCGCGGCGAAACATGATGCGGCCCATACCTTCCCGTACGAGGTCGTGTCGGGCATGGCGGATATGGGGCTGTTCGGCCTGCCGTTCCCGGAGGAGTACGGCGGTATGGGCGGCGACTACTTCGCGCTGTGCCTGGCGCTCGAGGAACTCGGCAAGATCGACCAGAGCGTGGCGATCACGCTCGAGGCCGGAGTGTCGCTGGGCGCCATGCCGATCTACCGGTTCGGTAACGAGGCGCAGAAGCAGGAGTGGTTGCCGCAGTTGACCTCCGGCCGTGCGCTCGCGGGTTTCGGACTCACCGAACCTGGTGCGGGCAGCGATGCCGGCGGCACCCGCACGACCGCCGTTCGCGACGGTGACGACTGGATCATCAACGGCAGCAAGCAGTTCATCACCAACTCGGGCACCGACATCACCCGGCTGGTCACCGTGACCGCGGTGACGGGTGAGTCGGAGGGCAAGAAGGAGATCTCCACCATCCTGGTGCCGACCGACACCCCGGGCTTCGTCGCCGAACCGGCCTACAACAAGGTCGGCTGGCACGCCTCGGACACCCATCCGCTGAGCTTTACCGACGTCCGGGTGCCGCAATCCAATCTGCTGGGCGAACTCGGCCGCGGCTATGCCAACTTCCTGCGGATCCTGGACGAGGGACGGATCGCGATCGCGGCGCTCTCGGTCGGTGCGGCGCAGGGCTGTGTCGACGAGAGCGTGCGCTACGCCGGTGAGCGAGAGGCGTTCGGCCGCGCCATCGGCCGCAATCAGGCGGTGGCGTTCAAGATCGCGCGGATGGAGGCGCGGGCGCACGCCGCACGCACCGCCTACTACGATGCGGCGGCCTTGATGCTGGCGGGCAAACCGTTCAAGAAGCAGGCCGCGATCGCGAAGCTGGTCGCCAGCGAGGCCGCGATGGACAACGCCCGCGATGCCACCCAGATTTTCGGCGGCTACGGCTTCATGAACGAATATGCTGTGGCCCGGCACTATCGCGATTCCAAGATTCTGGAAATCGGCGAGGGTACGACCGAGGTGCAGTTGATGCTGATCGGACGGGAGCTGGGGCTGTGAGCGAGCCGATGGAGCCGGTGCGCCGGGTGGTGCAGCGCGGGCTGTGGTTCGAGGAGCTGGAAGTCGGTGTGCTGTACGAACATCGGCCCGGGCGCACCATCACCGAAGCGGACAACGTCGCGTTCACCACGCAGACGATGAATACCCAGGCGCTGCATCTGGACGCGGCCTTCGCCGACGGTCTGCCGCCGTTCAATCAGCGACTGGTCAACTCCATGCTCACACTGTCGACGCTGGTCGGCTTGTCGGTGGCGCAGCTGACGCAGGGCACCATCGTGGGCAATCTGGGCTTCTCGGAGGTCGCCTTCCCGAAGCCGATGTTCCACGGCGACACCCTGTACGCCGAAACCCTCGTGACCGCCAAGCGCGAGTCGAACAGCCGTCCGGGCGAAGGGATCGCGACCTTCGCGCACACCGGGCGCAACCAGCACGGCGACGTGGTGGCCACCGCGGTCCGCAAAACCCTGATGCGGATGCGCCCGGACGGCGAGTAGGAGCGCGGATGAACTGGGAACTCCCGGGCCCGGCCTGGCTGTTCTGCCCCGCCGACCGGGGCGAACGCTACGAGAAGGCCGCCGCAGCGGCCGACGTCGTGATCATCGATCTGGAGGACGGCGTCGCGGCCGGGGACAAGGAGGCCGCGCGCGAGGTGCTGATGGCCACGCCGCTCGATCCGGAGCGGACGGTGGTCCGGGTCAACGCGGCCGGTACGCACGATTTCGACGCGGACCTGACCGTGCTGGCCTCGACCTCCTATCGTCGCGTCATGCTGCCGAAATGTGAATCGGCGCAACAGCTCTCGCTGCTGTCGGACTACGAGGTCCTCGCGCTGTTCGAATCGCCGCTGGGCGCGCTGCGCACCGAAGAGGTCATGGCGGCACCGAATGCGATCGCCTCGATGGCCGGGGCGGAGGATCTGGTCGCCGGACTCGGCGGCAATTCCAGCCGCCGCGCCGACGGTGGTTATCGCGATGTGGCACGGCAGCTGCGTTCGACCGCATTGTTGGCGGCGAAGGCGTACGGCAAGATCGCGCTGGACTCGGTGTATCTCGATATCGCCGACCTCGACGGGTTGCGCGCGGAATCGGACGAGGCGGTGGCGGTCGGCTACGACGTCAAGGTCGCCATCCATCCCAAACAGCTCGCGGTGATCCGGGCCGCCTACGCGCCGGCGGACGAGGAAGTGGACTGGGCCCGCCGGGTGCTGGCGGAGGTGCCCAACAATCGCGGTGTGTTCAGTTTCGAGGGACGCATGGTGGACGGCCCGGTGATCCGGCACGCCGAGCGCATTCTGCGGCGCGCCGGGGCCCGGCAGACCTAGGAGAGTCATGACGCAACCGCAGTGGGAGCCCGATGCCGGGGACCTGGAGACGGCGCGGGTCGCAGACTTCGCCCGATTCGTCGGGGCCCGGACCGGACGAGAATTCGACGACTATCACTCGCTGTGGGAATGGTCGATTACCGATCTGCCCGGGTTCTGGGGCGCGCTGTGGGAGTACTTCGAACTCGGCGACCCGCCGGACACGGTGCTGGCGAGTGCCGACATGCCGGGCGCGCAATGGTTTCCGGGGCAACTGCTGAACTACGTCGATCAGATCGCCCGCCACGCCCGCACCGACCGGCCCGCCATCGTCTACGCCGGCGAACAGGGCGGCCTGACCGAGATCTCCTGGGCGGAACTGCTGGGCCGCACCGCCTCCTTCGCGGCGACGCTGCGCGAACTCGGTGTGGGACTCGGCGATCGGGTCGTCGGCTATCTGCCCAACATCCCCGAGGCCGTGATCGCCTTCCTCGGTGCGGCCAGTATCGGCGCGGTGTGGAGTGCCTGCGGGCAGGACTATTCGGCCAAGGCGGCGCTCGATCGGCTGGGGCAGTTGGAGCCGGCCGTGCTGGTCACCGCCGACGGTTACTACTTCGGCGGGAAAGCGCACGACAAGCGCGCCGATATCGCCGCCCTGCGGGCCGGGCTGCCGACCGTTCGCGCCACCGTCGTGGTGCCGCGTCTCGGCGGTGCGGTGCCCGACGCCCTGGACTGGAATGCGGTCGCCGCGCCCGAGGGCGCCGAATTGTCCACGGAGCCAGTCGGTTTCGCGCATCCACTGTGGATCCTGTTCTCCTCCGGCACCACGGGGCTGCCGAAGGGGATCGTGCACGGGCACGGCGGCGTCCTGCTCGAACATCTGAAAGCCGCTGCGCTGCAATCGGATATCGGCCGCGGCGACGTCTTCTTCTGGTACACCAGCCCCAGTTGGATGATGTGGAACTTCCAGGTCGCCGGCCTGCTGGTGGGTGCGACGATCGTCTGTTACGACGGCAGTCCGACCTATCCACACGCCGATTCGCTGTTCGACCTGGCCGCGCGCACCGGCACCACCGTGCTCGGCACCAGCCCGGGTTACGTGCTCGCCTGCATCAAGGCCGGCGTGGTGCCGCGGCGCGACCATGATCTCTCGGCGCTGCGCACGGTCGGTATCACCGGGTCGTCGCTGCCGCCGTCGTCGGCGCTGTGGTTGCGCGACAACGTCGGTGAGCGGGTGCAGGTGAACTCGATCAGCGGCGGCACCGATGTGGTGTCCGCGTTCATCGGCGGCGTGCGCACGGTGCCGGTGTGGCCGGGCGAGCTGTCCGTGCCGTTCCTCGGTGCGGCGGTGGATGCCTGGGACGAATCGGGCCGCTCGGTGCGCGGCGAGGTCGGGGAATTGGTGATCACCGCGCCGATGCCGTCGATGCCGGTGTCGTTCTGGCACGATCCCGACGGAAGTCGCTATCGCGCAGCGTATTTCGAGATGTTCCCCGGCGTCTGGCGGCACGGCGACTGGATCACCGTCACCGACCACGGCAGTATCGTCGTGCACGGCCGCTCCGATTCGACGCTGAACCGGCACGGCATCCGAATGGGTTCGGCCGATATCTACCAAGCGGTGGAACAACTTCCGGAGATCGCCGAGGCCCTGGTGATCGGCGCCGAACAGCCCGACGGTGGTTACTGGATGCCGCTGTTCGTCACCCTCGCCCCGGGCGCCGAACTGACCGACGAGCTGAAACAGCGCATCGCTACGACGATTCGCACCGAGGTCTCGCCGCGCCACGTCCCCGACGAGATCATCGCCGCCCCGGGCATTCCGCACACCCGCACCGGCAAGAAGCTCGAGGTGCCGATCAAGAAACTGTTCCAGGGTGCGGACCCGGATCGGGTGGTCGAACGCAGCGCGGTCGACAATGCGGATCTGCTCACCTGGTACGCGGAGGTGCCGGCGCGGAAACGGGCGACGTAGGCCGAGCCGCGCAAGGGTGGTCTGCTGTTCGCGTGGCCGCCGAGTACGCGCGACTCACCGCATCGGGGCCGCGGGCGATCAGGCGGCGAGCTCTCCGGCCTCCTCCACCGACAACCGGCCGTCGACCATGCGGTAGACCGCGTTCATCCGATGCAGGTGGGTGCGGTCGTGGGTTACCAGCAGGGTGGCGGCGGCCCGGGTGTGCACGACCTCGAGGATGAGGTCGATGACGGCGGCCCCGCGTTCTTGGTCGAGGGCACTGGTCGGCTCGTCGACAACCAGCAGCGCGGGGTCGTGCATGAGGGCGCGGGCGATGTCGACGCGTTGCCGTTGACCACCGGACAGCTGAGCCGGGCGCTTCTTCTCGTGGCCGCTCAACCCGACCGCGTCGAGCAGGCCCATGGCCTTGTCACGTGTTCGGCGGCGCAGGCGCGGTGAGACGACGGTGTGGCCGCCCAGGTGCTGCATCACCTCGAGTTGTTCGACCGCGGTGAGGGCGGGGATGAGGTTGGGCTGCTGGAAGACGATCCCGATGCGTTCGCGGCGCAGGGTGGTGGCCTCGCGCCGGGACGCTCGGGCGAGGTCGACGCTGCTGTCGTCGGTTTCGAGCAGAATCCGGCCCGAATCCGGACGCACGAGCGTCGACACCGTGGCCAGCAGACTCGATTTGCCCGATCCCGAGGGGCCGGTGATGGCGGCGATCTCGCCGCCGCGCACGGTCAATGACACCCGGTCGAGGGCGGTGATGCGGCCGGCGCCGTCGGGGAAGGTGAGGGTGAGATCGGCGACGGTCAGGGTGGTGGTCATCGAAAGCTCCTGTGCGGTAATCGAATCAACGAGATTGGTTGAGCGCGGTGAGCGGGTCGGTGGTGGCCAGGAAGCGCAGCGCGAACACCGCGCCGAGCAGGCCGAGCCCGATCAGGGCGAGTGCGGGCACCACGGTCGTGGCCGCGCTGAGCACGAACGGCACCGCCCCGCCGATGAGGGCCCCGGCCAGTGCGGTCACCCCGACACCGACGCCGACACCCAGGAGCAGCACGATCAGCGCCTGCCCCAGTGCGTCGCGAACCAGCGCGGTCGTGGTGGCGCCCAGCGCTTTCAGCGTCGCGATGTCCGGGGTGCGCTGGATGGTCCATACGGTGAAGAACGCGCCGATCACCAGGGCTGAGATCACGAACAACATCACGGTCATGAGGGTGAGGGAACCGTTCTCGGCCCGATACGACCCGATCGCCTGCAATGAGCCGTCGACGCTCGTGGTGCGGGTGTGCGCGGCGGCGTTCACCGCAGCGGTATCGGGCACGCCGGAGGCGACCAGAATCGTGGCGGCTGCGCCGCGCGGATCGAGTTGCTGCCACTCGGACAGCGTCGTCCAGACCACCGGGGTGTGCGCGTACCAGTCGTCGTTGCCGATCCCCGCGACCGTGAAGGTCCGGGCGCCGATCGAGATGCGGTCACCGGCGGCGGCCGAGAGCTCGTCGGCGGCGGCCTTACTCAGCACGACCGTCCCGGGGGCGGTTGCCGCGTGATTGCCGAATGCCTTGCCGTCGACGCCGAATATCGCCACCTGAGCCGGCGCGGATCCCGCACGGACGGCCTGGCTACGGCTGATGCCCACCGGATCGACGGTTCCCCCGGCTCGCTGCCAGCGCTCGACCTGTTCGGCGGTCAGGGCGGAGGAATCGAACGACGGGTCGGCGCCGGTGTCGGCGAATACGACGCTGCCGCCGGACAGCCGTTGAAGTGCGGAGACATTCTGGTGTGCGAGACCCGCCGTCAGTCCGCTCAGAAAGCTCACCAGCAGTGCCACCATGGTGACGACCAGGGTGATGAGGAGGAATCGACCGCGGGCGGCCCGCAGATCTCGCAGTGCGACGAACATGATGCCACTCTCGCGATACGACGGCCTGGTCGCATCGCCATCGCGGACACGTTCCGACCACCGACGGTGGGGCCGGCACTCCACCTTTCGATGGATCGGCAACCTCGCGGGTGCGGCCGTCGACGGCCGCGTCGCCGAGGACGCGGCCCGGCTGCTTCGATCCGGTGTTTCAGGCCGGATCGCCGGATTCGCTAGCTCGGGCCATCACCGGAACATACCGCCGCGTCCTCGATCGCCGGGGCGGGCGGGCGGCGCGATATGCCCGGACGGGTGTCGGGCGTTCCAACTTTCGAACGATGCCGACGCGGTAACCGCGCATAAGCTGGCAGCGTGCACCGCTCCCCGCTCACCCCCGTATTCGCCGCACTGCAGGTCGGACTGCATGTGCTGATGACGGCGCTGGTGGTTGTGGTGATGGTGCGAGCAGCCGTTCCCGGCGACGACGGCGCGCGGCCGACCGTCGCGGTCATCGTGCTGGCGGCGCTGTTTCTTGTCCTCTACTTCGCCGGTGGGCTGCTGCGGGGGCGTCCGGTCGCGGCACGGGTGTGGCTGGGTGGGCTCACGGTGCTGTGGCTGGCGTTGATCGTGCTGGCTCCGGAGGCCGTCTACCTGGTGTTCGGGCTGTTCTTCCTCTATCTGCATCTGCTGCCGCGACTGTGGGGACTGGCCGCGGTCGTCGCCGCGACGGTCGTCTCGGTGGTCGGCTGGGGATTGCACGAGGGGTGGACGGTTCCCGGAATCGCCGGGCCGGTACTGGGTGCGATCGTCGCCATCGCGATCGGTCTGGGCTATCGGGCGCTGTTCCGGGAGGCGGCCGACCGTCAGCAGCTGATCGACGAATTGCTCTCCACCCGGGCCATTCTCGCCGAACGTGAACGCACCGCCGGTCGGCTCGCGGAACGGGAACGGCTGGCGCAGGAGATCCATGACACCGTCGCCCAGGGGCTGTCCAGCATCCAGATGCTGTTACATGCCGCCGAACGCGATGCGCCGGATCACCCTGCGGTGCAACAGATCCGGCTCGCCCGGGAAACCGCCGCGGACAATCTGGCCGAGGCCCGGCAGTTGATCGGCGACCTCACTCCCGCGGTACTGGAAGGACAATCGCTGAGCGATGCGCTCGACCGGATCGCCCGGCGTGCCGAGGGGCCCGGACTGAGCGCCCGCACCGTGGTGGAGGGGACGCCGATGCGGCTGCCGATGCCCGTCGAGGCCGCGCTGGTGCGGGTGGCGCAGGGCGCGGTGTCGAATGTCGTCCGGCACGCCCGCGCCGACCGGATGCGGATCACGCTCACCTACGGTGACGATGCCGTCCATCTCGATGTCGTCGACGACGGTATCGGCATCGATCCGGCCGTATTCGGGCGCGGCACCTTCGGCCTCAACGCCATGCGCAGCCGCGTCGAACAGCAGGGTGGTGTCATGGAGGTCGAATCCGAACCGGGGCATACGGCGGTCACCGTATCGTTTCCGCTGCACGACTCGGAAACCATTGCTGCCGAACTGATTTCGCGTGAGGACAGATCGTGATGCGTCTTCTGCTGGCCGACGATCACGCCATCGTCCGCGCCGGATTGCGGGCTCTGCTGGATTCCGGCGAGGACATCACGGTGGTCGGTGAGGCCGCCACGGCCGAGGAGGCCGTGGCGTTCTGCACCACGACCAGCGTCGATCTGGTGCTGATGGACCTGCGATTCGGTCCCGGCAAATCCGGCGTGGACGCGACCCTGGCCCTGCGCGCCCTGCCCGATCCGCCGAACGTCCTGGTCGTCACCAACTACGACACCGACGCCGATATCCTCGGCGCCATCGAGGCCGGCGCCTGCGGCTACATCCTCAAGGACACCCCGCCGCCCGAACTCCTCGCCGCCGTGCGCGGGGCCGCGGCAGGGGAGAGCGTGCTGTCCCCCTCGGTCGCCTCCAAACTGATGACCCGCGTCCGCAAACCGGACACCACCCTGAGCGCCCGCGAGATCGAGGTGCTGCGCCTGGTTGCCGACGGTCATTCCAACCGCGACATCGGCAAACAGCTGTTCCTCAGCGAGACGACGGTGAAATCCCATCTGGTGCATATCTATTCGAAGCTGGGCGTGAAATCGCGGACGTCGGCGGTGGCGCGGGCACGGGAGCGCGGGGCCATCTGACGCGCGAGCGCGGGGCCATCTGACGCGCGAGCGCGGGCCATCCGAGCCGGGCAGAGCCAGCCGGGCCGCGCCGACGCCGGTCGCGGCACTGTCCCTCGGCGCGTGTCGGGGCCCGCGCACACGCCGCCTCTTTCTAGGGTGTGCTCATGCCTTCCATCACCGATCCCGAAGTGCGGGAGTTTCTCGCTGCCGGCACTCGTACCGGCAAATTGGCTCTGGTCGCGTCCGACGGCCGCCCGATCGTCAATCCGGTGTGGTTCATCCTCGACGGCGACGACCTGGTCTTCAACACCGGCAAAACCACCGCCAAGGGCAAGGCGCTGGCTCGCGACCCTCGCGTCGCCCTCTGCGTGGACCTGGACGAACCGCCGTACGCCTACTTCCAGGTGCAGGGCGTGGCCACCCTCTCCGAGGATCCTGCCGAACTCCTGCGCACCGCGACCGCCATCGCCGCGCGGTACATGGGCCCGGACCGCGCCGAGGAATTCGGCACACGCAACGCCGTCCCCGGTGAGTTGGTCGTGCGAGTACGCCCGCACAAGATCCTCGGTGGGCTGAACATGACCGGATAGCCGGACTGGGGCCGGAAGAACTCAGCGACGCCGGGCGTATTCGGCGGCCGCGGCCCAGTCGACCAGTACGCAGGCTTCCTCGCCGACGGTCCAGGCGTCGTGGCCGGGCGGGCACTGCATGAAATCTCCCGGGCCGACCTCGCACTCGGTGCCGTCGTCCATCCGGATGTGCATCCGCCCCGAGATGCAGTAGCCGATGTGGGAGACCTGGCAGCTGTCGGTTCCGGCGATCGGCTTGACGTGCGTGGACCAGCGCCAGCCCGGCTCGAAGACGGCCCGGCCGACCGCGCCGGAGGGTGCCTGCACGACCTCGAGGCGCCCGCTGCCGGATTCGAATTCCCGCGTCTCGTCGGCCGAGTCGAAGTTCTTCACCAGTAGGGCCGCATCCGGCGTCCCCATATCGTCCTCACGCACCAGGTCCAGATTGCGGAAGACCGCCGGCTCGTCGCACAGTGCGGCGAGGGTTTCGGCGAAGCCGGTCGTCTCGGGCAGCGCGGAATTCGCCATGGCCTGCTCGTAGGAGGGGAATTCCACGATCTGCAGGTAGGTGTCCGGATGGTCGCGGTCCCGGGTTTCCATACTGTGCGTCGCCGAGCGCGTGCCCTCGGTAGCCGTCAGCCACCGATCCAGCGTGCGATTGAACTCGTCGAGCTGCGAGGTCTTGAACTCGATGGTCTGAACGAATTTCGTCATCGTGCTCACCTTCGGAGTTGTGGATGACCCCCGCGCATGATCTTACGCCGCGCGGCACCGCGCGGAGCCGGCGAATCGAGCAGTGATCTGTCCCTGCGAACGGCACCGAGACCGCCTGCGGGCTACCGAACACCGCCGTTGAGCAGGATGGCTACGTGGTTGAAAAGGCTTGCACTGCAACAAGTTCGACATGCGGTCCAGCTGCTCGCTTCGCACCTCCACTGTGGGTGTGTGCCGCGAGGACCACCCATCCTTCGGTTCCACCGTTCCGAATGCACCCCGTGGGACAATGGGGCGACCGTGAAGACGAGGCGAGGAGCTGAGGTGACAGCCTTTTCGTATCCGCAACGGCTGCTGACGCTCTCCGATTTCGTGGCGCTCCCCGAAGACGACCGGCATCGCTGGGAGTTGCAGGAGGGGGTACTCGTCGTGTCGCCGTCACCGACACCGGCGCACAATATCGCCGGCGCGCAACTGTATATGCAGTTGTTCGCGCAGCTGCCGGACGATCTGGTGGCCGTGCCGGACGTCGACGTCGATCTGGGGTTGGTCCCGCCGGACGAACCCGCCACCGTCAGGCGACCGGATCTGATCGTCGTGACGCGTGCCGAACTGGAACGAGTCCGTACCTCCGGTGGCATTCTTCGCACGTCGGAAGCGGTGCTCGTCGTCGAAATCGTTTCCCCGGGCTCGCGTCGCACCGATACGGTGACCAAGCGCAGCGAATACGCCGAAGCCGGCATAGCGCACTACTGGATCATCGACCTCAACGAGCCGCTGAGCCTGTTGGTATTCCGGCTCACCGAAGAACTCGGATATGTGGACGAAGGCGAAGCGACCGGAACGTTCCGGACCACATCGCCCTGCCCGCTCACCATCGAGCTTGGCCGGCTGGGCTGAGGGTTGCGGGATCGGGCGGGCACCTAGACTCCGGGCATGACCGTGCATTTCATCGGAGCGGGTCCCGGGGCGGCCGATCTACTCACGCTGCGGGCGGTGGCGCTGCTGCGGGAATCTCCGGTGTGCCTGTATGCCGGGACATATCTGGATCCCGAGGTGCTCGCGCACTGCGCGCCCGAGGCGGAGTTGATCGATACCCAGGGGCTGGATCTGGACGAGATCGTCGCCCACTGTGCGCGGGCCGACGCCGAGGGTAAGGATGTGGCTCGGCTGTGTTCGGGGGATCCGTCGATCTATTCGGCGTTGACCGAGCAGGCGCGACGGCTCGACGGGCTGGGCATCTCCTGGGATGTGACGCCCGGGGTGCCGGCCTATGCGGCGGCCGCCGCGGCCCTGGGCAGTGAGCTGACGGTGCCGGAGGTGGTGCAGTCGGTGGTGCTGACGCGGACGCAGGCGCGCTCGACCGCGATGCCCGAGTCCGAGGCACTGGGACATTTCGCGCGGACCCGGGCCAGTCTGGTACTGCATCTGGCGATCACGCGAATTCGGGAGCTGGCCGCGGAGCTGGCGCGGGAGTACGGCGCCGACTGTCCGGCCGTGGTGGTCTACCGGGCCAGTCAGCCGCAGCAGCGGATTTTGCGCGGGACGCTCGCCGATATCGCCGGCCAGGTCGAGGCGGCCGGACTGCGGCAGGCCGCGGTGGTTCTGGTCGGGCGGGCGCTGACCCCGGCGCTCGACTGTGCGCAGTCACATCTGTACGACCCGGGACGGGAGCGGCACCCGGTATCCGGACCTGGCGCGTGAACCCCTCGCGCACGGCGATTTCGGTCACTCGCGACTGGTGATTCCCGGCGGTTTCCCAGGGCCGAATCGAACCCCGAGGAGGCGGGGACAACGGAGTGCAGTGGTGATGTCGCAGCGCTATCGCCCTTCTTGGCTGATTGCCGGTACCTGACGGTAGATTGGTTCGGTGTTCATCAGCGAATCTCGAAACGAGGCCGATCCGTGGCCGGTGGGTGTGGTCGGGCCCATGTAACAAGATCGGCCCGACGGACGGATAGGTCCTATGAACATTTTTGTCTGATTGCAATCGAAGTGAGCCCCGAATGCCGGACGCCACGCTCGAATGAGGTGGGCGTCGGCATCGGTGTGCCATCGGGGAGCGCTGCGTGGCGTTCCGGAAGCGAGGTTACGGGTTGGACCGGCTGGATTTCGGCGGAAACGGCGAAGCTGGCGGCGAGGTTACGCCCGCGGCAGTGTCGGGGGATCAACTGTTCCCGCTGTCGCCGGCGCAGCTCGGAATCTGGTATGCCCAGCACCTGGACCCCCAGGTGCCGATCACGATCGCCCAGTACGTCGACCTGGACGGTGACGTCGACGTCGAGGTGCTCTCGCGCGCCAGCCTGGATGCGTCCCACGAGCTGGGCTCCGGTTTCGTGCGCATCATCGAACGCGACGGCGAACCGCTGCAGTACGTCGATCACACCCTCGGCGACACCGACGGTGTCGAACACGTCGATCTGCGCGATGCCGCCGATCCGGAAGCGGCCGCACACGAGTGGATGCGGGCCGACTACGGCCGCCCGCTGAACATCGTCACCGACCGCCTGGTCCGCTCGGCCGCGCTGCAGCTCACCGACAACCGCTGGTTCTGGTACTCGCGTGCCCATCACATCGTGCTCGACGGCTTCGGCGCGGTGAACCAGGTCAATCGGATCGCCGAGCGCTACACCGCCTATCGCAACGGCGTCGAGCCCGCCGCGCTGAAGGCCTCCGACCTGCGCGACCTGGTCGAATCCGAATTCGCCTACCGCGACAGCACCCGCTTCGAGAGTGATAAGCAGTACTGGGCCGAGCGCGTGGCCGGTCTGGAGGAGGGCACGAGCCTCACCGGCCGCAATGCCGCCCCGGCCCCCCTGAACGACGTGGTCGGCGCCGCGCTGTCCGACGCTCGCAACGACCTGCTCGCCGAAGCCGTCCGTCGCCACGACTCCTCGCCGGCCGCCCTGCTGATCGCGGGTTTCGCCGCCTATCTGGCGCAGTGGACCGACGCTGAGGACGTCATTCTGAGCCTTCCGGTCACCGCGCGCACCACCGCGGTGATGCGGCGTTCCGGCGGTGCCACCTCGAACATCGTCCCGCTGCGCCTGCGCGTCGGCCACGAGACCACCGTCACCGAACTGCTGAGGTCGGTGCAGGTGGAGGTGTCGGGCGCGCTGCGTCATCAGCGGTATCGGCACGAGGACATCCGCCGCGACAGCGCCGCCGCCGGCCTGGAATCGGGCAGCGGCGACGGGGTGGTGACCAAGGAGTTCTTCGGCCCCTGGGTCAACATCATGCTGTTCCAGGACGAGCTGGTACTCGGCAGCACGCCGGGCCGCTTGCATGTGCTCTCCACCGGTTCCATCGAGGATCTCGGCGTCAACTTCTATCAGACCGAGGGCGGTGCGCGGTCCCGGATCGACTTCGAGACCAACCCGAACCTCTACACCGAAGACGAAGCGCGCCACCATCATTCGCGCTTTCTCGAGTTCTTCGATCGGTTTCTGCAGGCGGATGCGCAGGAGCGGCTGTGGGGTCTGCCGATCACCACGGCCGTCGAGCGGGCCGCCACCGTCACCGGCTGGAACCGCTCCGCCCACGACGTGCCGACCACCACGCTGCCGGCCCTGCTGGACGCCGCGGTCGCGCGCACGCCCGACCGGATCGCCATCGACTTCCAGGGGCAAACGCTGACCTACGCCGAATTCGGCGCCCGGGTCAACCGCCTGGCGCGGACCCTGATCGCCGACGGTGTGGGCCCGGAATCGCTGGTGGCACTGGGCATGCGGCGTTCGCTGGATCTGGTCCTCGGCATGCACGCGGTGCTGAAGGCCGGTGGCGCGTACGTGCCGATCGATCCCGATCATCCGGCCGAGCGCACCGCCTACATCCTCGACAGTGCGGGCCCGGTATGCGTGCTGACCAGTTCCGCCGACGAGGTGGACCTGCCGGATTCGGTGCGGCAGGTGCAGATCGACACGCTCGACACCACCGGTGTGTCCGATGCGCCGATCACCGACGCCGACCGGCTCGCGCCGCTGCGCGCGGACAACACCGCCTACGTCATCTACACCTCCGGTTCGACCGGACGGCCCAAGGGCGTCGCGGTCACCCACCACGCCATCGTCAACCAGCAGCTGTGGATGCTGTACGAATACGGCCTGACCGAGGCCGACGTCTATCTGCAGAAGACCGCCACCACCTTCGACGTCTCGCTGTGGGGTTACTTCCTGCCGCTCATGGTCGGTGCGAAACTGGTGGTCGTCGATCCGGACGGGCATCGCGATCCGGTCTACGTTGCGCAGATGATCGAGCGGCACGCGGTGACCGTCACCGATTTCGTGCCGTCGATGCTGACAGTGTTCGCCTCGCACGCCACCGCGGGTCAATGTGATTCGCTGCGTGCGGTTTTCGTCATCGGTGAAGCGCTGCCGCCGGAGACCGCCGCGATGTTCCGGGCGATCAACCCGGACGCCGGCCTGCACAACCTCTACGGTCCCACCGAGGCCGCGGTCTCGGTGACCTACTGGGAGGCCACCGCCGCCGACACCGCGACGGTCCCGATCGGTATCCCGGAATGGAACGTCGATGTCTACGTGCTGGATTCACGGTTGCGTCCGGCCGCGATCGGCGCCCCGGGTGAGCTGTATCTGGGTGGACGGCAGCTGGCCCGCGGCTACCGCGGCCGGCCCGATCTGACCTCGGATCGCTTCGTCGCCAATCCCTTCTCGGGCGCCGGCGAGCGCATGTACCGCACCGGCGACCTGGTGCGCTGGGGCCGGCAGGCCGACGGGACCGGCGTGCTGGAGTACATCGGCCGTACCGACTTCCAGGTCAAGTTCCGCGGCCAGCGCATCGAGCTCGGCGAGATCGAAACCGATCTGCTGGCCTACCCGGCGGTCAGCCAGGCCGTCGTGCTGGTGGTCGACACCGCGACCGGTCAGCAGCTGGTGGCGTATGTCGTTCCGGCGCCGGGATATTCGATCGATTCGGCGGATCTCACCCGGTTCGTGGCCGAGAAGCTGCCCAGCTACATGGTGCCCGCCGCGATCATGGTGCTGGACGCGTTCCCGCTCAACACCTCCGGCAAGCTGGATCGCAAAGCGCTGCCCGAGCCGGTGTTCAGCGCCGATGCGACCGGTTACCGCGCCCCCCGCACGCAGGCCGAGGCGATCGTCGCCGGCGTCTTCGCCGACGTGCTGAGCCAGCCCCGGGTCGGCGTGGACGACAACTTCTTCGACCTCGGTGGCAACTCGCTGGTGGCGACCCAGGTCGTCGCGCGCATCTCCGCCGCGTTCGGCGTGCAGCTGGGTGTGCGCGCACTGTTCGAGACGCCCACCGTGGCGGGTATCGCGGCCCGGGCCGATGCCGCGGCCGAACACGGCGCCGACGGCGAATTCGCGGCGCGCCCGCCGCTGGTCGCGCAGCATCGCCCGGACCGGGTGCCGCTGTCGCTGGCACAGCAGCGGATGTGGTTCATCAACCAGTTCGACCCCGCCGCGCCCACCTACAACCTGCCCTTCGTGGTGCGGCTGCGTGGCACCGTCGACATCGACGCGTTGCAGACCGCGCTGCGTGACGTGGTGGAGCGGCAGGAATCGCTGCGCACCATCTTCCCCGAGTCCGGCGCCGGCGGCTATCAGTTCGTTATTCCGGCCGAACAGGTCGACCTGGGTATCGAGGTGGAGCCGATCGACGCGGCGGATCTGCACGATGCGCTGGCGGCATTCGCGTCCGCCGGATTCGATGTGTCTCGGGAACTGCCGATCCGGGTGCGGATATTCGAGACTTCCGCCGGCCGCGGCAATGGAACGCGGGACTTCGCGGTGGCTTTCGTCGTTCACCACATCGCCGCGGACGGATTCTCCTTCGGTCCCCTGGCCCGCGACGTCGCGGCCGCATATCTGGCGCGTGCGGCCGGTTCGGCCCCCGCCTGGTCACCGCTGCCGGTCCAGTATCAGGACTACAGCCTCTGGCAGCGGGAACTGCTCGGTTCGGAGGCCGATCCGGATTCCATCGCGGCCCGCGAAATCGGTTATTGGCGAGAGGCTTTGGCCGGTCTGCCGGATCAGCTGGAATTGCCCGCCGATCGCCCGCGGCCGCCGGTGCAGAGCTTCCGCGGCCGCCGGGTCGATTTCGCCATCGACGCCGAATTGCATGGGCAATTGGTCGAACTGGCCCGGGCCCACGGCGTCAGCCTGTTCATGGTCATGCACGCCTCGTTGGCCGTTCTCCTGGCCCGGTTGTCGGGTACCAGCGATATCGCTGTCGGCACGCCGGTCGCCGGTCGCGGTGAACAGGCGCTCGACGATCTGATCGGCATGTTCGTCAACACGCTGGTGTTGCGGTCCGAGGTCGAGGGCAGCATCGCGTTCAGCGAATTCCTGGCTCAAACCCGGGAAGTCGACCTCGCCGGATTCGCGCACGTCAACGTGCCGTTCGAACGACTGGTCGAGGTGCTGAACCCGACCCGCTCGCAGGCGCGGCATCCGTTGTTCCAGGTGATGCTGTCGTTCCAGGAGATGTCGCACGCCACGTTGGAACTGCCCGGATTGTCGGTGACCGCCGACGAACTGGACGTCGACATCGCCAAATTCGACCTGCAGTGGACCATCACCGAGGAGCGTTCCGGCTCCGGTGCGCCCGCCGGGATGGTTGCGGAGGTCTCCTATGCCACCGATCTGTTCGATGCGCCGACCGTCGCCGAATTCACCGAGCGCTATCTGCGGATCCTGAAATCTGTGGCGGCGCACCCGGATACGGCGGTGCGTGAGATCGATCTGCTCGACGATGCCGAACGGGTCACGGTGCTCTCGGGCTGGAACGAGACAGCGCACGGAGTTTCGGCTCCGACGGTGCTGGATCTGTTCGCCGAGCAGGTTCGGCAGCGGCCCGACGAGCTCGCCGTGCTGTTCGACGGCGGCATGCGCGAGGACGTCGGGGAGCAGATCGAGCTCACCTACGCCGAATTCGACGCGCGCGTCAATCGTTTGGCTCGCAAGCTGATCGACCTCGGCGTGGGACCGGAATCACTGGTCGGCGTCGGTATCCGGCGTTCGGTGGATATGCTCGTCGCGATCTACGCGGTGATGACCGCCGGTGGTGGGTATGTGCCCCTCGACCCCGACCATCCGGCCGAGCGGACCGAATACGTGCTGGCCTCCTCGGGTCCGGTCTGCCTGCTGACGACCACCGACGACGGCGTCGGCGCGAGCGACATCCCGGTGATCGCGGTCGACACCGTCGACCTGGACGACTATCCGCCGACCCCGGTCGGCGATGCCGATCGACTCGCCCCGCTGCGGCCGAGCAATACCGCATACGTGCTCTACACCTCCGGGTCCACCGGACGTCCGAAGGGTGTCGCGGTCGCACATGCCGCTGTGGTGAACCAGATCGCCTGGATCACCGCGCAATACCGCATGGGGCCGGCCGATGTGGTGCTGCAGAAGACCCCGGTGACCTTCGACGTGTCGGTCTGGGAGTTGTTCGGCACGCTGGCGGTCGGTGCGCAGATGCTCATCGCGGCACCGGACGGGCATCGCGATCCGATGTATCTGTCGGAGATCATCGGCCGCCATCGGGTCACGATGACGTCGTTCGTGCCGTCGATGCTGTCGGTCTTCGTCGGTGCCGCAGCTCCGGCCGAATGTGCCTCGCTGCGTGCCGTTCTCGTCGCCGGAGAGGCGCTGCCGCCGGCGACGGTGACCGCGTTCCGGCAGTTCTCCACCGCCGCGCTGCACAACCTGTACGGCCCGACCGAATTCACCGTGCACGCGACCGCATGGCACCTGGACACCGTCGCCCCCACCACGGTGCCGATCGGCCGCCCGGTGTGGAACACGCGCGCCTACGTCCTCGACCAGGGTCTGTCTCCCGTTCCGGTCGGGGTGCCCGGGGAGCTGTACCTCGGCGGGGTGCAGGTCGCGCGCGGCTATCACGGCCGCCCCGACCTGACCGCCGATCGATTCGTAGCCGACCCGTTCGGCCCGCCCGGATCACGGCTGTACCGCACCGGTGACCTGGTCCGCTGGACCGAACCGGACGCACCCGAGGTCGGCCGCGCGGGCGTGCTGGAATACATCGGCCGCACCGACTTCCAGGTGAAGTTTCGCGGTCAGCGCATCGAACTCGCGGAGATCGAGGCCGCGCTCACCGAGCATCCGGCGGTCGACCAGGCCGTGGTCCTCGTCCTGGACACGGTCGCCGGTGATCAGCTCGTCGGTTACGCGGTCACCCCGGCCGGGCCGGTCGACATCGACAACATCAAGGCTTCGCTGCACCGGCGGCTGCCGGCGTACATGGTGCCCTCGGCGATCGTGGTGCTCGACGCGCTGCCGCTGAACCCGTCCGGCAAGCTGGACCGCAAAGCGTTGCCCGCGCCGGTATTCGAGGTGCGCGAATTCCGCACTCCGGCAACTCCGATCGAGGAGATCGTCGCCCAGACCTTCGGCGAGGTTCTGGGCGTGGCCCGGGTCGGCGCGGACGACGACTTCTTCGACCTCGGCGGCAATTCGCTGATCGCCACCCAGGTGGCCTCGCGCTTGGGCAACGCGCTCGATACCCGCGTCCCGTTGCGCATGCTGTTCGAGGCGAGCACCGTGGCCGCGCTGGCCGCGCGAGTGGAATCGCATGCGGGCGACGGCGCGCGCAAGTCGCTGGTGGCACGGGAACGCCCCGAACAGGTGCCGTTGTCGCTCGCACAGCAGCGGCTGTGGTTCCTCAACCGCTACGACACTTCCTCGGCTGTCAACAACATCCCGGTCGCCATGCGGTTGTCGGGTGAACTGGACGTGGCCGCGCTGCAGGTCGCGGTCATCGACGTGATCGACCGCCACGAATCGCTGCGCACGGTGTTCCCGGAGACCGGCAGTGCGCCGGTGCAGGTGGTGCTCGACGCCGCGCAGATCGTGCCGGACCTGACCCCGGTGCCGGTGACCGAGCACAATCTCATCGACCACCTGGTCGAACTGGCCTCCATGTCGTTCGACGTGACCAACGAAGTGCCGTTGCACGCCCGGCTCTTCGAGATCAGTGAGACCGAGTACGTGCTCGGCATGGTGGTGCATCACATCTCCGCCGACGGCTGGTCCATGCATCCGCTGGCCCGCGACGTGATGGTCGCCTACGCCGCGCGCACCAACTGGGAGCAGCCGGCCTGGACCGAACTGCCGGTGCAGTACGCCGACTACGCGCTGTGGCAGCGCGAGGTGCTGGGCTCCGAGGACGATCCGAACTCGTTGATCTCCAACCAGATTCGGTACTGGACCCGCGAACTCGCCGATCTGCCCGACGAGCTGGTGCTGCCCGCCGACCGGCCGCGGCCGGCGGTGGCGACGTATCGCGGTGGCACGTATTCGTTCGTCATCTCGCCCGAGACCCAGCGGCGACTGGCCGACCTCGGCCGCAAGTACAACGCCTCGCCGTTCATGGTGGTGCACGGCGCGCTGGCGATCCTGCTGGCGCGACTGTCGGGTACCTCCGATATCGCGATCGGCACCCCGGTCGCCGGTCGCGGTGAGGCCGCGCTCGACGATCTGATCGGCATGTTCGTCAACACGCTGGTGTTGCGCACGAACGTCGACGGCGCAATGACCTTCGCCGAACTGCTGGCCCAAGCCCGCAATACCGATCTGCAGGCCTTCGCGCATGCCGACGTGCCGTTCGAGCGGTTGGTCGAGGTGCTCAACCCGGCCCGTTCGCAGGCCCGGCATCCGCTGTTCCAGGTGATGCTGGCCTTCCAGAACATCCGCCACGCCAGCCTGGAGTTGCCGGGCCTGTCGGTCAACGGCATCGACTACGACGCCCGGCTGGCGAAATTCGACCTGCAGCTCACCCTGCAGGAGGCGCCGGACGCGGAGGGGGTGGCGGCGGGTATGTCCGCCGAATTCTCCTACGCGCTCGACCTGTTCGACGAGCCGACGATCGCCGGATTCGCCAAGCGGCTGGACCGGGTGCTGGCCGCGGTGGTGGCCGATCCGGATCGCCCCATCGGTGACATCCCGCTGATCGACGCGCTCGAGGCCGATCGGGAATTGCGCGAGTGGAACTACACCTCGCGCGAGATCGGTTCCGCGACACTGCTTCCCGAGCTTTTCGGGGAGGCCGCCCGCACCTACGCGGAGGCGGTCGCGGTGGTGGATCGCGAGGCCGGCGAAACCCTGACCTACGCCGAATTCGGGGCCCGCGTGCGCCGGTTGGCGCGGCGGCTGGTCGAGGCGGGCGTGGGCCCCGAGGCGCGGGTGGCGCTGGGACTGCGGCGCTCGACGGACCTGGTGGTCGCCATGTACGCGGTGCTCGAGGCCGGTGGCGGCTATGTGCCGCTGGACCTGGATCAGCCCGCCGACCGGATCGGCTACGTCCTCGACACCGCCGAACCGGTCTGCGTGCTGACCACCTCGGCGAACGCGGGCGACGTCGACGCCGGTAACCGTACGGTCCTGCGCCTGGACGAGCTGGACCTCGCGGACTACTCCGACGAGCCGCTGACCGATGCGGATCGTCTCGCTCCGCTGCGTCCGTCGAATCCGGCGTACACGATCTTCACCTCCGGCTCGACCGGCCGCCCGAAGGGCGTGACCGTCCCGCATTCCGCGGTGGCGAACCAGATTCGCTGGATCACCGGCGAATACGGCATCGGCGCCGACGATGTGGTGTTGTTCAAGACGCCCGCCACCTTCGACGTCTCGGTGTGGGAGTTGTTCGCACCGCTGTCGGTCGGTGGCCGGATGGTCGTGGCAACCCCTGACGGGCATCGCGATCCGCGCTATCTCGCCGATGTGATCGCCGCCGAGCAGGTCACCATGACCTCGTTCGTTCCCTCGATGCTCACCGTCTTCTCCGGTGCGGTCGACAGTTCCGCGCTGGCGTCGCTGCGGGCGTTGTTCATCGCCGGTGAGGCCTTCACCTCCGATGCCGTCGAGGCGTTCCGCCGGGTCGGCACGGCACAGCTGTACAACCTGTACGGCCCTACCGAATTCACGGTGCACGCCACTCACGCCGGGGTGGCCGACGGCGTCCGCGGCGCGGTGCCGATCGGCCTGCCGGTGTGGAACGCGCAGGCCTACGTGCTCGACGCGCGACTGCACCCGGTGCCGCCGGGCGTCGCGGGTGAGCTGTATCTCGCCGGCGATCAGCTGGCCCGCGGTTATCTCGGCCGGGCCGACCTGACCGCCGACCGCTTCGTCGCGAATCCGTTCGCCGACTACGGCTCCCGGATGTACCGCACCGGTGACCTGGCGCGCCGCGGCACCGACGGTGCGATCGTGTACCTGGGCCGCACCGACTTCCAGGTGAAGGTGCGCGGTCTGCGCATCGAGCTCGGCGAGATCGAATCCGCCCTCGTCGCACACGAATCCGTGGCCCAGGCGGTCGCGGTGGTGCGTTCGGACGCGCGCCTGGGCGATCAGCTCGTCGCCTACGTGGTGCCGGCCGGCAGCGTGGTGGACCTCGAGGTGCTGCGCGCACATCTGGCGCAGCTGCTGCCGTCGTACATGATTCCGGCCGCGATCGTCACGCTGGACGCGATGCCGCTGAACCCGAACGGCAAACTGGACCGGCGCGCGCTGCCGGAGCCGGTGTTCGCGGCCCGCGAATTCCGGGCGCCGTCCACGCCGGTCGAGGAGATCGTCGCGGGGACCTTCGCCGACGTACTCGGCCTGGACACCGGCGAGCGTCCGGTCGGTGTGGACGACGACTTCTTCGATCTGGGCGGCAACTCGCTGATCGCCACCCAGGTGGTGGCGCGGCTGAGCGCGGCGCTGGACGCCGAGGTCGGCGTGCGCACGGTCTTCGAGGCGCCGACCGTGGCCGCCTTGGCCGCACGAGTCGAATCCCAGGTGGGATCCGGTGTGCGCCAGGCGCTGACGCCCCGCACGCGCCCGGAGTTCCCGCCGCTGTCGCTGGCGCAGCAGCGGATGTGGTTCCTCAACCGCTTCGACACCGATTCGGCGACCAACAACATCCCCGCCGCGGTGCGGCTGACCGGCGAACTCGATATCGACGCGCTGCGTATCGCGATCGCGGACGTGGTGGCCCGGCACGAATCGCTGCGCACGATCTATCCCTCCCACGAGGGCCTGGCCTACCAGCAGATTCTGCCCTCGACCCGCGCCGTGCCCGATCTGGACGTGGTGGATACGACCGAGGCGGACCTGTTCGACGCGCTGACCGAATTCGTCGGCCGCGGTTTCGACGTGACAGCGGTGCCGCCGACCCGATTGCGGCTGTACCGCCTCGGCGAGGCCGAGCATGTGCTGGTCGTGGTGGTTCACCACATCGCCACCGACGGATTCTCGATGACGCCGCTGGTGCGCGATCTGATGACCGCCTACCTGGCCCGCACCGCGGGATCGGAGCCCGGTTGGGCGCCGCTGCCCGTGCAGTACGCGGATTACGCGCTGTGGCAACGGGAATCGCTGGGCTCGGAGGACGATCCGCGGTCGGTCATCTCCGAACAACTCGGTTACTGGCACAACGCGCTCAACGGCCTGCCCGACGAACTGCGGCTGTCGACCCGTCCGCGGCCGGCCGTCGCCACCTACGAGGCGGGGACCTATCGCTTCCGGGTGCCGGGTGAGCTCGTCGACGGGCTGAGCCGAGTCGCCCAGGGGCAGCAGAGCACGCTGTTCATGGTGGTGCACGGCGCCTTCGCCGCGTTGCTGGCGCGGTTGAGCGGCACCGACGACATCGCCGTGGGTATTCCGGTCGCCGGTCGCGGTGAGCGAGCCCTCGACGACCTGGTCGGCATGTTCGTCAACACGCTGGTCCTGCGCGCCCAGGTCGACCCGGGCGCGCGGTTCACCGAACTGCTGGCCCAGGTCCGCGAGCGCGACCTGTCGGCATTCGCCCATGCCGACGTGCCGTTCGAGCGGCTGGTCGAGGTGCTCAACCCGGCCCGTTCGCAGGCGCGGCATCCGCTGTTCCAGGTGATGCTGTCCTTCCAGAACCTCGGCCGCAACGCCCTCGAACTGCCCGGATTGACGGTCGCCGAACTCGAAATCGACGCGCAGACGGCGAAATTCGACCTGCAGCTGACGTTGAGCGAGGGGCCGGTAGGCGCCGGCGGCACCGGTGCGGATGCCGCGATGGACGCAGAGTTGGTCTTCGCGACCGATCTGTTCGACGAGGTGTTCGCCGAGTCGTTCGCCCATCGCTTCCTGCGCGTGCTGCGGGCCGTGGCCGCCGATCCGTCGGTCGCCCTGGGCGCCCTGCCGATTCTCGACGCCACCGAACGTGCTCTGGTGCTGCGGCATTGGAACGACACCGAATTCCCCATCGACGCCGCCCTGCCGACGGTGTCCGACGATGCCGCCGCGACGCTGGTCTCGCTGTTCGAGGCCCAGGTCGCGCGCACACCGGACGCGACCGCGGTGATCTTCGAGGGGACGAGTCTGTCCTACGCCGAGTTCGCCGCCCGCGTGCGCCGCCTCGCCCGCTGGCTCGTCGACCAGGGTGTGGGACCCGAGTCGCTGGTAGCCCTGGGTATGCGGCGGTCGATCGATCTGGTGGTCGGCATGTACGCCGTGGCCGCCGCCGGTGGCGCCTACGTGCCGCTGGACCCGGATCATCCGGCCGAGCGCACCGACTACATCCTCGACACCGCACGCCCGGTCTGCGTCCTGACCTCGGGCGCCGATCTGCGCGAAAACGTCTCCACCACAAGCGATATCGCACCCGAGGTGCGCATCGACCGGCTGGAGCTGTCCGCATATTCGGACGCGCCGCTCACCGATGCCGACCGGACCGCCCCGCTGCGTCCAGGCAATACCGCCTACGTGATCTTCACCTCCGGCTCCACCGGACGCCCGAAGGGTGTGGCGGTTCCGCACACCGCGATCGTGAACCGCCTGGTGTGGATGCACGCCCAGTACGGCCTGGCCGCCGACGATGTGGTGCTGCAGAAGACCCCGGCCACCTTCGACGTGTCGGTGTGGGAGTTCTTTTGGCCCTTGCAGGTCGGCGCGCGCCTGGTGGTGGCCCGACCGGACGGCCATCGCGATCCGGCTTATCTGGCCGAGGTCATCGTGCGCGAGGGCGTGACGGTCACCCACTTCGTGCCGTCCATGCTCGCGGTTTTCGTCGGCGAGCCGGCCGCGTCCGAATGCACCGGCCTGCGCAACGTCTTCGCCTCGGGTGAGGCGCTGCCCGGCACCACCGCGCAGCAGCTGCGCCGCCTGACCGGCGCTCGCCTGCACAACCTCTACGGCCCGACCGAGGCCGCGGTCGACGTCACCTATCACGAGGTCGTCGACGCGGACGTGGCGTCGGTGCCGATCGGTGCGCCGGTGTTCAACACCCAGGTCTACGTGCTGGACGCGCGGCTGCAGCCGGTTCCGGTGGGTGTCGCGGGCGAGCTGTATCTGGCGGGCGCCCAGCTGGCCCGCGGATATGTGGCCCGGCCGGATCTGTCCGCGGACCGCTTCGTGGCCAATCCGTTCGGCGACGGGGCGCGCATGTACCGCACCGGCGACCTGGTGGTCTGGACCGAAGCCGGTGAACTCGAGTATCTGGGTCGCACCGACTTCCAGGTGAAGGTGCGCGGCTTGCGCATCGAACTCGGGGAGATCGAATCCGCGCTGACCGCCGTCGCATCGGTGGGTCAGGCCGTGGTGGTGGTGCGCTCCGACGAACGCGCCGGCGATCAGCTGGTCGCCTACCTGATCGCCGCACCGGGCGCCGAGATCGCCGTGGACGTCGTGAAATCCGCACTGACCGAACAGCTTCCGGCGTACATGGTGCCCGCGGCGTTCGTGGTGCTCGACAGCTTCCCGCTCAACGCCTCCGGCAAATTGGATCGCAAGGCGCTGCCGGCGCCGACCTTCGCGGCCAAGGTGTTCCGCGCGCCCGGTACTTCGGTCGAACAGTCCGTGGCTGATGTGATCGCCGAGATCCTCGGTCTGGACCGGGTGGGCCTGGACGACGACTTCTTCGAACTGGGCGGCAACTCGCTGCTCGCCACCCAGGTGGCGGCCCGGCTGGGCGCGGCGCTCGACACCGAGGTCGGAGTCCGCACCTTGTTCGAGGCTTCCACGGTGGCGGCACTGGCCGCGCGCCTGGAAACTCGAGCAGGAGAGGGCGGACGGCTCCCGCTGACCGCGCAGTCGCGGCCCGAGCCCGTCACGCTGCCGGACGGTGAGACCGCGCAGCTGGTGCCGCTCTCGCCGGCCCAGCAGCGGATGTGGTTCCTCAACCGGTTCGACAACCGCACCGCGGTCAACAACATCCCGGTCGCGATCCGGCTGACCGGCGCGCTCGACCGCGAGGCGTTCGCCGCGGCCGTGCGCGATGTGGTCGCGCGGCACGAATCGCTGCGCACCGTGTACCCGGAGGTGGCCGGGGACGGCTACCAGCGGGTGCTGCCCGCGCGCGCCGCCGGTGTCGAACTCGCCATCGAATCGGTGGACGCCGGCGAATTGCCCTCGCGCGTCGCGGAATTGGTCAACGTCTTCTTCGACGTGACCGCCGAGGTCCCGTTCCGGGCCACCCTGCTCGAGCTCGGCCCGCGCGACCAGGTGGTCGTGCTGGTCATGCACCACATCGCCGGGGACGGCTTCTCGCTGCGCCCGCTGCTGCGCGATGTGGTCGCCGCCTACGCCGAGCGCTCGCGCGGCGAGTCGCCGCAGTGGGCGCCGCTGCCCGTGCAGTACGCCGACTACGCGCTGTGGCAGCGCGAGGTGCTCGGCGCCGAGAACGCTCCGGAATCGGTCGCCGCCCGCCAGATCGCCTACTGGTCCGAACAGTTGCGCGATCTGCCCGAGCAGATCGAACTGCCGGCCGATCGTCCGCGGCCGGAGATCGCCACCAATGCCGGTGCGACACACGAGTTCTCGATCGACGCCGACCTGCACGCGCGACTCACCGACTACGCGCGCGCCCACGGCGTGACGCTGTTCATGCTGATGCACGCGGCCCTGGCCACCTGGGCGGCGCGGTTGTCGGGCAGTACCGACATCGCCATCGGCACGCCGATCGCGGGCCGCGGTGAACGCGCACTCGACGATCTGATCGGCATGTTCGTCAACACGCTGGTGCTACGCACTCCGGTGCGCCCGGATGCGACGTTCGCCGAACTGCTCACCGAGGTGCGCCGGACCGATCTGGCGGCCTTCGCCAACGCCGACGTGCCGTTCGAGCGGCTGGTGGACGTGCTCAGCCCGGTGCGTTCCCAGGCGCATCATCCGTTGTTCCAGGTGGCGTTGACCTTCGAGGCCACCGGACAGCGCGACGCCACCACGGCCGCCCTGCCCGGCCTGGATCTCGCGGTCCTCGACGCCGATCCGGGAATGGCGAAATTCGATATCCAGCTGACCGTCGGCGATGCCGCCGACGGCGCCGGACTGGCGCTGTCGTGGACCTACGCCACCGATCTGTTCGATCCGGAGACCGTCGCCGCCTTCTCCGACCGGCTGCTGCGGATCCTGCGCAGCGTCACCGAGGGCAGCGTCCCCGCAGGCGGTGCCGCCGCGGACACTGTCACCGAGGCCGGGGTCACCGTCGCAGCCACCACGGTGGTGGGCGATATCGATCTGCTCGGCGAAGGCGAACGCCTGGACGTCTCGCAGCGCTGGGTCTCGGCCGGTGCGGACGGTGGCACCGGACGGTTCGCGGACCGGGCCGTGACACTGTCGGATCTGTTCGACGCCGCGGTCGCCGAGCACGGCGACCGGGTGGCGGCGAAGTTCGGCGCCGATCAGCTCACCTACGCGGAGCTGGATCGGCGCGCGAACCAGTTGGCGCGCAGGCTGATCGCCGACGGTGCGGGCCCCGAGACACTGGTCGCGGTGGTGTTGCCGCGCTCGCTGGATCTGGTCGTGGCTCTGCTGGCGGTCGTGAAGTCCGGCGCGGGCTATGTGCCGATCGATCCGAGCTATCCGGCCGAACGCATCGCCTACGTGCTCGCGGATTCGCGCCCGGCCGGGGTGATCGTGGACGGCAGCACCGAGGTGGAGCTGCCGGTGGGCCTGCCGACCGTGCTGATGGACGGATTCGGCGCGGAGACACCGGAATTGGTGGACGCGGGCGAGGGCCCGATCACCGATGCCGATCGCAACGCACCGCTGTCGGCGAGCGCTATCGCCTATGTCATCTACACCTCCGGCTCGACCGGCCGCCCCAAGGGCGTGGCGGTCGCGCACCGCAACGTCGTGCGGCTGTTCGCCAATACCGATCGGGAATTCGGCTTCGGCGCCGAGGACGTGTGGACGATGTTCCACTCCTTCGCCTTCGACTTCTCGGTGTGGGAGATCTGGGGCCCGCTGCTGTTCGGCGGCACGCTGGTCGTGGTCGACTACTACACCTCGCGCTCGCCCGAGCAGTTCCTGGAACTGCTGCGCCGCGAACGGGTGACCGTGCTCAATCAGACCCCGTCGGCGTTCTATCAGCTGGCCGAGGCGGATCGCCTGGCCGGTGGGCAGCCGCTGGCCCTGCGCTACGTGGTCTTCGGCGGTGAGGCGCTCGAGCTGCGCCGGCTCGCGGACTGGGTGGCCCGCCACGGCGACACCGCGCCGCGACTGGTCAACATGTACGGCATCACCGAGACCACGGTGCACGTCTCGCACCGGGTGCTCGACGCCGAAACCATCGCCGCGGCAACGGGTTCGGTGGTCGGCCGGGCCATCGCCGGACTGCGGGTGTACGTCCTCGACGATCGGCTGCATCCGGTTCCGGTCGGCGTCGCCGGCGAAATGTATGTCGCCGGTCCGCAATTGGCGCGCGGTTACCTGGGCCGCCCGGATCTGACCGCGGCCCGCTTCGTCGCCGATCCGCTGGGTGAGCCCGGAACGCTGCTGTACCGCTCCGGTGACGTGGCGCGCTGGAACCGCTTCGGGGAACTCGAATATCTGGGCCGCGCCGACGACCAGGTCAAGGTGCGCGGTTTCCGCATCGAACTCGGCGAGATCGAGGCCGCGGTGCTGGCGCAGCCGGGGATCGCGCAGGCCGCGGTCGTCGTGCGCGAGGATCAGCCGGGCGACCAGCGCATCGTCGCCTATGTGGTGCCCCCGGCCGGACAGACCGAACCGGCGCTGGACGTCGTGCGCGACGGCGCGGCCGAACGGCTGCCCGCGTACATGGTGCCCGCGGCGTTCGTGGTGCTGGACCGCATTCCGCTGACCGTCAACGGCAAACTGGACCGCCGCGCCCTGCCCGCCCCCGCGGTGCGGTCGCGTGCCTTCCGGGCCGCCGAGACCCCGGTACAGGAGATCGTGGCCGCGGTCTTCGCCGAGGTGCTCGACGTGGAACGGGTCGGGCTCGACGACGACTTCTTCGATCTCGGCGGCAACTCGCTCATCGCCACCCGCGTCGTCTCCCGCATCGGGGCGGCGCTGGGGACGACGGTGGGTGTGCGCGCGCTGTTCGAGGCCGCGACCGTGGAGTCGCTGGCCGCACGGCTGGAAACCCATACCGGCGGGGAGGCGCGCCCGCGTCTGATCGCCCGCTCGCGCGCCGCCGCGGAACCGGTGCCGCTGTCGTTCGCGCAGCAGCGCATGTGGTTCCTCAACCAGTACGACACCTCCTCGGCGGCCTACAACCTGCCGCTGGTGGTCCGGCTGTCCGGTGAACTCGACACGGCCGCACTGGAATTGGCCGTCTTCGACGTGGTGCGCCGGCACGAGTCGCTGCGCACCCGCTATCCGGAGCACGGCGGCACGCCGATGCAGCTGGTGCTGCCGGCCGAGCAGATCGTGCTGGATCTGCGCGCCTACCCGGTCTCGGACGCCGATCTGACCACCGCGGTGACCGATTTCGCCTCGGCGGGATTCGATGTCGCCGAACGGGTTCCGCTGCGCGCCCGGCTGTTCCAGGTGCACAGCGACGAACATGTGCTGGTCGTGGTCGTGCACCACATCGCCGCGGACGGGTTCTCGATGACCCCGCTGGCCCGCGACGTGATGACCGCCTACACCGCCCGCACCCAGGGCAGCGCCCCCGGCTGGACGCCGCTCGAGGTGCAGTACGCCGATTTCGCGATCTGGCAGCGCGAGGTACTGGGCTCGGAGGACGATCCGCAGTCGCTGCTGGCCCGCCAGGTCGACTACTGGCAGCGCTCACTGTCGGGTATTCCGGAAGAGCTGACCCTGCCCGCCGACCGCCCGCGCCCGGCGATCGCCTCGCTGCGCGGCGCCGAACTGCATCGCACTCTGACTCCGGAACTCATCGGCGCGCTGGAAGGTGTTGCGCGCGAACAGGGTTCGTCGCTGTTCATGGTGATGCACGCGGCCCTGGCGGTACTGCTGGGACATTTGTCGGGCACCGACGACATCGCCGTCGGAACCCCGATCGCAGGCCGCGGTGAGGCGGCGCTCGACGACCTGGTCGGCATGTTCGTCAACACCCTGGTGTTGCGGACCGGGATCGACCCCGACGAGTCGTTCACCGGACTGCTGGAACGGGTGCGCCACACCGACCTCGAGGCCTTCGGCAATGCCGACGTGCCGTTCGAGCGGTTGGTGGAACTGCTGGCGCCGGAGCGCTCGCAGGCCCGCAACCCGCTGTTCCAGGTGATGCTGGCCTTCCAGAACCTCGACCGCGCGAGCCTCGAACTGCCGGGCCTGACCGTGTCCACGGTCGAGCGGGAGGAGAACATCGCCCGCTTCGACCTGCAGTTCACGCTGTCGGAACGAGTCGGCGACGCCGACGGGGCGGCAGCCAACGGTATGGCGCTGAATCTCGTCTACGCCACCGATCTGTTCGACGAGCAGACTGCCTCCGAGATCGCCGATCGCTGGATCCGGGTGCTCCGGGCGGTCGCCGCCGATCCGCGCATCGCCGTCGGCGCGGTCGACATTCTCGAGGCCTCCGAGCGCGCGGACCTGCTCGCGCGCACGGGCGGCCCGGCGGTCGCGGCGTCGACCCTGCCGCAACTGCTGGCCGAGGCCGCGACCCGCGACCCGCAGGCTCCGGCGGTGATCGCCGACGGGCGCACCCTCACCTACCGCGAACTCGACGAGCGGTCGAACCGCCTGGCGCGCTTGCTGATCGAACGCGGGATCGGGGCCGAGGACCTGGTCGCGGTGGCCGTACCGCGCTCGGCCGAGAGCTATCTGGCCGAATGGGCGGTGACCAAGTCGGGTGCGGCGTTCGTGCCGATCGACCCCGCGTACCCGGCCGACCGCATCGATCACATGGTCACCGATTCGGGTTCGCCCGTCGGCCTGACCGTGGCCTCGGTGCGCGATGATCTGCCGGAGTCGGTGGACTGGCTGGTTCTCGACGACATCGAACTCGACGGCTACGCCGCCGCCGCGATCACCGATGCCGACCGGGTGCGCCCGCTGCGCGTCGACCATCCGGCCTACGTCATCTACACCTCCGGTTCCACCGGTGTGCCCAAGGGGGTGTTGGTCACCCATGCCGGTCTGGCGAACTTCCGCGCCGAGCAGAACGAGCGCTACCGGCTCGATTCCGGTTCGCGCGCATTGCATTTCGCCTCGCCCAGCTTCGACGCCTCGATTCTGGAGTTCCTGCTCGCCGTCGGTGCGGGCGGTGCGCTGGTCGTGGTGCCGCCTGGCACCTACGGCGGCAGCGAACTCGGTGAGCTGATCGCCCGCGAAGGCGTCACCCACGCCCTGATCACCCCGTCGGTGCTGGCCACCCTCGATCCCGCCGATCTGGCCGGGATGCGGGTCGTCATCGCCGGTGGTGAGGCGGTCACGGCCGAACAGGTCGCCAAATGGTCGGTGACCCCCGACGGGTCGGCGCGCCGGTTCCACAACGCCTACGGCCCGACCGAGGCGACCGTCGCCACCAACATCAGCGATCCGCTGGCCGCGGGCGACCCGGTCACCATCGGCGGTCCGATCCGCGGTATGCAGTCGCTCGTCCTCGACGCCCGGTTGCGGCCGGTTCCGGTGGGTGTCGCGGGTGAGCTGTATCTGTCCGGTGTGCAGCTGGCCCGCGGCTATCACGCGCGGGCGAGCCTGACCGCCGAACGTTTCGTGGCCAACCCCTACGAGCCCGGACAGCGGATGTATCGCACCGGTGATGTGGTGCGATGGAACCACACCGGTGAGGTCGAATACGTCGGCCGCTCCGATTTCCAGGTCAAGGTGCGCGGCTTCCGCATCGAACTGGGTGAGATCGACGCCGCGCTCACCGCCCACGATGCCGTCGACTTCGCGGTGACCGTGGGCCACACTCGCGGCGCCGGTGCCACCTCGCTGGTGTCGTATGTCGTCGCGGTCTCGGGTGTGTCGATCGATGTGGCCGATGTGACGGCCCATCTGGAACGGCGGCTGCCCGGCTACATGGTGCCTTCGTCGATCATGGTCATCGACCGGGTGCCGCTGACCCCGGCCGGCAAGCTGGATCGTAAGGCGCTGCCGGAGCCGGAGTTCGCCACCGACACGGCCTTCCGTGCCCCGCGGACGCCGGTGGAGCAGGCCATCGCCGAGGTGTTCGCCGAGGTGCTGGGCATCGAACGCGTCGGCATCGATGATTCGTTCTTCGCACTGGGTGGTGACTCGATCGTCTCCATCCAGCTGGTGTCGCGGGCCAAGGCGCGCGGCGTGGTGTTCAGCCCGCGCGACGTGTTCGAACAGCGCACCGTGTCCGGGCTGGCGATGGTCGCCGAATCCGCTGCCGGACAGGGTGATTCGGTGCCCGTGCTGGCCGAGCTGCCGGGCGGCGGCGTCGGCACCATGCCGCTGACTCCGGTGGCCCGGTTCATGGTGGAGCGGTCGGGTTCGTTCGGCCGGTTCCATCAGGCGCTGGCCCTGGAACTGCCGATCGGCATCGACCGGGCCGGATTGCTCGCCACCGTCTCCGCCGTCGTGGACCGCCACGACATGCTGCGGGCGCGGCTGCGCCGGCATGCGGGTGCGGAATGGATCGTGGAGACCGCCGCACCGGGCGCCGTCGATCTCGAGTCACTGCTCGATCACACCGAATTCGACTCCACCGCAACCGATTCGGAGTTGTTCGAGATCGCGACCGCGGCCCTGGACGCGAGCCTGGACCGGCTCGATCCGGAGGCCGGGGTGGTCGTGCGCTTCGCCTGGCTGGAGCCTTCGGTCGCCGGCCGGACCGGACGCCTGATCGTGGTCGCTCACCACCTCGTCATCGACGGCGTGTCCTGGCGCATCCTCGTGCCCGATTTCGTCACCGCCTGGGGACAGCTCTCGGCCGGGCGGACGCCGGAGCTGGCCGCGCCGCCGACCAGCATGCGCACCTGGTCGCACGCGCTCGAGCGTGCGGCCGCCGACCGCGACGGCGAACTCGACTGGTGGCGTGCGGTCGTCGACGGTCCGGACCCGCTGCTCACCGAGCGGCCGTTCGATCCCGCCGTCGATGTGGCCGGGGTCGCCGCCAAGGTCGAGGTCGAGGTCTCGCCCGAGGTCACCAAGGCCCTGCTGACCGCCGTGCCGGCGCTGTACCACGGTGGAATCAACGACGGCCTGCTGGCCGCGCTGGTGCTCGCCGTGGCGAAGTGGCGGGCCGCGCGCGCCGGTTCGGACGGCCGGTCCGACAGCGCGCTCGTGCGCCTCGAGGGGCACGGCCGCGAAGAGGATGTCGTTCCGGGCGCGGATCTGTCCCGCACGGTCGGCTGGTTCACCGCGATCTTCCCGGTCCGCTTCGACCTGTCGGGTCTCGACATCGACGCGGCGCTGACCGGCGGCCCGGCGATGGGCCGGGTCGTGAAGGCGGTCAAGGAACAGCTGCTGGCCGTGCCCGACAAGGGCCTCGGCTACGGCCTGCTGCGCTACCTGAACCCGCGCACCGCCGACCGGCTGCCGGAGCAGATGCCGGGCCAGGTCAGCTTCAACTACCTGGGCCGGGTCTCCGACAACGCGGTGCCCGAGGCGCTGCGCGGCTTCGGCTGGATTCCGGCACCGGAACTCGGCGAACTGGCCGGCGACTACGACGCCGATATGCCGGCGATGGCGCCGCTGGACATCAACGCCATCGTGGTCGGCGACCGGCTGACCGCGCGGATCGGCTATCCGACCACGCTGCTCGACGCCGACGCCGTGCGCGAATTCGGGCAGCTGTGGACGCGAGCGCTGGAAGCCGTTGCGCGGCACGCGGAATCGGCCGGCGCGGGTGGGCACACCCCGTCGGACTTCCCGCTGGTGCGCGTCGGCCAGAGCGATATCGACGGCTGGGAGCGGCGCTTCGGCGAGATCTCGCAGGTGTGGCCGCTGTCCTCGCTGCAGGCCGGTCTGCTGTTCCACGCCGAACTGGCCGCCGCCTCCGTCGACGTCTACACCGGTCAGGCCGTCCTCGACCTCACCGGCCGCGTCGATCCGGCCCGGTTGCGCAGTGCCGCACAGGCTCTGATCGATCGGTACGAGACGTTGCGCACGGCCTTCGTCACCGACGCTCAGGGCCATCCGGTGCAGGTGGTGCTGGACGGCGTGCGGGCGACCTGGGCCGAACACGACCGCCGCGAGACCGGCGCGGCCGCGGATCTGATCGAGGCCGACCGGACCCGCCGGTTCGACCTGGCCGCGCCGCCGCTGATCCGGTTCACCCTGATCCGGGTCGCCGAGCAGCGCTGGTCGCTGGTCGTCTCGAACCACCACATCCTGCTCGACGGCTGGTCGATGCCGCTGCTCATGCGGGATCTGCTCGTGCTCTACGCGACGCATGCCGACTCCGGTGCGCTGCCCGCGGTGCGTTCCTACCGGCACTTCCTGGAATGGGTTGCCCAGCAGGATCATCCGGCCTCACTGTCGGCGTGGACCGATGCCCTCGCCGGCATCTCCGAGCCGACCCTGCTGGCGCGCCCCGACGCCGGCCGCGAGATCACCGCGCTGTCGGACGAGTACGTCTTCGAACTCGACGCCGCGCAGACCGCCCGGCTGACCGAATTCGCCGCGCGCATCGGCGTCACCGCCAACACGGTGCTGCAGACGGCCTGGGGCATCGTTCTGGGCCGGATGACCGGCCGCGACGACGTGGTCTTCGGCACCACCGTCTCGGGCCGTCCGCCGGAGCTGGCCGGAGTCGAGTCCATGGTCGGCCTGTTCATCAACACCGTGCCGGTGCGGGTGCGCCTGGATGCCGCCGAATCCGCCGAGCAGCTGCTCACCCGGGTGCAGGGTGAGCAGGCGGATCTGCTCGACCACCACTACCTCGGCCTGGCCGATATCCAGGACGCGATCGGCATCGGTGGACTGTTCGACACCCTGGTGGTGTTCGAGTCCTATCCGGTGGATGCCGAGGGCATTCAGCGTCAGGCCGCCGACATCGACGGTATGGCGGTGGCCGGCCTCGAGGCCACCGACGCCACCCACTATCCGCTCAGCCTGATCGCCTCGCTCGGTGCGACCCTTCGCATCCGGGCGGGCTATCTGCGCGATCTGTTCGACGAGAACGCGGTGCGCCGCATCGCCGACCGGCTGCTGCGGGTGCTCACCACCATCGTGGGCGAGCCCGCGATCGGCGCCGGCGATATCGAACTGCTCGAGCCCGCCGAACGCGAACTCGTGGTGTCGCAATGGAATTCGACCGACCACGAGGTCGACGGCTCGGCCACCTTGGTCTCGCTGTTCGAGGCGCAGGTCGAGCGCACCCCCGACGCCACCGCGGTGAGCTTCGAGGGGACAGCTCTGTCCTACGCCGACTTCGCCGCCCGGGTGCACGCGCTGGCCCGCTGGCTGATCGAGCGCGGCGTCGGCCCGGACACCTTCGTGGCGCTCGGTATGCGGCGTTCGCTCGACCTGGTGGTCGGCATGTACGCCGTGGCCGCCGCCGGCGGCGCCTACGTGCCGCTGGATCCGGATCATCCGGCCGAGCGCACCGAATACATCCTGGCCACCGCGGACCCGGTCTGTGTGCTGACCTCCGGCGACGATCTGGAGATCGATACCGCGCAGGTGCGTATCGACCTGCTGGACCTGTCCGGCTACTCGATCGAGCCGATCGCCGACGCGGAGCGCCGCAGCCCGCTGCGGCCGGCCAACACCGCGTACGTGATCTTCACCTCCGGTTCCACCGGTCGTCCCAAGGGCGTCGCGGTGCCGCATGCGGCGATCGTCAACCGGCTGGTGTGGATGCAAGCCGAATACGGTCTCACCGCCGCCGATGTCGTGCTGCAGAAGACTCCCGCGACCTTCGACGTGTCGGTGTGGGAGTTCTTCTGGCCCTTGCAAATCGGCGCGCGACTGGTGGTGGCGCGGCCCGACGGCCATCGCGATCCCGCGTATCTGGCCGAGGTGATCGTCGGCGAGGGCGTCACCGTCACCCACTTCGTGCCGTCGATGCTGGCGGTCTTCGTCGCCGAGGCCGCGGCCGCGCAATGCACGACGCTGCGGCTCGTCTTCGCCTCCGGTGAGGCGCTGGCCCCCAAGTCGGCGCAGCGCCTGCGCGAACTCACCGGCGCCGCCCTGCACAACCTCTACGGTCCCACCGAGGCCGCGGTCGACGTCACCTATCACGAGGTGACCGATGCCGATGTCGATTCCGTGCCGATCGGCCGTCCCGTCTTCAACACCCGGGTGTACGTGCTGGATTCGCGGTTGCGGCCGGTTCCGGTGGGTGTCGCGGGTGAGCTGTATCTGGCGGGCGCCCAGCTCGCGCACGGCTATGTGACGCGTCCGGATCTGAGTTCGGACCGGTTCGTGGCCAACCCCTTCGCTGTGTCGGATGGGGGCACTCCCGAGGGCCCTGCGTGGTCACGCTCCGCTACCGCCTCCGGGCCCGCCGGTCGTGCCCCGGCCGGCGAGCGGATGTACCGCACCGGTGACCTGGTGGCCTGGAACGAACGAGGTGAACTGGACTACCTGGGCCGCACCGACTTCCAGGTGAAGGTGCGCGGCCTGCGCATCGAGCTCGGCGAGATCGAGACGGCGTTGACCGGGCTCGACGAGATCGACCGGGCCGTCGTGGTGGTCCGCGGCGACCAGCACACCGGCGATCAGCTGGTGGCGTATGTCGTGGCCACGCCCGGACTTCCGGTCGACGCCGAGGCGGTGCGCGAGGAACTGGGCCGGCAGCTGCCCGGCTACATGGTGCCCGCGCTGGTGATGGTGCTCGACGAATTCCCGCTCAACGCGTCCGGCAAGCTGGACCGCAAGGCGCTGCCCGCCCCGGTGTTCGAGGCGGCGGTGTTCCGTGCGCCGGTCACTCCGGTGGAGCAGATCGTGGCGGGCACCTTCGCCGAGGTGCTCGGCGTGGACCGGGTCGGCCTGGACGACGATTTCTTCGCCCTCGGCGGCAACTCGCTGATCGCCACCCAGGTGGCCGCCCGGTTGTCCTCCGCTCTGGACACCCAGCTGGGTGTGCGCGAGATCTTCGAAGCCTCCACCGTCGCCGGTCTGGCGGCGCGGGCCGAAACTCGCTCCGGTGCGGGCGGTCGCGCGGCGCTGGTGCCGCAGCAGCGGCCCGAGCTGGTGCCGCTGTCGCTGGCGCAGCAGCGGATGTGGTTCCTCAACCGCTTCGATCCCGAATCCGCGGTGGACAACATCCCGGCCGCGGTGCGGCTGTCGGGTCTGCTGGACCGGCAGGCCCTGCAGATCGCGGTCGCCGATGTGCTGGCGCGCCACGAATCGCTGCGCACCCGCTATCCCGAGGTGGACGGGACCGCGTACCAGGAGATCGTGCCGACCTCGAAGGTCATCCCCGATCTCACGCCGATCGATGTCACCGAGGCCGAACTGCCGCAGCGGATTTCGGAGCTGGTCGGTACCGGCTTCGATGTCACCGTCGAGGTGCCGTTCCGGGCCCGGCTGTTCGAGGTCAGCCCGACCGAGCACGTGCTGGCCCTCGTGGTGCACCACATCTCCGCCGACGGCTTCTCGATGGGCCCGCTGACCCGCGACGTGATGACCGCCTACGGGGCGCGCGTCGAGGGCGGCGAACCGGCCTGGGCGCCGCTGCCGGTGCAGTACGCCGACTTCGCGCTCTGGCAGCGCGAGGTGCTCGGCCGTGAGGACGATCCGGGATCGGTGATCGCCGACCAGATCGACTACTGGCGCGAAGCGCTGCGCGGAGTGCCCGAACAGCTGGATCTGCCCGCCGACCGGCCGCGTCCGGCGGTCGCCTCCGGCCGCGGCGCGACGCACACCTTCCACATCGACGCCGACGTGCACGCCCGTCTCGCCGAACTGGCCCGCACCCGCGGCGCGACCATGTTCATGGTCACCCACGCGGCGCTGGCACTGGTGCTGTCGCGGCTGAGCGGGGAGGCCGATATCGCCATCGGCACCCCGGTGGCCGGTCGTGGTGAGCGCGCGCTCGACGATCTGATCGGCATGTTCGTCAACACGCTGGTGTTGCGGACCGAGATCGACGGCGGTGCGAGCTTCACCGATCTGCTGCAGTCGGTGCGCAGCACCGACATCGCCGCGTTCGGACATGCGGATCTGCCGTTCGAGCGGCTGGTGGAGATTTTGAACCCGGCGCGTTCGCAGGCGCGGCATCCGCTGTTCCAGGTGATGCTGTCGTTCCAGAACACCGGCCAGAACGCCCTGGAGCTGCCGGGACTGACGGTCAGCGGTGTGGAACTGCCGATCGATACCGCGAAGTTCGATCTGCAACTGGTGCTCACCGAGGAGACCGCCGAGACGGCCGACGGCGCCACCGCGGCCGGCGGTATCACCGCCGAATTCGTCTACGCCACCGACCTTTTCGACGACGAGACGATCGCCGGCTTCGCCGATCGCCTGGTGCGTGTGCTGACCGCCGTGGTCGTCGAACCGGCGGCCCGGGTGGGCGACATCGATCTGCTCGCTCCCGCCGAGGCGGCGCGCGAACTGCGTGGCTGGAACAACACGGCACGTCATCTGCCGGTGCGCCGCGAAGGCGCCACCACCCTGCTGGCCGACTTCCACGCCCAGGTCGAACAGACCCCGGACGCGGTCGCGGTGGTCGACCCGGAGGCCGGCGTCACGCTGACCTACGCCGAATTCGCGGCGCGGGCCCAGCGACTCGCCCGGTATCTGGTCGAGGCGGGTGTGGGTCCGGATGCCCGGGTGGCACTGGGCATGCGGCGTTCGCTCGACCTCGTCGTGGCCGCCTACGCGGTGCTGGAGGCCGGTGGCGCGTACGTGCCGCTGGATGTGGAACAGCCGGGTGAGCGCATTCGCTACGTGGTCGACACCGCCGCACCGATCGCCGTGCTCACCACCGCTCGCGACGGCGCGGACATCGACCGCGCGCTCGAGGGTGCGGCGACCGCCGTTCGTATCGACGAGCTGGATCTGTCCGGCTACCCGGACGGCGAACTCGACGACACCGAACGGCGTGCCCCGCTGCGGCCGGAGCACCTCGCCTACGTGATCTTCACCTCCGGTTCGACCGGACGGCCGAAGGGCGTGGCGGTCTCGCAGGCCGCGGTGGTGAACCAGATTCGCTGGATCACCACCGAATACGGCATCGACGCCGGTGAGGTGGTGCTGTTCAAGACGCCGCCGACCTTCGACGTGTCGGTGTGGGAGCTGTTCGGCGCGACCGCCACCGGCGCGCGCCTGGTGATCGCCGCGCCGGACGGCCATCGCGATCCCGGCTATCTCGCCGAGGTGATCGCGGCACAGCAGGTCACGATGACCTCGTTCGTGCCGTCGATGCTGTCGGTGTTCTCCGACAGCATGCATGCGGGGACGGCCGCCGAGGTGTCCTCGCTGCGCACCCTGCTCATCGCGGGTGAGGCGTTCACCGCCGACGCCGCGCAGGCCTACCGCCGCATCGGCACCGCCGAACTGCACAACCTGTACGGCCCCACCGAATTCACCGTGCACGCGACCGCCATGCCGGTCGCCGCGGATATCGCCGGCGCGGTACCGATCGGCCTGCCGGTGTGGAACGCGCAGGCCTACATCCTGGACGCGCGGCTGCATCCGGTTGCGGCCGGAGTCGCCGGTGAGCTGTATCTGGCCGGCGCTCAGCTGGCGCGCGGCTACTTCGGCCGCACCGACCTGACCGCGGACCGCTTCGTCGCGAATCCCTTCGGCGGCAGCGGTTCCCGCATGTACCGCACCGGTGACCTGGTACGCCGCGGCGTCGACGGGGCCATCGAATATCTCGGCCGCACCGACTTCCAGGTGAAGTTGCGCGGTCTGCGCATCGAGCTCGGCGAGATCGAATCCGCGCTCACCGCACAGGATTCGGTCGCGCAGGCGGTGGCCGTGGTGCGCGCCGACGAGCGGATCGGCGAGCAGCTGGTCGGCTATGTCGTGCCCGCCGCCGGCGTCGGCGAGATCGATCTCGACGCGATCCGCGCGCACCTGGCGGCGCGGCTGCCCTCCTATATGGTTCCGGCCGCGATCGTCGTGCTCGACGCCCTGCCGCTGAGCGCGAACGGCAAGCTGGACCGGCGCGCGCTGCCCGCACCGGAATTCGAGGCACGAGAGTTCCGCGCCCCGACCACACCGGTCGAGGAGATCGTCGCCGCCACGGTTGCCGAGGTGCTGGGCATCGACACCGAGGCGCGGCCGGTCGGTCTCGACGACGACTTCTTCGAACTGGGCGGCAACTCGCTGATCGCCACCCAGGTGGTGGCCCGCCTGGGCCAGGCGCTGAACACCCGCATCCCGGTGCGGACCCTGTTCGAGGCGCCGACCGTGGCGGCACTCGCCGCCCGGCTGGAGACCCACGCCGGTTCCGGTGGCAGCCGTGCCCTGGTGGCGGGACCGCGACCGGAGGAGATTCCGCTCTCGCTGGCGCAGCAGCGGATGTGGTTCCTCAACCGCTTCGACACCGCCAGCGCGGTCAACAACATCCCGATGGCGGTCCGGCTCACCGGCGCGCTCGATGTCGACGCCCTGCGCGAGGCCGTCGCGGACGTGATCGAACGCCACGAGGTGCTGCGCACGGTCTACCCGGAAACCTCCGAGGGCCAGGGCGTGCAGGTGATCCTGCCCGCCGACCGCGACGCGGTGGAACTGGACGCCGAACCGGTGACCGAGGCGCAACTGCCCCAGCGGGTGCGCGAACTGGTCCTCACCGGCTTCGACGTCACCGCCGCGGTTCCGGTGCGCGCCAAGTTGTTCCGCGTCGAGCATGCGAGCGGCAACGGCGCCGGTGAGCCGACTCCGGACTACGTGCTGGTCTTCGTCGTTCACCACATCTCCGGTGACGGCTGGTCGGTGCGGCCGCTGGCCCGCGATGTGATGCTCGCCTACGCGGCGCGCTCGCAGGGCGCCGCGCCGGGCTGGGCGCCGCTGCCGGTGCAGTACGCCGATTACGCCCTGTGGCAGCGGGAAACGCTCGGCTCCGAGGACGATCCGGAATCGCTGATCGCCCAGCAGGTGTCGTACTGGTCGCAGCATCTGGCGGGCCTGCCCGACCAGCTGGATCTGCCCACCGATCGTCCGCGACCCGCGGTCGCCACGTATCGCGGTGGCGTACACGAGTTCTCGCTCGACGCCGCGCTGGTACGCCGGCTCAACGGGCTGGCGCGCACCCACGGTGCCAGCCTGTTCATGGTCACCCACGCCGCCTTCGCGGCGCTGCTGGCGCGGTTGTCCGGCAGTGACGACCTGGCCATCGGTACCGCGGTCGCGGGCCGTGGTGAGGCCGCGCTCGACGATGCCATCGGCATGTTCGTCAACACGTTGGTGCTGCGCAGCAGTGTCGATCCGGCGATGTCGTTCACCGAATTGCTCGCGCGCACCAAGGAATCCGACCTGGCCGCCTTCGGGCACGCGGATCTGCCGTTCGAGCGGCTGGTGGAGATTTTGAACCCGGCGCGTTCGCAGGCGCGGCATCCGCTGTTCCAGGTGATGCTGTCGTTCCAGAACACCGGCGAGGCCTCGTTCGCGCTGCCGGATCTCGAAGTCAGCGGCCTGCCGCTGGATGTGCTGACCGCGAAATTCGATCTGCACCTGAACCTCACCGAGCGCTTCGCCGCCGACGGTTCCGCCGAGGGTATGTCGGCCGAATTGGCTTATGCCACCGACATGTTCGACGCCCGGACGGTCGCGGCCTTCGCCGATCGTCTGGTCCGGATGCTGGACGCGGTGACCGCGGATCCCGCCGCCGCGATCGGCGATGTCGACCTGCTCGACACCGTCGAACGCCGCACCATCGTCGACAACTGGAACGCCACCGCCTACGACGTCGACCGCGTCGTTCTCGGCCGGGCGGCCGGTACCGTCGCGCTGACGCTGGCCTCGATGTTCGAGAGGCAGGTCGAACTCGATCCCGACGAACCGGCGCTGACGTTCGAGGGGACAACTCTGTCCTACGGCGAGTTGGCTGCCCGGGTGAACCGGCTCGCCCGCTACCTGATCGAGCAGGGCGTGGGCCCGGATTCGCTGGTGGCGCTGCATATGCGGCGTTCGCTGGAACTGGTCATCGGCATGTACGCGGTGACGGTCGCCGGTGGCGGCTATGTGCCGCTGGACCCCGACCACCCGGCCGAGCGCACCGAATACGTACTGGCGACCGCGAACCCGGTCTGCGTGCTGACCACCGCGGACAGCCCGCTCGCGGCAGGGCCGGACGTGCCGGTCGTCGCGATCGACGAGCTCGAGTTGTCGGAGTACGCCGACGACCCGGTGGCCGATGCCGACCGCATCGCCCCGCTGCGTCCCGCCCACACCGCCTACGTGATCTTCACCTCCGGTTCCACCGGACGGCCGAAGGGTGTGGCCGTCAGCCATGCCGCGATCGTGAACCGTCTGGCCTGGATGCAGGACGAGTACGACCTCTACCTCGACGATGTCGTCTTGCAGAAGACACCCGCCACCTTCGACGTGTCGGTGTGGGAGTTCTTCTGGCCGCTGCAGGTCGGCGCTCGCCTGGTCGTCGCCAAGCCCGACGGCCACCGCGATCCGGCGTATCTGGCGGACCTGATCGACGCCGAGCGCATCACCACCGTGCACTTCGTGCCGTCGATGCTGTCGGTCTTCGTCGCCGCGCTGGACTCCTCCGGCGCCGATTGCACCACGCTGCGCCGGGTGTTCGCCTCCGGTGAGGCGCTGCCGGCGGTCACCGCCCAGCGCCTGATCGAGCTGACCGGCGCGCGGCTGCACAACCTCTACGGCCCGACCGAGGCCGCCGTCGACGTCACCTATCACGAGGTGACCGAGGCCGACACGGTCGCGGTGCCGATCGGCCGCCCGGTGTGGAACACCCGTGTCTACGTGCTGGATTCGCGGCTGCACCCGGTCGCCACCGGCGTCGCGGGTGAGCTGTATCTGGCCGGTGATCAGCTGGCGCGCGGTTATGTCGCGCGCCCCGATCTGACCTCGGATCGGTTCGTGGCCAACCCCTTCGGGGTCGGTGAGCGGATGTACCGCACCGGCGACCTGGTGCGCTGGAGTTCCGCCGGCGAACTGGAGTACCTGGGCCGCACCGACTTCCAGGTGAAGTTGCGCGGTCTGCGCATCGAACTCGGCGAGATCGAATCGGCACTGGTGGCCGTCGACGCCGTCGCGCAGGCCGTGGTGGTCGTGCGCTCCGACGACCGGCTCGGCGATCAGCTGGTCGCCTACGTGGTGCCCGCGACCGGCACCACCGTCGACCCCGACGCGGTGCGCACCGAACTCGGCGAGGCGCTGCCCGGCTATATGGTGCCCTCGGCCTTCGTGGTGTTGGACGCCTTCCCGCTCAACGCCTCCGGCAAGCTGGACCGCAAGGCGCTGCCGGCGCCGGTGTTCGAGGCCCGGCAGTTCCGCGCCCCGGCCACCCCGATCGAGGAGATCGTGGCCGGCACGTTCAGCGATGTGCTGGGTGTGCCCCGGGTCGGTCTCGACGACGACTTCTTCGAATTGGGCGGCAACTCGCTGATCGCCACCCAGGTGACCGCGCGCCTGGGCGCCGCGCTCGACACCCAGCTGGCGGTGCGCGACCTGTTCGAGGCGTCGACCGTCGCCGCCCTGGCCGCGCGCCTGGAGCAGGGCGCCGGGTCCGGCCGGACGCGGCCGAAGCTGGTGGCCGGGCAACGGCCGCAACGGATTCCGCTCTCGCCGGCGCAGCAGCGCTACTGGTTCCTCAACCAGTTCGACACCGCCACCTCCGCGGTGGACAACATTCCGCTCGCGGTGCGGCTGTCGGGCGCGCTCGACGTCGCGGCCATGGAACGTGCGCTCGGTGACGTCCTGGCCAGGCACGAGGTGCTGCGCACCACGTACCCGCGCTCGGCGGACGGCCCGCACCAGGTGATTCTGCCCGCGACCGATCCCGCGCCCGCGCTGGAGCCGGTGGCGGTGGCCGAGGACGAATTGCTGGACCGCATCATCGAATTCGCGATGACCACCTTCGACGTCACCGCCGAGGTGCCGCTGAAGGTCGCACTGTTCCGGATCACCGGCGGGGACCAGTCGCCCGAGGAGCACGTCCTCGCGTTCACCGTCCACCACGTCGCCGCCGACGGCTCCTCGATGGGACCGCTGGCCCGGGATCTGATGGCGGCCTACGCCGCGCGCGTGCAGGGTGAGGCGCCGCAGTGGACGCCGCTGCCGGTGCAATACGCCGACTACGCGCTGTGGCAGCGCGAGGTACTCGGGTCCGAGGAGGATCCGGAATCGCTGGCCGCCCAGCAGGTCGCCTACTGGACCGCCGCCCTCGACGGACTGCCGGACCAGCTGGAACTGCCGACCGACCGCCCGCGTCCGCCGGCCCAGTCGTTCCAGGGCAAGGCGATTCGCTTCGAGATCGACCCGCAGCGCCACGCCCGCCTGCACGAGCTGGCGCGCGCGAACAACGCCTCGCTGTTCATGGTCGTGCACGCGGCGCTGGCCGTGCTGCTGTCGCGCCTCTCGGGTACCGACGACATCGCCGTCGGTACACCGATCGCCGGGCGTGGTGAGCGCGAACTCGACGATCTGATCGGCATGTTCGTCAACACCCTGGTGTTCCGCACCCGCATCGACGGCAACGCGAGCTTCGCCGAACTGCTCGCCGATGTGCGCGAGCGTGACCTCGAGGCCTTCACCAACGCCGACGTGCCGTTCGAGCGGCTGGTCGAGGTGCTCAACCCGGTGCGGTCCACGGCGCGCAACCCGCTGTTCCAGGTGGGCCTGTCGTTCCAGAACCTGGCCGAGACCGCCCTGGAGCTGCCCGGTCTCTCGGTGAGCGCGGTGAATTTCGATTCCCAGCTGGCCAAGACCGATCTGCACGTGACGCTCTACGACCGCTACGCCGAGGACGGTTCGCCGGCCGAGATCATCACCGAATTCGGTTATGCCATCGACCTTTTCGACGAGTCGACGGTGCAGGGCTTCGCGGACCGGTTCGTCCGGGTCCTCGACGCGGTGATCGCGGACGCGTCCGGCCCGGTCGGTGATATCGACCTGCTCGATCCCGCCGAGAACGAGCGGATCCTGCGGCAGTGGAACGAGACCGCCCACCCGATCGACACCGAGGCGACGCTGGTGTCGCTGCTCGACGCGACGGTCGCCGCCGATCCGACCGCGGTCGCGCTGGTGGTCGACTCCGAAGCCACCGGAACGGCGCAGCAGGTGCTGACCTACGGCGACCTCGACGCCCGGGTGAACCGCCTGGCGCGCTACCTCGTCGAATGCGAGATCGGCACCGAGGACCGGGTGGCGCTGGCCCTGGGCCGCTCGGTGGAGCTGATCGTCGCGATGTACGCGGTGGCCAAGACCGGTGCGGCCTACGTGCCGATCGATCCGGGGCAGCCCGCCGAACGCATCGACTACATCCTCGAGACCGCGGCACCCGCCTGTGTGCTGACCACCTCGGCCACCGTCGCGGCGACCGCCGACCAGGACGGGGAGAGCGCGCTGCGCTGGACCCCGCAGCGTCCGGTGATCGAACTCGACGGACTCGAGCTCTCCGGCTATTCGGCGGCGCCGATCACCGCGGGGGAGCGGTTGCGCGAGCTCACCGCGGCCAACGCCGCGTACGTGATCTTCACCTCCGGCTCCACCGGCCGTCCCAAGGGTGTGGTGGTGTCGCACGGTGCGATCGTCAACCAGTTGCGCTGGGAGATCGCCGAATTCGGCCTCGGGGCCGGTGATTCGGTGCTGCTCAAGACCGCGGCGACCTTCGACCTGTCGGTGTGGGAGTTCTGGACCGCCGCCGCGTGCGGTGGCCGCCTCGTGGTGGCCGCGCCCGAGGGGCATCGCGATCCGGCCTACCTCAACGAACTGATGCTCGGCACCGCCGTCACCACGCTGCATGTGGTGCCGTCGATGCTCGACGCCCTGCTCACCGAGAGCGAAGGGATGCTCAGCTCGTCGCTGAAGCGGGTGCTCGCCATCGGTGAGGCGCTGCCGGCCGCGACCGCGCAGCGTTTCCTGGAGACCGCCGAGGCAGCGCTGTTCAACCTGTACGGCCCGACCGAGGCCGCGGTCTCGATCACCAGCCATCGCGTCACCGCCGCCGACCGCCAGTCGGTGTCGATCGGCGCGCCGGAATGGAACAGCCGGGTGTACGTGCTGGATTCGCGGCTGCGGCCGGTTCCGGTGGGGGTGCCGGGAGAGCTGTATCTGGCCGGTGCGCAGCTCGCGCGCGGCTACTTCGGTCGCGCGGATCTGACCGCGGACCGGTTCGTCGCCGATCCGTTCGGGGAGCCGGGCACGCGGATGTACCGCACCGGTGACCTGGTGGCGTGGACCGACCGGGGTGAACTGGACTACCGGGGCCGCACCGACTTCCAGGTGAAGATCCGCGGTTTCCGCATCGAACTCGGCGAGGTCGAGGCGGTGCTGCTGCGGCAGCCGGTCGTCACCGCGACCGCCGTTGTCGCCCACGCGGATCCGAATCTGGGCGATCGCCTGGTCGCCTACGTGGTCGGCACCGCCGAACTGGACAAGCAGGCGCTGCAGGCCGCACTCGCCGAACGGCTGCCGTCCTACATGGTGCCGTCGGTGTTCATGCAGCTGGACGCGCTGCCGCTGAACGCCAACGGCAAACTGGACCGCGCCGCACTGCCCGAACCGGTCTTCGAGAAGGCCGTCTTCCGCGCGCCGGTGACCCCGATCGAGCAGATCGTGGCCAACACCTTCGCCGATGTGCTGCGTAAGGAATCCGGCACGATGGGCCGCGACGACGACTTCTTCGCGTGGGGCGGCAACTCGCTGCTCGCCACGCAGGTCGCCGCGCGCCTGGGCGAGGCGCTGAACACCCGGGTGCCGGTGCGCCTGCTGTTCGAGGCCTCCACGGTCGCCGCGCTCGCTACCCGAGTGGAGCACCACGCCGACGCCGGCGGACGCCGCGCGCTGACCGCCGCGCCGCGCCCACCGCGGATCCCGCTGTCGCTGGCGCAGCAGCGGATGTGGTTCCTCAACCGCTTCGACACCGCCTCGGCCGCCTACAATGTGCCGATCGCGGTGCGGCTGAGCGGTGCGCTGGACGTGTCGGCGCTGCGGGCCGCGATGGCGGATCTGGTGGCGCGGCACGAGATTCTGCGGACCGTGTACCCGCAGACCGACCAGGGGCCGGTGCAGGTGATTCTGCCCGCGACCCAGGCGATTCCGGAGCTCGAGCTGCGCGTCGTCGATGCCGCCGCGGTGGAGTCCGAGGTGGTCGCGCTGATCAACACCAGCTTCGACGTCACCACCGAGGTGCCGGTGCGGGTCGCGCTGGTCGAGGTCCGTTCGGACACCGAAACCGCAAGCGGTACAGCCGAATACGTGCTCGCCATGGTCGTGCACCACATCTCCGGCGACGGTTCGTCGGTGGGCCCGCTGACCCGCGATCTGATGACCGCCTACGCCGCCCGCGCGGCCGGGCTGGCGCCGAACTGGGCGCCGCTGGCGGTCCAGTACGCCGACTACAGCATCTGGCAGCGCGAACTGCTGGGCAGTGAGGACGATCCGGATTCGCTGGCCTCCAAGCAGGTCGCGTACTGGAAGCAGGCGCTGGCCGAGCTGCCCGATCAGCTCGATCTGCCGTCGGACCGCCCGCGTCCGGCCGTGCAGAGCTTCGCCGGCGGCAAGGTCGAGATGCGCATCGATGCCGAACTGCATCGGGCGCTGATCGATGTGGCCCGCACCGAGGGCGCGACGTTGTTCATGGTCGTGCACACCGCGCTGGCGGTCCTGCTGGCGCGGCTGTCGGGTTCCGACGATATCGCCATCGGCACCCCGATGGCCGGTCGCGGCGAGGCCGTGCTCGACGATCTGATCGGCATGTTCGTCAACACCCTGGTGTTCCGGACCCAGGTCGACGCCGGTGCCGGCTTCACCGAACTGCTGGGGCGGCAGCGCGATATCGACATCCAGGCCTTCGCCCACGCGGACGTGCCGTTCGAGCGGCTGGTCGAGGTGTTGAACCCGGTGCGCTCCACCGCGCGGCATCCGCTGTTCCAGGTGGGCCTGTCGTTCCAGAACCTGGCCCAGGCCACGCTGGAGCTGCCGGGCCTGCGGGTCAGCGGACTGGACTTCGACACCCAGCTCTCACAGTTCGACCTGCACCTGATCGCCACCGACCGCTACAGCGACACCGGTGCGCCCGAGGGCATCACCGGATTCTTCACCTACGCGACCGATCTGTTCGACCACGACACGGTGGCGGGCTTCGTGGATCGTTTCGTGCGGATGCTGGGCGCGATCGTGGCCGCACCGCATACCGCGGTCGGCGATATCGATCTGCTCGACGCCGCCGAACGCGGTGCGCTGATCGCCACCCGCAACGCCACCGATCATCCGGTGGACCGGTCGGCGACGCTGGCCTCGCTACTGGACGCGACGGTCGACACCCACTCCGAGCGCGACGCGCTGGTCGGCGCCGACGGCACCCGGGTGACCTACGCCGAACTCGACCGCCGGGTCAATCTACTGGCACGGCACCTGATTTCGCTCGGTGTCGGGCCGGAGTCGCGGGTCGCGCTGGCGATGCGCCGCTCGGTCGATCTGGTGCTCGCCATGTACGCGGTCACGGTGGCCGGCGGCGCCTATGTGCCGGTGGATCCGGATCAGCCGGCCGAACGCACCGGCTACATCCTCGACACCGCCGACGTGGTCTGTGTGCTCACCGATGCCGACGCCGGATTCGAGACCGATGTCGCACCGGTGGTCCGCGTCGACGACCTCGACACCAGCGGTGACGATTCGCCGATCGAGGATGCCGAGCGGGTCGCGCCGCTGCTCCCGCAGCACACCGCGTACGTGATCTTCACCTCCGGCTCCACCGGTCGGCCGAAGGGTGTGGCGGTCCCGCACGCCGCGGTGGTCAACCAGTTGCTGTGGAAGATCGCCGAATTCGGCCTGGGCGCCGAGGATTCGGTGCTGCTGAAGACCGCGGCCACCTTCGACCTGTCGGTCTGGGAGTTCTGGTCCGCGGCCGTCTCCGGTGGACGCCTGGTGATCGCGGCGCCGGACGGCCACCGCGACCCGGCCTATCTCAACGAACTGATGGCCCGTGAAGCGGTCACCACGCTGCACGTTGTGCCCTCGATGCTGGACGCGCTGCTCACCGAATCCGGTGGGACGCTGACGAATTCGCTGCGTCGCGTGCTGGCCATCGGTGAGGCGCTGCCGGGTGCGACCGCGCAGCGGTTCCGCCGCGACAACGCCGCCGAACTGTTCAACCTGTACGGCCCGACCGAGGCCGCGGTCTCGATCACGAGCCATCGCGTCACCGCGGACGAACAGCAGTCGGTGTCGATCGGTGCGCCCGAGTGGAACAGCCAGGTTTACGTGCTGGATTCGCGCCTGCACCCGGTGCCGGACGGCGTCGCCGGCGAGCTGTATCTGGCCGGTGCGCAGCTGGCCCGCGGCTACTTCGCGCGGCCGGATCTGACCGCGGACAGGTTCGTGGCCAACCCCTTCCAGCCGGGCGCCCGGATGTACCGCACCGGTGACCTGGTGAGCTGGAATGCCTGCGGCGAACTGGAATACCAGGGCCGCACCGACTTTCAGGTCAAGATCCGCGGCTTCCGTATCGAACTCGGCGAGATCGAATCGGCGCTGCTCGGCCTGGACGAGGTCGCGCAGGTCGCGGTGCTGGCGAAGTCGGACCCGCGCATCGGCGACCGACTGGTGGCGTACCTGGTCCCGGCCGGCGACAGCCTCGACATCGATGCGGTGAAGTCGGCACTGAACGCGGCGCTGCCGTCGTACATGGTGCCCTCGGCCTTCGTCGAACTGGACGCGTTGCCGCTGAACATCAACGGCAAGCTCGACCGGCGCGCGCTGCCCGCACCGGAATTCGAGACCACCGCCTTCCGGGCGCCCTCGACACCGATCGAAGAGGCGGTCGCCTCGGTGTACGCCGATGTGCTGTCCGCCGAGCGCGTCGGCGCCGACGACGACTTCTTCGCCCTCGGCGGTAACTCGCTGCTGGCCACTCAGGTCGCCGCGCGCCTCGGTGCGCTGCTCGACACCCGGGTACCGGTGCGGGCGCTGTTCGAATCCTCGACGGTGGCCGGGCTGGCCGCCAAGGTCGAACAGCAGGCCGGTGCCGGTGGTCGTCCGCCGCTGACGGCCGGGCCGCGTCCCGAGCACATCCCGCTGTCGCTGGCGCAGAACCGCATGTGGTTCCTCAACCAGTTCGACACCACCTCGTCGGTGGACAACATCCCGGTGGCGATCCGGCTCTCCGGCGCGCTGGATGTGTCCGCGCTGCGCGAGGCGGTCGCCGATCTCATCGCACGCCACGAGATCCTGCGCACGGTCTACCCCGAGACCGATGCCGGCCCGGTGCAACGGGTGCTGTCGCCGGCGGAGGTGGCGATCGATCTCGAGCCGGTGCGGATCGAGGAGTCCGGCGTGGTCGAGGCCGTCACCGCCGCCGTGACGACCGGCTTCGATGTGACCACGCAGATTCCGTTCCACATCCGGCTGTTCCAGGTCACCGACACCGACTTCGTGCTGGTCTTCGTCGCGCACCACATCGCGGCCGACGGCTGGTCGATGGGCCCGCTGACCCGGGATCTGATGGTGGCCTACGCCTCGCGCGCCGAGGGGGCGGCACCGGCGTGGGCGCCGATGCCGGTGCAGTACGCCGACTTCAGCATCTGGCAGCGCAACCTGCTCGGCTCCGAGGACGATCCGGAGAGCCTGGTCAGTGCCCAGGCCGACTACTGGCGGCAGGCGCTGGCCGGAATTCCGGACGAGCTGAACCTGCCCGCGGACCGGCCGCGGCCGACCGTGCAGTCGTTCCAGGGCGGGCGGGTGCTGTTCCCGATCGGCACCGAGCTCTACGAGGGGCTGCAGCGCACCGCGCGCGAGCAGAACGCGACGCTGTTCATGGTCGTGCACACCGCACTCGCACTGTTCCTGGCGCGGATGTCGGGTACCGACGACATCGCGATCGGCACCCCGATCGCGGGCCGCGGCGAGGCCGAACTCGACGATCTGATCGGCATGTTCGTCAACACGCTGGTGCTGCGCACCCACGTGCGGGGCGAGCTGACCTTCGGTGAGCTGCTGAGCCACGCCAAGGACGCGGACCTGCAGGCCTTCGCGCACGCCGACATCCCGTTCGAGCGGCTGGTCGAACTGCTCAATCCGGAGCGCTCCACCGCGCGGCATCCGCTGTTCCAGGTGGCGCTGTCGTTCGAGAACCTGCCCGAGAGCACGTTCGAACTGCCCGGATTGCACGTCTCGGCACTCGATTTCGACGTCGACACCGCGAAATTCGATCTGTCGCTGACGGTTCGCGAATCCGACGACGACCGCAACGGCATGTACGCCGAGTTCTCCTACGCGCGTGACCTTTTCGACGAGGCCACGGTGGAGGTCTTCGCGCAGCGGTTCACCCGTCTGCTCGCGGCGATCGTCGCGCAGCCGCAGACCCCCGTCGGCGATCTGTCGCTGCTGGCCGCCGAGGAGTACGAGCTGCTCACCCATGTCCACGGCGACGAGGTGATGGCCACCGGACTGCTGCCGGATCTGATGAGCCACGGCGTCCGGCTCGGCCGCGATCGAATCGCGGTGCGCTACAACGGTGAATCGATCACCTACGGCGAACTCGACGACCGGTCCTCGCGTTTGGCGCGGGTGCTGATCGAACGCGGTGTCGGACCCGAGCAACTGGTCGCGGTCTCCTTCCCGCGTTCCTACGAGATGGTGCTGGCCGTCCTGGCCGTCACCAAGGCCGGTGGCGCGCACGTGCCGGTGGATCCGAACTATCCCGAGGATCGGGTGCGGCATATGCTCACCGATTCCGGTGCGCTGCTGGGTATCACCGGTTCGGCGTATGTCGGCGACCTGCCCGGCGACGTGGAATGGCTGGTCCTCGATGATCCCGCGACCGACGAGCTGTGCGCCGCGCAGTCGGCGGCGCCGGTGACCGACGCCGACCGGCGCACCCCGTTGCAGATGGCGCATCCGGCCTATGTCATCTACACCTCGGGCTCGACCGGTAAACCCAAGGGCGTCACCGTGACCCACGCCGGTCTCGGCGGCCTGGCGGATGTGGCGACGAGCCTGTACGGCCTGGAGCCGCAGCACCGGTTCTTGCACATCTGCTCGCCCAGCTTCGACCCGTCGGTGCTGGAGTGGGTGTGCGCGTTCTACATCGGCGCCACGCTGGTGATCACCCCGCCGCAGATCATCGGCGGCCCGGAGCTGGCGGAACTGCTGCGCACCGAGCAGGTCACCCACACCATCATCACGCCCGCGGTGCTGGGCACGATGGATCCGGCCGACCAGGAACAGTTGCTGGTGACGTCGGTGGGTGGCGATGTGACCACGCCGGAACTGCTGGCGAAGTGGCAGCCGGGACGCAAGTACTTCAATGCCTACGGTCCGACCGAGACGACGATCATCTCCTCGTATGCGCGGTTGTTCCCGGGCAACCACATCACCATCGGCACCCCGGTGCACGGTATGTCGGCGCTGGTACTCGACGCCCGCATGAACCCGGTGCCGCCGGGGGTGGCCGGTGAGCTGTTCCTGTCCGGTGGTGCGGTGGCCCGCGGCTACCAGCATCGGCCGGGGCTGACCGCGGAGCGGTTCGTCGCCAACCCGTGGGGTGCGCCCGGAACCCGGATGTACCGCACCGGTGACGTGGTGCGGTGGTATGCCGAACCGGATGTGCGCGCCGGCAATATCGCCCGCCCGGAGGTGCCGTGGGAGCTCGATTACGTCGGCCGCACCGACTTCCAGGTGAAGATCCGCGGCTTCCGCATCGAACTCGGTGAGATCGACGCGGTGCTCGGCCGGCACCCGGATGTCGAATTCGCGATCACCATCGGTCGCGAAACGGCCGCCGGCGCAACGATTCTGGTGTCCTACGTGCTGGGTGTTCCGGGCCGTGCGGTCGACCCCGCGGCGGTCACCGACCATGTGGCCGCGGTGCTGCCGCCGCATATGGTGCCCTCGGCGATCGTGGTCCTGGACGAGATCCCGCTGACCCCGGTCGGCAAGCTCGACCGCAAGGCGCTGCCGGAACCCCAGCTCGCGCCGCGCGAGTTCCGGGCGCCGACGAGTGCGCTCGAGGCGACCATCGCCGAGGTGTTCGCCGAGGTGCTGGGCGTCGATCAGGTCGGACTCGACGATTCGTTCTTCGCTCTCGGCGGCGACTCGATCCTGTCGATCCAGCTGGTCTCGCGGGCCAAGGCGCGCGGTGTGCTCTTCACGCCGCGGCAGGTCTTCGAGCGGCGCAGCGTGGCCGCGCTGGCGGAGATCGCCACCCGCGCGGGTGAGGCCGAGCAGCGGGTGCTCGCCGAACTGCCCGGTGGCGGTGTCGGCGAGATCCCGCTGACGCCGATCATGGCCTCGATCCTCGGCACCGGAGCGTCGTATCAGCGGTTTTCGCAGGCCATGGCGCTGCGACTGCCCGACGACACCGACCGGGAGACGCTGGTCGCGACCGTCGCCGCGGTCGTCGATCACCACGATGTGCTGCGGACCCGATTGCGGCGCAACCAATCCGCCGCCGTGAACAGCCGGGACCGGTGGACGTTCGCGGCCCTGGAACAGGGTGCGATCGACGTCGATGCCCTGGTGCATCGGATCGACCTGCCCGGTGACATCTCGGATGCGGAACTGTCGCGCCGGGCGAGCGTCGAATACGACGCGGCACTGGGCCGTCTCGATCCGGCGAATGCGGTGATGACGCAGTTCCTGTGGTTCGCCTTCACCGGTGCCGGTTCATCTCGCCGGGACGTGCTCGTGATCGTCGCTCACCACTTCGTGGTCGACGGTGTGTCGTGGCGCATTCTCATCCCGGATCTCGCGGTGGCCTGGTCGCAGCTGAGGTCGGATGAGGCCGTGGTGCTGCCGGCGAACGGCACGTCGATGCGCCGCTGGGCGCACGCCCTGGTCGACGCCGCCACCGCGCGAGCCACGGAACTGCCGTTCTGGCAGCAGATTGCGGCGTCCGAGGATCCGGTGCTGGGCGAGCGGGCCTTCGACCCCGCGGTCGACACCTTCGACACCGTCGATCGGGTCGAGGTACTGCTGCCGGCCGAGGTGACCGATGCGGTGCTGACCGGCGTGCCGGACAAGTACCGGGCCGGTGTCGACGACGGCCTGCTGTCGGCGCTCGCGCTGGCGGTCAGCGCATGGCGCGGTGACGCCGCGGGCGGCGCCGCGCTGGTGAAGCTCGAGGGACACGGCCGCGAGGAGAGTGTGGTCCCGGGCGCCGATCTGTCGCGGACGGTGGGCTGGTTCACCACTGCCTATCCGGTGCGGCTGGATCTGGGCCACGCCGATGTCGCGGCCGCCCTGCGTGGTGGAAAAGCCCTGGGCGACATCGTGAAATCGGTGAAGGAGCAGTTGCTCGCGGTGCCGGACAAGGGCATCGGATACGGCCTGCTGCGCTACCTGAACCCGGAGACCGGTTCGGAGCTGGCGGCCGGTACCGCACCCCAGATCAGCTTCAACTATCTGGGACGCGCGGATACCGGTGCGGGCGCGCAGAACGCCGAGACAGCCGAAACCGCCTCGGAGCCGGTCGGTTTCGACTGGGCGCCGGTGGCGGACCTGGGACAGCTGGATGCCGATATGGATCCGGATATGCCCGCCAACGCGGCGATCGACATCAACGCGATCGTCACCGACGGGCCGGAGGGCGCGCAACTGTCCGCATCCTTCGCGTTCCCGACCGGGCTGTTCGGCAAGCGGCGCGTGCAGGAGTTCGCGGATCTGTGGGTGGCGGCGCTGACCGCGCTCGCCGAACACGTCCGGCAGCCGGAGGCGGGTGGTCTGACGCCGTCCGATCTGCCGCTGGTCGAGGTCGCGCAGTCCGAGATCGACGAGTGGGAACGGCAGTATCCGGGGCTCTCGGACGTCTGGCCGCTCTCGCCACTGCAGTCGGGTCTGCTGTTCCACGCGATGATGACCCAGCAGACCGTGGACGTCTACACCATGCAGGCCGTGGTGGACTTGGGCGGCGCGGTCGACGAGGACCGGCTACGCGCGGCCGGCCAGGGCATCCTGGACCGCTACCCGAACCTGCGCGCCGCCTTCGTCACCGACGCCGGCGGCCGGGCGGTCCAGCTGATCTCGGATCGCGTCGAGGTGCCGTGGTATACCGTCGATCTGACGGATCTGCCGCAGCAGCAGCGGATTCCGGAGTTGAAGCGCCTGCTCGAAGAGGACCGGGCCACGCACTTCGACATGTCGCGGGCACCGCTGTTGCGGTTCACGCTGTACCGGACCGACAGTAATGCCTTCCACCTGGCGATCACGACCCACCACATCCTGGTGGACGGCTGGTCGATGCCGCTGCTGATGCGCGATCTGCTGGTGCTCTACGCGGTGCGCGGGGATACCGCCGCGCTGCCGCGGGTGTCCTCGTACCGGAACTTCCTGAGCTGGCTGGCCGGGCGCGACCGCGAGGAATCGCTGCGCACCTGGGCGCGGGCACTGGCCGGTGCGGACGAGCCGACCCAGCTCGCACCCGCGGCGCGCGGACCCGAGCACTACGAGATCGAGAAGTTCGTCGCCGAGGTCGACGAGGCTCGCACGCGCCGGATCACCAAGTACGCCGCCGAGGTCGGGGTCACGGTGAATACGCTGGTGCAGGCCGCGTGGGGCATTCTGCTCGGCCGGCTCACCGGCCGCGACGACGTGGTGTTCGGTGCGACGGTCTCGGGCCGCCCGCCGGAGCTGACCGGGGTCGAATCCATGGTCGGCCTGTTCATCAACACGCTGCCCGTGCGGGTCGGCGTGGACGACCGCTCGTCGGTCGGGGACCTGCTGCAGCGCCTGCAGCGCGATCAGGCCGATCTGCTCGACCACCACTACGTGGGCCTCACCGATATCCAGCGGATCGCCGGTGCCGGAGCACAATTCGACACGCTGCTGGTGTTCGAGTCGTATCCGATGGATACCGATGCGATCGCCGCGGCGAGTTCGATCGACGGCATGTCGGTGACCGGCGTCGGCACCAACGACGCGACCCACTACCCGCTGACCCTGCTGGTGACCGCCGAATCGACGATCGAGGTGACCTGGAAGTACCTGACCAGTCGCTTCACCGCCGAGGAGGTGCACACCCTCGCCGAGCGGCTGGACCGGGTGCTGGACGCGCTGACCGGTGATCCGGCGGCCGCGGTCGGCGATATCGACATCCTCGATGCCGACGAGCGGGCGCGGATCCTGGCCGGCGCGGCGGTGACCGCCGAGCCGGTCGCCGAACCCGGCCGGGTCGGCAGCCGGACGGTCGCCAAGGCGCTCGGCGATGTGGTCGAGGAGGATCCGCAGGCTCTCGCGCTGCTGTCCGGTGATGCCGAAATCGCCTATCACGAGGTGGATTCGCGGTCGTCGAAGCTGGCCCGGGTGCTGATCGGACGCGGCGTCGGCCCGGGCGACATCGTCGCGGTGGCACTGCCGCATTCGGTGGATGCCGTGGTGGCGCTGTGGGCGATCCAGAAGGCCGGTGCCGCGGCACTGTTCGCCGACGGCCTGTCCTTCGGGGAGATAGTCGCCGCGGGCGCCGGCTGGGGTATCGCACTGGAGCCGGCGGCCAAGTCGGTGCGCTGGCTGGTCCCGACCGATCCGAAGGTGCGCGCGGAAATAGATGCGGCACAGGCACATCCGGTGTCCTACGCCGACCGCGTCCGGCCCCTGCAGGACGAGCACCCGGCCTTCGTAGTGCGGGCGGCCGACGGCACCCTGCGCACGCTGACCCAGGAGCAGGCCCTCGAGCACGCCGACACCTTGCGCGCCGAGCACGAGATCGACTACGAGTCGACCACGTACACCACGGCGACGGCAGGTCCGGCGGCACTGGCGGAATTCCTGACCTCCGCGACCGCGGGCGCACTCTCGGTCCTGCCCAGCGGCGATATCGCCGGCGACCTGGCCGAGGGCGAGGTCAGCCACTGGTTCACCATGGCGGGCGAAGTGACCGACGCCGCCGCCGGCGAGGTGCGGGTGATCGAGTCGGAGTGAGCCAGGCCGGTGCACGGGGTGCGGCTGCTCTCCGGCACCGGCTTTCGGTCCCCGGGTCCGATAGACTCAGCGAGCAGAGGACGAAACGTTCGCCCAGATCAGAGGGAGTGGAGGTGGTTTCCGTGGCGATGCCGACACCAGATGTGTCCTCGATGCTGCAGCCGATGGCGGCCCGCTGGACCTCCGCCGATCTGGCGCGTCTGCCCGATAACGGAATTCGCTACGAAGTGCTGAATGGCCAGCGCATCGTTAACGGAGCTCCCAAACCACGGCATCAGGAATCGCTGACGTGGCTGCCGAATCCGCTTACCTCCGCGATGCCGCAGGACAGAATGGTCAAGCCGATCGAGCTCGTTCAACGCGCGGCTGCCGGCGTAGCGGTCACCTTACATGCGCCGTTCGAATTCACCGTCGACCCGAAAATCCTGCTTCGATAGCGATTCCACCGCGGTTATCGACATACGGTTGCCGCAATTCGCCATGATGTCCTCGTCGGGGCGATGGGGGCGATATCTGTCAGGGAGCGGGTGTGCCACCCGCGGAGGAGGGGATATGGAAGCCGATGTCACGCCTGCGCTGGAATTGAGCGGGCTGTACAAGCGGTTCGGTGGGCCGTGGGTGGTGGACGGGGTGAGCTTGGCGGTTCCGCCGGGCTCGTTCTTCGGGCTGGTGGGGCCCAACGGCGCCGGTAAGACCACCACCTTGTCGATGGCCGTCGGGTTGTTGCGGCCCGATGCCGGGCAGGCGCGGATCTTCGGCGCCGACGTGTGGGCGGATCCGGTGCGCGCCAAGACGATCGTCGGCGTATTGCCGGACGGTCTCGCGCTCCCGGAGCGGCTCACCGGACGTGAGTTGCTCACCTACACCGGACTGCTGCGCGGTTTGCCGCCGGCGACGGTGGCCGAGCGGGCGCAGGAACTGCTCGCGGTCCTCGAGCTGATCGAGGCGGAAAACACTCTGGTCGTGGACTATTCGGCCGGTATGCGCAAGAAGATCGGGCTCGCCACCGCACTGCTGCACGGACCCAAGTTGCTGGTGCTCGACGAACCGTTCGAGGCGGTGGATCCGGTGTCGGCCAGCACTATTCGCACGATTCTGCAGCGGTTCGTCACCGCCGGTGGCTCCGTGGTGCTGTCGAGTCATGTGATGGCGCTGGTGGAAAACCTGTGCGATCACCTCGCCGTCATCGACAAGGGGAGGGTGGTCGCCGCCGGCTCGGTCGCCGAGGTGCGTGGTGAGGGCAGCCTCGAGAAGGCTTTCGTCCGGCTGGTGGGCGGGCGCATCGGGGGAGATGAGGGCCTGTCGTGGTTGGCGTCCTGATCCGCATGCGCTGGCGGTTGACCGTCCGTGCGATGAGCAACGGACGGGCGGCGGCCGGCTTCTGGATCGGTCTGGTCTTCGGGATACTCGCCGCTGTCGCCACCGCGGTGGTGATGGCATCCGCCGGCCACGCCTGGGATACCCGCGCGGCGATCAATGTGGCCGCGACGCTGTACGCGGTGTGGACGCTCGGCTGGCTGGCCGGCCCGATCATCACCGGCAGCAGCGACGAAACACTGCAGCCCGAACATTTCCGGCTGCTGCCGCTGAGCTATCGGCAACTGTCGATCGGGCTCGCGGCGGTGGCCTTCACCGGGCCGGCCGGTGCGGTCAATCTGATCGCTTTCGCCGGGCTGGTCGCGCTCGCAGTCCAATTGGGCGTGATACCGACCCTGTTCGCGGTGGCCGGGATGTGCCTGCAACTGATCTTCGTGGTGCTGCTCTCGCGGGCGATGCTCGCGTGGATCGGCGCCGCGATGCGTTCGCGCCGCGGTCGCGATCTCGGTGTCGTGCTCGCCGGCCTGACCGGTCTCGCCTACTACCCACTGCAACTGCTGGTGTCCTATCTCGGGCCGCGCCTGGAGCACGTGTCGCCCGGCCTGGGCGCGACATTGCGAATCCTGCCCTCGGGATGGGCGCCCTACGCGGTTCAGGCAGCCGAGGAAGGTCACTGGTGGCTCGGCGTCGGCGCCCTGGTGGGACTCGCCGCGCTGTCGGTGCTGTTGTGGCAGGCGTGGGCGGTACTGCTGCGCTGGCGTCTCACCACCACCGCCGCGCCCGCCGGACCCGTTCGCGCACAGCCGGGTTCGGGACGTCTCGACCGGCTGGTCCGCCCGACACCGGTCGGCGCGGTGGTACTCAAGGAATTGCGCACCTGGTCGCGCGACGGCCGGCGGCGGGCGGCGCTGCTACCGCTGATGCTCATCGGCGTGGTGCTGCCGATCTTCCTCGGACTGCAGAACGGTGGCGCCAGTCTGCCTTTCGCGGGCGTTTTCGTGGTGTGGATGGCCGCGATGGCCAGCGCCAACATGTACGCCTTCGACGGCACCGCCCTGTGGCACACCTTGGTGATTCCCGGGGCTGTGCGCGCCGACGTCCGCGGCCGCATGATCGCCTGGCTTCTGGTGGTCGGCCCACTCGCCGTGGTTCTCACACTTGTCCTCCCCGGCGCGGTCGGGCGCCCGCAGATGTATCCGTGGGCGGTATCGACGCTGCCGGTGGTTGTGGGCGTCGGCGTGGCGGCGTCGATGTTCCTGTCGGTCTATGCCGCGTATCCGCTTCCGCAGCAACGCGGTAACCCCTTCGCCGCCAATTCCGGGAATCCGGGATGCGCGCGGGCGCTGGTGCAGTTGGCGGTCGGCTTCGGTCAGCTCGTGGTCAATTTGCCGGTGCTCGGCCTGCTCGCACTGGGCGCCTATCTGCACAGTGCGCTCGTGCAATGGTCGGCGCTGCCGGTCGGAATCGTCCTGGGCGTCGGTGCCGCACTGCTCGGCGCACAGGTGGTCACCCGTCGCGTCCAAGCCCGCGGGCCGGAACTGCTGGCCGAGGTGAAACCGCGCTGAACTCCTCCGGGAGGTCGGCCGGAATCCGATGAGGAATATCCTCACAGTGATAATATGAAATATATTCCTCATGTCAACTATCCGCACGTCAACTATCCGCACGTCAACTGTGCGTTAGGCTGACGTCGTGGAGCACACGCACGACGCCGACGTCTTCGACGACCCGCGCCTGACCGATATCGGGGTGCTGTTCGAGGCGACCAACGGGATCCGCCGCAAACTCGAGCCGAGTTGGACGGCGAACGGGCTGTCGTTGCTGGATTTCGCCGCGCTCATGCGCCTGAGCCGCTCGCCCGGCCGCCGGCTGCGGATGACCGATCTGGCCGATCAGACACAACTGTCGACCAGCGGTGTCACCCGCCTGGTGGACCGGCTCGAGCGCAACGGATTCGCGCGCCGCCAGCCCGATCCGAACGATCGCCGCAGCTCCTATGCCGCCCTCACCGCCGCCGGCGCGACCCGGCTGGCGAAGGTACTGCCGGAATATCTGAAGATCCTCGACACCTGGTTCTACGGTCAGCTCACCCCGGAGCAGTGCGAGGCACTGATCAGCGGCCTGCGGATCATCCGCGATGCCACCTTTCCGGAGGGGGGCCGGATCTCCGAGTGACATCTCGGCCCGAGCCTTCGACCAGCCTTCGACCGCTCCGGCGCACGGTAGCCGAATACTCGCGTTCACCACACGGTCCGGTATCGCCCGGTCCCTATTGCCGAGATTCGCCCGGTCCGGCTCGTAGACTCGACCGATACGAGTTACTTCCCAGCGACACCGGTCGACGACGGGAGCGGCGCATGGCTGATCACGTTCGAACAGACGCTGAACTCGCTTCGCCACCCACCGGTGCCAGACGGTGGTACGCCCTCGCGGTCCTCGCACTGGGTCTGGCGATGGTGACGCTGGACGGCACCGTCGTCGGTGTTTCGCTGCCGACGATCATCGGTGATCTGGGACTCGATTTCACCCAGGCACAGTGGGTCTTCTGCGTGTACTCGGTGGTGCTCGCGGTTCTGCTGATCACCGTCGGCCGGATCGGTGACCGATTCGGCCGACGCGTGATCTTCGTGCTCGGGGTGCTGATCTTCGTCGGCGGCAGTCTGTTGTCCGCCTCCGCGGATTCGGCGAGTCCGCTCATCTGGGGCCGGATCGTGCAGGGGATCGGCGGTGCGGCGGTCGTGGCGGGATCACTGAGCACGGTAGCGGCGATGTTCCACGGGCGGGCGCGCGTGATCGCGTTCACCGCATGGGTGGTCGCCCCGGCCGCCGCGGCAGTCGTCGGTGCGGCGCTGGGCGGGTGGTTCATCGACTCCTTCACCTGGCCGTGGATCTTCCTGATCAACGTGCCGATCGCGGTGGTCGTCCTGCTCGGGACCGTTCTCGTGCCCGAAACCCGCATCGGCGCCGCGGCCACCGGACCGGATGTGGACGGATGGCTGCTCAGTACGGCCGGGTTCGCGCTGGTGGTCTTCGCCCTCATCGAGGGGCAGCGTTACGGCTGGTTGCGGCCGCGGCGGGAGTTCACCGTGTTCGGGGTGACCTGGTCGACGCAATCGGCGAGTTCGCCCATACCGTTCGTGCTCGGCGTGGGCGTGTTGCTGCTGGTGCTGTTCGTCCTCTGGGAGAGGCATCGGGTGAAGGTGGAACATGCCGCCCTGGTGGACTTCTCGCATCTGCGCGATCCCCGGCACTGGGGTGACGGCGCGGCCCTACTGATCGCGGCGGCACAATTCGGACTGCTCTTCGTGCTGCCGCTGTACCTCGTGAACTGTCTCGGGTTGTCCACGCTGCGAACGAGTTCGATCCTCGTGGTGCTGACCGGGTGCGCGCTCATCTCGGCGGTCCTGACCGCCGGGCCGCTGCGGGCGGTACCGCCGCTGTGGCTGGTACGGATCGGCCTGGCGATCGCGTTGCTCGCGATGGCGGTGACCGCGCTGGCATTGACCTCGACGATTCCGGCGTGGGCGCCGACCGTGCTTCTCGCCTGCTACGGAATCGGTCTCGGGCTGGCCTCCGCTCCGTTGACGGCGAATATGCGGCGCATCGGCGCGGGCACCACGGCATCGGATCCGGGGTCGATCACCGCGGCGACGGCCCGGCCCGCCGGTGCCGCGCTCGGCGTGGCGGTTCTCGGCAGTACCCTCTCGATCGGTCTCGGCCACTTCCTGCCCGATCGGCTGAGCTACGTCCCCGGCCTGACCACGCGGGCCGCCGGCGCCGTGGGTGCGGCCACCCGTGACTCGGCGGGCGGCGTGATCGTCGGACTGCGTACTCAGCGCGCACCGGCCGCGGTCACCGACGCGCTCGCCAACGGCTTCGCCGACGCGACTCGGGCGGCGCTGCTCGGTGTCGCCGTCGTGCTGCTGCTGGCCTTCGTGGTGGCCACGCGCATCCCGCCCGAGGCCCAGCAAATCGACGCCGAACCGCCCGGTGCGGTTGCCCGCGACCGTGCCACCGAGCGGCCGGGCGAGTCGCGACGGATCACCGATGACGAGGGCGCCGCGCCGGTCGAACGCGGCGAGGCGACGTAGCGACCCCGGCGCCCGGAGTTCCCCTTCGGCTCACCAGTCGATCAGATCGAGTTCGTGCAGGCGCCGGAAGACCAGCATCGAGCCGGGCGCGACATGCGGCATCGCCGCGTACTCGCCGACGGTGAAATAACGCAGTTCGGCGATCTCACTGGTCGGCGTCGGTTCGCCGGTGAGGTCCGCGGTGAAGCAGGTCATGTGCAGTGCGGTACCGGGTATGTGCCCGTACGCCTCACACTCGAAGACGCCGAGCTCGTCGTGGGCCACCACGTCGACACCCAGTTCCTCGCGCACCTCGCGGTACAACGCCTGCACCGGTGATTCGCCGGGATCGATCTTCCCGCCCGCCATGTAGAACACCTCTTTGCCGGTCGAACGTGCCTGCAGCAGACGGCGATTCCGGACGTGCACGAGTGCGGCGGTGCGAATCATAAAGAGAGCCTTCACGATACGGTCGGTACGGCGGGTGCGGAGCTCACTGGGCGGCAGGCGTGAGCTTCCAGTGTTCGTGCAGGGCCGAGGCGATCTCGGGCAGCAGGGTGACCGGTATCCGCTGCTCGCGTAGGATCCGGCGAATCTCGGCGACCTGTTCGCGCTTGCGATGTTCGTAGGCGTTGGACACCGGATGTCGCACCGGCGGAATACTGAGCAGTACCAGTTCGTCGTGTGGTTCGTCGCCGCCGGTCAGATCCAGCGCGAGCGACCAGCGGGCCCGCTCGTCGAGGGCGAACCGGCCGGCCACCACCCGATCCCACTCCAGCCGCGATTCGGCCCACGGGGTGCGCCGGTAGATCGCGCGGTCGGTGAGAACGACGACATCGCGACCGAACAGCGCCACCACCAGCGCGATACCCGCCACCACCCCGGCCAGCAGTCCCGTGAAGATCCGGTTCACCCCGAACAAAGCCACCACGGCCCCGCAGATCACCAGCACCGACAGCACGGCGAGCGCACCGTAGGTGAGGGTGCGGCGGCCGGTGACGACACCCGCCCGCACCGCCCGGATCGGTCCGCGGGACCGGCGGGAAAGATCGGGTCCGGATACGGGCGGGACGTCGTCGCTCATGGTGACACCTCGGAGATCGCTCGCGTCGGGCTCAGCCGCGCAGCGGGACGGCGGCCTCGGCGGTGTAGACCAGGAAGGTCAGGCTTTCCTGGAAGTACAGCTGCACGCTCTGCGCGTCGTGGGACAGGTAGCCGATCGACAGGTCCTGACCCAGTTGCAGATCGAAGTCGCCGCCGCGGGTGGTGAGCACGAAGGCGCCGTCGATGGCGGGCGCCCAGATGATCTCGCCCTCGGGGATCAGCCGCTCGATATGTGTGCGGATCGGGTGGCCGTGGTCGGAGGTCTCGCTCACCGCGGTGTACAGATCGGCGCTCAGCAGCACCGAATACGGCCCGTCGACACCGGCGAGCCGCAACTTGCTCAGTGCCTGTGCGATGGCCTCGGGGATGAGTCGCGGATCGCTCGGCGCGGTGACGGGGGCGTTCGACACGGCCGCGCGGATGCCGGTGATACCGGCGGCGGGGTAGCCCTCGAAGACGGCGCGGTCTTCGGCGAACGCGATCTTGCGGGCCGCGTCCTTGACCGGATCCAGATCCGCGTCCTGTGCGCCGCGCTCGACGTTGTCGAGCTCCTCGCGCGAGAGCGTGAACGGCACGCGCAGCTCGACCAGCGGTGCCACCACGCGCTGGCGGGCCTGGACGCCCTGATCCGGCGCGTCGATGGGGGTGGTACGTCCCAATCCGACCGCGGAGTAGTCGGTGCCGTGCGGGCCGGACAGGTCCACCACCCGGCGTCCGGCGATATGACGCCGGAAGGTGCGCGTCGCCTCCTCCTCGATGGCCGACCACGCCTCGGAGGTGATCGGCGCGAGTTCACGGTGCAGATTGTTCATTGCGGGATCCTTTTCAACGTGCCGATACCGAGAGAGCCGTCGCCGGACGACGCGGCCGCGGGCAGCTCGGCGATTCCGGCTGCCTCGAGTTCCAGGTCCTGCTCCGAATCCGCCACCTGTGCGGGGGCGTCCGGAAGGTCGTCGAAGAAATCGTTGGCCGGGGTGAAGAACAGGGTCCCGGTGATCGCGGTGGAGAAATCGAGAATGCGGTCGTAGGGCGCTTCGTCGCTGCCGAGGAACATGCGGACCAGCATCCGCTCGGTGACATCCGGGGTAGCGGCGTAAGCGATGTAGTACGTGCCGAATTCGCCCTCGCGGACACTGCCGAAGGGCATGTTGGCGCGCAGGATCTGGCGCTCGGTGCCGTCCGGATCGATCAGAGTGTTCACCGCGACATGGGAATCCGCCGGCTTGTCCTCGTCGGACAGTTCCAGATCCTCGAGTTTGGTACGGCCGATGACGAGCTGCTGCTCCTCGACGGTCAGCGAACTCCACGTCTCCAGATCGTGCAGGTATTTCTGGACGATCACGTAACTACCGCCGGCGAAGCCGGGATCCTCGTCGCCGATGAGTGCCGCGGCGACGGCGGCGCGACCTTCGGGGTTCTCGGTGCCGTCGACGAAGCCGAGCAGGTCACGCTGTTCGAAATAGCGGAACCCGACCGTCTCGTCGATGATCGTGGCCGCACCCTTCAACCGGGAACCGATCAGCATCGCCAATTCGAAACAGGCGTCCGGCAATTCGCCCTTGATGTGGAACAGCAGATCGCCCGGTGTGGCCGGGGCCTGATGCTTCTCCCCCGCATAGCCCGGAAATTCGTGCAGCTGCGCGGGTCTCGGGCCGGCGAACAGCCGATCCCAGGCGGCGGAACCGATACTCGTCACACAGGACAGTCGCGTTTCCGGCACCCGGAATCCGATCGAGCGCCGCAATCCCGCCAGGTCGGCGAGAAGGTCGCGCACCACCGGCTCACCGCCCTCGTCGATGGTCGCGACGAGGAAGATCGCTGCGCGCGAAAGCGGGTCGAGGATCGGCTGCGGCTCACCCATGATCAACAGGGTACGGTGCCGCGCCGACAACTCGTGCGGACGGCCCGGCCTCGCGAGACCGGCCTCACTTCGCGACGGTCAGCAGGAATACCGCGTCGTCGATCGCCTTCACACTGTGCCGGGCCGAGGGAATGACGAGCAGATCGCCGGGCGAGCCCTTCCACTCGTTGGTACCGCAGATCAGAATCAATGTTCCGGTCAGGACCTGCAGGGTGGCTTCGCCGTGAGTTTCGTGCTCGGCCAGGCTCTGGCCGGCGGTCAGCGCGATGAGGGTCTGGCGCAGGCTGTGGGTGTGGCCGCCGTAGAGGGTTTGCGAACTGCGTCCACTCGTGGCGGACGCGGCCAGCTTCAGCTGCTGGCGAGCCGCCGCCGTCAGCGATTTCTTGTCCATGATCTGCCTCTCGCGGTTCAGCCGGGATCGGGCTGTGGTCACAGGCTGGATATCGCTGAGTATGCCGGACCCACCTCGCGCGGTCGGCCGTTTCGCCGATGCGATTCGGGTTCGATACCTGCCGGTGCGATTCAGCCGACGGTAGCCGGGGCGGTGTCACGGGCGAAGCGCCGGATCCGGTAGCGCAGCCCCGACCGCGACTGCGACCAGGGCGCATCCTCCACCAGCCAGTCGCCCTCGATCGCGGGGGCGTAGGCGTCGCCGGGGATATCGGCGTCGATCTCGGTGACCACCAGGTCGGTCGCGTAATCCATTGCCTGCCGGTAGATTTCGCCGCCACCGATGATCCAGATGGTATCCGCGGCGGCCAGTGCGATGGCGCTCGCCACCGAATCGGCGCGTTCGGCGCCCGGTGCCGACCACTGGGGTTGCCGCGTGATCACGATATTGCGCCGTCCGGGCAGCGGCCGGAAGCGCGCGGGCAGCGAATCCCAGGTGCGCCGGCCCATCAGTACCGGATGATCGGCGGTGACCAGTGTGAAATGCGCCATATCCTCGGGCACTCGCCAGGGAATCGCGTTGTCGGCGCCGATCACGCCGGCCGGAGTCTGCGCCCAGATCAGCCCGATGCGGCTCATACCGCCACCGGCGCCTTGATCGCCGGATGATGGCGGTAGTCGAGCACTTCCACGTCTTCGAAGGTGTAGTCGAACAGGCTCGGCGCGGGCCGCAGATGCAACCGCGGGAACGGATACGGCTCGCGGCGCAGCTGTTCGCGAACCTGCGTCAGATGGTTGTCGTAGATGTGGCAGTCGCCGCCGGTCCAGATGAAATCGCCGGGTTCCAATTCGGTTTGCTGCGCCACCATATGGGTCAGCAGGGCATAGCTCGCGATATTGAACGGCACCCCGAGAAATAGGTCCGCGCTGCGCTGATACAGCTGGCAGGACAGTTTTCCGTCCGCGACGTGGAATTGGAAGAACGCGTGGCACGGGGCCAGCGCCATCTTGTCCAGGTCCGCTACATTCCATGCCGAGACGATGATCCGGCGAGAATCGGGATCGGTGCGCAGAGTCTGCAGGACCTGCGCTATCTGGTCGATGTGGGTGCCGTCCGGAGTGGGCCAACTGCGCCACTGGACGCCGTAGACCGGCCCGAGTTCACCGTGCGCGTCGGCCCATTCGTCCCAGATCGTGACACCGTGCTCATGCAGCCAGCGGATATTGGAATCGCCGCGCAGGAACCACAGCAATTCGTAGACGATCGACTTCAGATGCACCTTTTTCGTGGTGATCAGTGGGAAGCCGGCGGAGAGGTCGTAGCGCAGCTGATGTCCGAAAATCGAACGCGTACCCGTCCCGGTGCGGTCGGATTTCGGCGTACCGCGCTCGAGTACCAGCCGCAGCAGATCCTCGTACTGGGTGTCGTTTCCGCGCGCGCCGTCCATGTCCGCAAGCCTAGCCTTCGGGCGACCACCGCTCTCATCGCGTGGTGGTCGGCTGGCTAGCCTGGGGCACCGTGCGCATGCTCTATGTGATCGGAATCGGCGCCGGGGATCCCCGGCAGGTGACCGTGCAGGCGGTCGAGGCGATTCGGCAGGTCGACACGTTCTTCGTCATCGGCAAGGGGGAGGCCAAGCGGGAACTGACCGAGGTCCGCGCCGCGATTCTCGCCGCACACGCCGATCCGGAGCATCGCGTGGTGGCCATCGCCGATCCGCCGCGCGAACGCACGGTCGAGGGCGCCGCCGATTATCGCGAGGTGGTCGAGGACTGGCATCGCCGCCGCGCCGAATTGCTGGCCGAGGCGTTCGATGCCACCGAGGGGGTCGGCGGCATTCTGGTCTGGGGCGATCCCTCGCTCTACGACAGCACCCTGCGGATGGTGCAGCGAGTGCTGGACGCGGGAACGCGATTCGAGTACGCGGTGATCCCGGGCGTCACCAGTGCCCAGGCCCTGGCGGCGGCCCACCGCATCGTGCTGCACGAGATCGGCGAGCCGGTGCACATCACCACCGGTCGCCGCGTGCGCGCCGAGGGCGTGGCGGCGGACGGGCCGACGCTGGTGATGCTCGACGGCGAGTGTTCGTTCACGCAGGTGCCGGGCGACGATCTGCACATCTGGTGGGGCGCCTACCTGGGGATGCCGGACGAGACGTTGATCGAGGGTCCACTGCGTGCGGTGGAGGGGCGAATCGTGCGGCGTCGCAACGAGCTTCGGGAGGCGAAGGGGTGGGTGATGGACATATACCTTTTGCGCAGAGTCGGTTAGCCGCCCTTCGTTCCGCGGATATCTCCGAAATAGCTCCAAAATTGCTGTGGAATAAATCCATACGAATGTGATCCACGCCACCGGCCGGTTCGAATCACTGTCAATCGATCGAAATCCGACTGGAGGTTTTCATGGCAGGGCAGCATTCGGCGGCATCGGGACAGTGGTGCCGGCGCGTTGGTTCCTCACTCGTCATCGGCGCGTTGCCACTGACCGTGGCACTGTGGCAGACAGGTGTGGCGGGGGCGGCCGCGCCGACCACCGATTCGGGTGCGGCACCGGCGACGGGGATGCTGCCGGAGGCCGGAACCGTCGCCGCCGGCGTATCGAACGCGGCGGATGCGGTGGCCCGCGCGGTCGCGCAGGCCAACCCGTGGCAGTTCCAGCCGAGCGCGGCGACCGACCCGGCCGTCCCGCCGTTCGCCGCGCCGATCGCCGATGCGGAACCGAATGCCACCACCGCCGACGCCACCGTGCCGGCCGCGGGCACCTTCTCGTCGAACCGTAACGCCGCGAACAGCACTCGGGCGGTCCCCGATCTGACCGCCCCGGCCATGGTGAACCCGGACGCACTGCATATGCCCGATCTCGCCCATCCCGCGCCGCCGGTGGCGCCGATCAAGGCGCCCGACGGCACGATCCGGATCGGTTCGGTCGTCACGCCCCGGCCCGATTTCCTCGATCCGCAGTTGACCGCGCAGATCAACGATTCGGCCGCGCAGGCCGAGGCGGGGCTGGCGCAGACCCTGGACTCCGCCGGGTTCGAGCCGTCGCGCTCGGACCGCATCGCCGCGGACACCCTCGGCGGCGCGGTGATCGGGTCCAGCGTCGGCAATATCGTCAGCAGCCCCATCGCGAGCACCAGCGCGATGATCGGCGCGGTCGCCGGTCTGATCGCCGGGGTTCCGTTCCTGCCCGCCGGCCTGGTCGTCATGCCGATCGTCGGCGCCGCCATCGGTTATGCGGTGATCGCGGCGCCTGCCGCCGCCGCGGGTGCCGCGATCGGCGCCGGCGTGGGCGCGATCGAGGGTGCGGTGGTCCCCGGTGTCGCCACGCCGCAGCAGACGGGTCCCGCTCAGATGTGATCCGACTCGCGTTCGGTGCTCCGGACGGCCGCGTTCTCCCGGTGGGAACGCGGTCGTTCGCATCGGCGGGGCCGTCCCGCTCGCCGTGCGAACGCGGCCGATTGTCGGTGGCCGCCGGTAAGCTGCGGGAATGCCCGAGTTGCCGGAGATCATGGCGCTCGAACAGTTTCTGGTCGAGCATGCCGTCGGAGCGGTCGTCGGGCGGGTCGACGTCGCGGCGCTGAGTGTGCTGAAGACGTTCGATCCGCCGGTGACCGCGCTGTCGGGGCGCGACGTCACCGGTGCCGGGCACTGGGGTAAACATCTGGGCCTCGACTGCGACGGCCTGTGGTTGATCACGCATCTGTCCCGCGGCGGCTGGCTGCGCTGGATCGACGAACCGGGCGCCGCGCCGCCGAAACCGGGTAAAGGCCCGCTCGCACTGCGGGTCCATTTCTTCACCCGCGAGGGCGCGACACCCGCCTTCGATCTCACCGAGGCGGGCACCAAGAAACGGCTCGCGGTCTGGATCACCGAGGACCCGCGGTCGGTACCGGGCATCGCCCGGCTGGGCCCCGACGCGCTCGAGATCTCCGAGGACCGCTTCGCCGAACTCCTCGCCGGCACCTCGCAAAGGTTGAAGACCGTGCTGGCCGATCAAACCATGCTGGCCGGCATCGGCAATGCCTACTCCGACGAGATCCTGCACGCCGCCCGGCTCTCACCCTTCGCCACCGCATCCACGCTCGGCGCGGACAAGGTCGCCGAGTTGTATCGGGCCATGCGCGGAATCCTCACCGACGCGATCACCCGCTCCGTCGGCGAGGACGCGGCCCGGCTCAAGGGGGAGAAGCGCTCCGGCATGCAGGTTCACGCGCGGACCGGACTGCCGTGCCCGGTCTGCGGTGACACCGTGCGGGAGGTCGCCTACGCCGACAAATCGTTCCAGTACTGCCCGACCTGTCAGACCGGCGGCAAAATCCTCGCCGACCGGCGCATGTCCCGGCTGCTCAAGTAGGTCAGACCAGCGCGGGAACCCGGACCCCGTGCCACGCAAGGCGTTTCGCACGATCCGGATCGACCTCCACCCGAGCCGGGCTGTCGATGATGCGGGTGCTGCGGCGCTGCTCGGTGTACTGCGGCCAGGACGGCAGCGGCTCGCCCTTGCGCGCGAACGAGAGCCAGTTGTCCTGGAATTCGCGCTGCACCGCGAGGAAGTCCCGATAGCCGCCGGCCGCGGTGAGCCCGCGCCCGATGGGGCTGTCCACCCCACCGAACACCGGGATCAGATCGAGGGCGTGGGTGGCGCCGAAGCCGGCCAGCCGGACCGCGCGCGGCGCGTAGTCGAGCCGATAGGCGTAGGTCGGGGCGTGGCGGCTGTGGCCCTCGAGCACCTCTACGGTGGGCCGCCAGAAGACGAAGTCGCCGCCCATGCGCACGGCGGTCCGCCGCGACGGATACCCGGGATAGGCTGCCACGACCCGCTTCTCGAGGTCGGCGTCGCCACATCGCGACAGCGCCACATGCAGTTGTTCGGCGGTGGTGGGCAGGGAGCGATCGAAGCGTTTGAACAGCGTCGCCTCGTCGCGGTTGGTGCCGATGATCAGCGGGACGGCGTGGGCGCGCCCGGCGGCGATGGCATCGATCGGATCCATCGGCAGAAAGTCGCCGTCGACGACCGGGGCGGCGGGGAAGCTGCCCGGCTGCCGCCACAGCACATCGCCGATCGCGCGATCGGCGGCCTTGCGGATGTCGTTCGCACCGGCCGTGCTCAGCGCCTCGGCCGCCTGTTCCGGTGTGGCGCCGAGATTGTCGACGCAGCGCCGGGCGAAGATCCGCGCCGCCTCGGCCGTCAGCGACCAGTCCGCCGGCGCGCTCTGCGCGATGCCGCGATGGAACAGTCCGGCCGCGGCGGGGGTGGCGAGCAGGCCGACGACCGCGTGTGCGCCTGCCGATTCGCCGAAAATGGTCACATTGTTCGGATCGCCGCCGAAGGCCGCGATATTGCGTTGCACCCACTGCAGCGCCGCCACCTGGTCGCGCAGACCCAGATTCGATTCGAACGGCCTTGTCTCCGTGGAGAATTCACCGAAGTCGACATAGCCGAAGGCACCCAGCCGATAGTTGAACGACACGACGATCACATCGCCGCGCAATGCCAGCCGGGCGCCGGAGTACAACCGCAGCGCCGAGGTGCCCAGCACATAACCGCCACCGTGGATGAACACCATGACCGGCCGGGGTGTGGTGGCCGGTTCCGCGGGCGCGGTGACGTTCAGGGTCAGGCAGTCCTCACTTGTCGGCTGCGGGCCGCGGGGTCCGATGCGGGCGCCGTCACGCTGCTGCATCGCGGCGAAACCGTATTCGGTGGCCATGCGCACGCCGGACCAGCTCTCGACGGGCTGCGGCGCGCGGAATCGCAAATCACCGACGGGCGGCGCGGCAAAGGGAATCGAACGCCACTGCGCGATGCGGCGCCGCCTGAGACCGCGGACAACGCCGTCGGCGGTCGTGATGTCAACCATGAGCCGATCGTAACCGTTACTGCAGGTACCCCTCGACCTGCTTGACGGGGCTGGCCTGGGCCTCATCGGGGTTGCCGCCCTGGTCGATGCGGGCCCGCCGCTGGCGCAGCAAGTCCCAGCACTGATCCAGCATCACCTCGAGATCGGCCAGCTTGGCCCGCTCGGTCTCGGGATCGAGTTCCCCGCTGGTGGCCTTGGACCGCAGCTGATGCTCCTGCTTCACCAGGTCCTGGATGTGGGCAAGGATGTCCTGTTCGGTCATGAAGCCATGGTACGGCGAGGGTCAGGGCGTGGTGCGGCACTGCCAGTGCACCACTTTCGAAGAACTTGGCGAGGTTCAGGTCCGACGGCAACCGCTGTAGTCGCTGGGCGCGGTCGATATGCGCGGCGATCTCGGCCAAGGTCGGGTAGCTGCCGTCGCCCGCCGCACGGTTCTCTAGCAGATGCAGGATTCGTTCCAGGTCCTGGGGCAGCTGTGCCCGATTGCCGGTGAGGGCGATGCCGACTCGGCTTGACTGCTCAACGCCCACATGGTCCGGTTGCTTCCGTCCGCGCCACATTGATCACGTGTGCCTACTGGATCGGGCTGAGGGTACTGCTCGAATCGGTCAAGCGTGATTTCTGGATTCCGGGCCGAATCCCTCGGCCCAGGCCATGTGGGATTCGGCGTCACGACGCACGGATTGCGCGGCGGCCTCCACGTCGGCCAAACGGACTGCGAGACCATCCAGGTAGACCTCGGTCAGTGTTTGTCCGACGGTGTCGCTCTCCGGGTCGACGACCCAGCTGTCGTCGAGCGCATCGGGGGTGACCTGCCGCATCTGCGCGTGCAAGAGCAGCTTGGTCAACTTGTCTAGGGTGTCGAGATCGCGAGCCATCCGGTCGGCCGAGAAGCCCATTTCGCGGAATCGGCGAAGGTGCTCATACCTCGAGGCAATCACCTTGCGCCAGTCGCTCGGAGTCAATTGGTCGTACGGGTGCGGGAGGTTGCGGGCGCCTGGAAGATTGAGTCTTTCGGCCAGTATGTCCCGCAGTGTGGTGAGCGTCGATACCGCCTCTGCGTTATCGGCCGGGGTGTTGTACCAAGCGTGCGCTTCGATCTGGACGAGGTTGTCGATCACGTCCTGGTACCACTCGGCTCGGTTGCGCCGATCGTATGCCGCTTTCGACATGAGCGTCCGTTCCCGGACCGCCATGAGCTCCGCACGCGGAATGTAGTGCTTCCACCACTCGATCTTTCCGTTCACGGCTTTGGCGTAGTGAAGGGTGAATCCCCCTGGCGGTAGCGCGTCCTGATACGCGTTCCCGTTGTCGATCGGCCGAACGATGAAACCGAACTGGAGCCGCCAGTTCTTGCTCCCGCTCTCGTGTCTGTCCCAGGGGCGAACAAGCGCATCGCCCCGACCGAGACGCTGCCCCGTCGGAGTGTGGAAGAAGTCTCGCCAAGCATCTTCGAGATCCCCGAATATGTTGCTCGCGTCGAATCCTGGCACATACTCGATGAGCAGCACGAGTTCGCTGCCGCCAGGCACGATTTCATCCGCGCCCAGTACCGCGGCAGGCCGCGAGCCGGCGTCCGCGAGGGTGATGGACGCGAGCTTCTCGGCGTCGCGCTGATCGATGTCGCGTACCTTCTTCTCGATGTGACGAAATCCGTTGCGGTAGTAGACAAGGCATACTCCCGCGGACATCGTCGAGTCTCCGGTATTGCCTTTCAGGTGCTCGCGAGCGCTCTCACCCGACGCAAGGGCCTCTGCGCACTTCTCGGCGAACGTCCTTTCGTCGGCCAGGTCCTTACGCCACCAGACGTGGTCGCGGTCGCGGTAGTAGTGGGCGGTGCGCTCCGGGTCTGGATGTGCTCCGGATATCGTTTCCACGACGAGGTGTCCCCGGTCGTCGATACGAACATGCCAGTACTCGATCGACACCCCGTTTTTCGGAGCCTGTCGGCGGAACCCAGGCACCTGCAGGTCCAGCAGCGCATGTTGATCGCGCAGTGGCGATGCGACGATCACTCGGCCGCCCGGGGTGTATCCGATCGCTTCCACAACCTGTCCGTCGTCATCGATGAACGGGCTCACTCCGGCAGCTGCGAACAGCTCCGGTACGGCCATTATCGCGAGCGCTGTGCGAACCTCGTCCAGGTATGTTTTCGCGGCTTCGAGATGCCGGGGCAGCGAGCGGACCCGCGCATCCAGTTCGGAAATCGCGTCTTGATGGTCGAGCAACTCGGTCAACGCATCGTCGGCTACGAGCCGGCGTAGAACCGATTCGAATCCCCGGCGCTGTCGAATCCGCAGCGCTTGGACCGCGCGCGCGATTGCCTCGGGTTCGCGCTGCTGCAGCTTCGTCGCATCCAGGCCGAGCGCCTCCGCCGGTTGCACCGCATAGGTGACCACGTCCTGGGCGTCCGCCTCAGCAGCACGAAGCGCCCGACCGAGAGCGGGGGAAAGCTCGATGGGGCCCGGAGTCGAGACATCAGGGAGATTCTGGTCGCCCGTTGAGGGCGCGGGTGTGCTTCGCTCGGCGGCGGGGGTGCCGGTGTTCGTTCGGCTCCGCGGCGACTGTGCCGCCGGATCAGGTTGCGCCTCTACCGGATCCCATGGCATGCCGTCGTCCGGGCGGTGGTGATACGCGTTCGGATCGGGTGCTCGTCGCCGGTTCTTTTTCCGCGGCAGATCGAGCGCATCTTCGGTGGACAACGGATTTCCCGGTGCGGCGGAAGCAGCGGACCGGTGCCGACGCCACGGTGTTTCCGAAGCGGGAGGAGCCGATTCCGAAGTGATGGGGCGCGGCTCGTCGGCCGTGAGCGACGCGGGCGCCGGAGTTGGATTGTCGCTGAAGCCGTCCGGACGGTGATCGAACCCCTTCGTCCACATGGATTCTGCGGGAATGCGGCCAACCGTGTCGATGGGGAACGCATCTATGACGTTGGCGATCAAAGGCACCCGGGCGATCGCCGCCGGTGAATGGCGGGGCAGAACGGCCTCGCGCACGATCCGGACATAGCCCTCGGCTTCCGGGTGGTTGCGGCGGTGTAGATAATGGCCCAAGTCGTAGTCGCCCGCGAGCAGCTCGTGCGTGGTCGACACGAATTGCCAGAGTGCATCGTCCACGGGCGCAGACCCGCCTGCCCGTTGGCGAAGGTGCCCACGCAGAGCGCGGTCGAGGATCTCAGGGGCGGCATCGGGCGGCGCGGCCAGCGCTTCCGCGACGACCGAGGTGAACCAGTGGGCAATCCGATTCTTCGGCGAAGAGCTCGTGCCGTGGAACCGGTCGCGCAACTGCGTGGCGTGTCGCAGTTGATGCGGCTCGATCCAATGGTTCAGGAAGCGGTCGTACACGGGTCGGCACGCGATCTGGCGGAGCAAGCTGTCGCCCGCGTACCGAGCCCGGTAGTACGCTCGTGCCTGGCGGAGCAGGTCTCGGCAGCCCGGGTAATTCATCCCGTACAACCCGTCTCGGGGAATCGGGTTGAAGTACTGGAATTCACCGGGCGTCAGGCACTTTTCAGTCAGATCGCGATCGACCTGCAATACCGGGCGCGCCGCGACCAGTGCAAGGTACAGGTACTGGGGCAGCTCGTCCAGTGAAAGCTCGCGCTGCACCAGGCCGATGGCGCTGGCACGCGCCGCCGTATCGGGCCCGCTGGGCTGGTCCGGTTCGTCGGCCCGCAGCGTGCCGTACTTGCAGAGAAATATCATTTCGCCGGGCGTCCGTGGCCGCTCTTGTACGAGAATCAGCGACCGGCCTTTCGTATTGCGCAGGCCAAGAGCGGTTTCCGCTTCCAATGCGGCGGCGGAGAATGCGGCCAGCACACTCAGGCGGGGCCCACGTTCGGCCAGCCAGTTCAGCTGCCAATCCCAGTAGTCGGGGCTGTCGATCCAATCGCTGCCGTGCTGTTCACCTGCTGCGACTCGCATCAGATCAGCGACGTATTCGAAGCTCGGCCCCAAACTGAGTAATTCCGCCGCGAGCCGGCTGGGTTCGGGTACATATGCGGTCGGCTGGTTTGTTGCGCGCACTGTCGGCGGAGATGCGATCTCACCCGACAGCTGGACGCGATCCTCATCGGAGGTCAGGTCTGTTGTTGCGGCAGCCGGAGGCGCGCCGAGTTCTTGGATGGGCCGGCCTGCGAATGCGGGCATTTCGGGGAGGATGAATTCGAGGTGGGCGTTGCCGTATAGCATGCAGACAGCTTTGCCGCTCGCCATGTGGTGTGAGAATTTTCTGGCGGCGTGGAGTTCGCGGCGCTGGTGGGTGGCTGCGGCGATGTGCTGGACCTTGCTGACCACGGGTGCACCGGTGAGCATGTCCACGGTTTCGGTGAGCAACCAGGCGAGGTCGTCTTCGCGGAAGGTGCGGGAGAATCCGCGCTGGCTGTAGTCACGTGCCATGAGCCGGTGGAATTCGGCGTGAAGGCCGTCGATTCTTGGAAGGAGATGGCGGTTGAGTTCGATGGCGCTGCGAAGGTGTTCTTCGATGTCCGGGCGGAAGCCTTCTTGCGCGCGGAGTCCTTGGGGCATCTGCCGCAGGACGTAGTAGAGGAAGAGGCTTTCCTGAATGGTTCCGTCGCTGAACAGTTCGGCGAGTGAGGGTTCAGTGCGGATCCTTTCGCTGATCCGGTCGACCACTCCTCGAACGGCTGCGCTTTGGTCTTCTTCGGCGGTTTCGATGTCGATGCCGTGCTCGTGTGCGAGGAAGGCGAGTACTGCCATTTCGCCGCGTTGAGTGGACAGGGATTCTTCGATCGTGTCGGCGTAAGGCGCGATGCGGCCCTCGGTGAGGATGACGCGGGGTTGTCCGTTGGTGCGTTCGACCCATTCGCGAAGCATCGCGATGAGCGCTTTGGACTGGGGGAATTCGGGGTTGGTGTAGTGCTCGGTTCCGATCAGCAGGCTGTTGCCCGACCACGCCGCTCGGTGGGGGGTGGCCGGAACGTCCGGATCAGTGGTGGGCTCCCCGGAATCGTCGAATCGACCGGCGTTGGATTCACCGTTGGATTCGGCGATTGTCGGATCGGGCGTGCGGTGTTCTCGCGCCAATCGGTTCGCCGCGTTGTTTCGGTCCAGCAGGGCGATCAACCAGTGCCGTGCCGCATCGGCATAGGAGATCAGTGCTTCGACGCGGGAGGCGGCGGGCAGTGATCGCGGATCGTGCGCGAGATTCCACAGCTCGTAGGCCGCGGTCCAGGCGTGCCGTATCTGCTGGATCTCGGCGGCTCGCGCCGAATCGGATTCCAGCCGAGCCGATTCCGCGGCGAGTCCCTCGATGGTCTGTGCGAGCTCGGCGATGTCGACGCCGTCGAGCAGTGTTGAGTCCCCGCCCCAGGGTGACGTATTCGCCGGTGCGGCATCGACATTCGCCGCATGGTAGGCGAGTGCCTCGGCGGCGGCCCGGTGTATTCGAACCTTCTCGACAAGTCTCGGCTGGTGCATCTCGGGCCAAACCGGTGTCGCCACAGCGTATTCCGGTGACACCCCACCTTCGAGGGGACCCTTGACGGGCTCACTGGGCGATGGGCGGTCGGTGGCACCCGCGGCGTCATCCGGCGCCGCGGGTCCAGTGCCCTTCGGGGAGGCTCCTTCAAGGGGGCGGCGCATACCTCGCGGAAGCGGGTCTGTGTCCGGCCGCGCGGGTGTCACGTCATCACCGCGGCGGTCCTGGCCGATGCGGGTTCGCGGCCCGGGCGCTGCATCCCAATCGGCGTTGGTCCAATTATGCTTGCGGCCGAGCGGGTTTACGGATTCGCCGTTCGCGCGGTAGGTGATGGCGAAGACCTTCGCTCCTTCTCGGCTCAGCTCTGCCAGGCGGTCGTGCGCCCGCTGACCGGGGTGGATTACTTCTATGGTGTTGCCATCGGCGTCGAGGGCGAGGGTGTTGTCGGGGTTGCGGCGTAGTTCGTGGAGCTGGAGCCGGCCGGTGTCGTCGGCGCTGAGGGTGAGGATGTGGCCGCCGATCCGATCGTCGCGTGAGCCGGGGTACTCGACGGTGAGCAGCGCGAGAGCAGTTGGCTTTTCGGTATTTCCGATGTCGGCGGCGAGGACCTCTAGCGGGGTGGGTTTCGTGTTCGCGGCGGCAGAGGTGTAATCGACGTACTGCCCGTGGGCGTACTGGGCCAATTCGCGGGGATGAAAACCGACGTTCTCGAGGATGGCGATGGTTTCCGTGTCCGGAACCTCGACGGGCGTGTTGCCGAAATGCTTTCGGATGAAGGTGAGTTCGGCGACCGCGCAGCGTGCATCCGCGGTGGAAGTCCCGCGCACGGGAGCGTTCCGAGTCGCCCACTGTATCTCGGCATCGACTTGGGCATCGGTATCGGCATACAGGGCCTTCTTCTCGATCTCCTCGGACAGATTCGCTGCGGTGACGCCGGCATCCTCACTCAGCGAGAGTGCGACGTAGCGGTATGCCTCGAGGATCGACAGCGGCGCGACCGTGGCCGACATCCGGCGCTCCAGCAAACCTTTCATTTCGAGCAAGAAGGCCTTCAGCACCTCGTACGGCGGCTTCGGATCGTCCACCGCCGAGCGATGCCCGAAGCGGAGGTAGGTTTCGAGCGGGATATCCGGCGCGATGGCCAACAGTGTTTCGAGTGCCGGGTAGTTGAGCTTGGTCGTATCGACGGCGCGCCGGAGATGACCCGGCCAACTGAGCAGGACCGCTGCGGTGATCTCCTTGCGTCCCAATGCCTTCTCGAGCAGCGGCATCGAGTTCTTGACGTTGCCCGCGGTATTGCGGGCGTGCGGTTCTTCGATGAATCGACGCGCCGCGCGCGTCTGCTCGGCGATCACCCGGAACCGCTCGGCCTCGGTCATACCGATCCGCTGCGGCTTGTCGGTCGCGCCGGCGATCGTCGCCATGCCGTGTGTCCGGTCCCAGCCGGAGGTCACCACCACGACGTTGTCGCGCCCGAGCGCGCCGACGACTTGATCGAGGAACACGGCGCTGCCGTCCTCCGGATTCCCGTACACCAGTACGGCGATCGTGCCGTCCTGTTCCAATTCGGTCCGGTGCGCGGCGAGCTGTCCGAGCGTCACGCCCCACTCGGGGTCGGTACGCAGATACCGGTAGACCAGGTCCGCCGCGGCCCGGAACGTGTCGGTATCGACCCCTTGTCGACGCAGTTCGGACAGGAAGCTGTCGAGCGGATCATCGGCAACTCGCGCTCTGGGATCGGCCGGGGTGACCAGATCGCCGCGATCGTTCCGGCCCGCAGCGGATTTCGCATGCTCCGTCGACGCCAGGTGGCCGAGGGTATGGAGATACGCCACAGCCCGATCGAGCACCCGGCGGGTGGCGCTGGTGTCCGTGAGCTCCTCGGCCGAACTCGGATTCTCGATGAGATCGCGCCGCAGTCGATGCAGGGGTCCGAGAATGTTCTTGATCTCGGTGACGCCGGGGAGCCGATTGAGCAGGGCGACGCCCGCGTCGAACGCGTCGGAAAGGTGAGTGCGTGCGGTCGCGTGCTGCCCGAGCGAGAGCTCATAGGCAGCGACCGTGATCAAGGTACGCAGGTAATCCGCACCGGCGGCGGCGAATTCGCTCCGTGAGTCCGACAGTCCGGCGCGAGTGAACTTTCGTTCCAGACCGGGCAGGAGGCGAAGCGCCTCGGCGATGTGTGCGGGATTGACGATGTACATAGGATCCGCTTCGGCTGCCGTTGCGGTGGCCGATGTCGGGATTCGGTCGAGTGCACTCAACGTCATTGCGACGGCCTCGGCATCGCTGCGCGCGCCCAGCTTGCGCACGATTCGCTGCACGGTGTTGTTGACGAAACTCCGTGTCACGTGCAGTAATTCGGCCATCTCGGCGCGCGACAGCCGCTCGGTGAGGAGCTGGAGGATCTGCTGCTCGCGTGCCGTCAGCGCCGAGAGGTCGGATATCGCGCTCGGATGCGTCGGTATCTCGCCGCGACGGATGGCCTCGGTGAGCGCATGGATGGCTTCGTGCCGAGGTCCGCCCGCAGTGCGGGTGTATTCGCGGTAGATGTCGGTGTCATCGACACTGTTCTCCCGCTCTGCGGGTGCGCCCGAGGGCGAAGAGTCCGTCGGGCCCGTGGGCCGAGTCGAGCCGGTGCGTTGTTCGGGCGTTTCGGCCGGGCCCGTGATGGATTGCTGTGCGAACGCGGAGTCGACCTCCGAGGCATGCCGCGGGGTGCGTGCCCGTAGGGTTCCCTCCGAAGTGGACTCGATGTAGGCGACGTAGATACGTTCGGGATCGGTGTAAGTGGGTTTCCAGTCCACGTAGGGACGGACGCGGAGTCGGTCCCCGTCGACGAGCTGGTCGAAGACCTGCATTGTGATCCGCCCGGTGTCGGGTTCGACATTCTTGGTGACGAAGTAGGCGTGGGCCCTGTCGCCCTGGCCGACGACGAAGACCACCGAGTCGAGCGTGGGGTCCGTACGCAACTCGTCGATGACGGCGGTCATCGGATTCGATCCGGCCGTCTCGGGTTTCGCCAGCTTGTGCAGACCACCGGCGATGCCGCGCTCGAGGTCCCGCGCTTTGTCGTCCCCGGGAGCCGGATCGTCCCCCTCGGTGAGGCCGAGTTGGCGGAGAAGCTGGATCACCCAGGGCAGGCAGGAGGCGATCTCCGCCGGTAGCCGTTTTTCGGACGTCGGCCGTTCGGTCCGTCGCCACGGGTTCCGCGCTCCACGCCGCGTCCAGAGCCCTTGCTGCCGGTTCCCCGGCATGGTGTGCGCACCGGTCGGCTGGCGGCGCCGCAGCCGGGTCATCACGGCATCGAGTAGCTGGATATCGGCCTCGGTGACCCCCGAGGCGGCGGCATGGCGTTCCTCCTCTGCCTCGCGCCGGCCGCGCTGGAAGGCGGTTTCGCCGACCGGCCCCGGACCGGTTGCCGATATTGGTCCGGCTGCGGCGCGTGACTTCCCCTCCTGTGCAGGTTCGGTGACGGGGAGATCCAGTAGGTGTCTGCCCAGTCGTCGAACGGCGCTCACGACGAATGCTTCGGCGGAGGCCGTGTCGCGGTATCCGAGCGACACCATGGTTTCGACCGACAGCCTGCGAGTGAATACGCCGCGGATGATCCCGCTCTGCTGGGGCGTGAGTCGGTCGAGCGCTGCTTCCAGCTGTTCCCGGGTGGCCTCCGAGAGCGCCTGTGCCAGCCGGTGGTCGAGTATCCGATGCGCTCTCGCGAGTGTCGACACCAGCTGCCGGGCGGCTGCGACCGCCGGACGAACCTCCGGGCGCCGGGTGAGCGGTCGATCGGTAGGCAGCACCCGCAGGGCATGCCGTTCCTCCGGGGAAAGGGCGCGGACCGCGGCTGTGAATTGTTCTGAGGTGGAGTCCACGAGGACAGCTTCGAATCCGGGGTCGACGGTGGTATCGGCAAGGACTCGCGCCACTGCCGTGCGGAAGGTGTCGAACCCGCTCGCTGTCTCCTGCGTCGGCTCTGACACCTGGGCTCCGGTGGTCAGGTCGATCTCGGCGTTGCGGGCGACCTCCAACATCTCCGCCCAGGCGGATGTGCCGAGCTTCGCGGCGATAGCATGCGTGACGGATGCGACCTGGCGATGGGTCAATGACAGCGCCGTGGCGATCTGGCCCGTGGTGAGTCCCTGAGCGATCTGAGCGAGTACCGCGATCTCCCGGGCCGAGAGATCGAAATGTGCTGTGGTGGGTGATTGTTCGTCCGGCTGTAGCGTCTTGGTGGGCGGTGGGGCAGGCTCGGGCGCCGCCTGTGCGACCCGAGTCAGGCTGTTCTGCGCCGCACCCGACAGCGCGGCGGCGGCCTGGCCGGACCGTAGCTGGTCGGCGGCCTCCAGAAATGTCCAGCGCTGGCTGGGGCCCAGACTGTCGAGATACTGTCGTAGCGCGACGATCCCCATATCGGCCACTCGGCGGTAGCGCGCATCGGATTCCGCGATCCCGTCGGAGCGAAGCAACGCCAGGATTTGCGCGCGCAGCGGGCGGAACCACTGGTCATCCGTGATCTTCTGCGCGGTATCGGCCAGCTGCCGGCCGATCTCGTCCTCCGGGCTCATCGCACAGACCCGGAAGACCTCATCGGTGATCGCCATGGCGTCCTGCACCGTGCGGGCCGCCCGGCCGCTGCGTCGTCCGCCCGGCGCCATACCGAGCAGCGACAGCACGAACCGGAATACCCCGAGTCCGTATCGTGCGCGCAGCTCCGTCGCCGAAATCGTCAGCGGTGCAAAATCTTCAGCTTGCCCCGGCAGGATGCCGGTGCGGATGGCGATCGCTACGCTCTCCGGCCGGTTGCGCGCGCCGAGCTTCTCCCGGACACGGGCGAGAGCCACATCCACTCTGCCGTATGTCGTTTCGAGGTCGTTTGCGATATCGGCGTTCGTCTGGCCGCTCGCAACGCGGTCGAGCAGGTCGACCTCGGCGGCGGTGAGATCGGAAGCGCCCAGGCGCCTGGGTGAGAGACCGGGGAGCAGGCCGCGGCGGAGCGCGACCGCCACCATGGCTGCCCGGTTGTGCACCCGCAGCTTGCTGCTGATCCGCACCAGGTACTCGTCCACGGCGGTCGACGACAGTCCTCGCGCCCGCGCGATGTCCTTGCTGGTATCGCCGTTCGCAACTCGGGTGAGCACGTCGGTCTCGCGGTCGCTCAAATGCGGAACAGCGGTGCCTCGAGTGTCCGGAGCGGCGAGTTCGAGGTGGCCGTCGCGGACTGCGGCGAACACGATCGAGGGCCGATTGCGGGCACCCAGTTTCCGGCCGACCTCGGCCACCCGCGCGTCCACCGTCCGCGGATCGATGTCGAGGTCTTGCGCGATGTCGTTGCTGGTGTCGCCGTTCGCGATCCGGATCAGTAACTGGAGTTCGCGGCTGGTCGGCTCGGAAGTCGGGGTGGCAGGCGATTCGTCGCCGAGCGGCACGGAATCGGCGAGCACTCCGGCGCTGAGGGCGAGATACACCAGTTCGGACCGAGTGCGTGCCCCGAACACGTGGCGAAGTTCCGTCGTGTAGATACCCACGGTTCCCGCCGAAATCCCTAGTTCTTCTCCGATTTCGCGGGCCGTCATACCCGTTGCGATCAGTTGGAGCACCATGAACTGGCGGTTGGTCAGCCCGCTGCCGCTGGGCGCGGTCGTATCACTACCGCTCGGATGCTTGCCCTCGGCTTCCAGACCGCGCCGCCCGGCCTGAACCAGCCGGTCGAGAGCGCCGCGTTGCACGACGGTCACGGTGTCTCCGCGCTGCATCGCGGATAGCCCCTCGGCGGCGTGGCGGCGTTGAGTGGCATTCATCTCGAACCAGGCGGTTACCAGATTGCTTGCGATGCCGTGCAACCATTCGAGCGGAGCGGCACCCTCGACACGCCACCGGTGCCGCTCCGCGATCTCGAACACCAAGCGGTTGAGCCCCTGCGCCACGTGCACCAGCGGCCGGAACTCGGGCTTGACAGTTGTGGCCGGAACCCCGAGATCAGCCAGCACTGTGGCGAATACGGCGCGTCCGTACTGCTTGCGCAGCTCCTCGAAGGCCGCCGCGTCGTCCCGCTGGGCGCGGCGAAGAGTGTCCTGTGAGCTCGGCTCCGAGCGCTGCCATGGGGTGCCTCCAGGCGCCGCTGCCTCCTCGTCATCGCCGAAGTCGATGGCGACCGGGTCGATCCGCGAGTCGGGGTCACCGGCTCGGCGCCACGGTGAGGTGCTGCCGTTACTCGAATTCGATTGCGATGCAGAGCGGTCCGGGGCGTCGGTATCGATGTCGGTTCGTGCCGGTGTGGTTGCGGTTGTGCCGGATACGGGCACGGGGGCGGTGATGACGGTGACGTCGTCGTCGCTGCCCTGTTCGATCGCGGTACGGACCAGCGCACGGGACACCGCGCCCGGATCACCGCCGGACTGCGCCAGCGCTTCGCGGACGACAGCGCCGATGGGCCGGGCATCGTCCGGGCCGATCGCCTCCCACATGCCGTCGGTTGCCACCACGATCACACCCGGGCCGGACACCTCCTCGGCAGTCCTGGCATGGGATTCCAGGCCGTCGAGGGAGCGGCCGAGACTGAAGGCGAGCCCCTTGCCGACGGGGGAGTGGCGGGCCGACTCGCGGGCCCAGCCGAAGGTGTCCATGGCTTTCTGGACATTGGAGTCGTCATGGGTGAGCTGGACGGGCGCACTACCGTCCAGCGGTACCCAGTAGGCTCGGCTGTCGCCCACCCAGTCCACGGTGACCTTCCCCGCTCCCAGTAGGGCGACCACGATGGTGCAGGCCGGTCCGGAGCGGCCGGGGTATTCGGAGGCCACGTCGAGTACCGCGTTCTGGGCGGCCGCTACTGCTCCTCGAACCACCTCCAGCGGTGCGGGAAGACCTTTCCGGTCGGTCTGCCGCAGTGCTTCGGCGATGTATGCGCGGGCGGCTCGTGTGGCGGCGGCCGAGGCGCGGTCGCCGCCGCTCGGCCGGGATGTGCCGTCGCTCAGTATCACCGCGGTGTATTGCTCACCGCCGACGGTCACGGTGAGCAGCGCGAAATCGTCCTCGTTCTGCTCGTGGCCCGGCCCCCGATCACTGACTGCCGCAACCGAACCCAGGTTCTCCTGGCGCACATTCGCCTCGGCGTATCGCCGCGAGTTCGTCCCGGCGCCGTCCGGCCGTGAATCGGCGATCGTCGACGAGGAATCCTGTTCGGTCTCGCGCCGAGCGGCCTCTGTGTTCCCAGCCTTAGCCGAGTCCTGTTCCGGGGGAGGTGCTTCGGCCGGGGTGGTCGCGACGTGCGGTTGTCCGTGGGCTCCCGGCCACACAATGGATGCGGTGGGCTGGGCAGGGGCGGCGCGGTCCGCGTGGTGTCGCGGCTCGCCCAGCTCCTGTGCGATATAGCGGACCGCATTGTCGGCTATGTGATAGCCCTCGCGGGCTTGGTCGACACGCCGTTGTCGCTGCGCTGCGGTCGCGACTCGCTCGACCGCCTCGTTACGTAATTCGTTGGCGGCCAACAGATCCGACACTGCGCGGAAGTGATCGAGCAGCAGGATGCGCCGTGCCCGGCTCATCCTGGCTGGATCGGGCTGCTCGCCGAACGCCAGCAATTGCTCCAGCAACTCGGACATGTCCCGCAACGTGTCGTAGCGGCGCATGTTTTCGGTCGGTCGCTCCTGGTGGACCCTGTCGGCCGCGATGCCCGCGAGCGTCATTTCGGCGAAGATCGCCTCGCTCACGTCACGTAGCCGTTCGAGCTCGCCTGGCAAGAGGTGGTCGGTCGGCTGCGGCGGCGTATCGATCGGCGCCTCGCGGAGTCTGTCCCAGACCGCCGAGACCGCAGCCAACGCCGCACCCAGTCGCATCTGCGCGGCCGCCAGCCGGGCCTCCAGGACAGCGCTCGTCCCTTCGGTACGACCGTCCTCGTATTCCCTTGCGGCCGTGGTCATCTCGTCTCGGCGGGCCAGCCACCCCGGCACCTGCTCAGCCAGGCGTTCGAGCCACTGCCGCCGCTCCTGCGCAGCAGGCGCCCCGCGCCGTACCGCCACCAACTCGTCGAGCAGACCGGCCACCCGACCCAGAACCGGGTCCGCGCCGGTGCCGTAACGCAGTGCGACAACCGTGTCGCGCAGGGCTTCCAGGTGCTCGAGACCAGCGGATTCCGCAGCATCACCGAAGTCGATGGCTACCGGGTCGATGCGCGGGCCTCCGGGGTTGTCCTGGCGTTCCCCGGGAGCCGGGTCCTGGACCGACTGGCGCACGGATGGGAGGGGCTCGTCCTCGCGAATCGTGCCCCGGCTGTGTGCCACGGCGAAGTCGGCGCCGGGTGGGGTGAGGTGGTATTCGACCGAATGCTCGATGGAGTTCTTGCCCTCGGCGAAGGTGATGTGGCGGACCGCGACGGTGCTCTCGGCGATGATGAGCTGGCTGCCCCGTCCGCCCTCGCGGTCCAGCGCCTGTTCGTCGTCGGTCCAGCTCGGTAGTTTGACGGCGGTGCCCGGGGCGATGTCGTTCGCGACTGTCACGAACACTTTGCCGTCGGGCCCGGTGCCCGTCACATCGACGGCGAGCCTCCCCTCCGGATCGAGCCCGTGCTCGGCGGCATAGCGGCGGAGATGCTTATCGGCATTGGTGACCAGTTCGCTGACGGCGAGCACCACGCGGTCGATGACGTCTCCGAGCTCCGGATGTTCGGCGCGCAGCCGTGCTCGGAGCGCGGCTCGTGTGCTGCCTACGCCGAACGGGGCCGGTGCTGCGCTGGGCGCCGTTGTCTGCTCCGGCGCTTCCAGCACGAGATCGAGGTCGAGGCCCGCTGTGTCGGCGTCCCCATCGCCGTACATCTCCAGCAGACGTTCGATATCGAGCTCCTCCGAGGACCTCTCAACGGGAGCCTGTGCCGCCCGTTCGACCGGACCCGGAGTCGGTCCCAACCGCCACTCGACCCGAACATAACTGTGATCACCGGTGATGTCGACGAGGTCGATATGCGCCGGGCCGTCATCGAGTGCGGCCGTGACGGAGATGGTTCCCTGACCCCACCGAACCGATGCGCCTACAGCCGCCGCGATCTCGCGGACGTAATCAGGATCCGACCAGCCCGCCAGCAGCTCGCTGATTCGCTGTTCCACCAGATCGGCTTGCGTCGCGTCGCCGGCAGTGATGTCGTCGAAGCGGAGGTGCGGTGGTTGCTCGGGGCCGCCGAGGTCGATGGCCGCGGGATCGATCGTGCGCCGGCCCGATCGGTCGAGTCGAGTCCACAATTCCGACGGGAGGAGGGACCGGTTCGTCCGGTGTGCGCGAGCCTTCGCCGCGGCCGGGTTCGGTGCAGCCTCGTCGGGTGCACCCGGCTGCGCCGGGCCCCGGTTGGGGAGACGGCGGGAAGCCGCGGCTGCGCGATGCTCGTTCTCGAGCCGGGCCAGTTCGTGTAGTACGAAGCCTTGCGGCCCAGCCGGGTTCAGATAAGCGGGAGCCCGCCTCGCGACGCCGGCATGGTCGGCCGCAGACATGTCCCGCCAGGCCACGGCGAGTTCGGCTGCCCTGCCGTCCACAGCAATGCTCGGGCGGAATCCCGAGGCGACCGGCACCAGGCCGGGGTTCTGGGCGCGGGCAGCCGCCAGAGCGTTGCGGCGCTCGGCATTTCGCCAGACCTCCGCGACCGGCACCCCGCGCAACAGCGCTTGGAGGGCATAGACGGGGTGGGTGAAATCCTTCGGCGCGCTCCGGCCGAAGGCGTTGTTCGCCTCGGCCAGCGCCTCCGCCGGGTGGAAGACGGGGAGATCGCCAAGTGCCGGTTCCGCGGCGCGCGGGGTTCGATAGGCGTGGTCTTCGGTGTAGTGCTCACCGGCGACGATGCGCTGTCGGGTGTCGGCATCGAGTTGCCGCAGCCAGGCGTTGTACAGGGGTTCCGGATCGATCCACCCGTCGCCGGTGTCGGTTTGGTGGGACCTGTTGCCCCACAGTGGTTCTCGCCGTGACAATCCAGCGTCGCGCAGCCAGGCATCAAGCGATTCCCGGCTGTCGAAATTGCTCAGCCAGGTATCGAAGGCTGCGAACAATCGGTCCACGTCGCGGGAAGCCTTCTTTTCGCGGCTGTAGCCGTCCAGCAGGCCCAGCCAGTCGTCGAAGCGAGTCTCGCGCGGCAGCGAACCGGCCTGGCGCAAACCGGCGAAATGCGCGTACAGGAAGCCGAATGCCCGCGCTTCCACCGACTCGGCGTAATCGCCGAGCCGGGCGGCTCGGTCGCGCAGATGCGACATTTCGTGACTCACCGCGTCGTAGGCCGGATCGCCGGTGGGAGCCAGCAAGCGGCCTGTCCGCACGGCCCTGTCCATGGCCGTACGGAACTTCTCCGGGGCGCCGAAGAGATTTTCGTTGAGCACCATGACGACCGGTGGGGTTTCGGCGACGCCGCCCGCGTCCCAGATGACCGCGCCCGCGGTACCGGCCATGGGTGCCACCAGGACCAGATCGAGACGGATCGACGGATCTTCGTCGAACGCGTCCACGATGGCGTTCCGGACCGACAGCGCCGTGGCCACCGAAATACTCGCCTTGTCCAGCCCGAGGACCTCGACGTCGTAGGTCTCGAACAGTTCGGCGGCGATGGCCTGCTTGGTGAATCGTTCGGACTCCGGAGCCGATACCGGATCCGCGACGCCGGCAGCGCGGTCGGCAACCGGCTCGCGGATCGTGCGGGGCGCGAAAACCTGTGGCGCCGCACCGGCGACCGCACGCTGCAGTACTGCCTGCACCACGGTCGGAATCAGGCCGTCCGCGCCCAGTTTGCGGCCCGCGCGGGCGAGAGCGGTGTCGACATCGGCCCTGGTAACCGCGAGCTGCTCGGCAATCGCCGCAGGCGACAATCCCACGGTCGCCAGCTCCAGGACGTGGACCTCACGGGTGGTCAGGGTGCCGTAGGCTACCACTTTCGACAGCGGACGGCTGAGGTCGGGAGTACCGATCGCGAGTTGTCCGCGGCTCAACGCGGCCGCCATGGTCGCGACGTCGCCCCGGGTGCCGAGCTTCATGCCGGCGCGGGCGATATGTCCGCGCAGTGCCTTCGGCGCCATACCCATGGTGGCGCAGATGATTTCCAGCGCGACGTCCTCGGCGATCAAGCCGAGTATTCGCGCTTCGGTCTCCGTCAGTTCGGGCAGCGGGGCGTTCTCGCCCAGCGCGCGCACCTGATCGCTCAGTAGGGCGATCGCTTCGGTATGACCGGGGGTGAGGTCGTCTCCCTGTTGCATCCGGTGCGCCGCGTCCGCGACGAGGTGCCGCTGCTCCGGCGTCAGACGATTTATGCCCTCCTGCAACGTATTTCGGGCCGCGTCGGTCAGCTCGCCGGCATCGGTCGCCGGCGTTGCGGTGTGGGCGTGCATCGTCGCGTCGATCGCCTGCGCCACCGGGGTGAAGGGGGTGGCCTGTTCCCCGGCGGTCCGCACCGCCTCGGCGAGTTGCCGAAAAGTGTTGTGGTCACCGAGATTACGGACTGTCGTGACCGGCTGCGACGGCTGTCGATCGGCCTGCGGCGCGGCCGCACCGGTGTTCTCCGCAGTCGTGGTCGCGACCCGGCCGGAATCGTGCTGGGTGTCGTTCGTCCGGGTAGTGCCTGCGGCTGCCGCGCCGGCGGCGGATGGGATGCCCGATGCGTCTGCCGCCGCATGGTGTCGGCTGCCGGGCGTCTCGTGGGTGGCGGTTTCGGGAGAGGTGCCACTCGGCGCCGCGGACGGCTTCGAATCCTCCAGCTTCGCAGGGTATTTCGTTTCCCGAGTGTGCGCCGACGCCGGGTGTGGTTGTTCGGTCGGCGTCGGCGTGTCCGGCGAACCGACACCATTCGTCGCGCTGGGCGTCGACGAGGTCGCGCCCGCGGAACCGGCGGCCGCAGCCGTAGCTGCCGCGCCGGAGAGCCCGGCTGTTGCCGCACCTGAGGTGCCGACGGAGCTGCCCGCCGCAGGCGTCCGGCCGGCAGTTCCCACCGCGGCTGGTGTACGGGAGGCATCCGGGGTCGCCGCGGTGCGCGGCGGTTGTTCGGGTGGTTCATGCTCGGACCGCGCCGGAGCGGGCGTCGCAGCCGGTTCGGGTCGCGCTGTCGGTGGGGCGTTGGGCAGGTGCGCCGAGGTGGGGTCGGCAGTGGGGTGGCCGATACCGGAGGGCTGCAGTTTCGACACCAGACCCTTGGCATCGGCAGTCGCCAGTTCCAGCAGCTTGCGGCTGTGCTCGAGGCTGTTCGCTGCCGCTGCGAGTTTTGCCTGGGTCTGCGAGTTCGGTGCGGCGTTGTATTCGGCGACGGCCGCTTCGTGCTCGGCGACCGCGGATTTGTGCTGGGCCTCGGCCGCCAGGTATTTGATGACCGTGATCTGAGCCTCGGCGGTCCTGGTGTACTGCGGAGCACTCAGATCGATGTAGTACTGCACACTGCCCTCGCCGCCGCTGCGAGCGGCGCGGTTCTCACCCTGAACGTCGATATCGTGGTGGATCGCCGACCGGCTGGACTGGATGACGTGCAACCCGCCGCGATCGTTGATCGTGAGACCGTGCTCATTGGGCACGGTGCTGATCGGAATATCGACGCCGCGGGCGCCTTGCCGGTTGATGACGAGGACGGCGCCTTCCTCGCCTGCTTTCTTGAAGATCGCCAGCAGATTGGCTTCGGCATCGGTCCCCTGCTCGAGGAACCACTTCGCGTCGATGGCAACGTGGTCGATACCGCGCTCGGTCAGTTTCTTCGACATCGCGGCGACTTCACTGTTGCGATCACAGATCACCTCGACCGGCCGGCCCGTGGCGTGCACCTCGGCGACGCCGTCGGCCATCGCCTCGTGCTTCTCCTCCAGGCTGCTCACGATGATGTCGTTCTCGGGGTCGGCACCCTTCAACAGCAACTCTTTGAAGCGCGGGACCTCGACGATCTGGTCGACCCCGGCCTGCTTCAGTTCGGCATAGGCATTGTCGGTGGTACCCGACAGACCGGTGAACTCGTGGCACTTCTCGGAGGAGAACAACTCCTGCACGGTCACGGATTTGGAACTGGCCGGATCATCGCGGATCTGGATGCCGTGTTTGGCCTCGACGGCTTGCGCCAGCCCGCCGTTCCAGCGGCTCTCGGTCGAGGTCTCGGGGTCGTACATCACCTTGTGCGTGGTCTGATCGATGATGAAAACCTTGTGGGACTTCGGGTTCAACACGCGTTGCCCGTCGGCGACCCGAGGGTTTCCGTGCTCGTCCGTGAGGTATTTCGGTCCGAGTTGCGGGTCGTGCCACAGGACGTAGTCGTCGTTCTCGTGGTATCGCCACTCGGCGGTGGCGGCCATGGCGATCCGGTGCGCTTCGGACTCGCTCGGAGTACGGCCGAGAATTTTCTCGATCTTCCCGGTGAGCTCCCGGCCGAGGATGCGTTCGACCTTTCCGCGGTCGTTGCCGGTCAAGGTGGTGTGGTCTTCTTGCGTCCCGGCAGCCCGAGCGAAATCGGCTTCGCTGAGCAGTCCTGCGTTCACCGCCTTCCGGAGGAATCCGTGCGCATCCCGCACCTGCGCGGCCACTTCCGGACTGGCCGAGTTGCCGGCGCCCTCGGAGAGGATGAATACCGAACCCTTGATGGCCTCGTCGACCTCGTCGACCATTTTGATCCGGCCGGGCGCGATATTTCCGCGCAGTTCGCCGAAGCCGTCGGAATTCAGTGTGCCGAAGCACATCGTGGCCTTGTCCTCGGCCGCCGGTGGGCACGGATTGTCGGGGTCCATGAGCCGGATATCGAATCCGTACTTGCCGAACAACTTCTGCCCGATGTTGTAGGCCTCGAGCGCGAGGGTATCGAGAGTGGTGAGTACCCGCACCGGCTTGCCCTGAGCGGCCCGCAACGCGGCCGCGCCCTGGAAGACCAGCGTCTTTCCCTCGCCGGCCTGCATCCGGCCCACGTGACCGTCGCGCAGGACCAACATCCCCATCACCTGGGTCCACCGCAGGACCTTGCCTTCGCCGCGGTTGATGATCTCGATCACCGCCAGCGCCGCCTCGCGTTCGTCCCCGCCGAAAAGCATCGCCTGGAGTTCGCGGTCGGAAACGTTGTTCCAGTCCCGGGAGCCGTACTCCGCGAGAATGTCGTCCGCTTCGGCCCGATACGCCTCCGCCAGAGCCTTGGTGGAGCCGTCGCCTGCATCGGGATGCTCTCGTCCGGTCTCCGGGTTGCCGTCCTCGTCCGTGCGGGCGTGCTGCGGGTCCGGCTCACCTCGGTTCTCCGTGGGATCGACATCGTCGGCCCGTTGCCGGGCGCCCTCGTCGTCCGAACGCCCCTGTACCGTCCCGGGTTCTTTACCGGTCGATTCGGTATCGGGTCGGCCGCGCGCGGCGCTCCCCTCGGGGTGGTCCTTGCTCTGCTGCACAGGTGCGTCGTCCACCGCGCGGCCGTGTTCGGACTCCCGAGCTGCCGTACCTCGATCGCTCTGTTTCACGGTCGACTCGACCGCCGGAGGTCGTTCTCCCGCAGCGGATTTCGGTGCCGATACCCGGGGCGGGCCGCCTGCGGTGGCGGTCTCGGTAGGCGCGGGAGGGCGAACCTCACCGGGCGTAGGTTTCCCGGCGGCCTGCCGCGCGGCGGCGGGCCGCTCACCGCTGCTTCCCTCCGGCTCACCGGATCGTGACGAGACGGTGTCCGGTACCGCCGTAGCCGGGGCACTCTCCTGCGACTTCGGGGTCTGACCGGCCTCGGGTTGATCGGCGTCGGACTGCTCGGCCCTGATTTGCTCGGCGTCGAACACCGGCGTCTTCTCGCCCGCGGGCCGCCCGGCATCGGCGTCCGCTGGAACCGGTTGCTTCGATTCCGCTTTCGCCGTCGTGTGCCCGTCGCCTGATTCGCCCTCCGCCGGATCTCTCATCTCGCTCGGCCGGGCCTCGGCCTCGGCCGAACGGATCGCTCCTGCGGCTGTACCCGCTTCAGCCTCGGGTGGCGTCCCCGGACCATCGTGGGCGCTGTTCGATTCGCCGTGACTACGCGCTTGCCCGGCACCGGCCGTGGCCTCCGCGAGAGATGTTGCCGCCGTGCGGTTTCCGACACCGCCGTGTGCCTGGTCGACCGCTGCGGGCGGGCGGGTGCCGCCCACCTCGGCGTCGGCCGGATGCGCGGCCGCGGGCGCGTTCTCGTTGTCCGCCGGTTTCCGGCCGCTGTCGGCGAGATGCTCGGCAAGCGCATCTCCGAGCGGGGTAGGTTGCGGCTCAGGTGTTTTCGGTGCGACCGGCTTCGCCTCGGCCGGTGGAGAGGCGGGAAAGTCGACGTTCTTGACCGGATTGACATTGTCGGGCAGAGAAATTCGCAGCCCGGGATTCCAGTCCGGTTTGTTGACGGTCACCCTCGGTGCGGTGGGCCGTGCCGGGTTGTCGTCGCCCCCGGCCAGCGCCACGAACTCTTCGAGCGGCATGGGCCGGGGCCGGGCCGGTGCGCTCGCCGGCGCGGCATCGGCGGTCTGGCGGCGGGGTTCGGGCACCGCGTCGGTGAGCGGTGTGGCGGCCGGGGCGTTTTCCGCCGGTGTCACCGGCGGTGCCTCGGCGGCCGCCGCCGGCGCGGCAGTTCGGATGCCTGCGGCGCCGTGCGCGGCCGCGCCGACGAATCCGCCGGTGAACGCGGGCAGCAGCCCCTCGACGAGCTTGTCGAAGGTGAGGTCCTCGCCGGACAGTCCCAGCGACACCGCGGCGCCCGCCAGGCCGCCGGCAACGCCGCCGGCGGCGCCGAGTGCGGCGGTGCCGGCGATCTGTACCGCCACCCGGGTGGCGGTGCGGCCGGCCCGTTCGGCCAGGGCGGTCGTCATCGGTATGACCTTGCGACTGCCGAACCAGCGTCCGAATGCCATACCGACGCCGCCGCCGACACCTCCGGCCGCCGCGGCGATTCCCGCCGCTTTCCAGTCCACCTCGCGGCGGTGGTGGTCGGCGACCTGCTTCAGCTGAATCGCGGCATTGATACCGCCGCCCTGGGCGGCGCCGATGAGCGCCATTTTGCCGGCCAACCGGATGAGCCCGCGTTCGGCCGCCAGCTTGGCGCTCTGCCCCGAAAGGTACTGCAGCATTTTCGCCCAGGCCCACCGCAGCGCGGTGTTGGTGCGCATTTCGGCAATAGCGGCTTCGGCTGCACCGCCTGCGGGGAACACGGCGAAGGTGATGGCCGCATGCGCCAGCGTCCAGGCCAGGATCACCGCGAACCCGATGACGGTCCACTTCTGGATTTCGATGTTGTTGGCGCCGTCGTACAGCTGTTCGGCGAGGGTGTCGCAATGTCGGGCCTGGGCGTCGAAAGCCTTCGCCAGGCTGCGATACCCCTTTTCGACCTGGTCACCGGAACGCCCACGGATGATCCGGTGCCGCTGATCGGCCTTGTCGTCGTAGTACTTCGACCACTCCCGGCATTGCTCGGCCTGATCCGACCAGTAATCGCCGGCTCGGCGCATGGCGTCCTCGTCGCCGACGGGGAAGTGGCCTGCCACGCACTCGATGACGGGTGGGGGCAGCGACGGAGGAAGACGAAGGACCATCGAAGGGCCGGTCCTGTCAGCGATCGAACGCCGGGCGCACCCGCGACCCGGCCACCGTCATCCGAACCTGCACAGGGGAATTCTCCTGTTTCAGGCCCCACTTCCCCGCCTGTGGGAATGCGCTCACGGACCCTCCGCTTTCGGCCTCGACCGCATGTCCACACGGGCCATCGTCAGCAGCAGGCGGTGCAGTACCTTGGCCGGCCCGGGTGTCTGGACGCCGCCCTGCTCGACTCTGGCGAATCCCTCGGACAGCGCTCGGCCGGGGTCCAGCACACCGTTGCGGAAGCAATACTCGCTCAACTGGTCTCGCCAGCGACGATATCCATCGGTCACGTGTGCAAGGGTCCGGCCGTCGGTGCCCGTGACACGCAGGTATTCGGTGATCAGTGCCCGTTGGACCATCGTGCGCGCCCGGAATCCGCCGACGAGATCGACCACCTGCCCGAGTTCGCGCAGCATCCGCGCGTGCACGGCGCGATCCGCAAGCTCGACCGGCCTGTCCCGCGTTCGATCGCGGCCGGACAGCGTGCCCGGGTCCGCGACGACGGCGTTGTCCAGGACGATCCATGGCTCCGGTGCCGCCGCCTGGGCACGGTTCTCCACGCGCGACAACTCGTCGCCGCCGTCGGCGACCGCGATGCCCCGCAGAGGGAGCGGGTACTTGGTCAGTACCGCGTCGACGGCCCCGGCGATCTCCAGCGCGGTCTGCGTGGTGATCCCCGACGTTTCGAATCCGGTCACCCGCAGGTTGTGCCGGGTCGCCATGGCATCGATGATCTGCATCGCCTCGTCGGCCGTGACCGGACGCGGCGAGGGTTTCGGCGCAGCGTCTTTGCGCTGCTTGGGTTTCGGCTCGGGGTTCGGTGCGCTCGGCCGCCGAGGCGGCGATACCCGCGGGGGCGCCGACTGCCCCGGCTGGCTGCCGACGCCGGGCTTCGACCACGGCACGCCGGAACTGCGGGGCGCCGTGGGCGCCGAGGGCTTCGGGCCCGGCGATCGAGTGCCCGGGGCTGTCGTGGTCTCCGCCTTGGGAGCGGAAGCGGGAGGCGGTGTCGAGGGGGGTGTGGAAGACCGAGGCGCGGACGCCGAGGGCGGCGTCGCCGCGGCCGGGGCCGAGGCTCTGCGTCCGGAATTGTCGAGGTCGGACGGCGTCTGCTGTCGTCCGGCACTCGGTTCCTGCGAACCGGCGCCGGTCGAATCGCCGCTGCCCGGGCCGCGGCCGGAACTACCACCGGGAGAATCGGCGGGCGCGCCTGCGAGCGGCTGCCGGGCGGGTGGCTGCTGCGGGGTGGGCGTGCCGGTGTCGGCCGATACCGGTGTGCCGGCGCTCGACGGCACGGTCGGCTGTCGCCCCTGCTCCGGGCTGAACAGATCCCGGTTCGGGTTCGCGGCCTGGTTCGGCTGGTCGAACAGGGGGACATACCCGGATTCTGGATAAAGCGGGCTTCTCGGGTTCGGCAGCGAGTTCCGGATTCCGGCCCCGCCGTCGCGATCCTGATTCTCGAAGTTCTCGGCCAGCGCGTGCAGATTGGCGCTCAGTGTTTCGATGTTCTGCACGAGGTTCTCGAACCCGGACAGGTTCCGGTCCGATTCCGGCACATACGATTCGGCGAACAGCCGGCCCGGTTCGTCGTCGCCCCAGCATTCGCCCTCGCGAGCGAGGTCGGACTTCAGTTCCGCCATCATCCGCGTGGTCTCGGCGGCGCGGGCGCGCAGTTCGGCTGCGGCATCGCGTAACTCGTCCGGATCGACGAATAACGACTGATCCACGCGTACTCCCGCGGTGACGGCGCTCGGCCCGGACCGTGCAACTCGGCAACGATGGCCGCAGTCGTCCGTCCGGTGTGTTGGGAGCAACGATTGTCGCGCGCACAGTGTGGCTTGGGGTTCCTCCTATTCTCAGCCGTGGGAATTGCGGCTGCCGGCCGCGAGACATTCGGCGGCGACGGTGATCGCCGCTCGCAACTGGCTATGGCTGAGAGCCGCGTAGCCGATCGGTGCGCCGAAGGTGCGCGGACTCCCGGCGTGATGGCGCGCCAGGCCGTCGAGCCGTACCCCGCGATCGCGGGCGTGGGCGATCGCGGCTTCCTCGACCGCCGTCGAATCGAGCGGAACGAGCACATGTGATCCGGCATGGTCGCCGACGACATCGAGCCCGCGCGCGCGAAGTTCGGCAACCACCAGCGCCCGCCGCGGCGGCATCTCACGGCGCAGGCGGCGCAGGTGACGGGCCAGGTCGCCGTGCCGGGCGAGCTCGGCGAACACCAGCTGACCGGCGGGGGCCGGGCAGGTGCCGATGCTTTCCCGGTGGGCCGTCACGGCTTGCGTGATTGCCTGGGAGGCGACGAGCCAGCCGACACCCAGGGTGGTGGACAGAATTTTCGAGGTGGTGCCCAGATGGATCACCCGATTCGGGTCGAGACTCGCCAGCAGCGGCAACGGGGCACTGTCGTACCGCAATTCGCCGTCGTAGTCGTCTTCGATGATCAGCGCGCCGGTACGGCGGGCGAAGTCGATCAGTTCGACACGACGAGCGGCGGGCATCCGGGTGCCGAGCGGGAACTGATGGGCCGGGGTGCAGTAGACGGCACGCACATCGGCGGGAATTCTGTCCACTCGAATACCCTTGTCGTCCAGCGGTATCGGCAGCACCTCGATTCCCGCGGTCCGGAAGGCGCCGACCGCGCGGAGGTAGCCGGGATCCTCGACGGCCACGGTCTCGCCGCGGCGCAGCACGGCGTGTGCGAGTTCGCCTACCGCCGAACTGGTGCCCGAGGTGGCGAGGATGACACTGTCGGTGCCGGGAGCGAGGCCGCGATGGCGGAGCAGATGTTCGGTGATCATGGCCAGGTAGTCCGGTTCGCCACCGCGGTCCTTGCGCGCCGACGGCATCCGGTCGCTCGCCACGCGCCACGCGCGACGCCAGGCCGCGCGGTCTATCGCCGCTACGCAGGGGGAGCCCGGGGTCAGGTCGAGCAGTTCGCCGAAGGGATCCGAAAGAGCATTCGCCGCAACGGTTTCCGGCACCGATGCCGGTGCGGCTGTGAGGTAGGTGCCCGAGCCGTGCCGCCCGGAGATCCACCCCTCGGCATGTAATTGGTCGTAGGCGGCGGTGACCACCGTGCGGCTGACGCCCAGCCGGGCGGCCAGGGCACGGGACGAGGGGAGTCGCTCGCCACCTCGCAGTCGGCCGGCCGTCGCCGCGGCGCGCAGTTCGTCGGCCACCTGGACCGACAGCGGGCGTGGTGAATCGCGATCGATCGACAGCGGGAGGTCCTCCACGGTGCTCCCTTCGGCTCGAATGCCCGACCGCGACGATGGTGCGGCGTCCGCACAAGTGGACGTCCGGAATAGCTCCTGATTGGCCATATGACGATGCCACCCGATCGTAGACCCTGGTCATATGACAGGAACACCCACTCGCCCGAAGCTCTCGCCGACCTCGCGGAGCACCGTCACCCGCTACCGGGACCGCGCCGCCACCAACCGCGCGGCCCTGGACGAGGTGCTCGACGCCGGGCTGATCTGTCATATCGGGGTGACCCTGCACGGCGCGCCCGTCGTGCTGCCGACGGTCTACGGCCGCAGCGCGGACACCCTGTATCTGCACGGATCCACCGGCGCCGGTAACCTGCGCGCCGCCCTCACCGGTGACATCTGTGTCGCGGTGAGTCTGGTCGATGCGATCGTGTATGCCCGGGCGGCCATGCACTTTTCGATGAACTACCGCTCCGCCGTCATCCACGGGCGTCCGGTCGAAATCACCGACCTCGAGGAGCGGCTACGCGCGTTGCGCGCCATCGTCGAACATTCCGCCCCCGGCGCCTGGGACACCGTGCGCGCTCCCGACAAGAAGGAGTTGGCGGCCACCCTGGTCTTGGCCCTCGACCTCACCGAGGCGTCGGTGAAGACGCGCACCGGCGATCCCTCCGACGATCCCGCCGACCTGAACAGCGACGCCTGGGCGGGCCTGCTCCCGATCCGTCAAGTCTTCGGCGATCCGATCCCGGCGCCCGACCTGGTACGCCCGGGCGCCGTCCCGGACCACGTGACGGCGCGGATCCTCACCACGCGGTGACCGGTACCTCGAATCGTTCGATCGCCTTCCGCGCGAAATCGACCAGCGCATCGGAGGATTCGATCCGCTCCTGATCCAGGCCCACCACAGCGAGGGTGTACGTGTGCCCGATCCGGCACAGGTAGGCCGCGAGGCGGGTACGGGGGAGCGCCGTCGGCTGCAGTCCGGGATGGATGGCCCGGGCGGCGACGCCGGTGCAGCGATGTGGGCCCAGTTGCGCCAGCGAGGCCGGGAGGGTGCCGATGTTCGAGCACAGAATGTCACGTTCGCCCGCACCGCGGGAGAGCCGATGGGCGACGCGCGCGGGCAACACCTGCAGCAGTTCCGCGGGCATACCGTCGGGTCCGGAGATGTGGTATTCGTATGCGGCCCGGCACTTCTCGCGCAGGGACGCTGGTGTGTCGGTGCGCTCGACCACCACTTCGGTCATCGCCATGTCGTTGTCGACGCGGCGACCGTCGCGGGTGTCGACGGGAACGGCGGCGGTTATCGCCGGATCGGGAAAGCCGCTGTCCCACAGTATCTTCGCGATGATATGGAGGAACAGGCTGTTCGCCGTTCCGCCCCGCCCCGCCGCGGCCAGCTCCCAGTCCGCCGCCGGAAATTGCAGGACCGCATTGGATGTCGTCGCCGTTTCGGCGCTGCGGCCGGCTCCGCCACCGGATCCCCGGGGCGCCCCATGTCGCAGGGCGCGCGTGGTGCCGGACAACACGGTGGTCCACTGCCGGGCCGCATCGGCCCAATCCGACTGCGGCGCCGCATATTCCGTGAGCGGCGTGCCGGCCAGCGCGTGGTCGACGGCCAGCGCCAGACCGCGTCCGTCGGCGAGGGCATGTGAACACGTCAGTGCCACCACCGAACCGCCCTCGCGCAGCGCCGCCGCGGACAGCCGCCACCCCGGCCCGAATTCCGGATCCAGATCGTAGCCCTGTTCGTCGGCCCAGCTCAGCAGGTCGACGGTGGCGATGCCGCCGCCGGCGATGCGCAACGGATGGGCGCCGTCGTTGCGCCGCCAGTACGGCCGCGCCCCCGGAACGCGCGGCCGCACGACGCGGCGGCCGAGCGGGCCGACGCGCAGGGCGGTGTGGATCTGTTCCAGCAGCCGCCGATCGATCGGGTCGGCGGTGCGCCACAGTCCCTGCAGCGCACTGGGAGTGCCCAGACCGCGGTGGGCGCGCAGGAAGATCTCGTCGACGACGGTGAGCCGGCTCATCGCCGCTCAGGCCGGCGATCCGTGCCGGCCCGCCCCGCCGGCGAACCGTTGCGCGCCCTCGAGCGCACCGTCGGCCAGCGCGGTGAAGCCGTAGCGGAACTCGCGGGCCATCGCCTCCGATTCGTCCAGCCCCCACTGCTCCAGCGCCGACATCCGGTCCGCACGCAGGCAGATCTGCGGCAGAGCGGCCAGTTCGGCGGCGAGTCGCTCTGCGGCGGAACGGGATTCACCGGGAGCGACGACCCGGTTGACCAGTCCGATCTGCAAAGCCTCGGATGCGGCGACGGCTCGACCGGTAAGAATCATGTCCATCGCCCGGCCCGCACCGACGATGCGCGGCAGCCGCACCGTGCCACCGTCGATCAGCGGCACGCCCCAGCGACGGCAGAACACACCGAATGTGCTGTCCTGCTCGGCGATTCGCAGGTCGCACCACAGTGCCAGTTCCAGTCCACCGGCGACGGCATAGCCCGAGACGGCGGCGATCACCGGCTTGGACAGCGTCATGCGGGTGGGGCCCATGGGTCCGTCGCCGTCTTCGGCCGCCCGGTTGGACTTCTCGGTGCCCAGCGCTTTCAGATCCGCCCCGGCGCAGAAGGTGCCGCCGGCGCCCCACAGCACCGCGACCGCCGTACTGTCGTCGGCGTCGAATTCGCGGAACGCCTCCGCCAGCGCCTGGGCTGTCGGTCCGTCGACGGCATTACGTGCCTCGGGGCGATGCAGGATCACCGTGAACACGGGCCCGCTGCGCTCGATTCGTACGCTCACGAATTCGACCATACGGCCCGCCCCGGCCCTTGCGTCAAGAAATGAATATGTGATTCACTTCTTGCGTGGCGTACCGCAGAACCCCCGCTGTGCAGGCGCGACTCGACGCGCAGTCGCGCGCGATCGTGCACGCCGCCATGAAGGTGCTCTCGGAGCAGGGCTTCGGCGGGCTGTCGATGGCCACCGTCGCCGCGGCGGCCGGAGTCGCCACCGGAACCGTCTACAAGAGTTTCAGCGGTAAGGCCGAGCTGGTCACCGCCGTCTTCCGGGATGTCGTCACGCGCGAGGTCGCCGCAGTCGCGCAGGCCGGGGCGGAGGGCAGCGTCGTCGAGCGCGTCACCGCCGCGGTGGAGACCTTCGCCGGGCGCGCGCTGAAGAATCCCAAACTCGCCTACGTCCTGCTCGCCGAACCCGTGGACGCGAGCGTCGACACCGAACGCCTGCGCTTCCGCAGGGCGTTCGCCGAAACCTTCGAGACCGCGATCGCCGACGGTGTCGGCGCCGGGCAACTGCCACCCCAGGACCCGCGCACCACCGCCACCGCGCTGGTCGGTGCGATCGGTGAGGTGCTGGTCGGACCGCTGGCCGAGCAGGTGCACAGCGATTCCGTGGTGCCCGAACTCGTCGCCTTCGCCCTGCGTGCCCTCGGCGCGCACGAATAGGAGAACTCATATGGCCACGCACGAAGTGTTCAACCAGGTCCCGCCGATCACCCCCTTCGACTTTTCCCGCAACCCGGCCCTGATCGAGGGCCTGCACCGTGAGGGCGCGGGCTGGGCGGAGGCCGAGGTGCGCGAATTGGGCGCGCTGGCAGGCAGTTTCGAGGCGCAGGAGTGGGGCCGGCTGGCCAACGAGTACCCGCCGGTGCTGCACACTCACGATCGTTACGGCCATCGGGTGGACGAGGTGGAGTTCCACCCCTACTGGCACAACCTGATGGACGTCGCCGTGCGCCACGGCCTGCACGGCAGCCCCTGGCTCGACGATCGGCCCGGCGCGCACGCCGCCCGCGCCGCGAAGTTCTACACCTGGGGCGTCGCCGATGCCGGACATATGTGCCCGATCTCCATGACCTATGCCGCGGTGCCGGCACTGCGCCACAATCCGGAGCTGGCCGCGCGCTTCGAGCCGCTACTCGGTTCGCGCAGCTACGATTTCGGCCTGCGTGAGCCCTCGTCGAAGGCCGGTCTGATCGCCGGGATGTCGATGACGGAGAAGCAAGGCGGCTCCGATGTCCGCGCCAATACCACGACGGCCACACCGCAATCCGACGGCACGTATCGCATCGTCGGGCACAAGTGGTTCACCTCCGCACCGATGTCGGATATGTTCCTGACGCTGGCGCAGGCACCCGACGGCCTGTCCTGCTTCCTGTTGCCGCGGGTGCTGCCCGACGGCACCCGCAACGCGCTGCGGCTGCAGCGCCTGAAGGACAAGCTGGGCAACAAGTCCAACGCGTCCTCGGAAATCGAGTACGAGAACGCGACGGGCTGGCTGGTCGGCGCCGAGGGCGCGGGTGTGAAAACCATCATCGAGATGGTGAACATGACCCGTCTCGACTGTGTGATCGGTTCCGCGACCGGCATGCGCACCGGCGTGGTCTACGCCGCCCACCACGCCCGGCATCGAGAAGCCTTCGGCGCCAAGCTGATCGACCAGCCCGCCATGCGCAATGTGCTGGCCGATCTGGTGATCGAATCCGATGCCGCGACGACGGTGATGATGCGGCTGGCCGGCGCCACCGACCGCGCCGCGACCGACCCTGCCGAGGCGGCGCTGCGCCGAATCGCGTTGGCGGTCACCAAGTATTGGGTCTGCAAGCGCGCCCCCGCGCATGCGGCCGAGGCGCTGGAATGCTTCGGCGGCAACGGCTACGTCGAGGAATCCGGCATGCCGCGGCTGTATCGGGAGGCGCCGCTGATGTCGATCTGGGAGGGCTCGGGCAACGTGGCGGCGCTGGATGCCCTGCGCGCCATGGGCCGGCAGCCGGAAACGGTCGAGGCCTACTTCAACGAGGTCTCGCTGGCCCGCGGCGCCAACCACCACCTCGACGACGCGATCGACCGCATCGGCAAGGAGCTGACCGACCTCAGCGCTATCGAGTTCCGCGCCCGGCGGGTGGTCGAACTGATGGCGCTGGTGCTGCAGGGCGCGCAGCTGGTGCGCCACGGCCATGCCGCCGTGGCGGATGCGTTCTGCGCCAGCCGATTCGGTGGCGACTGGGGGATCGCCTTCGGCACCCTCCCGGTGGGAGTGGATACCGAGGCGATCCTGCAGCGCGCCTTCGTCTGAGCCGGATTCGCTCGATCCGGCTCAGCCCACCGGTTCGCTCGACATCTCCCACGGGGCCTGCGGCAGTACGTCGCCGGTCTCGAGCAGGGACTTGAGGTTGGCCAGCACGGCTGGCCAACCGCTCGAAATGCCTTGCAGCATTTCCTGGTTCGGCAGATTTTCGTGCGTGACGGTGAGGCGGACGATATCGCGGTGCGGTTCGACCAGGAAGGTCACCAGCGACGGCGAGCGGTCGGCATCCGGCATGTCCTCGAAGGTCACCACGAGGCGGTGCGGGGGATCCGATTCGATCACCTCGCCGACGACGTCGACGGCCTCCGAGCCGTCGACGCGGCGGTGCTCCCAGCGCGAACCCGGTTGCCAGTCCGACACATTCGCGTGTCCCCAGTACCGGGCGGTGAGATCGGCGTCGGTCAGTGCCTTCCACACCTGGTCGGCGCTGGCGTGAATATAGGTGACGTAGACGTAGTTGGGCACGGTCGTGCTCATGGCGTACTCCTCAGCCTGGTTTTTGATGGCCCGGATCGCATCCAGTCGCGGCCTGTCGAAGACGGAGATCCATCGTTGTTCGATGTCGTGGATAGGTGCCGGATTGATGTAGTGCACCCGTTCCCGCCCGCGTCGCAGCACGGTGACCAGTCCCGCTCGCACCAGGGTGTCGAGATGCTGGGTCAGTGACTGCCGCGCCATCTCCACCCGCTCGCACAGTTCGCGCAGAGTCTGCCCGTTCTGCTCGCGAAGACGATCCAGCAGCAGCCGCCGTGTCGGGTCGGCCAATGCCTTGAAGACCACGTCCAAATCCGGTTCGGGTTGCACGGGAAAATTATGCAGGTATTTACCTGCATAAGTCAATGGCTGCCGGTGCGGTTCGGGGAGAGCGGTGGCAGGGAGGTCCTCACGGCGTGGCGGCGATGGCCAGGCCGATCAGCGCGACCACCTTCAGCAGCTCGAGCCCGATGTACCAGTAGTGCGCCGTCGAGCGCGGTCCCGCGTCACCGGCCAGTACTCGGTTCGAACGCCGGGTCAGCGGCGGCCGGACCGCCACCACCTGTATCGCCAGCACGATCACCGCGCCGATCAGCCACCCCCAGGTCGTCCCGCCCGGACCCACCACGGCCGCCGAGACCAGCAACAGCACCGCCAAGACGGCCTCGGTGATATTCAGCGCCTTGAACACCAGCCGGCCGATACCCAGGCCGAGCGCGAGCGTCACTCCCGGCGCGCGGAACTTCAGCGGCGCCTCCAAGAAGGAGATGGCCAGCACCATGCCGAGCCACAGCATCGGCAGGAACCACAGCAGATGTTGTGCAACCGAGGTCATTGTGCGGACGTTACAACGCCATGTCGGCCCGTGGCAGCGCCGTGCTCACATTCCCGGCATGAGATCAATGACGCATCCGGGCGAGGTATTTTCGTGGTGGCCGTCAGCGGTGGCCGCGATACCACCGAATCAGCGCATCGGTCGACGAATCCGATTGCGGTGCCGGATCTTCGGCGGAGGTCAGCAGCGGCTCCAAGGTGAGCGCCTGCTGTTTGCCCAGCTCCACGCCCCACTGGTCGAAACTGTCGATTCCCCAGATGGTGCCCTCGACGAAGACCTGATGTTCGTAGAGCGCGATCAACTGCCCGACCACCGAGGGGGTGAGCTGCGGGGCCAGGATCGTGGTGGAGGGCCGGTTACCGGGCATCACACGATGCGGCACCAGGGCCGGATCGAAGCCCGGAGTTCCGCCGTCCTCGGCCTCGATCTCCGCCGCCGTTCGCCCGAAGGCCAGAACCTTCGTCTGCGCGAACAGATTGCTCATCAGAATGTCATGCATGCTGCCGGAACCGTCGCGCGTCGCGAGATCGTCGGTGGGACGGGCGAATCCGATGAAATCCGCCGGCACCAGCCGGGTGCCCTGATGCAGCAGCTGGTAAAAGGCGTGCTGCCCGTTCGTTCCGGGCTCACCCCAGAAGATCTCGCCGGTCGAGGTCGTCACCGGACTGCCGTCCAGGCGCACCGATTTGCCGTTCGACTCCATGGTCAGCTGCTGCAGATAGGCCGGGAAGCGCGCCAGATCGTTGGAGTACGGCAGCACCGCGCGCGACTGCGCGCCGAAGAAATTGGAGTACCAGACCCCGAGCAGGCCGAGCAGAATCGGCGCATTGCGCTCCGGCGGCGCGGAGACGAAATGTTCGTCGACACTGTGCATTCCGGCCAGGAATTCGGCGAACCGCTCCTTTCCGATCACCGCCATCATCGACAGCCCGATCGCGGAATCCACCGAATAGCGGCCGCCGACCCAATCCCAGAACTCGAACATATTCGCGGTATCGATACCGAAATCGGCCACCCGCTGCGCGTGCGTGGACACCGCCACGAAATGTTTGGCGACCGCGTCCTCGCCGAGCGCCGCGACCAGCCAGCGCCGCGCCGCGGTGGCATTGGTGAGCGTCTCCAGCGTCGAAAACGTCTTGGAGGCAACGACGAACAGAGTGCGGGCCGGATCCAGACCGTCGAGCTTCGCGGTCAGGTCCGCCGGATCGATATTGGAGACGAACCGCGCCGAAATGCCGGCGTCCGCATAGTGGCGCAACGCCTGATACAGCATCGCCGGACCGAGATCGGAGCCCCCGATGCCGATATTCACCACCGTGGTGATGCGCTCGCCGCTCGCGCCGCGCCACTGCCCGGAACGCACCGCATCGGTGAAATCGCCCATCCGGCGCAGGATTTCGCGCACCTGCGCACCCGCGTCGGCGCCGTCGATCATCATCGACGCACCGGCCGGCAGGCGCAGTGCCACATGACCCACCGCGCGGTCCTCGGAGGTGTTGATGTGCTCACCCGCGAACATCGCGTCCCGGCGACGCGCCACACCCGCCGTCTCCGCCAGATCGAGCAGCAGATCGAGAGTTTCGCGGGTGATGCGGTGCTTGCTGTAGTCGATGTGGAGATCGCCGACCTCGACGGTCAGTTCGCGTCCCCGGTCCGGATCCTCGGCGAAGAACTCGCGCAGATGCCGGTCGGCCACGGCCGAATAGTGATCGTGCAGTTTCCGCCAGGCCGCCGTCGCGGTGATGTCGCTGCTCACCCCCGCGAGATTACAGTCCCATTCCCCGACGCGCAGGTGGTGATGTCGCTGGCTCTGCCGACGCGCGAGATTACAGTCCCATTCCCCGACGCGCAGGTAGGTGCAGGCCCCCCGGCAGTTGCCCGCGCCCGCGGCTGCCGCGGCCTACCCTGAGCACATGGTGTCGCAAACCGACTTACTCGAATCCGTCCCCACTCAACTCTGGATCGGCGGTCCGGTGGATGCCACCGGGAGCGCCACCTTCGCGGTCGAGAATCCGGCGACCGGAGAGCCCCTCGCACACGTCGCCGACGCCACGCCCGAGGATGCCGTGCGCGCCCTGGACGCGGCCGTGGCCGCGCAGGACAGCTGGGCCGCGACCCCGGCCCGCGAACGCGGTGAGATCCTGCGCGCGGTCTACGAGCGGATCGTCGAGCGCACCGAGGACTTCGCGCTGCTGATGACCCTGGAAATGGGTAAGGCGCTGCCGGAGAGCCGCAACGAGGTGCGCTACGGCGCCGAATTCTTCCGCTGGTTCAGCGAGGAAGCGGTCCGGGTACACGGCCGCTACCAGACCGCGCCCACCGGCACCGGCCGCATCGTCGTCCACAAGCAGCCGGTCGGGCCGTGCCTGGCCATCACCCCCTGGAATTTCCCGCTCGCGATGGGTACCCGCAAGATCGGCCCGGCACTGGCCGCCGGCTGCACGATGATCGTCAAGCCGGCGTCGGCCACGCCTCTGACCATGCTGCTGCTGGCGAAGCTGTGCAGTGAGGCCGGGCTGCCGGACGGCGTGTTGTCGGTAATCACCTCCAGCCACTCGGGCGCGGTGACCGAGCCGCTGATCAACGATCCGCGGCTGCGCAAACTCACCTTCACCGGTTCGACCGGGGTCGGCAAGAAACTGGTCGAGAAGTCCGCGAACGGCCTGCTGCGTACCTCGATGGAACTGGGCGGCAACGCCCCGTTCGTGGTCTTCGACGACGCCGACATCGATGCCGCGGTGCAGGGCGCGATGCTGGCGAAACTGCGCAACGGCGGCGAGGCCTGTACCGCTGCCAACCGGTTCCACGTGCACAACTCGGTCCGCGCGGAGTTCACCGACAAACTCGTCGCCGCCATGCAGGAGGTCAAGCTCGGCCCGGGTGACGACCCGTCGACCACCCTCGGCCCGCTGATCAACCAGGACCAGCTCGACACCGTCAGCGAACTGGTCGACGACGCGGTCGAACGCGGCGCCGAGGTGCGCATCGGCGGTAAGGCGCCCGGTGGGACCGGGTACTACTACCCGGCGACCGTGTTGTGCGAGGTGCCCGAACAGGCCCGCATTCTCAGCGAGGAGGTATTCGGCCCGGTCGCGCCGATCGTCGGGTTCGATACCGAGGAGGAGGGCCTCGCCGCCGCCAACGACACCGAATTCGGTTTGGTCGCTTATGTGTACACCCGCGATCTGGACCGTGCGCTGCGCATCGCGGAGGGGCTCGAGAGCGGAATGGTCGGCATCAACCGCGGCGTCATCTCCGATCCGGCGGCGCCGTTCGGCGGGGTCAAGGCCTCCGGATTCGGCCGCGAGGGCGGCTTCGAGGGAATCGAGGAGTATCTGTCGACGAAGTACATCGCCCTGCCCTGACCCGGCAGTCCCCGGATACGAAACGACCGCCCCGGGGGATCGGCACCCGGGGCGGCCTGGGGTCGCGGAGTTCGTCGAGACGATCGCCGCGTGGTCTCGGTGGGCTGCCGATACGGCAGTCCGGTCGTGGGTCGGCTCAGTGGCCGAGGCGGCTGTGACTCAGTGGCCGAGACGGCTGTGACTCAGTGGCCGAGACGGCTGTGACTCAGTGGCCGAGACGGCCGCGGCCCAAGCGGAGCAGCAGCATGGCCAGCGTGTGACCTTCCTGACCCAGTTCGCTGAAGCGCTCCAGCACCTTCATCTCGCGGGAATGCACCAGGCGCGGGCCACCGTTGGCCATGCGGGTGCGGCCGATGATGCGCGAGACCTCGGTGCGCCGCTTGATGGCCGCGAGAATCTCGGCGTCGAGGCGATCGATCTCCTTGCGGAGCTTCTCGATCTCCGCCTCGCTACTCGGCAACGTCGCATCGGAACCGGTCGCGGGTTGATCAATCGGCTCAGTAGAGGTGCTCATACTTTCTTCTCCTCGTGTCAGAACTTCGATCGGCGTGCGGCCCTGCCCCGTTACCGATCTAGTTCCTCCACCGTGAAACAGACCTGTTCGGCCTTGATTGTCCCCCGTCGAGTGTGCGCTCACGTGCGAAATAGGCGACCACGAATACCTTCGTTCGCCCGAACAGCAGAGGTCGTGAGCGCGCTGGTCATGTGGCCAGTCTGCCACGCGGGGCAAGTGAGGCAAAGTTCTCCTCGGTGAGAATGCGCTGAAATCGCGCCGGACTACAGCATGTCGGTGGGCGCCGGTAGCGTGGATGGACGATGGAGACGACGGTGGCTGGGACGACGGTGGCTGGGACGGCGGGAACGGCAACGGTGGGTACGGCAACGGTGGGTACGGCAACGGTGGGTACGGCGGTGACGCGAGGTGCGGGGAAATCCGCGCAGCAGGCCGATCGACAGGCGCAACGCCTGCTCGAGGGCTTGAATCCGCAGCAGCGGGCGGCGGTTGTGCACGCGGGTTCCCCGCTGCTGATCGTGGCTGGCGCCGGCTCCGGGAAGACCGCCGTACTGACCCGGCGGATCGCCTATCTGCTGGCCGAGCGCGGGGTCACGCCGGGACAGATCCTCGCCATCACCTTCACCAACAAGGCCGCGGCGGAAATGCGTGAGCGGGTGATGGATCTGGTCGGCCCGAGCGCCGCCGCCATGTGGGTCTCGACCTTCCACTCGTCCTGCGTGCGTATTCTGCGGATGCAGTCGAATCTTTTGCCCGGCGCGTTGAACTCGAACTTCTCCATCTACGACGCCGACGACTCGCGCCGCCTGCTGGCGATGATCATCCGCGACCAGAATCTGGATCCGAAGAAGTATTCGCCGCGCCTGCTCGCGACCGCCATCTCCAATCTCAAGAACGAGCTCATCGACCCCGAAACGGCCACGGCGGACGCGGAATCCGACGAAACCGAACTGCCCGGCATCGTCGCCCGGGTCTACACCGAATATCAGCGGCGGCTGCGCGCGGCCAACGCGTTCGACTTCGACGATCTGATCGGCGAGACGGTCGCGCTGCTGCAGCGCCACCCGCAGGTCGCCGAGTACTACCGTCGCCGCTTCCGCCACGTCCTGGTCGACGAATACCAGGACACCAACCACGCCCAGTACGTGCTGGTGCGCGAGTTGGTCGGTCATCATGTGCGACCGCCGGCCGGCGAACTCGCCGACGCCGACGCGGGTGCCGAGGCGGCCGATCCGGAATACACACCGGCGCGCCGCGACGATGTGGTGCCGCCCAGCGAACTGTGTGTGGTCGGTGACGCCGACCAGTCCATCTACGCGTTCCGCGGGGCGACCATCCGCAATATCGAGGAATTCGAGCGCGATTTCCCGGACGCGGAAACGATTCTGCTGGAACAGAACTACCGGTCCACGCAGCACATCCTCTCGGCGGCCAATGCGCTCATCTCCCGCAACGAGAACCGGCGCGACAAGAAGTTGTGGACCGATTCCGGCGAGGGCGATCTGATCGTGGGCTACGTCGCCGACAACGAACACGACGAGGCGTCGTTCGTCGCGCGCGAGATCGATCGGCTGGTCGAACAGGGCGACTACAACTACGGCGATGTCGCGGTGTTCTATCGCACCAACAACAATTCGCGGGCGCTGGAAGAGATCTTCATCCGCATGGGGCTGCCGTACAAAGTGGTCGGCGGAGTCCGGTTCTATGAGCGCAAGGAGGTCCGCGATGTGGTCGCCTACCTGCGCGTGCTGGAGAATCCCGACGATGCGGTGAGCCTGCGCCGCATCCTCAACACGCCGCGCCGGGGAATCGGTGACCGCGCCGAGGCCTGTGTGGCGGTGCATGCCGAACAGCGTGATATCGGTTTCGCGGCCGCGCTGCGCGACGCCGCCGACGGCAAGGTGGCCCTGCTGAACACCCGCGCGCAGCGTGCGATCGCCGGCTTCCTCGATCTGCTCGACGAGATCCGTGCGGCCGGTGTCACCGCGGACACCGAATTCCCCGATGTGGGCAATGTCGTCGAGGCGGTCCTGGACAAGACCGGCTACCGTGCCGAACTGGAGGCTTCCGACGATCCGCAGGACGGCGCCCGGCTGGACAACTTGAACGAATTGGTCAGCGTGGCAAGGGAATTCAGTTCCGAGGCGCGCAACAATGTGGAGGCCGCCCGCGAGGAGGGCCTGCTGCCCGAGGCGGCCGACGGCGAGCCGGACCCCGGTTCCCTGGCGGCGTTCCTGGAACGGGTCTCGCTGGTGGCCGATACCGATCAGATCCCGGACGAGGGTTCCGGCGTGGTCACCCTGATGACCCTGCACACCGCGAAGGGACTGGAGTTCCCAGTGGTGTTCGTGACCGGCTGGGAGGACGGGCAGTTCCCGCATATGCGCGCGCTGGGCGATCCGGCCGAACTGGCCGAGGAACGCCGCCTGGCCTACGTCGGGATCACCCGCGCCCGGAAACGGCTCTACTTGACCCGTGCGGTGGTGCGGTCCGGCTGGGGACAGGCGGTCTCCAATCCGGAGTCCCGCTTCCTACAGGAGATTCCGGGCCATCTGATGGATTGGCAGCGTCTGGAGCCGACTCCGCCGTCCGGCGGACGTGGCTTCCGCCGCCGCGGCGAGGACGACGGCCTGGAACGCGATTGGACCCGCGGCGACGGCTGGGCCCAGCAGCGCCCCGGCCTGCGCGACCGCAGCCCCGCCCGCCCCGCGGCCAAACACAACAACTCCGGACTCGTCCTCGCGGTGGGCGACCGCGTCAGCGACGACAAGTACGGCCTCGGCCGAGTGGTCGCCGCCGAAGGCTTCGGCGCCCTCGCCACCGTCACGATCGACTTCGGCACCGCCGGCAAGATCCGCCTCATCCCGCAGTACAGCCGGACCCTGGTCAAGCTCTGAGCGGCGGTTCCGGCGGGCTCGCGCTCAGCGGCGCGCCGGGACCACGGACTTGACCATGACGACTTCCACGCGGTCGTCCACGTCGAGATCGGCGCGCTGGAATTCTTCGGCGCCTCCGCCGGACCCGGTCTCGAATTCGAATCCGTTGCGGCGGTACAGCGCGATGGCAGGCTCGTTGTCGGCGAAGACACCGAGCCGGAGGGTGGTGTAGCCGCGTTCGGCAGCCCAGTGCTCGACAGTGGTCAGCAGCAAATCGCCTACGCCCAGACCCCGCGCGGACGGGTCGACCCACATCGAAATCACCCTGGCCGCAGTATCTTCCGGCCCCGGTACCCCGCTGGCCATCCCCACCGGTTCGCCGTGGTGCAACGCCAGCAGATCGCGCGCACCCGGTATATCCAACCGCGCGCGCCAGCGGTGCTCGCGGTCGCCGTCGCCCTGCCATTCCGCCAGCCGGGTCCGGTACGCCTCCGGTGCCCCCGCCAGTGCTGCCAGCCGAACCCGGCGCCAGACACGCCAGTCCTCAGCGCCGACCACTCGAATTTCGATCATGACGCGAGACTGACCGCCGCATGCGCCCGCCGGCAACACCTTTTCCCGCGCGGGCCTGCGGCCGGTCACCGCGAGGAATACACGCGGCCGGGGGACGCTCAGTCGCGTTCGGGGCCGAGGGAGATGCCGCGGGAGGCGAGCCAGGGGAGGGGGTCGATCTTGTCCTGGCCGTTGAGCCACACCTCGAAGTGGCAGTGCGGGCCAGTGGAGAAGCCGCGGTTGCCGACGGTGGCGATCTGATCGCCGGCGAGGACGTGCTGACCGACCGAGACGGTGGCGGTGTCGACGTGGCCGTAGACCGTGATGGTGCCGTCGGCATGCTGCAGGCGGACCCACATGCCGAAACCGGAGGCCGGGCCGGCGCTGATCACATCGCCGTCCTCGACCGCGTAGATCGGGGTACCGATGGGGGCGGCGATGTCGACACCCAGGTGCTGCACACCCCAGCGGCTACCGAAGCCCGAGGTGAAGGTGCCGTTGGCGAACTTGGAGAACAGGGGGCGCAGTTTCGCCGATTCCTGGGCCGCGAGTCCGGCGGCGAATTCCTGACCGTGCTGCAGGATGTCCTGGAACTGACTGAGATCCGCGACCGGCGCGACATTGAGAACCTGCGGCGACTGCGGATTACCCGCCTGGGTGCTGACCGCTTGGGCCGCGATTTCGTGGACCTGACCGGCGGCGTCGTAGTCGGCAGTCGCATTGTGATGCTGGCTGCCGGACTCCATTCCGGCCTGTCCGGCGGCGACCACCGCGCCGGCGGCGACCGCCACCACGGCGGCGCGGCCCTTGAGCGCGGCCGGTGGGGTCGGAACACGGTGTGCACCGCTGAACCGCTTCGGGCCCTCCGCCGTGGCGCTGGCCTCATCGGCCTCGGCGCCGTCGCGCTTCCAGGGGCTGCGCAGCCGGGCCAGGTTGATCGGTTCGTTGCCGGCGGGCTCGTCGTAGCCGTCGGGAGCGGCGTAGTCGGCCTCGTCCTCGGGGTAGTGCACGCCCCGGCTGTCGTGGAAACCGGGATCGGCGGCGGCCCATTCATCGGTCCGCGGCCACTGCGGATCGGCGGTCCAGTCACCGTCGGGCTGGGCCTGGGCGCCCCACGGCTGCCACTGCCCGGAATCGTCCGAACCGGTTGCGCCCCAGGTGTTCTCGGCCGAGTGCGCGGTGGTCGCGGTGAGACCGACAACGGCCGCACCGCCGGACGGCATCCAGCTGTCGGCACATCCCGGCATACTGCGCGCGGGCGAGGCCGCAGGCTCCTCGGAACGGGAACCGGTGTAACCGCCGAAGGATTGGTTACCACCGAAGTATGGATGCTGGTCGAGGGATTCACCGTCGGCGCGGTAACGGCGAGCGGACTGCGGCCGATGCCCAGGTTGTAGGCGACCATGACTCATCGGCGGACTCCGAGACCGGATAATGCGGGGGAGCCGGATGGCGCGGGACGGGCTGCGCCGGTAAAACGGCTCGCTACCTGCGGAGCACTGTGCTGCAACAAGCCTGCCGTCCTCCTGATCGGTGCGGTGTACGCGGCCTCATCCGGGTGGGTTCGCCGATGTCTTGTACCAGGTGTTCTACCAGCTGGGTCTTCCGACCGAGTGACGAGTATTCCCGTCCCGCCTGTGATCTGGCTGTGACATCGACCGCATCGACGGTAACGAAACGATTGCAGGTGAGCAAGCGCTGCGCTCGATAAGGGGGTACTTGTGAGATTGATCACGTCTAGGCCCCGGAATATCTCACGTCCTGTCGGGCATGTGAGTGAGAACAGGCAACTACACTACGTAGTAGCCGATGTGGCAATTCGGACCATCGTCCGCTCTACCTGGCGGCGCGCCGGCAAGCTACTCGCCAGTAGCCTTGGCCAGCGGTTTTGCCCGGGCGGGTGCCCGCTCGTGACCTGCGCCACTTAGGCTGTATGCGGCTGATTTCGGTGACGTCGAACTGATTAGAGTCCGACTCGACCCGCTTCCGACGACGGGCCGCCAACAAAGTCGTTGTCATAACAACGCAGACGAGACGGTGAGTACATGGATCTCTTCGAATATCAGGCGAAGGAACTCTTCGTGAAGCACGGAGTGCCTTCGTCGGAGGGCCGCGTCACGGACTCGGCCGAGGACGCCCGTGCCATCGCGACCGAAATCGGCAAGCCTGTGATGATCAAGTCGCAGGTCAAGGTCGGTGGCCGCGGTAAGGCCGGTGGTGTGAAGTACGCCGCCACCCCGGACGACGCCTTCACCCACGCCTCCAACATCCTGGGCCTGGACATCAAGGGCCACGTCACCAAGAAGATCCTGGTCGCCGAGGCCAAGGACATCGCGGAGGAGTACTACATCTCCTTCCTGCTCGATCGCGCCAACCGCACCTACCTGGCCATGTGCTCGGTCGAAGGCGGTATGGAGATCGAAGAGGTCGCCGCCACCAAGCCCGACCGTCTGGCCAAGGTGCCGGTCGACGCCGTCAAGGGTGTGGACCTGGCCTTCGCGCGCTCCATCGCCGAGCAGGGCCACCTGCCCGCCGACGTGCTGGACGCCGCCGCGGTGACCATTCAGAAGCTGTGGGAGGTCTTCGTCGCCGAAGACGCGACCCTGGTAGAGGTGAACCCGCTGGTCCGCACGCCGGAGAACGAGATCCTGGCGCTGGACGGCAAGGTCACCCTGGACGAGAACGCCGACTTCCGCCACCCCGACCACGCCGAGTTCGCCGATCGTGACGCCACCGATCCGCTGGAGCTCAAGGCCAAGGAGAACGACCTCAACTACGTCAAGCTCGACGGTGAGGTCGGCATCATCGGTAACGGCGCCGGCCTGGTCATGTCGACCCTGGACGTGGTCGCCTACGCCGGTGAGAAGCACAACGGCGTGAAGCCGGCCAACTTCCTCGACATCGGTGGTGGCGCCTCGGCCGAGGTGATGGCCAACGGTCTCGACGTGATCCTCAACGACGCGCAGGTCAAGAGCGTGTTCGTGAACGTGTTCGGCGGCATCACCGCGTGTGACGCGGTGGCCAACGGCATCGTCAAGGCCCTGGAGATGCTGGGGTCGGAGGCGAACAAGCCGCTGGTGGTCCGCCTCGACGGCAACAAGGTCGAAGAGGGTCGCAAGATCCTCGTGGAAGCCAACCACCCGCTGGTGACCCTCGCCCAGACCATGGACGAAGGCGCCGACAAGGCCGCTGAACTGGCTGCGGCCAAGTAAGGACGAACGAGAATGTCTATCTTCCTGAACAAGGACTCCAAGGTCATCGTCCAGGGCATCACCGGCGGTGAGGGCACCAAGCACACCGCGCTGATGCTGAAGGCCGGCACCCAGGTCGTCGGCGGCGTCAACGCCCGCAAGGCCGGCACCACCGTCTCGCACACCGCCAAGGACGGCTCGGCCGTCGAGCTGCCGGTGTTCGGCACCGTCGCCGAGGCAATCAAGGAGACCGGCGCCGACGTGTCGATCGCCTTCGTGCCGCCGAAGTTCGCCAAGGACGCCATCATCGAGGCCATCGACGCGGAGATCCCGCTGCTCGTGGTCATCACCGAGGGCATCCCGGTGCAGGACACCGCCTACGCGTGGGCCTACAACCTGGAAAAGGGGGGAGCGGAGGGTCCGAAGACCCGGATCATCGGCCCCAACTGCCCCGGCATCATCACCCCGGGCGAGTCGCTGGTCGGCATCACCCCGGCCAACATCACCGGCAAGGGCCCGATCGGCCTGGTGTCGAAGTCGGGCACCCTGACCTACCAGATGATGTACGAGCTGCGTGACTTCGGCTTCTCGACCTCCATCGGCATCGGTGGCGACCCGGTCATCGGCACCACCCACATCGACGCCATCGAGGCGTTCGAGAAGGACCCGGAGACCAAGCTCCTCGTCATGATCGGCGAGATCGGCGGCGACGCCGAGGAGCGGGCCGCGGCCTACATCAAGGAGAACGTGACCAAGCCGGTCGTCGGCTACGTCGCGGGCTTCACCGCGCCGGAGGGCAAGACCATGGGCCACGCCGGCGCCATCGTCTCCGGTTCCTCGGGTACCGCCGCGGCGAAGAAGGAGGCCCTCGAGGCCGCGGGCGTGAAGGTCGGCAAGACCCCGTCCGAGACCGCCGCCCTGGCGCGCGAGATCCTGGAGAAGGCTTCGATCACCGCTTGATCGCAGGTACTGCGAAGGCCGCCTTGTCTCGACAAGGCGGCCTTCTTTCATCTCGGCAGGTGAACGACGTGCTGCTGGGCAGTCAGCAGCTCGCTGCTGGGGAGTCACAGCTCGCTGTGGCGGGCAGGTCAGGTGGGCAGGTCACAGCTCGCTGTGGCGGGCAGGTCAGCAGCGGTTGTCGTGGGCAGGGAACAACCGTCGTTCAGGGTGCCGGGAACAGGTGGCACATGCCGAGGGCCCGCACCACCGTGCAGAACAGTTCCGAAACGTCCATCCGATACCTCCGATCGTCTTCGGTGACAATCGGTGACAACACGATCGAGACCGGTATGTGGTTCATTGTGAATTCTCGAGCTTGCCGCCAGTGGCGTCGTGGCCGTGACCGGCGCGCTCGAGTGCAGTAGCGTCAAGGGCATTCAGCCTGAAAGCCGATGAAGGACTCGATAGGAGACGACCACATGTCCTACCCGACCGGGGGATCCGGGTACAACGCGCCCAATCAGACGCCCGGGCCCACACCCTCGTCCGCCCCGAGCTTCGGCCAGCAGCCGACAGGTAGTACCGGCGGCGGCTCGGGGCTTTCGGCGTTGAGCGGCAAGGGCCTGACGTTCTACCTGACCGTCGGAATCGCCGCGCTGGGTGTCATCAACTTCTTCCTGGGCTTCCTGGGATTCGCCACGCTGGATCTGTCCTCGTCGAGCGGCAACTCGAACGACCGCACGCTGAACCTCTTCAACCAGGGCGGCACCGCCCCGCTGGCACTGTTGCTGTTCGCGGGTGTGCTGGCCGGAATCTCGCTGCTGCCCAAGCAGAAGCTGAACCCCCCGATCGTCGCGGCAGCCTCGGTGGTGGGCTTCCTGACCATCTTGTTGCAGGCGCTGGATCAGGGACCGGCCTTCAAGACCGCGGGCGCCGGCTGGGTCGTGGTGTTTCTGTCGCTCGTTCAGGCCGCTGCTGCCGTCGTCGCACTGCTGTTCGCGGCGGGCATCCTGTCCGAGCCCGAGGCCAAGCCCGCGGCAGCCGCCCCGGGCGCCGGCGGATCGAGCGCCTACGGTCAGCAGTCCTCGTACAGTCAGAGCCAGCCTGGTCAGCAGCAGTCCTACGGTCAGGCCCAGGCCGGCCAGCAGGCCGCTTACGGCCAGTACGGCCAGCAGTACGGCCAGGCGCAGGGTCAGGCCCAGCAGCAGGCGAGTCAGCAGCAGGCCGGTTACGGGCAGTACGGCCAGCAGTACGCCCAGGGGCAGTACGGTCAGCAGCCCTCGCCGTACGGCCAGCCCGGTCAGCAGCCCTACGGGCAGCCGGGCCAGCAGGGTTACGGCGCGCAGGGTGCCCAGTCGCCCTACGGCCAGCGTCCGCAGACCGGTGGTGACGAGGCCGCGACCCAGCACTTCGGCGCCGCGGGCCAGCAGCCCGGCCAGCAGTACGGGTCGCTGAACTTCGGTCAGCAAGGCCAGCAGGGCCAGGCCGGGCAGACCGGTCAGCCCGGCGCCCAGCCGTTCGGCGGCGAGCAGACCGGCAACCCGGCCGCGGACGCCACCAAGGCCTTCCGTCCCGAGGACGACCAGAAGTAGATCCGCTCCGACGCGACAATCGGCGAGTCAGGCGCTTTTCACGGCGCGCCTGACTCGCCGATCCGTTTCCAGCTGACACCCTGACAGGTCGGTGGTCGTGTCGTGCTTCGGCGAGTCAACCGGACGAGTCAACGAGGATCCCGCGAGGTAGTTCTATGAAGTCCGCACTGGTCCGATGGGCCGACCTTCGCGAACAGCGGGCCGGCGCGAGACCGGCGCAGGCTCACCCGCATGCGGATGCTCCCCAGCAGCGGAGCGGTCACGGCACGGGCGGGGACGGACCCGAGGATCCGGTATTCCTCTCGCTGAGTCCCGAGCGGGCCAAGGTGCTGCTCATCATCGCGGCTCGCGCGTCGAGTTACACCGTGGTCGCCATCGTGGCGATCGTGCTGATCACGCTGATGGCCGCGGGCAGCGGTATGACCGGCGCGTCCGGCGCGATCGCGGCCGGCTGGCTGGCTGTGCACCAGGTGCCGGTCGTGGTCGGCAAGACCTCGCTCGGCCTGCTTCCGCTGCTGCCGACCGCGATGGTGTTGTGGCTGACCATGCGCGACTGTGCGCATGCCGTCTCGCCGCGCTCTTCGGGGGCCGATCTGGGCTGGATCGTCGGCGCCGCGCTGGCGGGCCCGCTGCTGGTCACCGCCGTCTGCCTGGCCGTGGCCGAGGACGCCGCGACGGCCGTGCCCCTGCAGTCGCCCGAGACGCTCACCGCCTTCTGCTGTGTGGGGGGTCTACACCTGCTCGCGGCGGCCACCGGGATCGCGACCCGCCCCAATGCGCTGCGCGACCGGTTCGCCTCTTATCTGCCGGACTGGGTTTTCGCCGGGGCGCGGGCGGCGGCGCGGGCGCTGTGGCGCCTGCTGCTCGGCGGTGCGATTCTCACGCTGGTGTCGTTCGTGCTGCACTGGTCGGTGATCGGCGACACCTACGCGACCGCGGGTAATTTCGCGGGTGTCGTCGGGTTGACCGCGCTGTCGCTGGCCTATCTGCCGAATGTCGTGATCGCGGCGACCAGCGTGCTGATCGGGGCGGACGTGCACATCGGCGCCGGGGCGCTGAGCGTCTTCTCGGTGGCCGGGGCGCCGGTGCCCGCACTGCCGGTACTCGCGGCGGTGCCGAGCGGACCCGCGGCGGGCTGGTGGCCGGTGTTGCTGCTGGTTCCGGCGGCAGTCGGGGTGCGTGGCGGGCTGGACTGCGCGCGCGACTCCGCCGACGAGGTGCGCAGTCCGTGGGCGACGGTGTTCTCGGCGGCGCTCGCGGCGCTCGGCATAGTGCTGCTGGATCTGTTCGCGGGCGGCGCGGTCGGGTCGTTCGGGGAGATCGGCCCCGGCGTGCTGGTCACCGCGGGACTGATCTTCGCCTGGCTGACCGTGGCCGGATATCTCGGATTGCTGTGCGGGCGAAGGTTTCTCGGAATTCCGCCCGCGGTGGTCGAGCCGGGTCTCGGCGGGCGTTCCGGCCACGAGTACGACAGTGACGACAATGACAGTGACGAGAACGACCATGACGACAACGACCATGACGACAACGACCATGACGAGTATCGGGGTCACGGCTACGACGCGGATTTCGACCGTGACGACGACCACGACGACCGCGCCGAACCGGGCTACGTCGACCAGCTGTACGACGACCCCCGCTATGTCGAATACGAATTCGAGGACGATGTCGCCGTCGAGGACGACTATCCGCGACCGGCCTACCGCCGCACCGGCTCCGTCGAGGTGGTGGAGGTCGACGGCGAGCTGCTCGACGACAACCTCGCGCCCGCGCACGCCGATCCGGACGAGGAATTCGCCGCCGGAAACTCCGATATCGTCGACGCCGAAGTGGTAGAGGGTGACCTGCCGGAGAGTCCCGGCAGGGGCGGTCGTTAGGCTCTAACCCGGCGGGCCTCGGGTTCGCCGCCCTCCGGCAGCCCCGACGCACAGGGAGTAGAGCGCTGACCACCCCGCCCGCCCAGCTGGTCCCTCCGACCGCGCCTGCGACCCTCGTCGTTCTCGCCTCGGGCACGGGATCGCTGCTGCAATCGCTCATCGCGGCCACCGAGCGGCCGGACTATCCGGCGCGCATCGCCGCCGTGGGCGTGGACCGAGTCTGCGCCGCGACCGACCATGCGGTGCGGGCCGGCATCCCCGATTTCCGCATCGCCCCCGCCGACCATCCCGATCGAGCCGCATGGGATATCGCGCTCACCGATGCCGTCGCCGCCTATGCGCCCGACCTGGTGGTGTCGGCCGGATTCATGCGCCTGTTCGGCCCGAAATTCCTGGAGCGATTCGAGGGCCGGATCATCAACACCCATCCCGCGCTGCTGCCGGCTTTCCCGGGCGCGCACGGCGTGCGCGACGCGTTGGCATACGGCGTGCGGGTAACGGGTTCCACTGTGCATCTGGTCGACGCGGGCGTCGACACCGGACCGATCCTCGCCCAGGAGCCGGTGGCGGTGCTGCCTGGCGACGACGAGGCGAGTTTGCACGAGCGCATCAAGGTTGTGGAGCGTCGGCTGCTGGCGGAGACCGTCGCCGCCGTCGCCACGCGAGGCATTGTCTGCGACGGACGAAAGGCAGTAATTCCAGATGAGTGAGGCCCCGGTTAGTGCACGCAGGGCGATCCGCAGGGCGTTGGTGAGCGTCTATGACAAAACCGGGCTCATCGAGCTGGCCACCGGACTGAACGACGCCGGTGTCGAGCTGGTGTCGACCGGTTCGACCGCCGCCCGCATCGCCGACGCCGGAATTCCGGTGACGAAGGTCGAAGACCTCACCGGTTTCCCTGAAACCCTCGACGGCCGGGTGAAGACGCTGCATCCCCGCGTGCACGCCGGCATCCTCGCCGACACGCGCAAGCAGGAACACCTCGATCAGCTGGTGGAGCTGGGCGTCGAGGCATTCCAGCTGGTGGTGGTGAACCTGTATCCGTTCACACAGACCGTCGCCAGTGGTGCCACCCCCGACGAATGCGTCGAACAGATCGATATCGGCGGCCCGTCGATGGTGCGCGCGGCCGCGAAGAACCACCCCTCGGTCGCGGTCGTGGTCGACACCGGTGACTACGACGACGTGCTGGCAGCGGTGCGCGGCGGCGGTTTCACCCTTGCCGAGCGAACCACGCTGGCGGCCAAGGCCTTCCAGCACACCGCGAGTTACGACGTCGCGGTCGCGAGCTGGATGACGAACGTGCTGGCGGCCGACGATTCCGCGGACTCCGACGCGGACAGCCGGTTCCCGTCGTGGATGGGTGGTGTGTGGACCCGCGACGCGGTGCTGCGCTACGGCGAGAATCCGCATCAGGCGGCGGCGCTGTATCGCAACGACTCCGGCCCGGCCGGGCTGGCGCAGGCGAAGCAGGTGCACGGCAAGGAGATGTCGTACAACAACTACACCGATGCCGACGCCGCCTGGCGCGCCGCCTGGGACCACGCCGACCCCGCGGTGGCCATCGTGAAGCACGCCAATCCGTGCGGCATCGCGGTCGGCGCCGATATCGCCGAGGCGCATCGCAAGGCGCACGCCTGTGATCCGGTGAGTGCGTTCGGCGGCGTGATCGCGGCCAACCGCGAGGTCACCGTCGAGATGGCCGAACAGGTGGCCGAGATCTTCACCGAGGTCATCGTGGCCCCCGGCTATGCCGACGGCGCGGTGGAGGTGCTGCAGCGCAAGAAGAACGTGCGCATCCTGATCGCCGACGAACCCCGGCGCGGCGGCGTCGACCTGCGGCCGATCAGCGGCGGCGCGCTGCTCCAGCAGACCGATATCGTCGACGCGGACGGCGACGACCCCGCCAACTGGACGCTCGCCACCGGCGAAGCGGCCGATGCCGACACTCTCGCCGACCTCGAATTCGCCTGGCGCGCATGCCGGGCCGTGAAATCGAATGCGATTCTGCTGGCCCACGACGGCGCATCGGTCGGTGTCGGCATGGGGCAGGTCAATCGCGTCGACGCCGTACATCTGGCGGTGCTGCGCGCCGGTGACCGTGCCAAGGGTTCGGTGGCGGCCTCCGACGCCTATTTCCCGTTCCCCGACGGTCCGCAGCAGCTGATCGCCGCGGGCGTGAAAGCCATTGTGCAGCCGGGTGGTTCGGTGCGCGACCAGTTGACCATCGATGCCTGCCGGGAGGCCGGAGTCACGATGTATCTCACCGGGGCGCGCCACTTCGCGCACTGATCGGTGAACACGAACGTCGCCGCCCGCCGGGTGCCCCGGCGGGCGGCGACGTCGTTCGACGGGGCCGTGCGCTGATCCCGTCGAATCAGTTCGCGCTCAATACTTTCCGGTCGCCCAGCGGCTTTTTCAGCGGAATCTCCAGGGTGCCGAAGACGGCGATCATGGTGCACATGCGCCCGGCCGCCTCGGGCAGAGTACCGGCCTTCAGGGCGACGGTGACGGTGCTGTCGGTTTCGGTGGTGCTTGCGTCCACGCCGTAACACTCCGGCGAGCCGATCTGGAAATTCACCGCGATCCGGTCCGGGGCCACCCGGCTCCAACTGTCGAACGGCAGCGGGCGCGGATTGGTGATCGTCGAGTTCGCGGTGAACATCCGGCCCGGTTGCGGTGGATTCTGCTCGGTGGGAGTGCTCACTGCGGCTGTGGTCGTATTCGTTTGTGCCCCACCGTCTTCGGAGTTCCCGCATGCGGTGACCAGCACGGCCGGTAGTGCGAGGAGCGCGATTGCCGCCGCTGCGATGCGGCGTCGTCGGGGGATGGAGTCCATGGAGTCACCCTATCGGCGCGGGCGAGGTGGTTGTGAGCCACGTCCCAGTGAACATTCTGCGAACGCCGGCGCGTAACTGCTGCGAAATCCGGGGCGCGCCAAGTAATGTCGCAAACGATGAGCGAATGCGGTTCTGCGCCATCGAATCACCGATCGACACGACCTCTTCTCGAAAGGATCCACCACGTGGGCGACACGTTGCAGGTAGGCGAGGAACTCGGCCTGGGTCAGGCCCTTCAGGGCGGCGCGTACGCGCTGACTCTCCAAAATGACGGCAACTTGGTGCTTTCCGAGCCCGACGGCACGGTGGTGTGGGCGACCATGACTCATGAGCGGGGCGTCGAGCGCGCCGTCCTGCAGGAGGACGGCAACTTCGTGCTGTACTCCGGCAGCGGGCCCGTCTGGGCCACCGACACCAACGGGCAGGCCGCCGATCACCTGGTGCTGCAATCGGACCGCAACCTCGTCTTGTACGGCCGGGACGGCGCCTCGCTGTGGGCGTCGGGCACCAACACCGACAACCCGATCGTGGTCGAGGAGCCGGTCGCCGCTCCCGCCGCCGAGCAGGTGCCTCCGCCGCCGGCGGCGCCGGAACCCCGCACTTACACCGTGGAGTCCGGTGACACGCTGTGGGCCATCGCGGAACGGTTCTACGGCGACGGCAATCGCTACCTGGAGATCGCCGGGGCGAGCGGCATCGAGAACCCGGATGTCATCAACGAGGGTCAGCTGCTGACCATTCCGTGACCGGAAACGACTGAGCGCCCCAGTGCCGTGGCATCGGGGCGCTCGCTCGTTCGTTCGCTACCTACTGGTGAACGGCAGCAGCGCCATCTCGCGCGCGTTCTTCACCGCGACCGCCACCTGCCGCTGCTGCTGCGGGGTGAGCCCGGTGACGCGTCGGCTGCGGATCTTGCCGCGGTCGGAGATGAAGGTGCGCAGCAGGTTCACATCCTTGTAGTCGACGGTTTCGACGCCGGCCGCGATCAGCGGATTCTTCTTGGGCCGCCGAGCCTGTTCGGCGCGGATCCGCTTCGACGGTGCTCGCTTGACTGCCATGTGCCGGTTCCTTCCGACGAGATCTGCGATGGTCTACCAACTCGATTTGTGTACACCGGGCAACTCCCCCCGGTGGGCCAGCTCGCGCACACGTACCCGGGATAGTCCGAACTTGCGGAGATGACCGCGGGGGCGGCCATCGGTGGCGTCCCGATTGCGCAATCGTACCGGACTGGCGTCGCGCGGCAGCCGCTGCAGCGCGAGCTGCGCTGCTGCCCGGCGATCATCGGCGGTGGCCGGATCGCGGATCAGCTCCTTGAGCTCGGCGCGGCGTTCGGCGTAGCGGGCCACGATGTGGCGGCGTTGCTCGTTGCGCGCGATCTTGGATTTCTTCGCCATCACCGCTCCTCACGGAATTCGACGTGCCGGCGCAGCAGGGGATCGTATTTTCGCAGCACCATACGATCGGGGTCGTTGCGGCGGTTCTTGCGGGTGACGTAGGTGTAGCCGGTACCGGCCGTCGACCGCAGTTTCACGATGGGGCGGATCTCGTTGCTGCGCGCCATCAGACCTTCCCGCCTCGAGCGCGGATCCGGGCCACGACCGCTTCGATCCCGTCGCGGTCGATGGTCTTGATGCCCTTGGCCGAGACGCGCAATGTGATGCGGCGGCCCTCGCTGGGCAGGAAGTAGGTCTTGCGCTGGATGTTCGGATCCCAGCGCCGGTTGGTCCGAACGTGGGAATGCGAGACGGACTTACCGAAGCCCGGCTTGCGGCCGGTGACCTGGCAGTGGGCCGACATAGGGCTCCTTTCTGAAAATCATTTTCGACAACAGTCGCGGCAGACTGTACCGTGTGGCTGTAGCAAATGAAAATCGTTATCGAAAGGGGATTCGGTGCTGTCACATCCCGACCGCCGCACGCCCGTCGTGCTGCTGGCGGGCTTCCAGGGGCCGGTCGCGGACGGTATGGACCACATCGCGCGACTGCTGGGCGCGGCGCCCGGCACGGTCGTCGTGCGACACGATCTGAGTTCGCTGTGGGAAGGCGTGGTGCGTCGCCGGGTGCGCCTCGACGGCCGGGAAACCGCGAGCGTGCACGAACTCGCACACGGCTGCGTCTCCTGCACCCTGCGCGCCGACCTGCTACCGCTGCTGTGCCGGTTGGCGGCACGGGATTCGGTGCGTCGCATCGTGATCGCGCTCGACCCGGCCTTCGAGGCGGAAGCCGTGTGCCATGCGATCGACACCGTGCCCGTGGTCGACATGGTGGGCCGCGTGGACGGCCCCGCGGGTCGCGATGTGCGGATCGAGGCGGTGGTCACCGGCCTCGATGCGCGCAGCTGGCTGGCGGACGCGCTGAGCGACGAGACCATCGACGAGCGAGCGGGAGGGCCTGGTGACGACGATCGGACCGTGGCGCAGCTTGCCGTCGGGCAGGTCGAATTCGCCGATGCGCTGGTGGTTTTCGCGGCCGACCAGGTGAGCGAGGGGGAGCGCGAGGTGGTGCGGTCGGTCGTGGATCGGCTGGTGCCCCGGGCTCCCTCGATCTGGGTCGGTGACGGGCGCGACATCGCCGGGGCGCGCATCGAGATGCTGCTCGACCGCGTTCCCGCCGATTCCCGGCGCGGCCGCGTCTTCGACGCGCACGCACCGCTGCTGCGTGGTCGGCCGCCGCTGGTGGAGGAACACGGCGTGGCGTTGATCGAATTCGCCACCGATCGCCCGTTCCACCCGACCCGCCTGCATGAGGCGCTGGATGTGCTGTTCGAGGGAGTGGTCACCGCGCGCGGGCGGATATGGCTGGCGACTCAGCCCGAGCGTGTGGTGTGGCTGGAATCCGCCGGTGGCGGATTGCGGGTGGGCGACGCCGGAGCGTGGCTGGCGGCGATGAATCCCGCGGAACTGGCTTCCGTCGACCTCGATCGGCGCGCGCTGGCGGCGCTGCGCTGGGACGAGGATTTCGGGGACCGCGACATCTCGCTGGTGATCCTCACCTGCGGTGCCGATCCGGACGAGATCCGTGCCGCGCTGCACTGGGCGCTGCTCGACGAAGCCGAGATGATCCTGCTGCGCAATGCGCCGGATCTGGTCGCGCACTGGGCCGATCCGTTCGGCGAGTTCCACGAGGACCCCTGCGAGACAACACAATCCGACAACTCCGGTGGCCGCGGTGCCGATTCCCGGCCGAATGAAAGGTAGGACGATGAAATCAGGGATTCACCCGGAGTACCACCCGGTGGTCTTCGAGGACGTGAGCACCGGCAAACGCTTCCTCACTCGTTCGACGGCGACGAGCACCCGCACGGTCGAATGGTCCGACGGCAACAGCTATCCGCTGATCACCGTCGATGTCACCGCGGATTCCCACCCGTTCTGGACCGGCGCGCACCGCGTCCTCGACACCCAGGGCCGGGTGGAGAAATTCGAGCGCAAATACGGCAGGCGCACACCGCGCCCCGGCTCGGTACGAGGGGAGAATTGACATGGCGGTCCCGAAGCGACGCCTGTCGCGCGCCAACACCCACAGCCGGCGTTCGAACTGGAAGGCGACTCCGATCGACCTGGTGCCGGTGAGCGTCGGGGGCGTCGTCCACAAGGTCCCGCGCCGATTGGTCACCGCCGTCCGGCGCGGCCTGATCGACCCGAACCGGCCGTAGGACACGAGTTACGGTCAGTCGAAGGTTATGTCGTTTGCCCGAATCGAGCGATCATTTGGTTATCGAATAAACCGGAGGCATCAGGGATATCTGCGTCATTGTGCTTGCGAAAAGGTAGCTGATACATGAATCGCCAACTGCTGGTTGGTTTTTGGCGTCGGAAAAAGTCCGACGGAAACGCTGCTTTCCGAGGTCGATCCAGGTACCCTCGTGGCTGAGGGCGGGTTCTCCTGGTGACAGGAGAACCCGCTCATCGCCACTTTCCCATCGCCACTTTCGGGGCCTTTCACCCCTGTCGTGCGGGAGAGGGTGGCGCTTCCAGGGCTCGTTGTCCAGGCTCTGGCGCCTCGTCCGGCTTCGGCCGCAGCGCCTCGAGTAGCGACTCCCAGCGGGCGATCTGCTCGCCGATCACCGCCGCCGGATTCTCCAGCAATGCGGCCACCACCGACAGCGGCCACGGCAATTCGGCCGGCGGCGGTGCCTGCCTGGTCAGTTCCAGCACGGTCGTCTCGAGGTCGGCGATCTCGGTGCGCAGCTCGCCGATCTGACGCAGCGCGGCGCCCAGCGCCTCGACAACCGTCCGTTCCGAGATGGCGCCGCTGTCCGTACCGTCCTCGTCGCCCAGCTGAGGCCAGCCCGCCAAACCGGGACCGCGCAGCTGAACCTGTACATCGCGCAATATCGCTTCCTGCTCCGGAGTCACATCCGGTACCTCTTTCATCGCTCCCGCGGCGGGCCGAAATGCCTGCTCCACACTGTAATTCGCGGAGCCTCTCCCGTGCATCGAGACCGGGGCGCGCACGCCGTGGCGCGACGGGTTCCGGCGGGGTCCGGCAGGGGTGCGGACGCCACCCATGTCGGGCTATCGGACGCCGGTTCGCGAGGCGGCTACACGTTTGCCGATTCGCGCTCATCGGCACGAAAATGTCCGAATTTTCAGGCTCTTAACATTCCTGGCATCTTCTTGGCGGCTTATTAACGGCCTTTGTTACGTGTTCGTAATGGGTGCACGACAGCCTGTCTAAGGGTTTCGATTTCGAGCTCAGGCGCCAGGGTATCGGCGCCGCAAACTGCTGAAGAAAGTGTATGAGGGAATGAAGCTCAGGAAGTTCGCCGCAACATCGGCTCTGGTCATCGCTGCTCTTGGGATCTCCACAGGCACCGCATTCGCAGCTCCTGCTCCGGCCGCCAACCCCGACATTCATTACACGGCAAACGTTGTCGACAAATCCGTCGTGGTGAAGACCGATGCCGGATCGCTGACGACCGAAGGCAACGAGTTCCAGGTTCGCGACAACCAGGGCAAGGTAGTAGCCGGATTTCCGCTGAGCTATCAGCACGACGGTCTGGAGTACCCGATCGCCGCGCAGATCGACGGCAATCAGGCCACGCTGATCCCGAGCACCGACCGCGCGGCCGCCCACCCGGCGCAGATGCTGCACGATGTGGCCAGCCGTTCGGACCTGGATGCGGCCAACCAGAGCGCGATCAACGAGCTCGGAATCGCCACCAGCATCGGCACCCTGGTGGGTACCGCGATCGGCCTGGCCGGTGGCTGTGTCCTCGGCGCGGCCCTCGGCACGCCCTTCCTGGTGGTGCCGGGCTGGATCGGCGGCTGCCTGACCGGTGCGGCCCTGGGCGGCCCGCTGGGTGCGGCGGCCGGTATGGTCGGCGTCGGCGGTATCTCGGGCGTGCTGGTCGCGATCGAGTACTTCAACCGGATCAACGCGCCCGCTGAATCGTAATCCCGGACAGCGCAACGCAATCGGGGCGGGCCGCACGGCCCGCCCCGATTCTCGTCTGTGCGCAGCTCGGCCCCGCTCGGCCGGCGCGGATGGGTTCAGCCCACCGGTTGCGGTGCCCGTCCCGCGGGCCGCGCCTTGCCGGCCGGCGAGGAGGTCTGCCCGGCAGCGGAATTCGCCGCCTGAGCCAACTGCCGCGAGCGGGTGGTGCCGGTGCGGTCGGGTGCGACCAGGACCGCGGTGATCGGTACCGCGAGCGACAGCGTACCCACCACGAACACCGGGACGAAGAGGGTGAACAGATCGTCGCCGTCGGGCTGGCCGACGGCGGTGTCGAGATGGACCTGTACCCCGGCCTGACCGAGGTAGTGGACAGCGGTGATCGCCAGCGCGTACAGCACGGCCGCCCCAGCCAGGGGCAGCATCGTGCCGAAACGCGTGGTGGCCCACAGCAAACCGATCGAAGCAACGATGGCCAGCGCTCCCGCCGCCAGCGACATCCAGATGTTCACATCGACCGATCCCTGCACGCGGATCGCGCCCATGGCGAGCAGGTGCATGATCCCGATGCCGAGGCCCATCACCACGCCGCCGGTGATCACCCGCACGAGCGTGCTCCCCTTGCCCGTGATCACCAGTCCCGCCAGCACCGCCGCCACCGCGACGACCGTCGCCACGACCATCCGGGCGATGTCGTAGCGGATCTCACCGGTCGACACCCCGATGCCGAGCATGGTGACGTAGACCGCCAGCCAGGTGCCGACGCCGCCGATGGACACTGCCGCCGCGGTGAGCCACACCATCCGGAACCGCGCGGTGACCGAGAGCGTCGACTGGCGAACACAGGCCAGTCCTACGACCGCGCCGGCCGCGGAAATCCCGAGTGCCAGGCCCAGCACCCAGTACCCCATGGTGAAGTAGTTCATCGCTTCCCCTCAGCTCGCACCGCTCAGCTCTGTCCCACTCAGCTCTGTCCCACTCAGCTCTGTCCCACCGTCGCGTGGGTGGCGGTCAACCGCTGAATCGCGTATTCGGTGACCGCGGCGAGCGCCCGCCGCACCTCCCCGGCGTCCCGGGCGTCGATATCGACCACCGGCACCCCCTCGCGGATCGACAGCGCCTCCCGAAGTTCGGCGACCGGGAAACGCGGCGCGCTCGGAAACCTGTTGACCGCCACCAGGAACGGCAATCCGCGTGCCTCGAAGAAGTCGACCGCGGCGAAGCTGTCCTCGATCCGGCGCGTGTCGACCAACACGACGGCGCCGATCGCACCGCGGATCAGGTCGTCCCACATGAACCAGAATCGGCGCTGTCCGGGCGTGCCGAACAGGTACAGCGTCAGATTGCCGGGCAGGATGATGCGGCCGAAATCCATGGCCACCGTGGTGGTTTCCTTGCCCGGGGTGGCAGACAGGTCGTCGATACCGTCGGATACGCCGGTCACCATGGCCTCGGTGCGCAGCGGCACGATCTCCGAGACCGCGCCGACGAAGGTGGTCTTCCCGGCGCCGAACCCGCCCGCGACCACGATCTTGGTCGAAGCGGTGCGGCTGTCGAGCTCCGGGTGGGGCGGCATCGGAGCCGTCGAGTTCTGAAAGTGCATGGGGGGATTCTGGTATGGAAGCGGCGGTTGTGGGTGTGAGCCGGGGGAATCGGCTCCGGGCTGAGCGATCTGCGAAGAATTCGTCTGCGGTAGTGGCGGATAACGCTCGGCCGTCGAGGGTGCCGCGGTGTTCTGGGGCGGTGCCGCGGTGTCAAAGGGCACGGAGTCCACGCAGGGTCCTCTCCATCAGGGATCGCCGCTCGTCGAAACTGGCATCCTCGCTGAGCGTGGTGTGCACCCGGAGGGTTCCGGCCACCACGAGGTCGCCGATCACCACCCGGATCATGCCCAGGGGACGTTGCAGATGGGCGGCGATTTCGGCGACCGAGAGCCGCCCCGCGCCCAGACGCAGAATATCTGTTCGAATATCGCCTGCGGGCCAATCGAATTGATTGGCGTAGGGCAGTGTCTCCACGACCGCCTCGAGGGGCAGTTCGACCGCGGGTTCGGTGCGCCCAGCGGTCAGCGCATAAGGACGGACGCGTGTGGTTGGCCGGCCGGACCCGGCTCCGAACGAGCTGGACATCGCAATCGTCAGACCGCCGAACGGGCCGTGGCTTGCACGACCGATCCGACTCGATCGACGAGCAGGGCCATCTCGTAACCGATGCGGCCGATGTCGTGCTGCTTGTTGGCCAGTACCGCCAGGTGCGAGCCGTTGCCGACGCTCATCACCAGTAAGTAGCCGCGCTGCATGTCGACGATCGACTGCATCACCTTGCCGCCGTTGAACAATTGCGCCGCCCCCGCCGACAGACTCGCCAGACCGGCGGTCACCGCGGAGAGCTGTTCGGCGCGATCGGACGGGAGATGCGGGCTGGTCGCCTGGAGCAGGCCGTCGGCCGACACGAGCACCGCGTGCGAGACTCCAGGCACCTCTCTGGTGAAGCGGGTGACGAGCCAGTTCAAATTCTCGTCTGTGGTGTTCTGCGCAGTGTCGGTCATGCAAAGCCTCCGTCGTTCTGCTGAGCGTTGTTCCGCCCGGCCGGGTCGTAACCGGCCGTATCGGCCGGGTCGTACTGGGCCGTGTTGTCTCGGACGCTGACGCGTCCGCTGCGGACGCCGCTCAAATGTCTGGACAAGTTGTTGCGGATTTCCTCCGGATCCCGAGCCTCGACGACATCCTCCTGCGTCAGTCCGCCGGGCACCAGCTGCGCACCGGGCCGGCGGATGGGCAGGCCACCCGAAGTACGGGTGGTCGCGGTCGGGGTACTGGCGTCCGCGGCCGCCGCCCAGCCCTCGTCGGCGGGAGACGACCAGGCGCCGGTCGGCGCGTTCGAGGACGGTTCGACCAGCCATTCCGACACCATGCGCTGATAGATCGGCGTGGGGGATTCCGGTTTGGCCGGCGCCTGAGCATCCTGCTGGTAGGCGTCGTGCTGGTAGGCGTCGTGCTGGTAGGCGTCGGGCCGGGGTGGCGCGAGGGTCGCGCCGTGGCGGGACAGCGGCGCCGGTTCGCGGTCCGGGGCGCGCTGCGCCGGGGCCATGATCGCCGTTTCGGCCCAGATATCGATGGGCTGGGGTTGGGGCTGCGGCTGGGGTTGCGGCCGCGGATCGGCCGGGGCGGGACGCCGGGGCGGCGCGATCTGTTCCAGGTCGCGGTCGGTCGCCGGGTTCCACGTATCGGGGACGGGGACGAAACTCTCGCCGTGGCCCGCGGTTTCGGCCTCGGCGGACTCGGCGCGGTCGTCGCGGGGATGCTCCTCGGCGTGGTCGTCGTGGAAGGCGTCCTCGCGTCCGGTCTCGGCACCGCGCAGTACGCCGTCGTCGAGGGGTTCCGCTGCCCGGTTGTCGGTCTCCGCGACGTCGGGCAGCGGGGTGAGCCGGGTGACCGGGGCCGCGGGTTCGGCGTCCGACTGGCCGGCCGGGCGGCGCTGCGGCAGTCCGGCGCTGGTGAATCGGGCCGGCTCCGAACTCTCCCCGAACCGCTCCGGCGGATTCGGCACGGCGGTGAGGGTGCGCCCCGGAGCGGGGAACTCGGTGACCGGGGACGGGAAGTCCGCGACCGGCGTGGTGAAGGTCGAGATGGCCGGCGGGACCACGGCCTCCGCGGGCGAGACCAGCGCGCCCGGCAGATGCACACTGGCCGTGATGCCCGGCTGCTGCGCCATCGTGGAGGTGCGGCGCAGGCTGACCGTGATGGTGTGCCGTGCCGCCAGCCGGCCGACCACGAAAAGACCCATGCGGCGGGCGGTTTCGATGGTGACCTCACCACCGGAGGCCAGGCGCTCGTTGATCGCGCGCATATCGTCGGCGGACATGCCGAGGCCGCGGTCGGTGATCTCGATCAGATATCCGCCGTCCACCGCGCGCGAAACCGAGACCGCCACCGGCGTGTTCGGCGGCGAGTAGCGCAGCGAGTTGTCGATCAGCTCGGCCAGCAGATGTTCGATGTCGACGGCGGGCTCACCGGCGACGATACCGTCGGGCACCGAACCGATTTCGACGCGCTGATAGTCCTCGACCTGGGAGACCGCACTCCACAGCATGTCCGACAGCGGTACCGGCGGCAGATGGCCGCGGCGCAGCGCGGTACCGGCGAGAACCAGCAGGTTGTCGCCGTTTCGGCGCATGCGGGTGGCGAGGTGGTCGAGGCGGAACAGGCTCTGCAGCCGATCGGAGTCGTCCTCGTCGCGTTCCAGATCCTCGATCAGCGACAGCTGCTGTTCGACCAGCGATTGGCTACGCCGCGAGAGCGTTTCGAACATATTGCTGATCTGCAGGCGCAGGCGGGCCTGTTCGGCTGCGAGGAACAGCGCCTGGCGGTGCATGTCGTCGACCGCTCGGGCCAGCTGACCGATCTCCTCGGTGGTTTGCACGTCGACCGGGACGATCTCCGGGGTCGCGCCGCCACCGCGCACGACCGCGAGCTCGGCGGGCAGGTCGGTGTGCGCGACCTGCAGCGAATCGCGGCGGAGGCGGCGAATCGGGACGACCAGCGAGCGGGCGACCGCCAGCGCCAGGGCCAGACCGGCCAGCAGGGTCACGACCACCAGCGCCACGTCGCGCAGGACGGTGCCGCGCGCGTCGACCGAGCGGTCCGACAGTCCGGAGTCGATCAGGTCGACCAGATGGTTGGTGGCCTCGTTGTAGGTGTCGGTACTGGTCTGCATCGACTGCACGACACCGGGCACGTTGATCGGCTCGACCGCGTTCTGACTCATCGCCGCGATCCGCGTCTGCAGAGCGCCCAGCAGTACATCCGGCTTCAGCGCCGATTCCGGCTGCACGACCGCGTACTGGTTGATCATCGTGAGCTCGGCGCCGGTGGCCGTCAGAACCTGGGCCAGCACGGCCGGGTTGTTGCCGATTTCGCCGCTCTCCAGGGCCAGCTGCTGCTGGGTGAACATCTGGCGGGCGATGGCGATGACACCCATCTGCACGTAATAACGCTCGAGGGTGGTCTCCTTCGGCGTCGCCAGTGACGAGACGGCGTTGCTGACGTGGCTGTTCACCTCGCTCGCCTGTTTGACGACCTCCTGCGGCGCGCCGCCGTGCAGGCTGTTGCGCAGGGTGCGCCCGGCCGCCAGCGCCTCGGTGAGTTCGGTGGCGACCCGCTTGTCGGCCGCCGAATTCTGCAGCGCCGTCTGCAGATCCGCCGCGGCCTGGTCGAACCGGGCCGCGGCCTGGTCCAGCGCCGACTGCGGAACGTGTTCGCCGTTGCCGAGGGTGACGGCGAGATTGTTGGCCGCCGAACCGAAGTCGAGGGTCGGCCGAATGATCCGCGCCTGCTCACTGGCCGTGTTCAGCTGTGAGATGGTGCCGAGTTCGTCCTTGATTCGAAGAACGGCGAATGCCGATGCCAGCACGACCGGCAGCAGTAGCACGATGCCGACCTTGCTAGTCACGGACAGATTGGACAGACTCCTCTGCCATGGCCGCGGTGCAGTGCCCATCCCGCTTCCGTCGCCTCCGCTCGCGCACGTGCCCCGGGTTCCGGCCGCCGCCCGCGTCTGGCCGTTCGGGTCCAACGGGTTGAGAACCAACTAGAGGTTTACTTTTACCGCAGCAACATACCGCGAGAACACGTTCGCGGCAATTTGGAGGTGTCCGGCGACAACGGTCTAAATCGGCTCGGCGCAACGACTTTCGTGTGTGACAGATACATCTCGGAACTATTTTCGATGATTCCGCAGGTCATCTGTTGCGGATGTGCGGCGTGTCGAATGGTCGGTTCTCAGTCGGCTCTCAGTCGATCCGGTCAAACTGGAGGCCATGCGCATTCTGGTAGTCGACGATGATCGCGCGGTGCGCGAGTCGCTGCGCCGGTCGCTCACCTTCAATGGATATTCCGTCGAGTTGGCGGTCGACGGCGTCGACGCCTTGGAGAAGGTGAGTGCGTCCCGGCCCGACGCATTGGTGCTCGATGTGATGATGCCGCGGCTCGACGGCCTGGAGGTATGCCGCCGCCTGCGCAGCACCGGTGACGACCTGCCGATTCTCGTGCTCACCGCCCGGGATTCGGTCTCGGAGCGAGTGGCCGGCCTCGACGCCGGCGCAGACGACTATCTGCCGAAACCGTTCGCGCTCGAGGAATTGCTGGCGCGTTTGCGCGCGCTGTTGCGTCGCACCGCCGCCGACCCGGCCACCGATTCCTCGGAGACGATGCGTTTCGCGGATCTGTCCCTGGATCCGGTGACGCGCGAGGTATCGCGCGGGGAGCGCGCCATCAGCCTGACCCGCACCGAATTCTCGCTGCTGGAAATGCTGATGGCGAATCCGCGCCGGGTGCTGACGCGCAGTCGCATTCTGGAAGAGGTCTGGGGCTACGACTTTCCGACCTCCGGTAATGCGCTCGAGGTCTATATCGGCTATCTGCGCCGCAAAACCGAGGCCGAGGGGGAGCCGCGATTGATCCACACCGTGCGCGGGGTGGGTTACGTGCTGCGCGAGACTCCTCCGTAGGCCGGGTCGTCGTGGCAAGAGCTCATTCCGGGCACGGTGGCCGCCCCGATCGCGTGGCCCGGCTACGGCCGCGCCCCGATCCGCACGAGATGCGCCCGCCTATGCCGCTGACCCGCTCGGTGTCGCTGCGCTGGCGGGTGACCCTGCTGGCCGCCTCGGTGGTGGCCATCGCCGTCGCGGTGACCTCGATCGCCGCCTACGCGCTGGTCGCCCGCGCCCTGTACGCCGATGTGGACAGCCAGTTGCGCAGCCGCTCGGAGGTGATGGTCAAGAACAACATCGACCTGCAGGGCTTCCAGGCGATAATCATGTTCAGCAGTCTTTACTCCAACGATATCGGCATCGCGCTGATCTATCCCGACGTCGACGTGCCCTATGCCCCGCCGCAGCCGATGGATCCGCCGATCGGCCCGGCCGAGATGGCGGTGGCGCACGGTAGGGCGGATGTCTCACTGCGGACCGCGAACAATCAGCGCGTACTCGCCCGGCGCACGAAATCCGGTGCCACACTGGTTATTTCGCGGTCGCTGGAACCCACTCGGGAAGTGCTCGACCGGCTCGCGTGGCTGCTGTTCACGATCGGCGGCTGCGGCGTGCTGGTCGCCGGAGCCGCCGGTGCGACGGTCGGGCGGACGGGGCTGCGGCCCATCGCGCGACTGACCGCGGCCACCGAACGCGTCGCGCGCACCGACGATCTGGCGCCGATTCCGGTCACCGGTGACGACGAACTGGCGCGGCTCACCGAGAGTTTCAATCTGATGTTGCGGGCGCTCGCCGAATCTCGCGACCGGCAGCGGCGGCTGGTCGCCGACGCCGGACACGAACTGCGCACGCCGCTGACCTCGCTGCGCACCAACATGGAACTGCTCATCGCCTCCTCGCGTCCGGACGCACCGCCGATTCCCGAGGAGGATATGGCGGGGCTGCGCGCGGATGTGATCGCCCAGATCGAGGAGTTGTCCACGCTGGTGGGTGACCTGGTGGACCTGGCTCGCGAAGACGCGCCCGAAACCGTCTACGAGCGGGTCGATCTCGGTGAAGTGGCCGAGCGCGCACTGGAACGGGCGCGGCGGCGGCGCGTGGACGTCGAATTTTCGGCGCAGCTGCGGCCGTGGTTCGTCTACGGCCACGACGCCGGACTCGAGCGGGCAATCCTCAATGTGCTCGACAATGCGGCGAAGTGGAGTCCGCCGGAGGCGCAGGTCATCCTGACCATGCGCGAAACCGGGCCGGGGCTCATGGAAATCGCGATCGACGATGCCGGGCCGGGCATTCCGCCGGACGAACGGGAACTGGTATTCGAACGCTTCTACCGCACCACGGCATCACGATCGATGCCCGGATCCGGGCTGGGGCTGGCCATCGTCAAGCAGGTGGTGTCCAAGCACGGCGGCACGATTACCGTGGACACCTCCGAACGCGGTGGCACGCTGGTGCGCATCGTCCTTCCCGGCGAACCGCCGACCGCCGGTGATCGGCGGGCGTGATCAGCGGCGATCCGGAATCGACGGGCGCGCGTGGGGCGGCCCCATAAACTGTCCCGCATGCGTACCGTCCCGCGGAAACCCGGCTGCGGCCGCCGGATACGGCACGGAGTCACGGAGAACTGAAAGCACGGTCTCAGTCCGCTCTCAGTCGCTGTCACCAGGCTGGGCGACAGACTCGAGGAGAAACGAGAAATATGACCGAGGATTCGAGGGACAGGCGCGACGAGCCGACCGGTTCGACTCCCCAGTCGGGAGGGCCCGAGCCGACTGCGCCGTCGAGTGGAGCTCAGCCCGCGTCGCGGGAGGGGGATGCCGGGAACGCGTCGTGCGGGTGGGGGCAACCGTCGCAGTGGGCAGGGCCGTCGTCGCAGGCCGGTGGGGCCGAAGCGGGTGCGCAGTCGCCGGCATCGGCTGGGCCGGGTGGAGGACCGCAGGAACAGCCTGCCGCGCAATCGTCCGGCGAGCAGCGGACCGAGCAGTTCACGAATCCTGAACAGGGCGGGCCCGGCCGACCGGGACAGGGGTACGGGCCGGGGCAGCACCCGGGGTTCTCGTCCGCCGATCAGGCGGCCGGTCACACCGCGCCGATGCCGCCGTACAACCCGTACGCCGCGGCGGGCCACACCTCCGGCCCGGGCTATCAGCAGCCCGGCTCGTACCCCTCCGGTACGCCCTATGCCGCCACCGGTGACCATCGAGCGGAACCGTATCCCCATGGCCCCGGCGCCGATGCCACCGGTGCGTATGCCGGGACTCCACGCCGCCGCGGCCGGGCGGGTCTGCTCGCCGGCGCCGTCGTGCTGGCGCTCGTCGCGGGTGGTATCGGCGGCGCGGTCGGCACCCTCGCCACGCGCTCGGACACCAACAACGCGCCGGTCAACAACGCCCTGAACGCGCCCGCGCCCGTCGATCCCGCCTCGGCGAGCGCACCGCCCGGATCTGTCCCGGCGGTCGCGCAGAAGGTCCTGCCCAGCGTGGTGATGATCCGCGTCGCGGGCGCCCGCGCGGAGGGCGAGGGTTCGGGTGTGGTGCTGTCCTCGGACGGGCTGATCCTCACCAACAACCACGTCGCCAGCGGTGCCGGCCCCAACGCCAAGATGGAGGTCGCCTTCCAGGACGGCAGTACCGCCAACGCCTCGGTCGTCGGTGTCGACCCGGTGTCGGATCTGGCCGTCATCAAAGCGGCCGGCAAGACCAACCTGACGCCGATCGAACTCGGCACCTCGCGCAACCTCATGGTCGGCCAGCCCGTGGTGGCGGTCGGCTCGCCGCTGGGCCTGGCCGGAACCGTCACCACCGGGATCGTGTCGGCGCTCAACCGCCCGGTGTCGACCAGTGGTGAGGCCGGATCACAGGGCACGGTCATCTCCGCGATACAGACCGATGCCGCGATCAACCCTGGTAATTCCGGTGGCGCGCTGGTCGATACGAACGGCAAGCTGATCGGCATCAACACCGCGATCGCCACACTCGGTGCCTCCGAGATGCCCGGTTCACAGAGCGGATCGATCGGCCTGGGCTTCGCGATTCCGGTTGATCAGGCCCGCCGCGTGGCCGACGAGCTGACCAAGTCCGGTCACGCCACCTATGCTCAGATCGGGATCTCGGTGCGCGCGCAGGACGACGTCAACGGCGCCCGGGTCCTGGACGTGACACCGGACGGTCCGGCCGCCAAGGCGGGCATTCCGTCGGGCGCGATCGTCACCCGGGTCGACGATCAGGTCATCGACTCGGGCAATTCGCTGATCGCCGCCGTGCGGTCGCACCAACCAGGTGACAAGGTGAAGGTCACCTACACCGATCCACAGGGACAGAATCCGAAAACCGTCGAGGTGACCCTCGGCGCCGCACCGGCGGAGGGTGGCCGATGATCCGTGAACCGCGTCCTTTGACAGTGCTCCCGACACCCGACGCCGACGAGCCCGGGGGACCGGAGTGGTTGTCGCCCACGGACGCTACGGTGAGCAACATGGAAATCGATGCTCCCGTGGCGGGCCGGGCACTTGTTGTGGTCGTGGACGATCGAACCGCGCATGGCGGGGTGGACTCGCTGGGCCCGCTGGTGACCGAATTGCTCACCGAATTCGGCTTCCTCGTGGATGCCACGGTGTCGGTGGCCGGTGACGAGATCGAGATTCGCAATGCCCTCAACACCGCCGTCATCGGCGGGGTCGACCTGGTGATCTCCGTGGGCGGCACCGGTATGTCGCCGCGGGATGTCACCCCGGAGGCGACCCTGGAGGTGCTCGATCGCGAATTGCCCGGAATCAGCGAGGCCCTGCGCGCCTCCGGACTCGCGGCCGGTTCGCTGGACGCCGGTCTGTCCCGTGGTCTGGCCGGCGTCTCGGGCAGCACCCTGGTCGTCAACCTGCCCGGCACGCGCGATGCCGTTCGCGACGGCATGGCCACGCTCGGCCCGCTGGTGAGCCGGGTCGTCGACGAACTGTCCGGATTGGCGGAATAATCGCGGTATGACCGACCGGCCGGCGGGGGCGCAGCGCCCGGGCGATTCACAATCCGCGGATCGCCCGGCGAAGGCCCGCACCCGTTCGGCCGCCGAGTCCGCGCGCTTGGCGCGGATCTTCGGCGAGACGCTGCCGCGCACCAGCAGCGACGAGCGCGCCCCCGATGGTGAGTTGCCCCGCTCCGGGGACGACTGGCTGCGCGCGCAGGTCCCGCCACATCACGGATAATCGGACTCTGCGGTGTCGCGGGTCCCGGGGCATACCGCCTGATGCCGGCAGCCGTGAATCCTGACGTTCATCGTGGCCGACCGCAAGAACATGATGAGAGAAATATGAATAGGAACGGTGCCAACGGTCGGCGCTGGGGTGCGCGCATCACCGGCATCGGTGCCGTGGCGACCGCCGCGCTCGGCCTGTTCTCCGCCGGCGCCGCCAACGCCGGCATCTTCGTCCCGCTGCCCGGCGGCGACCTGTCCAAGACGCTGTCCGATGGCACCGTGGTACATGTCTGGCTGGACGGCGAATCGGCGAATATCGATTCGGCGATGGGCGCCACCACGGTGCACCGCAATGCCTGGGTCTCCGGTAACGCCCATGTCGAACTGTCCGGCGGCACCACCGTCGTGGGCGGCAGCATCTACCCCGGTTACACCGTGGGCTGCCAGGTCGACATCTCCGGTGTCGGCGTCGACGGCGGTCCCAGCGCGAGCATGGACTGGAGCGACGGCGAGAACGCCAAGCCCGACGCCGGCGGAAATGTCGGAGGCAATCTGACTCTCGCGCCGGGCCAGGCGAAGTCGTTCTACGTCCTCGACATCGAGGAGAAGAACGACGTCGGCGAGGATGTGCACAAGAACCGCAACAAGTTCCAGGGTGACAGTGGTTCGGTGGCCTGGTCCGACGAGACCGTCGGCCTGACCGGATGTGACGGTGACGCGCAGGCGCGCGCCTTCGTCAGTGTCGAGGTCGAGACCGACAACGTCATCTCATGGGTCACGCTGTGGGGCAAGCCGTTCCGCCTGGGCTGAGCCGTGTCGGATCCGCGGTGGGCCGGTGCTTTCACCGTCCCCGCTGCGAATCGACCTGTCGGGGTACCGAATCGACGTCGGAGAACTCGTGCCGGCCGCCGGCGCTCTTGCTGCCCTCCGACAGCAGGTCGCGGATGTCGGTGAGCAATTCGACCTCGGTCATCACGGCTTCCTTCTCGGTGCCGAAGCGCTTCATCAGGCGGCCCGCCGGCAGGATCAAAATGAAGTACAGGATCGCCGCGATGAGAATGAAGTTGACCACGGCGGTGACGATCGGGCCGAGCGCGATGAATGTGGACGGCTTACTGGAATCCAGATAGAAGCCCCAGCCGTGTTCGTTCGCGCCGCCGAACAAATCCAAGAGGGGATTGACGATCCCGTTCACGATGGCGGTGACGACCGCGGTGAACGCGGTACCGATGACCACCGCGACCGCCAGATCGATCACGTTCCCACGGAGCAGGAAATCCTTGAAACCTTTCAGCATTGCGGCTCCTGTCTCATCCGGCGTGCCCACGACTCGCCGTTCGCTCTGGTCATGGCATCTCATGCGATTACTTTCCACTATCGAATGAGGTACTCGGGATGCTAACGGACAGTTGCGGCAAATGCTCGGCGAACACAGCGAACGTCAGTGGAACACCACGGTGAGCGCCGTCTGTAGCGAGGCGGCCGCGACGGTGGTCGCATGGCCTGGATCGAGTGCCAGCAGCACGATTCGTTCGGGGGCGGCGCGGGTCCGGGAACCCGCATCGGCGGCACCGGAGATCAGGACGACGGCGGCATCGGTGGCGAGGGTGTGCGCGGACGGTGAACGCCCCCGTGGCGCAACCGTATCCGGATCGCCGTGGCCGCCGGTCTCGTCCGCGGCGACCACGTCCACCCGGTCGCCGGGCCGCAGAATATCGGCAATGGCGTTGTCCGCCAGTCGCATCGGCACGATCCGGGCATTCGGCACACCGGTCGCGACGGCGGCCAGCCGCGGGCCGACGATCCGGAGGTCGGTCAGTATTTCCCCGGCGTGCACAGCGCCGGTGGAGGTCGCGCCGAGCAGTTTCGCGGGATCGGTGACGGCGCCTTCCGGTATCGCGTCGGGTGGCAGGTCCGCGCGCCGCAGATCCGCGGGGGACAGCACCTGTCCGGGCGCCACATCCCGCGCCGCGACGACGACCGGTGTGCGATGCCCGGCGGGGTCGCCGCGCACGGCGACGACGGCCGCGGCGGCGGCCAGTCCGACGGCCGACAGTCGTCGTATCAGGGTCAGGTCGAGCCAGGGCGGCCGTATCCGGGACAGGAATTCGGTGCCGCGAGCACTGCCGAGGTCGGTATCGAGGGGGCGTAGACGATCGAATCGCAAGGTCCGCATACCAGCCACCGTAGGGGCCGCAGCGAGTCGGTCATCCCGGAAAAGAGCAGGTCAGAACTTTTCTGTGGATAACTGAAAGGCTGTGGACAACCGAGACCGGTGCGGACGGACAGGCGATCGGAAGGCAGGCAATCGGAAGACAATGGCCGCACCGGGCGGTTCGTGGCCGCCCGGTGCGGGCCCGGATCAGGCGACGGCGGTGCTGGTCGACGAGGAGCTCGATGAGGAACTCGAGCTGCTCGAGGAGTCGGCCGAGCTGCTCGAACCCGACGAATCGCTCGACTTGGATTCGCTCGACTTGGCGGCGGGCTCGCTGGCCGACGAGGAGCCGTTGCGGCTGTCGGTGCGGTAGAAGCCGCTGCCCTTGAAGACGATGCCGACCGAGTTGAACAGCTTGCGCAGCTTGCCGTTGCACTTCTCGCAGGTGGTCAGAGCGTCATCGGAGAACGACTGCACGATGTCGAACTTGTCACCACACTGCGTGCACTGATACGAGTAAGTAGGCACCTGCGAACCTCCACGATTTTCGTCTTTTAGCACTCTACAGCCGACAGTGCCAACAGTGCCAATCCGGTATTGATTCCCAAGGTGCCGACGCGGCCGAGCGCGGGTGCGGTGGACTCGCCCTCACCGTGGCACGGGGCGGACGTCGATCTCGCGATCGTCCGCGTCGAGCCTGCACAGCCCGGCCTCCGGCAGCAAGGCCCACCCCATTCGCCGATCGTGGGGTTCCTCCGGCAACACCTCCAGCACTTCCGAGTCCCGGACGACGGCCACCAGGCGTGCGTCCGGCCGCGCCGCGGGCAGCGTCCGGTCGTAGTATCCGGCGCCTCGTCCCAACCGCACGCCGCGCCGATCGACGGCGAGCGCCGGTATCACGATCACCTCCGGCCACCCGATCGCCGCCACCCCCAGCGGCGGTCGATCGGGCTCGAGCAGGCCGTAGCGGGCGCGCCGCAGCCCCTCGATTCCGGTGTATTCCGCCCAGTCCAGCGGTCCGGGCGGTCCGGTCACGGGGACCATCACCCGAGCCCCCGCGGCCCGCAGTGCGTCGAGCATCGCCACCGAACCGGGTTCACCAGCGACCGGGAGATACCCGGCCACCCACTCCGAGTCCGGGGCGACCGAGCCGGATCCGCCCGCCGGGCGGCACCGCTGGCCACCGGGCCGCTCGCCACGCGGCCGGTCGATGTCCAGTACCCGCGACACGGACCGGGACAGGGCGTCGGCCTCCGCGGCCCTGGTCTCCGGCGGCACCGCCGCCCGGGCGGCCAGCAATTCCGCTCGCCACCGCCCCTTGTCCCGCTGACCGGCGATCTCCACAGGCCCACCCTAGGTGGGCGGACGGTGAGTTTGCCCGCTCCCGTGTTTCCAGGTGCCCTCGGCGGGGAATCGCTGACCCGACGCGGTAACGCGAACACACTGGTAACGCAGTGAAACCACGGTTGCGGCCGGTTCCTCGACGGGTAGTCGGGGGGTCCGGCGGTGGACCTCGGCAGGGTTGCTGCCGCACCGTTTCGGTGCGACGGCGCCGCCGCGGCCGCCTAGGCTACCCAGATGCCGGGCCGGTGTTGAGCCGGTCCGACGACAAGAGCGATGGATAGGGTGTGCACTTATGACAGCTGACGCCGGATCGGACGCGACGCAGGCCGTGAGTTCCTGCTTCCGCACCGCGGTGGTCCCCGCGGCCGGACTCGGGACACGCTTCCTGCCCGCGACCAAGACCGTGCCGAAAGAGCTGCTGCCGGTGGTGGACACACCCGGTATCGAATTGGTGGCCGCCGAGGCCGCCGGATCGGGCGCCGAGCGGCTGGTCATCGTGACCTCGCCCGGTAAGGACGGGGTCGTTGCCCACTTCGTCGAGGATCTGGTGCTGGAGAGCACGCTCGCCGAACGCGGGAAGTTCCAGTTGCTGGAGAAGGTACGCAAGGCTCCGGGCCTGCTCGATGTGACCTCGGTGGTGCAGGACGAGCCGCTCGGGCTGGGCCACGCTGTCGCCCAGGCCGAGCAGGCGCTCGACCCCGACGAGGACGCCATCGCGGTGCTACTGCCCGACGATCTGGTGCTGCCCTGCGGGGTCCTCGACGTGATGAGCCGCGTCCGGCGCAAACGCGGCGGTACGGTGCTGTGCGCGATCGACGTCCCGAAGCAGGATGTCAGCGCCTACGGTGTCTTCGATGTGGAGCCGGTGACCGACAGTACGAACCCCGACGTGCTGCGCGTGGTCGGCATGGTGGAGAAGCCGGCGCTCGAGGAGGCGCCCTCGACCTTCACCGCCGCGGGCCGGTATCTGCTCGATCGCGCGATCTTCGACGCGCTGCGCCGCATCGAGCCGGGTGCGGGCGGTGAGCTGCAGCTCACCGACGCCGTATCGCTGCTGATCGCGGAGGGACATCCGGTACATGTCGTTGTCCACCGTGGGTCGCGCCACGACCTCGGCAACCCTGGCGGTTATCTTCGTGCTGCGGTCGATTTCGCTTTGGAGCGAGACGAATACGGCCCCGCCTTGCGCGAGTGGTTGCAGCGTCGGCTTGCTCCGGATTGGAACCCGCAGCTGATCTCGTCGTGACGACGGGGTCGGCCGGGTCCCGTCACCGCGGGATCGGGTGATCAGTCGGAGTAAAGGGAAGGGCGGCATGCGCTCGGTTGAGGACCAGCAGATCAAGGTGACCGCGGCGGCAGTGGCCCCGCGGCCGGTCCGGGTCGCGATCTCCGAGGCTCAGGGTCTGCTGTGTGCCGAGGATGTGGTCACCGAGCGTCCGCTGCCCGGATTCGATCAGGCCGCCATCGACGGTTATGCCGTGCGCAGCGTGGATGTCCAGGGCGCCGGCGCCGACATCCGCACCGAGGACGGCGATCCGATCGAGCTGACGCTGCCGGTGGTCGGCGAGGTCGCGGCCGGTTCGCGCCAGCCGATCCGATTGCAGCCACGGCAATCGGTGCGCATCGATACCGGCGCGCCGCTGCCCACCCTCGCCGACGCTGTGCTGCCGCTGGATTTCACCGACGGCGGCCGGGCCCGGATCAAGATCTACGAGCCGGTCCGGTCCGGCGACTACGTCCGGCGCATCGGTGACGACGTGCAACCCGGCGATATCGCGGTCCGGGCGGGCACCATCATCGGCGCGGCGCAGGTCGGCCTGCTGGCGGCGGTCGGCCGGGACAAGGTGCTGGTGCATCCCCGGCCGCGGCTGTCGGTGATCTCGATCGGTGGCGAGCTGGTCGACATCGATCGCACGCCCGGTCCGGGACAGGTCTACGACGTCAACTCCTACGCGCTGGCCGCCGCCGCCCGCGACGCCGGCGCCGATGTGAATCGGGTCGGCATCGTCAGCGCCGATCCCAAGCGCCTGCGCGACGTGGTCGAGGGACAGCTGGTGCGTTCGGAGGTCGTCGTGATCGCGGGCGCGGTCGGCGGCTGGGCATCCGAGCAGATCCGCGAGGCCCTGGAGGGGCTGGGTGAGCTGACCATCGACCGGGTGGCTATGCATCCGGGCTCGGTGCAGGGCTTCGGCCGGCTCGGCCGCGACGAGGTGCCGACGTTCCTCCTCCCGTCGAATCCCGTCGGCGCCCTGGTCGTTTTCGAGATCATGGTGCGGCCCCTGATCCGGATCGCGCTGGGCCGCCGGCATCCGATGCGCCGCGTGGTGCGGGCCCGCACGATCATGCCGATCACGTCGATGGAGGGCCGCCGCGGTTACCTGCGCGCCCAATTGATGCGCGACGAGCAGACCGGTGAATACCTGGTGCAGCCGCTGGGTGTGAACGGCTCGTCGCATCTGCTCTCGACCCTGGCCGAGGCCAACAGCCTGATCGTCATCGACCCGGAGGTCACCGATATTCGCACCGGTGACGAGGTCCAGGTCGCATTTCTCGCGCAGCGCGGGTGATAGGTGGACATGAACGTATTCCGGGCCGCCCAGCATCCGGGCTGGCCCGCACATCTCGGTCCGGTTCGAGTCGCGGGCGGGCGAGTGACCCTGCGCCCGATCCGGCTGCGGGACGCGGCGGCCTGGTCGCGAATCCGCCTGCGCGACCGCGAACATCTGGAGCCGTGGGAGCCGACCGGCCGGGGTAGCTGGGAGGCGCGCAATCACGCCTCGAACTGGCCCTCGCTGTGGTCGAGTCTGAAGGCCGAGGCGCGCCGGGGCGCGATGGTGCCGTTGGTGATCGAGGTGGACGGATCCTTCGGTGGCCAGCTGACCATCGGCAACATCGTGCGCGGTGCGCTGCGTTCGGCATGGATCGGCTATTGGGTCGCCAAGGACGTCGGCGGCCAGGGTGTCGCCACCGCCGCGCTGGCGCTGGGACTGGACCACTGCTTCGGGCCCGTGGGCCTGCACCGGGTGGAGGCGACGGTGCGCCCGGAGAATCTGGCCAGCCAGGCGGTACTGCGCAATGTGGGCTTTCGCGAGGAGGGCACCTTGCGGCGCTATCTGGACGTCGACGGCGCGTGGCGCGACCATCTGCTGGTCGCGATGACCGTCGAGGAGGTATCCGGCACGGTCGTCGATCGCCTCATCCGCTCGGGTCGTGCCACGCCACCGTGAGCGGCCCGGTCGCGCGGCGTTTCTCGCGGCGACGCGCCCGGGCTTGGTGATGACCGGCTTGTGACGGGTGGGACAGGTGTGGGCGGCGCGCCTGCGGGATATTCCTGTGACGCCGCATTAACCTACGGACGTCGGTGGTGCGTCCGGTGCCAGGACGAAACAGGTGGCGAGAACCTGCCCAGCGGTCGAGAAGGGACAGTGGTCAGGCGGGGACGGAGGTGGGAGCGCGATGCCGAATTCGATCTTGTGGATCGCGCTGGTCGTGCTCTGGGTCTTCGTGCTGTTCCCGATGCTCGCCGATCGGCATCCGCGCATCCGCCGCACTACGGACGTGGCTCTGGCAACCCGGGTGCTGCATCGAGGTGGTACCAGACGACGTGCGAAGAAAGGGCCGGCCACCGGGCATGAGACCGATCCGGATTGGGTGCCGACCCCTCGGCAGAAAAGGCTTTCCCACGGCGATGATGCGGAGGACCGGATGACGACATCGGCCGATGAGCCCGTCATCGAGGACGACCGGAACGCACCCGAGCGCGCCGAATCGGAGGTGACGCGGGCCCACCGGAGCGCCGGAGATCCGCCCGGCCGCGCCGATGGAGGCGAGGAGCGCGCCCGCGAGGCCCCCGGCGACGCCGTCGACGCCGAGCCGGGCGACGACGAACGCGACGACTTCGGCGAAGTCGAACGCGACGGCGAAGTCGAAGGCGACAGCGACCCCGCCGGGGACGCCCACGCCGACGATCCGGACGATGCCGAGGATGGTGAAGAGGCCGACGACGTACCGGCCGCTGCCGAGACCGAGCATCGCCCGCAGGCGAGTATGGCCCGCATCCCACCCGCACCGAGCGCGGCTGTTCCGGCCCGGCGCAGCGATGTGGATCCGGACGACGACCGCGACGAGCTCGATGACCTCGACGACCGCGCCGACGGCGAACCAGAATCTGCCGCACGCGATTTCGTCCCCTCCCGGCGTGGCCGGGGCGGGTTCGACCCGGAGGCCGACGCCATCGCGCGCGCGGCCCGGTATCGCTTCCGGCAGCGCACCGCACTCGGATTGATCCTGAGCACACTGCTTTTCGGTGCCTTCGCGATCGTTGTGAGCGCGGCCCTGTGGTGGGGTTGCGCGCTTTCGGTGGTGGCCTTCGGGGGCTACCTGGCCTACCTGCGGCGACAGGTGCGCTTCGAGGAGGACATCCGCCGCCGCCGCGCCGCACGGCTGCCCGGAGCGCGGCAGCGCCCGGCCGAGAACGCCGAAGCCGCTGCGCAGGAAAGGGTCCGGGCCGAGCGGCGTCCGGGGATGGACCGCGATGCCGCCCGCGCCCTGCGCCGGCGCGCGGTGGTGCTCGACGTCGACGACGAGGACCCGCTGTTCGACCACCTCGAACACTTCGACGCCGCCGCTGCGCGGGCCACCCGGAACCGGGCCGCGGGTGGTGAAATCCGCCGCGCCGCAGGCGAATAGGAGCCGGGTAGCCGGTCGCCGACGGCCGCCGCATCGTAGCCAGGAGCTGCGAGCGGCGGCCGCTTTGGTGTGTCCGGGCGATTTTCGCGGCTGGGTGCCCGAATCGGGCGCTCGTGGCTAACTTTCCGCATCCCATAGGAGAGGTGGGGTGTGGTGGGCTGTCAGCCGGAATGTGAAACATCCATGTCCACTCACCGGGAGTGCCGAGAAGGCGGCAAATTCATAGATAACCTTTTCCCGTTGTGATCTCCCCGTTACGAGTGGCTCGCGAGCTATTTCCGGAGTAAGCTCGGGCACCGTGCAGAATCGCTGTCCACAAGATCGAAGGATTTAATCCTTCCGGTACGGATGCGTGGTCACGGGTATTGACGCGCCGCAGCAGGTGAGGACGCTGTGCGTGGGGCAGCTGGGTGGTTGGAAGGGTTGATCGACGTGTATGAAAGCACTCTGCTATCGATTTTCACCGGACTGCTCGCCTAACAGATCGAGAAATCGCGATGAACAATTCAACGGTCATCGACGAGATCGAGATCGATCTTGCCGAACGGGTAACCGCGCTCGATCTCTATCGCCGCTGGGAAATGCAGCAATGGCAGGCGCAGAGCCTGGAGTACGAGCGTGATGCAGAGGGCTGGGCCCAGCTGCCGGCCTTCGCGCGGTTGCCGCTGCTGGCCACCCTGGCCCGCTTCCTGGTCGGCGAGACGACCGTGACCGAGACCTTGGCGCCGCTGGCCTACGCCGCGCCCGAGGTCGACTACAAGATGTATCTGGCCACCCAGCTGGCCGACGAGGCGCGGCACACCGTCTTCTTCCGGCGTTATCTCGCCTTTCTCTCCGAGACTCTCGGTAACGAGGAGTTATCGCAGGTCAGCGGCGTCGATCGAGTGGGTGACCTGTTCGAGAAGGCGCTCGTGGACGCGGTCGAGCGGGTGCGGGCGGACCCGGGCGACACCGCCGCTTGGTACGAGGGCGTGGTGGTCTACCACCTGCTGGTCGAGGGTGCGGTGGCGATGACCGGTCTGCACGCCGTGCTGGGGACCGTGCGGGCGCTGCCGCGCTTCGACATTCTGCGAACCGGCATCACGAATGTCGCCCGCGACGAATCGCGGCATATTTCCTTCGGTGTGCTGGCATTGCGCAACGGAGTGCGCGGCGGACAGCGCGACCATATTGCCGCAATGATTCGTAAACATATACCGGCGGCCGCCCGGACATTGGTCGATCCGGAAACGCGTGATCCGTTTCCACGGTTGGTTCCGGTTTTGCGGAAACGCGCCGAAATACTTCAGGAACAATGGGAATTCGCGGAGAGTTCCCTCGGCCGGAGAATGACGTCGATCGGAATCCCTTCGGACACTATTTCGGAACTCGCGGAGAATTGGCGGGAGTCCTGTGCGGCAGCCGCAGGGGAATACGCCGATCTGCATGGTGAATCACATCCCATCACGTACCTCGTTCGATGAACAGAAACAACTCGGGAGCATTTCGTGGACGAAAATGAAGTGCGCGACCAGGTACGGGAACTGGTCGGTCGGCACGCCCCCCAGCCTTCGGCGGAATTGGCCGCCGATGATGTGCTGGCCGAACAACTGGGCTACGACTCGCTGGCCCTGATCGAACTCGCGCTCGGCCTGCAGGTGCGTTTCGGCATCGACGCCGGTGGTGACTCCGGTGCGACGAATGTGGTGACCGTCGGCGATATCGAGCAGATGGTGTGTGACGCGCTGCGGGCGAAACAGCCATGACCGGATTGCTCGACTGGCTGTCCTACGACGGCGAGGAACGCGGCTGGACCATCGCCGACAACGGCGAATGGCGCCGCGTCACCTATCCCCGGTTGAGTGAACAGGTGCGGCGGGTGGCCGCCGCCTGTATCGAGGCCGGGGTACGTCCGGGTGCGGTGGTCTCCATCGTGGAATCGGCCCCGGAACGATTCATGACGAATTTCTTCGGCGTGCTGGCCGCGGGAGCGACCCCGAATCCGCTGGCGCCGCCGCTACCACTGCAGAACGAGTCGGCGTATCGGCAGCAACTGTCCGCATCGCTGGCCGCGGCCGCCCCCTCGGCGATCATCGTGGCGGAGGAGCTCGCCGCGGTGGTTCATCCGGTACTCGAATCCGTGGGCGGGGTCACGATTGTCGGCACGTCGAATGCGACTCCCGCCGTGACCGAACTGCCGGGCTGTGCGCCGGACCGCATCGGATTGCTCCAATTCACCTCCGGCAGTAGCGGTTCGCCTAAAGCGGTCCGGGTATCGGTGGCGAATCTGGAGGCCAATTGCGCCGCGATCGACCGGTGGCTGGAGTTTCGGCCGACGGACCGGATCGCCACCTGGCTGCCGCCATATCACGATATGGGCCTGATCGGTTGCATCATCACGCCGACCATTCTGAATCTGGACATTCAGGCCATGACGCCGATCGATTTCATTCGGGATCCGTTGTCATGGCTGTCCTGTTTCGGTCGCGACGGCGCGACGATCACCGCGACACCGAACTTCGCGCTTGCGTATCTGCTGCGAAAGATGACCGACGAGGCCTTGGCCGGAATGGATTTCGATCCCTGGCGGGTGATGATCGTGGGCGCCGAACGGATCGATCCGGCGATTCTGCGCGGATTCGGCGAGCGATTGGCGCCCTACGGATTCGATTCGCGCACACCGTGTCCCGCCTACGGGCTCGCCGAGGGCACGCTCGCGGTGTCCGGTCTACGGCCGTCCGAGCCGGTGCAGGCCGTCGCGGTGACACCCGAAACCGGTGCCGTGGACGGTCCGTTCGAGCTGATGACGGCACCGCTCGAGGACGGCCGGCGGTGGCTGATCGGTTGCGGCGCACCGCTGGACGGAGTGACCGTTCGGACCGCGGCGAGCGACGAATACGCCGGAGCGCCGGGCGAATTGATCGTCGGTGGCCCGAGCGTCGCTCAGGAATACCAGACGGCGGAGGGTACCCGCGACCTGTCGCGCGCCGAGGACGGGGCTCTGGCGACCGGAGATGCGGGCCTGCTGGTGGGCGGGCAGCTGTATCCGATCGGCCGGGTCGGCGACGCGGTGAAGGTGCGGGGCCGCACGATCTATGCCGAGGACATCGAGGCGGCCGTGGTGGAAGCCTTCGGCGTGCCCGCCAACCGAGTGGTCGCGCTGGCCGGCAACGCCTTCGGCGCCGCACGCGTCGCCGTGCTGGTCGAGGACAAGCCGGTGGAGGCCGTGCGGCTGCGGCAGGTGCTGGCCGGGCAGCTGGGAACGGATGCGTCGCTGCGGTTGTTCATCGGCGATCGGGGACTCATCGCGCGCACCACCAGCGGTAAGCCGCGGCGGCGGGTGATGTGGAACCAGTTGCTGCAGGGCGAATTCGACGCCCTGGAGAGGAGTTGACGATGGCGCCGGTACCGCTGTCGACCGTCGACCACATGTGGACGGCGAATATGGCTGGGCCGCTGCAGTTCGTGGTGGAGTTCGGCGAGGTGCTCGACGCCGATCGGATCGTCGAGGCCTATGTCGAGACCGCCCGGGAATTCATCGGCGCCGACGCGGCGCTGGTGCAACTCGACGAGCGCACCTTGGCGATGGACGTCGACGACCCGCGCCCCGCGATCCGGGCCACGGTCGCCGAATCCACCGTGCCGCTGAGCGAATGCCTCGATCCGGTCGAGATCGGGTTGGGCCATGTGCTCGCACGTGGGCGGGTGGTGACCCGCGGCGACCGCACGGCCGTCGGGCTGTCGATGTCGCACGGCCTGGCCGACGGCTACGGCATGTTCTTCTTCCTGGCGGCCTGGGCGGCTCGGGCCCGCGGTGCTCGCTTTTTGTCGCCGCGCTGCGACCGCGAGGTGCTCACCCGCCCGCAGGCACGCGACCGCGACAGCGTCGATCCGGATGCGTTGCGCCGGGCGGGATTCGTGACCGTCGAGCCGGATCTCGAGCTGCCCGAACTCGACGTCCACACCGGCCGGCTGGATCTCGCCGAATGCGAGGCGCAAGCCGAGGTTTCGGGGCTGTCTACCGCGGATCTGGTGGCGGCGGGCCTGTTTCGCGACTACGCCGCGACCAAGGACACCGACCAGGTGACCCTGGCCTGCCCGGTTGACATCCGCCGCTTCGTCCGCGAGCTGGGCCCGACCTATTTCGGCAACGCCTTCGTGCAGGTGCTGGTCGATGTCGAGACCGAGCGCGTGCGCAACGCCTCGGTGCCGGAGATCGCCGGCTGGGTGCGTGACGCGGTCGCCACCGCGCCCGAACGCATCGACGACGCGATCGCCGAACTCGAGGCGTTCCTGCAGGCGCACGGCATCGCGGGGCTCGACCGAGTCTGGGGATATCCGCCGCAGTCGGGCTTCCTGGTCAGCAATCTGTCCCGGATCCCCGCCTCCTGGCTGGATTTCGGCGCCGGGCCGCCGGTCGGTCTGGTGACGCCGGGCCGCCGACCGCGCCAGGACGGGTGCTATCTGCTGCCCGATCCCGAGCGGGCGCACAGCCTGCAGTGGGCCTCCACGCTCGAGCACGAACCGGCCGCGCGTTCGTAGGGAGACGAATCGGATATGGCTGCAGCGATGACCTACAGCATGGCCGTCGGCGATCGCGACGCGGCGCGCCTGGCCCTGCTCGATCAGCATTACAACCCGAGTTCGCGTGCCTTCCTCGAGTCCGTCGGGCTCGGTGCCGGCGCGACGGTGGCCGATATCGGCTGCGGGCACGGCGCGATGACAGCCTGGCTGGCCGAGCGGGTCGGGCCCGACGGCGTCGTCTTCGCCGTCGACGCCTCCGCCGAACAACTGGAGATCGCGCGGCGCCTGGTGGGCGATCTGCCGCAGGTGCGTTACGTGCACGCGCGCATCGAGGACGCACCGCTCGAACCCGGTTCGGTCGATTGGGTGTACAGCCGCTTCCTGCTGATGCACGTGGCCGACGCCGCGGCCGCGCTCACGGCGATGGAGCGCATGCTCGCCGACGACGGCGCCCTGCTGCTGGAGATGTCCGATGTCGGGGCGCTGCGCTTCGTGCCCGCCGACGATCCGGCCGCGGATCTGTGGCGGGAGTGGTGGTTCGCCCTCGGCCGGGCGCGCGGCGCGGCGCACGACATCTACGAGCGCACCCCACAGCTGCTCACCGAGGCCGGCTTCATCATCGCGCGCCGTGACCGCTTCCAACCGGTCTCGGCGATGCCGGAGGCGAAGATGTTGCACGCCTTGGGTTTCGAACAGTGCGTGCCGGCCTACCTCGAACACGCCGGCGCCGATCCGGCGGCCATCGATGCCCATCGCGCCTTCCTGCAGCGCGTCGTCCCGGATACCGACATCGCCGTCGAACTGTATGCGACCAGCCAGTATTTCGCCCGCAAACGTCCGCGGGCACGAAGATTGTGAGCCTCCGCCATGGTGAGAACACCAGCCGCGCCACCGAAGTCGATCATGGGGATCAGCGGTCTGCACAACAGTGTGCCGTTCAAGCAGGCCCGCTTCCCGGGGCTGGGGTGGCGCGACTATCGCATCACCCAGGGCTTCGATTCCGCGGCGGCACTGCTGCACGACGGCGAGCTGATCAGCGCGGTGGCCGAGGAGCGGTTCACCGGCGAGAAGGCGACGGGCGCTTTTCCCGAACACGCCATCCGATTCGGCTGTGAACGAGCCGGAATCTCGGTCGATTCGCTCGACGTCCTCGCGCACGGCTTCTCCTACGAGCCGCTGCGAGCCGAATTCGAACACAGCGAACTCGGACGCGCGCGGTTCCGCGAGGTTTTCGCCCGGCAGGTGCTGCTGGACAAACTTACCGAGACCCTCGGCGGCGACTGGGACGACCGGCTGGTGCAGGTGCCGCATCATCTGGCCCATGCGGCCAGCACGTTCTACCCCAGCGGATTCGATTCGGCGCTGATCCTCGTGGCCGACGGCATGGGGGAGCAGCACAGCGCGACCGTCGCGCTCGGAACGGATGCGGGCATCGAACCGATCGCGACGGTCTCGGAACTGAATTCCCTCGGAATTCTCTACGGCGTCTTCACCTACTATCTGGGCTTCGCGTTCGGCCTCGACGAATACAAGATCATGGGGCTGGCGCCCTACGGTGACCACCGCAAACACTTCGCGGCGATGATGGATCTCGTTCATCTGCGGCCCGACGGTACTTTCACGATTCCCATCCTGTACCGCAACGAAACCGATCTGGACCGGGAAACCTACCGCGGCACACTGAAAGCGATCGAGGAGATCTTCGGCCCGGCCCGCGGCCCCGACGACGAGTTGACCGACCACCACCGCGATATCGCGGCCGCCCTGCAGGCGGCGCTCGAGGCGACACTGCTGCACACGCTGCGGTATTTCCGCAAACAGACCGGTGCGAAGAATCTGTGCATGGCCGGCGGAGTCGCGCTCAACTGCACGGCCAACGGTGTGATTCTGCGCAGCCGCCAGTTCAAGCGCATGTTCATCCAATCCGCGGCCGGTGACGACGGCACCGCGCTGGGCGCCGCGCTGTATGTCCACCACCAGCGCGAGGCGGCCGCCCCGATCGCGGGTATCGCGACACCGCTGAACGGCCCGGAATACTCCGACGAGGAGATCGCGGCGGCACTCGCCGGGCGGACCGATTGCACCGCAACCCGATTCGACGATTTCGCGGCGCTGGCCGCCGAACTGGGCCGCCGGTTGGCCGCCGGGCAGATCGGGGCGCTGTTTCAGGGGCGCTTGGAATACGGGCCGCGCGCCCTGGGCAATCGCAGCATTCTCGGTGACCCGCGCCATCCGCGAATGCGCGACATCATCAACGCGAAGGTGAAGAAGCGGGAGGGCTTCCGCCCCTTCGCTCCCGCCGTCCTCGACGAGTACGCGACCACGTATTTCGACATCAAGGATGCCGAGGTCGACACCTATGCCTGGATGTTGTTCATCACCTCGGTGCGACCGGAATACCGCGAGAGTCTGCCGGCGGTCACCCATGTCGACGGATCGGCGCGGGTGCAGACGGTGTCGCGGGAGCGCAACGAGAGGTTCTGGACGGTGATCGACGCCTTCCGGCGGGAGACCGGAACGCCGATCGTGCTGAACACCTCGTTCAACGTGAAGGGCCAGCCGATCGTGTGTACGCCGGCCGAGGGCCTGGACACCTTCGTCACCGCCGGACTGGACGTGCTGGCCATCGGCAATTACCTGGTAGAGCCGGTTCGCGCCGGATAAGTGGATCGAGTTACCGTGCAAGCCGACTTTCTTCCCGGCGTCATCGCCATCGCCACCGATTTCCGCCGAGCACCGGTGCAGCGATACCTGCGCGCCCGGGAGGAGCATCGTCCCCGCCCGTCGGGTCCGGCAGTGGCGGCGTTGATCGCCCTGATCCACAGGTATTCCGAACACGCCGAGGTCACACTCGGAGTGATTGCGCCAGAGGATGATTCACCGATTCCGTTGCGGATCGCCGTCGATCCGGATCGCACCGCGGAGGCGCTGGCCGCCGAGGTCGACGACGCCCGGTCGCGGCTTACGGCCGCACGCGCCGCCTTCGACATCGACGAGGTGATCGGGAAGCTCTGCCCCACACCGGTATTCGACCGGCATCCACTGTTCCAGATCGGCTACTGCGAACTCAGCGGCGAGCACGACCCGGACGCGGCGGAGGACGCGCTCGAGGCCGTCGTCGGCTGCGATCTGGTCTTCGTCGACGATCGCGGCGCCGGTGAACTGCGCTGCGAATACGACGCGGAGCTGTTCGAACCGCCCACGGTGCGGCGGCTGCTGGCGCAGTGGGCGATGCTGATCGACGCGTTCGCCGCGCATCCGGATGCCGCGCTCGCGGCCTTGCCGATGCTGCCGGAAGGGGACCGGACGGCCCTCGACGAGTGGTCGACCGGGCCGCGGGTGGCCTGCACCGCGACGACGTTGCACGCACTGATCGCCGAACGTGCGGCGAGCCGGCCGGACAGCCCCGCTGTCGTGTCCGAGGCCAGCACGCTGAGTTACGGTGAACTCGACGACCGCGCCGCGCGGGTCGCCGGATATCTGAGCGCCGCAGGCGTGCGGCCCCGGCAGATTGTCGCGCTGTGCCTGCGGCGTTCGCCGCGGGTGCCGGTGCTGGCGCTCGGTGTCATGAAGGCCGGTGCGGCCTACCTGCCGCTGGATCCCGCGGATCCGGATGCGCGACTGGCCACGATCCTCGCGGATTCCGGGGCGTCGGTGGTGCTGTGTGACGACGCCGAGATCGCCGAGCGCGTATCGGCCGAGGGCGTCACGGCGATCGATCTGGACGCCGTAGGGGACGAACTGGAACAGAGCGAGCCCGCACCCGCCCGCGTCGGCGCGCCGACGGATCTCGCCTACGTCATCTACACCTCCGGCTCGACCGGTCGGCCCAAGGGTGTGCTGGTCGAACACGCGGCGATCTGTAATCGCCTGCTGCACGACGCGATTCGCATCGACGAATCGGACCGTGTGCTACAGAAGACGCCGCTGACGTTCGACGTGTCGGTGTGGGATCTGTTCTATCCGCTGGTGCACGGTGCGCAGTCGGTCCTGTGTGATGCCGAGGGGCATCGGGATTCGCGCTATCTCCTGGACATCATTCGCGCGCAGGGGATCACCGTCGCCCACTTCGTGCCCTCGATGCTCCGCACGTGGCTGGCCGAGCCCGGCGCCGCGGCGTGCACCTCGCTGCGTTACGTCACTACCAGCGGTGAGGCGCTGCCCGCGGATGTGGCCGCCGAATTCCACCGGCTGCTGCCGGAGACCGCGCTCTACAACTACTACGGACCGACCGAAGCGGCCGTCGACGTCACCTGCGAACAGGTACTTCCGGGGGCGGCGGTCACCCTCGGCCGGCCGATCGAGAATGTACGCGCCGTCGTCCTGGACACCGCGGGACAGCTTGTGCCGGTCGGGGTTCCGGGCCAGCTGCATCTGGCCGGGGTCTGTCTGGCGCGCGGCTATGTCGACCCCGCCGACGAGATCGGCCGCTTCGTGGCCGACCGGCGGACCGGAGAACGGCTGTACGCCACCGGTGATCGCGTGCGGCGGCTGCCCGACGGGCGCCTGGAGTATCTCGGCCGGGCCGACCATCAGCTGAAATTGCGCGGCCTGCGGATCGAAGCCGGCGAGGTCGAGGCCGCGCTGCGCTCCGCCGACGGAGTCGGTGAGGCCGTGGTCACCGTCTTCGGCGATGATCCCCAGCGCAGCGAACTGGTCGGCTACGTGAGCGCCGCCGACGACGCGGTGGTCGACGCCGATGCGGTGCGCGAATATGCCCGCGCCCTGCTGCCGGCCTATATGGTGCCGGCGAAAATCGTTGTGCTAGAGGCATTTCCCCGCAACTCGGCCGGGAAGATCGATCGCAGGAGTTTGCCCGCGCCCGTCGTCGCGGTGCCCAGCACGACCGCGGCGTCACCGAGCGAGCTCTGCGACGCGATAGCGGCGGTCTGGGCACGAGTGCTCGAGTGCGATTCGGTGCCCGCCACCGCGAATTTCTTCGATCTGGGCGGCAATTCACTGCTCGTTGCCCGGGTGCACCTGGCATTGGAAGAGGCGCTCGGTATCTCGATCGCGCGCACGGACCTGTTCCGCTATCCGACCGTGGCCTCGCTGGCCGCGGCCCTCGCCGGCTCGGTCGCCGCCCGAGAGCCGACCGACGACCCCGACGACCCCGGCGACCACAGCGGTCCGTTCGCGGTGATCGGCATGGCCGTGCGCGTTCCGGGTGCCGCCGATCTCGACGAATTCTGGGATGTCATCGCTGATGCGCGCACGACGATGACCGAACTCGACGACGAGCAGTTGCGGGCCGCGGGCGAATCGGACGAGCGCATCGCCGCGCCGAACTACGTGCGCACCGCGGCCGTCCTGGACGATATCGCCGGATTCGACGCCGACTACTTCGGTTTCACCGCCCGCGAGGCGCAGGTCACCGATCCGCAGCACCGGCTGCTGCTGGAATGCGCGGTCGAGGCGCTCGAACATGCGGGCTACGGTGGTGCGCCGCAGCGTCCGCGCACCGGAGTGTTCGTGGGCGGGCTGCCCAGCAGCTACTTCCACCGCTATTTCGCCGACGACTTCACCCTGCTGCCCTCCACCCAGCACTACCAGATCAAGGTCGGCAACGAACCCGACTTCCTGCCCACCTCGATCGCCTACCGCCTCGACCTGCACGGACCGGCTGTCACCGTGCAGAGCGCGTGTTCGACCTCGCTGGTCGCGGTCCATCTGGCCTGCCAATCCATCGGCCGGGGCGAATGCGAGATCGCCCTGGCCGGCGGGGTCGCGGTGCGAGTGCCGGATCGGGTCGGATACCTGCATCAGGAGGGGATGGTCGCCTCGCCGGACGGGCATTGTCGCGCCTTCGACGAGCAGGCCGGCGGCACCGTCTTCGGCAATGGGGCGGGCGTGGTCGTGCTCAAACGGCTCGACGCGGCGGTACGCGACGGTGACCGGATCTTCGCCGTGGTGCGCGGCACCGCGATCAACAACGACGGCTCCGCGAAGGTCGGGTTCACCGCGCCGAGTGTCGACGGCCAGGTCGAGGTCATCCGCCGGGCACATCGGGTGGCCGGGGTGGCGCCGGCGGATATCGGATACGTCGAGGCGCACGGTACCGCCACCCCGATGGGCGATCCGATGGAGATCGCCGCGCTCACCGAAGCATTCGGCGGCCCGCGCGCCGACCGGTGCGAGGTCGGATCGGTGAAGGCGAATATCGGCCACCTCGATACCGCCGCCGGTGTGGCGGGCTTCGTCAAAGCCGTACTGGCGTTGGATCACGCGGTCCTGCCGGGACTCGCGGATCTGCACCAGCCCAGCAGTCGGATTCCGTGGTCCGAGACGCCTTTCCAGGTGTCGCCGCGGTCGCGCGCATGGCCGTCGGATCGGCCGCGGATCGCCACGGTATCGGCCTTCGGAATCGGCGGCACCAACGCGCATGCGGTGCTGGAGGCCGCGCCGCCGCGCATCGCCGGCGCCGCACCCGCGGGCTGGAGCGGACTGTTCCGCTTGTCGGCGCGTTCCGATGCGGCACTGCGTGACCTCGCGCAACGCTATCTCGATCGGCTGGATGCCGATACGGCCGTCGAAGACGTCTGCTATACAACAGGTTTCGGCCGAGAACATCATGCGCACCGGTTGGCCGCGGTGATCTCCACGCTGCCGGAGTTGCGAGCGGCGCTGGCGGCGTACCTGCGCGGTGAACCGGCGGCGGCATTGTTCACCGAGGCGCGACAGCATGCGGACCGCCGCCTGTGCCTGGTCCTGGGCGACGCTCCCGACGCCGGTGTCGACGAATTTCTCGACGGGTACGCCGACGATGCGGTGGTGCGGAAGGCGCGCGCGGAGGTGTCCGCGGCGCTCGGCGGCGCCGAACCCGCCGGAGTGCAGGTGGAGCTGGCCCGGCTGTACGTCCTGGTGCGGGTGTGGCGGGCGTGCGGTCTGCACTGGGATGCGGTGATCGGTTACGGCGCGGGCGAATACGTGGCCGCGACGATCTCCGGCGTCGTCGATCTGGCGACCGCGATGCGCGACGCTGCCGCGGGGACACCGGCGTGGGTGGGTGGCGATCGCCGCGATCTGTGGCTGGCGTCGCAAGCGCCGGAGGTCGACGCACCGCTCGATTCGTGCGTGGCGGCTGTGGGCTGCGATCGGATGCTGGTGCTGGGTCGTCGCAGCGACGAACGAGCCCGGCTGCGGCTGGCCGCCGATCGGTACGGCGTCCGTACAGTACTCGCGGCCGACGGGCCCCACGATTTCCCGCGCGGTCTGCTGGTCGCGGCGGCGAAACTCTATGCCAGCGGTGCGGACATCTGCCTCACGCCATGGGGGCCCTTCGCGCACGGCCGCCGAATCCCGCTGCCCACCTACGCATTCCAGCGCAGCACCTTCTGGGTCGAACCGAAACGTGCGGGTCGCCGTGCCGAGAGCACCGCCGAGGAGACCGGGTTGCCCGGTCGTCCGGTGGATCTGCCGCTGTCGGAGGAGATTCGCTACGAACGCGGTTTCGCCTGTGACTCGCCGTCGTATGTGACCGATCACCGGTTGTTCGGTACCGCGGTGGTGCCCGGCGCCTCGCATATCGCGATGGTGCTGGCCGCGGCCGCGCACCACATCGACGGGCCGTACATGCTGCGGGATACGTTGTTCCTGCAGCCGTTCGCCGTGTCGGACGGCGGGAGCCGCCGCGCACAGCTGGTGCTGCGGCCGAACGGTCCGGGCTGGGACGTGACCCTCGTCGCGGAGGAGGAAACCGGTGCGGGCGCGGCCTGGCCGGCGCTGTTCCGCACCGCGCTGGAAAGCGCTCCCGCCGAATCGGGTTCCACATTCGACGAGGCCGAGCGCGGCGATATCCTCGCCCGCTGTCCGCAGGAGCTGTCCGGACTCGAGTTCTACCGTGATGTCTGGGTGCCGGGGCTCGACACCGGAAACTCCTTCCACTGGATCGAGACCATCCGGCGTGGCGACAATGAGGCACTGTGCCTGACCACCCGTCCCGAGGGTGTGGAGATCGGGCCGGAACCGCTGCACGCGGGGCTGGTCGAGGCCGCGTTCCAGGTGCTCAACAGCTGCTGGAAATACGACAACGATCTGCTGCGGGCGCAGGAGAACATCTACGTTCCGTTCAGTATCGACCGCTACTACTTCTCCGGTCGCCGCACCGAGGGCCCGCTGTGGATCCACGCCCGGTTGACGGGCGGACACGGAGCGGGCGACGAGGCGTTCACCGCGCATATCCGGATGTACAGCGCCACCGGCGAATTGGTGGTCGCCGTGGACGGATTCGAATCGCGGCGGATCAGCCGGGCACAGGTGGAGCGGGCGCTCGCGCGCACGTCGGCCGATATCACCCACGAGCAACACTGGCAGCGCACCGAGGCGGCCGACGCGGGGGCCCACCCGGTCTCATTGCTGGTGGTCGACGATGAACCCGACCGGTTGAGCCGTTTCGCGCGGGTGCTGCGCGAGCGGGGGATTGCGGCGGAGACGGTACTGGTCGGTGCGGATGCGCCGCCGGGATCGGGCATCACCCGCAGCGCGGCCACCGACGCCGAAACACGCGCGTGGCCGGTCGAATTCGCCGCAGCAGACCGTCGCGGCTACGTCGACCTACGCGGCCTGACGACAGCCGACGGCGACAGCGCGCGGTTCGTCGGCGAGGCCGCGCGGCGGTGTGCCGCGGCGGTGCGACCGCTACCGGCGCTGGCCTCCGAACGCGTCCGCGTGTGGTGGCCCACTGCCGGTGCCCAACCGGTGACCGGCGACGCCGACGTCACCGATCCGGCCGCGACCATGCTGTGGGGTATCGCCACGGTCGTCCGGCGCGAGTATCCGGAACTACAGTGCAGCACAGTCGATCTGGATGGCGACGATGATTCGTCGCTGGTGCGGCTGGCGGCCGAGATCCACCGCTGGTCGCCGGAGATGCGGGTCGCGCATCGCGGCGGGAATCGCTACGTCGCACGGCTCCGCCGTGCGCAGCCGGGGACGGATGTGCGGGTACGGTCCGATCGCAGCTATCTCGTCACGGGCGGGCTGCGGGGGATCGGCCCGCGCGTGGCGCACATGCTCGCCGAGCAGGGCGCGGGCCACCTCGTTCTCGTCGGCCGCACCGCACCCGATCCGGAGACCGCGCAGCTGCTGGACGAGATCCGCGGCGGCGGCTGCTCGGTCACCGTGCACACCGCCGATATCGGCGCCGAATCGCTCGCCGGCGTGGTCGCGGCGGCGCCGCATCCGCTCGGCGGCGTCGTGCACGCGGCCGGTGTGCTCGACGATGCGACGATCGGCGGGCTGGACGCGGACCGATTCGAAAAGGTTCTGGCGCCCAAGGTCGGCGGTATCCACCGGCTGCGCGAAATCATCGGTGCGGATACGGAATTCGTGGTGTGTTTCTCGTCGCTGACCGCGACCGTCGGTGCGGGCGGACAAGCGAACTACGCGGCGGCCAATGCGTATCTGGACGGGTACGCGTCGCTGTTGCGGGCCCAGGGCATCCCCGCGACCAGCATCGCGTGGGGCCCGTGGGGGGAGATCGGGATGGCGGCGCGCCTCGACGCCGAGGAGCGCGAGCGGGCCCGGCTGCGCGGCTACCGCCCGCTCTCGCCGGAGCAGGGGCTGCGTCTGCTGGCCGGCAATCTGGCCGCTGCCGGGCCGACCGTCGTCGCCGCGGATCTGGACTGGCCGAAGTTGGCCGCGGCCGCGGGGGGGGACCCGTGGTACGGAAGTATCGCCGCCACTCCCGCCGCCGCGGGACCGGTCGCCTCGCTGCGCGACCGGGTCCTGGCGGCTGCCCGGACCGACCGGGCGGCCCTCGTGCGCGAGCTCACGGCCACCGAGGTGAAGGCGGTGCTGGGACTCGGCGACGGGCATCTGATCGACCCGGAGGAGGGGTTCACCCAGCTCGGGATGGACTCCCTCGCGGTCGTCGAACTGCGCTCGCGCCTGCAGGACGGTTTCGGACTCGCGCTGCCCGCGACCTTCGGATTCGACTATCCGACCGTCGAGAAGGCGGCCGAATACCTCTCGGCCGCAATCGGTTCCGGGGAGGCCGAAACGCCGGAACCGGCCACCGCCGACGTTCCTGCTCGGCCGCACCACGCGACGACGCAGGACGGACCACCGGACGTGGCCGCGGTTCCTCCTCGGGGCTCGGCGCCGGCTGCGCCGGCCCCCGCTGTCGCGAGTCCGGCGGCGCCCCCGTCGGAGGATCCGATCGCCGCCGAGCTGGCTCTGCTGGAGGCGGCATTACACAGCGATGCACAGTGGTGAGGGATATGTCCGCAGCAAGTTCCGAATCCGTCTCCACCACCGGTGTGACACCAGACCGCGAGCAGCGCATCGCCGCGGTCCTGCGCGCGGCTCGGCAGCGGCTGGCCGAACCTCGTCCGGCGGAACCGATCGCGATCGTCGGCATCGGCTGCCGGTTCCCCGGCGGCATCACCGGGCCGGACACCCTGTGGGACGTCGTGGCCGGGGGAGTCGACGCCACCGGCGAACAGCCCGGTGACCGGTGGGACGTGCGGCGGTTCTACGATCCGGACCCGGACAAGCCCGGCACCATCTACACCACCCGCGGCGGATTTCTCGACGCGGTGGACATGTTCGACGCCGACTTCTTCGGCATCTCGCCGCGCGAAGCGCACGCGATGGACCCGCAGCAGCGGCTCCTGCTGGAGATCGCGTGGGAGGCGGTGGAGAACGCGGGTATCGCGCCGCAGCGGCTGCGTGGATCCGATACCGGCCTGTTCGTCGGATTCAGCTGGCGCGACTACGACCGGATCGCCGTTGCCGATATGCCCGAGGCCATGAACGCCTATGCGGGACTCGGGAATACACCGAGTATCGCGGTGGGCCGGGTGGCGTACACGCTGGATCTGCATGGACCGGTGTCACTCGTGGACACCGCGTGCTCGTCGTCGCTGGTGGCGGTGCATCAGGCGGTCCAGAGCCTGCGCAACGGCGACTGCTCGACGGCGCTGGCCGGTGGTGTGAATCTGATCCTCTCGCCGTTCTCGACGATGTTCTGCTGCCGCATCCGGGCGTTGTCGCCGGACGGCCGCTGTAAGACCTTCGATGCCTCCGCCGACGGATACGGCCGGGCCGAGGGCGCCGGTCTGGTGGTGCTCAAGCGGCTGTCGCAGGCACAGCGCGACGGCGACCGGATCTACGCGGTGATCCGCGGCTCCGCGGTCAACCACGCCGGCCGGACCGGCGGGCTCACCGTGCCCAGCGCCCGCGCGCAGGAGGCGGTGGTGCGGGCAGCATTGCGGGCGGCGAATCTCGAACCGGCGCAGGTGAACTACATCGAGGCGCACGGCACGGGCACCGCGCTGGGTGACCCGATCGAAATCGGTGCGCTGAACTCCGTCTTCGGCGCCGCGCGTGCGCCGCTGTGGGTCGGGTCGATCAAATCGAATTTCGGGCACGCCGAGACGGCGGCGGGGATCGCCGGTCTGATCAAGGCGGCGTTGGCCGTGCAACGCGGTGTGGTGCCGCCGACGCTGCACGTGCGGGAACCGAATCCCCGCATCGATTGGGCGTCCGGTTCGGCGCGGGTGGTCAGCGAGACCACGCCGTGGCCGGCCGGACCGCGGATCGCGGGTGTCAGTTCGTTCGGGTTCAGCGGAACCAATGCGCACGTGGTGGTCGAACAACCGCCGGTGGCAGTCGAATCCGCCAGCGTCGTGCCCTCGGGTCTGCTGACCCTGTCCGCCCGCAGCGAGGAGGCGTTGCGGGCGCAGGCACGGCGGTTCGCGCTCACGCTACGCACCGTGGAACCGTCGCGGCTCGAATCCGTCTGCGCGACAGCAAATCTCGGCCGGAGTATGTTCGAACATCGACTCGCCGTGGTGGCCGGGAGTACGACCGCGATGGCGGCCGCCCTGGACGCCCATACCGCCGGACAGCGGCAGCCGGCGGTCGTGACCGGCCACGTGCCGCGTGGTCGTGCCGTGCGTGCCGCACTGTTGATCGGGCACCGCGGACCCGGTGTGGAACCGCTCGATCGCGAGAGCTACACCGGCTCCGACGTCATCCGCGCCGCCGTCGACGAATGCCTGGACGCGACCTCCTCGCGGGAGAGCTTCCGGACCGCCCTTTTCGCCGGGCTGGCGCCGCATCAGGCGCAGCGCGTCCCCGGCCTGGCGGACGCGCTGGCCTTCGTCCACCGGTACGCCACCACTCGCCAGTTGCTGGCATCCGGTCTGCGCCCCGCTGCCGTGCTGGGCGTCGGCGTGGGCGAGTACGTGACCGCCGCGATCACCGGAATTCTGGAACCCGCTGTGGCACTGCGTGCGTCGGTCTCGACCGCGGCGCTGCTCGGCGAACGCGTGGTGGCACGCTCCGACGACCGTGCGCTGCTCGACGCGGTACTGCACGAAACCGGCGCGTGCCTGTGCGGTCATGTCGGCGACCGCTATCTGCTGGAGGCGGGCCCCGGCGGCCGCGAGCCGCTCCTGCACCGCCTGCGTGCCGCCGGTATCGCCGCGACGACACACGCCGAACTGCGCGATCACCTGGGAACGGCCGTCCCCGACCCGGGTCGGCTGGGTGAGCCCGAACTCACCGTCGTCTCCGCGCACACCGGGATGCGCCTCGGCCACGAAGCGGCCGATCCCGCCTACTGGTCGAGCCGTCCGCTGTGGCCCGCGCATCTGGACCGGGCCTTCGCCACACTGGGAGAACTCGACTGCACCGTATTCGCCGAGGTCGCGGGGGCGACGCTGACCGAGCTGGGAAGCAACCGCCGCACCGCGCCGGAGAGCCGCTGGTTCACCACCGGTACCACCCGCAGCGAACTCATCCGGTGCACGGCCGGGCTGTTCGTGGCCGGAGCCGTCGACGACCTGCGCGACCTGCACGGCACCCACTATCCCCGGATCACCCTCCCCACCTACCCCTTTCAGCGCCGCCGCTACTGGGTTGAAGCGCCCGGCGCCACGCCTGCGCCCGCCGCGGCGAGCGCGCCCGCTGCGCCGGGTCGGCCTCCGCATGTCGAAGCGCTCGGCGTGGACGCCCCCGATGCTGCTCGGCCGGCCCCGACAGCATCGGGAGGTGGGCACGGAACTGTCCTCGAGCCCACCGTCCCCGAACCGCCGGTGCGCGGCGGCGTCGATGCGACCCCGTCGGACGTGGCCGCGCACGCCGTCGAATCGGCGCGGCCCGCGCTGTCCGAGGCGGACCTGCACCTGCTGCGCCGACGCGTGAGTTCGGTGGTGGTGGCGAGTATCCGGCAGGTCTTCCAGATGCCGGATTCCGATCCCGTCGATCTGCATACACCACTGCAGGAGCTCGGCTTCGACTCGCTCATGGCGATCGAATTGCGGACCGTACTGGGGCGCGCGCTCGCACTGCCGATCGAAGCGGCTTTCGCCTTCGAATTTCCCACGGCCACAGCGCAAATCGCCGAACTCACCGCTCGATTGACCGCCGCACCGACGATCCCGCCCGAGCCGGCCGCCGAACCGGCGATGTCGGCATCGGCCACGGCAGAGCCGGAGCCGGAGCACCACGACGCGGCCGCCCCGCTCCCCGTGTCGTTCGACATCCCCGTCAGCACGACCCGCACTCCGCTCGACGGCTTGAGCGAATCCGATCTCATCGCGCTGGCTCGCGCGGAAGTGGCTGCCCTGGAAGAGGTGCTGCGTTGACCCCGACCGCGACGAATCCGAGTGTGCTGCCCGAGGGCGGCGACAGCAGCGAGGCCTTACGCGGCGCCATCGCCGCCCTGCGCACGGCCCGCGGGGCCTTGGCACAGCGCAGTGAGCCGGTCGCCGTGATCGGTGCGGGCTGTCGCCTGCCCGGCGGGGTCGGTTCGCTGGAGGAATTCGCCGAATTCCTGCGCGCGGGCGGCGACGGCGTGGTCGATATTCCGCCGGACCGCTGGGATATCGAGCACTACTACGATGCCGACGCCGACGCACCCGGCAGATCCTTCATCGCGAAGATGGGCGCCCTCACCGATATCGGCGATTTCGATGCCGCCTTCTTTGGGATCTCGCCGCGCGAGGCCGAGGCCATGGACCCGCAGCATCGGCTGTTGCTCGAGGTCGCATGGGAGGCGCTCGAGCATGCCGCGATTCCACCGCAGACCCTGCGCGAGAGCCGAACCGGCGTATTCGTCGGCATGTGCCCCAACGATTACGGCGCCGCGGCCACCGACCCGGCGGCGATCGACATCTATTCCGCCACCGGTCTGGCGCCGTCGGTGGCGGCCGGGCGGATCGCCTATCACCTCGGACTGCGGGGGCCCGCCCTGGTCGTCGACACCGCATGTTCGTCCGCGCTGGTCGCACTGCATCTGGCGGTGCAGAGCCTGCGGTCGGGGGAGTGTGAGCTGGCATTGGTGGCCGGGGTGAATCTCATCGTGTCCCCGCAGTCGATGATCTCGATGTCGAAGCTCCGGGCGCCCTCGCCGAGCAATCGCTGCGCACCCTTCGCCGCCGCCGCCGACGGACTGGTGCGCGGCGAGGGGTGCGGCGTCGTCGTGCTGAAGCGCGAGTCCGCCGCCCACGCCGACGGTGATCGAGTGCTGGCCTCGATCGTGGCGACGGCCGTCGACCAGGACGGCCGCAGCAACGGCCTCACCGCGCCCAACGGCCGCGCCCAGGAACAGGTGCTGCGGGAGGCGCTGCGCGAGGCCAAACTGGAGGCCGGCCGCATCGACTACATCGAGGCGCACGGCACCGGCACCCCGTTGGGCGATCCCATCGAATTGCGCGCGCTGTCCGCGGTTTTCGGCGCCGACCGGGACCGTCCGTTGCTCGTCGGATCGGCCAAGGGAAACCTGGGCCATCTGGAACCGGCCGCCGGAATCGCCGGACTGCTCAAGGCCATCACGGTCGTGCGTGACCGGATCGTCCCGCCCACACTGCATTTCGACGCGTCGAATCCGCTGATCGACTGGGACGCCACGCCGATCGTGATCCCGGCCGAGGCGCGGGAGATCTCCGGCGCCGAGCCGGTGTACGCGGGGGTCAGCGCGTTCGGATTCAGCGGGACCAACGCGCATACGATCATCACCGCGGCCCCCGGGATCGAACCGGCGGTCGACGATGCCGCCGAACCGGCTCGGGAACTGCTGGTCCTACCGCTGTCGGCCGCGACCGAACAAGCCTTGCGGGATACGGCACTGCGCTGGCGTGACCGGCTGGCGGCCGGCGCGCGGGCACGCGACCTGTGCTTCACCGCGTCGCGTCGCGCCGCACTCGACCATCGCGGCGTGGTGATCGGGGAAACCGCCGCCGCACTGCAACGCGGACTCACCGCCATCGCCGAGGACCGTGATCGCGCGGGCGTGATTCGCGGCCGCCGCGGCGAACCGGGCGCCCTGGTCTTCGTTTTCGCCGGATTCGGTGGGCACTGGACCGGGATGGGCGCCCAGCTCATGGCCGACTATCCGGTATTCGCCGAGGCGGTGCGGCGGTGTGCGGCGGCGTTCGAACCTCATCTGGGCGCCGATATCGCCGAACTGCTGGCCGGCGGCGAATCCGACGGCGGCCGTATCGATCTCGCCCAGCCCATGTCCTTCGCCGTGCAGATCGGATTGGCGGAATTGCTGGCGGCGACCGGATTCCGGCCCGATGCCGTCGTCGGTCACAGCGTCGGTGAGATCGCGGCCGCCCAGGTCGCGGGAGCACTGAGCCTCGCGGACGCGGCCGCGGTCATCGTCCACCGCAATCGGGTGCTGCGCGCGATCGAAGGGACCGGCGGCATGTTGTCGGTGCCGATGAGCGCCGGTGAGCTTCCCGGATGGCTGGAGCAGATCGAAGGTGATTTCGACCTCGCCGCGGTGAACGGACCCGCGCAGGTCGTCGTCTCCGGGACGGTCGCCGATCTGGACCGGCTCGAAAAGGCGCTGGCCGCGGCCGGTTACGACCCTCGCCGGGTGAAGATCGAGTCGGCCGCGCACAGCCGCCAGCTGGATCCGCACCTGGGCGCCTTCGTCGAGCGGATCGCCGGCATCACCGCGATCCCGGGTGGCCGGGCCGCGTTCCTGTCCACCGTGGAGTCCGACTACGTCCCCACCGATGCGCTGACCGCCGACTACTGGGGTCGTAATCTGCGCGGCACGGTCCGCCTCGACGAGACCGTCGAGCGGGTGCTCGCGGAGGGTCCGGCGACCTTCGTCGAGATCGGACCCAATCCCGTTCTGGTGGACGGCATCCGCGCCCGCATCGACGCCTCGAACGCCCGGGGCGCCGTGGCCGGTTCCCTGAAACGCAACGGCTACGCGCGCCGCGACATCCTGGACCTGATCGCCCGGTTGTACGTGCACGGAGTCCCTGTGGACTGGGCGGCCGCCGGGGTTCGCGGCCGGATCGTCGATCTGCCGGCGTATCCGTGGCAGCACAAGCGGTTCTGGGCACGCTCCGATTGGGATGTGGCCGCCGAACACCATGGCGGACAGGCGGTGGTCGAATCATCCGTCAGCGGCGAACGCCTGCTCCAGCGTGTGGTCGAGCTCGCCCGCTCGCCGTGGTTGCTCGACCACGCGGTGGGGGATACTCCGGTCGCCGCGGGCGCCTGGCTGGTCAACCTCGCCGCCGCGGCCCGCCTGCAACACGGCTTCGGGCCCGGCTGCCATTTCGCCGATATCCGGTTCGAGCGGGTACTCACCCTGCCCGAGTCCGGCCGTCGAGTGCAGGTGGTACTGCGCGACAACGAATTTCGCATCAGTGCTTGCGCCACCGAGCCGGGTGGCGCGGCCACGGTGTGGACCGAACACGCTCGCGGACGGATCATTTCGGGCGAGAACCTCCCCGAGGTCCCCGGACTGGCCGCGGCGCAGCGGCACTGCCGCACCGCGGTGGACCCGCAGGATCTCTACGCGGCCTATACCCGCAACGGCACTCGCTACGGGCCCGCCTTCCGCACGGTGACGGAACTGTCGGTCGGCAATGGTGAGGCGCTCGGACGGGTGAGCGCGGTCGCCGGTGCGCGCGACCCGGAGCACGGGGTGGCGGCGGCCGCGGTGCTCGACGGATGTTTCCAGGTGGTCGGCGCACTGGCCGGGGACGAATTGTTCCTGCCGTCCGCGATCGGCGCGCTGCACGTCGCCGACCACATTCCGCCGCAGGTCCACGCCCATGTGCGCCGCTACGCCCGCGACGGTCGCCTGCAGACCGCCGACCTCGATATCTACGCCGACGACGGTTCGCTCGTCGCCACGGTGCGCGAGCTGACCGCGACCCGCGTCGACGCGGCGGATACCGCCGATGCCGCCGTCCTCGCGGTCGATTGGCAGCAGCGTCCGCGCGCGACCGGTCGGCTCTCGGGGCGCTGGGTTGTCGTCGGCGGCGACGCGGACGACGACGCACCGCTGGGACCCGCAACGCTGATCCGGGAGCTCGTCGCGGCGGGCGCCGATGCCGCCACCGCCGCGGTCGCGCCGAGTGCCGACGACACCGAACCGCACGCCCCGACGTTCGACGAACCCGCCGATCACATCCTCTATCTCGCCGGAACCGAGGACGGTGCAACGGCATTCGCCGATCTCGCCGCACTGCTCGGGCTCGCGCGCACGCTCGTGCGGATGACTTCCGCGCCACGGCTGTGGGTGGTCACGCGCGGCGGTCAGGCGGTGGCGCGGGAGTGTGTGGACCCGTGGCAGGCGGCCCTGTGGGGTTTCGGCACCGCCCTGGCCGCCGAACATCCCGAACTGCGGACCACGCTCGTCGACCTGGCCGCCGACGCGGGCGTGGACGGCGACGACGCGGCCGACCTGGTCGCGGAACTCGCCGACGGCACCGAGCGACATATCGCGCTGCGCTCCGGACTTCGCTGGGTCGCGCGCCTCGACCGGGTCCGGCTGAACCCGGATCCACCCGTCGTCGCCGCGGGCGCTCGCGGCTTCGGGGTGGATATCGACGAGCCCGGCCGCCTGGCGACGCTGACGCTGCGTGGTCGCGGCCGGCCGCGACCGGGCCCCCGCGAGGTCCTCATCGCCGTGGCCGCCGCCGGTCTCAACTTCGCCGACGTCATGCGGGCCATGGGCTTCTTCGCGGAGCTCGACGACGTGCCGCTGGGATCGGAATGCGCGGGCATCGTCGTCGCCGTGGGCGCCGAGGTCGATTCGGTGCGCGTCGGCGACCGGGTGGTGGCGGTGGCGCTGAACTGCCTGGCCACCCATGCCGTCGCCGACGCGGCACTGGTTCATCGGCTGCCGGAGACGTTCGCGCTCAGCGACGCCGCGGCGCTGCCCACCGCGTACACCACTGCCTGCTACGCACTCGAACATCTGGCCCGGGTGCGCCCGGGCATGCGCATCCTGATCCATGCGGCTACGGGTGGCACGGGTTCGGCGGCCATCGCGGTGGCACAGCGGCACGGACTGCAGATCATCGCCACCGCGGGTACCGAGGACAAGCGCCGCTTCCTGCGGAAACTGGGCATCGAGCACGTCTTCGACTCGCGCACTACGGAATTCGAGCAGCAGGTTCTCGACGTCACCGGCGGCGCGGGGGTCGATATCGTGCTCAACTCCCTTACCGGCGCGGCCGCCGAGGCGAGTCTGCGCACGGTCGCCGCCGACGGGTTCTTCCTCGAGCTCGGCAAACGCGATATCTACGGCTCGGGGCGACTCCCCCTGGAGGACTTCAAACGCCGCATCACCTACACCGCCGTCGATATGGCGGGTCTGCACCGGGAACGCCCGGCTGTCTTCGCCGAACTGCTGCACCACACGCTCGACCGCGTCGTATCCGGCGAACTGAAACCGCTTCCGGTGCAGACCTATCCGATCGCCGCGGCGGCCGAGGTGTTCCGGTTGATGAGCACCGGTGCGCACACCGGCAAACTGGTTCTGGTGACCGACGACGCGGCCAGCACCGACATCGTGCGCGGCGCTGCGCAGGGCCTGACCGAACCCGGCTGCATCCTGATCACCGGTGGCCTCGGCGGTCTCGGTCTCGAACTGGCCCGCACCCTGGTCGAACGGGGCGGCGCGCAGGTCGGGCTGCTCGCTCGCCGCGAGCCGGATGCCGAGGAACGCGCGATCATCGACGAACTCAATGCCGCCGCAGAGCGCGTCGTCGTGGAGCGTGCCGACGTCGCGGATGCGACGGCGGTCGCCGCCGCCGTGGGGCGGTTGCGCTCCCGCGTCGGTCCGGTGCGCGGGGTGTTCCATCTCGCGGCCGTCCTGCGGGACGCCGTCCTGACCAATCAGAGCTGGGCTCAGTTCGATCCGGTGCTGCGTCCGAAGGCGTTGGGAGCCTGGAATATTCACCGTGCCGTGGCGGGTGATCCCGTCGAGTACTTCGTGATGTACTCCTCCACCGCGACCCTGCTGCCCTCGGGCGGTCAACTGAACTACGCCGCCGCCAACGCGTTTCTCGACGGATTGGCTCACTACCGGCGCGCGCAAGGACTGGCGGCCACCGCGGTGGCATGGGGTCCTTTCCGCGATACCGGACTCGCCGCGCGCAGCGCCGCGACGGAGGAGTATCTGGCCGGACGCGGAATCCGCTCGCTGGCGCCGGCGACGGCATACGCACTGCTGGAGACGCTGCTCGACGACGGTCGTCCCCGCGCCGCCATCATCGGTCTCGATGCCGACGCCTGGCTCGGCGCCCACCCCTTCGCGCGCGCCGTGCCGATGTACGAACCGTTGCGCGCCATGGGTTCCGGCGCCACCTCGGGCCTGGCGGACGAGCTGTGCCGCCTCCCGGCCGAGGAGCGCGAGGCCGCGCTGTGGGAGCTGCTGCTGAGCAGAGCGGCCGCGGTCCTGCGCATCGACACCGAGGAGATCGATCCCGGCACACCGTTTCTGGAACTCGGCATGAGTTCGCTGGCGTTGCTCGAATTCAAGAACGGCCTGTCGGCGGCCCTGGGTATCGACCTGCCCGGCGCGGTGCACTGGGAACATCCGACCGTGCGGGCGATGCACCGCTACCTGTCCGGCCGCCTGCGCGAGGAGGCGTCCCGGTGACCGTCTATCTGCACGGGATCTCCTACGCCGTCGGCGCCCGTGAGCCGATCGCCGGTCTGGAGCCGCTGCGCGAGGACCCCGCCATGCTGCGCGATATGCACGGCCTCGGCCTCTACCACTACTGCCGCACCGAACAGACCCCCCTGCAACTGGCGGCCGAGGTGGTCGCGAGCACTCTCGACCTGATCCCGGTGGATGCGGCGGAGATCGACCTGCTGGTCTACGCGTCGTCGAGTCCCGAAACGGGCGCCCTGGCCGGTGGTGAATTTCTGCGCTTCTGTGAGCGTTTCGGTCTCACTCGCGCCACCCCGATCGGCGTCACCCTCGCCGAATGCGCGAATTTCGGCAGTGCCCTGCGGATCGCGCACAGCTTGGTCGCCGCAGGATCGGCCCGCAATGTCCTGGTCGTCACCTCCGACGCGTGCCCGGACCCGCATGCCCGCATCCTGCGTGACGCGCTCTCGGTGCTGAGCGACGGTGCGGCCGCCTGCCTGATCACCTCCGCCGAACCGTCGCGGATCGAGGTGCTCGGCTCGAATCAGGGCACCAACCAGCTGATCCGCGTGGCGAAGATGCCGGCGCTGGCCGGGCTCACCAAACGCGGCCTGTCCCGCGCGGTCGCCGATATGCTCGACCGCGCCGGCCTGGATCGCGCCGACGTGCGGCGCATCATCGCCAACAATGTCAACGAGGAGGCCGTGCGCTTCATGGCCGATTCGGCCGGACTCGACCACGACCTGTGCTATCTGGACAACATCGCCGACTACGCCCACGTGCATTCGGCCGACAACCTGATCAACCTGCAGACCTATCTGGAGGACGGCGTCGCGCCGGGGGAGATCGTCATGACCATCAGCCACGGGTTCGGCACCTGGGGCGTCGCACTGTTGAGGATCGGCTGACATGCTCGCATTCGTATTCCCCGGTCAGGGCGCGCAATTCCCCGGCATGGGCAAGGCGCTGGCCGACACCTACCCGGTCGCGCGCGAGGTGTTCGACCGTGCCGACGCGGCGATCGAATTCGGCCTCCGCGAGCTGTGCTTCGCCGGCGACCCGGTAGAGCTGGCCCGGACCGAGTACGCCCAGCCCGCCATCCTGGCCACCAGTGTGGCGGCGTACCGGGTTCTGGTGTCCGAGACCGGTGTTCATCCGGTGGCCGTGGCCGGCCACAGCCTCGGTGAGATCACCGCCCACGTCTGCGCCGGCGCTCTCGACTTCGAGGCCGCGGTGCGCCTAGTGCGCCGCCGGGGCGCCTTGATGCAGGAGGCGGTGCCGCCCGGGGCGGGTGCGATGGTGGCGGTGATGGGTCTGGCCGCCGACGAGGTCGACCGGATCTGCGCTGCCGCAGCGCAATCCGAGGTCGTCGCGGTCGCCAACTACAACGGCGCGAGTCAGGTGGTGATCTCCGGGCACACCGGCGCGGTCGGCAGGGCACGGCAACTCGCCGAGGAACGCGGGGCGATCACCCGTGCTCTCGAGGTCAGCGCCCCGTTTCACTGCGCACTGATGGCACCGGCCGCGGCGGCCTTCCGGTCGGAGCTGGCCCGCGCCGAATTCGCCACCCCACGAATTCCGGTGGTGGACGGCACATCCGGGAGTTGGCGAGCCGAAGCCGATCCGGCCGGCTCGCTGTCCGCGCAGATCTGCGCACCCGTGCGCTGGGACGCCGTGATGGCCGGACTGACGGCGCGCGGCGTGCGGTACGTGATCGAAGCCGGGCCCCGCGCCCGTCTCACCTCCATGCTGCGGCGGTCGGAAAAAAGCATCGCCACAACGCATTTCGGTGAGCCCGAGGATCTGGACGGGGTACTCGATCTGCTCGCCGACCGGCCGTGGTCGCGCCGCGAACTGGGATACTGGCGCCACGGCGAGCGAGGCGACCTGTATGCGCCCAGCACATCCGAGATCGTCTGGGCCGGTACCGACGAATCCGAGCAGATAACCGATGCGGCCTGGACCGTCCGTTCCGACGGCTCCCGTCTCCGGCGTTACGGCGCGATGGCGGTGATCACGGCGGACAACGCGCTGCACACCTTCGATCCGGCGACGTGGACGCCGCGCGAGGACGGAGCCTATCTGCGACGGGACCATCTCGCCGTCGAACACCCGGCCGGCGGCGGCGAGACCTTCGACCCGGCGGAATGGATCGTCGACCCGGCCGGAACCCTGCGCCGGCGCGACGGTTCCCGCGTCATCTGGCCCGACGGCGACGAATGGAGTTTCGCGACGTCCTGACCGGTCCCATACGGTCGTATTGACCCGCGAGGATCGCCTCGCCCGGGCGCTGGTCGCCGTGAATCCGGACCGGTCCGCCGAATCCGCCGAATCCGCCGATGCCGCAGCGGAATTGCTGGCGCTGCTCGACGGTCTCACGCTCGCGGTCCTCACCGAACCCGATCGCATGCCACCGGCTCGCGCGCGCCGGATCGGGCGGGACTGGACCGACCGCTGGGCGGGCCGGTAACCGTCACCCGGGCGGTGTCAGTGCACCCGTGAGGAGTCCGGAATCAGTCGGCCCGCCTCGACCAGAACACGCAAGGCGGCACGACGGCGTGGGCATTCGTCGGTGCGGCAGCCTCGGTGCATCTGCATGATCTGGTGGGCCTTCTGCGGGGTGAGGTCGAGCGGTTCCATCCAACAGGTACTGAACATGTCCACGGTGTAGTCGCCCTCCTCGATCCCTGCCTGACCATCGGCCATCCCGTGCCGATGTCGGTCTGTCGAGATTATGCCCCCACTTTCGGGGGCCGGAATGTGCCGAACGGACCGAATATTGGTAATTTCGGACTGTGGTTGGGATCGGTACGCCGTCCGATGTGTTACCGCGCGGCAGCGTCAGTGTGCGCATGATGGTGAGTGTCGGGCTCGCGCATGGATTGGATGAACCGCTGTTATTGGCGGGCACCGGAATCGAACCCGCGGATCTGGCCGATGAACAGGTGCGAATGTGGCCGGATCAAGAATTCGCTGTCGCACGTAATCTGATTCGCGCGCTCGGCGATCGACCCGGGCTCGGCGTGCAGACCGCCGCGCAGGCGTCGCTCGGCAAGGCCGGCCTGGTCGGCCTCGCGGCCCTGGCCAGCGCGACCATGCGCGATGTGCTGAACATCGCGGTCCGCTATCAGGATCTGGTCTCGGTCGCGGCGCGCTATCATCTCGACGAGTCCGGTGGCGATGCGGTCGCGCTGGTTGCCGACGGCTCGGGAATACCCGCTGACCTGCGCGGATTTTTCGTCGAGCGTGAGGTGGCGCTGATCTTCGTGGCCGGCCGGGCGCTCGACGTAACCATCCCCGCCGTGCGGCTGGAACTGGAGCTGGACGCCGACCGGGCCGCCGCACTGGCCGAGTTCGCCTCGATCGACGCCATCCACAGCGACTGCCCGCGTACCGCGCTGATCCTGCCGCGCTCGTTCCTGGATCTGCGCATGCCACATGCAGATTCGCATACCGCGAACCTGATCGAACGGCAGTGCCGCGAGGCGCTGCAGGTACTGCTGGACGGCGGCTGGAAGTTGTCGACGCTCGTCCGCGAGCGCCTGCTGCGTGAACCGGGTTCGGTGCCGTCGATGGCCGAAGTGGCCGCCGAGCTGCACATCAACGTCCGTACGCTGCGCCGCCAGCTCGCCGCCGAGGGCGCCAGCTTCCGTAGCCTGCTCAACACCGCGCGGGAGAGCACCGCGGCGGAGCTGCTGCGGGCCGGGGCGACGGTCGAGGATGTCGCCCGCCGGCTCGGATATGCGGAAACGGCTAATTTCACTCACGCCTTCACCCGGTGGATGGGGATGTCGCCGCGGGCATACCGGCAGTCGCTGACTAGAAATCGATAGCGAATCGTGTCCTGACGCGTATTCGGATTTCGGGAAATCCGGGTTTCGCGGTGCCCGCAACAATGTGTGGCACGGCGTTCTGGATAACTCACCGTACGCTTTTTCGCGAGCACATTCTGCATTCGCAATATGGCGACCGAATGCCGGCGAATTGCGCCGGACGGGATGGTGCGCCCGCCCTGTCCGGCAGGGAAACCGTTCGTTGTCGGTCTCGACGCCCCGGCCGAGGGCCGCCGGCTGTCCGGCCTCGCGCCGGGCTCAGGAGGAGGCCGCCGGGTGTCCGGTCGGCTGCCAGGCCGGGCCGTGCGGCGGGCCGTGAGTGGGCTCATACAGTTTCCTAGTAAAATACCTGTTAACCTTCTTGAGTGTCGCACCGTGCCCCATCCTCCCGAGCTGCCGGTATCCGCACCACCCTGCGGATGCTGTCGCTGCGCGGGGTGTTCCGGATGCGCCCGGTCGCGGACACCTGGTATCAGTCGGCGCTGTGCGCGCTGGTCGCGATCGGCGGGCCGGAGGTCGTGCTGCTGACGACCGGGCAGGTGCGGCTGGCCTTCTACACCAGCGCCGGCGGACTGTGCGCCCTGTACGGGCATGGCCTGCCGTATGCCGCCCGCGGCCGGACCCTGGCCTGGGTGGTGCTCGGGATGTTCGCCGGCACCGCGGTCGCGTTGACCGCGTCGGCGCTGATCGAATCCGCGGCGGTGCGGGTCCTGGTGGTCGCGGTGCTCGCCGGGCTGTACAAGCTGGTCTGCGACGCCTCCCGGATGGGACCGCCCGGCAACATCATCTTCACCTTCGTGGTCTGCACCGCGGCCTTCATCCCGCAGCGGGCCGGACAACTTCCCGGCCACCTCGCCCTGATCCTGCTGGGCGGCCTCCTCGCGTGGTGTGTCTGCATGGCTCCGGCGCTGGTCCGCCCGCACGGGCCGCAGCGACTGGCCGTGGCACGGGCCCTGGAATCCACCGCCCGGCTGCTGCGGGTGCCACTGGGCGATGGCGGAGTGCCACGCGCCCGCCACGACGCCGCGGTCGCCGTGCAGGCCGGATGGACCGCGCTGTCCCGGGTGCCCGCGACCGCCCGTACCAGGGCACAACTCACCGCACTGGCCGGCCTGCTGGCTCGCGCCGAAACCCTTGCCGCCACAACCAGGCCCGCCGGTCCCGAGTACCCGCTGTATCCCTCCGACGCCGAGAGGGACACCGTGGCATCGGATGTCGCGACGGCACGAGATCGACACCGAATCGATGCCCAGGTCGGCGCCGACACCCTCGACCGGTACGCCCGCGCTCTGCGACGCGGCCTCGCGGTGCCCCGGATCCATTGCGCCGCAGCCGAAGAGTCCGAGATTCGCGGTGTCGGCCTCGGCCGAACCGGCGCCGTCCGCGGTGCGACGTTGCGGCACGTGGGTCGTGCCTTCCTGCCCGGCGCCCCCGGACTGCCGCTCGCCACCCGCGTCACGCTCGGCGCCGCGGCCGCGGGCTGGATCTCGTTGGCGCTGGGCGTGAATCGTCCGTACTGGGCCGTGATGACCGCCGCGGTCCTGATCGTCGTCAACACCGCGCAGTCGTGGCAGCGTACTGTGCAACGCGTGCTGGGCAATCTGGTGGGCGTCGCGCTGTTCACGGCGGTGGCGCCGTGGGCGCACAGCGCCGTCGCGCTGGTGGTGATGGCGCTGGTCTGCCAGGTGATCGTCGAGGCCACCATCTCCCGGAACTATTGGGTCGCTTCGGTGTTCATCACACCGATGGCCCTGGCGATGGTGGAGTTCGCCACCCCGCGACCGGCCTCCGAGCTCGGACTCGATCGCTGGCTCGACACCTGTGTCGGTGCGGTGATCGCTGTCCTGATCTGTTTCGCGATCCCCAGTCGCCGGGTCACCGACGGGGTGGCGGCAGCACTGGGCGAACTCGATGCCGCGATCGGCCGTGCCCGCCGGGCGGTGGACTCCGGCACCGCCGCACCGGCCGACCGGGCTCGGCTCGCCGCCGCCCTGATCGAGGTTCGCACCCGCGCCGATACCGCGGCGGGGGAATGGTGGAGTGCGCCGCTCCCCGACGAGCGCATTGTCGCCGCGGAACGCACCGGACATCAACTCCTGGATCGGCTGCCGGTCCGGACGTTGGCGGCGGTGTCGTGACGACCGCCCCGACTCCGGCCGGCTCTCCCTCTCCGGTCCTCGAAAACGTTTCAGGGAACACCGTCGAGAACGCGGTAGCCGACGATGCCGTCGCCGAGGCGATGCGGCAGTGGGCGCGGGCCGCACCGGAACTCGATCTGCGTCCGATCGCGGTCATCGGCCGCATCACTCGCTGTGCGGCACTGCTGCAACAGGTCGCCGATGCACCACTCGGCGACGAGGAACTGGCGCGACCGGAATTCGACATTCTGCTGGCGCTGCGGCGCGTCGGCGGTGAACTCACGCCGGGCCGGCTGGCGCGCGAAACGTTCGCCTCACCCGCGGCGGTGACCAAGCGGCTGCGGGGGCTGGAAGAGCGCGGGCTGGTCGGCCGTCGGGCCGACACCAGGGACCGGCGGGTCTCCCATATCGCGCTGACCGCGGACGGCCGCGCGCTGATCGATCGGCTGATGCCGCGACAGCTGGCCTACGAGGCCGGATTGCTGTCCGGACTACCGGACGACGACCAGCGCGAACTCGCTCGCATTCTGGCCGATGTGCTGGTGCGGTGGGAGGGACGGTTCGGTGGACTGCCTCGCTGACTCTTTCGGCGGCCCCCGCTCATCCCGAGGACGCCCGCATCCGGTCGTATGACGAAGCGGACCGGATGCGGGTGGATTCGCCTGTGAGTCAGCCGTTTCCGACGGCCGAGAGCGGGCGGATCAGGGGAATGCCGTCGGATGCGACGGGTACCGGGACGCCGGCGAGTTTGTCGATCGCCGCGTAGTAGGCGGCCTCGTATCCGGCGCCCAACTGGTCGACGGAGAACTTCTCCACCACCCGCCGCCGGCAGGCGGCCGCGTCGATCTCGTCGGCCGCGGCGATGGCCGCGGGGAGCTCGGCGGGATCGTCGCAGATGATGCCCGTGACCCCGTGGTCGACGACCTCTTCGACCGCGCCGCCGCGCAGGGCCACCACGGGGGTGCCGCAGGCCATCGCCTCTATCATCACGATGCCGAACGGCTCCTCCCATCGAATCGGGAACAGCAGGCAGCGCGCCGAGGCGAGCAGCAGCCGCTTCGCGATCTGGTCGGCCTCACCGAAGACGAAATCGGTGTCGCGCAGCAGCGGCCGGACCGCGTTTTCGAAGTAGGCCTTCTCCGGGGGTTCGTTCATCTTCGCCGCCAGCACCAGCGGGATCCCCGCCTCGTGTGCGGCGTGCAGGGCCAGATCGGGACCCTTGTAGGGGGCATAGCGTCCCAGAAACAGTCCGAAGTCCTGTTTGCGGGTCTGGAACGGCCATTCGGCGGGGCGGACCGTGTTGTAGACGCGGCCGACCCAGTTGAGATTCTCCGCCAGGGAGCGTTGCCGATCGCTGATCGCGACGAACTGCGCGGTATCGGTCAGCGAGCTGTAGTACTCCTGCGCTTCCCCGTCGACCGGACCGTGCACGGTGACGACGGTGGGAATGCCGAGGGCGGAGTACATCGGAGCGTTGAGCGGACCCGCGAAGGTGTGGTCGTGAACGACGTCGATCCGTTCGGTTTGCGCCAACTCGGTGATGATGCGCCGAACCTTGAGCGCGTTGAGCACCTCCGGGAACGGATCGCCGAGGCGTTCGGCGAGGATGTCGTCCCATACCCGGATGAACCGTGCAGTAGTCCCGGAGCGGCCGGCGCCCAACAGGGTCACCCGGTGCCCACGGTCTACCAGTGCGTCCGCCAGTTGAGCCACCACGGCTTCGACGCCGCCGTAACCGGCGGGCGGCACTTCGAAGTACGGCGGTGCGACCATCACGATGTGCAAGGACGCGCCGGGTTCGTGGAGCCGGTAGATCAAGGATTCCGAGTTCGCCAGTGAAGCGTCCTCCAGTGAAGCATCCCCCAACGTGGTGCCGCGCAGGGCGCCGGCCGCGGAAGCGCCGGACAGCGATGCGCCGGACAGCGATGCGCTGGGCAAAGAGGCCGAGTACTCCGATTCCGGATAGTGCGGGGAGTCGTCGTACTCGACGGGACTGGAGCCGGACGGGCCCGAGGAATCCGAGCCTGACGGGATACTGCTCATGGTACTGCCTCCTCAACGTGTGAAGCTGCGACCAAGCATGGCGAGAGACCAGAAACCACCAGGCGTCTCTCGGGAACTTCGGTTTCCCTCATCGGGCGGGCCGGAGCGACCCGGTGGGTGATGTACCCAGCAGCAGCCACGGTAACCCCTCGGCAGTAAAATGTCCGGGAATGCCTGGTAGAACGCAAAATTTGTGCAACTGAGCCGAGGTACGCGGGCGGGATTGCCGAGCGGTAGGACATCGCGGCGGACCCTGTCGCCGGTCCTGCCAGGGGTGTCCGGGGTCCACGGCCGCCCCAGCGGCTTCGCACTCGGCCGCCAGGGGCGCACATATATCCAGGGACGCACATATATAAGGCATCGATAGATCCGATGGATGGATCGATGAATTTGAATCCGGCAATTCGGGCATTTAAGACGAACTGCAATTACGACGCGCCGACAGATTTACGGTTTCATGGCAGAGTATTGACCGTTGATTTAACATTGCCGCGCCGCTGCGCGCGGCGTCCGAATGTTCCGTAAAACGCCCTCATTTGCAGGTCGTGCGGCGTAGAAAGTGATAGCCGGTCGATGGCTGGACCCATTGTTCCGGAGTGTCCGGCGCAAAATTCAAGATCAAGTATATGAAGATCAAAAATGTTGCTACGCAAGAAGGTTGGTCTGTGTAAGCTGACCTCGATCACGACCTACTACGAGGTGGGATGGCGGCGATGGTGGTGTCGCAGTGAGTATCGACAAACTCCGGCTGCGCCGTGCGAGCTACATGGTAGCCGCATTCGGTGTGCTGGCTTTGGTGGTGACCGGTCCGCTGGATCGGTTGATGTTGGGTGTTTTCATCTGTATCGGGCTGGGTCTGGGTTGGCTGAACGCGCAACTGACATTGCGGTCGGTCACCGGCATCACCCGCTCGGAATCGCCGAATAAGCAGGCGCTGGCCTTGTCGACGGCCGCGCGGCTGATCATCGTCACCGTACTGGCGATCATCGTGGCGTTCCTGACGCGCCCGAATGGTGTGGGCATCTTCTTCGGACTCGCTTTGTTCCAGGTGATCCTCGTCTTGCATACCGTCGTGCCCGAGTGGAGAGGGCTCCGTCAGCAGTCATGAGCAGCACTATCGCGACGATGATCCTGGCCGATGAAGAGCCGAAGATCGAAGTAGGTCACCACGCCACCACCGAACTCTGGGGATTGACGTTCAACGTCGACACCATCCTCTCGACGGCGGTCGCCGCGGTGATCGTCATCGCCCTGGCGCTCTTCCTTCGCATGAAGATCACCTCGGGCGTACCGAACGGCGTGCAGTTGTTCTTCGAGACCATCACCGTGCAGATGCGCGGACAGGTGGAGTCCGCGATCGGAATGCGCATCGCTCCGTTCGTATTGCCGCTGGCGGTAACGCTTTTCACCTTCATCCTGCTGTCGAACTGGATATCGGTACTGCCGATGCAGTACGGCCGTGGCGAATTCATCTTCCCGCCGGCCTCCGATGTCAATTTCGTCTACGCCCTGGCATTGTTCGTGTTCGTCTTCTACCACGCGGCGGGTATCCGACGCCGTGGTCCGGTGACGCATGTGAAACAGTTGCTGAAGGGCCACACGGGGTGGGGACCGATGGTGTTGATCAACATCATCGAAGAGATCGCCAAGCCGTTGTCGCTGTCGCTGCGATTGTTCGGAAATATGTTCGCCGGCGGCGTCATGGTCGCGGTGATTGCGCTGTTCCCGTACTGGATCGCGTGGGGCCCCAACGCCATTTGGAAGCTGTTCGACTTGTTCGTCGGCGCCATTCAGGCGTTCATCTTCGCGCTTTTGACCGTCCTCTACTTCAGCCAGTCCATGACGCTGGAGCACGAAAACCACTGAACGGCAGTCCCGGTCGGCCTCACCGATCGGTCAACGTTGGAGAACAGGAAGAGAAAATGGCAGCAGATCCAGCAATCGTCCAGGGTGCCCTCATCGGCGGTGGCCTCATCATGGCCGGTGGCGCCATCGGCGCGGGTATCGGTGACGGTCTGGCCGGTTCGGCACTGATCAACGGCGTTACCCGGCAGCCCGAGGCCGAGGGCCGGTTGCGCGGTAACTTCTTCCTGACCGTCGGTCTGGTCGAGGCCGCGTACTTCATCAACCTCGCGTTCATGGCGCTGTTCGTATTCGCAACTCCCGGTAAGTAATCGGCGAGATGTCCGCGCGAACCGATGTGGTGGCCGAGGGGAACTTCCTCATCCCCAACGGCACCTTCTTCGTCGAGCTGATCATCTTCCTGATCGTGCTCGGAGTCATCTGGTTCTTCGTCGTTCCGCCGATCCGCAAGGTGCTGACCGAACGCGAGGAGCGGGTGGAGGCGACCGCCGCCAACGCCAAAGAGGCGAAACAGGTCTTCGCCGACGCCCAGGCGAAATATGAGACGGCGCTGGAACGAGCCCGTACCGAGGCGGCCGACATCCGCAACGAGGCACGAGCCCAGGGCCGGGCGATCATGGACGACCTGCGGACGCAGGCTCAGCAGGAGGTCGACGGCATCGTCGCCGAATCCGCTGCCCATCTGCGCGCCGAGGCCGACCGCGTCAAGTCCGAGCTGCGACTCGAGGTCGAGCCGCTGGCCCAATCGCTCGCCGACCAGGTGGTCGGTGACAGTCGCCACGCCGGCACCGCCGGTCGTAGGAGGGGCAGGGATTCGTAATGATTGACACCAGCGGTGGTGTGCTTGCCGCAGGCGGTTACCAGATCACCTTCGATTGGCCGGTCTTCTTCAGTCAGCTGTTCGGCTTCGCCGTCATCGTCTTCGTCATCTGGAAATGGGTCGTCCCGCCGGTGAAGAGGTTGATGGCGAAGAGTCAGGACGCGATCGCCAAGCAGCTCACCGAAAGCGATCACGCCGCGCAACAGTTGGAAGAGGCCAAGCGCTCCTACGCGAACGCCATCACCGAGGCGCACACCGAACTCGAGCAGATTCGAGCCGACGCGCGCGCCGACGCCGAGTACATCGTGGCGCAGATGCGAGAAGCGGCCGCGGCGGAAGTCGAACGGGTGCGACGGCAGGGTCGCGATCAGGTCGCCCAGCTGCGTCGCCAGATGGTGCGCGATCTGGAAACGGATCTGGCGGCCGCGATGCTGGCGATCACCGAGGAGAAGGTGCGCGACCAGGTGGCCACCCCGGAGGCGAAGTCGGACAGTATCGAACGGTTCCTCGAGGATCTGGAGATCCTGGCCAACTCGTCGTCGGTCAAGCGGCAGGCCCAACCGGGCTGGAACTGAACATCACAGGCGAGTAGCCGGTGGACCACGGTCCACCGGCTACTTGTTTTATACCGACACGGTGGCGGGCGGAGTCAGCGCGTCGGCGAGTGCCGCGAGGGTGGTCGAACAGCCGGAATCGATACGGACGGTGGCCAATTCGTCACCACGCGTAGCGCCGCGGTTCACGATAACGACGGGCTTACCGGATTTCACGGCCCGGCGGACGAAGCGCAGCCCGGACATGACCGTCAGCGAAGAACCTGCGACGACCATCGCCTCGGCCGCATCGACCATCGAAAATGCCTCGGCCACCCGATCCTTCGGGACGTTCTCGCCGAAGTAGACGATGTCGGGCTTCAGCATGCCGCCACAGTCGGCGCAGTCGACCATGCGGAAACTGTCGGTCTCGCCGACCACGGCGTCCGCGTCCGGCGCCACCTCGATACCCGTGGCGGTCGCCAGTTCGGCGAAGCCGGGGTTGGCCGCTTCCAGCCGATCGGCGAGTGTCATGCGCGAGATCAGACCGTGGCACGACAGACAGCGCACCCGCGCATAGGTGCCGTGTAGATCGATGACAGCGCGGTGCCCCGCCTTGGTGTGCAGCAGGTCGACATTCTGCGTGATCAGCCCGCTGACCACGCCCGCGCGTTCGAGCCGGGCCAGCGCGCGATGGCCGAGATTGGGCCGCGCGGCGTCCATCCGCCGCCAGCCGACGTGATTGCGTGCCCAGTAGCGCTGCCGGAAGATCGGGTCACCGACGAACTGCTGATAGGTCATCGGATTGCGGGGCGGCGAATCCGGCCCGCGATAGTCGGGGATGCCGCTGTCGGTCGATATGCCGGCCCCGGTCAGGACCACGATCCGCCGGTCCGTCAGCACCTTCACCACACGATCGAGGACGGTGTCGGTCGGCAGGGTCGCGAGCTGGGGCATGAATCCAGGTTACGAGCCCGTGCGGGATGTTCTCCCAGGGCTTACTCGATGGCGCGGACCAGATCGTCGTCGGAGTTCTCCGGTGTGGCCCTGGCTGCCTTCGCGTGGCTGTAGGCGATACCGGCGACCAGGATGGCCAGCAGAACCGCCGAGGTTCCGTAGGTGCCGAATCCCAGTCCGCCGCTGCTGTGCGATTTCGAGAGCAGATCACCCGCGGTGGCGCCGAGCGGCCGGGTGAGGATGAAGGCCATCCAGAACAGGACGACACCCGAGATCGGCGTGAAGTAGTGCACCAGCAGGATGACCACCATGATCGTGCCGATCAGCGCCGCGCCGCCGCCGTAACCGAGTCCCGAACTGTCGGACAGGTAGTCGCCGAGCGAGGTGCCGAGGGTGTTCGACAGCAGGATCGCCGCCCAGTACAGCATCTCGCCGCGCAGCGTCCGGATATTCGAGACGTCGTAGGTCTGCCCGCTGAACCGCCAGATCACGAAGACGATCGCCAGGCCGCTGATCAGCAACGCCGCGCCCGCGCCGTAGCCGAGCCCGCCGTCGGTCGAGGTATCCGAACCCGGGCCACGGTTGATCAGATCGGACATGGTGGTGCCGGCCGTGCTGGTCGCGGCGATCACCGTCCAGTACAGGGCGGGATGGAAGCGGCGGGCCCGCAACTGAGCGATGAGGCTGACCACGAAGATGGCGAGAAACAGCAGCGAAGCGGCCGCGTAGCCCAGCTTCAGGGTCTGCGCCAGCAGATCGCCGCCGGTCTCGCCCAGGGTGGTCGCGGCGATCTTCAGAACCCAGAACAACGCCGTGACCTGGGGAAGTTTATATCCGGCCCGGGCCGGTGCCGGGTTGGTCACGGGGTAGTCCTTTCCGGGCCGCGAGCCGGCGACCGTCTCGACACAGGGACGGTGGCATTCTGCCCGCCCGTCGCTGAGACCACGCTGAGATCGTGACGGCCTCGTCGTGGTCGTGGTCGTGGTCGTGGTCGTCGTCGATGATGGGTGGGTGAATCGGTTCCGGCGCTGGACACATCCGTCGCGGTGGGGTGTGCGGATCCGGTCTGCCCTCGTTTCGGCTCTGGCGGTCGGTGTCGTGTTGCTCATCGCCGCGGGTGCGATGGTCTGGTTGTTGCACCGTTCGCTGATCGACGAACTCGACGGCGCCGCGCAGGCGCGTGCCGCCGAGATCGCGGAGACGCTCGAACACGACCCGGCTCGGGTGCGCGAACTTCCGCGCGCCGAGGACGGGCGCGTCGCGGCGGCCCAGGTCGTCACGCCGGACGGGGCGGTGATCTGGGGTTTCGGCGATCCGCACGGAGTACTCGCCGCGGCGCCGGCAGGTGCGAGACGGGCCGTCGGATTGCCCGCCTCGCCCGGATACGACGAGGACTTGCGGGTCGCGAGCCGTGTCGCCGAAACGTCCTCCGGCCGCTACCAGGTGCTCGTCGCGGTCGACACCGAATCGGTCGAGCGGGCGGTCGCCCGGGTCGGTGCCTTGCTGGCGGTGGGAGCGCCGATCGTGGTGCTGGCCGCCGCCGCGGCAACGTATCTGCTGGTCGGACGCTCGCTACGGTCGGTGGAGGCGATCCGCGAGCGCGTGGCCCGGATCGGCGCGACGCAGCTGTCGGAACGGGTGCCGGTGCCGGCGCCGCGCGACGAGATCGCCAGGCTGGCCGAGACGATGAACGATATGCTCGCCCGCGTCGAGGCCGGACACCGGGCCCAGCGCCGTTTCGTCGGCGACGCCTCCCACGAGTTGCGAAGTCCGCTCGCCACGGTCACGGCCGCACTGGAATTGGCGCGCCACCGGCCCGAAACCCTGGACGCGGAGCTGATAGACGGCACGCTGCTGCCGGAAGCCGAGCGCATGCGGCAGCTGATCGACGATCTGCTGACCCTCGCCGCCGCCGACGAACGCGGACTCGAATTGCGTACGGGCGATGTCGATCTCGACGATATCGCCCAGGCCGCGGCCGCCGCCGCTCGTCTGCGCGGGGGCATAACGGTCGATACGGATATCCGCCCGACCCGGATCGTCGGTGATCCGGAGCGGTTGGCGCGGGCGCTGCGCAATATCGTCGACAACGCGGTCGCCCATGCCCGTTCACGGATCCGGATCGCGGTCGCGGACCATGCCGCGCCGGGAGCGTCCGGGTGTGCCTACCTCGTCGTGGACGACGACGGGCCGGGGATTCCCGCGGCCGACCGCACCCGGGTCTTCGATCGTTTCGTGCGACTCGAGGCCGACCGGTCGCGGACGACCGGCGGTTCGGGCCTCGGGCTGGCGATCGTCGCGGAAATCGTGGCGGCGCACCGGGGAGTGGTGGGCGTCGCCGAATCGCCGTGGGGTGGAGCACGATTCGTTGTCGAGCTGCCGGTGACGGGACCGCCGGACCGGTGACTCAGTCCGCCGCGGCCGTGACTTCCGAGTCGATCAGCCGATAACCGACACCGCGCAGCGTTTCGATACTGTTGCTGCCGAACGGCGTATCGATCTTCTTGCGAAGATAGCCGATATAGACCTCGACCACATTCTCCGGACCGTCGTAGTGCGCATCCCAGACGTTGCGCAAGATCTCGGTTTTGGTGCGGGCACTGCCCTTGTTCCGCATCAGGTATTCGAGCAGGCCGAATTCCCTCGGCGTCAGGGCCAATTCGGAACCGGCACGCGAGACCGAGCGCCGTCGCGGGTCCAGTCTCAGATCACCCGCGGCCAGGATTTCGGGCTGCTGTGGGGCGCGGCGGCGCAGCAGGGCGCGCAGGCGGGCGGTGAGGACGACGAAGGAGAACGGTTTGGTCAGGTAGTCGTCGGCGCCCAGATCCAGCGCGTCGACCTGGTCGTAGTCGCCGTCTTTCGCGGTGAGCATCAGCACCGGGGTGGAGATGTCGCGTTCGCGCAGACGACGCAACACCTCGTAGCCGCTCAGTTCGGGGAGCATGATGTCGAGCACGATCACGTCGAAGTCGTCCTCGCTCGCCCACCACAGGCCGTCGGTGCCGGTGTGAGCGTGCTGGACCACGAAACCCTCCAGCTCCAGGCCGCGCCGCAGGGTGGCGGCGAGCCGCGGCTCGTCCTCGACCACCAGCACACGCATCCCTCCAGCATGCCGGACCCGTGCCGTGGGCTCGCGCGGGCCTTATAACCAGATGCCCGATTCGACGACCCACACGCCGCCGTTGTTCTTGCGGGCCGGCTGGGAAAGTCGCAGGGAGACGCGCTGCCCGTTCGGCCCGGTGGCGACGGTCAGGTAGGGGCCGCCGTGGGTGATCGCCGGCTGCGACCAGCCGAAGCGCCCGGAGACGAAGGCGCGTGCGACGGCGTCCTCGTCCAGCCGCCATGGTTGGTGACCGGCGTCGACCGACTGCTGCAACTGCTCGGCAGCGTCGCCGCTGATGTCTTCGCCGGGGAACGCGGTGCCGGCCGGCGGATGGTCGCCTCCGTTCGGGACGGACGAAGAGATGATGGGAAGCTCGGACGTTGGGGCAGAGGGGAATTCGGCGCGGCTGGACGATGGCCGCTCGACACCGCCGGAGCCGTCGTCGGTTTCGCCGGGGGTGTTCACGGTGGTCGTCTGCGTCGTCGACCGATATTCGGCGGTATTCGGTCCCTCTGAGGCCGGCGAATCGGTCGAGCAGGCGACGAGGGACGCGGCGACTGCGAGACCGATCGCGACGGCGATGACGCGGGGTATGTCCGTGGCCAGGATCTGCCGGTGGCCGGGTCTGCGGGGGAGTCGAGTGTGGGAGCGCATGGGCGTTCTCCTGATGCGATCGGTGCCGTCATCGTGTGATCCGCGCCCGGCGGGTGTGTGTTATCGGCGGTGAAGCGTGTCGGCGCAATCGAGACCACTCCGTCATCGCGACGGGCGCGGGCGGTGGTGATCGCTCACCTGGCGCGACCGCGGTGTCATGCCGCAGTGCGGCGCACGACGTGCGGGAAGTCCGGCCAGGAAGGTGGCGATCGCCGAGGTGACCGTCTCCGGATCCTCGATCATCGGCAGATGTCCGCAGTCGCTGAGCGACGCGGCCATTTGCTCGTCCCAGATCCGCCGCTGGGCGCCCGCGTTGTGGATGAAGACGACCGGATCGCCGTGGCCGGCGCGGTCGTATACCGCAGCCCGCTGCACCCGAGCTCAGCGGGCTAATTGCAGTGCCAGGGTCGCCGCTGCCGGGATCAGATACAGCGCCGGGAAGATCGTGGTTCCGTAGGAATGGGCACGTACGGTGGTCGCCATCGCGCCGAGGAAATACAGAATCAATCCCACGGCCGCCGCCACCCCGATCGCCGGGATGAAGAAGCCCACGACGAGCCCCAGCGCCCCGGCGGATTTGGCCAGGGCGAGCCAGTTCCACCAGCTTCGCGGCACGCCGTATTGATTCAGCGGTTCCACGACGAAGTCGCTCTTGTTGAACAGTGAATAAGCGGAGAATCCGATCCACAGTGCGGCCGCTGCGCCGACGATGTAATACGCGATGTTCATGCCGGTGTGACGACGCGGCGGGCCGCGGTGTGACATGCCGTCGCGCGCGACCCCGATCAGCGTCGCCGCAAGGTGATTCCCGCGACCGAATACGGGGCGTCGATCGAGGTCGCGGCGGCATTCACGGTGCCCGCCCAATACCCCTGGGGCGCGTCGACGGCGCGCAGATCCAAACCCACCGGGATCCCCTCGAACGTCACGTAGGTCTCATCGGGGCCGGCCGCGTTCTGGCGGCCGGTCTTCGAGGAATTCCCGCAGACCAGCGTCACGGTCGCACCGTCCACGAAAACCTGCAGGTCGCAGTCGTGCACGGGCGAGCCGATCATATTGTCGGGGTGCTGGGTGATGTGGTAGGTCCCAGCCGGAATGATCCCGTTGCGGGGGACTCCGGGGTCGTCGGCGGAGGCGGCGGCCGGCACCGTGGAAAGGGTGGCGGCGGTGAGTGCGGCTCCGGCCGCGGCGCGTCGAACGTTCATGGTTCGGCTCCCATCGGTCGATCCATCGAAGTCAGCCGGATGCCGGAGTCGCGTCGGCAACCGGGTTGCTCTGGTGGGAGGATTCCCCGCTCCCGCAAACGAAACCGGCGGCACGGACATCGGCGCGATGGCGTCGCCTGCGACTGGTGATCACCAGTGCGGAAGGAGATGGGCGCCGGGCGTTTGCCGCCGCCCGGCGCGGCCTTCGGTCAGCGCGGCGCGTGGGCCGGGTCGGCGAGGGTCGGGGTGCGCCCCTGCCGGTGTGCCTGCCTGGCGTCGTCGAAGAACTCGCGGCTGAACAGTGCCGAGAGGATCGCGATGCCGCCGCGGTGAACGCGGAACTCGCTCTTGGTGCTGGTCCCGGTCAGCCGGACAACTCGGCCGGCGGCATCCTGCGGCCGGCCGAAATCCTTCACCCGGCCACGCCCGGTCCACTCCAGGTCGCTGTGCTCGACGATCGCGTCGTCGGGAACCAGCAGCTTGACCATGGCGTGGTCCACGTCGGCGTGGACCACGATCGGGTCCTCGCCTTCGATCCACGGTGAGCGCAGGTCGATGACGACACTCCTTGATGCGGCGCTGGATGGCGTACGGATGCATCGGCTCCAGGTGCAGGATGCCGAGCACCGCCATGGCGAGCGGGGATCGCTTGAACCGGCGTGGGGGAAGGACAAAGTCGTCAATGTCGGGCAGCGCGCCCAGCTGTACAAGACGATCGCGCGGCTGCAGGACGCCGGTTTGGTGGCGGTCCGTGCCACCGGTCGCGACCAGCAGTATCCGGAACGCACGGTCTACGAGATCACCGACGTGGGCCGCGATGCCTGCATGGCTTGGCTCACCGACATGATCGCCGTGCCCCGCAACGAATTTCCCGAATTCCCGGCCGCCCTGTCGTTTCTGATGCTCCTCGGTCCCGACGCGGCTCGCGAAGAACTGGAGCGCCGGCTGAAAGCGTTGCGCGCCGAGCATTCCGAGCTCGACACCGGCATCGCGCAGGCCACGCGGTTCGGCCTGCCGCGCGTCACCATGCTCGAGGACGAATATCAGCGCGCGGTCACCGAGGCCGAAATACGGTGGCTGGAAGACGTTGTCGCCGACCTCGACGCCGGCACCCTCACCTGGTCGTGGGAGTCGCTGGCACAGTTCCAGGACCAGGCCGCCCCGGGCGAGTAGGTATGCCACCGTGTCCGGGGCGGCTCGACGGTCCTATCGTCGGTAACGGTGCCGGCGTCGAAACGAACCGGCACGAACCGTCGGCGACCAACAGGACCCAGGTGATGGCAATGGCAAAGATGGTGTTGTTCGGAGCTACCGGGTACACCGGCCGCCTGACGGCTCGAGCCCTGCTCGCTCGCGGCGCCGAGCCGGTATTGGCCGCTCGCAACGCCACCGCGCTGCGGCAACTCGCGGCCGACCTCGGCGGTGTCGAGACCGCGGTGGCCGACGTGGCCGATCCCGCATCGGTGCGCGCCCTGCTCGGTCGCGGGGACGTGCTGGTGACGACGGTGGGACCGTTCCTGCGATACGGCGCTCCGGCGCTGGAGGCGGCACTCGAGGCGGGCGCGCACTACTTCGACTCGACCGGCGAAGGCCCGTTCATCCGCCGGGTCTTCGATCGCGACGCCGAGGCGCGCCAGGCGGGTGTCGCCCTGCTGACGGCCTTCGGATTCGATTACGTCCCAGGCAATCTGGCCGCTGCCCTCGCGCTGCGCGACGCACCGGACGCCACCCGCGTCGACATCGGTTACTTCATCGCCGGCCCCGGCACCAGCGGCGGCACCCGCGCATCCATGGTCGGCATGTTGTTCGAGCGCGGCTTCGCCCTTCGCGACGGTGACATCGTGCCGGAGCGAACCGGCGCCCGGACGCACACCTTCGACGTCGAGGGCCGCGCGCTCACGGGCGCCTCGATTCCGGGCTCGGAGCACCTCGTTCTGCACCGCGCCCACCCGAACCTGCGCGCGGCCGAGGTCTATCTCGGCCTGCCCGGCGGCGCCGCCCGCGCGCTGCGGGCGACCTCCCTCGTCACGGACGCCGTCGCCCGGGTGGCGCCCGTGAAACAGGTGGCCGAGAGTGCTTTGAACGCCCTGGTCAAGGGTTCGACCGGTGGACCCGATGCGGCAACCCGGGCCCGCACGCGCACCTGGGCGGTCGCCGAAAGCCGCGACGCCACGGGCCGAATCCTGTCGTCGGTCACCCTGGCCGGCGTCGACCCCTACGACTTCACCGCCGCGATCCTCGCCTGGGGGGCGCAGACGACGCTCGCCGGTGGTCTTGTCGGCACGAGTACGAACAACGCCTGATCGAATACGGATTCACCGCGGTCCGCGTCGGGGCCGCCGACGGACATCGCTTCCTAGGACAGAACCCGCTGCCCGTGTGGGGCCCCGGTGAGAACCGCGACCCGGCGATCAGGTGCTTCCCACGCCGCGCGGTCCCCGCGCGGGCGTGGCAGGCTGCGGGCATGGAGCCCTCGCGCTGTGTTGTCCTGGTCCCGACCCATGGATCGATCGCACCCGATTTCGCCCGCAATCTGGCCCGGCTGGAGCATCGTGGTTACGAGGTCCGGACCGTCACCGGATTCGCCGCGATCGATCAGGGACGCAGTCAGATGGCCACCGACGCGTTGCGCGACGGGTTCGAAGGGCTGATGTGGATCGATTCCGATATCGCGTTCGACGTGGATTCGGTGGACCGGTTGCGCAAACATGATCTGCCGATCGTGTGCGGAATCTATGCGAAGAAGGGTGTGCGCGGCCTGGCCTGCCACGTATTGCCCGGAACCCGAAGCATCCTGTTCGGCGAGGGCGGGGGATTGCTGGAGATCAAATACGCCGCCACCGGATTCCTGTTCACCCACCGCGACGTCTACGAGACCGTCGCCGAACATGAACAACTTCCGGTGTGCAACCTGCGGTTCGACCGCCCGACCGTCCCGTACTTCCTGCCCATGCTGGTGCCCGACGGTGAGCACACCTGGTACCTGGGCGAGGACTACGCGTTCTGTGAGCGGGCGCGGCGCAGCGGCTATTCGATCATGGCCGACAGCTCCTTCCGGCTGGGGCATGTGGGGACCTACAGCTACAGCTGGGAGGAAGCGGGTGCGGATTCACACCGTTACGCGAGTTACAACTATCGGCTCGGGTGAGCGGCAGACCGCGCCGATCGAATGTCCGGAAAGCGAATTCCGGCTATTTCGCAGCGATCGAGCCGGTCCGGAACGAAATTCGCAATGTGCGTCCCACTGGGGTTGAATCGGGATATGCGGTCGGACTATCACGCGAATCTGCGGCAGCTCGCCGAATTGCTGCATGCGATGTGTGAACAGGACCGGACGGCCATTTCGGCGGCCACCTACGCGGTGGTGAACGCCGATATCGAACAGGCCGAGACCGCGCTGGACGTCGTCGGCCGGGTCGAGGAGATGGCGCAGCAGACCGAACAGGAAGCGCTGCGACTGCTGGCATTGCAAGCCCCGGTCGCCAGCGAGTTGCGGCGGGTGGTGACCGCTATCCAGCTCACCGGCCATCTCCAGCGCATGGGCGCGCTGGCCGGGCATATCGCCACCAGCGCACGCCGACGCCATCCCGAGCACGTCGTTCCCGAACCGGTGCGGCCGTTGATCGAGCGTCTCGGTTCCACCGCCTGCGCCATCGCCACGAGCGCCGCGGCGGTGCTCGAAACCGGCGACCCCTACGACGCGGCCGGTCTCGACGCCCAGGATGACGCACTGGACCATCTGCACGAGCAATTGCTGGCCGCGGTGCTGGACCACGACTGGGCGCACGGCATCACGGCCGCGGTCGACCTCACGTTGCTGGGACGGTATTACGAGCGCTTCGCCGACAATGCCGTGGAAGTGGGACGTCGCACTATTTTCCTCACCACCGGGGAAACCGCCGACAACTGGACGCCGGACGACGAGTGATCCGGCCGGCCCGCGGATCTCATGGGGCGGAACCGAATTCGGCCAGCACCGTGCCGTGCCGGACGACACCGGAGAGTCCGGGGAGCTCGGTCGGCGCCGACCAGGTGCGGAATCCGTCGTAGCTGTCGCTGTAGAGATAGCGGCCCTCGGTGTAGGCGTCGAGATAGATGCGATGTCCGCCCTCGGGCAGCGGCACCACCGACGGACCTTCCCGCGGGCCGCCCCATCCTGCCCAATCACCCTTGGCTACAAAGGAATACGGACCCAAGGGGTTGTCCGCGACCGCCAGTTCGACGAGTTTGGTGTCCTCGTTCTTCACGAACGCGTACACCCGCCTGCTCCACCGCACCAGCTGTGTGTCGATGTAGCCCAGCGAACCCGGACCGCTCGGGCCGACGCCGAGCAGCGGTATCGGCGGCGTCCAGGCGGAAAGTCCCGCGCCCGCCGGTACCAGCAGGTGTGGGGTGAAGCCGTGCCCCCAGGTCAGCGACACGATGATGCCGACTCGGCCCGCCGCATCGACATACCACTCCGGGGCCCACGTCCCTTCCAGGCGGCCCGGCACCAGCATCGGCACCGACGCCAGCTCCGTCCAGGCGATCCGGTCGCGGCTGCGTGCCAGGCCGATCGAGGTCGCATCGGGGGCCGCGGTGTAGGTGAGGTAGTACCAGCCGTCGGTATGCAGCAGCACGCTGGGATCGCGAGCCAACCCCGTCCGCGGCGTGAACGCGTGTTCGGCGACCGGCGTGAACATCGTCGCGTCCGCCGACTCGTACACGGCCACGGTGGTGTCACTGTCGGTACGAAACGCCGTCATGGTGTACCGCGTGGGCACCCGCTGGGGATCGGCGCCGATCTCCGGCAGCGCCGAATGCGCTCGTGCCGTCCCCGGCGCCAGCAGGGGCAGTGCGGCCAGCAAGCCGAGTGCGGCTCTGCGTCCCATCGCCATGACCAGCGATTGTGCGGTTCGCGCGCAGCGATCCGCCGCAGGCGCGCCGGAGCCGACTCACGTCCGGCGTGGCGCGGCCCCGCGCGCCGCCGGCTGCAGTGGAATCGGTTCGCAGCACCGCGGTTCAGCCCGAACATGAAGTGATCTTGCTCGACATCACCGGCACCGACCTCCCGGCCGACGCGGCGGGCGACGCAGCGCGCGGTCCAGCTCTCCGACAGCGCCGCCGCCAGTGCGCTGGATACCAAGGACCCCAACGCCATCGATGCCACCGCCGCGGAATTCGGATCGGCCGATACCAGGCGTGGTTCGTTCTGGGGCGACTCCTACACCAGCGCCCGGACGTAGCCGAATTCCTCGTCGCCAAGCAACGCACCGATCCCGGCTCGCCCATGCTGCGGTGGATGGCTACCGCGAGCCCGATCGCCGCCGACGGTACGGCACAGAGCTGGGGCACCGCGCATCGTCCCGCGACCATCGGCACGAATGGGGATGGTCGGACGGCGGCACCGAGGTCGCCTCGGCCTCCTTCGGTCCGGCTTCGCGGTCGCCGCCTTCACCCACGGCGATGCGAATGAATACCGCACAGCGGTTGGAGATATTTCGGGTGTGGATATCGCGGACCGGTTACCGTGGCATCCGAAGATCTTCCGTTTGGTTCTGCCGCTGCGGGGGAAAGTATTTCGGAGAATCCCGCGTTCGAGCGGCGGGGAGGGGCGATTCGATGGACGCGTCAGGGGACACGATGCCCGTGGGTGCGATACCGGTCGGTGCCGTGGTCCGGGATGTCGTCGCGGAGGTAGCTCCCGACGAGCTGCCGGTGGTGGATCGACTGCGACAGTTGGGCGACGAGCGCGCGGCGCGTCTGCTCGCGCGCCGCAGGAGCGGTGGTGATCTGCTCGGTTTCGGCATCGACGAGGTCGCCGTGCTGGCGAGCCCGGTGCTGTGGATCGTGCTCACCAAGGCGGCGGAGCAGTTCACGGAAGGTGCGATCAGCGGCGGCGGTCGGGCGGCGCGGCGCTGGTTGCGCAAGCGGCTCGGCCGCGCGAAGGCCGTGACGGTATTGCCTCCGCTCGCGGCCGAACAGATCGCGGAGGTGCGGGCGCAGGTGCTGGATTCCGCGCTGCGCAGTGGCATGGACGCCGATCGCGCTCGGCTGCTGGCCGATTCGGTGGCCGGTCGTCTGGTCGTCGACGCGGTGCCCGAGCTCGCCGAGCCCTCGGTCGAACCCGACCACGATTCGAGCACACCGAGCTGACCGTGTGTGCCGAGGAGGGGGAGGCCGCCGCGGTCCCGGACGCGGTACCCATAGACACCGGATTCTTCGCCGCGGGCACCGCGATCCGGTTCGCGTTGCTGCTCGCCTTCGTCACGGTCGACAGCCTGACTCTGCTGTCGACCACGCTGGTGCAGTATCGCGAGGGCGACGAGTGGTACACGTGGTTCCAATTGTGTCGTCTCGCAGTGGGATACGACCCGACCGAGCCATATATACCCGCGGCGATGATGACGCGCGCCGCATTCGTCGCCTCGTGCGACGCGGCTCACGGGGTGCATTCCCACAGCGATCCGGTGACGGTGATATCGGCCCTCGCGGTGGTGTTCGGTCTCGCCGCGGTGCTGTATGTGCTGGGACCGATGTGGCGGCGCCGACGTGGTCGGTTACTGCCGGTGGATCCCGATTCGTCCGACGAGCTGGCGCGGCAATTGCGGGATCTCGTGGAGCGGGCCGGCTTACGCAGGGCACCGGCGTTCGCCATCGATCCGAGGGCGGATTCCGTCGGTGCGGTCGTCTTCGGCCGGATGGGCCGCTACACGGTATGCCTGGACGCCGGCCTGGTAGCACGGGGCAGCGCCGAGCCCGCCGTGCTACGCGACGTGGTACTGCACGAACTGGCGCACATCCGCAATCGCGACGTGGACATCACCTACGCCACGGTCGCGCTGTGGCGGGCATTCCTGATCTGCGCGCTGCTGCCCAACGTGGTCGGGCAGGTCATGTCACTGTTCGAGCATCCCGATCTCTGGCGTAGCCAATGGGAATTGGGTTTGCGTGGCCTCATCCGGGTCGTGGTCCTCATCGCGTTGACCTATCTGGTCCGGGCGGACATCCTGCGGACCCGCGAGGTCTATGCCGATATCGACGCCGCGCGCCTCGCCGGAGACACCGCCTTTGCGTGGCGGGATCGGCCCACCGCGCATCGGCCGGGATTCGTTGCATGGCACCGCTTTCTGGGGCTATTGCGTACGCATCCCGACTGGTCCGACCGCAGTCGATGGCGAAGCGACCCCGGAATACTGTTCGGCGCCACCGCACTTCCGATGTTCCTCACCGGAGTCACCGCGCAGGTCGCGAATGTTCAGGCGACCATCTGGTCGAGTCCCGGCGCCGTCGCCGAGGTGGCGACCTGGACGACCGCCGTACTCGTCGTCGGCATCGCGGGTTACATCCTCTGGCGCGCGGTCGGTTACGCGGTTCTCACCGGTCGGCCGGTGCCCTCGGGCTGGTCTGCGGGCGTCTGGCTCGGCGTGGGCCTGGCGGTCGGCGAACTGCTGTCCTTCCGCACTGCCGGGGTGGGACTGTTGCCCCCCCATCCCGAGATCCTGATCGTCCTGCTGATCAGTGCTCCGGTGTTCACAAGCTGGGTCACCCAGTGCGCCGAAATCTGGATTCGGGGTAGTCGTGGCCGATCGCTGCGCCCGGTGCGGATACTGGGACTCGCCGCGGCGCTGGTCGTGTTCGGCACCTGGTACGGCTACTGGATGAACGGGCTTTTCCTCTTGCAGAGGGGGTCGCTGCGGTCGCCCGATTTGTCCTTGCCGGGAACCCCGGGATGGTTCTGGGTCGTCGCCGACCTCGGCAACAGACCGTTGGTACTCGTGGGCGCATCCGTTCTGTGGTTGTTCCCGTGGCTCGCCGTGGTGCGGCGACGGAGCACATCCCCGCCCGCGTGGATGCGGCGCGCCCGCACCGACGCATCGGACGCGGGAGCGGTGGTGCATCGGGCCGTGCCGGTGCGGCACGCCGCCATGGGTGCGGTCGTCGGCGGTGGATTGTGCTGGTTGACCGTTGTGGTGATCATGGCGCGACTGCATCCCGACCAGCCGCCTTTCGGACAGCTACCCGACGAGTGGGTGTTCCGCTATCCGATGTGGCTGAGCGCGGGTCTCGGCTGTGTGCTCATGCTGACGGCGATCGGAGTGTCGGCGACCGCGGCGCGGTTCCGGCTGCTCGTGGGGCTCGCCGCCGCCGGCGGCGCCGGATTGCTCGGTCTGGCCGGCTTGTTCGTTCTCGCCGCAACCGACGGATGTGTCGCCCCCATGCGGGTCATGGCCCACACCTGCCGCTGGCGACCGGGCCCGGCCTGGATGGTCGTCACGTTGCAGGTGCCGTTCGTTCTCGGTCTCGCGGTGTACCTCGCGGCAGTGGCCGCGCTGCTGGGCGCGGTCGTCGCCGTGGCCGGCCGTCGGCTCTTCGGCCGAACGCGGGACACGGCACCGCGATCCGACAGAGACCCCGAGCCGCCGCGGTCGGCGATCGTGCGTGGTGCCGTCGTGGTGCTCGCGGCCGCAGCGGTGATCGCTCTGGTCGCGAATACCGCGATCTCCTTCTACGACCGTGGGCATGTCGAGGGATCCGCCGTCGGAACACTCGGGCGGGAACCACAGCCCACGCCCGAGGCGCGGGCGCGCCGGATCGATGCCTGGCTTCGGGTCGGCGGTACGGCCGAAGCAAACAGGCTTCACGACGACAACGAAAGGTTGCGAGCGGCCACCGCGGCCGCCGTGCGCGCCGCCGAGGGACAGCCCACGGTCGCGGTCGACCCGGAGATCTTCGCGCCGTTGTGTGCTGCCGTTGCCGCCGACGCCGACCATGCGGCCGCATTCGTTCCGATTCCCGACGACCGGGCCCAGACCGACTGGGCGACGTGGCTCGCCGTGGCGAAACGCGCCGGTGACGACTGCCGGCGCAGTTTCGACGACAAGAACGACGCCCTGTTCGACCGATCGATGACCGAGTACGTCGCGGCCGCCGCCGCGTACGCGACGTTGCTCCGCCACTTCGACGAGATCCGCGATGCCGCGGCCGATGGATGACCGCGGCATTCGAGGCCGCTCGCCGGATTGCCGGCAGGGTGAACGACCGCCGGGCAGCCCACCACCGTGCACGGCGTGTTCGGTGTACCCGCCGTGGCCTTCGTGTCCGGCCTGCTGCTCCCGCGGGCCGTGAGTCCCGTGATTCGCCCGGCGAGTGGCCGTCAGCTGAGGCCGGTCACTTCCTGGGCGATCGCGGCGAGCCGCGTCTGGGCGGCCGAGACGACGCCATGGCGCCTCTTGTGGGCTTCCTCATAGGCGACGATCGCGCGGATGTCGGCCGGCTCGGTGAGCTCCTTCACCGCGGCGACGGCTTGGGACACGTTCAGCTCGTCGTAGTCACCGACCGGTAGCTCGCCGGGTTCGACGACACCTGTGGTGGCACGGATCGAATGCAGGGCATCGGCGGCCGCACCGGCGCCTTCGTGGCGCGTGACCTGCTCGGCGGTTTCCAGCGCGGCATCCCGCGAGGCCGAGAGGGTCTTGACGGCGACATCACCCGCGTGCGCTCCCCGGGCGAGCAGCTCACCGAGCGCGGGCGGGGTGGTGCGGACGGTGTCCAGCGCGCGATCCAGGCCGCGAGCCGACCACGTGACGGGCAGGTTGAACAGTTTCACCGCGGTCCCGGTCGCCGCCTGAAGAGCGGTGCGGCGCAACGCGGCCGGACCGCCGAGGGCGTCCTCGGCCAGCACGGTGGTCAGCCATTCCACCGTGGCCGAATGCGCGGTGATCAGGCGGTCGGCCAACGTCACGACCTCGCGTTGCCCCGCGGCGGTCGCCAGAGCCTTGATGTAGCGGGCGCGGTCGAGCAGCTGGTGTTCCAGCGCCAGGTCGCCGAGCAGCGCCTCGTCGAACGGCTGAGCCTGTTCGGCCATCGCCTTGATGGCAGCGACCGCGCGGCCGAGGAACGGGCCGACCACTTCGGGCACACTGCCCAGATCGCGGATGGCCGCCTCGATGGCCTCGGCGCGGGCGCGGCCTTTGTCGGCGTTCTCGGACAGCTCCGTGCGAACCGCCTCGGTTCGAGCCTGAGCGATCCGGGTCTCGGCCACCTGGATCTCGGTGTTGGTCAACGTCAGCACAGCTCGCAGCTGAGCCCGCAAAGTGGAGGTATCGGGAGTGCTCATGCGAATCTCGTCCTTCGGCGTATAGACGGCAGCAGGTCGGGGCGCAACGTTGCACCATAGTCTGCGACTACCCGGCATTACCGACGATTAACATGGTCGCCGACCGCGCGATCGCGGCACGGGGCAGTCGTGGATCGGCCGGTGTGGTCCTGATCCAGTCAGCCGAGATAGGTCGATTCGAGCACGAGATCCTCGAGAATTTTCTGGTACTCGGCATGCGTCCGATGCTCTCGGGTTTTCCACCGGGTGCCCTCATGGCGACGCATGAACGCTCGATACTCCGGGGCGCCAGGGTATTTCACGTTGTCCGCCACGACGACCGAGCCGGGACGCAGCCAGGCCCGATCCATAATCCGGTGGAGATCGGGAAGATATTCGTCCTTCTCGTGGTCGAGGAAGGCGAAATCCAGTGTTCCGGGCGAGAACTCGTGATCGTCGGCCAGCACCCGGAGCGTCTTCCCATCGTCGCCCAAGGTGCCGACGATGACGACGATCCGTTCGCTGACACCCGCGTGATCCCAGATCCGCTGGGCGACAGCGGCATTCGCCGCGTTGAACTCGATCGAGTACAGCACGGCATCGGCCGGCATGACCCGCGCGATGCGCAATGCGCTGTACCCGCAATAGGTTCCGAGCTCCAGCAGGCGGCGCGGCTGCGCGGCGGCGACGGCCCGGTCGAGGATCCGGCCCTTCTCGTCCCCGATGTTGATCAGATAACTCTTGGTGTAGCAGAACTCGTCGATCACCCGGATGACGTCGTCGATGTCGCCTTTTCGCGCATGCGCGCACACATAGTCGGCCAGCGCCTGTTCCCGGCCGTCGCCGACCTGCCAGGTGGCGCCCATATGCCGGAGGCCGAACAGAAACCGCACATACGACCATCGCAGGAACATCACCGGTTTGCCCACGCTCTCGTTGGCGGCGATCGCCAACGCGATCGCAGCGACGGCGGCCAGGGCCCACCGCGGGAGACGGAGTCCGAACACAGCCGGCCGGCGCGTGGCCAGCAGAATCGAGGAAACAACCGACACCGCGGATGCCACGATCGCAGCGGAGTGCTTGCTCATCTGTTCTTCCCTTCGCCGTGCCGATGCAGTTCGGCCTCCAGGATCGGCCCGATGACCGAGAGCGCCTCGGGGTTGGTCATCTGGGCGTGGGTGACGTCGACGCGGTGTTGTGTGATCTGCCCGGACACGAAGGGCCGCCACATCTCGCCGGTCAGTTCGCCGGTGAGGCCTTCGGTCGCCGAGAAATACAGCAGATCGCCGTCGTAGCATGCCGGCCGGTAGCTCGTGGACATGGCGACACTGTCCACATATCCCTGGTGCAGCCGTTCGAGGTGCTCACGGGTCAACCCGCGACCGGGGCCGGGGCTGTCGGCGAGTACCTCCACAGCCTCGTCCAGGGTGAGCGGCCGCGTGTCGGGAGTGGCCGACTCGTTGCCCTGCAGGTGGGTGACCAGATCCCGGACGGTGGGCGGCTCCGGCTGGGGCGCACCCTCGCCGAATGCCACGCTGTCGAACATCACGAGCAATCCCACAGCATGCCCCCGGGCGCGCAGCCGGACGGCGAGCGCGTGCGCGAGTTGCCCGCCCAGGGACCAGCCGAGCAGGTGGTAGGGGCCCTCCGGCTGGATGCGCGTGAGTTCGCGCAGATACACCTCGGCGAGCTCGTCGACGGTGTGGTACCTCCGCGACTGCCCGGAAACGGCCGGAGACTGCAGCCCGTAGACGGGCCGGTCGGTGACGTACCGCAGCAGGCCCGAATAGCACCACGAGAGCGGAACAGCGGAATGCACGCAGATCAGCGGCGTCCCGGAACCGCTGCCACGCAACGGAAGAACCGGCTCCAGCGCCGAACCGCCGACCGCCACGTCGCTGTTCCCGCCGGCCGCCGTGGCTTCGATGGCGGCGGCCAAGGTGTGTACCGTCGGGGTGAACAGCGAGGAGATCGTCACCGTCGTGCCGGTCCGCTCGGATAGTTGCCGGCACAGCTCGACGCCGAGCAACGAGTTGCCGCCGAGTTCGAAGAAGTTGTCGTCCAGGCCGACCCGAGATTGCCCGGTGACCTCGGCGATCGTCTCCGCCACCGTGCGCTCGATCGGCGATGTCGGCGCGCGGAAGGCCGGGCGCGGCAGCGTCTGTGGATCCGGCAATGCGGACCGATCGGTCTTACCGCTGCTCGGATTGATCGGTATCTCGGGCAGCGGCACCAGCATCGCCGGAATCATGCCGGGCGGCAGCACAGTTCGTAACCGCGCCAAGACGGCGGTGCGGTCGAAGTGTTGCTTCGCGGCCGCCGTGGGGACGACATAGCCGATCAGCCGATCGCCGAGCGCCTCGGATGTCCACACCCGCACCACGGCCTGATCGACCGTCTCGTCCGCGGCCAGTGCGCGCTCCACCTCGGACGGCTCGATGCGCTGCCCCCGCAGCGAGATCTGAACATCACCGCGGCCGAGGTACTCGAGCGTCCCGTCGGGTTGTTCGCGGACCATGTCACCGGTGCGATACATCCGAGTTCCGGGCTCTCCGTAGGGATTCGCCACGAAACTCTGCGCGGTGATTCCGGGCCGCCCGAGATACCCGCGCGCCAATGCGTCCCCGGCGAGATACAGTTCGCCGCGGGCGCCGCGCGGCGCCGGCCGCAGCCGGGCGTCCAGTACCGGAGTCTGCACGCCGGGCAGTCCGCGCCCGATCGTGATCGGCGCGTTCGGGTCGAGCGGCTCGGTCTGGGTCACCACGACGGTGGCCTCGGTGGGGCCGTAGGAGTTGAACATCGGGAGCCGGCCCGCCCAGCGTTCGGCCAGCGCGGGCGGGCATTTGTCACCGCCCACCGTCACCGTCCGCAGTGCCGGCAATCGATCCGGGTCGAGCGTTGCCAGAATGGCCGGTGTGACCACCAGATGGGTGACGCCCTCGTCCTCCATAACCTGCGAAAGTCGCTGTCCCGCAATGATGTCCGGCGCGAGAGCGATGAGCTTCGCCCCGGGCGTGAACGCGGAGAGATATTCGAGCATCGACGCGTCGCAGAACGGTGAATGTGCCTGCAGCACCACCGAGTCCCTGCCGATGCGGTTACGGATGCGCAGATCGTCGGCCAATGTCGCCAGGCCTTCGTGGGTGCTCAGCACCCCCTTGGGTTCACCGGTCGATCCGGAGGTATAGATCAGGTAGGACGGGTGAGCAGCCAGCAGCGGTCGTATCCGATCCGCATCGGTCACCGCGGCGGTCGACCGGGATGCGGCCGCGCGGGCGAACTCGCCGCCGTCGAGCAGCAACCAGTCGACCGTCGTGTTCTCCAGGGGTGTGCGCCACTCGGCGAGGGTGATGCCCAGCGCCGCATCGGAATCGGCGATCAGCTTCGATACGCGCGCCGGCGGATCGGTGGGATTGACCGGGAAGAACACCGCGCCGGCCCGGGCGACGGCCCACAGCGCCATGACCGATTCCACCGACCGGGACAACGCCACCGCCACAACGACTTCCGGCCCGGCTCCGTGCGCGATCAGCTCGCGCGCCCACTGCGCGGTCGTCTCGTCGAGTTCACGATAGGTCACCGATCGGTCCGGCCCGCTCAGCGCGATCCGTTCACCGGCATCGATTCCGCCCGCGAGCAATTCCGGCAGCAACCGCTGGTGCTGCCGCTGCCTCGGGGCCGCGATCGTGTGGGTACCGGTGACGGCCGCGAACACCTTGTCCGTATCGTCGGCCCACAGGAATCGGGCCAGGCAGTCCATGAACTGCTGCCGATACCCCGCTACCTCGTCTGCCCGATACAGCTCCGGGTTGGCATGGAAGTCGACGACGAACGGCTCGGCGCCGAAGCGGTAGCAGCTGATCGCCATATCCTCCACCGGCCCGGCCGAAAGCAGTTGCGTCCGAGCGCGAACGGCGCCGAAGTCGATACTGTCGGGCAGGCTGAGGACGTTGATCAGCGGACCGTAGCCGTGGCGACCGGCCCGGCCCACGCCGTGGTCACGGAGCAGGTCTTCGTGCCGATACAACTGGTGGCGCAACGCGCCGATCATGCTCAGGCGCACCTGGCGGAGGAGGTCGCCGATCGTGCTCTCGGCCACGCCCCGCACCCGCAGCGGCACCACGTTCGAGACCATCCCTGCCGACCGCCGCAGCGCTCCCGTGGTGCGACCGGCGACGGGCAGCGACACCGTGACATCGGTATCACCGGTCATCTGCGCGAGAAAGGCGGTCACCGCCGCGACCAGCACCTCGGCCATGCCCGTGCCGTACCGGCGGGCTGCGGCATCGAGCCGTGCCATGAGCTCCGCATCGACAGTCGCGTGCGCGATATGGGGCCGTGCCGAGGGCGCCGCGTACCGCTCACTGAGGCGGGTGACGTGATCGAGGCCGGCCAGCTCCTTGCCCCAGTACTCGCGGTCGGCGGCGAACCGCGACGAGGACCGATACCGCTGCTCGGCCGCCACGATCTCGGTCAGCGACACCGCCCGGCACGGTGCCGGGGGCCGCCCTTCGGTTGCGGCGGAATGCAATTCGGCCGTTCGCTGCAACACCTGAGCAGCGCCGAAGCCGTCGACGGCGAGGTGGTGGCTGCGCGCATAGCAGCGATAACGGCCGGGGCCGAGAGTGAACAGCACCGTCTTCGTGACGTCGGCACCGGTCAGGTCGATGCCCCGATGAAGGTCCCGGCTCATCCACTCGTGGGCGGCGCGTTCGGGATCGGGATGATCACTCAGGTCTACGCAGTCGAATTCGGCGTCGAGTTCGTGGTCGAGATATTGGCGTGGTCGGCCACCGACGATGGCGAATCGCACATGCGGCGACTGCAATTCGCGCGCCGCGCGGCGGGCGCACTGCTGGAGCAGTTCCAGATCGAGTTCGCCCTGCACATCGGTGTATTGGGAGATGGAGAACGGAACCGAGGGATGTAATTGCTGGGCCAGCCACAGTTCCGACTGCGCTACCGACAATTCGAAGAAGTCCGTGTCCGGAGTCACGCCCTCGTGACGACGCGTGGTACTCGTGAGGTCTACCACCGCAATTCCTTATTTCTCGACGGCGAGGATATCAGCGAAAGTGATTGTGCGAGAAGGCGACATCACGAACCGACCCTCGACCGGAGGAAGCCCTCGACTTCTGCCGTCATCCGGTCGACCGAATCGGCGACGAACAGGAGGGGCTGGCAAATGCTGTCGTCGATATCGCTGGTGAGTATGTCCTCGATCCGGAACTCTCGCAGATCCGCCTGCACGAAGGACTCCATCTCCGTGACCGACGACAGAATCGCGGCGCCGTACGCGCGCGGATGACCTTTTTCGGCGACCACGCCTACCTCCAGGGTGAACCAGAACAACCGCGCGATCGCGGCCCGCTCCTCGTCGGAGGTGGCGCGGAGGGCGGCGCGGCCGAAGCAGCGGTACAGTTCCGCGAATTCCGGATCGGCGAGTATGACCGCATGCCCGACCAATTCGTGGATGACATCGGGATCGGGCGAGAACGATTGTTCTGTCACCGGCCGCACGTCCGGGGTCGCGTGCAGGATGCCGTCGGCCATGGGGCCGTAGAACAGGCGGCCCGGCTGGCTTCCGATCGCCGGTGCGAGCTCGAAGCCGGTCAGGGATCGAAGCGTGCGCGAGACCTCGTTCATCTGCGGTACCCGGTCGGCGGGCAGCTGAACGATGCGAGCGGCGGCACGATAGTCCGTGCATCCCAGTTCCTCGTGCATGGCGCGAAGTGTCGCGAAAACCCTCGACCACAGCGCGTCTTCGTCACTGCTGTAGACGAATTCGGGCAACGGCTGCCCGGGGCGGCATGCGCGGGCGACGCGCTCACGCTCGGAACGAACGTCGAGACCAACCGTCATCGCAATCAATCCTCTCCTCGAGTTGCCTAAAGTGCGCAGGTCATCACCACTCGGAATCGATCAGCGCTGACAATAGGTGCGTTCTGTGTCCGCGAGTACCCCCGGCTATTTCCTGCAAACAAATCGGCGAAGCCGGCGAGGGCAAAGCAGAAGGCGGCTTCCTGCAATACATTTCGGGGAACATTCGGTGAAGATTCCTGGCCGTCCGCGGATCTCCGCGAAAAGTGAAACGAAGTATCCGGCAAGCGAGGGATTCCCTGCCCGGTCTGTCGCTTTTCTCCCGAAATATCCATAGCGCCTTCACCAATGTTCAGGCGCCGATCGCCGCCGCGAACATCGGCCACGAATTGTGCAGGGCGTCTTGCCGATATCCCCATGCATGAGTTCCCGTCGGCCGGACGGATCACCGCCGGCCGACGCGGTCCCCACGGTCGTCGTCGAGACGAGCAGGACGAAGACCCCGGCGAGCCACCGTAAACCCCCTGCGGCAGGTTCGGCATCGGCCCCTCCGCTCTTCTCCGGCGAACAACGGTAATCAAGCAAGCTACTACAGGGAGAGGGGCGAACTCCGGGTTTGCCGCTACATTGCTGAGCGAGTCTTCGGTCGCTGCGGTCGGCGGACGCCGCGGGTGGAGTCCCCCCGTAAGGTCGGCGCAGGCGTCCCACAGCTCGGCCGCGGCGTCGACGTCGGTCATATGGGCATGGGGTGTTTCGCGGTGCCGGCGCCGCATGCCCGGCGATCCAATTCGAAACCGGCCATCATCCGCGCCGGTTTCGATCGCCCGTAGGTGCCGATATCGATGGTGCGCCTCGGCGTCGAATTCTGCGGGCGGGCGGGCGATTCCGGCGGCAGATCTCGCGCGCGGGTATGGTCACCGCGTTGGTGACCACGGCGATCGGAACAACGCTCGTGGTACGAGCGGGATCGAGCCCGCCGATGCGCGTGAACCAGGCGCAGGCGCACTCCGGTGAGCCACGGTGCAGACTCTCGACTTCGGCGCTGTCCCCGGCGAAACCGGTGCGGTGAACCCGAGCGCGATTTCCGACGCATCGAGCGAGATCTCCGTACCTGGCGACGGGACGGGCGGTACCGACGCCACCGTCGATTCCGGGATCGCGCCACCGGCCGTGGATTTCACCGATGCCGGTACCGGCCAGGCCACTGCGACAGAATCCACGACGGCCACGACGACGGATACCTCGGCGCCGACCTCGATGGCCGTGTCGGTCGGCACGAGTTTCTCTGCCACAGCCAGTCTTTCGATCCAGATCATGCCCAGTGTGCCGGATTCGGACCCGCCCCTCCCACCACCACTATCCAGGGCGCCTACGACTCCTGTGGAGACAACGACGGTGACGATAACTGCCGATCCGAGTACAACCCTGCCGACCACGACGGCACCGACCGGCAACCTGCCGACCACGCCGCCGGCGGCACCGACCGACACGACGACGACATCCACGGGTACGACAACCAAGAACCTCGCCGGCGACGAAACCTCCGATGCCGAGGAAGTCGACGCATCCGACGACTCCGTCGATCGCACATCCGCCGACCACATCACCGAAGCCCGCAGCGGGATAGGCGGTCACGCGACCGGGGAGTTCACTCGCTCGAGCATCGGTGGTTGTCGTCAGATCCCCCCCGCGCCTATGCCGGCGGATGGGCCTGCGGCTGCCAGTCGTAGACGACCGTGGTGCGCAGGACGATGTCCTGCAGCGAATACCGGCGCGAATCGACCACCACCCAGAACAATCCGAGCGCGAACATCACACAGAACACCGCCCGCACCAGAGCCCGCGGCCATCCCACGAGTTCGCCGTCGCGGGTCACCATCCGCAGCCCCATCATCACGGCGCCGACGGTGCGACCGCTCACGGCCCAGCATCCGGTGAGGTACAGCACCGACACCACGATGAATATGCCTGTCGACATCACCGCACCGGCGTCCGGCCACGTGAAATCCTGCGGTGAGAACAGCAGTCGAGCGAACGCCAGGCACAGGTAGATCGCGGCGATGATCGCCACGACGACGGCGACGTCGACCCCTGATGCGATCGAACGCGTCACGATGCCGGCCGGATGGTGCGCAGGGGCACTCACTCCGCGCCCGATTCGGACGGTGCTCGCCGGAGCAACTTCCCGACGAACCCCGCGACGGCATCGTCCGCACGCATCCCCTGGCTTCGGATGCCGAGAACTGCCTCCGCGGACATCGAGTCGGTGGATTCGCGGATGATTCGAGGTAGATCGACGCCCTCGATCACGGTGTCGGCCAGCCCGACCAGATCGACCCGTCCGATGATCTTGTCGACATCGATCCGTTCTGCCACCGCGTCGAGATCCACGTTGTCGACGACGATCTCCGTGAGGTCGACAGCGCCGACCGCGGTCCGCACGATCCTGCCGATCACCGCACGCAGCACCCGTTCGGTGAGGTCGTCGGCGGCGTCCAAAGTCTCGGCGCCCCGCTGTTCGAGTTTCGCGAGCACCGGCTCGATGCCCGGCATCCGTCGTGCGACGCCGAACCCGAACCCCAGCATGCGCCCAGCAGCTCCGCCGACTCTCGCGGCGGCTCCCGCCACCAGGTTCACCGGCCTCGAGATCGGGGTGCCGTCCACATCACCATCAAACTCGCTCGATACCGCTCGGGCATGCCTTTCGAGTTATTCGGTTGCCGGACACCGGCCGAGCTCGGCCGAGAAGGCAGGTGGCCCTCCCTCAGCCACCGCAATGCTCGTGCAGTGCCGAGCAACAAAAAAGCCGCAGGCGATAACCTGCGGCTCGAAAGTGGTGCTAACTCGAAAGTGGAGCTAACGTTCCACAACCCGAACCCTTGACAGTCGAAGGGCCGGCGCTTCGGATCGTGCCGGTCGGCAGGCGAACGGCCGCTGGGACGCAGTGAGAGACGTGCCCCGGGTCGAGCCGGTAGAGCGGGATCGTGTCCGGCCCGGGTTACGTTGGCGGCCGCGAGGTGTATTCGGCCCAGTGGTCGACCGCCTGTTCGAGACTGAGTGCCGCGACCTCGGCAGGAGCCATGCCGACCGTGCGGATCAATCGCTGTGCGAGCCAATCGGGGACAGGTTCGCGAATCGGTGTCGGTGGAATTCGGAGCGATTCGGCACTGCGCCCGAGTCGCTGGACCACTTCGCCGAGTTTGCTGAATTCCGGTAGCCGACTGGCCGCCGCGACGATACGGGCGGTTGCTTCCGCGTAGACCTCGGAGTCGGCGCGTGCTCCGATCGTCCAGATCTCGCAGATCTCGATCGTCTGCTGGTCGACGACCCGGTATACGATCCGCCACGTGTTGCGGCCGACGACAAGCTTGCGGAACCCGGTCAGTTCGCCGCCGAGTGGATAGCCTGCTTGCGGTGAATCCAGCAGCAGGAGCACCTTTTTGAGGACTTTGGGCACAGCGTCGGGACCCAGTTTTCGAAGGTCGTCGATTGCCGCATCGGTGAAGAGGACTTCGACCATCGGATTACTCGTGGTCGTCGAGTTCGGCGAGGGATTCCCTCGTGTGGCCGAAGGCGCCGAGTACGTCGTCCAATGACGTTCGGTTCCCGCGGTCGGTCGCGGCCCGGGCGAGCACGAGTGCGAGGTCGCGCAGGTCGGACTCCGCGCGGTCCAGCTCGGCGAGCCGCTCCATGCTGACCACGGCCGCAACAGGCCGATGATGGCGGGTGACCACGAGGTCGGTGCCTCGTTCGGCGTCCGCCACCAGTCCAGCGACACCTCGCTGGGAGGCGTCGGAAACGCTCAGCTCATGAGTGTTGCGCAGGATCGACATGCCGTAACTGTACAGAATTCTAGCTAGATTATCCATGCCGTATCGGCCGCAGGCACCACCTGCGCCCATGACATGACCTACTGGATTTCACCGAGTTATCAGCGATCGGCGCTCGGCTGGTATATCGGAGACCACCGCACGCGTACCGCTGCCACAACTGCTCCTGACATGTGTGAACAACGGACCTCGATCCCGTCCGGAGGATCGATTCCGCGCTGGGACCGGCTCAGCGAATTCCAATCGAAGGTGATGCGCGCGGTGACGCCCAGTCGCGTGGTCGGGGCGGTGACCAGGTCGTGCAGTTCGGTGGTGAGGTCGGTTCTGGGCCACCAGGCACCGTCCACGCCCGCGGATTCCTCACGGTCGCGTAGCAGCAGCCGCGGGGTGCGGGTCGGCGTGTCGAATGGTTGGCCGCCGCTCCCGGTGTGCTGGGGTCATCCCGCACCACGGCCGGCTGTGCCGCCGCCCTTCTTCGGCGACGGGTTCTGTGTCATCTCGAACCTCCCGCAACCGCGATAGACGTATCGCGGTCTTGCCGGGCCACCGGCGCATTGTGTCCGCCTTCGTTGTCCCAGCGGCACAACGCAACCCGGTTCTGAGTGTTCTCGAGGCTGCGGCGGGTACCGGCAGCCACGAGTTCGTCGGCGGTGAACTCGCTGCCCGGTCGAGCCGCGGCCGTCAGCAACGCCTGGGCTGCCGCGGCCTCGGTTCCTGCCGGGATCACCAGCAGGACGAGGCGGGTGCCGTCGAGTCCCAGGACACAGAGCATGTGCGCGGGCAGATGCCGGTAACCGTCCAGGCGTACCGAACGCTTCCCGAGCACCGCGCGCTTGGGTGCCGGGTCCCAGGCATCGATGTTGTACATGATTCGTTCCACGCTGCCTGCCCGCCGGCCCAAAAGCGCCTCGAGACCGGCCATTTCGGCGACAAGGTCGGTCGTGTGGGGCCACCAGGCCCCGTCCACCACCCCGGGCCTGGGCGCTTGCGGTGACCGCCGTGATCGCGACGAGGCGCCGCTGCGGAGGGAAAAGCGTGCCGAGCGATCCAGCGGGACCGGCTCGTGTTGTAGCGTCATCGCGACGCTCCTGACCGGGACCGCATAATGGTCCCTGTTCCTTCGCCGAGCGACGACGAGACCGCGGCTGTCTCGTACGAAAAGCCCCCGACACTTCGAGCCTACCCGCGATGAAGCCAACCGGGCCCCCTCGTGCGTCGACGATGGCCCTTCGGGCATCACAGTGAGCCCATACCAGAAGCAGAATCGCTCGTCGGCGAGTCGAGCCTGGACAGCGCGCACTACCCGGCGTTCACTGGGGAAGTACACCTCCCGGCGTTGGGGGACATCATGATCATCATTTTCCGGCTGGCCGAGTCGATCTCCGCTGTCCGGCGCGCCGGTCGCCCGGCCCGCCGCGACACCACTGCCGGGGCCGTACGACCTCCTCGCGGAACCGAGAACCGGCCGACGCCACAACACGGCGGCTTCGGTTCCGGAGACCATCGGGGCGCCGACCCGATTGCGTGGCACACTCGGGCCGCCGCATATTTCTCCGGAGACTGCGGCGACGAAACCGTGACGTCCTCGGTCGGTGGTGGCCGATGCCCCTGACCGAGCGTGCATGGGATCTCGGGTACGCGGCCGGCTGGCACCTGGTGCGAGCCTTGCCGGAACGGTGGGCGATGCGATCGTTCGAGGCCGCCGCCGACCGCGCCGCCCGCGGCGGTGGACCGATTCAGTTGCGGCGCAACCTGGCCAGGGTGCTCGCCACCACCCCGGCGCAGGTGCCCGACGAACTCGTGCGCGCGAGCCTGCGTTCCTACGCGCGCTACTGGTGCGAAGCGTTCCGGCTGCCATCGATGGATCCGGCGCGGTTGGCCGAGCGTATCGACTCCGCAGCCACCGGGCTCGAACGTATCCACGAGGCGGCCGAGCGCGGGCGTGGAGCGGTGCTGGCGCTACCGCACAGCGGCAACTGGGAGGTGGCCGGCGTCTGGCTCGTCCAGCGGATCGGTTCCCCGACGACCGTCGCCGAGCGGCTGAAACCGGAATCGCTGTACCGGCGCTTCGTCCGGTTTCGTGAGCGCCTCGGTTTCGAGATCGTCCCACTCAACGGCGGCGCTACCCCACCCTTCCAGCATCTGACCACGCGGCTACGGCAGGGAGTCATGGTCGGGCTCCTCGGTGAACGTGATCTGTCCGGCACGGGAGTGCCGGTCACCTTCTTCGGTGAACCGGCACACATGCCGGTCGGTCCGGCTCGGCTGGCGATCGACACCGGCGCCCCGCTGCTACCGGTACATTGCTGGTTCACCCCCGGCGGCTGGGGCTTCGATGTCGGCGCACCGATCGACACCGCCGGCGGTCTGCGGCCTACCACGCAGGCATTGGCCGACCGATTCGCCGCGGCGATCGCCGCCCATCCCGCCGACTGGCACATGCTGCAACCGGTGTGGGACGCCGACCAGCTCATGCGCGAGCAGGCTCGTAGCGTTCCGCATCCCTGAGCCGGCCCAGCCGGCCATCACCGGTGCCACTGTCTACCCACGCCCGCGGCCACCTGCGGGCGTAAACTAGGTTCTATCCGGCGGCATCACGCGCGCTGATCAGCAGAGATCGCGCCGTTCCCGGATTCGGATCCGGCCTTCTTTCGGGCCTGGACAGGAGCGTCCGATGACGCTGTCACCGCTGCATACGCTTTCGGCATCGCCGCGCGCACCCACCGGCACGCCGAGATTCCTTCTCGGTGGGGATCCCGGTGGCTACATCGAGGCCACCTGGTGGCCCCTATCGGGCAGCCTCGTCACCGAGCTTCCCGAGCTGATCACCGCGCTCCAGCTGCGGACCGGGCCGATATGGCGCGTGGTCTACGATCCGACCGCCTGGTCACCCGCCGAGCGGCGGCTGCGCATCGACCATCGGGTCATACGACTCGATCCGTATCCTTTCGAGCTCTTCGGCACCTTGTACGCGTACGGAACCAACGGCACCGTCATCGTGCTACGAGTCATCCCCTCGCGCACCGGCACAGACTCGGCACTGAGAGCAACCGGCGAGCCCGTTCGATCCGTGGCACCCATCCGCGACGGATAAGGACCACGCCCCAGGACGGCCCATTACCAGCCACGCCGCGATAGGTGCCTTCACCGTCCGATAACCCGGCTCGGCCGGGTGCGCCATCATCGTGTCCGAAGCGTCGCCGAGTGCGGCGGCAGCCATCGATTCGCCCTCGGCGGCAATGATTTTCGCGCGCTTCTCCCGCTCGGCTTCGGCCTGGCGGGCCATCGCCCGTTTCATGCTCTCGGGCAGTTGGATGTCCTTCAACTCGGTTGTCAACGTCACGAAATTTATTGGGCACCGGCTGAACCGGACACGGCGTAGCGTGAAGGTTTGGGCAGTACTTCTCAAAAGAGGGGAACGGATGTGGGTACGTCGACACGCATCGCCTCCTGCTTGATGCGAGTGTCCGACCTCGAGCGTTCCGCGGACTTCTATTGCGACGTGTTCCGGTGCAACGTCGCGATTCACGAACCGGACGCGGCTCTTCTGTTGACGCCGGACGGCTTCCAGCTCTACCTGCGTACGCGCGAGGCGATCTACACACGCGATATCAATGCCGTGGGCGTCGAGCAGATCATCTGGTCCGCGGGCAGCGAGCAAGAACTGCGACAGATCGAACAACGTCTGCGCGGCCACGATCCCCGCATTTACACCAATACCCTGCACGGAATCTCCTTCGTCGACGGCGTCGATCCCGACGGCATTCGCGTGCTGATCACCTACCCGACTCCCGAACAACTTCCTCGCGAGGTCATCGACCGCCGATTCCGGTAGCCCGACACTGTGTCCGGCTTCGTCGTCCCAGCGGCGCAACGCCGCCTGGTTCTTGGGTCGGCCGGGGGCAACGCCGTCAACGATGGCGTCTTCTGACCGTTTCCAATCCGTACACCGCGCCCTCCTGTTTTCACCGCTCAACCAATCCCGCCAGCGTAAAGGCCGCCACCGACAGCCGGGTGATCGGCGCAGGTCAGCCTTCTCCGTCGCTTTTCGGCGCCGGCCGCCGCGCCGGGATCCTCCGCACCGGGACGCGTTGACCGGTCGATCAGATCGTCTTTGTCAATCCCCTCCTCACACGGCAAACTCCACCGGCCATCGTCAGCTACCGGTCGGTGACGCTTCATATTTCACAGGAAACGACTCTTGCCGGCACGTGATTCCTATCGCCGATCCGGGCTGCAGTTGGTCGTGGGTGTCGACATCCTAGGGTGGCGAGTCCTCGCTCGGAGCTCGCGCCGATGACCGAGCGGGCGGACAGGGGCGATGGACCACGTTTCTTCCACGCTGCGCTCAGCCGGGGCGTTCGGCACCCCCATCGGTGTCCAGGGCGTCCGGACACCCGACCGCGGACTTCCGCCACGCGAGCACGACATGCCAATCCGGCACCGCCGCAGGCGATGTCAATGGTGCTGACCATGATCGGAACCACCCCGCCCGACCGACATCGGAATTCGCGAACGAATGCGGGCGCCCGAGCCGGACGGCGGCGCCGGCCGAAGCGGGGAAGCGAAGATCACTGCTGGTGTCCAGCTTCCGAACAGCTACCGGCCGAAGCGAAAACGGACTCAAACCGAACCAAAGAGTCATTGCCGAGGTGCCGTCGCTGGGCGGTAACTGATAGCAGCGGCGTCATCCAGCTGAGTCGGTGCTGCTGCGTAAGAACCCGTTTCACTGCTTCACTTATTAAGGCAAGAAAATGTCACCTGTTATCACTTCGCTGAATCCCTCTTTCGGTCCTCCAGCGGGTCTCAACTCTGTCATCATCACCGGTTCCGGCTTCGCCAACGTCGGTCCTCTGACCGTTCGGTTCGGCACGACGGCAACGACATTCACCATCGACTCCGATACCCAGATCACGGCCATCGCCCCGCCGGGGACCGGCACGGTGAACGTCACCGTACAGGCGTTGCTGGACGGCACGAGCAACCCGCTGCCCTACACCTATGGCGGTGCGCTTCCTACGTTGACCAGCATCATCCCGGCGTCGGGGTCGGCGGCCGGTGGGACGACGGTCGTGCTCACCGGGACGCATCTGACCGGAGCCACCGCGGTGAATTTCGGTGGGACACCGGCAACCTCGTTCACGGTCAACTCCGACACCCAGATCACCGCGGTGGCCCCGGCCCATACGGCGGGGACAGTGCAGGTCACCGTCACCACTCCCAGTGGTACGAGCAACGGAGTCTCGTTCACCTATATTGCGGTGCCTACGCTTACCAGCGTCACTCCGAGCTCGGGTCCGCCGAGTGGGGGGACGGTGGTCGTGCTCACCGGCACGGGGCTGACCGGAGCCACTGCGGTGAGTTTCGGTGGGACACCGGCGACCCTGTTCACGGTCAATTCCGACACGCAGATCACCGTTCTGACCCCGGCCCATACGGCGGGGACAGTGCAGGTCACCGTCACCACTCCCGGCGGGACCAGCAACGGAGTCACCTACACCTACGTGTCGGGTCTGGCGCCGGTCGATCTCGGTACGGCATCGACGTTCGCGGTGCTGGGTGCCTCGACAGTCACCAACACCGGAGCTACGGCCATCACCGGGAACCTGGGTGTCAGTCCGGGCACCGCAGTGACCGGATTCCCGCCGGGAACGGTGACCGGCGGAGCAATCCACGCCGGGGACGCCGTCGCGGCGCAGGCACACACCGATTTGCAGGCTGCCTACCTCGACGCGGCGGGCCGCACGCCCACCGCTTTCGTGACCGCTGATCTCGCGGGTCAAACCCTGACCTCCGGGGTGTACAAGGCAACCGGCGGGATCGGTCTCAACGGCACCGTCACCCTGGACGGGCAAGGCAATCCGAATGCGGTGTTCATCTTCCAGGCCGGGTCGACGCTGATCACGGGCGCGAACAGTGTGGTCAACCTCATCAACGGAGCCACCGCGCACAATGTGTTCTGGCAAGTCGGTAGCTCGGCCACGCTGGGTGCCAACACCATCTTCGCCGGCAACATCTTGACCTTCACCTCGGACACGGTGACCACCGGCACTACCGTGAACGGGAGCGTCCTGGCCCTCACCGGCGCGGTCACCCTCGACACCAACACCATCACGGCCGCCTGAGCCGACTCACCGAAAGGGTCTCAACCCCTGTCCGCGCGCCTTCGGCGCGCGGACAGGGCCGTTCGAGGGTGTCGCGCGCCTCGGGCACGGTGGGCCAGTCCGCCTTGCCCGCGGTGACTGCGATATCTCTGCTCCCGTACCCATCGACGGTAGAACCCCGATGGCGCGGTCGGGGGCCGGCCCGACGGTCATCGCCATGAGGTCGGCGACCGTCGCGGTGGCTTTCGGGTCCGCGGCCGCGCTCATGGCGGCGCGGGCGAGTCCGCGGTCCGTGCATGGCAGGACGATCAGCAGCGCGATCGTCCTGCCACCGCTTCCCAGCAAGCCGACTGTACAGTGCGGCCGGTGCCGGCAGCCTGTGTTGAATGCCCTTGGCGCGGTGGACCATTCGCCGAGGTTGTAGACGGTCCGATCGATGGCCCCGAAGCCGGGCTCGAATGTCGCCAGCAGATCCGGCAGTTCCGCGAGGAGATCGTCCCGTGCGGCCACCACGCCCCGTCGACGGTGCGCGATTCGTCGGCTTCGGAGGTGAATCGCAGGCGCAGCGGAAGCGCCGAGGCTGGGTGGCGGGGGATTGCAGCATCGGTGTCGCGTCCCTTCATCGGGCGTGGGGTGTACGTGTGCCTACGTTGTTCGTCAACGCTGTAGACATACGTTGTAGGAGTGGCCTACGCTGGAGTTATCCGGCCATCCTCGGCCGGATGAGAACCGAGGTTGTGAACGATGGCACCTACCGACTCCGCGCCCCCTGTTCATCCGATCGCAGTCGATATCGCGGCGCGCGGGCATGAACCCGACGAGATTCGCCGCGACGTCCGGAATCAGCGCGGCATACGCGCATGATCATCGTTACCTTGTTCGCAGGCATGGCGATCGGAGCGGTCGCGATGGCCATGGTTGATCGCCGCCGATCCGGTGTCTACCCCTATGCCCGGCGAACCCGTCCCGGCCTCCGTCACCACGATTCGGCGGCCGCCCGCGACCTGCACGAAAACGCCGGCGGCTCGCGGCATATCCGCACTCACCCCAGCTGGCGAGACCGGCTCGAGCAACCGCATCCAACCGGCGGGGAAACCAACCGAACCGAGGAATTGTCGTGATCGTCATCATCGGACTCGTCATCCTGGTCGCCGCCGTAGTCATCGGCGTTGTAGGAGTATTCGCCAACAGCGGCAACAGTCATCTCCTGACCGACAACTTCGCGGTGTTCGGCTATCACGTCACCGGATCGACCGGGGTGCTGTTCCTCTACGGCATGGTTCTCGGCGCCATCGCGGTCGCCGGATTGGGCCTGCTACTCGCCGGCACCCGCCGCACCGCCCGCCGTGGACGCGCCGCCCGCCACGAACTCGAGTCCACCCGACGGGAGACCCCGGTCTACTACAGTCACACCGGCACCACCAGCGTCACATCCGAACCTTCCGAGGTCGCCGAACACGACACCGGAAGCCGGACCCCGCCCCACCGGCACGGTAGGGGAAAACTGTTCGGGCGCAGGTCGATAGCGCACTGATCGCCGGTGCGTCCGAGTTCGTACGTTTCAAAACCCGGTCTACCTGCATCTTTACGGTTCAGGTAGACCGGACTCGAACCGGCACTGCGCGGACTGGGGAACCCTACGGTCGGGATCCTGGAGCACCAGGTCGGTTTCGGAGCCTTCGAAGATGAGGTGGCAGTCGTGTGGTTGTCGATGCCGGAACGTTGTCGGATTGCCGAAAACTGTTGTGCCGCAGAGCGTCATAGTTGATGGATGGGGGATCTCGAAGAGCGTCATCGATGCGGACCGGTCGCAATGTGCTGTCGGGGGTGTTTCGTTGCGTCGTCCGCAAGGACGCGTCGAGTGTCAGCCCTGTCCGGGAATCGCAGCTGGCGAAGAATATCGAAGCCAAAGGCCGCACTGGTGGTGCCCGCGACATCGCGATCGAGGCGCTGCGGTTCATGCTCTCGGCGGTGCGTACCTCGAAGCTCCCGTGCCCGCGCAAGCTGTCTCGCGCGGAACGAAATCGCAGGACGCCGGTGAAGTCATACACCGCGCCGACGGTGGCGGACTGCTGCGAGAGCACCGACCTGGCCGATTGGGTAATCCTGCTCGCGGCAACCGGCCTGCGCCGGAGCCAAACTTTGGGTCTGCTCTGGTCGGATATCGATCTCGACGGCTGCACGCTGCGTGTCAGCGGCAAGGTTGTCCGCATGAAGGGGCCAAGGGGTGGTGCGAGTGGAGAAGGACGATGATCCGAAGAACGGCCGCGGAGTGATCGCCCTGCCGGAGTTCGCGGTGGAGATGTTGCGCGGCCGCAAGGTCGCACTGGCCGCCCGCCGGCTCGCGTCACCACCGGATCCGAATGGGACGGTCTTGGATCTGGTCTTCCCGTCGACGGTATGGACGTTGCGTGATCCGCAGAATGTCGGCCACGAGTGGCAGCGGGTCCGCGATGCCCTGGGCATCCCGGAGGACGTCACGACCCACGGTTTCTGCCCCGCGGTCGCCGCGATCCTCGATGACGCGGGTCTGTCGGCGCGAGTGACCGCAGACGTTTTGATGCACGTAGATCCGGCATAACTCAACGTCACTACATGGCCGGAGGCCGAGTCCACCGGGCAGCTACGGATGCGCTGGATCGAGCTGTCAGCGGACAGTTCTGACGCACCACGCACAGTGAATTAGTCGGGACTTTGTTGGAATATCCGACCAACAAGGTAGGTATTCGGGCGGAGAAAACCCGCCCTGACCTGTGATCAAAGTGGAGCTAAGGGGAATCGAACCCCTGACCTTCTCGATGCGAACGAGACGCGCTACCAACTGCGCCATAGCCCCGTGGCTCGTTTCCGGGCCAACGGAGGAGAACTTTAGCAGGTGGGGGTCCGAGATTCCGAA
>NZ_PSZE01000070.1 GCF_002933465.1 Nocardia nova
GTGTGTTGTTTGAGAACTGCACAGTGGACGCGAGCATCTTTGTTTGTAAGTGTGTAAGAGCGTACGGTGGATGCCTTGGCACCAGGAGCCGATGAAGGACGTAGGAGGCTGCGATAAGCCTCGGGGAGCTGTCAACCGAGCTGAGATCCGAGGATTTCCGAATGGGGAAACCCAGCACGAGTGATGTCGTGTTACCCGCCGTTGAATATATAGACGGTGTGGAGGGAACGTGGGGAAGTGAAACATCTCAGTACCCACAGGAAGAGAAAACAATAGTGATTCCGTGAGTAGTGGCGAGCGAAAGCGGAAGAGGCTAAACCAGGAGCGTGTGATAGCCGGCGGGCGTTGCGTTCTTGGGGTTGTGGGACCTGCTTTCTCAGATCTGCCGGTCTGGGCGACAGTCAGAAAAGATCGCGTTAGCTGAATTGGTCTGGGATGGCCAACCGTAGACGGTGAGAGTCCGGTAGGCGAAAACGTGTTCTCTGTTGTAGTGGGCACCCGAGTAGCAGCGGGCCCGTGAAATCTGCTGTGAATCTGCCGGGACCACCCGGTAAGCCTGAATACTCCCTGGTGACCGATAGCGGACTAGTACCGTGAGGGAAAGGTGAAAAGTACCCCGGGAGGGGAGTGAAATAGTACCTGAAACCGTGCGCTTACAATCCGTCAGAGCCTTCCATTTTGTGGTGGGGTGATGGCGTGCCTTTTGAAGAATGAGCCTGCGAGTCATCGGTGTGTGGCGAGGTTAACCCGTGTGGGGTAGCCGTAGCGAAAGCGAGTCCGAATAGGGCGTTTGAGTCGCATGTCATGGACCCGAAGCGGAGTGATCTACCCATGGCCAGGGTGAAGCGACGGTAAGACGTCGTGGAGGCCCGAACCCACTTAGGTTGAAAACTGAGGGGATGAGCTGTGGGTAGGGGTGAAAGGCCAATCAAACTCCGTGATAGCTGGTTCTCCCCGAAATGCATTTAGGTGCAGCGTCGCGTGTTTCACACTGGAGGTAGAGCTACTGGATGGCCTAGGGGGCCCACAAGCTTACCGAAGTCAGCCAAACTCCGAATGCCGGTGTGTGAGAGCGCGGCAGTGAGACTGCGGGGGATAAGCTTCGTAGTCGAGAGGGAAACAGCCCAGATCGCCGGCTAAGGCCCCTAAGCGTGTACTAAGTGGAAAAGGATGTGGGGTCGCTGAGACAACCAGGAGGTTGGCTTAGAAGCAGCCACCCTTGAAAGAGTGCGTAATAGCTCACTGGTCAAGTGATCCTGCGCCGATAATGTAGCGGGGCTCAAGTACACCGCCGAAGCCGCGGCATTCCAGTATTGATCTTGCTTTCGAGCCAGGAGCTGGGATGGGTAGGGGAGCGTCGTGTAGCCAGGGAAGCAGCGGGGTGACCTAGTTGTGGAGGCTGCGCGAGTGAGAATGCAGGCATGAGTAGCGAAAGACGAGTGAGAAACTCGTCCGCCGAATGACCAAGGGTTCCTGGGCCAGGTTAATCCGCCCAGGGTGAGTCGGGACCTAAGGCGAGGCCGACAGGCGTAGTCGATGGACAACGGGTTGATATTCCCGTACCCGTGTATCCGCGCCCAATGGCGAGCCGGTTTTGCTAATCGTCCTGAACCCAATGGACCACCTTCGGGTGGCTGGAGGGGGATGCACGAGACCCAGACCGTAGTAGTCAAGCGATGGGGTGACGCAGGAAGGTAGCTGGGCCCGGTGGTGGATTACCGGGTGTAAGCCTGTAGGGCGTTGTGTAGGCAAATCCGCACAGCATGTGCCTGAGAGGTGATGCGTAGCCGGTTGAGGTGAATTCAGTGATCCTATGCTGCCGAGAAAAGCCTCTAGTGAGTTGGTACACGGCCCGTACCCCAAACCGACACAGGTGGTCAGGTAGAGAATACTAAGGCGATCGAGATAACTGTGGTGAAGGAACTCGGCAAAATACCTCCGTAACTTCGGGAGAAGGAGGGCCCGATCTGGTGATGAGTCTTGCACTCGGAGCTGGGTTGGGTCGCAGAGACCAGAGAGAAGCGACTGTTTACTAAAAACACAGGTCCGTGCGAAGTCGTAAGACGATGTATACGGACTGACGCCTGCCCGGTGCCGGAAGGTTAAGAGGACCGGTTAGCGGAGCGATTCGCGAAGCTGAGAATTTAAGCCCCGGTAAACGGCGGTGGTAACTATAACCATCCTAAGGTAGCGAAATTCCTTGTCGGGTAAGTTCCGACCTGCACGAATGGCGTAACGACTTCTCTGCTGTCTCCACCACAGACTCGGCGAAATTGCATTACGAGTAAAGATGCTCGTTACGCGCGGCAGGACGAAAAGACCCCGGGACCTTCACTATAGCTTGGTATTGGTGTTCGGTACGGTTTGTGTAGGATAGGTGGGAGACTGTGAAGCGGGCACGCCAGTGTTTGTGGAGTCGTCGTTGAAATACCACTCTGGTCGTATTGGACTTCTAACCTCGGGCCATGATCTGGTTCAGGGACAGTGCCTGGTGGGTAGTTTAACTGGGGCGGTTGCCTCCCAAAGTGTAACGGAGGCGCCCAAAGGTTCCCTCAGCCTGGTTGGCAATCAGGTGTTGAGTGTAAGTGCACAAGGGAGCTTGACTGTGAGACTGACAGGTCGAGCAGGGACGAAAGTCGGGACTAGTGATCCGGCACCGGCATGTGGAAGCGGTGTCGCTCAACGGATAAAAGGTACCCCGGGGATAACAGGCTGATCTTCCCCAAGAGTCCATATCGACGGGATGGTTTGGCACCTCGATGTCGGCTCGTCGCATCCTGGGGCTGGAGTAGGTCCCAAGGGTTGGGCTGTTCGCCCATTAAAGCGGCACGCGAGCTGGGTTTAGAACGTCGTGAGACAGTTCGGTCTCTATCCGCCGCGCGCGTTAGAAACTTGAGGAAGGCTGTCCCTAGTACGAGAGGACCGGGACGGACGAACCTCTGGTGTGCCAGTTGTCCCGCCAGGGGCACGGCTGGTTGGCTACGTTCGGAAGGGATAACCGCTGAAAGCATCTAAGCGGGAAGCCTGTTCCAAGATGAGGTTTCTCACCCCTTCGAGGGGGTAAGGCCCCCAACAGACCATTGGGTTGATAGGCCAGAACTGGAAGTGCGGTAACGCATGGAGGTGACTGGTACTAATAGGCCGAGGACTTACCAACAAAGCTGCTACGCGTCCACTGTGCGGTATCTGAAACAACACGCAGATACAGGAAGACGGGATATCGAACTCTGGTGACAGGGGTTTCGGGTTCCGGCTGTCTGTGGATAGTTTCATAGAGTTACGGCGGCTATAGCGGTGGGGAAACGCCCGGTCCCATTCCGAACCCGGAAGCTAAGGCCACCTGCGCCGATGGTACTGCACTCGACAGGGTGTGGGAGAGTAGGACACCGCCGGAACATACATTCAGGGAGGCCCCCAACCAGCAGGTTGGGGGCCTCCCGCAT
>NZ_PSZE01000071.1 GCF_002933465.1 Nocardia nova
GGTCTCGTGGGCTCGGAGATGTGTATAAGAGACAGTGTCGGCCCACGTTCTCCGCGCGCGGATCCGATTGCGGCACACCGCGATTCGGGCTGCCCTGATTCGACGCCGCCTGCATCGGACCGGGTCGCGGCGGCCCCGGCTGATTCGGCACAGCCGGCCCCGGCTGATTCGGCACAGCCGGCCCCGGCGCGGGAGCCGGGCCCTGCTCCGCCTCGGCGTATTCGCTGTCGGTGACCAGCAGATGCGCAGCACCCAGCACCAAGGCGTGCATCGGATGATCGGCGACCCGCAGCCGGTTGCCCAGATGGTTCTGGAATGCCAGCCGCAACGCGTCGTTGAAACACACATTGCCGGTGAGCAGCACCGTCGAGGTGTCGGCACCGATCGACCGGGCCGCGGCCATCACCTCGATGACGACGTTGTCCGCCGAATGCGCGTCCCGCATCGAATCCGGCGTGATCGGGACCCCGACCGATTCGGTGGGCTGCTCGTCGTCCCCGTCGACGGCCACCACCAGGCACATGCGGCCGTCGGAGTAGACGCCGGTCGCGCCGACACCGCGGCGGCCGCGCGCGGGCGACCGCACCAGCCCCAGTGCCCGCACGTAACCGGACAGCGCGACGGATTCGGGCAGCGGGTCGGTGACGACGTCCATCAGCTCGACCAGCCGGCAGTACTCCTCGACCTTCTCGTCGGCCCAGTCGTCCGGGAACGGCAACGCCACCACGTCGGGCTTGCCACGCAACCGCGAGCCGATCGCGGCGAGCGGGTTGTAGAGCCGGGCACGGAACACCAACTCCGCCGGCCAGGTCGCTCCGGCGATGCGGATCTGCTGATGCCCGAGGATGTCGCGCACGTCGGAGACTGCGATGCCCAGATCGGGCCGCTGCCGGTCCACGCCCGCGGTGTGCAGTCGCCCGGACTTGTCCGCCAGCAAATACGCAGGCGGCGTATATGTGCCTTCCACCTGGACCGGGCGGATCGGTGTCCCACCGCCACCGGCGGCCACGGACACCACATCCCATCCGAGATGTATCGCCCCAACTCGAGCCGTCACACGCATAAGTGTGCCTGCTGTCGCGTCGGCACGCTCGGGGCAGGTCCGATTAGTTCGGGCATCCCCTGTCGAGGCTCGTTTCCGGACCCGTTCACGCGGCCGACTTCTTCAGCCGCAGACGCCACCACGTCAGCGTGGACAGCGCCGCGGTGAGCACGATCAACAGACCGGCGTCAAGGAACCAGAAACCGGGTTTGTGCTGCCAGATCGCATCGGGCTGGGCGTTGACGAACAGGGTCCGCAGATCGATGGTCGAGGCGCCACTGGCGAATCCCCAGCGCGACGGGAAGACGTACGAAAGCTGTTCCAGCACCACGCGATCGGTCACCGGAATCATGCCGCCGGCCATCACCAGCTGACACATGATCATGACCACCAGCAACGGCATGACCTGTTCGTTCGACTTGGCCACGGTCGACAACAACAATCCGACGACCACACACGTCACCGCCGTCAGCGCGATATCGACATAGAGCTCGATACTGCCGGACGGGATGAGCGCTCCCTTCCCGGGCGGATTCTTCCCGGCCAGCACAATGGCGACCAGCACCGCGGACTGCAGCAGTGCCGCGACACCGAAGACCATCACCTTCGCCAGCAGATACGCCGAGGGCAGCAGGCCGACGGCTCGCTCCCGCAGGAAGATCGGGCGTTCCCCGACCAGGTCGCGGACCGTCAGCGTCGACCCCATGAAGCACGCGCCGAGGATGAGAACGACCAGCAGTTGCTGGGATTCACTTCCTCCGGTGAGCTGCGGATGCAATTGACCGTCCGGCCCGAGAATCGGTGGGGCGGCGGCGAAACCGTTCTTCCCCGGCACGACCAGGCACAGCACACCCAGCACGAACGGGAGGACCACCAGGAAGGCCAGGTAGCCGCGGTCGGCGAGGATCAGCCGGACCTGCCGCCGCGACAGTGTCGACAGTTGTTTCCAGCCACTGGATTTCGGTGGCTGCCCCGTCACGCCGCGCGGCACGGCCGGCGGTGGCGGTGGCAGCGCCGCCTGCCGGGACCGGTAGTTCGCGAAGGCGCGATCCGGTTCGGCGGCGACCCGCGCGAAGATCTCCGCCCAATCGCTGGTCCCGAGAAAGTCGCCGACCCCTGCCGGATGTCCGCAGAACGCGGTCTTGCCGCCGGGCGCCAGCAGCAGCACCTGATCACACATGTCCAGGCAGGCCACCGAGTGGGTGACCACGATGACGGTGCGCCCGGCGTCGGCCAGTTCGCGCAGCATGGTCATGACCTGCCGGTCCAGCGCCGGGTCCAGACCGGAGGTGGGCTCGTCGAGCAGCAGCAGGGCCGGACCGGTCAGCAGTTCCAGCGCCACCGAGGCGCGCTTGCGCTGACCGCCGGAGAGCCGGTCGACGCGGGTATCGGCATGTTCGGTCAGCGACAGTTCCTTCAGCACGCCGTCGATGACCTGCTGCCGATCGGCCTTCGAGGAGTCCGGCGGCAGCCGCAGTTCGGCGGCGAATCCGAGCGCCTGGCGCACGGTCAGCTGGCGGTGCAGCACATCGTCCTGCGGGACCATGCCGATACGACTGCGCATGGCCTCGTATTCGGCGTGCAGGTTGCGGCCCTCGAAGGTGACCACACCGGCCGACGGATGTGTCGACCCCGCAATGAGTTTCGACAGCGTCGACTTACCGGCGCCCGAGGGACCGATAAGCGCGGTCAGGGTGCCGCGGCCGGCCTGCATGTTGACGTCCACGAGCAGCTGCTTGTTGCCCTCGACGACGAAGCCGACGCCGTGCACGCTCAATCCCTGCTCGGTGACCGGCTTCTTGCGGTGCTTCAGCGTGCCTTCCTGCACGACGAAGTCCACGTTGCCGATGGTGACGATATCGCGTTCGCGCAGCGCCACCCGCTGCTCGCGGCGGCCGTTGACGAAGGTGCCGTTGGCCGAGCCCATATCCTCGAGGACGAGGCCCTCGCCGCTCTTGACCAGGCGGGCGTGCCGACGCGAAGCCAGCGGATCGTTGACGACGATCTGGTTGTCGCTGGTACGGCCGATGGTCAGGCCGCCGGCCGGAATACGGTCGGCGCGCGCGATCGGCGCGGTCGAGGCCCGCGCACGCACCGGCGGGAGTGCCGAAGTGTCGGCCTTGGTAGTCAAATTGACGTTCGGCATATCGCCCGAGCCGTGGGCCGCCGGAATCGGTTGAGACGGGCGCTGATTCGGCCGTTGCGCGGGCCGCGACGGCGGCTGCGACGGCGCCGGGCGGTGCAGCTGCCCGGATTGCGGTGTGGGATGGGAGGGTTGCCGGCGCTGCTGCGGCCCACCCCCTGTCTCTTATACACATCTCCGAGCCCACGAGACCGATCAGTATCTCGTATG
>NZ_PSZE01000072.1 GCF_002933465.1 Nocardia nova
TCAAGAACCGCGACCTCGGCCGCGTCCCCGCCGCCGGCACAACTGAAGAATGAACCATCAAACCGAGCCGAGCAGATGGTCCAAATTGAGATTCCGTCAGATGGTCCGGGTTCGCGTGCCGTTGACACCCCGGCCACCGCGTCTGTTTTCAAACTCTTTGGGCAGAACCCGACGATGATGTGCGGCAGCCGCCCCGCGTCATGGCGACACGCCACCCCAACCTGCGAAGCCGCACTGCCAGTGCGTGGATATATGCCGCACCACAACAGGGTCTGGACCTCTGACGTGTTCGGCGGTGTCGCAAATCAGACCGAACGAATTGGGCTGGGGCCCGCTCGTGCCAACCCGGCGCCACCCGATGGCCAGCGCCATCTCCGCGGTCGCTCTGAAACGGCTCGCTCCGGGGCTTCTGGCTGTCGGCTGAAACGGGGCACACTGGTCGTGTTTTCGCTGCCCGGGAGATCGGAATGCGTGAGGAATCCGTCGAAAGCTTGGCGGGTTACCGCCGTTGGTCGCGGCACTCGCTCGCACGACTGTGCGGACAAATCGGTGACCCGACGAGGCAGCGCTGCCAACCTAGAGGGACCTAGGATGAGGCAGGCGCGTCTCAGGATAGAACTCGGGAGGCTGCGAACATCGCGGATACCGATCGGACCGAGCGAACCTCGTTTCTGCGCGAGCAGCAGGTGATGGGCCGGCGTTCGGTGTTGTAGAAGTTGTCGATTTCATAGCCGCGACATTCGGCACCGGCGCCCGACTGAAGTCCCTGCTCGGGAAAACCGAGGAAGCCGAGCAACGCCTCGACGAAGGCGCGCGAGTGGCGCGGTCGTTGAAACTGCCCCGGCCGCAAGCGCGTATCGACGACGAGCGTATCCGGGCCGGCCTGGATCTCGATCTCAGAGCGCCACATACGAACAACGGGAGGAGTCGGCGGTGCGGCTGCTGTCCGACACAGCTTCGCGAACCCGCCCGCGGGCTGCCCTGCATACCTGGAGGGAAAGCCCATTCATTCCACATCGGTCTGTGAGTAGCATTACGGATTACCCAAACAGCGAGAAATAGTTTCGACGGATACGATGGGGCTCGGATTGGACATCCCCGTCGTTCGGTTGTTCGGCTAGCCGGAAGTCCGTCCATCGGGCCGGTCGGTCTGGTCCATCGTCGGATCGACTGGACGTAACGGATGGAGTCGGCCTGCGTCTGGGCGCAAACGCAGTAGGTCTAATCTGTCCTAAATGCCCTTTTCATTCGGAGCATGCATGCAGAAACTAGTTACGACTCAGGCAATCGAGCCGCCGTTCGGTTTCGACCACTGGGCCGATGAACTGGCCCGTACGATGTCCGTATCGGTGGATGCTCGGAGCACGGGGATGGATCACTTCCGTGGAACGGCGGCGGTGACCAGCATCGGCGAACTTCGTATTCTCTCAGCGGGCGCCGACCCGATGCAGGTGCGCCGCACGCAACGCCTGACGTTGCGGCACGAAGAGGATTTCTACAAAGTCGGCCTGCAGGTGTCCGGAACCGCCACCGTCGAGCAGGACGGTCGGCAATGCCACCTCGGCCCCCGCGATTTGGTGTTCTGCGATACCACACGCCCGTATTCGTTTATCTATGACACCGAATTCCGGACCGTGCTTGCTCTGGTGCCGCGGGCAGCGGTCCCACTCGGGCCGAATTCATTGAGCGGGATCACCGCGCGGACAATCGACTCCGAGTCCGGCATCTCACCGGTCCTCGTGTCCTTACTGCTGTCCTTGAGCGGTCGAAGCGGCCCCACCAGCAGTCCGGTCGCGTCCAGGGTGTCCGACGGTGCGGTCTCGCTCTTGACCGGGCTGTTGACCGAGAACATCGCGGGAACTCAGCCGGCATGGTCGGCGCCCGCGATGATGCTGCGAGTGCGCGATCATATCGATCGAAACCTGGCCGACCCGAACCTCTCACCGGACACTATCGCTGCCGCTCTGGGCATTTCGAGAAGGTACCTCTTCAAACTCTTCGCGGCCGAAAACATGACCGTTTCCGGTTGGGTCAGAAGCGAGCGGCTACGCCGATGCGCGCGGGATCTCACGGATCCGTCGATGAGGGAACAGTCAATCGGTCTCATCGCAGCCCGGTGGGGCCTGGTCGATAGTGGTCATTTCGCCCGGTTGTTCAAATCTACCTACGGCAGGACGCCGCGGGAATATCGAAATCAAGCGGTTTCCACCGAGGTTGAATACTTGGCCGATTGATAATTTCCGGAAACGATTCGATTACCCGGCCGATAAGAGCTCCTATCGGGTTCGGTTGCTGAGTCGTCGCCAGCAGATGAGGGCGGCGGCGAGGTCAAGGAATCCGTGGTGGATGTCGGTGCGTCGTTCCCATCGGATGGTCAGCCGTCGGTACTGGTGGAGCAGGGCGAAGGTTTGCTCGACGATCCAGCGGCCGGCGGTGACCTTGTCGCGGGTTCCGCGGCGAGCGATGTAGCCGGTGATATGTCGTTGCCGCAGTTCGGAATACACGCTGGGATAGTCGTAGCCCTTGTCGGCGATCAGGGTCGTGATCCGATGCCGGGCTCGGCCCGCACGCCCGCGCAGGGGCCGGACTCGGTCGAGCAGCGTGGGCAGCAGCAGATGGTCGTTGACGTTGGCCGCCGACAGCGCGACCGCGAGTGGGAAGCCGTTCGCGCAGGTCAGGATGTGGTGTTTGGAACCGGTCTTTGCGCGGTCGACCGGGCTGGGACCTGTTGCGGCGCCCCTTTTTTCGCCCGCACGTGCGAGCCGTCGACCATCACGCGGTCGAAGTCGATCATCCTGGCGGCGTGGGCTCGGGCGAGCACGGCCTGATGGATCTGTTCGAAGGCCCCGGCGGCTTGCCAGTCGCGTAACCTGCGCCAACAGGTCATCCCGGACCCGAAGCCCAGTTCCTGGGGCAGGTCCTCCCATCCGATCCCGGTGATCAGCACGAACAAGATCCCCTGCAGCACCAGACGGGAGTCCATCTGCGGCGGTCCCGGCGTCCCGGCCGGTTTCACCGGCAGTAGCGGTTCGATTACCGCCCACAACTCGTCATCCACGATCCAGGGTGCTGCCACATCGAAATATCCTGCACTGCAACCGAACCCGCCGCCAGTCGACTGAACCTGTTAGGAGCTCTAAGTCGGCCGGGTAAAATTTCGCCGGATCACTTCACTGTGCGGCTGCTGCGGCGTTGAACACGCCGGATCGGGCCGCGCCGCAGTGAACCGGGCTGACCACGACATGCGGCTGGCCTGTCCCCGATGGATGAGACCGCTTGGTATTAGAGTCCTGTTGGCCCTGCAAGGGGCTGGAAGGGACGATGAGAGATATGGCTGGTCGGAAGCGGCATTCCGCGGAGGACATCGTGCGCAAGC
>NZ_PSZE01000073.1 GCF_002933465.1 Nocardia nova
CCGACGTCTTCCTGGCGACCACGCCGTTCTTCACCGCCGGGGGCAGTGTGCGCACCCTGTCGTGGACCTATCTGGGCCAGACGATGGTGATCCACCGCAAGTTCGACCCGCAGGCCGTCATCGACGAAATCGAGCGCAGCCGGGTCACGTTCACGACCTTCATCCCGACCATGCTGCAGCGCACGCTGCGCATCCTCGAGGAGGGCCCAGCGCGCGACATGTCGAGCCTGCGGCGCATCAGCTACGGCTCGGCACCGGTGCCGCCGGGGCTGGCGCGCAAGGCCATGGATCTGCTCGGCTGCGATCTGCAGCAGCGCTACGGCCTGACCGAATGCGGTGGCCAGGCAACGATTTTCACTCCCGAGGACCACCGCGACATGGTGGCGGGTAAGACCTCGATCCTGACCTCCTGCGGTAAGGAGACGCCGATGTGCTCGATCCGCATCGTCGACGCCGACGGCAACGAGCTGCCTGCCGGGGAGATCGGTGAGATCGTGATCCGCAGCGACGCCAATGCCATCGGCTATTGGAATCGGCCGGAGCAGACCGCCGAGACGTTCCGGCCCACCGGCCTGTGGTCGGGCGATCTCGGATATCTGGATTCCGAGCGCTACCTGCACATCACCGGCCGCAAGACCGACCTGATCATCTCGGGCGGCTTCAATGTCTACCCCGCCGAGATCGAGCGGGTGATCGGCGAACATCCCGGGGTCGAACTGGTGGCTGTGGTGGGCGTACCCGATCCGGAATGGGGGGAGACGCCGGTCGCGGCTATCATCGCCCGCGACGGATTCGACCGCGACGGTCTGACGACCGAACTGCAGGCGTTGTGTCGATCCGAGCTGGCCGGATACAAGCAGCCGCGCCGCTTCGTCTACCGGTCGGAATTCCCCCTCGGCCCGGCGGGCAAGATTCTCAAACGCCGGGTCGCCGAAGATCTTCGAGTCGTGGCGGAGTAGGTCATGGAAACAACAGCATCCCCGCGACTCACCTCGGCTGCGATCGGCGAGCTCGTGCGACAGCGCGCCGCCGCCACACCGCAGGCGCCCCTGCTCGTCGACGAGGACCGGCGCCGCTTCACCGCCGGGCAGTTCGGCGAACTCGTCTCCTTCTATACCGAGACCCTGCGTGACGCCGGTGTGCAGGCCGGTGACGTGGTGTCCTGGCAGCTACCGAATACGGTGGAGGCGATGGCGCTGTCGATGGCGCTGGCCCAGCTCGCGGTGGTGCAGAATCCGCTGATCATGATGTTGCGGGCCGAGGAGGTCGCCCACATCACCGGCCGCCTGCACAGCCGATTACTGATCGTCACCGATGTTTTCGCGGCCGAGGCGTTCGCCGCTGCGCTCGGGCCCGAGGAGCAGCCGCCGGCGATCCACGTACTGCCCCACGATCCCGCGGGCGGGGGCCTGCCGGCGCTGCCGCCGCGGGCACCGGCCGATTTCGGGCCCGAGGTGCGATGGATCTTCTACACCTCGGGTACCACGGGAGTTCCCAAGGGTGTCAAGCACACCGACCGCACGCTGCTGGCCGCGGCCGATACGTTCATTGCCAATGTCGATCCGCGGCCGGAGGACCGGTGTGCGGCGCTGGCGCCGTTCGCTCATATCGGCGGGGTGGCCCATCTGCTGCATTCGCTGATCATCGGGCATGTGCTGGTGGTCGGGGCGCGGAAATTCGTTCCCGAGCGGCTGGCGGATCTGCTCATCGACGAGGAGGTCACGCTGGTCGGCTCCGGTCTGCCGTTCACCAACGAGTACCTGCGGATCGCGCGCGAACGCGGTGTGGCCCCGCTGTTCCCGAAGTCGCGCGCGACGCTCGCCGGCGGGGCGCCCCGCCCGCGCGATCAGCACGAACACGCCCGCGAACTGCTCGGCGGTGTCGGCGTCATCTCCGGGTACGGGATGACCGAATGTCCCTACATCACCTGGGGATCGCCGTCGGACACCGATGAACAGCACGCCGTCGCCGAGGGCCGGCCCGGACCCGGCGGGTCGGTGCGGATCGTGCGCGCCGACGAGACCGCCGCCGCGGTCGGCGAGATCGGCGAGATCAGGGTGCGCGGGCCCCAATTATTCTGCGGCTACGTCGATTCCACGCGCGACGCCGAGGCTCTCGACGCCGACGGCTACTTCCGTACCGGCGATCTGGGATATCTGGACGCTGACGGCTGCCTGGTCGTGACCGGCCGGCTCAAGGACATCATCGTCCGCAAGATGGAGAACATCCCCGCCCGCGAGGTCGAGGAGGCCCTGATCGCGGATCCCGCGATCGCCGACGTGTGCGTCATCGGCGTGCCCGACGCGGGGTCCGGGGAACGGGTCTGCGCGGTGGTGGTGCCACGCGATGCGAGCGCACCGCCGACTCTGGAGTCGGTGCGCGTCTTTCTCAGCGGCACGCCGCTGAACAAGCGCAAATATCCCGAACAGATCGAGATCGTGACCGAGCTGCCGCGCAATTCCCTCGGCAAGATCGCCAAACCCGCACTGCGCGAAAGGTTTTCCGACACGATGCCAGCGACTGGCACGACGCCCGCGACGGCTGCGACGCCGGGAAACGAGCAGACGGCCCAAGGTGCGGTCGCCGAATCGTTCACCACGATCGAGTTCGAGGTCAGCGGCCATGTCGCGACCGTCACGCTGAACCGCCCGGAGCGTCTCAACAGCTTCGACCAGGTGATGGCCGAGGAGATGGTGCGGGTGTGGCAGCGGGTGCGCGACGACGACGATATTCGCGTGGCGATCCTGCAGGCCAACGGCGAGCGCGCCTTCTGCACCGGTATCGACGTCGGCGGCGGCGCGTGGTGGACGCACAAGAACCGGTGGAATCAGGAGGATCCGGGGGTTTCGCTGGGACCGCGCCAGCATCGGGTGTGGAAGCCGGTGATCTGCGCGGTGCACGGTATGGCGGCCGGTGGCGCGATGTACTTCATCAACGAGAGCGACATCGTGATCTGCTCATCGGAGGCCACCTTCTTCGATCCGCACGCCAACGGCGGCATGGTGTCTGCTCTCGAGCCGATCGGCATGCTGGCTCGCGGGATTCCGCTCGGTGAGGTGCTGCGCTGGGCACTGCTGGGCAGCGACGAACGGATGACGGCCGAGACGGCGTTGCGGTCCGGCATCGTCACGGAGATCGTCGAAACAGGGCACTTGCGTTCGCGCGCAAGACAACTCGCCGATGAGATCGCCGCCCGGCGCCCGGAGGCGATTCAGGGCACGGTGCGCGCCATCTGGGAAGCACTGGAGATGAACCCGTCGATCGCGCTGCGAAACGGCCTGTCCTACACCCAGATCGGAAATCAGGGCGACGGACGCACCGACTCGCGCGTCAACAAGCGCACCCCGCGTCTGCGCTGAACCAAGGAAT
>NZ_PSZE01000074.1 GCF_002933465.1 Nocardia nova
CCGACGTCTTCCTGGCGACCACGCCGTTCTTCACCGCCGGGGGCAGTGTGCGCACCCTGTCGTGGACCTATCTGGGCCAGACGATGGTGATCCACCGCAAGTTCGACCCGCAGGCCGTCATCGACGAGATCGAGCGCAGCCGGGTCACGTTCACGACCTTCATCCCGACCATGCTGCAGCGGACGCTGCGCATCCTCGAGGAGGGCCCGGCGCGCGACATGTCGAGCCTGCGGCGCATCAGCTACGGCTCGGCACCGGTGCCGCCGGGGCTGGCGCGCAAGGCCATGGATCTGCTCGGCTGCGATCTGCAGCAGCGCTATGGCCTGACCGAATGTGGTGGTCAGGCAACAATTCTCACCCCCGAGGACCACCGCGACATGGTGGCGGGCAAGACCTCGATCCTGACCTCCTGCGGTCAAGAGACGCCGATGTGCTCGATCCGCATCGTCGACGCCGACGGCAACGAGCTGCCCACCGGGGAGATCGGTGAGATCGTGATCCGCAGCGACGCCAACGCCATCGGCTACTGGAATCGGCCGGAGCAGACCGCCGAGACGTTCCGGCCCACCGGCCTGTGGTCGGGCGACCTCGGATACCTGGATTCCGAGCGCTACCTGCACATCACCGGCCGCAAGACCGACATGATCATCTCGGGCGGCTTCAACGTCTACCCCGCCGAGATCGAGCGGGTGATCGGCGAGCATCCCGGCGTCGAACTGGTGGCCGTGGTGGGCGTACCCGATCCGGAATGGGGGGAGACGCCGGTCGCGGCGGTCATCGCCCGCGACGGATTCGACCGTGAGGGCCTGACTACCGAACTGCAGGCGTTGTGCCGATCCGAACTGGCCGGATACAAACAGCCGCGCCGCTTCGTCTATCGGTCGGAATTCCCCCTCGGCCCGGCGGGCAAGATTCTCAAACGCCGGATCGCCGAAGATCTTCGAGTTGTGGCGGAGTAGGTCATGGAAACAACAGCATCCCCGAGGCTCACCTCGGCTGCGATCGGCGAGCTCGTGCGACAGCGCGCCGCCGCTACACCGCAGGCGCCCCTGCTCGTCGACGAGGACCGGCGCCGCTTCACTGCCGGGCAGTTCGGCGAACTCGTCTCCTCCTATGCCGAGACGCTACGCGCCGCCGGTGTGCGGGCCGGTGACGTGGTGTCCTGGCAGCTGCCCAATACGGTAGAGGCAATGGCGCTGTCGATGGCGCTGGCCCAGCTCGCGGTGGTGCAGAATCCGCTGATCATGATGTTGCGGGCCGAGGAGGTCGCCCACATCACCGGCCGCCTGCACAGCCGATTACTCATCGTCACCGAGGTTTTCGCCGCCGAGGTTTTCGCTGCCGCACTCGGGCCCGAGGAGCAGCCGCCGGCGATCCACGTACTGTCCGCCGATCCCGCGGCCGGGGGCCTCCCCGCGCTGCCGGCGCGGGCACCGGCCGATTTCGGCCCTGAGGTGCGATGGATCTTCTACACCTCGGGCACCACCGGAGTTCCCAAGGGCGTCAAGCACACCGACCGCACGCTGCTGGCCGCGGCCGACACGTTCATCGCCAATGTCGGTCCGCGACCGGAGGACCGGTGTGCGGCCCTGGCACCGTTCGCCCATATCGGCGGGGTGGCCCATCTGCTGCATGCGCTGATCATTGGGCATGTACTGGTGGTCGGGGCGCGGAAATTCGTTCCCGAGCGGCTGGCGGATCTGCTCATCGACGAAGGGGTCACGCTGGTCGGCTCCGGTCTGCCGTTCACCAACGAGTATCTGCGGATCGCACGCGAACGCGGTGTGGCCCCGCTGTTCCCGAAGTCGCGTGCGACGCTCGCCGGTGGTTCGCCCCGCCCGCGCGATCAGCACGAACAGGCCCGCGAACTGCTCGGCGGTGTCGGCGTCATCTCGGGGTACGGGATGACCGAATGTCCCTACATCACCTGGGGATCGCCGTCGGACACCGATGAACAGCACGCCGTCGCCGAGGGGCGGCCCGGCCCCGGTGGGTCGGTGCGGATCGTGCGCGCCGACGAGACCGCCGCCGCGGTCGGTGAGATCGGCGAGATCAGGGTGCGCGGGCCCCAATTGTTCTGCGGCTACGTCGATTCCGCGCGCGACGCCGAGGCTCTCGACGCCAGCGGCTACTTCCGTACCGGCGATCTGGGATATCTGGACGCTGACGGCTGCCTGGCCGTGACCGGCCGGCTCAAGGACATCATCGTCCGCAAGATGGAGAACATCCCCGCCCGCGAGGTCGAGGAGGCCCTGATCGCGGATCCCGCGATCAGCGACGTGTGCGTCATCGGCGTGCCCGACGCGGGGTCCGGGGAACGGGTCTGCGCGGTGGTGGTGCCACGCGATGCGAGCGCGCCGCCGACCCTGGAGTCGGTGCGCGTCTTTCTCAGCGGTACGCCGCTGAACAAGCGCAAATATCCCGAACAGATCGAGATCGTGACCGAGCTGCCGCGCAATTCCCTCGGCAAGATCGCCAAACCCGCACTGCGCGAAAGGTTTTCCGACACGATGTCAGCGACTGATACGAGACCCGCGACGGCTGCGACGCCGGGAAACGAGCAGACGGCCCAGGGTGCGGTCGCCGAATCGTTCACCACGATCGAGTTCGAGGTCAGCGGCCATGTCGCGACCGTCACGCTGAACCGCCCGGAGCGTCTCAACAGCTTCGACCAGGTGATGGCCGAGGAGATGGTGCGGGTGTGGGAGCGGGTGCGCGACGACGACGATATTCGCGTGGCGGTCCTGCAGGCCAATGGCGAGCGCGCCTTCTGCACGGGGATCGACGTCGGCGGCGGCGCGTGGTGGACGCACAAGAACCGGTGGAATCAGGAGGATCCGGGGGTCTTGCTGGGACCGCGTCAGCATCGGGTGTGGAAGCCGGTGATCTGCGCGGTGCACGGTATGGCGGCCGGTGGCGCGATGTACTTCATCAACGAATGCGACATCGTGATCTGCTCATCGGAGGCCACCTTCTTCGATCCGCACGCCAACGGCGGCATGGTGTCGGCGGTCGAGCCGATCGGCATGCTGGCTCGCGGGATTCCGCTCGGTGAGGTGCTGCGCTGGGCACTGCTGGGTAGCGACGAGCGGATGACCGCGCAGACGGCGCTGCGGGCGGGAATCGTCACCGAGATCGTCGAACCGGATCTATTACGTTCGCGTGCACGGCAACTCGCCGACGAGATCGCGGCCCGGCGGCCGGAGGCGATTCAGGGCACGGTGCGCGCCATCTGGGAAGCGCTGGAGATGAACCCGTCGATCGCGCTGCGAAACGGCCTGTCCTACACCCAGATCGGAAATCAGGGCGACGGACGCACCGACTCGCGCGTCAACAAGCGCACCCCGCGTCTGCGCTGAACCAAGGAAT
>NZ_PSZE01000075.1 GCF_002933465.1 Nocardia nova
CCGGCGTGAGGGCGGGCAGTTCCAGCAATTTCGCCCACTGCGTCGGCACCGCGCCCGCGACGGTGATCCGTTCCGCGCGAAGGACATCGAACATCGCCGCGGCCGACCAGGGCACCGGCGCGATCACGAGGGTGATGCCCCAGACCAGTTGGTCCCACAGTTTGGACATATATCCTACGTGGGCGAAGGGCGTGGAGGTCAGGCGCCGGTCATAGGGTGCGCTCATGGCGCCCGCCGCCTGTGCGGAGGCGGCCAGATTGTTCGCGTCGAACCACGCCCCCTTCGGCAATCCTGTTGTGCCACTACTGAAGACGATCGACACCGGGGCGTGGCGGTCGATCGGCTGCGAGGGCGTGGCGGCGTGGCGCAGCAGCTCGCGAGTCAGCTGCGAGGCGGCGAGTTCGGGGATGTCACGACCCGTCGCGGGCATAGTGGCGGCGCGGACCACCAGGACCGGATCGGCCTGCCGCAATACGGCGTCGATCTCGCGGGGGCCGAGTCGCGGATTCAGTCCGGTGGTGACAGCGCCGAGCATCGCCGCGGCGGCGTAGCACACCGCGTAGTCGATCCCGGAGGGCAGCATCAGCGCGACCACATCGCCGCGTTCGACCCCGTGCGAGGACAGTTGGCGGGCCACGGCGCGGGCGCGCGCGACCCAGTCCGCGAAGCTGATGCGGGTGCCGTCGGCCTCGACGTAGGCGTCCCGGAGTCCGTGCACGAGTGCCGCCGCCTCCAGCAATTCGACGGTATTGGCGAAGGCGTCGGCGTCCAGCGGCGCGAGGGTCTCGGCGGCGGTCACGGTTTGTTTGCCCCCAGCAGCACCGTCGCGCTGGAACAGAACCAGCCACCGGTGCCGCTGACGCACGCGATCTCGGCGCCGGGCACCTGGCGCGGCCCGGCCGCACCACGCAGCTGCCGGGTCGCCTCCACCAGCAGGAACAGTCCGCGCTGGCCCGGATGACACGCGGACAGGCCGCCGCCGTCGGTATTGGTGGGCAGGGCGCCGCCCAAGCGCAGCGCGCCGCTCTCTGCGAAGGCGCCACCCTCGCCCTTACCGCAGAACCCGAGATCTTCGAGAGTGAGCAGCAGCATGTAGGTGAACGCGTCGTACAGTTCGGCGACGTCGACGTCGGCCGGTGTCAGCCCGGCGCGCCGGAACGCCAGCGGACCGGTGACCGCGGCGGGGCCGATGGTCATATCGTCCCACTGGCTGGTCAGCATGTGTGAGGTCGCCTCGGCGGAGCCGAGTACCCAGACCGGATCCGATTTCAGGTCCGCGACGCGGTCCTCGGCGACCAGGATGGCGGCCGCGCCGCCGTCGGAGCGGATGCAGCAGTGCAGTTTGGTGAACGGATCGGCGATCATCGGCCCCGACAGCACGTCCTCGACGGTGATCGGGTCGCGGTAGTACGCCTCCGGATTGTCGGCGGCGTTGAAGCGCGCCGACACCGCCACCTCGGCGAGCTGTTCGATGGTGGTGCCATATTGGAACATGTGCCGCCGCGCCGCCATGGCGTACTTCGATACCAGCGTGTGGCCGTAGGGTGCGTCCCATTGCAGCGGCCCGCGCGCGCCCCAGTTGATATTGGCGGTGCGCAACCCCTTGCGCAGGTCCGCGCGGGCGGTGGAACCGTAGGTCAGCAGCACTACGTCGGCGTGACCGGCGGCGATGGCGTCGGCCGCATGCGAGACCATCACCTCCCAGGAGGCGCCACCGACCGAGGTCGAATCGATCCAGCGTGGCCGCAGACCCAGATATTCGCCCACGTCGGTCGGCGGCAGCATGCCCTGGCCGGTGGATGCGAGACCGTCGATGTCCTGCGGTGTGAGCCCTGTTTCGGCCAGTGCGCGTCGGCTGGCCTGAGCCATCAGCTCGTAGGCGTTCTTGTCCTCCACCCGGCCCACATCCGACAGGGCCACACCGGCGATGGCGACCTTGCGGCTCACGCGGCGACACCTTCCCGGGTCAGGTCCTGGGCGAGCAGCTCCGCCAATACCTCCGACGGTTCGGCGAACAGGTGTCGGTAGACGTGCGCGCGTTCGAGATACAGGTGCGCGTTGTGCTCGTAGGTGTAGCCCATACCACCGTGGACGTGAATTCCGGTGGCGCCGTTGTCGATTGCCGCGTTCGCGGCGACCGTGCGGGCCGCCAGCGCCTGCGCCAGGGCGTCGTGCCGGCCCGACGCCAGGCATACCGCCGCGAAACAGACCTGGGTGAAGGCGGCCTCGGTGCGCACGGCCATATCGGAGCACATGTGCTTGATCGCCTGGTTGACACCGATCGGGCGCCCGAACTGAATCCGCGTCTTGGCATGGTCGGTGGCCAGTGCCGCCGCGCCGTCGGCCAGGCCCGCGAGGAACGCCGACGACAGCACCACGGCGCGCAGCCAGGTCGCATCGGCCTGTTCGGGCAGCCAGTGCGTTATCGTGCCCGCCGTCACGGTGGCGGTGGCCAGCCGGGTGCCGGGGTCGACGCAGTCCAGGGCCGTGGCCTCGCCGAACTGCTCGGCCGCGACGAGCGCCGAACCCTGCCGGGTGACCAGCAGCAGGTGGCTGCAGCCGGCGGCATCGATGAGATCGAAGGTGCCCTTGAATCCCTCCGTGGTGACCGATCCGTCGCCCCGCAACTGGGCCGTGCCCACCCGAGCTTGTCCGCTCGCGATGCGCCGGCACAGCTGTTCGTCGCCGGACAACGCGGCGATCCGGGCAGCGAGGGTGGAGGAAAGGAATGGGCCGGTGGCCAGGCGGCGGCCCAGCTCGACGAACAGCAGTGCCTCATCGTCGAACGACTGGCCCGCGCCACCGTATTCCAGGCCCAGGCCCAGGCTCAGGAATCCGAGTTCGGCCCCTTCGGTCCATACCGAGGTATCGACCGCGGACTCGCTGTCCGCGCGGCGGCGAATGTCCTCGATGGGCATCCGTGTCTGCAGGAAATCCGTTGCGGCAGCGACGAGTTCGAGCTGCTCGGCTGCTGGTAGAAGGTTCATGACTGGCTGCTTTCTGGTTACCGCGGCAGGCCGAGCACGCGCTCGCCGATGATATTGCGCTGAATTTCGGAGGTGCCGCCGCCGATGGCCTGCGAGAACGAGTAGAAATAGTTGCCGACCCAGCCGTGGCGGTCCCAGCGCGAGGTGCGCCGCAGCGCGTCCGGGCCGACGATGTCCATGGCCAGCGCGCCGACCTGTTTGGCGAGGTCGCCGTAGAAGAGTTTGAGCATCGATCCCTTCGGCCCGGGCGTCTCGGTCTGCATGGCCCGGCAGATGCCGGCATAGGTCATGGCCCGCAGCGAGGTGACCGAGGCGCGGGCGG
>NZ_PSZE01000076.1 GCF_002933465.1 Nocardia nova
CCGGCGTGAGGGCGGGCAGTTCCAGCAATTTCGCCCACTGCGTCGGCACCGCGCCCGCGACGGTGATCCGTTCCGCGCGAAGGACATCGAACATCGCCGCGGCCGACCAGGGCACCGGCGCGATCACCAGGGTGATGCCCCAGACCAGTTGGTCCCACAGTTTGGACATATATCCTACGTGCGCGAAGGGCGTGGAGGTCAGGCGCCGGTCATAGGGTGCGCTCATCGCGCCGGCCGCCTGTGCCGAGGCGGCCAGATTGTTCGCGTCGAACCACGCCCCCTTCGGCAATCCTGTTGTGCCACTACTGAAGACGATCGACACCGGGGCATCGCGGCCGATCGGCTGCGAGGGCGTGGCGGCGTGCCGCAGCAGCTCGCGAGTCAGCTGCGAGGCGGCGAGTTCGGGGATGTCACGACCCGTCGCGGGCATAGTGGCGGCGCGGACCACCAGGACCGGATCCGCCTGCCGCAGTGCGGCATCGATCTCACGAGGCCCCAGGCGCGGATTCAATCCGGTGGTGACAGCGCCGAGCATCGCCGCGGCGGCGTAGCACACCGCGTAGTCGATCCCGGAGGGCAGCATCAGCGCGACCACATCGCCGCGCCCGACGCCGTGCGAGGACAGCTGGCGGGCCACGGCGCGGGCGCGCGCGACCCAGTCCGCGAAGCTGATGCGGGTGCCGTCGGCCTCGACGTAGGCGTCCCGGAGTCCGTGCACGAGCGCCGCCGCCTCCAGCAATTCGACGGTATCGGCGAAGTCGCCGGCGTCCAGCGGCGCGAGGATCTCGGCGGCGGTCACGGTTTGTTCGCCCCCAGCAGCACCGTCGCGCTGGAACAGAACCAGCCACCGGTGCCGCTCACGCAGGCGATCTCGGCGCCGGGCACCTGGCGCGGCCCGGCCGCACCACGCAGCTGCCGGGTCGCCTCGACCAGCAGGAACAGCCCGCGTTGGCCCGGATGACACGCGGACAGGCCGCCGCCGTCGGTGTTGGTGGGCAGGGCGCCGCCCAGGCGCAGCGCGCCGCTCTCGGCGAAGGCGCCACCTTCGCCCTTACCGCAGAATCCGAGATCTTCGAGGGTGAGCAGCAGCATGTAGGTGAACGCGTCGTACAGTTCGGCGACGTCGACGTCGGCCGGTGCCAGTCCGGCGCGCCGGAACGCGAGCGGACCGGTGACCGCGGCGGGGCCGATGGTCATATCGTCCCACTGGCTGGTCAGCATGTGTGAGGTCGCCTCGGCGGAGCCGAGTACCCAGACCGGATCCGATTTCAGGTCCGGTACGCGGTCCTCGGCGACCAGGATGGCGGCCGCGCCGCCGTCGGAGCGGATGCAGCAGTGCAGTTTGGTGAACGGATCGGCGATCATCGGCCCCGACAGCACGTCCTCGACGGTGATCGGGTCGCGGTAGTACGCCTCCGGATTGTCGGCGGCGTTGAATCGCGCCGACACCGCCACCTCGGCGAGCTGTTCGATGGTGGTGCCGTATTGGAACATGTGCCGCCGCGCCGCCATGGCGTACTTCGATACCAGCGTGTGGCCGTAGGGTGCGTCCCATTGCAGCGGCCCGCGCGCGCCCCAGTTGATATTGGCGGTGCGCAACCCCTTTCGCAGGTCCGCGCGGGCGGTTGAGCCGTAGGTCAGCAGCACCACGTCGGCGTGGCCGGCGGCGATGGCGTCGGCCGCATGCGAGACCATCACCTCCCAGGAGGCGCCGCCGACCGAGGTCGAGTCGATCCAGCGCGGCCGCAAGCCGAGATATTCGCCCACGTCGGTGGGCGGCAGCATTCCCTGGCCGGTGGATGCGAGACCGTCGATGTCCTGCGGTGTGAGCCCCGTTTCGGCGAGTGCGCGCGCGCTGGCTTGAGCCATCAGTTCGTAGGCGTTCTTGTCCTCCACCCGGCCCACATCCGACAGGGCGACACCGGCGATGGCGACTTTGCGGTTCATGCGGCGACACCTTCCCGGGTCAGGTCCTGGGCGAGCAGTTCCGCCAGTACCTCCGACGGTTCGGCGAACAGGTGCCGGTAGACGTGCGCGCGTTCGAGGTACAGGTGCGCGTTGTGCTCGTAGGTGTAGCCCATACCGCCGTGGACGTGAATTCCGGTGGCGCCGTTGTCGGTTGCCGCGTTCGCGGCGACCGTGCGAGCCGCCAGCGCCTGCGCCGGGGCGTCGTGCCGGCCGGAAGCCAGGCATACCGCCGCGAAACAGACCTGGGTGAAGGCGGCCTCGGTGCGCACGGCCATATCGGAGCACATGTGCTTGATCGCCTGGTTGACACCGATCGGGCGCCCGAACTGAATCCGCGTCTTGGCGTGTTCGGTGGCCAGTGCCGCCGCGCCGTCGGCCAGGCCCGCGAGGAAGGCCGACGACAGCACCACGGCGCGCAGCCAGGTCGCGTCGGCCTGTTCGGGCAGCCAGTGTGTCACCTCACCCGCGGTGACGGTGGCGGTGGCGAGCCGGGTGCCGGGGTCGACGCAGTCCAGGACGGTGGCCTCGCCGAACTGCTCGGCCGCGACCAGCGCCGACCCGTGCCGGGTGACCAGCAGCAGATGGCTGCAGCCGGCGGTATCGATGAGGTCGAAGGTGCCCTTGAATCCCTCCGCGGTGACCGATCCGTCGCCCCGCAACTGGGCCGTGCCCACGCGCGCCTGCCCGCTCGCGATGCGCCGGCACAGCTGTTCGTCGCCGGACAACGCGGCGATCCGGGCACCGAGGGTGGAGGCCAGGAATGGGCCGGTGGCCAGGCGGCGGCCCAGCTCGACGAACAGCAGTGCCTCATCGTCGAACGACTGGCCCGCCCCACCGTATTCCTCGCTCAGGCCCAGGCTCAGGAATCCGAGTTCGGCCCCTTCGGTCCATACCGAGGTATCGACCGCGGACTCGCTGTCCGCGCGGCGGCGAATTTCCTCGATGGGCATCCGTGTCTGCAGGAAATCCGTTGCGGCAGCGACGAGTTCGAGTTGCTCGGCTGCTGGTAGAAGGTTCATGACTGGCTGCTTTCTGGTTACCGCGGCAGGCCGAGCACGCGCTCGCCGATGATGTTGCGCTGAATTTCGGAGGTGCCGCCGCCGATGGCCTGGGAGAACGAGTAGTAGTAGTTGCCGACCCAGCCGTGGCGGTCCCAGCGCGAGGTGCGCCGCAGCGCGTCCGGGCCGACGATGTCCATGGCCAGTGCGCCGACTTGTTTGGCGAGGTCGCCGTAGAAGAGTTTGAGCATCGATCCCTTCGGCCCGGGCGTCTCGGTCTGCATGGCCCGGCAGATGCCGGCATAGGTCATGGCCCGCAGCGAGGTGACCGAGGCGCGGGCGG
>NZ_PSZE01000077.1 GCF_002933465.1 Nocardia nova
CAGATGTGTATAAGAGACAGCCCTGCACGGCGTCGCTCTGCCCCTCACCGCCGGCCCACTCGACCAGATCCTCACCCCTGCCCATGCCTGGCTCGACGACCTGGCCCACCGACACCTGCGCGACCTCGCAGCCATCGCCCGTCTCGCCGCCCCACTGCCGGCCATCCCCACCCCGCAACTTGGGCCCTGGCCCCGACGCACGCCCACCGACCAATCCCTTACCGTCACCATCACACCCACCAGACCGCCCACCCGCGACATTACCAAGGCAGAACAACGCCGATGCATGATCTACGGAGCACACCTGTGAACCCGCCCCGGCATGCGGCATGCGAAACTTCCACCTGCCACACCGATCCAAACCCGAACCGTCACAGCGAGGAAGCAGTGATCGATGCGATCTGATATCGAGCGTGCCGCGCAGGTAGTTCGCGTTGCCACCGAGTTCGACTGGACCTGGACCGTTGACGATCTGCTCCGATTCAGCGAGCAGATCGGCTGGCGATTGGGTAGCCCCGACGATAAATATCCCACCTTGAACACCGACCTCGACATCAACCGCACCGACGCGTCGGTTGAACTCGACAATACAATTCAACCTGGTCACCCCCGTCCGCTGGACCGGATCTGGGAGTGTCTGAAAGACGGTGGATCTGACCTTGGTCTGACTGGCCGAGCCTGATGGTTCGGCAGGAAGGATCATTCGATGTCGGAGACACTCGAATCCGTGGTGGATGTGGTGGATCAGAAGAAGCTGGCCGAGCAGCTGCTGGCCCAGGCCAAGGAGCAGGGCGTGGAGTTGCTCGGGCCGGGCGGGCTGTTGAATCAGCTGACGAATAACGTGCTTTGGAAGCGGAGATGACCGAACACGTCGGGTATGAGAAACACGATCCCGCTGGTCGCGGGACATCCAACTCCCGCAACGGGACTCGCTCGAAAACGGTGCTGACCGAGATCGGCCCGGTCGAGATCGAGGTGCCGCGGGATACGAACTCATCGTTCGATCCGCAGATCGTGCGTAAGCGGCAACGCCGGTTGACCGGGATCGATGAGATCGTATTGTCCTTGACGGCAAACGGGTTGACCACTGGCGAGGTCGCTGCCCACTTCTCCGACATCTACGGGGCGTCGGTGTCGAAGGACACGGTCTCCAATCACCGACAAAGTAGTCGGCGAGATGGCCGACTGGTGCAACCGGCCGCTGGAGCGCGTGTATCCGGTGGTGTTCATCGACGCGATCCACGTCAAGATCCGGGACGGGCAGGTCGCGAACCGGCCGATCTATGTCGTCATCGGCGTCACCTGCAACGGGGAACGCGACATCCTCGGTCTGTGGGCCGGCGACGGTGGCGAGGGCGCCAAATTCTGGCTGCAGGTGCTGACCGAGATCAAGAACCGCGGAGTCGCCGATGTGTGCATCGCTGTCTGTGACGGGCTGAAGGGACTGCCGGAAGCGATCAACACCGTGTGGGAACGCGCGGTCGTGCAGACGTGTGTTATTCACTTGCTGCGCAACACCTTCCGTTACGCATCCCGCAAGTATTGGGCCGAGGTCAGCAAGGACATCAAACCGGTCTACACCGCACCGACCGAGGCTGCGGCCAAGGAACGGTTCGGTGAGTTCGCGGCCAAGTGGGGCGCACAGTATCCGGCGATCGTGAGGTTGTGGGACAACGCCTGGAGCGAGTTCGTGCCGTTCCTCGACTACGACGTGGAGATCCGGCGGGTCATCTGCTCAACCAACGCGATCGAGTCTCTCAACGCCCGCTACCGGCGCGCGATCCGCGCCCGGGGGCACTTCCCCAGCGAGCAGTCCGCGTTGAAATGCCTGTATCTGGTGACTCGATCATTGGACCCCACAGGTCGTGGCAAGGCACGATGGGCGATGAGGTGGAAACCGGCCTTGAACGCTTTCGCGATCACCTTCGAAGGCCGGATCAACCCGGTCGGTAACTAACAAACACCGAGGGCAGATCCGCCGTTAATCGGACACTCCCCCGGATCTGCTTTTTTGCCAGTGATGTTGTTCTTGATGATCCGAGTGTGCAGGCGGAGTTGGACCAGTGACGGGACCCCGTGGTTCGGTCCACCGGGTGTGAGAGCCGGTTATCGGTGGATGCAGGTTGCAGCGTATCCGGCCGGGGTTTGGTAGCCCAGTGCGGAATGTCTTCTGCGGTGGTTGTATTCGTCTTTCCAGTCGCTGATCACGACCCTTGCTTGAGTCAGTGACCAGAAGCTGTTGATGTTGAGGCACTCGTCGCGCAGGCGACCGTTGAACGATTCGATGTAGCCGTTTCGCCACGGCTGACCGGGCGGGATGAACGCTAAACCGACCCGCTCGCCGGCCCATTCCGCCATGACCGCGGCCGCGAGTTCGGGGCCGTTGTCACAGCGAAGCACCGCTGGATAGCCGCGGTCGACGGCGATGCGGTCGAGTTCGTCGATGAGCCGGTCGGCGGTGATCGAGCGCTCGACCAGGCCGCCGAGACATTCGCGGGTGTGTTCGTCGACGATCGAGACGATCTTGACCGGGTGGCCGTCGGCGGTGGCGTCGAACTGGAAGTCCACTGCCCATACTCGGTTCGGTGCGTCCGCGGTGGTTGTGGTGCCGGTGGAGGCGCCCAGGCGCTTGCGCCGGCGTCGTTGCGGCACCCGCAGTCCCTCGGCGCGCCAGAGTCGCTGGATTTTCTTGTGGTTGACCGTCCAGCCCTCGGCGCGGGCCTCGTGGTAGGCGCGGCGGAAGCCCTGCCGCGGATGGTGTCGCGCCCACGTTCGTAGCCAATCGCGCAGTGCCGCATCGGGATCGGCGGGTGTCTGTGCGGTGGGATGGCGCCGTTGGGTACTTCGGTGTTGCCCGGTGACCCGGCAGGCGAACCGTTCGCTCACTTCGAGCACGCGCATCAGATGCGCCACGGCTGCCCGCCGGCGTTCCGGGTCTAGAAGTTTCCAGTCATGATCGAATCCGCTCACTGCATCGACCCGGCCACGGGTGTGACCCGGAAGTTTCCTGACCCCGTGTCGGGTGTCTTGCTAAGCCTCGATCCACCGACGGGCGTGCGCCCTGTCGGTGTGCCGTGAATGAGAAAGTGCCCTTCGAGCTGGGATGATCACTGTTGTCTAGGCAATGATCGGTCCGGTTCAGAAGGACACTTCGGGTGCAAGTTTCGCATAGGTTCGCTGCGGAGTCGGCGGTGTT
>NZ_PSZE01000078.1 GCF_002933465.1 Nocardia nova
GCGGATACGGGTACTCGACCGAATACGACGCCGAGCGCTACTTCCGCGACGCCCCGCTGATGATCGTCGGCGAGGGCACCAACGAGATCCAGCGCAATGTCATCGCCGGTCAGCTCGTCGCGCGCGGCGGTATCTGAGCTGCCGACGGTCCGTAGGATCTGTTTCCCATGAGGCTGGACAGGGCGGAGTCGGAACCGGCGTACCGGGCGGTGGCGCGCAGTGTGCGCGCGGAGATCGCGGCCGGCCGCTACGCCGGTGGAGTGGCATTGCCGACCGAAATGGAGCTCGCACAGCGACATCGGGTCAGCCGCCACACCGTGCGCCGTGCGTTCCAGGATCTGGTCGCGGCGGGAGAGGTGTACCGAGTGGCCGGACGCGGCACCTTCGCCACCGGCGCTGAACAGCGGTATCTGCGGCAGTTCGGATCGATCGAAGATCTCATGCAACTGTCGTCGGATACCACCATGCAGGTGCGTTCGGGCCTGCGCCGCCGGGTCGACATCGAGGCGGCCAGCCGGCTGCGGCTCGACACCGACGTGGTGTATACGGTCGTCTTCGTTCGTCTGCACGACGGGGTGCCGTTCGTGTGCACGACCGTGCATCTGCCCGAGCGGATCGCACGCTCGGTCGCCGAGGCTCCCGAGCTGGCCGCCGGGGCGTCGAGTCCCTACACCGTGATCGGGCTGCTGGAACCGCACCTGAACAGTCCGATCGTCGAGGCCGCGCAATCGATCACCGTGGCCATGGCCACCCCGGACACGGCCGCCGAACTCGGCTGCGCCCCCGGTCATCCGATGCTGCGCGTGGACCGGCTTTATTCCGATGCCGACGGCGCAGCGGTGGAATTGTCGGTCAGCCAGTTCCTGCCCGAGCACTACACCTACCGCGTGACACTGCGGCGATCGGGCGCCTCTTCGGCCTGATCGACCCCTCGCTCAATATAGCTCATAACACTCAATTATCTACCTATTAGGTCTTACCGTGACCTGCAGTCTGAAGTGCCGCATAAGCGTAGCCGGGCCGGATTGGGCCGGACCTTCAGGCCGTCGAACTGTACGACGATCTGGATGTGCAGGAGAACGTACGCGTCGGATTGACCGCGGGCCGGGGTACGCCGATGACGACGAGGTCCGCCTTCTTCAGACCGTCGCTCTCGGCTTGCGCGGCGGGCGTCCGGCAATACGACAGCCCGTTCAGTAGCGCGAACACTCCTGGCGTCTGCAACGCCGCCGGGGTGCTCGCGGTGTGGGTGACCAACGGGCGGTAGCTACCGCGTGTAGCTCGTCGTCCACGTCGAATTCGACACCCTCGACGGAGCCGATCGCAGGCTCACCGAACAAGCGAGAGCCGCGGCAATCATGAGTGGCGCTGCGATACGCCCTGGGTCCGTGGAAAGTGCACTCCAATCTCCAATCGTGTTCCGGGCGAGGCCGTGCAGCCAGGCGGGTGGGACAGATGCGGCACGGGCGTGTCTCAGCCGGGGAATACGGTGCAATCCAATAGATGATTGAACTACTTACGCTTCCGCGTCCAGATGCAAAATAGTCCAGTAATTTAATTCGGGTGGTTTCGCGCTGGTCAGCGGCCGCGCGATGCGGCGAGCATCTCGGTCACCGAGACGAATTTGACCCGGGGCCGGCCCTGCTGTTTGCCGCGTTCGCGCTCGGCGGCGTCGATGGCGCGCCAGCCGCTGCCGTCGACGAGCTCGGGGCGGCGCTCGGCCAGCAGTGCGTGCAAGGCCTGCCGGTCGTGGCGGGGTGCAGGCAGTTTGCCGGCGGCGAAGTCTTCCAGCAGGCCGGCCACCGTCTCCTGGGCGCACGCCTTGTTCGTGCCGATCACGCCGCGCGGGCCGCGTTTGATCCAGCCGGTCACATAGACTCCGGTCGCGAGGGTGCCCTCGGCGGTGACCACCCGGCCCTGTTCGTTCGGCACGATATGCCGGGACTCGTCGAAGGGCAGGTCGGGTACGACCTGCCCGCGGTAGCCGACCGAGCGCAGGACGAGCGTGGTCGCGATCGTCTCGGTGCAATCGGTCGGCCGGGGGGTGAGCCCACCGCCGGATTCGGTCAGTTCGTTGCGTACGATCGTGAGCCCGTCGACCCGGTCGGTCCCCAGTATCTCCACCGGCGACGTCAGATACCGGAAGACGATCCGTCTGTGCCCGGGGTCCTGTGCCCGCCGCGAATACTCCCGTGCCAGTTCGACCTTGAGTAGGGTCGAGGGTTCGGTTGCGGGATCGTCAAGGATGGCCTGACTGGCCGGGTCGAGCTTGAGCTCGGATTCGTCGATGATCACATCGACGCCCGGCAGTCGTTGCAGGGCAAGGAATTCCGGTGAGGTATAGGCTGCCTGGACCGGACCGCGCCGCCCCAGCAATACCACCTCGCGGATCTTGCTCTCACGCAGGGCCGCCAGGGCGTGATCGGCGATATCGGTGCGGGCGAGTTCATCGGGGTCGAGGGTGAGTACCCGCGCGATATCGAGTGCCACATTGCCGTTCCCGACGATGACGGCGCGCTCACCCGACAGGTCGAAGGTGCGGTCCGTGTAGTCGGGATGGCCATTGTACCAGGCCACGAACTCGCCGGCGGAATGGCTGCCAGGTAGCGATTCGCCAGGGATGCCGAGACTTCGGTCGGCCGCCGCGCCCACCGCGTAGATCACCGCATGGTGGTGGTCCATCAACTCCGAATGTGAAATATGTTCGCCCACCTCGACATTGAGTAGATAGCGGAAGTTGGCGTGCCGGGCCGTGGCCTCGAACATCGTGGTGATCGTCTTCGTGCCCGTATGGTCGGGGGCTACGCCGGCTCGCACGAGACCGTGTGGCACAGGCAGCC
>NZ_PSZE01000007.1 GCF_002933465.1 Nocardia nova
AGACAGCCTCTCCCTCCTCTCCACCGACGGCGGCACCCTCCTCATCCCCACCACCACACCCACCAACCTCGACACCCTCATCACCCACCTCTCCCACGCCGCCAGAGTCCCCATCACCGCCACCACCACAACCACACCCACCACCGACATCCCCACCGCCACCGACCAAACCCACCAACTCCTCGACATGGTCACCCGCCTCCAATCCACCCCCGGCCTCTACCGCTTCGACGACCTCGCCCTCGAATACCAACTCACCCGCCCCGGACCCGGACGCGACCACCTCCACACCCTCCTCAACCCCCTCGACCACCACCCCGAACTCCTCACCACCCTCCAAACCCACATCGCCAACAACCTCAACCGCCAACGCACCGCCCGACTCCTCCACATCCACACCAACACCGTCGACTACCGCCTCAAACGCATCGCCCAACTCACCCACCTCGACCCCACCCAACCCAGCGGACTCTGGTACCTCCGCAGCGCCCTCATCGCCCGCACCTACACCACCACATGAGGCGCCGGTCGCCGTATCGCACCGGCGGTCAGCGGGCGGCGTGTCCCCGAATTTCGGCGACGTAGGCGCGGGAAACGGTGCAGGTCAGCAGATCCAGCATGTCGACCAGGAAACTGCGATCGGCCACCGGATCGGTGGTTCCGTTGCCGCCCGCCGGGTCGATGCGATTCAGGGTCGATTTCACCCCGTCGTGAATCGCGTGCTGCACCATATCGATCGGTATGCCGTCGCGCGCCCACACCCCCGCGGCGTATTCGAGTCGCCGCAGCGCCCGCGTCGCCCCGCTGGGCGCATCGCCGAGCAGGATCAGCGCCAGTTCGAATCCCATCCGCATGACTATCGCGGGATCGGAATGCGTTGCACTCCTGGAATTTCCGGAATCGAACCCATCGCCCTCCGCGGATTCCGCATCCCAGGAGTCGTAGGCCGGCATCGCGCTCCTTCCGTGCGCCCGATCCGCATCGCACTGACGAAGGTAACGGTGACGCGCGGTGATTACGAGCAGTCGGCGCGGGTTGGCCCAAACATCCGAACCACAGGGGTCCGCGGTTGTGAGATCTCCCAATAATCGGCCGGATTCGGGTCGTCCGTCCGCAATTCGGACGGCGCCGTCCGGCATGCGAGAACCGGCGAGATATTCCGGCGAATCCGTGCGTACTCGTGACTCCGGCCGCACTCGGCTGTCGCCGAAACCATGATAGCCTGAGTGTGATACATGCTAGCGTGATTATCACGCGAAGGAAAGCGATTGGGACGGAAGAGATTTCGTCGGGCGTATGATCATCATGCAGCAGTGCCTCGTTTCGTCGACCTCCCGGGCCGCGCGTCGCGCCGATACGCTGGCACCCATGGGAGCCCGATTACGTACCGCGCGAAAATTACTGCTGGGTCGCGAGATCGAACACATGATCAGCGCCGCGGGGGTGAATCAGGCGGAGGCCGCACGGATCATCGACACCAGCCAGAGCCGGATCGCGATGTTGATCAACGGCGCCAGCTCGATCACCGTGGGCGATCTCGAACGCCTCGCGGTCGCCTTGGGATTCACCGACCCCGGCTATCTCGACAGCCTCGAGGCGTTACGCCGGGACAACCACAAACGCGGTTTCTGGAATACCGGTCACCGCCGCGCCTACCTCGAGGAATTACGTCTGCTGGTGGACCTCGAGGCCCATGCCAGCCTGCTGCGGGTCACCGAGGCCGAGATCGTGCCCGGACTGATCCAATGCGAGTCCTACATCCGGGCCCTGCACGAACCCCCGCACGACGCGCAGACCGCGTCAGCCGATCCCTGTGCGGTCACCGTGGAGGATTCGGTACGCGCGCGGCTGGCCCGCCAAGACGTCCTCACCGGCCCCGCCGCACCGCGGTTCCACGCCGTGCTCTCGGAATCGTGCCTGCGCCGCGAATACGGCGGCCGCGCGGTGATGGCCGATCAACTGGAATACCTGCTCGACCTGTCGCATCGGCCCAACATCACCCTGCAGGTGCTGCCGTTCACCGTCCCCACCCGGGGTGCGGGGATGGAGGACCGCTTCACCCTGGTACGGGTCCCCTCCCCCGGCGCGGCGGGCGACCTGGACATGGCGATCGTGGAGAGCCAGGGCGACATTCGCTACATAGACGACAAGTCCGCGGTACGCGCCCGCGAGACCGTCTGGGACCGATTATCCGCGGCCGCAGCGGATCCCGATCGGTCGCGAGCGTTCATCGACCGGATCGCGCGTTCGTTCCGACGCGAGAGCGTCACCGGGACGTGACCCACCGTCCGTAATCTGCAAAGCCTAAGGAGTGCCGGGCCTCTATGAGCGACAACGACTTTCCCTCACGCGACTTCGACACGAGCCGGCCCTCGGCGGCGCGCATGTACCACTACTACCTGTCGGGACAGGCGCTGTTCGACGTCGACAAGGTTTTCGGTGAGCGGGTGTTCGCACTGTTCCCGCACGCCGACGCTTGGGCACGGCACAATCGCGAATTCCTGCACCGCGCAGTCGATTTCATGGCGGCACTCGGAATCCGGCAGTTTCTCGACATCGGCGCCGGCCTGCCGACGGCGGACAACACCCACGAGATCGCGCGGGCCCACGACCAACGGACCCAGGTCGTGTACGTGGACAACAACACCGAGGCGGTGGCGCGCTGGCTCGACCTGCTGCGCGGCGCCGACGCTCTCGCCACCACCGCGGTCGTCGATGCCGATCTGCGATGTCCCGACGATATTTTCGACCATCCCGAGACCCGGCGCCTCATCGATCCGGATCAGCCGCTCGGATTGCTCATCGTCGGCGTCTGGCCGTTCGTGCCGGACAGCGACCGCCCGTACCGTCTGATGGCCCAGCTGCGGGATCGGCTCCCGCGCGGTAGCTGTGTGGCGATGAGCCATGCCGGTCTCGACGACGCATCCGAGGATGTCAAACGCGGAATGGCCGCAGCGGCAGAGCTCTACAAGCAGACCTCGGATCCGTTGACCCTGCGCCGCCGTGACGATTTCGCCGCCTTCTACGACGGCCTCGAGCTCCTGAACCCCGGGATCGTGCACGCCCCCGATTGGCGGCCCTCTGCACCGGTGGACATGGCGGATCCGGCACGGCCGTGTAATTTCGCGGCCGTCGGCTACAAGCCGTAGCCGGCACGGTCGGCGCGTCGGTCCGCGCATCGGTGCGCCGGCAGCTTTACTCCGTAGAAAGGGCATCCGATGATGCGGCCACCGACCTTCACCGTAGGCGAATTCCGAAAAGCCTCAGCCAGTTCCCCGCACCAGAACTGCGTGCGCGTCGCACGCAAACGCGGATGGACCGCCCTCTGGGACGACAAGTGCGCTACTGCCGCCACCACCGCCATCACGGCCGTGGGCAGCACCGAGATACTGCTGGTGACCGACGAACAGTTCGACAGCTACCAGGCCGGTATCCGCGCCGGGCGCACCGAGCGATTACCGATCACGCAGTGGCGGCGCCCCGACGGACGCTACGTGCTGCGTACCGAAACCGGCCGTCCCGCAGCGGATGTTGAGCTCGTTTTCGATCGGGCCGAGCTAGACGCCTTCCACCACGGTGTGCGGACCCACGAATTCGATCTGCACAGATTCACCGCACCGAGGCTCGACGGCACCGAATATGACACTCGCGCAATCGGTCTCACGGCCCGAATACCGGCCTAGCGGCTCCCACACGCCTCCGGTGCCCGCCCGAGCGGGCACCGCTCCCTTGAAAACTCCTGCGCCGCAGGGTGTCTGGATCAGTCCGAGCCCGCGGCGGCGTTGTCCAGCCGCACCCGTACCCGCACCCGGCCCTTCTCGTCGCGCGTCGCCACGGCATGGCCGCGGCGGTCCCCACCGTCCAGGTGCAGCGTGATGGGGCCGCCCTCGCCGGTGAAGTTGCGCCACCAGCTCTTGCGATCGGGCATCGCGACGCCGATGAGGATCGAATCGCCGGAACGCCGGTAGTTCACCGGTGTGCTGAACGTCTTACCCGACTTCCGCCCGACATAGCTGATCTCGACGAACCCCTTGCGCATCAGCGGGCCGAGAACCGGGGCCTCCGTCAGCGTGAGTACCACCGAATTGAAGCCGCGCACGGCCGATTTGACGTCCACCTGTTGCCTCCTGACTGGCCCGACCGAGAGATGTCACTCTACCGGCGGGCAGTGACATCGTCAGGCGAGCGGCGACATTCAGCCCATGTCCGGCCCGGACCGGATCTCGGCCCCGAGCAGGTGCCCGGCACGCCGCGGCGATCGGCCGGCCGGCCGGCACCCCGCCGCACCGCGGCCGCCGGCGGAGGCGTCCGTGGCCCCGTCGATGGTCCGGTTCGGTCCGCGCACGGGGGGCTCCGGCGTCGGCTCCGGCAGGGCACCCGCCAGCCCGGCGCCGATGCCGAGTGCCGGCCCGGCGACCGCGCCCGGGGCGAAGGCGGCGATCACCGCGCCACGCCGAGCGGGCCACGGCGACGTCGCGCGCACCATCGCCCACCAGACCCGGATGCCGTCCGAGGCCGCATCGCAGACGCGCAGATACGGCGCGGCGGCGTAACCGGCGGCGAGGATCAGTGCCGCACCGGCGGCGCAGTCGAGCAGATAATGGTTCGCGGTGCCGATCACCACCAGCGTGATGAGAATCGGGTACCCGACACCGGCCCAGCGGACGAGCGGAGTCCGGCCGAAGCGGTACAGCATCAGTCCGCACCACAGCGCCCAGCCGACGTGCAGGCTCGGCATCGCGGCGAAATCGTTGGTGAGCGAATCCAATCCGCGTGGCGTGCTGGCATCACCCTGCCACCAGCCCACCGAGGCGTGCAGTGCCATCACGTCGACGAAACCGTAGGACTCTTCCAGCAGTCGCGGCGGCGCGGTGGGCAATGCCACGAATCCGACCAGACCTGCGACGGTTGCGATGCCCAGCTGGGTGCGAGCCGCCCGATACTGCTCGCGGTGCGCCCACCACATCCAGATCAGGATCGCCGGAGTCACGACGTAGTGCAGCGTGGCGTAGGCGAAGTCGGCCGGTATCGCGATCCAGGCGTGGCCGACGAAGATCCGGTTCAGCCACAGTTCCGGGTCCAGCCGCAGCCAGTCCTCGATCCGCAGCAACGCGTGCGCGTCGCGGCGGGCGTGGTCGAGACCGCTGCCGACCAGCAGCCGGGCGCCGTCGTAGGCGAAATACACCACGACGACCAGCACCACTTCCCGAAACCAGCCCCCGGCTCGCGCCGGAACCTGCGCGAGCGGACCCGAGATGGTTGTTGCAGCCACGAACCGACCTCCACGACGAGGGCTGACGTACAACGTACGGTACGTCGTACGTCCATATTACAATGGCGTCGAGACCGGATTTCATCCAGACCGGAGAAGTTGCCGTGACATCTGAGCCCGCCCGACGAACCCGAACCGGGGGCGGCCGCCGCCGAGTACCGCGCCATACGCTCAGCGCCGAGGCGATCGTGGACGCCGCGCTGCGCATGCTCGACGACACCGACTGCGAGGGCATCTCCATGCGCGCCCTCGCCGCCGAACTGGGCGTCGGCACGATGACGCTCTACACCTACTTCCGCAGCAAGGACGAACTGCTGCAGGCCGCGCGCGATCAGGTGCTCGACAGCTTCCATCCCCCGGCCGTCTCGGGCGACTGGGCCGACCGGGTGCGGGCCTGCTGCCAAGCGCTGTACCGGCTGCTCGTGAAGCGCCCGGCGGTGCTTCGGGTACTCGCCGTGAGACCCGACGGCGACGGCGATTTCGCCGATACCGCCACCGCCGCACTGGAATTGGTGCTCTCCCAATTACGGGCCGCCGGCCTCGGCCGACAGGAGACCGCGCGCGGCTACCTGGTGCTGTTGCAATACACCTTCGGCTCGGCGCTGCGGCATGTGTTCGCTCCAGTGCCCCGCAACGGTGAGAACATCCCCAGCCGCCTGCAGATGCTGGATCCGGTCGCCCATCCGACGATCGCCGATCTGATACCGGAACTGGCGATCACGCACGGCAGCGGCGAGGAGCAGTATCTGTTCGGCCTGGATCTCATCCTCGACGGGTTGCGTAAGGCGGCCGCGGCGCAGCACTAGACCCGCGCTGCCGTCCACCTCGCGGCGGCCGGTCGATCGACAAGCGCAGGGCCACGTCGGTGATCACCGTCTCACGCGGCGTTCAGCCGCCGCGTTTGCGGCGATGGCGGCGATGGGTCGTATCGCAGAGCGGATAGATCCCGGAGCGGCGGCAGGTGCACACCGCGACGACGAACCGATCGCAGCGCACGACGCGGCCGTCGTCGGTCACCAACTCCACCGGCCCCTCGACGAGTGCCGGACCGTCCTTGGTGAGCGTGACCCGGGTACGGCGGGCCGGGCGGGGGGTGGGCTCGTCATTCTCGATCGGCACGGATCACCACCAACTCCTCTTGCCGTGTTCCCGGTTCGATCAGGCGCTGTTGCTCCAGCCAGTGGGCCCGCCGGCTCAGCACCGGACCGAATTCGCAGGTTTCCCGCACGACGATCGCGGCCTTGAGCCCGCCGTCGCGCAGTTGTCGTACGGTCAGATCCGGATCGCACAGCGACGAATGCACGATCAGCGCGATTCCCTTGGTGCGCAACAACTCCGGCATCAGCCGACACAGCGGATCCAGCAGCGCCCGGCCGCGCGGTCCGCCCTCCCAGGCGCGCGCCCGGCCACGTGCCGGAATTTCCGCGGGTCCCGGCACATAGGGCGGATTCGCCAGCACCGCGTCGAAGGTACGCCGGTGCAGCACCCGGCCGAAATCGCCGTGCAACAATTCCAGCGGCACCCCGTGCAACCTGCTGTTGAGCCACGCCGAGGCCAGCGCCCGCCGCGAGATGTCCACCGCGGTGACAGCGGAGGCACCGGTCCGCCCCGCCTCGATCGCCACGGCGCCGGTACCGGTGCATACGTCCACTACCTTGGCCCCCTCGGGGATGGCGGCAGCCCCCAGCGCTCTGATCAGCAGTCCGGTATCGGCTGTCGGGGCGTAGACGCCCGGTGCGCGGAACAAGTTCATGATCGCCGAATACCCGCCTTCCGATGATCAACCCGCGCGATCTCGCGGGATCGCCTCCGGGTCGCGCAGCGAGCTGCGCCCGGCCGACCAGCTGTCGAGCATGTGCCGGTCGATGGCGTTCTCCAGCAACGTCGTCGCCTGGATGCCGAAGACCATCGGTGCGATCAACTCGGGCTCGCGAGCCGACAGATCCCCGATGACGTCGCGGCGCATCACCTGTTCGTGCACCGCGTCGGCCTCCACGTGTTCGGCGTAGAAGCGCACACACGCCGGATGCGCGTCCAGTCGCCGCAGCGTGTCGACCATGCGGCGCGCCGCGGGTGGCGACCCGATCTCCACGCTCGCGAAGTGGCCGACCAGCTCGCCCCGGAACTGCCGGTGCAGGCCGAACAGCGACATCATGTTCACCAGCGCCAGCATCGGCGCCGGGACGGCATCGAGATAGTGCAGGTAGGTGTCGTCGAGGCCGGCGCCGGCCAGCAGATCGGCGAACAGCTGAGCGTGGACGTCCTCGCCCCGGCCGGCGCCGAACTCGTCGTATTCGACCGCGACCAGCGCGGCCTTCGCCTGACCGCGCAGACGAGGAATCACCCACGCGTAGGGATCGGCCTCCTTGTGGTGGTAGATCGAACGGTGCGCGAAGTATTCGCATACCTGCCACCACTGGCCCTGCTCGTTCAGGAAGTGCCCGACGCCCGCGCCCTCGACCGGCTCGACGAGCAGATCGTCGAGTTCGCGGTCGAGATCGTCCCCGCCGGGCACATCGCGTCGCATCGCGGCCAGGAACCGGTCCTCGAGGTGGGCGCGCATGCGCAGCAACGCCGGGTCCCACTCCCACCGCGGGTCGACGGAACCGAAACCGCGGTAATGCAACTCGTAGCACAGGTGCAACGCCAGCTGCAGATCCTCCCCGTACGGGTCGGTGTTATCAGTGTCGAAATCGACATGGCAGGCGGTGCCGTTGAGCAGTGCGCACAGACCGGCGGACAGCTCGCCGCGCGGCTGCGGGAGCGGCGGCGCGCCGGTATTCGGCGTCACCGGCGCCGGGGCGGGCCGATGCCGGGACGCCGAGAGGTGCCGATGGCCGGATGTTCGGCGCACTTCGGGGTGCGGAATCTCCATAGGCGCCGCATACCCGGTGCTCGTCGCCTTCAATCGGCGCACCGGGGGAGACCGGTTCGAGCGCGGAGCGGCGGGTATGCGCGAAACAGAGCATCCCGTCGCCCGTCGAAAGGAGCACATTGTGAACGACCCGACCGGTTCCCGAGCTCCCGGGGACGACCTCACCGCCATCGCGATCAGTTGCACGCTGAAGAAGTCGCCCGATCGATCGAGCAGCGAGCTGATCGCCGAGCAAGTACTGCGCGAACTGTCGAACCACGGCGTGACCGGCAAGACCGTGCGCGCGGTCGACCTGGATATCCGACCCGGCATCACCGCGGACGAGGGTGACGGGGATCAATGGCCACAACTGCGCGAACAGATCAGCGCGGCCGATATCGTGCTGATCGCCACGCCCACCTGGCTGGGCCACATGTCCTCGGTCGCTCAGCGCGTGCTCGAACGCCTCGACGCCGAACTGTCGGTCACCGACGACGAGAACCGGCCCGCCATGGTGGGCAAGGTGGGTATCGCCGCCGTCGTCGGCAACGAGGACGGCGCGCACAAGATCTGCGCCGATACGTTCCAGGCACTCAACGACATCGGCTTCACCGTGCCGGCCCAGGGTTGCACGTACTGGAACGGCGAGGCCATGAGCGGCGTCGACTATCTGGACCTGGACAACACTCCCGAGGCCGTCGCGACGACCACCACGGACATGGCGCGCAATGCCGCGCACCTGGCACGGACCCTGAAGGCCGCGCCCTACCCGGCCTATCCGTCGTAGGGCCCGGGCGGATCGCACAGCGAATCTCCATGTTCGAGGAGCCGATATGTACACCTACAGCGCCGGACCGCGAATACGGGCGAGCGAGCCCCCGGCCCCAGAACCGGTTCCGCCGCAGCCGGTTCCGGATCCCACGCCCGAACGTCCGATCCCGGCCCCGGAACCCGATCCGCGGCCGCCGTTCCCGGAGCCCGATCCCGTGCCGGGCCGTCCACCCGGACCCGGCCGCCCGATACCGGGACCCGCCCCGGATCCGATCCCCGGCCCTCCGCCGCCGGACCCCGGCCGGCCGATACCACCGGAGCCCATTCCCGAGCCGCTGCCTGATCCTGGCCGGCCGATCCCCGGCCCAACGTCCCACCCGAACCCGGCGGTACCCGGCCGTGATCCGCGGCCCACGGTTCCGCAGGCCGGTGTTTTACCGGCCGCACGCCGGGCACCCGCCGGACATGACATCCGATGAGCAGACCCCTGGAACACATCCGCAGGTCACCACCGAGGATCTGCGGATGCTGCTGGACGCGGGCAGCCCCGGCACCCGCCTGGTGCTGACGGAAGGCCGGGTCCGGCTCGCCACCGACAGTGGTGAGGACGGAGTGGAGTTGATCCGGCGCCCCGAACTGGCCGACCGCATCGGCACCCACCCCGATCAGCACGAACTGGCCGAGCAGGCCGAACTACTCAACACCCTGATTCGCATGCAGGGCGCCTGAGCGCCCGTGCGAGCCCCGAGAAGGAGGCGAGATGAGCCGACCCGACCGAGAGCCCACCGTCCTGGTGGTCACCTCGCAGACCGGTGTGGAACGCGACGAGCTACTGGAACCGCTGAAGCAGTTGCGCGACACCGGTATTCGCGTCACCCACGCGGCCCCGTCCACCGATGCGGTGCAGACCTTCGTGCACGACACCGAAGCCGACACCACCGTCGATCCCGACACCGATCTGGCCTCGGTATCGGTGAGCGATTTCGACGCGCTGGTGGTGCCCGGTGGCACCGTCAACGCCGATAAGTTGCGCACCACGAAGGAGGCCGTCGACCTGGCGCGCGGATTCGCCGACGCCGGAAAGACCATCGCCGCGATCTGCCATGGCCCGTGGCTGCTGGTGGAGGCCGATCTGGTCCGCGGCAAGACCATGACCTCGTATCCGTCGCTCCAGACCGATGTGCGCAACGCGGGCGGCCGGTGGGTCGACGAGCAGGTGGTCCGGACGCAGGACGGCTGGACGCTGATCACCTCCCGCAATCCGCGCGATCTGGACGCGTTCTGCTCCGCGATCGAGACCGAAGTGAGCGCGAAGTGACCGGAGAAGGGTGAAGGATCGGTCATGGTGAAAGCCCCGGGTGCGGCGGAATTCGTGCCGGACACCACGGATCTCGCGCGATTGCGCGAGGCCGCCCGCGGATGCCACGGCTGCGATCTGTACCGGAATGCGAGCCAGACCGTCTTCGGCGAGGGCCCGCCGCACGCCCCGATGATGATGATCGGCGAGCAACCCGGCGACCGCGAGGATGTGGCCGGACATCCGTTTGTCGGCCCCGCCGGGGCGCTGTTGAATCGCGCCCTCGCCGATGCCGGAATCGACCGTGACGCGGTATATCTCACGAACGCGGTGAAACACTTCAAGTTCACCGAGCGTGGTAAGCGTCGCATCCATCAGAAGCCCGGGCGCACCGAAATCGTCGCGTGCACGCCCTGGCTGACCGCCGAACTCGACGCGATCCGCCCGCAGTTGGTGGTCTGCCTGGGTGCGGTGGCGGCCCAGGCCGTCTTCGGTCCCGCTTTCCGGATCACCCGCGACCGCGGGCGGCTGATCGCGCACGACGATCGCCGTGCGCTGGCCACCATTCACCCGGCCGCCGCGCTGCGCGCTCCCGATCGCGCCGACGCCTACGACGGTCTGGTCTCCGACCTCACCGAGGCGGCCACCGCACTGTCCGGAACGAGCTCGTAGAAGCGAAAACGCTTGCGGCACAATACGGCCGCCGCCGGTGGTCCGGCGGCGGCCGTTGCTGCCGGCGACGGGCGGCCGAAGGGTGTCAGCTCAGTTTCAAGGAGCGGCCGATGATCTCCTTCATGATCTCGGTGGTGCCGCCGTAGATGGTCTGCACACGCGCATCCATATACGCCTTGGCGATGGGGTATTCGCGCATGTAGCCGTAACCGCCGTGCAGTTGCAGGCACTTGGTGATCAGGTCGAGCTGTTCCTCGGTGCTCCACCACTTGGCCATCGCGGCGTCCTCGGCCGAAAGCGTGCCGGCGTTGAGCGCCTCGATGAAGCGGTCGACCAGCACGCGCACCGCGGTGGTCTTGGTGGCCAACTCGGCCAGGACGAAACGCGTGTTCTGCTGGGCGCCGATCGGTTTGCCGAAGGCCTTGCGGTCGCGCACGTACTGGATGGTGGTTTCCAGGCAGCCTTCCATCGCGGCGGCGGCCATCACGGCGATCGACATCCGCTCCTGCGGCAGGTTCTGCATCAGGTGGATGAAGCCCATGCCCTCGGTGCCGAGCAGGTTCCTCGCCGGAACCCGCACGTCCGTGAAGCTGAGCTCGGCGGTGTCCTGCGCCTTGAGACCGATCTTGTCGAGGTTGCGGCCGCGCTCGAAGCCGGGCATACCGCGCTCGACGACGAGCAGCGAGAAGCCCATCGCCCCCTTCTCGGGATCAGTCTGCGCGACCACGATCACGATGTCGGAGTTGATGCCGTTGGTGATGAAGGTCTTGGCGCCGTTGATGACCCAGTCGCCGCCGTCCTTCACCGCACGGGTCTTGATGCCCTGCAGATCCGAACCGGTGCCCGGCTCGGTCATGGCTATGGCGGTGATGATCTCACCGGAGCAGAAGCCGGGCAGCCAGCGCTGCTTCTGCTCGTCGTTGGCCAGCTCCAGCAGATACGGCGCGATCACGTCGTTGTGCAGCGAGAAGCCCAGACCCGAGTACTGCCCCTTGGTGGTCTCCTCGGTGATCACCGCGTTGTAGCGGAAATCCTTGACGCCGCCGCCGCCGAACTCCTCGGGCACCGCCATGCCCAGGAAACCCTGCTTACCGGCCTCCAGCCACAGCTGCCGATCCACGACTCCCGCCTGCTCCCACTCGGCATGGTGCGGCGCGACGTGCTGATCCAGAAATTTACGGTAGGACTCCCGGAACAGATCGTGTTCGGGCTCGAAAAGGGTGCGCTCCACGCCAACCTCCTAGTGACCACATCGGCAACTCGCCTGCCACATACGGTACCCGGAATGGGAATCGCGGTTCACTTTAGATCCGAAAAAAGTCGCCTACCTGTGCGGAAAGCTCCAGCAAGTAATCTCTGCGCACCCTGAACGCGGGTAAACCTCTACAGCCCGACAGTGCCGCGGACCCGGCCCCACAGGGTGCGACCGCGATCACGATCGCGCTCGGCCAGCAAAGCGGTGATCTCCTCCTCCAGCGCCTTGCGCACCACCTGCTGCAACTCCTCCGCGGCGGCGTCCAGATCGGTGGCGTCCTGCCACGGCGTGGTCTCGATGGGCGTGCCGATCGAGTAGTAGAACCGTTCGGGCCGGGGCACGACGGTGGGGCCGATTCCGCGCAGGAGCGGCGGAGTGAGATTGCCGCGGATACCGAGCGCCTCGACGGTCCAGCGCAGCGGGCTCATCACCGGATGATCGCCGTCGAAGACCACGTCGAACACGTCGTCGGCGCCGATCATCGCGGTGGGCAGGATCGGCGCGCCGGCCTCGATCGCCATCCGAGCGAAGCCGGTGCGACCCTCCCATTTGAGATGGTACTTCTCACCCTTGCGGCGCATCGCCTCGCGGCCGCCGCCGGGGAACACGATGACGGCCTCGCCGTTCTCGAGTAGGGTGCGGCAGTTGTCGCGCGAACCACGCACGCTGCCGATCCGGTGCACGAGCTCGCGCACCGGCGGCACCCGCATCAGCACGTTCTCCGCCAGAGCGCGCACCACCCGGCCAGTGCGGTGGTAGATCTCGTGCACCAGCAGCGGCGCGTCCACGCCGCCGAGCAGCGTGTGGTTGCCGACGAGCATGACCGGGCCGGTCTCGGGAATGTTGTCCAGGCCGTGGAAGACCGGACTGTTCCACAGCCGCACCGGCGTCGACAGCGCGTCGAAAACGCGAAGATCGATGGCGGGCACCGTCATTCGCAACGGTGCGCCGTCACTGAGCGTAGCGGGAACGCTCGGCTTCGCGGCAGCGCTCGGACTTGCGGAGGCGCTCGGCGTCGCGGACTCCCCCGGTGTTGCCGGCGAGCGCTCGGCGGTGGATTCGACAGCCATGACATCGTTCCCGGACATTTGCACCCTCCCCGCAGCCGTTCGGTGAGGACGCGATTCTACCGAAAACAACTGTGGCACACAGACTACGAAAGCTTCAGTGCGAAGGCCCCGCTGCTTCCGCACTGCCGATGGTGCCCGCGTGCGCGTACCGCGACAGGGTCGGCGCGAGCGCCCGGGGGACCCGGGCCCGCACCCGCGTACCACCCTCCTCGTGCGAGGAACTGATGATGCGGCCGTCGGAGTGGATGCGCGCGAGCAGATCACCACGAGTGTACGGGAGCAGCACACTCACCTCGACATCGAGCCCGCCGAGGATCTCCGCGAGCCGTTCGCGCAACTGGTCGATGCCGCGGCCGGTGCGGGCCGAGACGAACACCGCCCCCGGCAGCTGAGCCCGCAGATGCGCCAGCTGCGTCGCGTCCAGTGCGTCGATCTTGTTCACTACCAGCAACTCCGGCGGTCCGGATCCCTCGCCCTGCTCACGCAGCACATCGGTGATCACCTCGCGCACGGCCTTGATCTGCTGATCGGGCAGCGCGTCGGAACCGTCGACCACGTGCAGCAGCAGATCGGCGCCGGTGACCTCCTCGAGGGTGGAACGGAACGCCTCCACCAGCTGGGTCGGCAGATGCCGGACGAATCCCACGGTGTCGGTGAAGACGACCTCACGGCCGTCGTCGAGCGCGGCCCGGCGGGTTGTCGGATCCAGGGTGGCGAAGAGCGCGTCCTGCACCAGGATGCCCGCACCGGTCAGCGCGTTCATCAGGCTGGATTTCCCAGCGTTGGTGTAGCCGACGATCGCCACCGCCGGAATGCCGCTGGAGGTGCGCCGTGACCGCTTGGTGTCGCGTGCGGTCTTCATCTCCTTGATCTCGCGGCGCAGCTTGGCCATCCGCTCGCGGATCCGGCGGCGATCGGTTTCGATCTTGGTCTCACCGGGGCCACGGGTGCCCACCCCGCCGCCCGCACCACCGGCCCGGCCACCGGCCTGCCGCGACATCGATTCACCCCAGCCGCGCAGTCGCGGCAGCATGTACTCCATCTGTGCCAGCGACACCTGCGCCTTACCCTCGCGGGAGGTGGCGTGCTGGGCGAAGATGTCCAGAATCAGCGCGGTGCGGTCGATGACCTTCACCTTGACGACCTTCTCCAGCGCGGTCAGCTGCGCGGGGGTCAGCTCACCGTCGCAGATCACCGTGTCGGCGCCGGTCTCGAGCACCACCGAGCGCAGTTCGTCGGCCTTACCCGAGCCGATGTAGGTGGCCGGATCGGGCTTGTCGCGGCGCTGGATCAGCGCGTCGAGCACCTGGGAGCCGGCGGTTTCGGCCAACGCGGCCAGTTCGGCCATGCTGGCCTCGGCCTGCGCGGCGCTGCCCTCGGTCCACACGCCGACCAGCACGACCCGCTCCAGTCGCAGCTGCCGGTACTCGACCTCGGTGACGTCGGTGAGCTCGGTGGAGAGCCCGGCGACACGACGCAGCGCGCTGCGTTCGTCGAGTTGCAGTTCACCGACCGTGGGCTCGGCCGCCCAGCCGCTGCCGGCGTAGCCGCTGCCGTCGGTCTCGGCGTCGTAATCGGTCACGCCGGTGTCGGCGTCGTCATCGCCGATGCTGTAATCCTGGTCCGCGTAGCCGTCCGTCTCCGAGTCGAGCTGCTCGATCGGGGTGAACTCGTACGTTTGTGATTTCCTCATACACCTCCATGGTCCCACGCCACAACGACACGGCGCACTCGGATATTTCCGGCTGACGCCGGGAGCGGCCCCGGCACGGCGCGGCTCACACGAATCAGGCGCCGGCCCACCACTCAGCGGCGAGGTGTCCGGAACCGACCAGCACCGAGGGGCCGCGCAACCACGCCTGCCCGTGATCGATGCCGACGGTGACGGCGCCGCCGGGCACCCGGACCCGGACCTGCGCGGATTCCGCCGCCGGATCGATGCCCGCAGTCCTCAGCGCCGCCGCGGCCGCGGCGACCGTGCCGGTGCCACAGGAGCGGGTTTCGCCGACGCCGCGTTCGTAGACCCGCATATCGACCGCGCCGTCCTCGCCGAGCGCGGTCAAGATCTCCACGTTCACGCCCTGCGGGAACAACTCCGGATCGAAACCGGGCGCCACGGTGAGATCGAGCGCGGCCAGTCCGTCGGCGGTGAGCCCGGGATCGACACAGGCGAGATGCGGATTGCCCACGTCGACTCCGACTCCGGGCAACGCGCTGCCGGCGACCGTGGCGGTGGAATCGCCGAGCATCAGCACCCGGCCCATACCGACGGTGACCTCGCCGTGCACCGCGTCGAAGGAGTGCACGACCACCGAGCGCGCGCCCGCCCGGGTGCCGACCACGAATTCGGTGTCACGCTGCATTCCCGTCGCGAGCAGATAGTGGGCGAACACGCGAACGCCGTTGCCGCACATCTCGGCGATCGACCCGTCGGCGTTGCGATAGTCCATGAACCAGTCCGCCGCGGCCACACCGTCGGGCAGTTCGGCCAGCTCGCCGCGCTCCACCAGCGCCCCCGCGCGGGCGACGCGCAGCACACCGTCGGCACCGATGCCCTGGCGTCGGTCACACAGCACGGCGACGGTACCGGGGGCCAGGCGCAGGCGGGCGTCGGAGTCGGGCAGCACCACGAAATCGTTCTGGGTCCCGTGGCCCTTGCTGAACTCGATATCGGCCGCGACGGACACCGTCTGCTCCTGCTCGCTCATCGACGTCGATCCTCCACCCGTCCCGCACTATTCGCCGGCCGCACCGGCGTTCACCTTGGTTACCGACACCCGGCGCTGCCGGGATATTTCGTACAGCACGACCGATACGGCGCAGGGGGTGGCCGGCATCGCACCCGCCGGAATCCGCACCATCTCGTCGCACGCGTCGCGCCACCGCACATCGAGTTCGCCGTCGTCGGCGAACACCATGATCGTCGCATCCGCGAAGGTGTGCGCATCGACCGGCCGGTCGGCGGGCTCCGCGCCGACACCGACCAGCCGGGCCGCGACTCCGGCGCCCGCCCGCAGTTCGGCGACGCTCGCCGGCCCGGGCACCCGCAGCACCGGCACCGCGAACAACGCGCCGGCCGAGGCGCGCACACATCGCGGGTCGTATTCGTCCGCGCCGGCACCGCTGATCACCACCGCGGCGGCGCCGAAGGCGTGCGCGGTGCGCAGCACACTGCCCAGCCGCAGCGCGGAGGCCGGGCGATCGATCACGACCACCGGACGTGCCGGATCGAGGCAGACCTCCGATCCGTCCCGGCTGCGGGTGTGCGCCAGCGCCACCAGTTCCGGTGTGCCGGTATCGGGTTCGGCGAGTTCGTCGAGGGCGTCGCCGACCAGTCCGATCGCCGGCACCGCGTCGTTGTCGAGCACCTCGCGCGCCCACGCCGGCAGCGGGGCCCCGAGACGGTACAGCACCGCTTCCAGCGGCCAGCCGTTCGCCACCGCCGCGGTGATCGGTTCGCGGCCGTGTACGAGAAAGCGGCCGTCGCGCCGGCGGCGGGCGCGGTTGCCGAGATAGGCTCGCCACTCCCCCACGGAGGCATTACGGGTCATCGATGTGCGGGTAGTCGATGTGCGGGTGGTCGATGGGCGGGTCACTGCCGAATCGATTCCTGTTCGTCGAGCACATGGGCCAGTACCACATCCGCCAGGCGCGGATCGGCGCCGTCGACCCAGTGCACCCGCGGGTCGCGGCGAAACCACGAGCGTTGCCGGCGCACGTAGCGGCGGGTGCCGATCAGCGTGCGCTCACGCGCATGGCTCAGGTCGTATTCGTTGTCGAGATGAGCCAGGACTTGTGCGTAGCCGATCGCCCGGCGTGCCGTCAGGCCCCGGCGCAGGCCGCGGCCGATCAGTTCGCGCACCTCGTCGACGAGCCCCTGCGCGAACATCGTCTCGGTGCGGGCCTCGATACGCGCGTCGAGTTCGGCGGTCTCGCGGTCGACGCCGATGATCGTGGTATTCCATCGGGGCGTGCCGCGTTGCGGCTGCGAGGCGGCGAACGGCCGGCCGGTGAGTTCGACGACCTCGAGCGCCCGTACGATCCGCCGCCCGTCGGTGGGCAGAATGGTCTGCGCCGCAACGGGATCGGCCGCGCGCAGGGCAGCATGGACGGCCGCGACGCCGTCGCGTTCGAGGACCGCCTCCCACTTCTCGCGGACGCGGGTGTCGGTGGCCGGAAATTCCCATTCGTCCAGCAATGCCTGCACGTACATCATCGAACCACCCACGATGACCGGCACCCGGCCGCGCGCGAGAATGTCCTCGACATCGGCGGAGGCCGCGGCCTGATACGCGGCGACGGTGGCCGTTTCGGTCACCTCCAGCACGTCGAGCTGGTGGTGCGGAATGCCGCGGCGCTGCTGCGGCGGCAGTTTGGCGGTGCCGATATCCATGCCGCGATACAGCTGCATGGCGTCGATATTGACGATCTCCCCGTCCAGGCGAACCGCCAATTCCAGTGCCAGCTCCGACTTTCCGGTCGCGGTCGGCCCGATGACGGCGATGGGCGTACTCATCGCGCTCATCGCGCACCCGCCGGATACCAGACCGACGCGTGGTATCCCACACCGAAAGGTGCCGCGCGATAGAGGGTTTCGACCTTCGGATCGGCGGTGTCGATCCCGAACAGACCGGCCAGCACCTGAAAGCCGGGACGGCCCGCCACCTCGAGTTCGGCACACAGCCGCGGGTCCAGTGCGCCGAGTGCCGCGCGGTCACCGGCGTCGAGGGCGGCGTCGATCCGCTGTTGTTCGCCCTCGGCACGGGGATCGAAATATCCGGGCGAGGTAGTGGACAGGGTCGCGGCGCCGTCGGCCACGATCAGCACACCCTGGGCACGCGGGTCGGCGTCCAGCTCGCCACGCAATCGGGCCCCCAGGTCCACGCAGCGGGCCGGCTCGGCGCCGGGATCGACCGGCAGCGCCCGCGCTTCGATGTCCTCGCCGTCCTCGGCCGCGATCCGTCCGCGCAGCCATGCGCCCACCAGCAGTGCGGTCGGCCAGTCGAACCGCGGCTCACCGCCGGGCTCCGCCGCCGACAACGCGACCCGGACGTCCGCGCCGAAGCCGCGGAAACTGCCCACACCGGTCGGCGGCTCGGTCCCCGCGCCGACGATGGTCCACTGCCGGGCCTGCCGGGCCAGCAGCCGCCCGGCCTCCAGCACGGCCGCGCGCAACTGCGGTACCTGCGCGGCCGGATGGGTGGAGTCGGTCAGCGGGGTCGCACCGCCCAGTTCGGGAATCAAAACGAGCGGCGAGGGAATCAGCGCGGCGACACGAAACACCCGTCAACGGTAGCGGCCGCCGGGAAACGGCAGCCGAGGCCGCCGCTCACCGTGGTTGAGCGTGGTCCCACCACCCTCAACCGTCACTCGGCCCACGCCACCGTTCGCAAGAGAGGGCAATTCTGTCTATTGGCTGGTTGAATGGGATCTGCTAGGGCGTAACCAGGCAGCCGTGACGCGCGGCAGGGATGAGGAGCGATGACCGACAACAGCGGAACCGAGAAGGCAGTGCATCCGGAAACCGGCGCGGCGCAGCAGTCCAGCAATCCCGCCGCGAAGCGTCCGACTCCGGCCGATGCCGCCCCGAAACCCGGCGCGGCACCACGACCGGGAGTACCCAAGCCGGGGGTGCCCAAACCCGTCGCGGCGCAACGAGCCGAACCGGCGGCGAAACCGGCGGCAACGCACCACGTCAAACCGGCTCCCGTCCCCGGCCCCGCCCATGAGCATCCACATCCGGTGGTCGTGCCGACCGTCAGCGATCCCAGCGAGTGGGGCCGGGTCGACGACGACGGCACCGCCTGGGTCAAGACCGCCACCGGCGAACGCGTCGTCGGCTCGTGGCAGGCCGGTGACGCCGCCGAGGGCCTGGCGCATTTCGGGCGTCGCTTCGACGATCTGGCCACCGAGGTCGCGCTGCTCGAGGCTCGCCTCGCGGCCGGCACGGACGCCCGCAAGACCAAGGCCGCGGCCGTCGCGCTCGCCGAATCCCTGCCGACCGCGGCGGTGATCGGCGATGTGGAGGGTCTGGCGCAGCGCCTGCAGGCGATCATCGAACATTCCGACGAGGCGGCCGCCCACGCCAAGGAGGAGAAGGAGCGCACCCGGCACGAGCACACCGAGCGCAAGGAGGCGCTGTGCGCGGAGGCCGAGCAGATCGCCGCCGAATCCACCCAGTGGAAGGCCGCGGGTGATCGGCTACGCGAGATTCTCGAGGAGTGGAAGTCCATCCGCGGGGTGGACCGCAAGGTCGACGACGCACTGTGGCGGCGCTTCTCCAAGGCGCGCGAGGCGTTCAACCGCCGCCGGGGCGCGCATTTCGCCGAACTCGATCGTGAACGTGCCGCCGCGAAGGCACGCAAGGAAGAACTGTGTGCGCGCGCCGAGGAGCTGTCCGATTCCACCGACTGGGTGGGCACCGCCGCGGTCTTCCGGGATCTGCTGACCGAGTGGAAGGCGGCCGGGCGCGCCCCGCGCGAGGCCGACGAGCAGTTGTGGCGGCGCTTCAAGAGCGCCCAGGACGTATTCTTCGCCGCGCGCAATGCCGCCGCCTCCGAACGCGATGCCGAATTCGGCCAGAACGCGGCGGCCAAGGAGGAACTGCTGCACCACTACGAGGACCGCATCCCCGAGCACATCGAACCCGATTCCGCGACACTGGATTCCGCCCGCGCGGCCCTGCGCGAACTACAGGAGCGGTGGGACGCGATCGGTAAGGTGCCGCGCGAGCGTATGCACGAACTCGAGGGCAAACTGCGAGCCCTGGAGAAGCGGGTCCGCGAGGCGGTGGACGCCCAGTGGCGGCGTACCGATCCCGAGGCGATGGCCCGCGCGGCGCAGTTCCGCGAGCGGGTCGCCCAGTTCGAGGAGCAGGCAGCCAAGGCCGAGGCGGCGGGCCGCACGCGCGATGCCGAGAAGGCACTCGAACAGGCCAAGCAATGGCGAGAATGGGCGGACGCGGCCGAGGGCGCGGTCAGCCGGCGCTGAGTGCGTTCGTCGCCGGTCGGTGGTGTCGAGTTCGCCGCCGACCGGCCGGTGCCCGCCGTCGCCGCCGCTGCCCCGCAATAATCCGGACGAGGAGCCGACCATGGATGTCCGCGAGATCAATCGAGGCGTCATCGAGCAGTTCCGCGCCGGCGGCCCGATCGAGGGGATGCACCGGGATCGTCTGGTGCTTCTCACCACCACCGGCCGCCGGTCGGGGACGCCGCACACCACGCCGATGATGTTCCATCTCGACGGCGACCGGTTGCTCGTCGTCGCCTCGAACGTGGGCGCCCCGCAGCATCCGGACTGGTATCTGAACCTCGTCGCCGATCCGGCCGTGACCGTCGAGGTCGACCGGGAGACCTATCCGGCCACCGCCGTACCGTTGCAGGGCCCCGACTACGACCGGGCGTGGACGGAGCTCACCACGCTGTATCCGTTCTTTGCCGAGCACGCGAAGAAGACCGAGCGCACCATCCCCGTGGTAGCCCTGCGCCGCTGAGCGCCGCAGCGGCTACTTGTCGTCGCCGAACAGCCGGCGCCGGTCCTGCTCTTCCTGTTCGGCGGCCGCGATGCGACGGCGCTCCTCGGCCTCGAGCTGAAGCGCGGTCCGGCCCCACACCACGCGGATCCAGTGAAAGGTCAGCACCACGATCCCGATCGTGGCCAGAATCAGCCCGATGCCCGGTCCGGCGCCGTGGTAGTTGCCGAGACCGGGGGTCTGGCGGTGCCAGATCGAGAGCACCCCGAAGACGCTGCCCACCGCGGATCCGGCGACCGCCACCCACGCCAGCGCCCAGCGGCGGGTGACCAGCGCCAGCGACGAGAACCCGATCCCGAAGATCACCACGAACCATTCGAAGACTCGCGACGGCAGCCCGATGTGCTCGGCCTGTGCGTGGTTGTCGAAGGCCAGTACATCCAGCCCGCGGGCAGCCCCGGCATGCGGCAGGATCAGCGACAGCAGCAGCACGAAAACCGCGATCGCGACCACCATCGCGCGCGTCCCGGGATCGATCTCGCCGGCGATCTTGCGTTCGACGGCCTCGAGGTCGCCGCGGAATTGCTCGAAGACCTTCGACTCTGCGGGGTTCATGCTCTCCTCATTCGGCTCGGTCGCATCGTTCGGTTGCTGCGCCGGTGGCTGGTGCGGGTGCTGCGGCGCGGACGCGTCACCGGATCGCTCCGGTGTGGCGTCGCGATCGGCGTCCTCGTTCCCGCGTTCAGCCATCGGTCACGCCCCGCATCCGGTATCACAACCGGCGGCCGCCGGCTGAGTCTCACAGCCGGCGGCCGCCGGCAGCGGCTCCGGCGCACCGATCCGCGGCAGTCCGAGGCCCACCCCGATCGGTGCGGTCGTGGGCAGCACACCGCGTTCGTGCGCATCGCCGGCGCGGGTGCGGCGGTGGGTGTGGACCAGACCGTCGGCGATGAGGTGGTGTGGCGCCGCCTCGGTGATGTCGACGGTGACGATATCGCCGGGCCGGATCGCCGCCTCGCCAGGCCGGAAGTGCACCAGCCGGCCGTCGCGCGCCCGGCCGCTCATCCGCGCGGTCGCCGCGTTCTTCTTACCGGCGCCCTCGGCGACCAGCAGTTCGACCTCGGTGCCGATCAGCGCGCGATTGGCTTCCAGTGAGATCTGTTCCTGCAGTTCGATCAGCCGGTCGTAGCGCTCCTGGACCACCGCCTTGGGCACCTGATCGGCCATGGTGGCCGCGGGCGTGCCGGGGCGGATCGAATACTGAAAGGTGAAGGCGCTGGTGAACCGCGCCTGCCGGACCACGTCCAGGGTCTCCTGGAAATCCTCCTCGGTCTCGCCGGGGAAGCCGACGATGATGTCGGTGGTGATCGCGGCGTGCGGCATCGCGGCCCGCACCTTCTCGATGATGCCGAGGTAGCGATCCTTGCGGTAGGACCGGCGCATCGCCTTGAGCACCCGGTCCGAACCCGATTGCAGCGGCATGTGCAACTGCGGGCAGACGTTCGGAGTCTGCGCCATCGCCTCGATGACGTCGTCGGTGAATTCCGCCGGATGCGGCGAGGTGAAGCGCACCCGCTCGAGTCCGTCGATGCCGCCGCAGGCCCGAAGCAGTTTCGCGAACGCGCCGCGATCACGGTGGTCGGGCGCGAAATCGGCCGGATGTCCCTGCGGCAGTGCGGGTTCGGCGAAGTTCACACCGTAGGAGTTGACGTTCTGTCCGAGCAGTGTCACCTCGAGCACACCCTGATCCACCAACGCCTGCACTTCGGCCAGCACATCGCCCGGCCGCCGGTCGATCTCTTTGCCGCGCAGCGAGGGCACGATGCAGAACGTGCAGGTGTTGTTGCAGCCCACCGAGATCGACACCCAGCCGGCGTAGGCGGATTCGCGACGGGCCGGGAGCGTGGACGGGAACGCCTCCAGCGATTCCAGGATTTCAACCTGCGCCTGCTCGTTGTGGCGGGCGCGCTCGAGCAGCACCGGCAGCGACCCGATGTTGTGGGTGCCGAAGACGACATCGACCCACGGCGCCTTGCGCACGACGGTGTCGCGGTCCTTCTGCGCCAGGCAGCCGCCGACCGCGATCTGCATACCAGGCCGCTCGGCCTTGATCGGCGCCAGATGTCCGAGCGTTCCGTACAGTTTGTTGTCCGCGTTCTCGCGCACCGCGCAGGTGTTGAACACCACCAGATCGGCGGTTTGCCCGCCCGCGGCCTTGGTGTATCCGGCGTCCTCGAGCAGGCCCGACAGCCGTTCGGAGTCGTGCACGTTCATCTGGCAGCCGTAGGTGCGCACCTCGTAGGTCCGCGGGGACTGCGGATCGGTGGCCGAACCGGGGGCGCGTCCCGCAGCCGAATGTGCTGCAACCTGCATGGACGAATTCACGGGTCCAGGGTAGACGCTGCACGAAATCGGACGCCCACCCCGGTCGCCCGCGGCCGGCCCGCCGTGACGTCGGTCACGCGGGCGGGCGCCCAGGTCACCACCGGGTTAAGCGCAGGCGGCGACGGCGCGACGCACGCGCCAAAAGTGCGCATTTCGCGCAGGACCGCTCTAGGGTCGACTGTCATGACCGATGCTGCCGACGCAAGACCCGGCACCGCCAGCGCTGGGAACACCTCCGACCCGGCCGCGGCCGACGCATCCGCGGGCACCGCGACCGTTCCGCCGATGATCTCGATGCGCAACGTGGACAAGCATTTCGGTGCTCTGCATGTGCTGCGCGACGTGAATCTGGAGGTGCCGCGCGGGCAGGTGGTGATCGTGCTCGGCCCGTCCGGGTCGGGCAAATCCACGTTGTGCCGCACCGTCAATCGGCTCGAGCCGATCGATTCCGGCACCATCGCCGTCGACGGCGTCGAGCTGCCGGCCGAGGGTCGCGCACTGGCGAAGTTGCGCGCCGACGTGGGCATGGTGTTCCAGTCGTTCAATCTGTTCGCGCACAAGACGATCCTGGACAACGTCATGCTCGGGCCGGTCAAGGTACGCCGCATCGACAAGAAGCAGGCCCGCGCGCGGGCGCTGGAACTGCTCGAGCGCGTCGGCATCGCCGATCAGGCCGACAAGTATCCGGCGCAGCTTTCGGGCGGTCAGCAGCAGCGCGTGGCCATCGCCCGGGCATTGGCGATGAATCCGAAGGTGATGCTGTTCGACGAGCCCACCTCCGCCCTGGATCCGGAAATGGTCAACGAGGTGCTGGAGGTGATGGTCGCACTGGCCAAGGAGGGCATGACGATGCTGGTGGTCACGCACGAGATGGGATTCGCCCGCCGCGCCGGAGACCGTGTGCTGTTCATGGCCGACGGCCGGATCGTCGAGGACGCCGCGCCCGAAACCTTCTTCACCGCACCCGCTTCCGAGCGTGCCAAGGATTTCTTGGGCAAAATCTTGAGCCATTGATCGCAATGCACGACCGCGGCGGGATCGATAACAGGCCCTCGCACCGCGGAGCACCCTTCACACTTCACGAGAGAGAAGGCATTCGATGAGGATCACCCGAGCGCTGCGGTTCGGCATCGGCGCGCTGGCCATCGCGGTCGTCGCGACCGGATGTGGCGGCGGCAGCAACAAGACCGCCACCGAACACGCGTCGGAAGGCAAACTCACCATCGGCATCAAATTCGATCAGCCGGGTCTGGGCCTGCGCAATCGGGACGGGTCGTTCTCTGGATTCGATGTGGACGTGGCGACCTACGTCGCCGGCAAACTCGGCGTGAGCCCGGACAAGATCACCTTCAAGGAGGCTCCCTCCGCGCAACGTGAGACGCTGATCCAGAACGGGCAGGTCGATTATGTGGTCGCCACCTATTCGATCAACGATCAGCGTAAGCAGAAGGTCGACTTCGCCGGGCCGTATTACGTTGCGGGCCAATCCTTGCTGGTGCGCGCCGACAAAACCGATATCACGGGCCCGGAATCGCTGAAAGGCAGCAAGAAACTCTGCTCGGTGAAGGGATCCACACCGGCGCAGAACATTCAGAAGAATTTCGCCAACGATGTGCAGTTGCAGGAATACGACACCTATTCGCTGTGCGTGGAGGCGCTGAAATCCGGGGCGGTGGACGCGGTCACCACCGACAACATCATTCTGGCCGGTTACGCCGCGCAATCTCCGGGCCAGTTGAAGGTGGTCGGGCAGCCGTTCACGACCGAGAACTACGGCATCGGCCTGAAGAAGGGCGACAAGGAGTCTCGCGACAAGATCAACGATGCGATCGAATCGATGATCAACGACGGCTCCTGGAAAGCGTCGCTGGAGAAGAACTTCGGCAACACCTTCCCGATCCCGTCGCCGCCGCAGGTCGACCGCTACTGATTCGGCTCGGGTTCCGGCCGCCGCGGAAACCCTTTCCGGCACAGAGAAGTAGGAGGGCGCGTCCACCGTGTTCGACTTGATCTCCCGATACGACAATCAGCTGTGGGACGCCTTCTGGGTCACCATCAAACTGACCGTGTTCTCCGCGATCGGGGCGCTGATCATCGGCACCCTGGTGGCGGCGATGCGCGTGTCGCCGATTCCGGTGGCGCGGTGGATCGGTACGGCGTATGTCACCGTTTTCCGCAATACCCCGCTCACTTTGCTCCTGGTGTTCTGCTCACTCGGTCTCTACACGACCCTGGGCATCAAGCTCGCGAGTGCGAGTTCTGGACTGGATTTCCTGCCCACCAACAACTTTCGTTTCGCCGTCCTCGGCTTGAGTGTGTACACGGCGTCGTTCGTGTGTGAATCGCTGCGCGCGGGAATCAACACCGTGCCGCTGGGGCAGTCCGAGGCAGGACGGTCACTGGGCTTGACCTTCGGTCAGAATCTGCGACATGTGGTGTTACCGCAGGCCTTCCGGTCGGTGATCGCGCCGCTGGGCAGTGTGTTGATCGCGTTGACGAAGAATTCCACGATCGCGTCGGCGATCGGCGTGGCCGAGGCGGCGGCACTGATGGCCTCCATGAACGAGACCGAGGCCGACATTCTCGCCATCGGCGCGATCTTCGCCCTCGGCTTCGTCATTCTCACGCTGCCCACCGGATTGCTGTTCGGCTGGCTGGCCAAGCGATTCGAGGTGAAGCGATGAGCGCGAACGCCTCGGTCCTCTACGACGTCCCCGGTCCGAAGGCGCGACGGCGGCATGCGCTGTATTCGGTGCTGGTGCTGGCGGTCCTGGTGGTGCTCGGCTGGCTGGTGTGGCGGGCGTTCGACGAGAAGAGCCAGCTCACCTCGGAGAAGTGGAAGCCGTTCGTGCAGTCGGAGGTCTGGCAGACCTACATCCTGCCGGGCTTGCGCGGCACCGTGGTAGCCGCCGCGCTGGCGATCGTGTTCGCGATGGTGATCGGCGTGATCTTCGGTGTGCTGCGGCTGTCCGACCATCGCGTCGTGCGGTGGGTGGCGGGGGTGATCGTCGAGGTGGCCCGGGCCGTTCCGGTGCTGATCCTGATGATCTTCCTCTACAACTGGTTCGCCAAGGACAATCTGTTCGCCTCCGACCAGCTGGCGCTGGCGGCCGTGGTGATCGCGCTGACCGTGTACAACGGGTCGGTGATCGCCGAGATCGTGCGCTCGGGCATTCGGTCACTGCCGCGGGGCCAGACCGAGGCGGCCCAGGCGCTGGGTTTGCGCAAGGGGCAGGTGACGAGGATGATTCTGCTGCCGCAGGCGGTGACGGCGATGCTGCCGGCGCTGATCTCGCAGATGGTCGTGGCGCTCAAGGACACCGCACTCGGCTACCAGATCACCTATCAGGAAATCGTGCGCCAGGGTCAGCAACTGGGTGCGGCCGAACAGAACACCGTGCCGGCGCTGATCGTGGTCGCCGTCATCATGATCGCCCTGAACTGGGCGCTGACCTTCCTCGCCACCAGGGTGGAGCGACGGTTGCGGTCGCGGCGCCGAGGGCGGACCGTGCTGGGCGCGAATTCGGTGCTCACCGATGCCGCACCGGGCGTGGATCTGTCGCTGAGCCGGACCGCTTCGCCGTAACGGGCAGTCCGGCGACGGCACCTCCGGCAGGGTTGTGCTCGCACCGAACGCAACCCTCGCCCCGGGGGTCCTGAATAGTCGATCCTGGACGCGCACCACCCCGGTCGCCAGGCCACGCCACTCGCGGCGACCGGGGATGGGTGTCCAATCGGGCCGCTGCGGCCTCTGTGGCCGGCTATCTGGCCAGGAAATGCCAGCCGAGCCACGCCCACAGGAGCACCGCGACGACGCGGGCGGTTCGGGTGCGGGTCAGATAGCGCACGGTGTCGCCGAGGCCGGCGAACGACAGGCGGCGCCGCCGGGCCACTGCCGCCGTGCTGATCACGAGGACGGCCAGGACGGCGAATCCCGTGATCACGAGGGCGCGATCGGTCATTTCCGCACCAGCCACCATCCTGCACCCAACCAGATCAGCCATCCGATGAAGCGACCCGGCCCACCCTCCAGCGCGGGACTGAGCAGTGTCGACAGGGTCGGATGGGCAGCGTCGGGCACGAGCAGTGCGGGTTGAGACAGCCAGGCGTACAGTTCCCACGCCAGTACGGCTGCGAGCAGGACCGACCACACCACAACTGCACGCCGAACCGGCGGCGTGAACGACATTCGCCGTGTCCCGACCCGCATGGCACCGATGGCGACCACGACAACGACAGCGGCGACCAGCACCGTCGCGGCAACGCCGAACGGACGGGTGAACGACCCCGCCACCGCCACCCCGGTCCAGACGACCGCCGGGCCGGCGCGTCGGCGCGATCTGCTGCCACCCTCCACATCGGCGGTCATCAGCGCAGCATAGGACTTCTGCCGGCGACGGAGCGAGCCGCGCGGCCCGCCACCGCGCGGGCGATCGCGGCGAAGATGGCCCGGCTCGGGCTCGTGGGTGTCGGTTCGTAGGCGTTCATAGCGACCGAGGGGCGGGCGTGGGGTTCAGTCGGGTGGGTATCCCTGCGCGAGTTCGGCGCGCACGGCGGCGTAAGCGATCGACTGCCGGTATCCCTGGCGGGCGAGCATGCCGACAAGGCGGTTGACCACCTTGTCCTCGGAGAGGTTTCGCGGCAGGGTGCGCATCTTGCGGCGCACCAGTTCCGCTGCTCGTTCCGCATCGTCGTGGCCGGAATCCGCCACTACCGCATCCACGTCGGCGCTCTCCTCGGCATCGCCGACGGTGTTCTCGGTCCGGTTCGGCTGGGCGGCAAAGGATTGCGCGGCCGCGGCCATTTCCTCCTGCACCACGGCATACGCCATGGACTGCGGGTAACCGCGGCGAGCGAGCATACCCACCAGTCGGGCGGTTGCCTTGTCCCGCGGTACATCGTGCGACAGCGTTGCGAGCTTTTTCCGCACCAACTGTGCGGCGTGCTCGGCGTCGTCGGTCCCGGACTTCCGCGACGCCGCCCCGGTCCCGCCGAGCCCGGCCCGTCCGCCGGCCCGGCCCTTCGACGAACGGTGTCCCGCTGCAATGGGTCGGGAACCGCCGACCGGTTCGTCGTCCCCGACGTGATCTGTGTGGTCGACACCATCGGGGCCACTGCTCGACGTGGCGGCCGCTGCGAGCTCGTCCTTGACCACCGCGTAGGCCATGGACTGGTTGTAGCCGCGGCGGGCGAGCATGCTCACCAGCCGGTTGGCCGTCTTGTCGGCGGGAATGTCCGGCGGCAGGGTGGTGAGTGTGCGGCGGACCAGTTCGGCGGCGCGGGCGCTTTCGTCGGCGGGAGTGATGGCGGCCAGCGCGGGCCCAGCGTCGGTGTCGGACACCCCTTTACGCCGAAGTTCCTGGGCGAGAACCTTTTTCCCTTTGCCGGAGAAGGTGTGGCGGGAATGCACCCACTGTTCGGCGAAGGCCGCGTCGTCGATCAGCCCGACCTCGGCGAGGCGGTTCAGTGCCCGCTCGGCGACCTCGGGCGCGAACCCTTTGGCCGCCAGCTTGTCCGCCAGTTCGGCGCGGCTGCGCGCTCGATCGGTGAGCAGGCGCAGACAGATATCCTTGGCCTGCGCCTCGGTCCCCGCCTTCGGTGCGGCACCCTTCGACTGTCCCTCCGCCAGATGGGTGCGGCCGGACCGACCGTTGCCTGTGGCGCGCTCGTCCCGCCCTCGCTGCAGCGCCTCGACCTCAGCCGGCAGTGCGCGAATCCGATTGCGCGCCTGGGAATCCTGTGTCGCCGAGCCATTACCAGGACGACTGGAGATTCCGACTTCGCTACTCGACCGCTCCAACGCGGACCGGTCCGCCGGCTCGGGTACGTCCGCATCGTCGACCGAACCACGCTGGGTCACCGGACCGTCATCGGAACGCCATACACCGGCAGACGCGCCCTCCGCCTCCTGCTTCGATCGTCGGCGACGGACCGAAACACCCTGTCTGCGAACGGGTTTCGACCACGATTCGCTTTCTGGGCCGCCGCTGCGTCGGGAGCGGGATTCGATGTCTTCCAGTTGCCGCCGCAGGCGTTCGACGGCGTCGAGCCGAGAGGCGCCAGGGTCCGGGAGGGGTGAGGACCCCGGCGCTTCCCGGTGCGGCATCGGCTAGAAGTCGACGGGCGCCTCGGCACCCGCGTCTGCGGTGACGTCGGCACCGATGCCGAGCTTCTCCTTGATCTTCTTCTCGATCTCGTCGCGCACGTCGGTGTTCTCCAGCAGGAACTTGCGGGCATTCTCCTTGCCCTGGCCGAGCTGATCTCCCTCGTAGGTGTACCAGGAGCCGGACTTACGGATGAAGCCCTGATCGACACCCATATCGATGATCGAGCCCTCCTTGGAGATGCCGGCACCGTAGAGGATGTCGAATTCGGCCTGCTTGAACGGCGGCGACACCTTGTTCTTGACGACCTTCACACGAGTGCGGTTACCCACCGCATCGCTGCCGTCCTTCAACGTCTCGATGCGGCGCACATCCAGGCGCACCGAGGCGTAGAACTTCAACGCCTTACCACCCGTGGTGGTTTCGGGCGAGCCGAACATCACGCCGATCTTCTCGCGCAACTGGTTGATGAAGATGGCGGTGGTGCCGGAGTTGTTGAGCGCACTGGTCATCTTACGCAGCGCCTGGCTCATCAGGCGGGCCTGCAGACCGACGTGGCTGTCGCCCATCTCGCCCTCGATCTCCGCGCGCGGCACCAGCGCCGCGACGGAGTCGATGACGATGATGTCCAGCGCACCGGAGCGCACCAGCATGTCGGCGATCTCCAGCGCCTGCTCACCGGTGTCGGGCTGCGACACCAGCAGGGCGTCGGTGTCGACGCCGAGTTTGCGGGCGTATTCCGGATCCAGCGCGTGCTCGGCGTCGATGAAGGCCGCGAGTCCGCCGTTGGCCTGCGCGTTGGCGATGGCGTGCAGGGCGACCGTGGTCTTACCGGACGATTCCGGACCGTAGATCTCCACGACGCGGCCACGCGGCAGACCGCCGATGCCCAGCGCCACATCCAGCGCGATCGAACCCGTCGGAATGACCGAGATGGGCTGATGCGCCTCCTCACCCAGGCGCATGATCGCGCCCTTACCGAAGCTCTTCTCGACCTGCGCCAGAGCGAGCTCGAGCGCCTTGTCGCGGTCGTAGGCCTGTGGTGCCATCGTCTGTTCCCCTTCTGACGGGTAAGTCTCGTTGTGTGGTTGGCCCCCACGGTAGAGGGCGGCACCGACAAGTTCTGACGGCAAGCTTAGACGAACACGTGTTCGAGGCAAGCGACGCGCCCGACAAGGCCGTGACCCTTCACCGAGTCGCCGTCGGCACCACCGCGATCCGGTCGGTCTGCATCAACGCCTGCGCCTGTTTCAGCATCCGCAGCGTCGGGGTGACCTCGACATCGACGATCCCGTCCAGAGCCCCCAGCCGCTCGGTGAGGTAGCGGTACAGATGCGAACTGTCGCGGCAGACGATGGAGGCGACCAGATTGGTGGGCCCGGTGGTGGCCGCGACGAACGCCGTCTCCGGATGGGTGGCGATCGCCCGGCCGACGGCGTCGAGCTCGGCCGGGCGCGTCCGCACCCACAGCGAGGCCCGCACCGCGTATCCCATACGCTCGACGGCGAAATCGAGATCGAAATACAGCACGCCGGCCTTTGCCAGCTCGGACATCCGCCGCGCGACCCGGGTCGGACTCCAGCCGGTTTCGGCCGCCAGCCGGGCATAGGAGGCGCGCCCGTCGCGGGCCAGCAACGCGAGCATCGCCTCGTCGGCCGCGGACAGGTCCATCGGCGCGTCGGGCCCGCGCTGATCGTTCATCGCGGGCCGCGGTCCCAGCTGCCGCAACTGTTCGGCGGTCAGCAAGCGGCTGTATCGCGGCCACTCCTCCGCCAGCGGAAACCGGTGGATGATCTCGTAGGCCATCAACCCGGTGACCTGGCTGGCCCGTGGAAGTACATTGAGCAGCAACGCATCTCGCTGTTCGATCGAGCGCGGGCGGCTCACACAGGTGACCTCCGAACCGGTCGACAGCAGCGCCACCCAGCTCACATCCGGCAGCCGCGCCAGCGATTCGGCCAGCCGCAGCGCCTTGTCCGGGGTGGACCGCACCCGCAGCATCCAGCGCGTATTCCCCAGCGGCATGGCGTTGATCTGGCCGGAGACGTGCAGGATGCCGCGTTGGCGCATCGACCGATAGCGGCGGGAGACACCGAGGATCGCGCCCAGGGTGGCGAACGGGATGCGGGCATCGGCAACCAGGCCGTGCACGATCTGCTTGTCGAGCGTATCGAGAACGGAGGATTCGAGTTCGTCTTCAGGGTTCACAGGCGGAATCTCACATCGACGGCCGGTTAGCTGGATGGATATTCAAACATCTCGCACGCTTGGCGTCGATATCGTTCGCACTACCCGGAGGTCGCCATGCGGAAATGGCTCCCCTTGTTCGCGGCGTGCCTCGGCACGCTGATGCTGCTCATCGACGTCACCATCGTCAACGTCGCGCTCCCGGACATCGCCGCCGATCTCGGCACCGGACTGTCGGGGTTGCAGTGGGTCGTCGACGGCTACGCGCTGGGCCTGGCCGCACTGCTGCTGGTGCTCGGCTCGGTTGCCGACCGGTTCGGCGCCAAACCCACCTATCTCGCGGGTCTCGCGATATTCGCGGCCGCCTCTCTGGCCTGCGGACTGGCTCGGTCCTCGGACCTGCTGGTGGCCGCGCGGGCCGTACAGGGAGTGGGTGGTGCGGCCATGTTCGCGACCACGCTGTCGCTGCTGCACGCCACCTACACCGGCCGCGATCGCGGCACCGCGTTCGGCGCCTGGGGTGCGGTTGCGGGGGCGGCCGCCGGCATCGGGGTGGTGCTCGGCGGGGCGCTGACCGACCTGCTGTCGTGGCGATGGATCTTCCTGGTGAACCTGCCGATCGCGGCGATCGCCATCGTGTTGTCGCTGCACGCCTTCGGTCCTTCGCCGCGCAGGCCCGGCCGTAGCGTCGACGTCGCCGGGATGGCCGCCTTCGCCGTCACGGCGACCGCGCTGGCCTACGGCATCATCCGGGGCGGGGAAGACGGGTGGAGCGACGGCGCGGCAGTCGGCACGCTGATGCTCGGCGCGATCGCGCTCGCCTGCTTCGCTCTCGTCGAATCGCGGAGCGCCACACCGATGTTCCCGCTCGCGCTGCTGCGCAACCGAGAATTCACGGCCACCCTGGTCGCGGCGGCGGGCTTCAACTTCGCCGCCTTCGCGAGCAGCCCCCTGATCTCCCTGTGGTTGCAGCAGCCGTTGCAGCTCAGCCCGCTGCGCGCCGGCCTGTCCATGCTGCCGATGGCGGCGACGGCGTTCGTGGTCTCGGGGGCGTTCGGGCGGTGGCTGCACGACGTGGCGCCCCGCTGGACCATCGGCGGCGGATTGATGATCACCGGTATCGGGGCGGGTCTGCTGGGCGTGATCGATGCCGAATCCACTTGGAGCACACTACTTTTCGGCTACGTGATGATCGGCGTCGGCATCGGTGTGCTGGCGCCGCCGCTGGTGGCGGTCGCGATGGCCGCGGTGCCTGCCCAGCAGAGCGGCACCGCCGCCGGAGCGGTGAACACCGCCCGGCAGCTGGGCCTGGCCCTCGGTGTCGCGGTACTCGGCACGGTATTCCGCAGCTCGGCGGGCGAGGGGCGGAGCACGGTGTCGCAGTTCGTGTCCGGACTGGACGCCGCGGTCGCGGTGGCAGCGGGTGTGGGCGTCGTTCTCGGCATCATCGCCTTCGTCCTGTTGCGCCCCCGCACCGGGACCGCCGAGCCGACGGAACCGGCTGCTGCCGAGATCCCGGTCGGTTGAATCGGCGCCGCGGCTCCGATTCCTCCTGAGAGAATGCGGTCACCCTTCGGATCCGAGTCCCGCCGGCAACCGCGGCGGGGTTCCCTGAGTCCAGCTGATGCGCAGCGATGAGCCCCGGATCCGCCGTCGCTCACCAGCGGTTTTTCGGTACGTCGAATTCGGCGCACAGGGCACGCCAGACCTCGCGAGGGTCGATCCCGTCCTCGATCGCCTGGGCGCCGGTACGGCCGTTCATCGCGGGCAGGACATGATCGGCCAGCAGCAGGTCGCCGCGGGCGACGCCGAATTCGGTATGCAAGAGTTCCTGAAATTCAGTCAACCGCACCGTGCCGAGGGTACCGGTCGCACGCGAACCGCCGGCGGCGGCGCGGTCAGCTCGCGCGAGCCCGATCCAGCGTGCGGTGACAGATGTCGACCGGATCGGCGACATCGGAGACGGTGGCAGCGGCCGCGGCGGCGGCCTTGCGATAGGAATCGTCGTCGAGAACGGTGTGCACCGCCGCGCGCAGCGATTCCGGGGTGAACGGCCGCACCAGCAGCGAACTCCCCTGGCGGACGGCACGATTGGCCAGTTCCCACTGATCGCCGCCACCGGGCACGGTCACGATCGGCACGCCGGCGAGCAGAGTCTTGGCCAGCAATCCGTGTCCCCCGCCGCCGATCACCACGGCGGCATGGCGCAACAGCTCGTCCTGCCGTCCCAGACCCGCCGTCGCCCACGGCGGAAGATCCACCGGCGGCGTGTCGAGCATCGAAATCGCCACTCGCACATCACTGTCCGCGAGCGCCTCCAACGCACCGGTCGCCAGATCACCGAACCCGGTCCCGGCCGTCGACGGCGCGACCACCACCAGCGGCCGGTCACCGGGCGGCGGCGCCAGCACCTCCGAGGTCGGCTCCCACAACAGCGGACCCACTACATGCGCGTCCTGGGGCCAATCCGGCCGATCGACCTCCAAAGCGGGCAGGGTGGCGATCAATCGCGCGGCCGGGCCCGGATCCACCTCCGGCAGGCCCACGCTCGCCCGGGCCGCCCCACGCTGGCGTTCACCGCGGGTGATCGCGCGCGCGGTCAGTCCGCGCAGCACCGTATCGCGCATCCGCCCACGCAGGCCCTCACCCGGCGCGAGCCCGCTGCCGATGGGCGGCAAGGCTTTCGACGGCAGATACAGCGGATGCGGCGACAACTCGACCCACGGCACCCCCAGCCGCTCGGCGGCCATCCCACCGCCGGCGGTGAGCACATCCGAGACCACCAGCTCCGGCAGCATCGCACTGAGATCGGGGAGGATCTCCGAGGAGATATGAGCCGCCCGTTCGTGGATCCGCGCGCCCGCGTCGGCGTCGTCGTCCTGCGGGCGCGGCGCCAAACCCTTCAGCCGCCGCACCGCGATACCCGCGTCCCGCGCCGCATCGAACCAGCGCGGACTGGTGAACAACACCGGATCATCGCCCGCCCGAAGAAACCGCAGGCACAGCGCGATCGCCGGAAACGCATGACCCGGATCCGGCCCCGCGACGACAGCCATTCGCATGCGCCCCACCCTGCCATACCCCGTCCCCACACGATGCCGGGCGGGCACAGCTATCCGACGGTCATGAACGCCGCCCGGGTCGATCGTGGCCGCTCACAGGGCCGGCGATCAGCCGGCGAAGTGGACTTCGAAACGCCAACACGACTGGGGCACGGCTCCGCCATCGCGAAACAGCAACGGGCCGTTCGGTATTCGTACCGAACGGCCCGGGTGCGGCTCGCTACAGTTTGGTGACCGTCGACTTGTTCGAGCCGGAGACGGCCTTGTACAGCAGGTACAGGCCGAAGACCACGACGCTGATCATCAGGATCGGGAACAACGCCTTGACCAGCGCGCCGATCACGATCAGCGCCAGCCACACGAGCGCGACGACGCCCAGAATCTTCCAGAACATGTCCATTCCTCCCGAAGGTTTCCGAACCGCCGTCAACGCGATCCGACTCCTCCATACTGTCAACTCGGCGCCGGAAAATCACCAGGTCACAACCGATATCCGGGAAATCTCAGGGTGAACCCCTAGCCGGATCGTCCGCGAGGAGCGGTCCGCGAACGGGACGCCCCAGCCCCAGCACCACGGACCCGACGCCGCCGAGGCGCCCACGCTCAGTGCCGGTCCGCCAGGTCGGTGAGCGCCTGGGCCCAGCCGTCCAGTCGGTCGGCCGCCTCGCGCAAGGTGAACATGGCCCAGCCGAATTCATCCGCCGGTGCCGGCGCTTCGCTCGCGCCGGCCGCCAGGATCTGACCGGCCGCGGCGACAAGCTGCTCGTATTCGGTCACGCCCGATTCCAGCCGACCGACCATCGCGGCCGACTGCTGCCGCAATCCCGCCCCGGCATGCGAGGTCGCGACCACCGCGAGCGCCTTCTCCATCGCCGCGATGTCCCCGGCGAGAGCGTGCAGGGCGGCCGCGCCGGATTCCGCGGTCGCGACGGTGTCGGCGAAATCCTCGGGCGGCACGCGGCCGCTCGCGTCGATTTGACGGCCGAGGGCGTGAAAGGCCCGTTCCGCCCTGACCAGCCGGGCGATGGGCGCCCGCGCCGCGGGCTGCACTGCGGGCAGCCGACGTGGCACGAACGCCGCGGGCGGCAAGGGGTTTCGACGCAACTCCAGATATCGGCGGGTGCTCACCGCCGCACCGGTCACCAGCGCGGCCGCACCGCCACCGACCACGACAACCGCCCACACAGGCGCCGAGATCGCGACCAGTCCGGCCGTTCCCAGCGCGGTCACGCCCGAGGCCGCGCTCCAGCGGAGGCTGCGCCGCCGCACCCGCCGCCGACGGCGAAGTTCCCGCTCCCGCGGGTCGGCCCACTTCCGGACCGCATGCAAGGCGAATTCCCCGGCATCGCGTAGCGCGCCCGGTACCCGCCCGGCGCGGGCGAGCGGCTCCGCCGCGGCCATCTGGTCGGCGATGGGATCACGAAACGCGCCTCGGCCAAGCGAACGACGGCGCTCGCGCGAATCCCCACCGGCCTCACGTGATCCGGTGGGCGACCAGGCGGCGGGCCCGCTGTCCGGCTCACGGGTTTCGTGGCTCACGCGGTAAGCGCTCGGGTTGTCCGTGTCCGATGCGGGATCGAATGTCGGTCGGCCGCCATCGGATTCGATATCGGGGGCCCTACCGCGTCGGCGAGATCGGCGGCCGGACGGCGCTACACGACGACCGCGCAGCATCTGGCGGGCCGCGCTGCGACGGGTGTTCACGTATCGGCCCTCGGCCCGGGAGTTCCGGTCCGCGCCGGTGTCGTCCGCTGTTCCGGATGAGGCCTCGGACGATCGGCGTTGTGCGCCGGCACCTTCGGGCTCGGCATACGTCGCGGATCCGGTCGCGCCCGGCGGCGGGGGATCGTCGACGCCGGTCAGCGAGTTCTCCTCGGAAGCCGAGGAAGGTGGGACCGAACCGGAAACCCGATACCGCTCAATGGATTCGGCGATCGACTGCCACGCGGTAGCCTCAGCGGCGGGTGGGGAGGTCATCAGTGGCGTCCGCGCCGCATCGGCCGACGGTGCGGCGGAGGCGGGCGGCGCGGACGCGCTGCGAACGGATCGAGACCAGGGCCGCGCACGGGTCGGCGCGGGCTCGTTACCTGCCCGCGTTCGCCCCATCTGCCCAGCCTTCCGATCGACCCGCTCCGCGCTTACTGCTGCGCGGCCTGGCCCTTGTTCACCTGCGGCTGAGCCGGGTTGGCGATGGACTGACCGGCGGAGTCACCCGAGGGCAGCGCGTCGCCGCGCATAGAGGCGCGGATCTGCTCGAGGCGGTTGTGGCCGGCCATCTGCACGCTGGCCTGCTGCACCTCCATCATGCGGCCCTGCACGGTGTTCTGCGCGAGCTCGGCGGCGCCCAGCGCGTTCGCGTACCGACGCTCGATCTTTTCGCGCACCGCGTCCAGGCTGGGGGTGCTGCCGGGTGCGGACAGCGTCGAATCCATCTGCTGCAGCGATGCGGAGACCTGCTCCTGCATCTTGGCCTGCTCGAGCTGGCTGAGCAGTTTGGTCCGCTCGGCGACCTTCTGCTGCAGCAGCATGGCGTTCTGCTCGACCGCCTTCTTGGCCTGGGCGGCGGCCTGCAACGACTGGTCGTGCAGCACCTTCAGATCCTCGACGGACTGTTCGGCGGTGACCAGCTGGGCCGCGAACGCCTCGGCGGCGTTGGTGTACTGGATCGCCTTGTCGGTATCGCCGGCGGCATTGGCCTGATCGGCCAGCTGGACGGCCTGGCGCGCGTTGGCGTTGAGCTTCTCGACCTCGTCGAGCTGACGGTTGAGCTTCATCTCCAGCTGACGCTGGTTACCGATCACCGACGCGGCCTGCTGCGAGAGGGCCTGGTGTTGACGCTGGGCTTCCTCGATAGCCTGCTGAATCTGTACCTTCGGATCCGCATGCTCCTCGATCTTCGAATCGAAGAGGGCCATCAGGTACTTCCAGGCCTTCACGAACGGATTAGCCATCGATTGATCCCGCCTCCATCTGACTACGCCGCGCCCCAGCACGGCGGCGGTGCGCGACCGTCACGCACCCCTGTGTCCCTATCCTCCACGGCGTCGGATCCGGGCTGCCGAACCGCCCGTAACCGACGCTTACAGAGAATCTATCGGTTTCCGCTCCGTCGTACAGCCTTGCCGGCGCCGACCCGGCGCCGGCAGTTGTGGCCGCCGGTTCGCGGCGAGTCACTTCGCTTGCACCAAGACCAGTTTCTCGGCCTTCGGGGCCGGAATCACGATCCGGGTGTCCTCGGCGATGCCCGCCCGCGCCGATGCACTCGCCGCGGGCGCGGTGTCGGCGGTCTCCGTCGCGGGCGCCGGGGCGTCGGCGTCGGCCATGGTGGCGCTCACATCGACCAGCACCTGCGACAGCGGCACATCCAACGCCTGGCAGATCGCGGCCAGCAGTTCGCTCGAGGCCTCTTTCCGGCCGCGTTCGACTTCGGACAGATAACCCAGGCTCACGCGTGCCGACGTCGACACCTCGCGCAGGGTCCGGCTCTGGGCAATCCGAGCGCGCCGCAGACTCTCGCCGATGGCCTCTCGAAGCAGCGTCATCTCGTTCTCCTCACGTTCTCGCCTCACCGGGCCGAGCGCGACCGCCGTCGAGCGTGACGCACCCTCCGTCTACAGTGCCAACGTCGCATGCCACCCCGTTGGTTCCCGCCCGCGGGAACCGATCGGCAGCCACCGGAAGCCGTCGTCAGCCGGTGCCGGTGCGATCGCCGCCACCGACGCGGCGCAGCAGCTCCGCGACGGCCGTGCGAACCGCGCTTATCCTGATCGTCCACCGGTCCCCGGCCAGCTGCAACCGCACCACCTCGGTGCCCTCGGGTCCGCTCAACCCCAGGAAGACGGTGCCGACCGGGCAGCCGTTCTGCGGATCCGGCCCGGCGACGCCGGTCAATCCGATCCCCCAGTCGGCCTCGCACACCGTGCGCGCGCCGACGGCGAGCTGTTCGGCGGTTCCCGCCGCGACCGGCCCGTCCGCGGCCAGAGTGCCCTCACTCACGCCGGCGAGGCGATGTTTGAGATCGGTGGCGTAGACGATCACTCCGCCGCGCAACACCACACTGGCGCCCGGTACCCCCGCGATCGTGGCCGCGAGCAAACCGGCGGTCAGGGATTCGGCGGTGGCCACGGTCTGACCGATGCGGGTCAGCGTCGCCACCAGCTCGGCGGCCTCGGGGACAGCGGCCAGCGGGTCGGCGGCGGCCACGTCGGTGCCCACCGTCGTCACCGCCGCTCGACCGGCCGAGCCCACAACCGGGCGGCCTGCACCACGTAATCCAATCCGGTCACCACGGTCAGCACCACGGCGACATACATCAGCGCCATTCCGGCGCCCGCCCACGCGCCCGCCAGCGGCAGCAGCAGAACGCCGATCGCCACCGACTGCACCAGGGTCTTGGCCTTACCGCCGCGGCCGGCCGGAATCACGCCGCGGCGCACCACCGCCAGCCGCAGCAACGTCACGCCGATCTCGCGGGCGCAGATCACGACGGTGATCCACCACGGCAGATCGCCCAGTGCCGACAACCCGATCAGGGCCGCACCGATCAATGCCTTGTCGGCGATCGGATCCGCCAATTTGCCGAAGTCGGTGACCAGTCCGTACTTGCGCGCGACCTGGCCGTCGATACGGTCGGTGATGGCCGCGACGCCGAACAGCGCGGCCGCTGCGATCCGCCACCCGGTGTCGTGGCCGCCGGCGGCGAACAACGCCAGCAGGAAGATCGGCACGATCACGATGCGCAGGACCGTGAGAATGTTGGCGATGTTCATCAGCGGTACCGCGGAGGGCTCGACCGTCCGCTTCGGCTGCGGCGGAACGAGATTCGCCCGCGCTCTGCCGGCCTCGGCCCAGGTCCGGTCCATATCGTCGCTCTGCACGCTCACCGGCACCCCCGGCCGGAATGCACGCAGCCGCGACCCCCGGCGGATCGAGGCAGGCGGGCGGACGAGATGTGCGGCACTCCACCAGACTATCGGTTGACGACCCGACTACTGTGCACCCCATGACGACGCGGGCACACCAGAGTGATTCGATCGGCGCCACCGGCCCCGGCACCGTGCTCGTCCGACGGGCCCGCACCTCGGATGTGCCCGCCATCAAAAGCCTCGTCGACGTCTACGCCGGCCGCATTCTGCTGGAAAAGAATCTCGTCACACTCTACGAGTCGGTCCAGGAATTCTGGGTGGCCGAGGTCGACGGGCGCCTGGTGGGCTGTGGCGCATTACACGTATTGTGGGCCGATCTGGGCGAGGTGCGCACGGTCGCGGTCCACCCCGATGCCAAAGGACAGGGCGTCGGCCGCCTGATCGTGGATCAGCTGATCGCGACCGCCCGCGAACTCCAGCTGCAGCGTCTGTTCGTGCTGACCTTCGAGGTGGAGTTCTTCTCCCGGCACGGATTCGCCGAGATCGACGGCACGCCCGTCACGGCGGAAGTGTTCGCGGAGATGTGCCGCTCCTACGACACCGGTGTAGCCGAATTCCTCGACCTCAGCTACGTCAAGCCGAACACCCTCGGCAATACTCGAATGCTGTTGACCCTCTGAATCTTTCGGGAGCGCGCGTGCCGATCTTCGCCGTCCACTACACCTATTCCGATGCCACCGTCGCCGGGCGCGACGAGCACCGGCCCCGCCATCGGGAATGGCTGTCGAATCTGGTCGACCGAGGTGTGGTTCTGTCGACCGGGCCGTATGCCGACGGTTCCGGCGCGCTGCTGCTGTTCCGCGCCGACGATGCCGCGGCACTGGACGAGCTGCTCGCGGCCGATCCGTTCGCCCAGGAGGGGCTGATCGACGCGAAGCGATTCCTGGAATGGACCCCGGTGATGGGCGCCTTCTCCGCACAGGCGGCCCCGAACTCCTAGGCAGGCGCGGCGCGGCCCGCTACGATCCTCGACATAGTCAACCAGTTGCATATGCGAGGTGACGATGCAGGCATTCCGGGGCACGACTCGACCCTGATCTTCGAGGCGACGGTCGACGGTAAGCACGTCACCGGCGCCGACTTCATCCGCACCGACGAGGCAGGCCGCATCGACGACCTGATGGTGATGGTCCGCCCGCTCTCGGCGGCCAATGCCCTGGCCGCGGCGATGGGTGCGCAATTCGAGCGCATCCGAGCCGAGGCGTCCGAGCAAGTCGAGCGGGATAACGCGACGCCGTAGGCCACACCGCGCCGGGCGGCGATCTACCGTGAACCGGTGCGATTGGATCCCGATACAGCGCTGGCGCGAGCCCGCGCGGCCCGCGTGGCGCGGCTGGGTACGACCGACCCGACCGGCCGGCCCCATCTGGTGCCCGTGACCTTCGCGCTCTCCCCGACGGGCCGCGTCCTGGTCACCGCGGTCGATCAGAAGCCCAAATCGACGACGGACCTGCGGCGGCTGCGCAATATCGCCGCCGAGAACCGAGTCTCGGTGCTGGCCGACGAATACGACGAGGACTGGTCGCGGCTGTGGTGGGTCCGGCTCGACGGCATCGCCGCCGTCGCCACCGGCGAGACCGAACGCGCGGAGGCGATCGCCTGGCTCACCGCGAAATACCCGCAGTACCGGGACAACGCTCCCCGCGGACCGGTCATCCGGGTCGAGATCCGGACCGTCACCGGCTGGGCCTACACTGGGTGAGGCCTACGCCGGAAGCCTAGGCATCGATCGCATCGGGCTCGGCCGCTTGCTCCGCCTCTCCCCCGCCGCGAATCGAGTACAGCAGCCCGTCCAGCTCATCGGGTTTGACGAGCACGTCGCGCGCCTTGGAGCCCTCGCTCGGGCCGACCACGCCGCGGGTCTCCATCAGGTCCATCAGGCGGCCCGCCTTGGCGAATCCGACGCGCAGCTTGCGCTGCAGCATCGAGGTGGAACCGAACTGCGAGGTGACGACCAGTTCGACGGCCTGCAGGAAGACGTCGAGATCGTCGCCGATATCCGGGTCGACGTCCTTCTTCTCCCCGGCCTTGGCGGTGGTGACGCCCTCTTGATACTCGGGTTCGGCCTGATTCTTGGCGAAGTCGACGACGGCCTGAATCTCCTCGTCGGAGATGAACGCGCCCTGCAATCGGGTCGGCTTGGACGCGCCCATCGGCAGGAACAGGCCGTCGCCCATACCGATCAATTTTTCCGCACCCGGCTGGTCCAGGATGACGCGGGAATCGGTCAGCGAGGAGGTCGCGAACGCCAGCCGGGAGGGAACGTTGGTCTTGATCAGACCGGTCACCACGTCCACGGAGGGCCGCTGGGTCGCCAGCACCAGATGGATACCGGCCGCACGCGCCTTCTGGGTGATGCGCACGATGGCGTCCTCGACGTCGCGCGGCGCGGTCATCATCAGGTCGGCCAGCTCGTCGACGATCGCCAGGATGTAGGGGTAGGGCCGGTACACGCGCTCGCTGCCCAGCGGCGTGGTGATCTGGCCCGATTTCACCTTCTTGTTGAAATCGTCGATGTGGCGGACCTTGCTGGCCTGCATGTCCTGATACCGCTGTTCCATCTCCTCCACCAGCCAGGCCAGCGCGGCGGCGGCCTTCTTGGGCTGGGTGATGATGGGCGTGATCAGATGCGGAATGCCCTCGTACGGAGTGAGTTCCACCATCTTCGGGTCGATGAGGATCATCCGGACCTCGTCCGGAGTGGCGCGGCCCAGCAGCGAGACCAGCATCGAGTTGACGAAACTCGACTTACCCGAACCGGTGGAACCGGCGACCAGCAGATGCGGCATCTTCGCCAGATTCGCAGAGACGAATTCGCCCTCGATGTTCTTGCCGAGGCCGATCACCAGGGGGTGGTGGTCGTTTCGCGTGGACGGCGCCTTGAGCACATCCGCCAGCCGGACCAGTTCGCGGTCGGCGTTGGGCACCTCGATACCGACCGCCGACTTGCCCGGAATCGGTGCGAGCAAACGCACATTCTCGGTGGCCACCGCATATGCGATATTGCGGGCCAGGGCGGTGATCTTCTCGACCTTCACACCGGGGCCGAGTTCGACCTCGTAGCGGGTGACCGTCGGACCGCGCACGAAGCCGGTGACCGCCGCGTCGATCTTGAACTGCACCAGCACCTCGGTGATCGCCTCGATCATCGATTCGTTGGCGGCGCTGCGCTTCTTCGGCGGATCGCCGTCGGTCAGCAGGGTCAGCGGCGGCAGCTGATAATCACCGTCGACCTCACGATCGGTGACGAATTCCAGTTGCTGCGGAGGCTGCGGCTCGGGTGTCTGGTCGACGACCTTCGGCGGCTTGCGCGCCTTGGGTTTGCTTGCCGGGGGCAGTGTTTCGTCCGGCTCGGCGATATCTTTCGCATCGCGCAACGGCGGTTCGCCGAGAACCTCGGTGACCGCGTCGGCGCCGCCGAACTCGTCGGTCGGATAATTCTCCTCCGGGGTGCGGCCACGCCGCGAGGAACGGCTCTTGTGCATCGGAAAGCCGTCGGCGTCATAGTTTTCCGGGTCGTAGAGCCCGTATTGCCCGTCGTCGTCGGCGAATTCGGGATCGGGCAGCCCGAAGAGTTCGCGCAGGCGGTGCGGGACCTCACGCACCGTCGTCCCCGTCACCAGCAGCAGTCCGAAGAGCATGGCCAGCAACAGCAGCGGCACCGCCAGCCACGCGGTGAGGCCGTTGCGCAGCGGCCCGCCCAGCACATATCCGACGAACCCCGCCGCATGGGCGCGTCCGTGCGCATCGGCCGGCGCGCCCGCGAAGATGTGCCAGATTCCGAGCGCCGGCAGTCCCACCAGCAATCCGCCGAGTACCAGCCGCGGCCGGATCTCGGGCCGGGGTTCGGTGCGCATCAGCACCACCGCGATACCGGAGGCCACGAACGGCAGCACGGCCGCCGCGGATCCGGCGATCGCGCGCACCGCGGTGTCGACCCAGTGACCCACCGGACCGCCCGCCGACATCCAGACCGCCGCCGCGATGACGACACTGAAAGCGACCAGCGCCAACGCGATTCCGTCGCGGCGATGACCGTGTTCGATCTCCCCCGCCCGGCTGATGGTGCGGGTGGTGGCGCCGAATCCGCGCGCCAGCACCGACCAGCCGTTGCCGATACCGCGGCCGATCACCGCCAGCGGCGCGGTCTGCGGTGACCGGCGCACCGGCCGGCGGGTCGCGGTGGTGCGGCCACGCGGCGCCGATCGGGCGCGTCCGCCTCCGGAGCGAGTCCGCGCCGGAGCCCGCCCCCGGGTGGATCCCGCCCGCGAACTCGACGTCGTGGTGCCGCGGGACTTACCTGCCATGACCTCAGGCTAGCCGCAACAGCCCCATCGGGACCATCCGCAACACCCATCCCAACCACATCATTGCCGACCTCACAACGCCGTCAGCGGCCGGAAACGACGCGCGCGGTGGGCTCAGACGCTGCGATCGGAGGCGAAGACCGCGGCCACATCGTCGACACCGCCCGCGGCATCGATGCGGACCTCGTTGCGGCCGAATGCGTGAAGCAGCAGTTCGGAGGGCTGCCCGGTGAGTACCACAGCATCGCCGCCGACGTTGTGCGCCGTCACGCGTTCGCCCTCCGGCGTCGCCAGCACGACGGTGACCGGGGATTTGCGATATGCCATCCGCGCCATCCGCCGCGTCGCCGACCACAATGCGCGCTCGTCCTCGGCCGACAACGGGCGCGGCTTCCACTCCGGGTCGGCCCGGCGCACGTCCTCGTGGTGGATGAACATCTCGGTCAGGTTGACCACGGCGTCGACCGGCTTCAGCGGCGACCACCACGGCGGCCCCGTGCGGATCTGCTCCAGCAGTTCGGTGAACGGCTTCTCGGACACCTTCGCCTGCACCGAATCGAGGTATCCCGCAAGGGGTTTCAGCAGGATCCCCGGTGCGGCCGCGGGGTGGCGTTCCCGTACCACCAGGTGCGCGGCCAAGTCGTGCACCGTCCAGGTACCGCACAGGGTCGGGGCGTCGGGACCGACCGCCGTCATGGTCGACACCAGGGCCCGGCGTTCCCGTTGAGCCATACTCATGGGCCGAGCGTAATGGGTCGGAGGCCGGTGGAGGTAGGCAGCGTCACCCTGGACGTGTCCCCGGCGCTTCATCGGTACTGCGTAGCGGCCCCGCCCAGCTTCCTTGCCGCGGGCGGGGCCACATCCGGCGTCAGACGCCGATGACGGTCGGCACGATCATCGGGCGGCGGCGGTAGGTGTCGGCGACCCAGCGGCCCACCACGCGCCGCACACCCTGTGCGATGCGGTGCGTATCGGTGACACCCTCCCCGGCCAGGCGCAGCAGTTCGGCCTCCACCAGCTCCTGAGCGCCCAACAGCGCACCCGGATCGTCGGAGAAACCGCGGCCGCTGACCTCCGGCGTGCTGACCGCCTTACCCGTGGTCTCGTCGACGACCACAGTGATCGCGATGAAGCCACCCTCACCGAGCACCAGACGGTCCGACAACGTCGATTCGCCGACGTCGCCGACCGACAATCCGTCGACATACACCTGCCCGACCGGATAGCGGCCGACGATCGAGGCGATGCCGTCGACCAGGTCGACCACCACACCGTCCTCGGCGAGCATCACCCGCTCCTCGGGCACTCCGGTCGCCACCGCGAGCGCGGCGTTGGCGCGCAGATGCCGCCACTCGCCGTGCACTGGCATGGCATTCGTGGGGCGGACCGCGTTGTACAGGTAGAGCAGCTCACCGGCCGAGGCGTGCCCGGAGACGTGCACCTTCGCGCTCTGCTGGGTCACCACGGTGGCGCCCAGCCGGGCCAGGCCGTTGACCACCGCGAAGACCGCGTTCTCGTTGCCCGGGATCAGCGACGAGGCCAGCACCACGAGATCGTCGGCGCGGATGTTGATCTGGCGGTGGTCGCCGCGCGCCATCCGCGACAGCGCCGAGAGCGGTTCGCCCTGCGAGCCGGTCGAGATCAGCACCAGTTTGTGCACGGGCAGATTCGCGGCCTGATCCAGATCGACCACGATGCCCTCGGGAATGTTCAGATACCCGAGATCCTGCGCGATCTGCATATTGCGGACCATCGAGCGGCCGACGAAGCACACCCGGCGGTTGTAGCGCTGCGCCACATCGACGACCTGCTGGATGCGATGGACGTGGCTGGCGAACGAGGCCACGATGACGCGGCCCTTGGCCTTGCCGATCACACTGTCGAGGACCGGGCCGATCTCGCGTTCCGGAGTGACGAAGCCGGGCACCTCGGCATTGGTCGAATCGACCAGGAACAGGTCCACGCCCTCGTCGCCGAGGCGGGAGAACCCGGCCAGATCGGTGAGGCGGCCGTCGAGCGGCAGCTGATCGAGTTTGATGTCACCGGTATGCAGGGCCAGCCCGGCCGGCGTGCGCACCGCGACCGCGATGGCATCGGGAATGGAGTGGTTGACCGCGAAGTACTCGCAGTCGAACGGGCCGTGGGTGGTCCGCTGGCCCTCGGTGACCTCGATCAGCTTGGGCTGCAGGCGATGTTCGCGGCATTTCGCGGCGACCAGCGCGAGCGTGAATTTCGATCCGACGACCGGGATGTCGGGACGCAGCCGCAACAGGAAGGGCACGGCGCCGATGTGGTCCTCGTGCCCGTGGGTCAGCACGACGGCGGCCACCTCGTCGATCCGGTCCTCGATCGGCCGGAAGTCGGGCAGGATCAGGTCGACGCCGGGCTGCTGATCCTCGGGGAACAACACACCACAGTCGACGATCAGCATCGCGCCGTCGTATTCGAACACGGTCATATTGCGGCCGATTTCGCCGATGCCGCCGAGCGCGTAGACGCGCAGGCCCTGCTTCGGCAGCTTGGGCGGAAGTCCGGTCGGCAATTCCGGCGAAACCGGTTGCGGCGCAGACTGTTCCGCACGACCACGGCTCGACTGGCGACCCCGGCCGGACCGCCGGGAACGGCCCCGGTCGCCGGTCTGCTCGCCACGCTGGGCGGGAGCCGATTCGCCGCGCTGGGCGGGAGCCGATTCGCCGCGCTGGGCGGTGGGAGCGGTTTCGCGCCGCGCCGCCGGAGCGGTTTCGCGCCGCTCGGCGGCGGTCCCGCGCTCGACGGCCGGCTCGGCGGCGCGCGCCGGCTCCGCCGGTACCTGTTGCGCCGCGGGCGCTGAAACCTCTTGCGCCGCAGGCTCTTCGGACGTCCTCCGCGGCACCGGCGGCGGCGCCGGAGCCGGTGCTCCCGCCGCTCGGCTCGCGGTCCGACGCGGACGACGGTTCACCGGTTCACTCATGCAAGCACTCCCGCCAGCCGCAGTTCGGCGACGATCGATTCCAAGTTCACACCCACGGGCATCAGCTGCGGCAGCCGCGGCTCGCCGACATCCATTCCGAGCAGCCGCAGCGAGGATTTGATCAGGGCCACGCCGCCGACGCGAGCCATCGCACGGTTGACGGGCAGCAGGCTGGCGTTGATGTCGCGCGCCAGCGTCACCTCACCGGCCGCGTACGCATCGCGCAGCTGCACCAGCCGCTCCGGCACCAGATGCCCGATCACGCTGATGAATCCGACCGCGCCCACCGACAACCACGGCAGGTTGAGCACATCGTCACCGGAGTAGTAGGCCAGTCCGGTGTCGGCGATCAGTTCCGCCCCCGCGCCCAGGTCGCCCTTGGCGTCCTTCACCGCGACGATATTCGGATGTTCGGCCAGGCGACGCAGCGTATCCGGGGCGATCGGCACGATCGAGCGCGGCGGAATGTCGTACAGCGTCACCGGCAGATCGGTGGCGTCGGCGACGGCCGTGAAATGGGCCAGCAGGCCTTCCTGCGAAGGACGCGAGTAGTACGGCGTCACCACCAGCAAACCGTGCGCACCCGCGCGCTCGGCATTGCGCGCGAGCTCGATGCTGTGCGCGGTGTCGTAGGTGCCGGCGCCCGCGATGACGGTGGCGCGGTCGCCCACGGCGTCGACGACGGCGTGCAGCAGGTCGAACTTCTCCGATTCAGTGGTGGTCGGCGATTCCCCGGTGGTGCCGGAGACGGCGAGCAGGTCGACACCGCGGTCGACCAGGCGTGCGGCCAAGGCGACGCCGGAATCGACATCGAGCTTGCCCTCGGCGGTAAAGGGGGTCACCATCGCGACACCGACCGTGCCGGACGCGCGCAGCTCTGTTCGCGTCGATTCACCGTTCGTCATGGTCAGAAAGGCTACCCGGTCGCGGATACGACACCGAACCGTCGTCCGTGATATCGGCAGACATTCCGGTCACATTCCAGCAATGACAGCAACTGTGACAGCATTTCGGCGCTGGCATGATGTCTCCGATGACGTCATACTGATGTCATGGATTTGAACAAGTACGCCGCCCGGCTGCACGACGATCTCATCGCGGCGGCTGCCCTCGGCGACGAGAAGACCCAAGCCACCGCCGCCGCCTTGGCCGCCGCCACGGAGAATTCACTGCGGCTGACGCTGCTGGCCGCGCTCTCGGATCTGGCCGACGAGATCAACGCGACCCTCGACGATCGCACCGTGCACGTCTCCCTGTCCGGTACCGACGCCCAGGTGGAGGTGCGCCGCACCGCGCGCGAGGAGTCGCACCCGACCTTCGAGGAGATGACCGGCGACATCAGCCGGGTCACCCTGCGCATGGTCGAGAACCTGAAGGCCCGCGCCGAGGAGGCCGCGAATCAGAGCGGTCAGTCGCTGAACTCCTGGCTCTCCGGTGCGGTACAGGGCGCACTGCGCGATCAGATGCGCAAGGGCGGCCCCGGACGCTGCGACAGCTGAGTCAGTCCATCACCGTCACCGTGCCGGTGGGGCCGATCTCGGTGCGGCGGTCGCGATCGGGCGACTGCGCGAGAACCGTCGACAGCACCCGGCGCCCCGGCGGCAGGATACGCACCGTCACCGAACCGGCGTTGGCCGCGTCCAATTCCCGTGTGGCGACGTCGATGACGCGTTCGCGCAACCACTTCGGCGCATCGGTGAAACCGCCGTCGTCGAGCAGGACGACCTCCACCCCGCGCGCCCGCGCACCCCGCGCGGCGCCGCTGAGTTCCTCGGTCATCAACTGCGGGGCGCGCAGACCGTCGCGCAGTTCGGCCTCCAGGAGCCGGCACTGTTCGCGTTCGCCGACGGTGAGGACCGCACCCTCGGCGATGCGTTCCAGGATCGGGCGGGCCACCCGGTCCAGGCGGGCCAGCTGCCGCGTGCGCTCGCCGTCGGCGGCCGCCATCGTCGCCTCCGCGGCGGCCTGGGCGCTCGCCTCCTCGCGCAACATCCGCAGCGAACGCTGCGTGGGCCGCATGATCTGCGCGAACACCGAGATGGCGATGACGGTGCCGATGGGCACGATCGCGGCGACGATCGCGCTCGCGCTCAGCCAGGCCCGCGCGGTGGCGACACCGATGACGACCGCGACTCCGGCCACGCCCAGCCACGCCGTCCCCATCCGGCCGCGCAGCACCAGCACGGCGAGCACATACGAGGTCGCGAAGGTGGTCCACACCATGTGCCAGGTTTCCGGTGTGCCGGGATCGGCCGAGGTCAGCGCGGTGGCGACCGGGCCGACGGCGGCGACGAAGATCGTCACGGTCCACGGCAGCGGATCACCGGGGACCACCAGCACCAGCGCACCGGCCACGACCATCACGATCAGCGCGGTCAGCGCCGGCAGCGCATTGGTGGTGTCGAGGTTGCGGACCATGTAGAGCGTGATGGTCACTTCCAGCAGGACCAGGAACAGCCAGGCGGTACCGCCGCGCAGTCCGAGCAGCTCGCGCAGCCCGAAGGCCTGTTCACGACCGGATTCAGTGCGCACCGTCACCACCCCAGACCAAGGTCACCGCGGTGCCCTCCCCGGGTTGCGATTCCACGAATCCGGCGCCGCCGGCCAGCTGGCGCATGCGGCCGAGAATGCTCACCGAGATGCCGAGGCGGTCCGCGGAGACCGCGTTCACGTCGAATCCCGCGCCGTCGTCGGCGAAGACGACCCGAATACTGCCCGCGCTGATCGTGCAGGTCACCGTGCGCGTCACCGCGCGACCGGGCACCGCGGCGTGGCGCAGGCTGTTGCGGACCGCTTCGGCCAGGGCGGCGGCGAGGGTGCGCGCGGCTCCGGCGGGCATGCGCAGATCGTCGAAGCCCGGCCAGGTCCTGGTGGTGAAGCGAATGCCGGCGTTCACCTCGTGCACCGACGCGCGCAAGAAGTTCACAGCCGCGCGGGCGTCGAGTACATCCGGTTCGCGCGATTCGACCCGGATCTCGTCGAGTTGTTCCAGGGTGCGTTCGGCCTGCCGGCGCAAGACATCCGAGGGTTCGCTGCCGCGGGAGGCGTCCAGCAGCGTGGACAGGACGGCGTCGTGGATGAGGGCGGCAAAGCGGGCGCTCTCGTTGTCGCGGGCCGCGGCCGCGGCGGCTTCGGCGGCCTGCTTGCTCGCCGCCACCGATTCGCGGTCCACCCGAGCCGCGGCCGACAACGCCGAGAGTACGCACCACAGGAACAGCGCCGACAAGCCGACCGCCCGCGCGAAGGCGCTCAGTGCGGACGCGGCCGTGAACTGTTCCGCCAGATAGATATTCGTCAACGCGACGGCCGCCGACCCGATCAGCAGATAGGCCACCGCGACGAGAGTCGGCCACGCCAGGGCCGCGGCGAGCACCCCGAGCGGCAGCATCCGGTACAGCCACACCGAATTCGCGCCGATGCTGTGGGTGTCGAGTCCGATCAGCATGGTCGCCACCGCGGACAGGAACGCCACCGCAGCGCAGCCCGACACCAGCCGGATGGTGCGCGGGTTCGACCGGATCGACAGCACGGCCAGCACCGGGAACAGTCCGAATGCGAAGGCACCGGCGCTCGGCGTCCACCAGGCGGGGGTGAACTGCGCCTGCTCGGTGATCTCCGGGACGTCGGCCAGGCCCATGATCACCCCGCCCGCACCGATCGAGAGCCCGAGCCGGCGCATGACGCGTTCCACCGCGGGAGCATCGGAGCGCACCTGCGCGCGGCCGGGAACCCGGATCCGGGCCGCGGCCGCGGTGCGCGCGAAGACTCCGGCGGCGTCGACCGCGATCATGCCTGGTTGCGCTCGGGCACCGGTAGCCATCCGTCCTCCACCGCGCGCTTGTAGAGGTCGGTCTTGGTGGGCGCCGGGCGGCCGGCGTCGGCGTACTTCTGACGGATCCGGCCCAGGTAGTCGTTGACGGTCTGCTCCGAGAGCCCGGTCAACCGAGCCACCCGCGAGGCCTTTTCGCCGGAGGCGTAGAGAGTCAGCACCTCCTGCTGGCGCGGGCTCAGTCCGACATCGGGCAGCTGCGGATCGCCATCGATGGCGGCCGCCCAATCGGTCGTGACCACCTGTTCACCGCTCGCGGCGGCGCGCACCGCGGCGACGACGGTCTGCACATTTTCGGATTTGCGCACCACGCCCAGCACCCCGGCTCGCGCGGCCGAGCGCACCAGGAACGGATTATCTGCTCCGGTGAACACCAGCACCTCGAGCCCGCGATCGCGCAGGGCCTGCACATTGGACTGCGGGGTGGAGCCGTCGGCGAGCCGCAGATCGAGTATCACCAGATCCAGTTCCGGTGCCGCCGAGAGCAATTCGGACACCGTTGCGGCGGTGATGACCAGCTCCAGATCGCTCTCGCCGGCCAGCATGCTGGCCAGGCCGAGCGCGACCGACTCGTGGTCCTCGACCAGACCGATCCGCCGCGGTGGCGTCATATGGCCCTCACCCTTCCCGAAACCCGATCATCGCGCCGCGCCCCAGCCGGGAACGCGACGTCCTGCCGTCGAGTATGACGGTGCCGGTGATATCCGTGTGAGACACCAGAAATCGGGTCACCGGCTCAGGCGGTCAACTGCGCCGCTATCGTCGCGCCCAGTTCCCAGCACTTCTCCCGGTCGTCCGTGCCCAGCTGACCGGTGACGATCACCGGCGCGGCGGCCTGTTGCCACCCCATCCCCGTCGTCACGGTCGTGATGCTGCGCTCGGCCCCCTCGGTGCCTTGGTTACCGTGGATGTACACCCCGAACGGCCGGCCGCGGGTGCTGTCGAGACACGGGTAGTAGAAGGTGTCGAAGGCGTGTTTGAGCGCACCCGACATGTAGCCCAGATTGGCCGGCGTGCCCAGCACATAGCCGTCGGCGGCGAGCACATCGCTTGCGGTCACGGCCAGCGCCGCCCGCCGCACCACCTCGACTCCCTCGATCTCGGGGTCGGTGGCGCCCGCGACCACCGCTTCGAACATGTCCTGCAGGAACGGCGAAGGCGTGTGATGGATGATCAGCAACGTCGGCACCCAGGCGAGCTTAGTGGGGCCGGCGGTGTGTCAGGACCGGGTCCGGCGTTCGACGCGCTCGAGTTCCACGGCGCGGCGCATGGTTTCGCGGGCGCGGGAGCGGTCGCCGGCGTAGTCGTAGGCGCGGGCGGCGCGGTAGTTGGTGCGCCAGTTGTCGGGGTCGGCTTCCCACTCCTTCTTGACCTGTTCGAACAGGTCGTCGGCCGCGGCCTTCTCCAGCCGGCCGGAGGGACGGCGGGGCAGGTCGGAGACGTCGAGTTCGAGGCCCTCGTCGTCGATGCGCCGCGCCAGATGCTGGTGGGCGAGGGCGGCGCGGATGCTGGTGGCCACCACCCACACGCCGAGGATCGGCAGGATCAGCACGCCCACGCCCATCGCGACGGCCGCGGCCTTGCCCGAGGTCATCAGTTCGATCGCGATGCGACCCAGCAGCAGGAAGTAGAAGGCCAGCGCGACGACCAGGAAGGCGATGAAGGCGACGATGCGCAGCACCTGCCGCCCGCTGTCGCGCTCGTTCACAGGTCCAGCAGCGGATCGAGCCCGACGGTGAGTCCCGGGCGGGCGCCGATCTGCCGCACACCCAGCAGCACACCCGGTGCGAAGGAGGTGCGATCGATCGAATCGTGACGGATCGTGAGCGTTTCGCCCTGAGTGCCGAACAGCACCTCCTGGTGCGCGACCAGCCCGGCCAGGCGCACTGAATGCACCCGCACCCCGTCGACGCTCGCACCGCGCGCGCCGTCGAGTTCGGTGGTGGTGGCATCGGGGCTCGGGCCCACGCCCGCCTGCTTGCGGGCCTCGGCGATGATGCCGGCGGTGCGATAGGCGGTGCCGGAGGGGGCGTCGGCTTTGTTCGGGTGATGCAGTTCGATGACCTCGACCGACTCGAACCAGCGGGCGGCCTGTTCGGCGAACCGCATCGACAGCACCGCCCCGATGGCGAAGTTCGGGGCGATCAACACGCCCACCTCGGGATTGTCCGCCAGCCAGGAGCGCACCTGCGCGAGCCGGGATTCGTCGAAACCGGTGGTGCCGACCACGGCGTGAATACCGTGCTCCACCAACCACTTCAGATTCGGCATCACCACGTCGGGGTGGGTGAAGTCGACCACGACCTGGGTGCCGGCCTCGGTGAACGCCTCGAGCGCGTTGTCCTTGTCGACCCCGGCGACCAGATCCAGGTCGTCGGCGGCCTCGACCGCCGCGCAGATCGCCTGCCCGACCTTGCCCTGCGCGCCGAGTACGCCCACCCGGATCCGGTTCGTCGCCACCGTGAACTCCTCACATACCGTTCGATGCCCGTTGCGCTCAGAGCCTATCGGCAGGGGTGCCGGCCGCCGCCACACCGGTCACCAGGAAGTCGTGTACGTCACCCGGCGCGCCCACCGAGAGCCGATCCGGCAGCCGCGCGGACGCCGGGACCGCCTCGTCGTCTCGACCGATCGGCGAGCCGCAGCGTCGTCCAGCGACGACCATGCGGTGCGGGCGGCGACGGGCGACCTTCGACATGCGGGGGCACCACGGGCGCGAGGCCGGCGCATCAGTCGAAAATGATCACCTGGCGCAGGGCGTGCCCGGCAGCCAGCTCGTCCATCGCGTGATTGATCTCGTCGAGCCGGATGCGCGAGGACACCAGGCGTTCGACGGGAAGCCGCCCCTCCCGCCACATCCGCACATATTCCGGGATGTCGCGCGCCGGGACCGCGGAACCGAGGTAGCTGCCCACGATCGAACGCCCCTGCGCGACGAGCCCGAGCGGTGAAATGCTCGCGCGAGCTTCCGGATTCGGCAGCCCGACGGTCACCGTGGTGCCGCCGGGCGCGGTGGCGGCCACCGCGGTCTCGAAGGCACGCACATTCCCCGCCGCCTCGACCACGACCTCGGCCGCGATGCCACGCTCGGCCACCTCCGCCGGTGTGTAGACCTGGGTCGCGCCCAATTCCTTTGCCAGCGTGAGCTTTTCGGGCACGGTGTCGACCGCGATGACCTCCGCGCCGAGACTTTCCCGCAGCGATGCGGCCACCAGCACGGCGGCCATACCCACGCCGCCGAGACCGACGACCATGATGCGGTCCCCCGCACCGGGCCGGGCCGAATTCAGCAAGGCCCCACCGCCGGTGAGGACCGCGCAGCCGAGTACGGCGGCGACCTCCGGCGGCACATCGTCGTCGACCGGCACCACCGACCGCCGATCGACCACGGCGTGGGTGGCGAATCCCGAGACGCCGAGATGGTGGTGCACGGGTCCGCTCGCATCGTGCAGGCGTCGCCCGCCGCCCAGCAACTCGCCCGCGTTGTTGGCGACGCTGCCCGGGACACACGGCGTGCGACCGCCGGTGGCGCAGCCCTCACACTGTCCGCAGCGCGGCAGGAAGGTCATCACGACGCGCTGGCCGGCCCGCAGATCGCTGTCACCGGGGCCCACCTGTTCGACTCGTCCGGCCGCCTCGTGGCCGAGCAGCATCGGCACCGGCCGCACCCGGTTTCCGTCGACCACCGACAGGTCCGAATGGCACAGTCCGGCCGCCTCGATCCGGACCAACAGCTCCCCCGGTCCCGGCTCCGCCAACTCCAGATCCTCGATCACGATCGGGGTCGAATCGGCATAGGGAGTCGGGTCGCCGATCCGCTCCAGCACAGCACCACGAATCTTCATGGCACCGACGGTACCGGGCGAGCGCGACGCCGAGTATCACTCGGCCGACCGCGATCATCCGGAGCCGCCGCGGGCGCGGTGCACCCGATTCGCCGTCGGCGCCGGAGGCATCGGCCTGCCCGGTCCCGGATGACAGCGGACGCCTCGCGAGTACCGGGGCCGGACCTACGCCGGTGACCGGTTGGCTGGGCGCCGGAACGGGCACGGGGAGTATCGGCTGCGGCTACTCATGCGTCCGGTTGTCCCGCGACGACAGGGCCGGCGCCGTCAGGATCTCGCACCCCGTCCAGCGTCGGCGTCTCCTCCGGCGCCGCAGGGCCGAACGGGCAGCCGGGGATCGCAGCACCCTCGTTCGACACGCTGCCGCGACAGGTGACGCCACGAAAATCGGCCGGCAGCGAATCACCATCGGAGCCGATGCGGGCGTTGTCGAACACCGTACGGGAGGCATCGAAACGGGTGCCGACGAACGTGATGTGCGAACCGCCGATCACGGCCTCGTCGAAACGGGTGTCCGCGCCCGCGAAGCGGACGTCGTCGAAATGCGTCCGGCCCCCCTCGAAACGGGTCTGCCGGAAATCCGTCATGTCGGCCCCGAAGTTCGCGCCACTGAACGACGTCGGTTCCCCGGCGAAGCGGGCGCGCAGGAATCGTGTTCCCGGACCGAGGAATTCGGCGCCGGTGAAGTCGGCACCGTGATGGAAGACGGCGTCCACGAAACTCGTTCCGGCCCTGGCTGTATGGTCGGTGTAGGCGGTGGTGGCGAAGTGCGCGTTGTGGAACAGCACGTCGTTGTCGAATCGCGCGGCATGAAAGGTCACATGCTGTCCGACGAACTTGACGTCGGTGAAGTTGGCCGAGCGGCTACCGGCGAAACGCGCGCCGCGCAGATGTGTATGCCGGCCGGCGAAGACCGCCCCCCGGAAGTCCACATCCTCCAGCACCGCGTCGTCGAAGTTGAAATTATGTGTGGACCACGATATTTCGGCCGTCGGGCGCAGCCGCGAGGCGATCACCGAGACGATGGTGCGACGCACTTCACGATCGTTCTGACGCAGCTGATAGGCCCGTTCCACCTGGGAGTTCCCCGCTTCCTCGGTGACCTTGCGCGAGCTCAGGTGGGTGGCGCCCTCATCGGGGTCGTAGGGCAGTCGCAGATAGCCGCACAGGACGTCGATGCACTGCTGCCGCATGCCGCGCGTCGCGAACTCGTCCGCCACACCGGCCATCGCGTAGACGCCGGCGATCCGCACCGCGACATCGGCATTACCCAGTTGCGCCGCCGCCGCGCCGAACAGTTGCGCGAAGCGGCCGCGTTCGTTGTCGCGCTGCTTGCGATAGGCCACGACCAGCGCCACCGCACCGCCGACGCCGGCCGAGACCGACAACGCGATCTTCGTCAGATCCAGCTGATTCGGCGTATCGGCCTTCGCGCCGAGCACGAGCCACAGCGCCCACCAGGCGACACCCGCGATCGCCAAGCCGCCGAGCACCACCGTGACGACCGATACCAGCAGTGCCGAGCGCTGTATCCGCTGAGCCTGCCGGTGCAGAAATGTCCCCCGCCGAACCATGGGCGCATAGTAACGAGAATTCGAATCCGCCACAGCTTCCGCAGGATTCGGCCCGGCCGCAGCGCGGCGATGCGGCGCACACCTTCCCGGTGCGCACCGCATCGTTCTGTCCGGCAACCAGTTTCGCGCCGATCAGTTCGCCGCGCGACTCCCGCGCACACCGATCGCGGCCGCTGTCAGGCAAGCCAGCGCAACCACCACCACGAACCACGGGAAGATCGTGCCCATCCCCCACTGCGTGGCCGCCCAGCCGGCCAGCACAGTCGGCAGTGCCATCGCCGTATAGGCCAGCAGGTAATACGCGGACATGGTTTCGCCGCGCTTGTGCTGCGGCACCACATTCGACAGATGCCGCAACGATCCCCCGAAGCCCAGGCCGAAGGTGGCGCCGAGCAGGACACCGGCCAGCAGGACGACCACCCAGTTGTGGGTCGCCAGCGCCGGAATGGTCAGCAGCAGTGCGATCGCCATCCCGGTATCACCGCCGACAGCCGCGCGACGCGCCGGAATCGCGGTCGCGAACAGCTGAGCCAGCGCCCCGGCCGTCGCGGTCGAGGCGACCACGGCCCCGCCGAAGACCAGATTGTGCACGCCGGTCTTCTCCGCGGCGAGCGAGGGATACAGCGACAACAGCACACCCAGGACCGACCAGGCCGCCATCACGCCCAGCGCCGAGAACCAGAAATCGGCCCGAATCTCCTGCGGTACCGCCGGTTTCGCGATCCGGATGGGACCCGACATCCGCGCGGTGTGCGTTTCGGTCATCACCACCACACCCACACCGATCAGCAGGCAGAACACCGTGATCACCACATACGGCGTGCGCAGCGGATGCGGTACGTACTGAGCGAGCAGCGCCGACCCCAGAATGGCCACGGCCATACCGACATTGAAGGCCACACCCGTCAGCTGTCCCGATCGCGCGCCGTGCTGTGGACGCAGATCGAGCAGTGCCGCCGCCCCGGCGACGACGGTGGCGCCGACGGCCACTCCGTGCAACGCCCGCGCCACCAGCAGCATCGCGACATTGTCGGCGAACAGAAAGACGACCAGTCCGATCACCATCGTGGCGAATGCGCCGAGCAGCACCGGCTTGCGGCCGAGCACATCGGAGATTTTGCCCGACACCAGGACCGCGGCCAGCGCGGCGACGGCATAGACGGCGAAGACGATGGTGGTGGTCAGCGGCGAGAAATGCCATTCCTTCTGATACAGGCCGTAGAGCGGGGCGGGAACACCGGACACTCCGAGCGCGACTCCGCTGGCGGCCAGAATCAGTGCATAGGCCCAGGACTGCGTGGTCCGCGGAGCCGGTGCGACCGTGACAGTTGCGGTCATCGATTCTCCCCATCAGGTAAGTTTGATTGCGATCGAACTCAACCACCGTAGCGGTGGTTTGATTCCCATCAAACCGAATGTCCCGTGAGAAAGATCATGAGCGATAGCAACAAGACCGTGGAATCTCATCCGGTCGCCACCGTGCAGGAGGTGCTCGGTGCCCTGCACGACCCGGTCCGGCTCGAGATGGTGCGCCGGCTCAGCAACGCCGGCGGCCCGGTGCGCTGCGGCATGCTCTACGACACCATCAACAAATCCACCGCGACCCACCACCTGAAGATTCTGCGCGAGGCCGGGGTCACCGAACGCATCGTCACCGACGGCCAGACCTACGCCCGGCTGCGGACGGAGGAAGTCGAGCGCGCCCTGCCCGGACTGCTCGCGGCGGTGGTGGGCGCCGCCAATCGCGCGGACGAATCCGGCGCCGCACCGCCCGACTGACTCAGTCCGCCAAGCGCTTCACCGCACCGGGCAAGTCGCGCATCCTCCGATACGGCCCCGCCACCGAGGCCGCGTACGGCCGCGCCAGCAGGGTGCGGGCGATCGCGGAAACCTCCGCGGTGGTGACGGCGTCGATGCGCGCCAGCGTCTCCGAGACGCTGCGGTGGTTGCCGTAGCTGAGTTCGCTGCGGCCGATGCGGTTCATCCGGGAGCCGGAATCCTCGAGGCCCAGCACCAGTCCGCCGCGCAGCGATCCCTTGGCTCGGGCGCATTCGGCATCGGTGATCCCGTTGGCGGCAACATCTTCCAGGACCTCGCGCGCCAATGTCGTGACCTCGCCGAGGTTTTCCGGCTGACATCCCAGATAGACCGAGAACGCGCCGGTGTCGGCGAAGGTGTCGACGCTGGAATACACCGAGTACGCCAGACCGCGTTCCTCTCGGATCCGTTGGAAGAGACGGGAACTGAGCCCGCCACCGAGCACGGTGTTCAGCACCGACAACGGCCAGCGCTTATGCCCTTCGTGCCGGCCGAACGCGCGCACACCGAACACCAGATGAGCCTGTTCGCTGTCGCGGTAGGTCCAGTGCAGCTGCGGTGACGTGCGCTTGCGGAAATGACCTTCGCGGCGCGGCGCCGGTTCCCGCGACGGATCGAGCCGATCGGCGAACGCGCGATGTACCAGCTCCACGGTGTGTTCGTGCTCGATGTTGCCGGCCACCGCCACCACCATCCGATCCGGACGGTAGCGCCGCAGATGGAACCCGCGCAGCTGCGCGGCGGTCATCTGCTCGATCGAGTCGACGGTGCCGATCACCGGCCGCCCGATCGGATGGTCGCCGAACAGCGCGGTCAGGAACGAATCGCCGACCAGGTCCTCGGGATCGTCGTCGCGCATCGAGATCTCCTCGAGCACCACCTGACGTTCCACGTCGACATCGATCGGACGGCACAACCCGTTCAGCACCACATCGGAGACGACATCGACCGCGAGCGGCAGGTCGTCGTCCAGCACATGCGCGTAGTAGCAGGTCTGCTCCTTGGCGGTGAACGCGTTGAGCTCGCCGCCAACCGCGTCGACGGCCTCGGCGATGTCCAGCGCCGTACGAGTCGGAGTCGCCTTGAACAGCAGGTGTTCCAGGAAGTGCGCGGCACCGGCCACCGTGGGCCCCTCGTCGCGTGAGCCCACGCCCACCCAGACACCGATCGACGCCGATCGCACGCCGGGCACATGTTCGGTGACCACCCGCAGGCCGCCGGGCAATACCGTACGCCGCACTCCGCTGTCGGAGAACGAACCGTCCTCGGCGAGGACCAGCGAAGCGCCCCCCTGCTCGAGGGCGAGCAAGGGGGCGTCGGCGCTGGATTTCGCCGGAGTCCTCGCGCGCGGGGCTTGCTTCGTCTTCGGCGCGCGAGCTGTGCTGCCCGGCGCGCGTGTCGAAGCCGAGGGCTTCGGGGCGCGCGCCGAGGACTTCTTCTTCGTCACATCCAACTATTTACTCGGCCGCGGCCTCGGCTGCAGCCGGAGCCTCGTCGGCGGCCGGAGCAGCGGTCTGCGCGTTCTCCTCTTCCGACACCGGGACCAGCGAGATCTTGCCGCGGTTGTCGATATCGGCGATCTCGACGCGGATCTTGTCGCCGACGTTCACCACGTCCTCGACCTTGCCGACCCGCTTGCCGTTGCCCAGCTTCGAGATGTGCACCAGACCGTCGCGGCCCGGCAGCAGCGAGACGAACGCGCCGAAGGCGGTGGTCTTGACGACCGTGCCCAGGAAGCGCTCGCCGACCTTCGGCAGCTGCGGGTTGGCGATGGCGTTGATCGCGTCGATCGCGGCCTGCGCCGACGGGCCGTCGGTCGCGCCAACGAACACGGTGCCGTCGTCCTCGATGGAGATGTTGGCGCCGGTGTCCTCGGTGATCTGGTTGATGACCTTGCCCTTGGGCCCGATCACCTCGCCGATCTTGTCGACCGGGATCTTGATCGCGGTGACGCGCGGCGCGTAGGGGCTCATCTCGTCCGGGGTGGCGATGGCCTCGGCCATCACGTCCAGAATGGTCAGGCGCGCGTCGCGAGCCTGGTTCAGCGCGCCCGCCAGCACCTTCGACGGAATGCCGTCGAGCTTGGTGTCCAGCTGCAGCGCGGTGACGAAGTCGCGAGTACCGGCGACCTTGAAGTCCATATCGCCGAAGGCGTCCTCGGCGCCGAGGATGTCGGTCAGCGCGACGTAGCGGGTCTCCGACTCACCGTTGTCGCCGGTGACCTCATCGGACACCAGACCCATGGCGATACCGGCGACCGGGGACTTCAGCGGCACACCCGCGTTCAGCAGCGACAGCGTGGAGGCACACACCGAACCCATCGAGGTGGATCCGTTGGAGCCCAGCGCTTCCGACACCTGACGGATGGCGTAGGGGAACTCCTCCTGGCTCGGCAGCACCGGCACCAGCGCCCGCTCGGCGAGCGCGCCGTGGCCGATCTCGCGCCGCTTGGGCGAGCCGACGCGGCCGGTCTCACCGGTGGAGAACGGCGGGAAGTTGTAGTGGTGCATGTAGCGCTTGCTGGTCTCCGGGCCGAGCGAATCGACCTGCTGGGCCATCTTCACCATATCGAGGGTGGTGACGCCCAGAATCTGGGTCTCACCGCGCTCGAACAGCGCCGAACCGTGTGCCCGCGGCACCACGGCGACCTCGGCGGACAGCGCCCGGATGTCGGCCAGGCCACGACCGTCGATGCGGAAGCCGTCGGACAGGATGCGCTGGCGCACAAGCTTCTTGGTGACCGAGCGGAACGCCGCGCCGATCTCCTTCTCGCGGCCCTCGAAGTCCTCGGTCAGCGCCGAGAGCACCTCGAGCTTGATCTCATCGATGCGCTCCTCGCGCTCCTGCTTGCCGGCGATCGACAGCGCCTCGCCCAGCGGGTTCTTCGCGGTGCCCTCGACGGCGGTGTAGACGTCGGCCTCGTACGGCGGGAAGAGCGGGAACTCCTCGGTGGGCTTGGAGGCCAGCGCCGCCAGGTCGGCCTGCGCCTTGCACAACCGCGCGATGAACGGCTTCGCGGCCTCCAGGCCTTCGGCCACAACGGTTTCCGTCGGCGCCTGGGCGCCGCCCTCGACCAGCGCGATGACCTTCTCGGTCGCCTCGGCCTCGACCATCATGATCGCGACGTCACCGGATTCGACCACGCGGCCGGCGACGACCATGTCGAAGACGGCCTCTTCCAGCTGCTCGACGGTCGGGAACGCGACCCACTCGCCCTGGATCAGGGCCACCCGCACACCGCCGACCGGACCCGAGAACGGAAGTCCCGCAATCTGAGTCGAGGCCGACGCCGCGTTGATCGCGACCACGTCGTAGAGATCCTTGGGATCCAGGCTCATCACCGTGACCACGACCTGGATCTCGTTGCGCAGGCCGTCGACGAACGACGGGCGCAGCGGACGGTCGATCAGGCGGCAGGTCAGGATCGCGTCGGTGGAGGGGCGGCCCTCACGACGGAAGAACGAGCCGGGGATGCGACCCGCGGCGTACATCCGCTCCTCGACGTCGACCGTCAGCGGGAAGAAGTCGAACTGGTCCTTGGGGTGCTTACCGGCCGTGGTGGCCGACAGCAGCATGGTCTCGTCGTCCAGGTAGGCGACGACGGAGCCGGCGGCCTGCTTGGCCAGACGCCCGGTCTCGAACCGGACGGTGCGGGTGCCGTAGCTCCCGTTGTCGATCAGGGCCACCGATTCGAACACACCGGGTTCGACCTCGATGGCGGAGCTCGTCTGGGATTCGGTCATATTTCTGTCTCAACCTCTCGTCTCGCCGGATCGAACGCCGTCCAGGCGCGATCCGGCTGGGTGTCCCTGCGCTGTTTCATCCCTGCCCGGAGGCAGCGGCTTGTCTGCGCGCGGGCAGCCGTACCCGGGTTCGGGCGCGCGACAGCCCTCCTGACTGTGGCGCGACACCCGGCCGATCCCCCATGGAACCGGCGACGCGGAGGCGGTCATCGATCGAAGCCCGCCGGCAACTCTCGCCGAAAGGCCACTACCGAAGACCGACGCCACGCGTGCGGGTGCATACGGCTGGTGCGGTGCCGATATACGACTAGCCGACGGGGAGATTCTATGCCTCCCCATCGGCTGCGCGTTAACTACCTGTGATTGTCAGCGCGTCTGTCTCGCGTCCGTGCGGGCGCGAGCAGATCAACGCCGCAGTCCGAGCCGCTCGATCAGCGAACGGTAGCGCTCGATGTCCTTGTCCTGCAGGTACTTCGACAGCCGCCGGCGGCGACCGATCAGGCCCAGCAGGCCGTGGCGGGTGTGGTGATCGTGCTTGTGCACCTTCAGGTGCTCGGTCAGGTCGGAGATCCGCTTGGACAGCAGCGCGATCTGGGCCTCCGGCGAACCGGTGTCCTTCTCGTGCAGGCCGTACTCCTTGAGGATGGCCGCCTTCTGCTCGGTGGTCAGAGCCACGAATTCACTCCTTGATTCTCAGTCCGCGCTCGAGGAAACCGGGAAATCCCGGCCGGGCGCCACCGCGGACCGCAGCAGACCCGACGAGCCAGCCTACCGGATCGCCGCACGCCGGGCCGAATCGGGCAGATCCGGACCTCGATCCGCGCGGCCCACCCCCACGCAGGGCACCCGTTCGACCGGCGGATTCGCTCAGCGCTGGGCGTCGCTCGCCTCGGCGGCGGCCAGCACCTGCCGCGTCTGCTCGACGTCCTCGCCCATCGCCCGCACCAGATCGTCGATCGAGTCGAACCGGCGCATACCGCGCAGATGCTGCACGAAGTCCACGGCGACGTGCTGGCCGTACAGATCCGCCTCGGTGTCCAGGACGAAGGCCTCGACCGTGCGGGTCCGGCCGGAGAAGGTCGGATTGGTGCCCACCGAGATCGCGGCCATGGCCCGCTTGCCCGGGCGTGTGACGCCGACCGTCTCACCCGCGGCCAGCACGGTGAACCAGCCCGCGTACACGCCGTCGGCCGGGATCGCCGCATGCATCGGCGGAGCCACGTTGGCGGTCGGGAAGCCGAGTTCGCGACCGCGGCCGTCGCCGTGGACGACGACACCCTCGACCCGGTGCGGGCGGCCGAGCGCGTCGGCGGCCGCGGCCATGTCACCGGCGTCGACGCAGGCTCGGATGTAGGTGGAGGAAAAGGTGACCGCGTGTTCGCCGACCAGCTTCACACCGTCGACCTCGAAGCCGAACCGGCCGCCCAGCTCGCGCATGGTCTCGACGGTGCCGGCCGCCTTCTTGCCGAAGGTGAAGTTGTCGCCGACCACGACCTCGGCGACGTGCAGCTTCTCGACCAGCAGGTCGTGCACGTAACGGCCGGGGGTGAGCTTCATGAAGTCCTGGGTGAACGGCATCACCAGGAACACATCGATACCGAGTTCCTCGACCAGCTCCGCGCGTCGGGTCAACGTGGTGAGCTGCGCCGGATGCGATCCGGGACGCACCACTTCCATGGGATGCGGGTCGAAGGTCATGAGAACCGAGGGAACACCGCGCACCGCAGCGGATTTCACCGCACGGCTGATCAATTGGGCGTGACCGCGGTGCACACCGTCGAACACGCCGATGGTGAGCACACACCGACCCCAGTCCGGTGGCATTTCCTCGAGACTTCGCCATCTCTGCACACACCGAAGCCTACGCAAGCACGGTCACGAACCGGGATTCGGCGGGGCTGTTGTTCACCCGACCGTCACCCACACGCGGCGGCCTCCGTGGTTACGCGGGCTGCCTCCTCCGGCCGCAACGCCGCCCCCGCTGGGCCCGATGGCGGGGGCAGCGGCAGCCTCCGTGGTTACGCAGGCTGCCTCCTCCGGCCGCAACGCCGCCCCCGCTGGGCCCGATGGCGGGGGCAGCGGCAGCCTCCGTGGTTACGCAGGCTGCCTCCTCCGGCCGCAACGCCGCCCCCGCTAAGCTCGATACGTGCCCGGAAAACGTGATGTCGCCACCCGGCGTGAGCTGGCAGATTCCGCTGCGTCACAGGCGTCTCCCGATGCGGGTGCGGCCGGGCGCGCGGCGAATGTGGCCCCCTCGCTGTCGTCGGTCGCCCAGGATTATCTGAAGGTCATCTGGAGTGCGCAGGAGTGGTCGCAGGAGAAGGTGTCGACCAAACTGCTGGCCGAGCGGATCGGCGTGTCGGCGTCGACGGTGTCCGAGGCGGTGCGCAAACTCGCCGATCAGGGCCTGGTCGAACACGCTCGCTACGGCGCCATCACGCTGACCGACAACGGCCGCCGGGCCGCGGTCGCCATGGTGCGCCGCCATCGGCTGATCGAAACGTTCCTGGTCAGCGAGCTCGGCTACGGCTGGGACGAGGTGCACGACGAGGCCGAGGTGCTCGAGCACGCGGTGTCGGAAACCCTGGTGGATCGCATCGACGCCAAACTCGGCCATCCCGATCGCGATCCGCACGGCGACCCGATCCCCTCCGTCGACGGTGCGGTCCCCACACCGCCCGCCCATCAGCTCAGCGACTTCCAGGCCGGACAATCCGGCCGGGTGGCGCGCATCTCCGATTTCGATCCCGCGATGCTGCGGTATTTCGATTCCGTCGGCATCGCGCTCGACACCGTGATCACCGTGGTGGAGCGGCGCGATTTCGCCGGCACCATCGCGGTGCGGATCGGCGAGCACACCATCGATCTGGGAAGCCCTGCGGCAGAAGCGATCTGGCTGACCTCCCGACCGGCCACCGACACGGCGGATCTCCACCCCTAGCTCGAGTTTATGCTCTTCGGCGTGGCCCGTGGCCCGGCTGGTTTCGATGCTTGCGTGTTGCTGTGTGTCTTGATGTGCACGTCGTAGCGGGGTGCCGGGTGCTGGTTGCGGTGACCGGGCGGTCGCCCCGGGGCCGGGTCGTGAGGGTTTCGGCACAGCCCGGGACAGGCGATGTTCGCACCGGAGGTGCCTAAACCCGCGTCGGACGCGCGCTGGTGTAAGTCGTTGCGGGGCAGCAGGTTTCTCCCATGGATGTCTCAGGTCGGCGGCGAGGCTGCGCGCCGGGCGGAGCTGGGTGTAGGCGGCCAGGTCCACAGGTCGGCCGCAGCCGGGTCGCCTAGCTTGGGGCTGGTCCAGCCCAGGGTCTGTTTTGAGCATGCGGAAGGTGTCCTCGATATCGAAACGGCGCAGGAACGCCTGCCACAACACATCAACCATGTCCGCGTCGAGATCGACGACCGAGTGCCACAACCACACCGGTTTCGGAATTGCCCCACTCGGCAGGCGGTGCGACGTCGAGCCGGATCACAGTGCCCTCGATGACGGGCAGCGTTGCGGTCCGTGCGCCCCAGGACGAGCAGTGGGTAAGCCCGGGGTGCAGCCGATTCCATGATCTGGCGATGGCCGGGCCGTAGAGGCGGGTCTCGTTCGCGGTAGCAGTGTCGGGCTCGCCCTGGGTGGCCGGATCGGCGAAAACGAACTCGCCGCCGCGCGGGCCACCGACATCCACCACGGATTCCTCGACCTCGCCGCCGCCCTGACCTGCTGGCGACGACTCAGCAACCGAACCCGATAGGAGCTCTAATCCGCCTGGGCCTGGTCCGCAATAAAACCATCGGCCAATGAGATAAAACGCGGCCGCCAATTGAGCCGGAGCCGCGCGCGAGCATTGTCAGCGCCACGCAGTTCGTTCATAAATGCGACGCCCCAACTACCGACTGCGAGTCTGGCCAGCATCGCAGGCGCATGTTTCGGCTTCGGCCCTCCTACCAATTCCGCATACCGCGGCAGCCAATCCGACAACGGCGCCGGCGAGTCGTCCACAACATTCAGCGCTCCTGAAACGTGCGAGCGGTCAAGCGCCGCAACGACAGCCCTTGCCGCATCTTCAGCATGAGTGAACGAGAAGACTGAGTGCCCACCGCCTACCAGCGGAGCCTTGCCTGCCCTGACCTGCCCGGCGAATGAGCCGTCCGGAGCATAGATCGAGCCAGGGCCGTACAAATGACCGAACCGAAGGACGACACCATTAGCTGCGACGGTGGCCCGTTCGAGCTTACAATCCGTGCATTCCCAACGGCATCCGCTGCCGAAACCAAATTCCGCGTCCCCTCGGTCCGCAATCGGTTTGTCGTGGCGAACTGAAAAGCGAGTTTCCTCGGGTTCAACTCGGAGGGAATCGCCGTTAGCATGTTCACGATCGCGTCCGGCCGCACATCTTTCACAGCCCGCAAGACCGCATCAGCGTCGAGCGCATCCGCAATGACCGCCTCAGCGCCTTGGCCGATAAGCCGCTGTGCGCTTTCTTGCGTACGCGCCAGCCCGACCACCGGGTGGTTCATCGCCGCCAGTAGCGGCACGAGACTCTGGCCGATCACACCGGTAGCTCCGGCCACCAATACTCGCATAACATGTCCTCCTTGCTCTTCTCTGGCGCTAGGCCGAGGATCTTTTACACTGAGAGGACGGGCGAGCGCGCTCATCCGTGACACGGTTGTCAAGTGACCTGCGACACAGTCTTTCGCAAATCATGCGCTGTCTTCCACTGTGGCCGTTCTCATGAAGACTTACTTCTAAGACCTCCACGAGACGGCGGCACCGACGGAGCGGACCGCTTGTCGCAATCGGCTTGCTACCCAATGCAAGTGGTCGTTCGATACGTGAGTCATCAGGGTATTCGCCAAACTTTGCGGCGCCGCCTCTCAACCGGCAAGTAGTGGCAAGGCAACCGGCCGGTACCGACTCAGTCGCGGGCTGAGTGATGAGGAAACCTCCCGGCACGTCGACTTACCGCAGCGCGGCGCCTACCTGCTGATTCTCCGGCGGACCGCGGCCGTTGCCAGTTTGTCCGGATTCCGGATCACGTAGAGATCGGTGATCTTCCCGTCGCAGATGTCGAATACGTAGATGCCGCGCAGGACGTCGTTTTCATAGATGGCCAGCGCCGGGGTGTTGTTGCAATTGACCGTCTCGACCCGCAGTCCCGGCCTATTCCTGGTCTTCTCGAAAAGCCGCAGGGCGTATTCCGCCACAGCCTCGGCACCTACGACCGGATGACGCACCGCGAGTGCCTTACCGCCACTGTCAGCGGTCCAAGTGACGTCAGGCGCTAAGAGGGCGAGCAAACCGGCGGTGTTCCCGGTCGCCGCCGCGGACAGGAACTGTTCGGTGACGCGCGTGATCTCCGCCGAATCGACAGGTTCGAAACGTTTACGCCGTGCGTGTACGTGCTCGCGAGCGCGGTGCGCCACCTGGCGGACCGCGGCCACCGATTTCCCTACCGCCGTGGCGATCTCGTCGTAGCCGAATCCGAAAACCTCGTGCAGCACGAACACTGCGCGTTCGTCGGGTCCGAGGGTTTCCAGTAGCACCAGCATCGCCATCGACACCGATTCGGCGAGTACGACGTCGGCCGACACGTCGTGCTCGTCGAGGAGCAGCGGTTCGGGCAGCCATGGGCCGATGTAGTCCTCGCGTCGGCGGCTGCCCGCACGCACCGCGTTGAGCGCCTGCCGGGTCACCAGCCGCGCGAGATAGGACTTGGTATCGCGCACCGTCGAGAGTTCCACCGCGGACCACCGCAGATAACTGTCCTGCAGCACGTCGTCGGATTCGGTTGCCGAGCCCAGGATCTCGTACGCGATGGTGAACAGCAGCGGCCGCAACACGGTGAATCGCTCGGCGTGCTCATCGGTACTCATGCCGACTCGACCGCCGGCACCGACGCCGGTTCCGGGCGCGGGCCGCCCTTCACCCACGCCAACGATCCCGGCTTGCGCGCCTCGCGACGGATCTTATCCACCGCGATATTGCAAGTGAATTCCTTGATCCGAGCGCCTGCCCAGCCACCGAGAAAGAATTTCACCGAAACGTCGTCCTTGCCGGCGAGCTGGCGGATGCCAACGCGGCGCCCGAGGCTCACGCACACTCCGGTGAGCGCCACATTGAGCGCCGCAGGTTCACTTCCCGCGATGCGGCTCAGCACGGTGTCCGCAGCGGAGGCGCCGAGGGCTCCGGCGCCCTGCGAACACATCCGCAACGGAGAATCCGATGGTGCCGCGCAGTCGCCGGTGGCCACGATCCGATCGTCGTCGATGCTGGTCAGATTTTCGTGGGTCAGCAACCGGCCCAGCGCGTCAGTTCGCAGACCGCTCTGGGCAGCCAGCTGTGGAACACCGAAACCTGTGGTCCAGATTGTTAACGCGCTCGGAAGTTTTCTGCCACTGGTGAATTCGACCGCCTCCGGCAGCACCTCGCTGACCCGCTCGCCCTCGAGCACTGAGACAGTGTGCCGCGACAGCCACTTGGCGACCGAGCGACGCGCCGGCGCGCCGAGCGACGGCATCAGGTCCCCGCCGCAAACCAAGGTAACCCGACGACCCTGTTCGGCGAGTTCGGCGGCAGTCTCGATACCGGTCGCCCCGCCGCCGACCACGGTGATTGCGGCCTCGACAGGCAGTACGGCGAGCTTGGTACGCAGCCGCCGTGCGTATTCGAATTCGGCTATAGGAAAGGAGAATTCGGCCGCGCCCGGCACCGGCGGAATCGCCGCCGTGCTGCCGACGGCATAGACGAGGTAGTCGTATTCGAGTACGTCGCCGGAAGCCAGGCGTACAGTGCGACCAGCGGTGTCGATGCGGGTGGCGCTGTCGACGACCAGGTCGATGCCCTCTCCGAGCAGCGTTCGGTAATCGATCGTCGCCTCGCCGGTTCCGGCCACGAACTGGTGCAACCGGACCCGGTTCACGAATTCGGGGCGGGGATTGACCAGGGTGATGCGGATGTCGTCGCGCATGCGCAGCCGGTTCGCCGCCAGCGTTCCGGCGTATCCCCCGCCGACGACGACAACCCGATGATGTGTTTGCTTTTCGATCATGCCCTCCAGACACCGCCGCGAATCGAAACGTGACACTCTCTACTGTGACTTACATCACTGTCGGCGGCCTTATCCGTGTGCGGGTTCGCGGGCACGATGTGGCCGGCGAAGTTGAGCCCCTCCCGCACCGGCCGGGCCGGCTGACCGTCGCGCCGGGCCGGGTTGCCAGGACTTCAGCCGATTTGGGTGCCGATCGGGCGTTGAAGCCCAACCCGTCGGGATACCAGATGCGATTATGTTGCGTCTGATACAACGTCTGGGTGATCGAGCCCCCGACCTCGGCCTCCCAGTCCTCACCACCACCGAACTCCGCAATGAGCCAACGGATTTCAGACGCAGAACACTAATGCGTGACCGGTGCCGCGGCTCGCTCGGCTATCGCGGTACCGAGTTCGGCGGTGGTCGCCGTACCGCCCAGATCCGGGGTGAGCACCTCCCCCGCGGCCAGCACATCGCAGACCGCGCGGTCGACGGCCGCGGCCGCCGCGGATTCGCCCAGATGGTCGAGCATCATCGCGCCGGCGAGGATCTGCGCCACCGGATCGGCGATCCCCATACCCGCGATATCGGGCGCACTGCCGTGCACCGCCTCGAACATCGACGGCGCGTCGCGCGCGGGATTGATATTTCCCGACGGCGCGAGCCCGAGCCCGCCGGTCACGGCGGCGGCGAGGTCGGAGAGGATGTCGCCGAACAGATTCGAGCCGACGATCACGTCCAGCCGATCCGGATGCAGCACGATCTCGGCGGCCAGCGCGTCGACGTGCATCTGCCGCGTCTCGACGTCCGGATACTCGGCGGCGATCCGTTCGAACACGCTGTCCCAGTACGGCATCGAGTGAATGAGGCCGTTGGATTTGGTGGCGGAGCAGAGTTTCCGGTCGCGTCGGCGCGCCTGCTCGAACGCGTACCGGATGATGCGTTCACACCCGATGCGGGTGAATATGGATTCCTGGACCACGAATTCGTCCGGCCGCCCAGGATTGTGCATCCCGCCGATCGCGGAATACTCGCCCTCGGAATTCTCCCGCACGATCAGAATGTCGAGATCCTTTGCGCTGCGGCCGCGCAGGGCCGACTCGGTGCCGGGCAGCAGCCGGACCGGCCGCAGATTGACGTACTGTCCGAAGGCGCGGCGCAGCGGAATCAGCAGGCCCCACAGCGAAATATGGTCGGCGACACCCGGAAATCCCACGGCGCCGAGCAGAATCGCGTCGAAATCCGCCAGCTGCTGCGGACCGTCCTCGGGCATCATCGCGCCGGTGCGCAGATATTGCTCACAGGACCAGTCGAATTCGGTCCAGGCGATGCCGGGCAGCGCCGCGTCGAGCACTTTGACCGCCTCGGCCGTGACGTCCACGCCGATACCGTCGCCGGGAATGGTGGCAATGCGATACATCGGCATCACAGTGCCACACCGATGTATTTGGTCTCCAGGAATTCGTCGATGCCGGCGAAGCCGCCCTCGCGCCCGAGTCCCGATTCCTTCACCCCGCCGAACGGCGCCGCCGGATTCGACACGACTCCCTGATTGAGTCCGACCATTCCGGTGTCGAGCGCCTCGCTCACCCGCAATCCACGCCGCAGATTCTCCGTGAACACGTACGCCACCAAACCGTAGGGCGTGTCGTCGGCGCGTTCGATCACCTCGTCCTCGGTGTCGAAGACGGCCAAACCCGCGACGGGACCGAAGATTTCGGTGCCGAACATCGCGGCATCGTCCGGGACACCGGTCAGCACCGTGGGCGGATAGAAGTATCCGGGCCCTTCGACGGCGGTTCCACCGAGCACGACGGTGGCGCCGCGCCGGCGCGCATCGGCGACCAGTTCCGACACCTTCGCGACCGCGGCGGCGTCGATCAGCGGTCCGACCACCACGCCAGGATCGGCGCCGCGCCCCATCGGCAGGGCCGCCATCCGTTCGGTGAAGCGGCGGGTGAATTCGTCGGCGATGCCGCGGTGCAGATAGATCCGGTTCGCCGCGGTGCAGGCCTGACCGATGTTGCGCATCTTCGCCGCGAGCGCACCCTCGACCGCGGTGTCCAGATCGGCGTCGTCGAACACGATCAGGGGTGCGTTGCCGCCCAACTCCATCGAGGTACGCATGACGGATTTCGCGCACTGTTCCAGCAGTATCTTTCCGACCGCGGTCGATCCGGTGAACGACAGCTTCCGCGAGCGGGAGTCGGCGATCATCGCGCCGGTCACCGCCGCCGGATCGGAAGTGGTCACCACATTGACCACACCGTCGGGAACCCCTGCGGCGGACAGTATTTCGGCGATCGCCAGCGTGCACAGCGGCGTCTGCTCGGCGGGTTTCACCACACATGTACAGCCCGCCGCCAGCGCCGGGCCGATCTTGCGGGTCGCCATCGCCATCGGAAAATTCCACGGGGTGATCAGGATGCTCGGCCCCACCGGCCGGCGCGCCACCACGAAACGCGAACCGCCTGCGGGCGCCGGCATGTATCCGCCGTCCAGTCGCACCGCCTCCTCGGCGAACCAGCGGAAGAACTCCGCCGCGTACGCGACCTCACCGCGCGCCTCGGCCAGCGGCTTGCCCATCTCAGCGGTGGCGATGCGAGCGAGCCGGTCGGTGTCGTCGAGCAAGGCCCGGTGGGCACGCATCAGGATGTCGGACCGGATGCGCGCGGGTACTTCGGCCCACGCGTCCTGCGCCGCCGCAGCCGCGGCCAGCGCCGCGACGCCATCGTCGGGCCCGGCGTCGGCCACGGTGGTCAAGGTCTGCCCGGTCGCCGGATCCTCGACCGCCAGCCGCGCTGCCGTCTCGCGCCATCGGCCGCCGATGAACAGTCCGGTCGGCACGCTCTCGATCGCCGCGATCGTCGCCGCGTCCGACTCCGCCACGGTGTGCGTCATCGCTCGCTCCTCAGCTCGGAACAGCATCTCGGATCAGCGCTGTCATTGCCGTCACCATCGCGGTCATGTTATACACATTGTCAACAATCCGACAATAAGAATCCGGGCGTCACCGCGCCGGATTTCCCGTCGCCGGGAGGCGGATCACCATGACTGCACTTTCCCCCGTTCTCCGGCAGGCCACGCCGGTCACCGTCGACCATGGCGAGGGCTGCTACCTGTACGGCACCGACGGTCGCCGGTATCTCGACTTCACCGCCGGGATCGGTGTCACCAGCACCGGGCACTGCCATCCGCGAGTGGTCGAGGCCGCGCGCGAACAGATCGGCAGCCTCATCCACGGCCAGTACACAACGGTCATGCACCGGCCGCTGCTACAACTGACCGAACGACTCGCCGATGTGCTACCCGTCCACCTGGATTCGGTGTTCTTCGCCAACTCCGGCAGTGAGGCGGTGGAGGCGGCGCTACGGCTGGCACGGCAGGCCACCGGCCGTCCCAACGTGGTTGTGTTCCACGGCGGTTTCCACGGCCGCACGGTCGCCGCCGCGACCATGACCACCTCCGGAACCCGCTTCTCGGCCGGCTTCAGCCCGCTCATGGGTGGTGTCCACGTGGCGCCGTTCCCCACCGCCTACCGCTATGGCTGGTCGGAGGAGGAGGCGACCGATTTCGCCCTGCGCGAGCTCGACTACCTCCTCACCACGCTCACCGCGCCGGCCGAGACGGCCGCCTTCATCGTCGAGCCCGTGCTCGGCGAGGGCGGCTACATCCCGGGCAACACCCGGTTCTTCCAGGGCCTGCGCGAGCGCGCCGACCGGCACGGCATCCTGTTGATCTTCGACGAGATCCAGACCGGGTTCGGCCGCACCGGAAAGTTCTTCGGGCACCAGCATTTCGACGTACGGCCCGATGTCATCACCATCGCCAAGGGGTTGGCCAGCGGATTTCCGCTCTCGGGAATCGCCGCGCCGCAGGAGCTGATGGCCAAGGCCTGGCCGGGATCACAGGGCGGCACCTACGGCGCCAATGCCGTGGCCTGCGCGGCCGCGGTCGCCACGATCGACGTCATCGAATCCGAGGGGCTGGTGGACAACGCCGCCGCACGAGGCGACCAGTTGCTGGCCGGCGCCCGGACCCGCGCCACCAAGGCGATCGGCGATGTGCGCGGCCTGGGCCTGCTCGTGGGCAGCGAATTCACCACGGCGGCAGGCGAACCCGACACCGCCACGGCGGCGGCGGCCCAGCGGCTGGCCGCCGAGCGCGGCCTGCTCCTGCTGACCTGCGGGGCCTACAGCAACGTGGTGCGAATGATCCCGCCCCTGATCGTGACCGCGGAACAGGTCGACGAGGCGCTGGCGCTGTGGACCGGCGTCCTGGACGAGCTGTAGCGATACCCACGCCCCGAGCGGAACAGGAGATCTCGATGGCTCGATACCTCACCATCACCCTCACCAAGGCCGGCGTGCGGGCTCGCGCGCGACTGCTGGACGAGCTGGCCCCACGCACCTGCGCGGCGGTGTGGGACGCGCTGCCGCAGGAGGGCGACGCGTTCCACGCCAAATACGCCCGCAACGAGGTGTACACCCTGGTGCCGCGCATCACCGCCGCACCGCATCGCGAAAACCCCACGGTCACACCGATTCCCGGTGACGTCTGCCTGTTCGACTTCGAGCCGTGGGAGATCGGCAATCCCGCCTACGGGTACGAACCGGGCTCGGCCGCGCACGACGCGCAGGGCGCCACCGACCTGGCACTGTTCTACGACCGCAACAATCTGCTGATCAACGGCGATATGGGCTGGGTGCCGGGCAATGTGTTCGCGACCATCGAGGAGGGACTGCCGGAGTTGGCCACCGTGTGCAACGCGCTGTGGCTACGCGGCGTGGAAGGCGAAACACTGTCCTTCACGCGGGCGTCGCAGTAGCGGCACCTGGCAGGAGCGACCACGCGGCCCGGTCCGAAAGGTCCGGGCCGCGTCGCGTATCAGCTCAGCACCACCTCGGCGAAGCGGGCCAGCGCGAGCACGAAATCGTCGGAGTGGCGCGGTCCGACGATCTGCAGTCCCACCGGCATTCCCGCCGCGGTCCGCCCGGCGGGAATGGTGATCGCCGGCTGCTGGGTGAGATTGAACGGATAGGTGAACGGGGTCCACTGCGGCCAGCTGTCCATCGAACTACCCGGTGGCACATCGTATCCCGCGTCGAAGGCGGTGATCGGCATGGTCGGCGTGACGAGGACGTCGTAGGCGGTATGGAAAGCCCCCATGACGATGCCGATTTCCGCCGCCACCGCACGCGCCTCGATGTAGTCGACCGCGCTCAGCGTGAGGCCGCGGTCCCACATGGCGCCGAGGCCGGGATCGACCCGCTCGCGGGTACCCGCGGGGAACGTCGAGAGCATGGCCGCCGCACCGGCCGCCCACATCGTTTCGAACGCTGCGCGCGGATCGGCGAATCCGGGATCGGCCTCGACCACCCGTAATCCGGCCTCGTCGAGCGCCCGCACCGCCGCCGCGACCACGGCCGCGACCTCCGGATCGACCTGCGCGAAACCGAGATTCGCCGAAAAGCCGACCGTCGCACCGCGCACCTCGCGCTGCAGTTCGCCGCGGAAGGTCAGCAGCGGCGGCGCGCCCGCGGTCGGATCGCGGTGATCGGGCAGCGACAGGATGTCCATCAGCAGCGCCACGTCCTCGACCGTGCGGGCGATGGGCCCCGCGTGCGCCAGCGGCCCGAACGGGCTGGACGGGTACAGCGGGATGCGGCCGTGCGTGGGCTTGAATCCCACCACGCCGCAGAACGAGGCCGGAATCCGGATGCTGCCACCGCCGTCGGTCCCGATCGACACCGGCCCCATGCCGGCCGCCACCGCCACCGCCGAACCGCCGGAGGAACCGCCGGACGTCTTGGCCGGGTCGACCGGATTACGAGTGATTCCGGTGAGTGCGCTGTCGGTGGTGGCCTTCCACGCCAGCTCCGGCGTGGTGGTCTTGCCCAGGAAGACGAGTCCGTCCTCGCGCAGCCGAGCGGTGGCCGGGCTGTCGACCGGCCACGGCACATCCGGCCGGATCGAGGTCGAGCCCCGCAGCGTCGGCCACCCCTCGGTGAGGAAGATGTCCTTGATCGAGATCGGCACGCCGTCGAGCAGGCCCTGCGCATGACCACCCTGCCACCGCGCCTCGGACTCCTTGGCCTGCACCATCGCCCGCTCCGGGTCGACCAGGCAGAACGCGTCGAGGACGTCGTCGCGCGCCGCGATCGCGTCCAGAGCGGCCTGGGTGGCCTCGACGGGAGACAAGGCCCCGGCCGAATAGGCGGCGGCCAACTCGGCCGCGGTCATCGCCGCGGGGTCGGTCCCTGTATCGGGGTCGGCCATCGTGACTCCCTTCAACTGGGCACGTAACCCAGCTTCTTGTCGACCACATTGTGTAAGGGCTGACCGCTGGTCCACCGCTCGAAATTGTCGGTGAACGCGGCGACGATCGCCGCCCGCCAGCCGATGAAGTCGCCGCTGTTGTGCGGCGTGACAACGACATTCGGCAGATCCCACAGCGGGTGGCCGACCGGCAGTGGTTCCGGATCGACCACGTCCAGCGCCGCGCCGGCGAGCACGCCGCCGCGCAGCGCCGCGACCAGATCGTCGGTGACCACGGATTCCCCACGCCCGACATTGATGAAACGCGCATGCGGCTTCATCGCCGCGAAGGCGCTCGCGTCGAACATGTGCCGAGTCTGCGGGGTCAGCGGCGTGACGCAGACCACATAGTCTGCCCCGGGCAATTCGGCGTGCAAATCGGTGGCCACGGTGCCGAAATCGGGATCGCGGGTCCGCGCGGTCCGCCCCAGCCCGCGCACCCGCATCCCGGCGGCCCGCAGCAGGCGGGCGATGGCGCGCCCGATCGAGCCGGTGCCGACCACCAGCACCGCGGCCCCCGCCACCCGCTCGGATTCGCGATGACGCCACTGGTGACGCTGCTGCAGGCGCAGCGACTCGGGCAGATCCTTGGCGAAGGCGAGCACTTGGGCGAGAACGTATTCCGCGATGGCCTCGTCGAACAGTCCGCGGGTGTTGGTGACCTGCACGTCGCTGTCGATCAGCGCGTCGAACATCACGGCGTCGACACCCGTGCCCCCCACATGCACCCACCGCATCCGATCGGCGCGATCCCAGGCACCGGGCAGGGCGGTGCTCCGGAAGTCGTAGACGAACAGCGCCTCGGCACCGGGCAGCGCGTCCGCGAGTGACGCCCCGTCGGCGAAGCGGACGGTGGCCTGCTCCAACACCGGACGCATATATTCGCAGTCGGGCTGGACGCCGTCGTGCAGGACGGTGACAACTGGGCCCGCGTTCATATTGACAGGCTAAAAACCCATCGTATGCTTGTCAACAATCCGATTGTGTGCGGAGGATTGTCGCCCGAACGCGAGAGGGGCCCCTCGTGGAACTGAATTTTCCCGAGCTGGACGGGCCTGTAGCGCAACGGGGCATCGGGATCATCGCGCCGTTCGATCTGGCGCTCGAGCGCGAACTGTGGCGGTGGGCTCCCCTGGAAGTGAGCCTGCATCTGGCGCGCACACCGTACGAACCGGTGCCGGTCTCGCTCGAGATGGCCGAATTGGTCTCCGACGCAGCACATCTCACCGCCGCGACACGCAACGTCCTGCACGTGGAACCCGAGGTGATCGCCTATCTGTGCACCTCGGGCAGTTTCATCAAGGGGCTGGCCTACGAGCGCGCACTGCGCGACACCATCTGCCGGGCGGGTGCCCGCGACGCGATCACCACCTCCGGCGCACTGCTCGAGGCCGTGCACAAGTTGCAGTTGTCCAAAATGTCGGTCATCACCCCCTACGACGAGATTCTGACCACGAAGCTGCACGAGTTCCTGCGCGAGGCCGGTTGCGAGGTCCTGCGATCGGATCATCTGGGACTCGGCGGCGGCATCTGGAAAGTCAGCTACCGGACGATCGCCGAACGCATCATGGCCGCCGACGATCCCGCCGCGCAGGCCATCTTCGTCAGCTGCACCAACCTCCCCACCTACGACCTGGTCGAACCGCTGGAGCAGCTCCTCGGCAAACCGGTCCTGACCGCCAACCAACTGACCATGTGGGCCTGTCTCGGACGGATGAAACTGCCGATGATGGGCCCCGGCAAATGGCTGCAGAACGTGTTCTAGGAGGCGCTGTGGAACGGACACCGACCGTCGGATTCATCTATCCCGATCACGCCGCTGAGGACGAATATCCTTGGGCAGCAGCGCATCTCGGTGCCGATCTCCGGGTCGCACACATCTACGGCACCGACCTGCACGCGGTGCCCGAACTACTCGAGCTGGGCAGTCCGGGCAAGTTGCGCCAGGGCGCGGATCTGCTGGCGCCCTTCGATCCCCTGGCAGTGGTGTGGGCCTGCACCTCGGGCAGCTTCGTCTACGGACCGCAGGGTGCGCGCGACCAGGCGGAGGAGCTCTCCCGGATCTGCGGCGTCCCCGCGTCGAGCACCAGTTTCGCGTTCGTGGCGGCGGTGCGGGCGATAGCCGCCGGCAATGTCGCCGTCTGCGCGAGCTATCCGGACGAGGTCGCCGCCCTCTTCGTGGACTTCCTCGATGCCGCCGGCATCCGGGTGGTCTCGATGTCGAGCGCCGGAATCGACACGGCCGCCGAAGTGGGGACCCTGACACCGCGGCAGGTGCTGGACCTGGCGGTGGCGAACGACCATCCCGACGCCGAGGCGCTGCTGATTCCCGACACCGCGATGCATACGATACAACTGCTTCCGGAGCTGGAATCAGCGCTCGGCAAGCCGGTACTCACCGCGAACCAGGTCACCGTCTGGTACGGGCTGCGACTGGCGGGATTGCCCGCCCACTCGCCTCCGTCCGGACCGGGGCTCGGAACGCTCTTCTCGGAAAGGCCGATTCATGTCGGTGATTGAGTTCGAACCCGTGAATCGGCAGTCCACGGCGGAAATGATCGCCGACCGGCTGCGCGCGGCGATCGTCCGCGGCACGCTGGCGCCGGGGACGCAGCTGGTGGAGGCCGATCTGGCCGCGCAGTTCGACGTCTCGCGCGGCCCGGTCCGGGAGGCCATGCAGCGCTTGGTTTCCGAAGGGCTGTTGCACAGCGTGCGGCATCGCGGCATCTTCGTCATCGAACTCAGCCTGGCCGACGTCGTCGACATCTACCGCGCCCGCACCGCGATCGAGGGCGGCGCGCTGGACCTGATCCTGGACGGCCGCCGCGAGATCGCCTACGAGGCCTTGCAATCCAGCGTCGCCGAGATGCACGCCTGTGCCGAACGCGGCGACGCCACCGGCGTCACCGATGCCGACCACGAATTCCATCAGGCTCTGGTCACCAGCGCCGACAGCCCGCGGCTGGTGCGGGCCGCGCGGACGCTGCTGATCGAGACCCGGATGTGCCTGGGCGCCCTGCAGACGACCTACACCGACCTCGGCGAGCAGGTCCGCGAACATGTGGCGCTGCGCGAGGCCATCGCCGCCGGCCCGCCGCGCGATGTGCATGAACTGCTCGTCGGGCATATGCGCGACGCGGTCGATCGGCTCCGTGAGCAGATCGGCGACGGATAGGCCCGCGCTCAGTCGATGAGCCCGCGCGGGCGCACGACGAAGACCGGCGAGGAGCGCTTGCCCTTCTCCTCGAGCAGGGCGATGGTCCGGCCGTCGGCGGTCGTGGCCGCATACACGCCCCGCAGGCCGACCGGGTCCAGCCAGCGTCCGTCGCGCAGCGATTCGGCCTGTTCGGCGTCGATCTCCCGATGCGGAAAGGCAAGGCGCACAGCGGCATCGACGTCGAGATTCAGGCTCGGATCGCCGGCGAGCTGATCCAGGGTGCGAGCGTGTTCGAGTGTGAACGGGCCGACCCGGGTGCGGCGCAACGCGGTCAGGTGACCGCCGACGCCCAGTGCGGTGCCGAGATCGCGAGCCAGGGCGCGGATGTAGGTGCCCGAGGAACAGTCGACCTCGACGTCCAGATCGACGAATGTCGTGGCGCCGGTATCGATATCACGCCGGCCCAGAATGTCGAACCGGGAGACCGTGACCGGCCGTGCCGCCAGTTCCACCTGCTCGCCCGCCCGGGCGCGCGCGTACGCCCGCTCGCCGTTCACCTTGATCGCGCTCACCGTCGAGGGCACCTGTTCGATATCGCCGGTCAGCGCGGCGACGGCCGCGGCGATATCGGTGTCGGCCACATGGCCGGCGGGGATGGTGGCCAGCACCTCCCCCTCGGCATCGTCGGTGACGGTGGCCTGGCCGAGGCGAATCGTCGCGGTATAGGACTTGGTGGTCAGGCTCAGCAGTCCGAGCAGTTTGGTGGCGCGCTCGACGCCGAGCACCAGCACGCCGGTGGCCATCGGGTCGAGCGTGCCGGCATGGCCGATCTTCCTGGTACGCAGGATCTTCCGGCAGCGCGCGACCACGTCGTGGCTGGTCTGCCCACCGTCCTTGTCGATGATGAGCAGACCGCCGAGCGGATCGACGACCGCCTCGCGTTCGGCCATCAGCCGGCCACGATCGCGGTCAGGATCAACCCCTCGGCGATCGTCCAGCGGCCGTCGAACGCCGTCAGCGGCGCACCGCCGTCGACGGTCTGCCCGGGAACCAGCAGCGCACTGTGGAAGGTGCCCGCGGTGCCGGTGTCGTCGTCGACGGTGAAGGTGATGTGGGCGTCCTCGAAGCCGAGCCAGCGCTGTGTGAGCGGGAACCACGCCTTGTAGGTGGCCTCCTTCGCGCAGAACAGCAGCCGGTCCATATGCAGTCCGGTCGCGGGGATCGCGCCGCGCAGCCAGTCCCGTTCGGCGGGCAGGCTCACCGAGTCCAGCACCCCCTCGGGCAGCGTGTCGTGCGGTTCGGCGTCGATGCCCACCGACCGCCAGCGCAGCCGATGCGCCAGCACCGCGGCCCGGTACCCGTCACAGTGGGTGAGGCTGCCGACCACCCCGCGCGGGAACAGCGGCATCCCGCGCTCGCCCTTGCCGATCGCCGCCGGCGGCTCACCGAGCTGGGCCAGCGCCAGCCGCGCACAGTGCCGGGCGCCGATGAAATCGCGCCGCCGCTTCTCGACGGATTGCGCGATCAGATGTTCCTCACCGGGATGCGGTTTCAGATCCTCCGGATACCGCAACAGCTCCGCCGCGGCCACTCCCGCGGGCAGAATGCTGCCGATGACGCGCGCCTGTTCCTCGATGACCGCCTCCTGAGTCGACCCTGTCTGCGCTACGAGCCTAGCGGTGCGGGCGGTACCCGTTGAGTCGCCCGGCATGTCCCATCGAGGCGCCACCGCCACGCCCGCCGACGAGCCGCTGGTGTGGGCATTCCGGCGAACCGGCGGCGCACACGGCACTCCGGCGCCGGGTACGGCCCCTCACCGCGGGCCCGCGCACGCGCCGCGTGGTCAGCGCACGCCGCGGCGGCGATCGGCGAGGCGGCGCATCTCCTCGGCGGCCGCGCGCATCTCGGGGGTGATCGTGAAATGGCCGCCCCATTCGTTCAGGTCGTCCGGCCCGTATTCGGGGGCGGGCAGGATCTGGCGCAGGAGCTTGTCCGGAAGCCCGCGGCGCTGCCATTCGCGCGGATAGCCGAGCGAAACCTCCTCGAACCGGACACCGTCGTAGAAGGTGGTGCGCGGAATGTGCAGGTGGCCGTAGACCGAGCACACCACGTTGTAACGGGTGTGCCAATCGGCGGTATCCTCGGTCCCGCACCACAGCGAGAATTCCGGATAGAACAGCATCCGGGTGGGTTCGCGCAGCATCGGGAAGTGGTTGATCAGCACCACCGCGGTATCGGGTTCCAGCGCGTCGAGCCGGCGCCTGCTGTACTGGACGCGCGCCCGGCACCAGGCGTCTCGCGTCAGGTAGGGGTCGCTGGCCAGGAGGAATTCGTCGGTGGCGACCACATTGCGGTCCCGGGCGATGGCCAGCGCCTCGGCCTTGGTATATGCACCCTCGGGCATCCACGAATAGTCATAGAGGATGAACAGCGGCGCGATCGTCACCCGCCCGCCGTACTGTTCGGCGCCCGCGCCCTCCCACACCGGGAATTCGTCCTCCGGGGTCACCACATCGAGGTCACGACACAGCGCGACCAGGTAGTCGTAGCGGGGAGCGCCCTTGATCTGCACGGGATCCTTGGTGGTGGTCCACAATTCGTGATTGCCCGGAACCCAGATCACCTTGGCGAAGCGTTCCCGCAGGGTGCGCAGCGCCCAGCGGATGTCGTCGGTCTTCTCCCCCACGTCGCCGGCGACGATCAGCCAGTCCTCGGGCGAATCCGCGCGGATTTGCTCGACCACCGGTTTGTTCCCCTGATGACCGACATGGATATCGCTCACCGCCATCAACTTAGGAATCACCGTTCCACCATCCCATGATCATCGTGATGCGAGCACATCCGACCCTCGCGTGCGGACATACCCGGCGCCGCGTACTTCGCACACCGTCCGCGGTGCGCACGTCGGCGGCCGGGTACCGACACGCTCCCGAATACCGCGTCGTGGTGGTCATGCCGACCGCGGGATCTCGCTGCCGACTCGGGCCCAGCGCCCCGACAGCGCGCGGGCGCCGACCGCAAGCAGGCGCAGCAGGATGAAGGCGCTCAGCCCGGACCAGATCCCGGCGATACCCCAGTCGAAGCTCAGCGACAGCCAGATGGCGGGCAGGAATCCCAGCAGCGCCGCGGCCATCGTGGTGTTGCGCAGATACGAGGCGTCGCCCGCGCCCAGCAGCACACCGTCGAGGGCGAAGACCACTCCGGCGGCGGGGATGAGGGGCACGAAGAACCACCAGATCACATGCACGCGGTCCAGGACCGCCGGATCGTCGGTGAAAACCTGTGGGAAGACGGCGTATCCGGCGGCGAAGACCACGGCGAGCACCACCGCGAACAGGGTGGACCACACCGTGATCCGGCGGGCCAGCACGCGCGCGCCGGATGCGTCGCCGGAGCCCAGCGCCGCACCGGTGAGGGTCTGCGCCGCGATGGCCAGCGAATCGAGCGTCAGGGCAAGGAAATTCCACAGCTGCAGCACGAGTTGGTGCGCCGCCACCGAGGCGGCGCCGAACCGGGCGGCGACCGCACCGGCGGAGACGAAACAGGCCTGGAACGCCAGACTTCGGACGATCAGATCCCGGCCGAGCACCAACTGCGCCCGCATGACTCGCGGATGGGGTCGCAGCGGCACCCGCCGGCGCACCAACGCGGCCACGAACAGTCCGGCCGAGACGACCTGTCCGGCCACATTGGCCACTGCCGATCCGGCCAGTTCCATCCGGGGCGCCCCCAGCAGGCCGTGCACCAGCAGCGGGCAGAGCAGTGCCGAAACAACCAGGCCCGCAATCACGTACACCAGCGGACGCCGCGTCTGCTGCACCCCGCGCAACCAGCCGTTACCGGCCATGGTCAGCAGGATCAACGGAACTCCGAACAGCGCGATCCGCAACCAGCGCAACGCCTCGTCCGCGATATCGGCGCCGCCCGCGATCACATTCACGACAGGTCGTGCGAACACCTGCAGCACAACGACGATCGCCAATCCGGCGGCCACGGCGAGCCAACTCGCCTGCACCCCTTCGGCAACCGCACCTCGTTCGTCACCGGCGCCGTGGCGGCGTGCGGAGCGGGCGGTGGTCCCGTAACTCAGGAATGTCAACTGTGTGCTGACCTGACCGAGTATCAAGCCACCCACGGCGAGCCCCGCGAGCGCCAGCGCCCCCAGCCGACCTACCACCGCCATATCGAAGAGAAGGTAGATCGGTTCGGCGACAAGCACTCCCAGCGTGGGGATCGCGATGCCGAGGATGCGCCGCGGACCCGCATCGTGGCGCGTAGCGTCGGCAACGGCCGTGTTCACCGCCGTGACACCGTCTTCGGGATGTGTCTCGACCATGCCGTCAGACCCGACCTCGGAGGCCGTGCCGAACGCCCGCGGGAACTGCTGCCGACCGCCCGCCGCGTCCCATCCTCAGCTCTCCCGGCCGGGGGCCAATTCCGCGAGCAGATCCGCCACCACGTCTTCGGACGTCCCGTATGTCGTATAGCCGGCGGCGTAGCGGTGGCCACCACCGCCCAGGCCGGTCGCGACCCGGGCGACGTCGACGGCATCGCCGGTGCCGACACCGCTGTCGCGCGAGCGCAGCGACACCGTCCAGCAGCCGGCGTCGGTGCGGGACTGTTTGAATACCGCCGCGACATCCGCCTCGGCGGTGGTGCGGACGACGTCGATGACGCTTTCCACCTCCTCCGACCGCAATCCGTCGGAGTCGTCGCTGCGCACGAACGCGTAGACCAGTCCGGCGCCGCCGGCCGCGCGCGGTTCCAGTCGCGCCGATCCGAGCACCCGCGACAACATCGGCAACCAGCCGAAGGGGTGGGTGTCCATCAGCGTGCGAGTGATTCCCGCGCCGTCGATCCCGGTGGCCAGCAAACGATCGGCTAGCAGATGGGTGCCCGGACCACCCCAGCGGAAACACCCGGTATCGGTGACCAAACCGGCGAACAGGCAGTGCGCGATGTCCCGGTCGATCTCCTCACCCCAGGCGTCGAACAGCCGCGCCAGCACACTGGTGGTGGACTCCGCGGTCTCGTCGATCAGATTCACATCACCGAAGCGGGTGTTGGAGCGGTGATGGTCGATCACCAGAGTGGTTGCAGCGCCATCGATTCGGTCCGCGAGCGCGCCCAGACGCCCGACACTGCCGCAGTCGACGGTGACCAGCAGGTCCACTCGCTCCGCCACCTGTTCGGCGGGCACCAGATACTCCACACCCGGCAGCGAGCGCATCGATGCCGGCAGTTCGGCCGGCTCGGCGAAGGACACCTGGACCGGCACACCGCGCCGATGCAGTACCTGCGCGAGTGCCAGCCCACTGCCGACGGTATCGGCGTCCGGCTGCACATGACACAGCACGGTCACCGATCGCGCGGCCGCCAATACCTCGACGGCCGCGGCCGGATCCGCCGACGACGTCACAGCTGTCATTTCCAAGCTCGATTCTCCGGCGCTCGACTCATCGGCGACAGAACCGGGGAACCGCCTTGCGAGCCCGGCCCGTGCAATGCATCGACCGCCGTCGCGGTCAGTCTTCCTCGTCGGGGTCGGGTTTGTAGGGATCGGCGTCGCCGGCATGGGTGGCGTTGGCCGCGACCTGTGCCACCTTCTCGTCGGCCGCGCGGGCCTTCGCCAGCAGCTGTTCCATCTCGCGCGCCGCGTCCGGCACGGTGTCGAGGACGAAACTCAGCGACGGCGTGAACTTGATCCCGGTGGCCGCGCCCACCTTGGACCGCAACACACCCTTGGCCTTCTCCAGTCCGGCCGCGGCGCCCGCGAAATCCGGTTCGGCGGCGAGGGTTTCACCCATCACCGTGTAATAGACGGTCGCCTCCCGCAGATCACCGGTCACCTTGGCGTCGGTGACGGTGACGAAACGCAGCCGCGGATCCTTGATCTCGTATTCGATCGCCGTTCCGACGATCGAGACGATCCGCTTCGCGAGTCGGCGTGCCCTGGCCTGATCCACCATGGCGGGCCCTCCTCACTTGTCATTCAGTCTTCGGGTCCGAAGATGCGGCGGCGTACTGCCAGCAACTGTAACTCCGGACGGGCCGCCACGTGGCGTTCACACTTGTCCAGCACCGCTGTGAGATGTCCCATCTCGGAGCTGACCAGCGCGACGCCCAATTGTGAACGGCGGTGTTGATCGTGATCTCCGCCCTCGACCGCGCTGACGCCGAAGCGCTGCAGTTCGGCCAGTACCGGGCGGATCACCGACCGCTTTTCCTTCAACGAGTGCACATCGCCGAGCAGGATGTCGAACTCCAGCGCACCGACGAACAACGGCTCACCTCTTCACTTGTCGCGACGAACGCCCGACGAAGCGAACGTCACGTCCGGTCGTTGCCTGCACCGAACGTGACGTTCACTCACTGTGGACAACTCAGTCGCGCGGCTTCTCCCGAAGCTCGTACGCCTCGATGATGTCGCCTTCCTTGATGTCGTTGTAGCCCAACGTCATACCGCATTCGAAGCCCTCGCGGACCTCGGTGGCGTCGTCCTTCTCCCGGCGCAGCGATTGGATCGTCGTATCGGCGATCACCACACTGTCGCGCAGCAGGCGGGCTTTGGCGTTGCGCTTGACCGACCCGGAGGTGATCATGCAGCCGGCGATGTTGCCGAACTTCGAGGAGCGGAATACCGCGCGGATCTCGGCGCGACCCAGTTCGGCCTCTTCGTAGATCGGCTTGAGCATGCCCTTGAGGGCCTTCTCGATCTCGTCGATGGCCTGGTAGATCACCGAGTAGTAGCGGATGTCCACACCCTCGCGGTTGGCGAGTTCGGTGGCCTTGCCCTCGGCCCGGACGTTGAACCCGATGATGATCGCGTTCGACGCCGAGGCCAGGTTGACGTTGGTCTCGGTGACACCACCGACACCGCGGTCGATGACCCGCAGCCGGACCTCGTCGCTGATCTCGATGCCGAGCAGCGCCTCTTCCAGGGCCTCGACCGTACCGGAGTTGTCGCCCTTGAGGATCAGGTTGAGCTCCGAGGTCTCCTTCAGAGCGGCATCCAGATCTTCCAGGCTGATCCGCTTGCGGCTGCGCGCGGCCAGTGCGTTGCGCTTGCGCGCATTGCGCCGGTCGGCGATCTGGCGGGCGATGCGGTCCTCCTCGACGACGAGCAGGTTGTCGCCCGCGCCCGGCACCGAAGTGAAACCGATGACCTGCACCGGACGCGACGGCAGCGCCGCATCCACATCCTCGCCGTGTTCGTCGACCATGCGGCGGACGCGGCCGTAGGCGTCACCCGCCACGATCGAGTCACCGACGCGCAAGGTACCGCGCTGCACCAGCACGGTGGCCACCGGACCGCGGCCGCGGTCCAGATGCGCCTCGATGGCGACACCCTGGGCGTCCATATCCGGGTTGGCCCGCAGGTCCAGTGCGGCGTCCGCGGTCAGCACCACGGCCTCGAGCAGGGCGTCGATATTGGTGCCCTGGCGCGCGGAGATGTTGACGAACATGGTGTCGCCGCCGTACTCCTCGGCCACCAGGTTGTATTCGGTGAGCTGCTGGCGAACCTTCTCCGGGTTCGCGCCTTCCTTGTCGATCTTGTTGACCGCCACCACGATCGGCACATCCGCGGCCTGCGCGTGGTTGATGGCCTCCACCGTCTGCGGCATGACGCCGTCGTCGGCGGCGACCACCAGGATCGCGATATCGGTGGCCTTGGCACCACGGGCACGCATGGCGGTGAACGCCTCGTGACCCGGGGTGTCGATGAAGGTGATCAGGCGCTCTTCGTCGTTGACGTTGGTGAGGACCTGGTAGGCGCCGATGTGCTGGGTGATACCGCCGGCCTCGCCCTCGCGGACGTTGGTTTTGCGGATCGTGTCGAGCAGTCGGGTCTTACCGTGGTCGACGTGACCCATGACGGTCACGACCGGCGGGCGGACCTGCAGGTCGCCTTCGTCGCCCTCGTCCTCGCCGTAGCTGAGGTCGAAGCTCTCCAGCAGCTCGCGGTCCTCGTCCTCGGGTGAGACCACGTGCACGACGTAGTTCATCTCGCCGCCGAGCAGCTCGAAGATCTCGTCGTTGACGGACTGGGTCGCGGTGACCATCTCACCGAGGTTGAACAGCACCTGCACCAGCGAGGCCGGGTTGGCGTTGATCTTCTCGGCGAAGTCCGACAGCGACGCGCCGCGGGCGAGACGGATGATCTCGCCGTTGCCGCGCGGCAGCCGCACACCACCGACCGACGGTGCCTGCATGTTCTCGTATTCGGCGCGTTTCGCCCGCTTCGACTTGCGGCCCTTGCGGGGCGCGCCACCGGGACGGCCGAAGGCACCCGCGGCACCGCCGCGACCGCCGCCACCACCCGGACGGCCACCGCCGCCACCGGGACGACCGCGGAAACCACCGGCAACGGGCGCACCCGCGCCACCGCCGCCACCGGCACCGCCGCCACCGCCGCCACCGCGGTAGTTACCGCCGCCACCACCGGGACGACCGCCACCGCCACCCGGCGCACCGCCGGGACGACCCGGACGACCCGCCGACGGGCCCGGACGGGCCGCACGAGCGGGCATCGCACCCGGATTCGGCCGGGGCGGCATCGAGCCGGGAGACGGACGCGGGCCACCGGGACGCGGACCGCCCTGGCCGGCCGGCGGACGCGGCGCACCCTGACCCGGGCCCGGACGCGGACCACCCTGACCGGGACGCGGACCGCCCTGGCCCGGACGCGGCGCACCCTGACCGGGCCCCGGACGCGGGCCGGGAGCCGGACGCGGCGCCGGGCGCTCGGGCGCCGACGAGAACGGATTGTTGCCCACCCGAGGGGTTTTCGGGCCGGGCTTGGGGCCGGGCGTCGCCGGACGCGGCGCGCCCTGCTGCCCACCCGGAGTACGCGGCTGACCGGGACGCGGTGCGCCCTGGGCCGGACGGGCACCGGGCTGCTGCGCCGGAGCCGACGGGGCGGACGCCGACGGCGCCGCACCGGTGGAGGCCGCCGGAGCGGCCGGTTTCGGTCCGGGCTTGACGGCCGGACCGGGCTTCACCGCATCGGGACGTGCTGCCGCCGCGGGGGTTTCGGCCGCGGGCGCCGAATCCGGCTGCGGCGCAGCCGGAGTGGGTCGCGGGCCGGGACGCGGACCCGGGGTCGCGCCGGCGGCCGGCTTGGCGGCCGGACGCGCCTGGGCGGGACCGGGTTTCGCGGAGGATTTCGCGGAGCCGTTGGACGGCGCGGACTTCGCCGCGAACGACTCCCGCAGCCGGCGTGCGACGGGTGCCTCCACCGTCGACGACGCCGACTTCACGAACTCGCCCTGCTCCTTGAGCGTTGCGAGTAGTTCTTTGCTCGTGACACCGAGTTCTTTAGCCAACTCGTGCACGCGGGCCTTGCCTGCCACTGCTCTCCTCACTGAGAGGTCGAGCGTGGCGGTCCGGTCTCCTCTCGGGAGCCCAGACGCCCGCACGACCTCCGGTTATCTTCGATGGCCGTTCATCGTTGGTACTTCACGGTGTGCTCATGAGTGCTCGTGCCTGTTCTCGACGTAGTGCTCCAGGGCTGAGATATCCAGTTTTCCGGACACTCGTAGCGCTCTGCCGAACGCTCGGCGCCGCTCTGCCATGCTCAGACAAGCCGAAACGGGGTGCAACCAGGCACCCCTCCCGGGAAGTCTGCGCCGCGGATCGGGAACGATCGCGACGACGGCGTCCCTGTCGGGAGCGCTGCCGGGCGATTGCGCCACGACCCGCAACAGATCGGCGGCCAGCTCGCGTTTCCGGCATCCGACACAGGTCCGGACCGGGCCGAGAGTTCGGGTTCTCACCCGAGCACCGACCTGGGCGGAAAGTGCGGATACCGAAGACTCGCGCTGAGCCTGTGTCCACTGTACCGCTGCCATGTCCCGATCTCCGCATCCAGCCCCTGGTTGACCCCCGCACTCGCACTGCCGTCTCGTCGCGGCCTACCCGTGCTGGGCGTGCGGCCGCTGCGATCCGGCCACGTCGGGGGCGGCGTCGGAGCGGATATCGATGCGCCAACCGGTCAATCGCGCGGCCAGCCGGGCGTTCTGACCTTCCTTGCCGATCGCCAGCGACAGCTGGAAATCGGGGACCACGACCCGGGCGGCACGGGCCTCCGGATCGACGATCGTGACCGAGACAACCTTCGACGGGCTCAGCGCATTCCCGACGAAGGCGGCCGGATCCTCGGCCCAGTCGATGATGTCGATCTTCTCGCCCGCCAGCTCGCTCATCACGTTGCGCACGCGCTGGCCCATCGGGCCGATACACGCGCCCTTGGCGTTCACACCGGGCACCGTGGAGCGCACCGCGATCTTGGAGCGGTGGCCGGCCTCGCGGGCCACGGCGACAATCTCCACCGAACCGTCGGCGATCTCGGGCACCTCGAGCGCGAACAACCGGCGCACCAGATTCGGGTGGGTGCGCGAGAGCGTGATCTGCGGGCCCCGCGCGCCGCGGGAGACGCCGTAGACGTAGCACTTGATGCGATCGCCGTGCTCGTAGGTCTCGCCGGGGACCTGCTCGGCCGGGGGAATCAGGCCCTCGGCGCCGTTGGCCTCACTGCCGATGCGCACCACGACCGTGCCGCGGGCGTTCATCCGGGCATCGCGCTGGACGACGCCGCCGACGATATCGCCCTCGTGCGTCGAGAACTCACCGAAGGATTTCTCGTTCTCGGCGTCACGCAGCCGCTGCAGCACCACCTGGCGGGCGGTGGTGGCGGCGATGCGGCCGAAGCCCTCCGGGGTGTCGTCCCATTCGGAGACGACGTTGCCGTCGGCGTCGGTCTCGGTGGCCATCACCCGCACCACGCCGGTCTTCTGATTGATGTCGATGCGTGCGTTGGGCTCATGGCCCTCGGTGTGCCGATAGGCGGTCAGCAGAGCCGACTCGATCGCGGAGAGCACTGTCTCCATCGAGATTCCCTTATCGGCGACGATCGCACGCAGGGCTTCGATTTCGATGTTCATTCCACGATCCCTTCGGTCGGCGCAACTACTGAGTGTTCTCCCCGGGCGGCCTGTTTTCCCCCGGCGGCGGGTGCGGCCGGATCGACGGCCTGATCGGCGGCGCCCGGTTCCGGGCGGCCCGCGGCCACACCCCCGGCCAGTTCCATCTCCGCCGCACCGGGTGGTGCGAACTCCACCTGGACGACCGCGGATTCGATATCCGCCAGCGCCACGCTCACCCGGTGGGGTGCGCGCTTACCGCCCAGCACCAGGGCCACTTCGGTCTCGGTGCTCGCGCCGACGCGGGCGTCGAAGGTGGACGCGCCCTCGGGGGGCTGCGCACCCGGACGCATCCGCACCCGCACCTTGCGGCCGCGAGCCCGTCGCCAGTGGCGCGGGGCGGTCAGCGGGCGGTCGACACCCGGAGTGGTGACTTCCAGCAGATAGGGGGTTTCGCCGAGATCGGCGGCGTCGTCGAGCACTTCCGAGATCTCGGAACTCAGTTCCGCGATCGTGTCCAGATCGACGGTCTCGTCGCCGTCGACGGTCACCGTCACCCGCGCCTGCGGCCCGCCCGCGGCCGTGATGTGCACGCCCTCGAGGTCGAGCCCTCGGCGTTCGACGAGCCCAGCAACAAGCTGGCTCACCCTTTCCTCGGTCGGCATCGGCATATGGGGCGGCTCCTGGTTCAGTTGTGACGCGGTATTGGTCCTGGTCCGACATGGTCGGCGCGCATGTCCCGCGGATTGTTCCGCCGGAGGTCTAGCGTAACGCGCTGCAAGAGTGTAAAGGACCAGCCATCCCGGTCGAGTCGGCCCGGGTCGGGTTCGGCTGCGCGCCCACGGTCCGCCGGACGGCCTCGGGTTCGCCGGAACGAAGCGGCCGCCGCGCCACACCGCGTCCGTTCGGAAGCATCCATCGGCGGGTCTGGAGGCCACCCGGGCCCGGTGGCCACCGCGCACCGACCGAGCTGTCGGCGCCCCACCTCGACCACCTCGCGCTCGCGCTGCGCGAGCACCACCGTGGCACCCGGGCTCAGCAGGGCGGACAGGAGACCGGCCCGGCGCGAACGATCGCGAACATGGCATGTCGGCGGGCTGGGCGCGGGGGCGCGTGGCGATCACTGGCACGATGTAGGCGTGCCCAGCCGTCTCGATGTGATTCCGGTGCCGCCGGATCGGACCGTTCCCCCACGCCTCGACCGCCGCTCGCTGCTGCGCTCGGCCGGAGGTGGCATGGTCGCGCTCGTTGCCGTGAGTGCGGTCGCGGCCTGTTCGGACGACAAGCCGTCGGCACCGGATGTGCTTGTGTCGCAGGAGGAATCGGCGCGAACCGACGCAGTGTGGGCGAAGGCGGCCATCGCCGCCGCACCGGAGCGCACCGCCGCGCTGACCGTCGTGGCCGCACAGCGGGCCCAGCATGCCGATGCGCTGCGCACCGAAATCGACCGCGCGACAGGCGTATACGGCGACGGCACCAAGCCGAAATCCGCGACTCCTTCCGTCGCCGAACCTCCCGCCCCCACCCCGCCGCCGACCGTCGCCGCGCTGCGGGCCCGGCTGACCGACTCCCAGCACTCCGCGGCCGAACTGGCCGCAACCCAGTCCGGATACCGCGCCGGCCTGCTCGCCTCGATCAGCGCCTGCTGCGGCGCTCAGGTGGCGGTGGTGCTCTCGTGAGTACCGATCAGCAGGCGCTGCTCGACGCGCTGAACGCCGAATACACCGCGGTCTACGCCTACGGCCTCATCGCGGCCTACGCGTCCCCGGAGCGCGCGAAGGTCGTCGCCGAGTTCACCGCGGCCCACCGCGCCCGCCGCGACGCCACCGTCGACGCACTGAAGGCGGCCGGTGCGAGTGTCCCGGCGCCCGCCGCCGCCTACACCCCGCCGTTTCCGGTCGACGATCCCATCCCCGCGGCCAAACTCGCCGTCACCGTGGAGACCGACACGGCGGTGGCCTGGCGGGCGGTCGTGGAACACTCCACCACCCCGGATCGCCGCCACATCGGCATCGAGGCCCTCACCGAATGCGCCACCCGCCTGGCCACCTGGCAGTCGATTCTCGGCGTGAATCCCGCGACCACACCGTTCCCCGGCCAGCCCTGAGCCCGGATCGGCGCCCGGACAGGACCATTCGGCCGCCCCGCCGCCGCGCACCGCTCGGCTCCTCGCCGCACCGGTAGCGTGATCTCGGTCTGCGGCGGATGCCGCGGGGATACGTCGAAAGGAGAACGGGAATGGCCGTGGGGATACGACGGATCGGTACGGCGGTGGCCGCAGGGGCGCTCGGATCGCTGCTCGCCGTGAGCGTGGCGGACGCCGACGTCACGGGCGTGAAGGTCGATGCCGGGCCGGACGGATTGCGAACCGGCTGTTCCTACACGCTGACCGCGACGGTCGACACCCCGGTGCCGGACGGCGGCACGGTGACCTTCGTCAACAGTGGCGGCTCGGTTCCGGGTAACGGCGAACCCATCGCGGGCACGCCGGTCTACCACCCCGAGAACGGGACGGTCACCCTGGCGTGGACGCCGAAATACGCCGGACGCCAGAACATCACGGCACAGCAGTTCAAACCCGGAAACTACACGTCGAGCAGCTATATCACCGTCGACGTGGTGGGCAGCGGCCTGAACACCGGTAGCTCCTGCCTTCCGTTGCCGTAGCGCGGTTCACCAGCCGGATGCACCCGGCCGGAGCGACCGGGTGCACTCGAGCGATCAGCCGCGAATCTTCGCGAGCACGGTATCGACCGCCGCGGCCGCCGGGATGTCCTCGGATTCGCCGGTGAAACGATTACGCAGCTCCACCTTGCCGTCGGCCCAGCCCCGGCCGATGACGAGAACCCAGGGCATACCGAGCAATTCGGCATCCTTGAACTTGACGCCGGGTGAGGCCGTGCGGTCGTCGAAGAGGACGTCCAGGCCCTGAGCGTCCAGACCGGCGACGACCTCCTCGGCTCCGGTGCGGGCCGCCTCGTCCTTGTTGGCGATGACGACATGCACATCGAAGGGGGCGACCTCGGCCGGCCAGCGCAGCCCCTTCTCGTCGTGCATCTGCTCCGCGATCACCGCGACCATCCGGGACACGCCGACCCCGTAGGAACCCTGGACGAGCCGGACCGGTTTGCCGTTCTCACCGAGCACATCCACCTCGAAGGCGTCGGTGTACTTGTAGCCGAGCTGGAAGATGTGGGCGATCTCGATACCGCGCGCCGAGTGCAGCACACCGCGGCCGTCGGGCGAGGGGTCACCGTCACGCACCTCGGCGGCCTCGATCGTGCCGTCGGGGGTGAAATCGCGGCCCGCGACGAGTCCCACGACATGTTTGCCGGAGGCGTCGGCGCCGGTGATCCACGACGTGCCGGTCACCACGCGCGGGTCGACAAGATAGCGAACACCGTTGTCCAGCAGCGCCTTCGGGCCGATGTATCCCTTCACCAGGAACGGATTGGCGGCGAAATCCTCATCGGTGAGCAACTCCACCTCGGCGGGCTCGAGGCTCGCACCGAGCCGCTTGGCGTCGACCTCGCGGTCACCGGGCACACCGATGCCGACGATCTCGGACTTGCCGTCGGGGTGGCGCAGCTTCACCATGACGTTCTTGAGGGTGTCGGCGGCGGTCACCGGGCGGCCGTACCGTTCGGCGATACCGGCGTCGTTGGCCCAGTCGACCAGGGACGCGATGGTCGGTGTGCCCGGCGTGTCGTGCACGACGGCGGCCGGCTGCCCCTCGATCGGGATCTCCGGCGGCGCGGGCGTCACCACGGCCTCCACATTGGCCGCGTATCCCGATTCGCGGCAGGTCACGTAGGTGTCCTCGCCGATCGGGCTGCTGGCCAGGAATTCCTCCGAGGCGCTGCCGCCCATCGCACCGGAGGTGGCGGCGACGATCACGTATTCGACCCCGAGCCGGGCGAAGATCCGCTGATATGCCTGGCGGTGTGCGGCATAACTGGCCTTCAGACCGTCCTCGTCCAGATCGAAGGAATACGAGTCCTTCATGACGAATTCGCGTCCGCGCAGAATTCCGGCGCGCGGCCGTTCTTCGTCGCGATACTTGGTCTGAATCTGGTAGAGCGTGACCGGCAGATCCTTGTAGGAGTTGTATTCACCTTTGACCGTCAGGGCGAACAATTCCTCGTGGGTGGGTCCGAGCAGCATGTCGGCTCCCTTACGATCCTGCAGGCGGAAAAGACTGTCGCCGTATTCGGTCCAGCGGTTGGTGGTTTCGTACGGCTCGCGCGGCAGCAGCGCGGGCAGCGAAATCTCCTGGCCGCCGATCGCGTCCATCTCCTGGCGCACCACGTTCTCGATCTTGCGCAGCACCTTCAAGCCCAGCGGCAACCACGAATAGACGCCCGGCGCGATCCGGCGCACGTATCCGGCGCGGACCAGAAGTTTGTGGCTGGGCACCTCGGCGTCGGCGGGATCGTCGCGCAGGGTGCGCAGGAACAGGTGCGAGAGACGGGTGATCACGGATGCACAGACTAGCCGCTGCTGCCCGGATGCCTGCAGGGCATTACCGTATCCGCTCGTGCTGGTGATTCTGCCTCCTTCCGAAACCAAGTCCGACGGCGGAAATCTCGGTCCGCTCGATCTGGATTCCCTGTGGTTACCGCAGCTCACCGCGGTGCGGGACAAGCTGATCAGCGAGCTGATCGGATTGTCCGCCCACCCAGAGGCGGCGCGGGTGGCATTGGGACTGGGGAAGGCTACCGGCGCGGGCGCGGAAGGTTTGCGGACCGCGCTCGCCCGCAACGCGTCGCTGCGGACCGCCGCGACCGCACCGGCGCTGCGGCGCTATACCGGAGTGCTCTACGACGCGCTCGACGCCGGTTCGCTGACCAAGACGCAACGCGCTCGCGCCGAGGCACGGCTGGCGATCGGCTCGGCGCTGTTCGGGGTCGTGCGCGCGGGGGACGCGATTCCGGGGTATCGGCTGTCGGGCGGTTCGAAACTGCCGGGGCTGCCGACGCTGGCGTCGTTGTGGAAACCGGTGCTGGCCCCGGCACTGCGGGAGGCGACCGCCGGTCAGCTGGTCGTCGACTTGCGTTCGGGGACCTATCAGCAATTGGGGCGGCTGCCCGGCGCGGTGACCGCGACCGTACTGACCGAACGCCCGGACGGCAGCCGTACGGTGGTGAGCCATTTCAACAAACATCACAAGGGGCTGCTGGCGCGGGCCCTGGTGTCGACTCGCGCCGAGCCCGGCGATATCCGCGCACTGGCGCGGATCGCCGAAAAGGCCGGGCTGCGTGTGGAAATCGCGTCGTCGAGCGAACTGCTGGTCCTCACGTGAGTGAATTCTCGGTGACCGCCGACGTAATTCGAGCCGAATTGCGCCTGCCCAGCCACGGGAACAATCGCCGGAAAACACCCATCCACCAGCGCGTTTCACGGTCGTCGGGCCGAAACACGCTGGCACGGAACGGGCATTCCGGCTCGCTATCGTAATTTCGGCGCGGCCGGCCGACCGCTGCCGTTGGGAAGCGATTGGGCGAGGAGTTCGGCGTGGGTGACGCCACCGACCGTGAAGAAAAGGCACTGCGTCAGTTGACCGATCGGCTGGTCGGACATTACGGCAGCAGCCATTCCCCGGAATTGGTAGAGGAAATGGTCGACCAGGTGCGCCGGCGCTTCGACGGCCACGCCGTGCGCGATTTCGTGCCGATTCTGGTGGAACGCATCGTGCGCCGCGAATTGCAGCACACGCCACCACAGCCCAAGGCCGACGCCCCTTCGCACGAACTCGACTACGCGGATGCGCCGGTTGTTCCGGAACGGGTGTCGGCGCCCTCGATCGAGGAGGACACCGCCGACGCCGCGCCCATCGACGCCGCGGCCGGATCCGGCGCCGGGTCCTCGCCCGCCGACACGACCGGCTCGCAGCAGCCCGCGCCGGGTACCGACCGCCCCGCATCCGCCGACAGCTCGGACCCCGACCGGCTCGATGCCGACGTCATCGAAAGCGGTACGGACCAACGCAATTCGCGTCTCGCGGCAACCGCTGTGGCTCCGATCGAGTCCACGGCGGTCGAGCGGAAAGATCTCGCATCGCCGGCGGTTGCCGCGACATCCGATGTCGCCGCCGCACCCGGCCACTCCCCCGTCGAACCGACGAAACCGGAGACCGTAACCGCCACACCGTCCGCGAGTGACATTGCAACCGAACCAGAATCGGGCCCCCAGGCCGCGATGAGCCCGGCCTCCGCGGGAGCGGGCACAGCGGGCCTGGTAGCCGCATTGCGACAGCCACGGGTCCTGGCCGTAGCGGCTGCGGTGGTCGTCGTGGTCGTCGCGCTGGTGGTGGCCTTCGGCTTTCGTGGCGGCGACAGCGGCTCCCCCGCCCCCGCTCCCGCGCTGATCACCGCGCACGGCGTGGTCGGGTCGGAGAAGATGGGCTTTTTCACCGATCCGCGCGTGGTGGGCGCACTGGCGCGCAAGGGGATTCGGCTGGAGGTCGACCCCGCCGGATCGCGGCAGATCGCGACGTCGGTGAAGCTGGATGGCGACGACTTCGCCTTTCCGTCGAGCAGCCTTGCCGCCGAACGAATTCAGCGCGAACGCGGGATCACCGCGAAATACACGCCGTTCTCCTCGCCGATGGTGGTCGCCAGTTTCCGGCCGCTCGTGGACCTGCTCGCACGCGCGGGAATCGCCCGTCCGGGGACTGTGCCCGCCTTCGATATGCGGCGGTATCTCGATCTCACTCAGCAAGGCACCCAGTGGGATCAACTGGAGGGCAACACCGCCTATCCGGTGCGCAAGAGCGTGTTGATCTCGACCACCGATCCGCGGACCTCCAATTCGGCGGCGATGTATCTGGCGGTGGCCGCCTACGTCGCCAACGACGATGCGATCGTGCAGGGTCCTGCCGCCGAGAATTTCGTGCTGTCGAAGGTCTCGCGGCTGTTCACCAAACAGGGGTACACCGAGAATTCCAGCGCGGGTCCGTTCGGCGAATATCTCGCCGCCGGAATGGGTCCCACGCCCATGGTGTGGGGCTACGAATCGCAGTTCGTGGAGGCCGCCGTCGCCGGCAAGCTGCCCGCCGACGCGGTGATGTTGTACCCGTCTCCGACGGTCCTGTCCCGGCACACGCTGGTCCCGCTGACCGCCGCCGGCGACCGGGTCGGACAGCTGCTGAGCACCGATCCGGAACTGCAGCGCCTGGCGGCCGAGCACGGCTTCCGCACGGCCGATCCGTCCCAGTTCAGCGCCGTCACCGCCGAACACCACATTCCGGTCGCCCCGGATGTGGTCGACGTCGTCGACACTCCGACCTACGACACCCTGGAACACCTTCTCGACGGGGTCGCGCGCTCCTACAACTGATCGGCCGCCCACTGCGAGACCCCACCGATCGGGCACCGCACGCCGGGCCGATCGAAAGGCAGGTCGCCGGACCGTCGCCCCGGCCGTGGTAGTAATGGCCCGTGGCTACCGACGGTGTGGATCCGGACCTGGTCGAACTGGCGACCAAGCTCTTCGAGCTGGCCCGCACGGGCGAGGCCGCGACGCTCGCGGCGTATATCGACGCGGGTGTCCCGGTGAATCTGAGCAACGACAACGGCGACACGTTGCTGATGCTGGCCGCCTACCACGGGCAGCAGGCAGCCGTGTCCGCACTGCTCGAACGCGGCGCGGACCCCGATCGCGCCAACGACCGCGGCCAGACCCCGGCCGCGGGAGCGGTGTTCAAGGGCGAGGACGACATTCTGAAGGCCCTGCTGGCAGCCGGTGCCGATCCGGACGCGGGCACGCCGTCGGCTCGGGAATCGGCGACCGTCTTCGGCAGAACCGAATTGCTGGAACTGTTCGATCGCCGCTGAGATCCTGGATTGGCGCTGAGACGCCTTAAACCTGCTGCGCTTCCTCCTGCGCGTGCTGGGCTTGAGCGAGTTGCTGCGGCGTGTAGCGCAGAGTGAGCACCAGCAGCCCGATGATCACCGCGCCGATCGCGCAAATGAACAACACAAAGGTGTAACCGCTGGACAGCGCCGCGATTTCGGTGGGCGTCAGATTCGAGGTCCGATCGGTGCGACCGCCGAGTGACAGCGTGCGCGAGGCCGCCAGCGGCGTCAGCAGGCCGACCGCGAACGGGGTGCCGAGGGTGAGGATCATCTGGCCGATCGCCGACAGCGGGCCGACCTCGTTCACCGGTACCCCCACCAGCAGGCACAGCGGTCCGACCACGATCACGAAACCGATCGCCATACCGACCACCGCCAGCAGCACCAGCAGCGTCGGCAGATATTCGACGGAGCGATCCAGGGTCGAGCCGAAGAACAGGGCTCCGGCCAGGACGGCCGCCGCCCCCGCCAGCAGCCACCGCGGCCGGATCATCAACGCCGCCTTGGAAGCCACGCCGGTACCGATGCCGGCGCCGATCGTGAACGGTATCGAGGCCAGACCGGCGACGAGCGGACTGTATCCGACGACGTTCTGCAGGAACTGCGCGACGAAATACGTCATCGCCCCGAGGACGCCGGAACCCAGCAGCAGCGCGATGAACGTGATCGAGCGGTCGCGATCGCGGAAGAGGTTGAGCGGCAACAGCGGATTGACGGCGGACCGTTCGGACAGCACGAACGCCACCAGCAGCAGCAAGCCGGCGATCAGCGCGCCGATGACATACGGGCTGGTCCAGCCGAGGTCGGGCCCCTCGGTCGCACCGAACACCACGCCGACGCAGCCCAGGGTGCCGAGGAAGGCGCCGCGCACGTCCAGGGGCAGTCGTTGATGGGCCGAATCGTGCAGCTGGAACGACGCGCCCAGGATGATCAACAGCCCGATCGGCACGTTGATCAGGAAGATCAGCCGCCAGTTCCATTCGGCGAGGGCGCCGCCGACGACGAGACCGCCGACCGAACCCACGCCCATCATCGACCCGAAGATGGCGATCGCCTGATTGCGCGGCGGTCCGGGCGCGAAGGTACTGACGACCAGCGCCATCGCCACGGGTGCGGCGATCGCCGCGCCGGTGCCCTGCAGGGCGCGCGCGCCGATCAACATGATCTCGTTCTGCGCCAGCCCACACAGCAGCGACGCCAGCGTGAAGAACGAAACACCCAGCAGCAGCATCTTTTTGCGACCGAACGAGTCGCCGAGGCGTCCACCGAGCAGCATCAGCCCGCCGTAGGTGAGCCCGTAGGCGGTCACCGTCCACGCACTGCCCGAACTGGTCAGGCCCAGATGACGTTGCAGGGCGGGCAGGGCCAGGATCACGACCGTGCCGTCCAGCACGACCATCAACTGCAGGCCGGACAGGACCAGGATCGGCAGCCCGAAGGCCCGCTTCGTCACCGGATATCGCATCGTCGCAGCGGGGTTATCGAGCACAGTGACTCACTGTAACGGATATCGGAGCCGGCCAGCCCCACGCGTACTCGCGCTTTCCGCGGGTCGCTCGAGCGGCCCGTGCCCCTGTCCCGGGCACGCACCGCGGGGCTAACCGGCCTGCTCGACGGCATCCGGCGTGCCCGCGGTGAAGCCCGCGGTCGGGCCGATGACGATGATTGCCGGCGGCCGGATGCCCTCGGCGCGGACGCGTTCGGCGACCGTGGACAGATCCGCGCGCACGATCCGCTGGGTGCGCAGGCTGCCCTCCTGGACGACGGTGACGGGCGTATCGGCGGGGCGGCCACCGTCGATGAGTGCGGCGGCGAACTTCTCGATGCGTTCCACCCCCATCAGCAGCACGAGGGTGCCGCGCAACCGGGCCAGGGCCGGCCAGTCCACCAGCGAATCCGGGTGATCGGGCGGAATGTGCCCGCTCACCACCACGAATTCGTGAGTGACACCGCGGTGGGTCACCGGGATGCCGGCCAGCGCGGGCACCGAGATCGCGGAGGTAACGCCGGGAACCACGGTCACCGGTACCCCGGCGTCCACGCACGCCTCGAGTTCCTCGTAGCCGCGGCCGAACACGTACGGGTCGCCGCCCTTGAGCCGGACCACGAATTTGCCCGCCTTGGCACCCTCGACGAGGGCGGTGTTGATCGCCTCCTGCGCCATCGCCCGGCCGTACGGGATCTTCGCCGCGTCGACGACCTCCACATGCGGTCCGAGTTCGGCGAGCAGTTCCGGCGGCGCCAGCCGGTCGGCGACGACCAGATCGGCGCGGGCCAGCAGCCGGCGGCCGCGCACGGTGATCAGATCGGGGTCTCCCGGACCGCCGCCGACCAGCGCGACACCGGGTGCCACGGGCTCGGAGTCGTCGATGACCGCGCCCGATTGCAGCGCCTCCAGCAGCGCGGTTCGCACCGCGGCCGAACGACGGTGTCGTCCACTGGCCAGCACCGCGAGCGTCAGCCCGTCGTAGCGGGCGCTGGCCGGAGTCACGGCGGTGCCGAGCCGGGCATTGTCGGCGCGCACGCAGAAGATGCGGCGGCGGGTGGCCTCCTCGACCACAGCCGCATTCGTCTCGGCCTCGTCGGTGCAGGCGATCGCGTACCAGGCACCGTCGAGATCGCCGTCGGCGTAGGCCCGCAGCGAGATGCGCAATTGACCGGAAGTGGCCATCGCCTCCACCGCGGGGGTGACCGTCCGGCTGATCACCTCGATATCGGCTCCGCTGGCGATGAGCAGCCCGAGCCGGCGCTGGGCTACCGAGCCGCCACCCACGACGACGACGCGGCGGCCGGCCAGATCGAGCCCGACGACATAGTTCGGGTCACCGGATTGCTGGTCGTCTGTCGTATTCGGCACAAGGTTTCAGCCTACGGTGTGGCCGGGTGAACTCCGCAATCACCCGTCGCGACGCCGCGGGCCGGGAAGATCAGGGCTGCCAGGTGATCCGGCCGCCCTGGAAATCCTGGGCCTTGCCGCCGTTGTAGTCGTATTCGTCGCTGGTGGGCAGACCGTAGCGGCCGCGGTCGGCGTTGTTGCCGTTCCAGATCCCCAGAATCGAGCCCCAGACCGGGTGCGCGCCGGTACTCGCCGACCAGAAGATCACGCCGCCGGGGAACTGGTTGAAGCGGGCCTTGCCGTCCTTGCCCGCCTGAGCCTCGTCGGTGAGCGGGAAGCCGAGGGCGCTGTTCTCCCAGCCCATCGAGGCCCATTTGTCGCGGATCAGGCCGCAGATCGCATGGGCGTCGGTGCCCACGGACCAGTAGATCGAGCAGCCGCGGTCGAAGACCTGGAATTTGCCGCCCTTCGCGTCGGATTCCGGTCCGGTCGGGTTGCCGAAGAAGGCGGCGCCGCCGGCGCGGTCGTATTCCTTCTCGATCGCCCCGCCGACGTCGAACGCACCGACGGGCCGGGCGGCGGCCACACCGGCGCCCGTGCCGGTGAGCAACGCCAATGCGGCGGCACCCGCGGCTGCCGCACGCATCCCGGCCCGGCGCGTTGTGCGTCTACTCTGTCTGCGACCTGACGAAGCCAAGAGAAACTCCCTCTACCTGCGAAGTTGGCGCGACGGAAGCTGCCGCTCCCGCCATCCTGCAGGGGTTACACCGGCTCTGCAACGCTCGCTGTATCACAGTCGAGACTCATCTCACAAAATCACACGAGGTGAATTCGGTCGCATCAGAGCCGGCCGTTGATCCGTTCCGGGGTCACCCGCACGACCACTCGCTCGGCGTCGTCGACCGAGGCGGGATTGAATTCGATGTAGGGCAGGCCGGTGTATTTCACCGACAGCCGATCGGGCAGAGCCTTCTCCGGATCGGGAACGACAGTGGCGGTGCCGCGGATCTCGGCATAGACGTACGGATTGTCCGGCGGGTTGATCATGATCGTCACTCGCGGGTCGCGCACCACATTCTTGTATTGCTGACGCGACACGGTGGTGGAATACACCAACTCCTCCCCCTCACGGAGCAGCCAGGTGACGGTCAGATGCGGCTGCCCGTCACGGCCGATCGTCGCGAGCGTGGCGAAAACCTTTGTGTCGTCGAGGATCTTCTTCAGGTCGTCGGAGAGTTCTACACCCATGCCACGGCACAACCGGACGCCACGCACACTCATTCCCACCGGCCGTCGTTGCGTCATGGTGTGTCGGCGCGGTTCTATGCTGCGAACATGCGACGAGCGGTGCTGCAGGTTCTGACGGTGCTGGTGACGGTCGCGGTCGCCGCCGCTGTGGCGGCCACCGCGTATGCGGCCGACCCCTATCACGCGAACGGCCCGACCGAGGCCCGCTACCTGGAGCCCGGCCCGTGGCAGGTCACCGAGCAGTACGAATTCGGCTGCTGCGACAGCACCGGCGCCGCCTACGACATCTGGTATCCGACCGATGTGGCCGCGCGCGGCCCGCGCCATCCGATCATCACCTGGGGTAACGGCACGGCCGCCCAACCTCGCCAGTACGCCTATCTGCTGCGGCATCTGGCCTCGTGGGGATTCGTGGTGATCGCGACCGAGAATCGCAGTACCGGCACGGGCGTCGACATCGCCGGGGCGGCGCGATACCTCGTCGATCGGGCCGCCGATCCGGCGAGCGTGTTCCACGATCGGCTCGACACCTCGGCGATCGGCGCCGTCGGTCATTCCCAAGGTGCCACCGGGGTGCTCAACGCGATGATCGATTCCGGCGGGTTGATTCGCACCGCCGTGCCGATCGAGTTGCCCGCCCAGTCGTTCTGCTCGAACAGGTTGAGCTGCACCGACACTCGCCGCATCGGCGGCGGTTCGGTGTTCTTCGTCAACGGCTCCGACGACGCGCTGATCTCCCCCTCGCAGAAGCTGTGGGCACTTCCGGGCCTGCAGTCCAACCAGGACTACTACGAGGCCACCCCGGCCTCGGTGACGAAGGTGTGGGGCACATTGGTCGGCCCCAATCACAACGACGTCCAAGGGCAACCGGACTGCGCCCGGGCCTCGTCGCCGTGTACCGCGGGCGTGTACGGCTACCTCGGCTATCCGACCGCCTGGCTGGTGGCCCGGCTGTGGGGATGCGCCGGGGCGGCGGCCGCCTTCGCCCCCGGCACCGGGGAGTTCTACGCCCCGAATCCGCACTGGGCCAACCAGATCGGCGCGGCGGCAGGCTGATCTCACTCCCCGGGCGCGTCCTGGATCCAGTGGAAGCCGCGGCTGCGCTGCGGGAAGGCGTCCGGGTCCTGACGCCGGAAGGTCACCGTCACCGGATGACCGTCCAGATCTCCGGTGAACCGCAGCCGGTCCGGGCCCTGCTGGTCGTACGCGAAGCCGCCGGCGGTCACGGAGTGCCCCGCGGTAGCGGGCACGGCACGCAGGTCCAGACGGTGTGCACCGGTGTCGACTCGCACCTGCATGGGCACCAAAGTCCCGTCCATCCGCTGATACCGCATGACGCCGGCGAAGTCGAATACCGCGCGCTGCCACCGGTCCGGGTCCGTGAGCAGCGGCGCAACCGGCTGCCCGTCGCGACTGAATTCGTCGACCTGCCAGATGCCGTACAGCGGCGGTTTCGTCCGGCCAGGGCCCTCGTCCCACAACCGCAGGCTCACGTGAACCAGGGCCACCGCCACCCAGACCCCGATACCGACCTGCACCAGCGCCGCGACCCATCGTGCCCGGCGGGTGCGGAACGGGTACGGCGCCGTCGAGCGTGCGACCGGGCGATCGAGCACCAGCACATCCAGCAGCCGCCGCGCCTGCGGCGCGAGCAACACCATCGACATCAGCATCAGATGCCCGGACAGGATCTTGACCGGCACGTCGAAGGTCATGTTCAGCACGAAGACCTGCGCCATGCTCACCAGCGTCAGCATCGCGCCCACCGTCGCCGTGCGCGGAACGAACAGCAGTATCCCGGCCAGCAATTCCGCGGACCCGAGCAGAATCTCGTAGGCCGGGCTCATTCCGACCTGATTCCACAGCACCCCCATCGGGGTCAGATTGCCGTACGGCTCCAGCAGCGTCGACAGCGTCGGTTCGGGCATCTGCGTGGGGATGACCTTCGCGAACCCGTAGTTGAGCATCTGACCGGCCACACACAACCGGAGGAATAGCAGGAACCAGCCGGCCAGCCGCCGGTAATCGGTGCGGCGACGGTCCAGCAGCGTCCAGATCAGCGTGCCCGCGACGGCGACGACCAGGACGCAGAACACCAGCACCCACAGAATCGTCTGATCACCGCTGCCGTTGGGACTCAGCACCGGATGCACTCCGAAAACCGTGCGGCCCACCCACTGCAGCACCGGGCGCAGCAAGCGCGGTTGCCACAGCACCGCGTCGGCGTCGAGCCAGCGGCCGAACCAGCCGCTGAAGGCGAAGACGATCTGCGGATAGATCAGGCAGAACAGCCCGAAGTACAGGAATGTGAACCGAAAAGCCACCCGGGTGAGCGGTTTCCAGCCCGCCGCCGTCTCGGATTCGTGCTCCCGCTGCCGCGGTTCGGCTTGCGCCACCATGACACTCGCTACCCACTCCTCTCCCCGAATGGTCCGGCGCAAGGCAATGCCGCCGGCGCCGAAGCGACCGGGGTGCGCGGATCGGTGCACGACGTTACGGGGGCCCGCGGCGAAAGTCCTCAGGGCCGGACCCCGATTCGGCGGTACTCCGCGCGGCGTACGTGGCGGCACGAATGTCAGGGTCGGTGGTCCCCGCACCGATCACGCGCACCGTGGGCAAACCGGGTCCCGGTCAGTGGAACGGCGGAAATTCGCCGCCGATTTCGCACCACCGCGCATTAGAACGCGTTACATTTCATCCACACGCCGCCCGCGCCGGGCCGGATATCGCCGTGCCGGTGCGTGAAGAGTTGACGCACAGAGGTTTTCATCACGTCAGGAGGTCCGCAATGTCGGGCGAATCCGATACCGACCCCGGGCAGCGGCGGCAACTGACCACCAGCGCTCGCGATCTCGACGAACTCGCCGAGCGACTCACCCGGTGGCTGGCAGGCAAGCTCACCGCCACCACCGCGCCGGTGGTCACGGGGCTGTCGCGGCCACAGGCGGGCGGCATGTCCAGTTCCTCGGTAATGTTCGAGGCGAGCTGGGAGCGCGACGGCCGCACGGAGACCGGCTCCTATGTGGCACGGATGCCGCCCGAGGAGGGCTCGTTCCCGGTCTTCGAGAATTACGACCTCGACACCCAGTACGCGGTGATGGCCGGTGTCGGCGCGCACAGCGATGTGCCGGTGCCGCGACTGTGCTGGTTCGAGCCGGACGAATCCGTGCTCGGCACGCCGTTCTTCGTGATGGAGCGGGTCAACGGGCGGATTCCGGAGGACAATCCGCCCTACGTCTTCGTCGGCTGGGTCTTCGACGCCACGCCGCAGCAGCGGATGCGGATCACCCACGCCACGGTCGACATCATCGCGAGGGTCCACGCCATCGCCGACCCGGCCGCGACATTCCCCGCCCTGGCCGGCGCGGGCTCGTCGCTGCGCCGGCATTTCGATGCCCAGCGCCACTGGTACCGGTGGGCGCTCGCCGACGACGGGTATCGAATCCCGTTGCTGGAGCGCGGTTTCGACTGGCTCGAACAGCACTGGCCCGCCGATCCGGGGCCCGACGTACTGAACTGGGGCGACGCCCGGCCGGGCAACATCATCTTCGACGAATTCGACCCGGTCGCGGTGCTGGACTGGGAGATGGCCACGCTCGGCCCGCGGGAACTCGACGTGGCGTGGCTGATCTTCATCCATCGCTTCTTCCAGGACATCGCCACCCGCTTCGACCAGCCCGGCCTGCCGGACTACCTGCGCCGCGACGACGTGGTCGCGCGCTACGAGGATCTCACCGGCCACCGCCTGCGAGATCTGGAGTGGTACCTGGTCTACGCCGCGCTGCGGCACGGCATCGTGATGGCGCGCATCAAACGGCGGATGATCCACTTCGGCGAGGACACCGACACCGACGACCGGGACGACTACGTGATGCACCGAGCGGCCCTCGAGGCCCTGCTCAACGGCACCTACCAGTGGGACCGAGGAGACCGATGACAGGCATCGACGGACATCCGGCCCAGCAGGCGCCGGTTCCGCTGGACGAATATCCGGTGCACCAGACGCCGCTGTCGCTGGCGCGCGCGGCCACCACCGATCGTAACTTCTACGACCGCAACTACTTCAACGCTCACGACCGTGGCGGCGGCACGATACTGGTCACCGGCTTCGGCGTTTATCCGAATCTCGGCGTGATCGACGCCTACGCCGCGGTGCGCCGTGGCGATACCCAGCGCACGGTCCGGTTCTCGGACGCACTGCCACCGCGCGACCTGAACCTGAGCGTCGGCGGCTATCGGATCGAGGTGATCGAACCGCTGCGGCGCGTCCGGGTGATCTGCGAGCACGACGATCTGTCCTTCGACCTGACCTGGGACGGTTCGTTCCCCGCGGTCCAAGAGCAGCCGCATCTCATCCACACCGGCAGCCGGCCGATCATCGACGCCTCCCGGTTCGCCCAGGTCGGCTCCTGGTCGGGGACGCTGCACGTCGACGGCGACGACATCGCCGTGGACCCCGACGTCTGGATGGGGACCCGCGACCGGTCCTGGGGTATCCGGCCGGTCGGTGAGGCCGAACCACCCGGGCGCGATGCGAGCGAACCGGCCGCCGGATTCTGGTGGCTGTATGTCCCACTGCGCTTCGACGACTTCGCGATCGTGGTCATCGTGCAGGAGAGTCCGGACGGCTTCCGCACCCTCAACGACGCCGTGCGGGTGTGGCCGGACGGTCGGGTCGAACAGCTCGGCTGGCCCCGCATTCACATCGAATACCGTTCCGGCACACGAATTCCGGTATCCGCACGGCTCGATATGACCGCCGGCGACGGCTCGCCGCTCACCGTGGAGGTACACGCCCACACCTGCATTCCGCTGCATATCGGCTGCGGCTACGGCGGCGATCCGGATTGGCTGCACGGCCAGTGGAAGGGCCTCGGCTGGTCGTCGAGCAGCAGCTACGACCTGACGGATCCGGCGGTGGCCGGGCGCATTCCATGGGGTGTGATCGACCACGTCGGACAGGCACGGTGCGGCGACGCCGAGGGCTGGGGACTGTTCGAACACGGCAGCCTCGGCCGCCACGACCCCACCGGCTTCGCCGATTGGACCTCGGTCGCGCCGTAACTCGCACCCGCTCCGCGTGGCGTGTCCGGTGTGAGCTGGATCTCAGGTATCCTCCGACGGATCGACGCCGGGCCGTCGGCCCGGGACGGCACAGCGAGAGGCAGGCACGATGAGCGGATTCCGTATTTCGCGTGGTTCCTCCCAGGTTTTCCCCGGCCCGGCGCTGTCTTCCGGGCGGGTGTGGCGCGCACGCGCGCGTGCCGGGTTCGTCCTGGCCGCCGGTGCGCTGATGGGCGCGCTGCTTCCGGTGGTGGGAGCGGCCCCGGCCGGTGCGACGGTGGCGCCCACGATCGCGGTATCGATGTCCGGGTCGGCGCTGAGCCCGGTCAGCGGGGCGCTGGTCGGCTGCGCCCAGAACGCGGTGGCGACGGTGCGCAACCCCGACGGCAGCCCCGTCACCCACGGCACCGTCGACTTCTTCAGTCACCTCTCCGGGATCAGCGGCAATATCGTCGGCACCGCGCCGGTGGTCAACGGGGTCGCCAGCATCGGCTGGGTGCCCGACCGGCCGGGCGAGCACGTCGTCAGCGCCGTGTACTACGACGGGCTGCCGGAACTGTCACCGGTCGCCGGATACACCCTCGTGACGACGGCGAGCCTCGGCGGCGCCTGCGTGTAACGCAGAGCCGGACAACAGCTTTCGCAACCTCTCGGCCGAATCCGCACAGCCGCGGACGCGGCCGAGCGTCGTTCGGGGCCGCCCTGTTCGCCGGGCCCGCAACGGCGCTCGGCCCGCCATTCGATCCGGGACGGCCGGATATCGCACAGCCTGCCGAACCGAGACGGCCAGTGCAGGTGGGCGGACCGTGCTCATTCCTGCTCGGCGACAGCGACAGCGATCGTGCCGAAGACCGTCTTGGGCACGATCAGCCGCCCGCGCCGTCCCCAGCGCCGCCAGGCGAGCAGCGCGGCCGCTTCCGCGACACTGGGCGTGCCGATCGCGACCGCCGCGCGGTGGCCAGGATGGGGAACGTCGACGCGGGCCAATTCGTCGGCACCGAATCCGATCACCGGCACCCCGAATGCGGCGGCGGCCGCGACGGTGCCCGGTTCGTCCGCCCGCCGATCGATCGTCGCCAGACACCGGATCGTGCTGTGCCCCACTACCTCCCGCACCGCCTCCATGATGGTTTCGGCCGCGGGATCCGGCCGCGCCCCCAGTCCCACGACCACCGCCTCGCTCATCGGGGCCCCCTCGACCGGCCGCCGCAGACGATCGACGGCCGGCCCGGCACGCCGCGACGACCCGCTCTCATCGGGCGCGCACGTGACGCGACCGCGGCACTGCCGACATGGTCGCAGTCCCATCCGCATTGGCGCCCGAGGATCGGTCCGTCGGCGGGTCGTTTCGAGGAGGGCTCGCCCATCGCCGTCACACGCCGGCGTGCACCGCGGCGAACTGTTCGCACGCGGCGACGAAACGAACTGTGGCCGTGGGGTTTCCGGCCGGATGAGTGTGCAGATACGACGCATGCACCTGGTGCGCCACCGCACCTTCCCGGACCGCCGTCTCGTCGACGCGCCATCCCCACGCGGGTGGGCGCGATCCCGTGGTGACCAAGCGGGTGCGGTGGAATTCGTGGCCGCGCACACGTTCTCCCGTGCGCCACAGCACCGAGTCGGCCAACGCCACCGCATCCCGGTAGCCGAGGGTCAGGCGAGGGCCGAATTCGGCGGCGGCATCGAGGACTCCGGCCATGCGGTGCCCGTCCAGCGAGCGGGTCAGATAGAGCAGGCCCGCGCATTCGGCATGAATCGGCATGCCTCGGGCGGCGCCCTCGGCGACGGCGTTCAGCAGTGACGTATTCGCGGCCAGATCCGCGGCATGCTCCTCCGGGAAGCCACCAGGCAGGACCAAACCCGCTGTCCCCGAGGGCAATTGCTGGTGCAACGGATCGAATACCGCCACCCGGGCTCCGGCCGCCACCAGCAGTTCCCGATGTTCGGCGTAACCGAAGGTGAACGCCGGCCCGCCCGCCATCGCGATGATCGGCGCCGGCTCTCGCACCCCCCTGCCCGAGGCGGACACGGGTACGGGCGTCTCCGGCTCACCGGACTGTTGCCGCCCTGCCGTCTCCGCCGAGGTCCGCGACGTGCCGATCGCAGGCGCCGTGCGGTCGCAGGGCAGCGCTGCTGCGACCGGGCCGGTGTCCTCGCCCGGCGCCGGGCCGTCGAGGGCGGCCCGGCTCACGCCGGGACCCCGCCACTGTCGGTGCGGGGCCGCCGCCGCGACTTCACCGATCGGATCCCACGCGGGCCCGACCACGTCGGCGGCGGCCAGTCGCGCGACCGCGCCCACATCGATGTGCGCGCCAACCAGTTCGGTCATGGCGTCGACAGCCGCATGCGCCGCGGAGCCGTGCTCGACCGCCGGGACGAGCCCGAGATGCCGTGCGGGGACCGATAATTCGTCCATTCGCGGCAGGGCGCCGAGCACCGGAAGTCCGACCCGGGCGCACGCGCCGCGCAGCACCTGTTCGTGGCGCGGACTGCCGACGCGGTTGAGAATCACGCCGCCGAGCCGGATATCGCTGTCGTAGGTCGCGAAGCCGTGCAGCAGGGCGGCCAGACTCTGACTGTGGCCACGCGCGTCGACGACCAGCAGCACCGGGGCGCCGAGCAGCGCGGCGACCTGCGCGGTCGAGCCCTCGGCGATGAGGGCGGGGTTCTCGGCGTCGATCCGGCCGTCGAACAGGCCCATCACGCCCTCGACGACGGCCACATCACAGCCCGCGCTGCCGTGCCGGTACAGCGGCACCACCCGCTCGGCACCGACGAGCACCGGATCCAGGTTGCGCCCCGGCCGCCCGGCGGCCAGACCGTGATAGCCCGGATCGATGTAGTCGGGCCCCACCTTGAACGGCGCGACGCGATGTCCGGCGCGGCGCAGCGCTCCGATCAAACCGGTTGCCAGCGTAGTCTTTCCGCTGCCCGAGGCGGGGGCGGCGATCACCACGGCCGGAGTGGTCATCGGCCGGCCGCCGTCACCACTCGATACCTCGCTGGCCCTTGCGCCCGGCGTCCATCGGATGTTTCACCTTGCTCATCTCCGTGACCAGATCCGCCGCGTCGACCAGCGCCGGCGGTGCGTCGCGGCCGGTGATCACCACGTGCTGGTTGCCGGGCCGGTTCCGCAGCGTCTCGACCACCTCGTCGGCGTCCACCCATCCCCATTTCAGCGGATAGGTGAACTCGTCGAGGACGTAGAAGCGGTGCTGTTCGGCGGCCAGCCGGCGCGCGATCTCCCGCCATCCGGCCAGGGCCGCCGCGGCATGGTCGTCCTCGCTGCCCTGTTTGCGGGTCCACGACCAGCCCTCGCCCATCTTGTGCCATTCCACCGGGCCGCCGGTACCGGTCTCCTCGTGCAGCCGGCCCAGGGTGCGGAAGGCGGCCTCCTCGCCGACCTTCCACTTCGCGCTCTTCACGAACTGGAAGACCGCGATATCGAAACCCTGATTCCAGGCCCGCAACGCCATCCCGAACGCCGCGGTCGACTTCCCCTTGCCGGGCCCGGTGTGCACCGCGAGCACCGGCTGATTACGCCGCTGGCGAGTGGTCAGCCCGTCGTCGGGAATCGTCTCTGGAACGCCCTTCGGCATCGCTGCATCCTCCTGGTCGAGCACCTACGCATCACATTCCCACATCCGCGCACCCGCCCGGCCGCGCGGGTCGGCCGTTCCACGACCGGAGCGGTCGCCGGTGGTGTGGCACGAACATTCACGCCGCCAGGTGATGCGGCAATCCGGACTTCACCGCGGCGGCGACCGAATCGCCGGTGAGCTCGCCGAGGCGCAGGTAGGTGGCGCGCAGCTCCCTGGCGAAATCGGCGGCCAGACCCAGCCGGACCATGCCGCGTTCGCAGTCGACGACCACGCCGGCCACGCCGTCGCGGGCGAGCAGGCGGGCGGCGGCGCGGGCCCGCGGGATCGGGTCGACGCCGCCGGTGGCGCGGCCGTCGGTGAGCAGGACGACCATCGCGCGGCGCTGCGGATCGCGGACATGTTCGCGGGCCACCACCTCGCGCGCCTTCAGCAATCCCTGTGCCAGCGGGGTTTTGCCGCCGGTGCGCAGGCCGGCGAGGCGGCGCACCGCGATATCCACCGAGGAGGTCGGCGGCAGTACCAGTTCGGCCTCGCTGCCGCGCACGGTGATCACGGCGACCTTGTCGCGGCGCTGATAGGCGTCGCGTAGCAGAGCCACCACCGCGCCGGTGACGGCCGAGAGGCGGTCGCGGGCGGCCATCGACCCGGAGGCGTCGACCACGAACACCACCAGATTGCCTTCGCGCCCTTCGCGATACGCGCCGCGCAGATCGGCGGCCTCGAGGGCCAGCGGGCCGTCGACGCGGCCGCGGGCATGCTGATGGGGCGCGGCGGCGAACAGCGTGCCCAGCAGATGCAGGCCGGCGGAGGTGTCGGTGACCGATCGCACCACCCGGCCGTGCCGGGTGTGGGCGCGTGATCGGCGTCCGGGAGCCCCCTCCCCGACTCCCGGTATCTCCCAGTGGGGCGGGCGGGCAGCGGAATTCGCCGGCGCCCCCGCACTGCCCTCGCGGGCGCCACCGCGCGGGCCGCCGCCCGGTGAGCCGGGGCCGTCGTCGTCGGGGCCCTCGTCGTCGGGGCCGTCGTCGGAGCCGTTGTTCTCGGGGCCGCCGTCGGTGTCCGTATCGCGATCGATCTCACGCTCGGGGGCGGTCTCCGATTCGGCTGTGCCGCTTGCTGAATCGCTCTCCGCACGACTCTGCTCGGAGCGGGCGCGCTCGGCGTGTTGTTCGGCCTCCCGCATGGCGTCGTCGAGTTGTTCGTCGGTGATGCCCGGTTCGTCGAACGGATCGCGCCGGCGGCGGTGCGGCAGCGCCAGTTCCGCGGCGATCCGCACGTCGTCGGCTGTCACGCAGTCGCTTCCGCGCCACGCCGCGTGGGCCGTCGCGGTCCGTGCCACCACCAGATCCGCGCGCATGCCATCGACGTCGAAGGATGCGCACAGCGCGGCGATCCGGCGCAGTTCGATATCGTCGAGCGCCACCTCGGCGAGGCGTTCGCGGGCGGCGAGAATGCGCTCGGCGACATCGCGATCGGCCGCGGCGTAGGCGGCGGCGAAGGCATCGGGATCGGCCTCGTAATCGAGCCGGCGGCGCACCACCGCCATCCGCACGTCCACATCGCGCGAGGCCGCGACGTCGACGGTGAGGCCGAAACGGTCCAGCAGCTGCGGGCGGAGTTCGCCCTCCTCCGGGTTCATGGTGCCGACCAGGACGAACCGGGCGGGATGCGAATGCGACACGCCATCGCGTTCGATGTGCACTCGCCCCATCGCCGCCGCGTCGAGCAGGACGTCGACCAGATGGTCGTGCAGGAGATTCACTTCGTCGACGTACAACACGCCGTGATGAGCGGCCGCCAGCAGCCCCGGGCGGAACGCCTGCTCTCCGTCGCGCAGCACCCGCTCCAGATCCAGCGATCCCACGACCCGGTCCTCGGTCGCGCCCACCGGCAACTCCACCAGCCGGGCCGGCCGCTGCCCACCCTCGTCGGTCACCGGCGGCAACAACTGCGCCAGCGCCCGCACCACGGTCGATTTCGCGGTTCCCTTCTCCCCGCGCACCAGCACCCCGCCGATTCCCGGATGCACGGCGCACAGAATCAGCGCCAGCTGCAACTGCTCCTGCCCCACCACCGCCGAGAACGGAAATCCCGCCTCACCGTCACGATGCGCGGACACGGCCGATGCGGATTCACCTCGGAAATCGGACACGCCCCCCACTGTATGCGCGTCCGCTTCCGCCCCCGCACCGGGCTGCCCTGTCGCACTACAGCCGCTGCGCCGCCGCGATCTGCCGCACCACCAGTGGCAACACCACGTGCTCGGCCTCGAGCACCCGCGCGGCCAAGGTCTCGGCGGTGTCGTCCGCGAGCACCGGAACCTCGCGATGCGCGATCACCCGCCCGGTGTCGTAGTCGCTGTCGACCAAATGCACCGTGGGCCCGGTGACCGCGACGCCGGATGCCAGCACCGCCTCGTGCACACGACGGCCGAACATGCCGACGCCACCGAATCGCGGTAACGGCGCCGGGTGGATGTTGAGGATTCGGGAATCGAATTGCCGGCGCGTGCTCGGTCCGAGCTTCTTCATATAGCCCGCCGTCACCACCCACTCGGCCGCGTGCTCGACCAGAGTGGCGCGGATCGCATCGTCCAATGCGTCGGGGTCGGGATGGGTCGCGCCCGAGAGATGCCGGGTCGGAATGCGACTCGCGCGGGCGTAGGCCAGACCCGCGGCTTCGCTGTTGTTGCCGATGACCACCGCGATCTCGAAGCGCGCGCCGGGTTCGAGGGCGGAGCGGTGGAGTGCACGGAGATTCGAGCCGTTGTGTGAGACGAGCACGCCGACTCGTAGCTTGCGCACACCTCGCAGTTTCCCACAGCCGCACGAGGAATGTCGGCGAGCTTCCGGCCCGCCGAATACGCTGGCCGCGTGCGGGATGTGCTGCGGGGGTTCGGGTATCTGATGCGGGGCCAGCGGTGGGCTGCGGCGCATCGGCGGGAACTGTGGTTCGGGCTGTTGCCCGGTGCGATCTCGATGGTGATGTACCTGGGCCTGCTGGTGGCGCTGGTGTGGTTCGCGGGTGATCTGGTGGCGTGGGCGACGCCGTTCGCCGAGCACTGGGCCTCGCCGTGGCCCGGTCTGCTGCGCGGCGGCCTCGCCGTGCTGCTGGTGCTGCTCGGGTTGTTCCTGGCGGTGATCACGTTCACCGCGGTGACGCTCGTGATCGGCCAGCCGTTCTACGAGGCCCTGTCCGAGCGGGTGGATCGGTCGCTGTCACCCGACGGCCGTGCGCCGGAATCGGGGCAGCCGCTGTGGCGGGAGGTGTGGATCGGGGTCCGCGACGGGGTGCGCATTCTGATCCGGGCGGCGGTGTGGGGTGTGGTGCTGTTCTGCGCCGGATTCCTGCCGGTCGTGGGGCAGACGGCGATCCCGGTACTCGGAGTCTGCGTGGCCGGGTTCTTCCTGGCCCAGGAACTGACCGCGGTCGCGATGCTGCGCCGCGGAATCGAGTTGCGCGACCATCTGACGATGCTGCGATCGCATCGAATGCTCGTGTGGGGCTTTGGCATTCCGCTGGCGGCCGCATTCCTCGTGCCGTTCGTAGCCGTGGTCCTCATGCCGGGCGCGGTCGCCGGCGCCACGATGCTCGCCCGCGAATTGTGCGGCGCGGACAGCGATCCGGCACCGAATTCGTTGCACGACTGACGCGCCGCGACACGAGAGGGCCCCGCGCCCGACGAAGGGTACGGGGCCGAAATCTCCGTGGTGGATTCGCCACTCAGCCCCGGCGCATGGGGATGTGCGCGATCCCGTCCTCCTCGTACTCCTCGCCGTCGGGCTTGAACCCGTGCTTGGTGTAGAGGTCGACCAGATAGGTCTGGGCGTTCAAACGCACTGTCGCCGAACCGGCTTCGGCGATGGCGGCCCGCAGCACCCGGGTGGTGTAGCCGTGACCACGCGCCTCGGGAGTGGTACACAACCGGCCGATGCGGAACGACTTCACGCCGTTGTCGTGCTCCTCCAGCAACCGCAGGGTGCAGATGATCTCACCCTCGTCGTCGAGCCAGAAGTGACGTGTCTCGGGGAGCAGATCGAGCCCGTCCAGTTCCGGATAAGCGCATTTCTGCTCCACGACGAACACTTCGACGCGCAGTTTCAACAGCTTGTACAGCGTCGCGGTATCGAGATCCGCGGCCCACGACCGTTTGAGCGCAACCGTTGACATCATCGCGTCTTGCTATCACATGATTCAGCTGTGCGCGACCCCTGCGGCGATCGGCGTGTTGTCGGCCCGGCCGCTGCCGTTGAGATGGAGCGCCTTGGTCGACCAGTCCCACACCTCGTGGAACAGCGCCTGGTCCTCCGACAGCTTCACACCCAGCGACGGCACCATTTCCTTGAGTTTCGGTGTCCAATCGGCGTATTCGCGCGGGAAGCAGCGCTGCAGCACGTCGATCATCGCGCTGACACAGGTGGAGGCGCCGGGCGAGGCGCCGAGCAGTCCGGCGATGGAACCGTCACCGGCGGCGATCACCGCGGTGCCGAGCTCCAGGACGCCGCCGGCGCCCTTGCGCCGGATGATCTGCACGCGTTGACCGGCGGTGATCAGCTCCCAGTCGTGACCGTCGGCCCGCGGGATGAACTCCTCCATGGTGTTCACCTTGCCCGCCGGCGACTTCAGCAGCTCGCTGACGAGGTACTTCACCAGGCCGAGTTCGGTGACGCCGACACCCAGTATCGGGGTGACGTTGCCGGGCCGCACCGACTTGAGCAGATCGCTGAACTTACCGTCCTTGAGGAACTTCGGGGTCCAGCCGGCATAGGGGCCGAACAGCAGGCCCGGCTTGCCGGCGATGACGCGAGTGTCCAAGTGCGGCACCGACATCGGCGGCGCACCGACGGCGGCCTTACCGTAGACCTTGGCTTCGTGCTTGGTGATGAGTTCGGGGCTGGTGCAACGCAGGAACTGGCCGCTGACCGGGAACCCGGCGAAACCCTGGATCTCCTTGATGCCGGACTTCTGCAGCAGCGGCAGTGCGTATCCGCCCGCGCCGACGAAGACGAACTTGGCGTTGATCGTGCGCGAGGTCCGGGTGCGGGTGTTGCGGACCTTGACCGTCCAGCTGCCGTCGGACTGCTTGGACAGGTTGCGCACCTCGTTGCCGAACGCGATCTCCACGCCCGAGGAACCGAGGTAGGCCAGCAACTGCTTGGTCAGCGATCCGAAGTCGATATCGGTACCGGTCTGGGTCCAGTTCAGCGCGACCGGCTCGGAGAAGTCGCGGCCGCGGGCCATCAGCGGCAGGCGGCGGGTGAACTCGTCCGGGCTGTCGATGAATTCCATGCCCTCGAACAGCGGGTGCCGCGCCAGCGCCGCGTGGCGCTTGCGCAGATACTCCACGCCGTCGGCACCGTGGCAGAAGCTCACGTGCGGAATGGGATTGATGAAGCCCGACGGGTCGGCGAGCACACCGTTCTCGGCGCCGTAGGCCCAGAACTGGCGCGACACCTGGAAGCGCTCGTTGATATCGATCGCCTTCGTGATGTCGACCGAACCGTCGGCGGCCTGCGGCGTGTAGTTCAGCTCGCACAGCGCCGAGTGGCCGGTGCCCGCGTTGTTCCACGGGTCGCTGCTCTCGGGCGCAGCCGCGTCCAGCCGCTCGAACATGGTGATCGACCAGTCGGGCTGCAACTGGCGAAGCAGTGCGCCCAGAGTGGCACTCATGATGCCGGCACCGATGAGGACTACATCGGTCTTTTCAGTCATCGCAGCGTTCGGCACGGGGTGATCGACTTCCTTGTCCAGCGCGGGCATGTTAGGCGGGTAATGAGGTTACCCGCCGTTCACTTCAACTTGATTCTGCCCCTCACCATGCCCGTTTCCGAAACCATCACACACGCACGCTCGGAACGGCTCGCCGTGCAGGCCCCTGAGCGGGTCGAATATCGTGAAGCTGTGACGAACGAGACGCCGCTGGCCCCGTCGACCACCCACGCCTGGCAGCCCGATGTCCTGGGCGAGGGATACCGGCAGCTGACCATTCCACTCGGCCCCGATCCCGACGGTGAGGGCGTCGTCGAGGCGACCCTGGTCCGCCACGAGCCCGCTATCGCCGAGCCGGCCGCCGGCGCCGTGCTGTACGTGCACGGTTTCACCGACTACTTCTTCCAGAAGCACCTCGCCGAGCACATGAGTGCGCGCGGATACCGCTTCTACGCCCTCGACCTGCGCAAGTGCGGGCGCTCCCGGCGCCCCGGGCAGACCGCGCACTACGTCAGCGACCTGCGGCTCTACGACGCGGAACTGGACCGCGCGGTCGAGATCGTGCGCGAGGAGACCGGGTTGCCGGTGCTGCTGATGGCTCACTCCACCGGCGGTCTGGTGCTACCGCTGTGGCTGAACCGCCGCGACGCCGCAGCCCAGGACATCACCGGACTCGTGCTCAACAGCCCCTGGTTCGATCTCCAGGGCCCGGCCTACTACCGCCACATCGGCACCGCCGTGATCGACGGCGTGGGCCGGTTGCGCGCGATGACGCGCCTGCCCGGCGGTGAGCTGAGCACCTACGGCGATAGCCTGCACACCAGCGTCTCCGGCGAATGGGACTACAACCTGGATTGGAAGCCGCTGGGTGGGTTCCCGGTCCATCTAGGCTGGTTGCGCGCCATCCGCAGGGGCCATGCGGAGCTGCATCGCGGGCTCGATGTCGGCGTTCCCGCGCTGATCCTGCGTTCGAAGGTGACGAAGTTCATGCGCCAGTACGGCCCCGCCGCCGATGTGTCGGATGTGGTGCTCGACGTTCGCCAAATTCAGCGCTGGTCGGGATGTCTGGGCGGTCGCACGAATATCGTGCCGATCGAGGGCGCCCGCCACGACGTGTTCCTGTCGGCACCGCAGGTGCGCGCACACGCTTTCACCGAACTGGACGCGTGGCTGGGCTGGCTGCGGGATTTCCGCGACGCACACTGAATCACGCAGCGGCACAAGCGGTCACGCTCACCACAGACCGGAGCGCAGTACGATCTCGGTGGCGAATTCGTGATCGGCTTTGATCGGCACGTCGGCGGTGTCGACCTGGGTGACGCGGAACTCGCCGAAGACGTGGCGACCGCAGGAATCGGCGACCGCCCGCGGCAGGTCATCGGTGGCGATGACGGTGGTGGGCAGCTCCACGGCCGGGCAAGTGGCGTCGGCAACGGTCCCGTCCACGGCGACGGCCGGATGCGGTCGCCCGGCCACCACCAGTCCGACGAAGCGGCCGAAACCACGCGCGCCCAGCTGCCAGGCCAGTTCCGCACCCGCGCCGTAACCGGCCAGGTTGGCCCAGGCCACGCCGAGATCGTCGAGGATCGCATAGACCGCGGCCTTGTCCAAGCCGTCGATCGACTCCACCGTGATGGTGCGCAGATCGGAATTGTGCAGTCGCTCGCACACCTGGTCGTAGACGTCGGCCGGAGCTCCGGCGTCGGGTAGCAGCAGCACCGTATGCCTGGACTCCGGCCCGCCGACTCGTACGGTCCAGGCGCGGTCACCGACCGCGATTTGCCGGGTCTCCATGCCGATCAACGCTACACGGGAGCGAGCGGGCGCACGCCATGTCCTCGGCGACGTTCATCGCCCGGTGATGACTCCGATCGCGGCGCTGTGAGGTGGGCGGCGCAAGCCCCGGGATCCGGTCCGCGGCACACCCGGCGGCCGGTCGCCGGCCGTGTTCAGCGGCCCACGGTCAATGTGGGCAGGCCCGCGGGCGCCCCGCCGCTGATCAGCCGCTCGAGAGCCGCGACGTCGAGATGTTTCTCCATAAGATCGGCCAGCAGGTCCAATTGCGCGGTCCGCACCGCCTCCACACTCGTGTCCGGCGCGACGACGAATCCGGTGCGCCCGGCTTGCTCGGCGGCCTCACGCAGCCAGGCGCGGCGGAACTCGTCGGATTCGAGCAGCCCGTGCAGGTGAGTGCCCCGCACGGCACCGCACACGCTGCCTTCCGCGTCGCCGCGACGGTCGGCGTCGGAGGCGGCTCCGGCTACCTCGACCCAGGCCGGATCGCCGCTGCGCCGGACGCGGCCGTGGTGAATCTCATAGCCCGACACCGGAATTCCAGCCACGTCGCCACCGGTTATCGCGCCTCGGCCGGCGCTGCGCCGCAGCACCTTGGGTTCGGCGAACTCGATCTCGAGGTCGAGCAGCCCGAGGCCCGCGACCTGCCCGGTCGAGGACTCGACCTCGTCGTCGATGCGGCGACCCAGCATCTGGTATCCGCCGCAGATCCCGAGGACCGGCTTGCCCGACGCGGCGTGGGCGCACACGGCATCGGCGATTCCGGTGCGGCGCAACCAGTTCAGGTCCGAGACCGTGGATTTGCTGCCGGGCACGACGACGACGTCGATACCGGTCAAGCGCGACGGATCGCTCACCCAGCGCACCGCGACCCCTGGCTCACACGCCAAAGCCTCGATATCGGTGGAATTGGAGATGCGCGGCAGCCGGATCGCGCCGACGGTCAGCCATTCGGTGCCCACCGGCGGACGAGGCCGGCCGACCGGGGCGTCGGCGACGGTGCCCAGGGAGTCCTCCGCGTCGATCCACAGCTCGTCGCTGAAGGGCAGGACACCGAGTGTGGGGCGGCCGGTGAGCGCGGTGAGCTGGTCCAGGCCCGGGCGCAGCAATTCCGCGTCGCCGCGGAACTTGTTGACGATGTAGCCCGAGATCAGCTGCTGATCCTCGGGTTCGAGAATCGCCACGGTGCCGAACAGATGCGCCAGTACCCCGCCGCGATCGATATCGCCCACCAGCAGTACCGGCAGCTGCGCCGCCCGCGCGAGACCCATGTTCGCCAGATCGGTTGCGCGCAAATTGATCTCGGCGGGCGAGCCGGCGCCCTCGCAGATCACGACATCGAATTCGGCGCGCAAGGCGGCCAGTTCCCCGGCGACCACCTCGCGCAACCGCCGCCGGTGCCGGAAATAGTCGCGGGCTCCCACGGTGTCGACGGCGATGCCCCGCACCACCAGCTGTGAGCGCCGATCGCTGCCGGGTTTGAGCAGGACCGGATTGAACCGCACGCTGGGTTCGAGTCCGCAGGCGCGCGCCTGCAATGCCTGCGCCCGTCCGATCTCGCCCCCGTCCAGGGTGACAACCGAATTGTTGGACATGTTCTGCGCCTTGAACGGCGCCACCCGCACGCCGCGCCGCGCCAGCATGCGGCAGATCCCGGCCACCACCACGCTTTTTCCGGCATCGGAGGTGGTGCCGGCGATCAACAGCGCGCCGTTCACCGGACCACCGCGGCGACCACACCCGCGCACCTCATGGGAGCGTGAGGATTTCGGCGCCTTCCTCGGTCACGACCAGCGTGTGCTCGAATTGCGCGGTCCACTTGCGGTCCTTGGTGACCACGGTCCAGCCGTCGTCCCAGATCTCGTAATCTATGCCGCCGAGGTTGATCATCGGCTCGATGGTGAAGGTCATGCCCGGCTCGATGACCGACTCGATGGCGGGCTGATCGTAGTGCAGGATCACCAGGCCGCTGTGGAAGGTGGGGCCCACGCCGTGGCCGGTGAAGTCGCGGACGACGCCGTAGCCGAAACGGTTCGCATACGACTCGATAACGCGCCCGATCACGTTCAGCGCCCGCCCCGGTCGCACCGCCTTGATGGCCCGCATGGTGGCCTCGTGGGTGCGCTCCACCAGCAGCCGGGCCTCCTCGTCGACGTCACCGGCGAGGAAGGTGGCGTTGGTATCGCCGTGCACACCGTTGACGTAGGCCGTGACGTCGATATTGACGATGTCGCCGTCCTCGATCACGGTGGAGTCCGGAATGCCGTGGCAGATCACCTCGTTCAGCGAGGTGCAGCAGGATTTGGGGAAGCCCTTGTAACCCAGGGTCGACGGGTAGGCCCCGTGATCGCAGAGATATTCGTGCACGACCGCGTCGAGGTGATCGGTGGTGACGCCCGGGGCGACGGCTTTACCGGCCTCTTGCAGCGCCTGGGCGGCCAGTTTGCTCGCCAGCCGCATCTTCTCGATGGTCTCCGGCGTCTGCACCCACGGCTCGCGGCCCTCGTTGACGGTCTTCTTCCAGGCGTACTCCGGCCGCTCGATCGAGCGCGGCACCTCGCGGACGGGCGAGAGCGTTCCGGGGACGAGCGGCTTGCGGGTGCGCACAGACATGTATTCAGACTATCCGCCCCCGGAGGCGGCCACGGCGGCGACGCCCGCTGTGCGCTGCGGTTACCGGGCGGGCGGCGTGGCGACGCCGCTGACGAGGTCGGTGTAGCCGTCGACCAGTTCGGCGAGGTGGTACCAGTGCTTGTGGGTGGTGTCGCTGCGGGCGCCGTCGCGGTCGATGGCGCGGTTGGCGGCGACCCAGCTACCGGCCATGCGATCGACCATCGGCCCGAGGACATCGGTGCGCAGCGCGACCCCGGTGCGATAGCCCGGCAGTTCGCGTTCGACCCATTCGTTGATGTCGTCGATGAGTTCACCCCGGCGGCAGTCGATTTCCGCGATGAGAATCGGGTCGGCGACCTGCGCGCGCCGGGTGTGCAGTTCGGCCAGCGCCCGGGCCGATCGCAGCAGTTCGCGGTCCTGGAATCGCCGACCTTGGAAGGCGCACAACAATTGCGGGGCTGCGGGTAACGCACTGGCAATCGAAGTCGTCATCGTCGCACCGTCATCACTGATCTCCGGATTTCGCTTGTCCGTACGTCGGATCGAATGTGGCGAATTCAAGGGTAGATCGGATTCTGCTCTTGCATATGCAAGAACGCAAGATTGCGTCCGCATTGCTGGAATCACGGTGTGGTCACAGTCTTCCCGATGTCAGGATACGCCCGCGACATGCAGTGATGCCTCGAGAACGACTGTGCTGGCAATCATTTCACGGGCCTGCCGTGCGTGGCCGGAACCCGCGACGGCGCGTCGGCGCGGTCTCGCGTCCCGCTCAGCCCGTCGCCAAACCACGCAAAACGATCTCCATACCGCCGCGAAATTCCTCCTCGGCCGAGATTTCCCGAGCCTGCGTGGCGGTTTCGACGAGGTACGGATAGTCGGCCGACGGCAACGTCGCGATCGCCGCGGTACCCGCCCCGCCGATCGCCGCATAGTGCTCGTTCTCCAGACAGCCGAGCAGGAAGGCCACCAGCGTCCGCTGAGCTATCACTCGCTCCCGGCCCGTGAAACCACCCGCGGTGAGTGCGGCGAGGGTGGCGTCCATCCATCGCAGTGCGGCCGGACTCGCGTGCCGATGCCGCGGCACCAGCGGGACCGTCGCCGGGTGCGCCGCGACCGCCGCCCGCATGCGTTCGAGCAGTAACGCGAGTTTCGCCAGCCACTGCCCGTCGACGGGGGTGGACACGTCGATCTCACCGAGCACCCGGTCGACGATCAGCACTTCGAGGGCCTCACGGTCGGCGACGTAGCGATACAGCGCCATGGTGGCCATGCCCAATTCGGCGGCCACCGCACGCATGGTCAGACCGGGCAAGCCTGCGCGGTCGATGACCGCCAGCGCCGCCGCCGACAGGTCCGCGGCGGTCAGTGAACGAGGACGGGGCACGGATTGACAGCGTACAAGATACGCGCATACTGATCGTAGGCGTACGAGGTACACCTACAAACTTAGGGAGCTTTCATGTCGGTACCCACCACCGTCGCGAGCCGGACCCTGACCGCGGTCACCGGCACCGAGATTCCCGTCCCGGATCCCGACCGCCTGATTCACCTGCAATTCCGCCGGTTCGCCGGATGTCCCATCTGTCACCGGCATCTGCGCACCGTCATCACCCGGCACGCCGAGATCGCCGCCGCCGGAATCCGCGAGGTCGCGGTATTCCATTCCCCGGCGGACGAATTGACCGACTACGCCGCCGATATCCCGCTGGACCTGATCGCCGATCCGGACAAGACGCTGTATCGCGAATTCGGTGTGGAATCCGCACCTCGCGCACTGCTGCACCCGCGGGCGTGGCCGGGGATCGCGCTGGCGGTCGGCAGTGCCGTCGGCCCGCTGGCACGCGGCGAACAACCCACGCCCCGCGGCACGCCACAGGGCGGTCGTCTCGGCCTGCCCGCCGATTTCCTCATCGCCTCCGACGGCTCCATCGCCGCCGCCCATTACGGCTCACACGCCGACGACCAGTGGTCGGTCGACGAATTGCTCTCCTACGCAGGGAATTACCGCCGATGATGACCATGTCGGCGGCTGCGGCGGTCCGGACGGATCAGCCCCGAATGGTGTTCCGAATCCTGATGCACCACAGTGCCTTCCAGCACCCAGGTCACGATCTCGGTATTCAGATGCTGATGGGTGTCGAAACCCGCACCGGCCTCGACGACATCCTCGTTGTGCACCAGCAACATTCCGTGCGCATGGGCGGCGAGATCGAAATCCCCGGTCGCGGGAAACGACTGCCGGGAATCGAGCCATTCGTTCCTCCAGCCGTATCGCTGGTCGGACCGTATGATCCGCACCGCCTCCACTGCCGTCGGCGACATGGCGATCGACCTCCGTTCCACCTGCGTTCTGCTGCTGCAATCCCCGGGCAATCGCCGATATTCCCGTGCGGGGACGATCGCGCCGGAACCTGCGGAGCGGGCGGTATGCTCGCCCGACCGTTCCCGTATCCGTGGAACGTGCTCGAGCGTCCCGAATCTCACAAGGAGTACGCGCCCGATGGCAGGTAAACGCACGGTGCTGACGGTTCAGTTGCGGCGGCTGGCCGCACTGCTGTCGGAGATGCGTGAGCAGGCGGGGATCAGCAAGGAGGTGGTCAGCTCCCGCACCGGCATCAACGTCACCACGCTCTACCGGATCGAAACCGCGCAGGCGCGCCCGCAGCGGCGCACCCTCACCGCGATGCTCGACCTGTACGGCATCGGCGAGCCGCAACGCTCCGATGCGGTGCAGTTGCTCATGGAAGCACAGAAACCGGGCATGTCGCGTCCGTTCGAGGCGGCCGTCTCGGAGGTGTACGCCGCCTACATCAATTTCGAGACCGAGGCGCTGTCGGCGCGACTGTTCCAGACCTCGTTCATCCCCGGCCTGCTGCAGACCGAACGCTACGCGTGGGCGGTCCTGGACACCGCGATGCCCAAGGTCGAGACGTCGGTGATCGAGCAGCGCCTGCGGGCCCGGGTGGAGCGCTCGAAGGTGCTGACCCGCGACGGTAATCCACTGGAGTTGTGGGTGGTCCTCGACGAGGCCGCGATCCGGCGGGTGGTCGGCGGGCCCGAGGTCATGCGCGAACAGTTGCTGCGGCTCACCGAGGACACCGACAAGCGCAATGTCATCCTGCAAGTGCTGCCGTTCGGCGCGGGTGCGCACCCGGCGATGGTCGGGTCCTTCGTCGTCCTCGACTTCCCCGATCCGGCCGACCCCGAACTGGTCTACGTCGAAGGGATCGCCGGCGACGATATCCTGGAGGGCCACAACGAGATTCGCCGCTTCGGCGTGATGTTCGACCAGCTGCGCGCGATGGCACTGAGTCCGCGCGACTCCGCGGAGATGATCAACGAGATCGCCGAGGGCCTGCGCTGAGCGACGCCGGCGCGGCGCCGTTCACTGCCTGCTGGCGCGCCGGAATCCGACCGCCGCCGGCACGGCGAAGACGACCATCGCACCGACCGACCATCCCCCCGTCGCCCACAGCGGCCCGCGCGCCGGCTCGCCGAGCGCCAGCGCGCGCATCGAGTCGATCGCCACGGACATCGGCTGATGCGCCACGATCGGCTGCGCCCAGTCGGGATAGGCGGCCAGCGGAACGAATCCGGTGCTGAAGAACATCAGCAGCGACGATCCGAGCGAAATGGCCTCCACCACGAACGTCTTCGCCGAATACACCGCCACCGCCGTCACCATGGTGGCGAATCCGAGTCCGTAGAGGATCGGCACCCCGAGCACCGCGATCGCGGCCGCGGGCCGGTGGAACCGGAAACCGAGTGCCATACCCACCGCGAACAGCACCAGCGTGCACAGCACGATCCGGGCGACCTCGGCGAGCAGCCGGGACAACAGCCCCGAGGCACGATGTACCGGCAGCGCCCAGAAGCGTCCCAGCAGGCCCGCATCACGCTCGCGCCCCAGCGTGACCGCCCCGGCCAGCGAACCCCCCATCACCGACACCACCGTCACCATCGGCACCGAACCGTAGAGCGCGTTCACACCGGAGAAGGCCGAGATCTGGCGTCCCAGCACGGTATTCAGCATCACCAGCAGCAGCGCCGGGAAGACCAGGATCTGCGCCGTCGTGAGCGGATCGCGCCGCCACCGCCGCAACAGCCGACCGGTCTGCACCAGGGTCTGCGGCAGCAGATAGCGCCCACGCTCGGTATCCGCGTGCACGGTCGCCAACTCGCGCACTGCGGTGTCCGCCCGTGTCATCGCTGCCGCCGCACGGCCAGCACCACCGAACTACCGCCGAAGACCAGCAGGCCGCCAACCGTCCACACCACACCCGGCCCGATCGTCGACCGGTCCACCGCCGTCGCGAACCCTGGTTGGTCACCCGCGAGCGCCCGCATCGTGTCGACGAACTGCGATATCGGCTGATTCCGCGCGAAACCTTGGATCCACGGCGGGAATTGCGAGGCCGGGGCGAACCCGGTGGACACCATGCCGAGGATCAACTGCGGCAGCATCAGCACCTGAGTGGTCGCCTCCGGCGATTTCGACAAAGCACCCAGCAGATCGCCGAACAGTCCGAGCGACACCCCCACGGAGACCGCGAACAAGACGAACCCCAGCGTTTCCCATGGGCTTCCGTAAAATCGGAAACCGATCACGTGGGCCGCCAGCAGCGCCGCCACCAAGGCGATCACGATCCGGTACCCGGTGGCGGCGGTGCGAGCCGCCAACGGCGCGATCGGTGGAATCGGCATGGTCGCCAGCCGGGCATCGAGACCGTCGCGGGCATCGACCGCCGCGCGAAGCGCTGCCGCGGTGGCACAGAACGACACCGCCTGCATGACGATCATCGGCATCAGGAATTGGGCGTAGCTGCTGGCGCCGTGCCCGGCGAAACTCATCACGCGATTCAGCGGCACGTAGAAGCCGAGGGTGAACACCGTCGGCGCCAGCACCGCGGTGAGTACCTCGCCGTTGCGCAGCGAGGGCCGGATCTGGCGCCGGGTGAGCACCCAGCACGGCAGCAACCAGCCGCGCAGCACGGCATGCGTGCTCCGCCGCGGCACCGGCTGGATTCGCACTGTCATCGCACGCTCCGTTCGCACGCGGTCGGCATCTGTCCATCACACCAGACGCCGAGCCGCCGCGGTGCGATCTCGGCACGAGCGGGGTCCGATTCGCGACGTATGTCGCGGACTAACCGGTCTCGTCCCGGACGAACCGGGCCTCGCCGCGTGGTCCCCCCACCCTCGGCGCCGCGGGGAACTATGCTGTGCGCCGTGCTCGAACCCCAGCCCGCCGTCGCGCCCCATCCGGATATCGCCCATCTGGCTCCGCTGCTGGGCACCTGGCGCGGCTCCGGTCACGGGGAGTATCCGACCATCGAGCCGTTCGACTATTACGAGGAAATCCGGTTCGGCCACGTCGGCCGGCCGTTCCTCACCTATCGGCAGCGCACCCGCCACGCCGGCGACGGTCGCTCGCTGCATGCCGAAACCGGCTATCTGCGCTCGACGGGCGCGGACCGGGTGGAGCTGATCCTCGCCCACCCCACCGGTATCACCGAGATCTGCGAAGGGCGGATCGCCGTCGCGGAGGACGGGCTGCGACTCGAGCTCGATTCCACTCATATCGGCACCTCGAGTACGGCGAAATCGGTCACCGCGCTGAGCCGCTCGATCCATCTGTCCGGGGACACGATCGACTACACGCTGCGAATGGCGGCCGTCGGGCAATCAACGCACCATCACTTGTCGGCCAGCTTGCACCGAGCTGAACAGAACGAGAAATTGACGGTGTAACCGGGCTTTTCATGGCCTTTTCCGCTGTGCGTTCCGGCACAGGGGGTTGTCGGCGCGCGGTTCTCCGGTTTACGGTTTTCCGGGTCGGCTAATAGTCGGCGAACCGATGGCTCGATGCCAGTGGCTCTCACTCACCGATAAGGGAGAAGACCATGAAGCGTTCGACGCTCACGCTGATCACCGCGGGGATGATCCTCGCCGGGACCGGGGCCGTGGAGATTCTGGGAGACGGTTCGGCCGGGGCTTCACCCCCGACCGAGCACGCGACCTCGGCCACCGTCGGTGGAACGGAGGTGCAGGGACAATAAACGGCGCACGAACTTCACAGTTTTCACCCCCGTGACCGGACGCCACCGAGCGTCCGGTCACGTGTATTCGGGAGGCTCGCCGAAATTTTCGACCGCACGGCGCGCACATGCCCGGCTCAGGCGCTCCCTGGCGGCAGAGCTGCCAGCATATCCCTGGTCACCGCGACCGCATTGTCGGAACTCCCGCCGCGTACCAGCAGCGTCGCCCAGGCGAGATCGCCGCGATATCCGATGAACCACGAATGCGATCCGCCGTCGACCTCCGCCTCACCGGTCTTGCCGAACACCTCGCCCTGGTCGGCGATCCGCTCGGCGGTACCGCCGGTGACCACCTTGCGCATCATCGTCCGCAGGCCCTCCACCACCTGCGGCGACAGGCTCGGCCGGTCGCCGTGAACGGCCGTCTCGTGCCCGGAGATCAGGTACGGCGTCGGCGCCGATCCGTGCGCGACCGTCGCCGCCACCAGCGCCATGCCGAACGGGCTGACCACCACCTTGCCCTGGCCGATCCCGTCTTCGGTGCGAACCACCTCGTCGTCGGCGCGCGGCACCGAACCCGACACGGTCGGCAACCCGGCGACGGTGTAGTCCGGGCCCACGCCCATCCGCGCCGCCGCGTCGGTCAGCGCCGTACCGGGCAGTTCGCTGGCCAGTTTCGCGAAGGCCGTATTGCACGAACGCTCGTACGCCGTCGACATCGGCACATCACCGAGGGAGAACAGGTCGTAGTTGGGAATTGTCCGCTCCCCCACCACGATCCGGCTCGGACACGGCACGACGGTGTCCGGGTTGGCGATGTCCGCGGTCATCGCGGCGGCGGCGGTGACGGTTTTGAAGGTGGAGCCGGGCGGATACAGCCCGGTCGTCGCGACCGGGCCGTCGGTATCGGCGGCCTCGTTCTGCGCCACCGCGAGAATCGCTCCGGTGGAGGGCTGGATCACCACCATCATGGTCTGCTCGCGGCGCGGGTCGACGGCCCGCTGCGCGGCGTTCTGCACGGTGCGGTCGATACTCAGCGAGAACGACGGCGCCGGTTGCGGCACAACCTCTTTCAGCACATCGGTATCGACGCCGTCGGCATTGACGGTGACCACACTCCAGCCCGCCTTGCCGTCGACCTCGTCGATGACGGTCTGGCGGATCTGCGTCATCAGATCGGGCGCGAAATGCCGGTCGGCGGGAAGAAGGTCCCACTGCCGGTCGGTGCTCACCCCGGGCAGGCCCAGCAACTGTCCGCTGACCTGGTCGAATTCCCAATCGCTCAGGCCCAGGACGAGGCTGGGCCCGTGTTGTTTCCGGGCGGCGGCCAGGAGAGCGTCGGTGGTCAGGGTGTCGTCGAACTGTTTCAGCGCGGCCGACAGTGCACCGGCCACATAGCCGGGGTCCGGGGCGTCGGAGACCGTGAACGAAATCCGGTGCACCACACCCGGAACCAGGACGTCGCTGCCGGACCGTTCGTTGACCCGAGCCCGCGGAGCGGGGGTGGTGCGTAGGTGCAGGCTCTGGGTGTCACCCAGCTTCGGATGGATGTCGGAGGCGCTCCAGCGCACCTTCCACTGCCCGCCGCTGCGGCCCATCTGCAGCTGGCCGGAGTAGCTCCAGACGCGGTCCTTCGGAAGGGTCCACTCGTAGGTGTAGTCGACGGTGGCGGTGTCGCCGGTGACGCGCGCGGCTCCGGTGTGCGCGGTCAGATGCTGCGCCTGCAGGTTCTGCCACGCCGAACCCAATGCCGCCGAGGCCTTCTCGGGCTGTGTGGTCAGATCGCCGGCGTGCGCCGCGTCCTGCCGGGCGAAGGCGGACAGGAAGGAGTCGGCGGCGGCGACCGGACCCCGCGGTCCGGACGAACACGCGCTCGCCGTCACGACGACGGCGGCGGCCGCACCCAGCACCAGTGCGCGCGGCGCACATCTCGACTTCCACATCGCCACCGATGGTAGCCAGCCGGTCGCTGGTAAATGTTGCGACACACTGGTTTTGCACGGTGGGCAAAGACACCCGGGCGCTCAGTCCACGAGGATCGTCGCGAATGTCGCGACCTGGTGGAAGCCGACCTTGGCGTAGGCGCGGCGCGCGACCTCGTTGTAGGAGTTCACGTACAGGCTCGCGGTCCGCCCCGCCGCGACCACGGCGTCGGCGACCGCGGCCGTCCCGGCGGTGCCCAGACCGCGACCACGCCACTGCGGATGGACCCACACGCCCTGGATCTGACCGGTCCGCCGCGACATCGCCCCGACCTCGGCCTTGTAGACGACCTGACCGTCCTCGAAGCGTGCCCACGCGCGGCCGGCTTCGATGAGGCTCGCCACCCGGCGCCGGTATCCACGCCCACCGTCGCCGGCCCGCGGATCGACGCCGATCTCCTCGGTGAACATCGCGACCGCGGCGACCAGATAGCGTTCCAGCTCGTCACTGCGCACGCGGCGCACCTTCGGATCGGGGACGGCGTGCGCGCGGCCGTCGAGGGCCAGCAGCGGCTGATCGGAGCGGATCTCACGCGGCGGACCCCACCGCTGTTCCAGTGTCTCCCACAGCGGCAGCGCCAACTCCTGGCGGCCCACCACCGAGGAGCACACCCGCGGCCAGCGTGCCGCGCGGTCGGCGAAGGCGCGCATATCGTCGGTCGTCCCGCGCAGCGGCACCAGATTGGCGCCGGAGAAACACAGCGAATCCGCCGGGGTGCCCCGCGACCACAGCTCCCCGCCACCGCGGTTGTCCAGGCCGTATTCCTGCAGGCGCGCGGCGACCATGCACCCGGCCACCGGATCGGTGTCCAGCACCTCCAGCACTTGCGCCAGATCGCGATCCGCGAGCTGACGAGCACCGGAAATACGTGACCGGCGCGACGGTTCCAGCACACTCCGCACGCTCCCAGCCTGCCATGAACGACGCCTGCGTGCGGGGACTTTGCTCGGCTCCAAGGGCAGAATGCGCCCGACGCGGGACACGCCTGCTCCCCTATCCGCGTCCGGCGGTCAGCCGACGGTCACGACGGGCTCGCCGGTCTCGGCGTCGGTACCCATCTCGTCGGCGATGCGCATGGCCTCTTCGATCAGCGTCTCCACGATCTGGTGTTCGGGCACGGTCTTGATGACCTCGCCCTTCACGAAGATCTGCCCCTTGCCGTTGCCGGAGGCGACACCCAGATCGGCCTCGCGCGCCTCACCCGGACCGTTGACCACACAGCCCATGACCGCCACCCGCAGCGGCACCTCGAGGCCCTCCAGACCCGCGGTGACCTCGTTGGCGAGGGTGTAGACGTCGACCTGCGCACGTCCGCAGGACGGGCAGGACACGATCTCGAGTTTGCGTGGACGCAGATTCAGCGACTGCAGAATCTGCCCACCGACCTTGACCTCCTCGGCGGGCGGCGCGGACAGCGAGACCCGGATGGTGTCGCCGATGCCCTCGCTGAGCAGGGCGCCGAAGGCCACCGCCGATTTGATCGTGCCCTGGAAGGCCGGCCCGGCCTCGGTGACGCCCAGGTGCAGCGGGTAGTCGCACTGTGCGGCCAGCTGCCGGTAGGCCTCGACCATGACCACCGGATCGTTGTGCTTGACCGAGATCTTGATATCGCCGAAGCCGTGCTCCTCGAACAGGCTCGCCTCCCACAGCGCCGACTCCACCAGCGCCTCGGGGGTGGCCTTGCCGTACTTCTCGAGCATGCGCTTGTCCAGCGAGCCCGCGTTGACGCCGATCCGGATCGGGATCCCGGCGGCACCGGCGGCCTTGGCGACCTCCTTGACCCGGCCGTCGAACTCCTTGATGTTGCCCGGATTGACGCGCACGGCGGCACAGCCGGCATCGATCGCGGCGAAGATGTAGCGGGGCTGGAAGTGGATGTCCGCGATCACCGGGATCTGCGACTTCTTCGCGATCATCGGCAGCGCGTCGGCATCCTCCTGCCGCGGGCAGGCCACGCGCACGATGTCACAGCCCGACGCGGTCAATTCCGCGATCTGCTGCAGCGTGGCGTTCACGTCGTGGGTCTTGGTCGTGGTCATCGACTGGACGGAGATGGGGTGATCACTGCCCACTCCCACTGTGCCCACCATCAGCTGGCGCGTCTTACGCCGCGGTGCGAGGACCGCCGCCGGTGTGGCCGGCATCCCCAGAGTGATGGCTGTGCTCACGTTCGGCTGCCTACTTTCGTCTGCGTCTGGTGCACCCGTTCGTTGCCGAGTCTAGTGCGGGCTGTAGAAGAGCGATCTGTGAGAGCACCGACACCACGGCCGGTGCGGGAGGCACTCGCGGTCCACCACCACCGGGAACGACTGTGACCAGGACCGCACTGCCCTCGGGCCGACCTGCCCGGCACACCCGGTATGCCCGCTCATCCGGGTTTTTCCACTCGGATGCCGAGGTGGCTACCGTGGATGAGCCGAAGACCGGCAAGCACCGTCGCGTTCAGGAGGATTCACCGAATGTACATCCCGCGACCACATGTCGGGCGGCGCTGACCGTGCGCTTGGCGATGACTCCCGAACTGCCCGCCGACCCGGAAGCGGCTGCGGCACTGCAGGAACGATTGCGCGATTCGGTGCTCACACGGGACCAGCGGCCACCGCAATTTCGCACCGTGGCCGGCCTGGATTCGGCGTACGACGAGTCCGGCGCGGTCGTCGCCGCCGTCGTGGTCCTCGATAGCGACACCATGGAGACCGTCGACACCGCCGTCGCCCACGGCACGACGCGGTTTCCGTACGTGCCGGGCCTGCTCGCGTTCCGGGAACTGCCGACCACCCTGGCCGCGCTGGAACGCCTCGGAACCACCCCCGACCTGCTGGTGTGCGACGGCCAGGGCATCGCCCACCCGCGGCGCTTCGGGCTGGCGTGCCACCTGGGGGTGCTGACCGGCCTGCCGTCGATCGGTGTCGCCAAGACGGTGTGGGGTGCATGCGACGAGCCCGATGCCGCGCGGGGTTCGGTCTCCGACATCACCGTGGACGGCGAGGTGGTCGGCCGGGCGCTGCGCACCCAGCCCTGCATCAAACCGGTGTACGTGTCGGTGGGCCATCGCATTTCCCTCGACACGGCATGCGCCCAGGTTCTCGCGCTCGCGCCGACGTACCGCCAGCCGGAAACCACCCGCCGCGCCGACCATCTGTGCCGAGCCCTGTTGCGCGACACCGTCGCTCGCGGCTAGGGAACCGTCCGCGCACATACGGCGACCAGCGCCGGGCGGCAGCATCGAAAGATCCCGCGATGACTACGTTCGGCAACTTCATCGCTAATTGGCGATCCGCGTTGTACGCACCCGCGAGACACGCCGAACGCCACCGCTACCCGAGGCGCCGGACCCACCCCCTTCCGGGTGCGCCAGAGGCGAATGGCACCTTCTTTCGAATATTCGGTCTCGAATGACCATCGCACTCGATGCGGCCGATTGATTCTCGTTTCCTCGCACACGATCGAAGTAGCCGGAATGGGATCACGATTCGCCCATCGCCACCGGACGCGAACCCTTTACTCCGATCCGCGACGGCGACAGCCGATCGCTACGAACACCGCGTACGGAGCCGAATACCGCAGATCAGAAGGTATGACAGAGGAACGGCACGAGAGGCGGATATGACGAACCACGAAAGAGCAAGGCACGGTCGAATTTCGCGCCCAATTCGTGCCTTGACGACCATCGCCGCCGGGCAGACGATAGACCGATGACCGGCGATGAGGAATTGATTCAGGTCGAACAAGTCATCGAGCGACTGATCGCACGTCACCCGTCCGTCCCGCCCGGGGACATAGAACTCATCGTGCGCGACATCCACAAGCGCTTCTCCGATGCGCGAGTACACGACTTCGTCCCTCTGCTCGTCGAGAAGGCGGCGTGGCAAGCGATCAGCATCCGGGCAGCAGGAACACCGGCACCCTCGTCTCGCACCCGTCCGCGCGGCACCCACGCAGTGACGGTCATCTGAGGAGACGAGTGCGTGGGGAAGAAGTCCCGCCACGACGAGCGCCGGTCTGATCGGGCCCGCGGCGGGTATCGCGCTGATCGCCTTCGCCGGCAGCGGCGTCCTGCCGCGCACGTTCGCCTCGCGCCACGGCGAGGATGTCGGCGGCAGTACCGAAATGACAGCGATCGGCGTCGCCGATGTGGCCGGCGGGCGGTTCGGCGGATTTCCCGTCTCCGCGAACGGCTCTCGCACCCCGGGCGCCGAACACAACAGCGCACATACGCAATCGGCGGTGGTGATCGTCGCGGCCACCGCCTTGATCGATGTTCGCAGCCCGGTCTGAATGTGCTCTAGATCACACAAGCGATACCTGAGCGCCCGGGCGGAGGCCTGCCATGAACCACAGCTACGCCGACGAGCCACATTCGCACCGTCGATCCGCCGGCGCTACCAACGACGGTCGCGAACTGCGCGGCCGATCACGCTGGGCGCGAACAGCATTCGTCTTCGCCGGCGCGGTCGTCGTGGTGCCGGTCGTATTCGCCGGCGTGCTGGGCACACTCGCGCTGCTGAGCATCGGTGCGGGCGGGGCGGTGGTGACGGTGGCCGCGCTGTACTGGTTCGTGAGCGACCGTGGGGCCATCCGCTGGATGTCGGCGATCGTGGCGGTGGCGGCGCCGATCGTGGTTCTCGTGATGTTCGTACGCGCCGGCCTGCTGTGGGTCGTCCTGGTGACAGGTGCGCTGGCCTTGGCATCCATGTTCTGTGCTCGCGCCGCGCTGCGGCCACGCGACTCCCACACGACGGCGATCGAATACTCCGCACCGCCACCGCGACGACCGTTCCTGATCATGAATCCCCGCTCCGGTGGAGGGAAAGTCGCGAGGTTCGACCTGCGGCGCCGGGCCGAAGAGCTCGGTGCAGAGGTTGTGCTGATGGAGGGCCGCGTCGATGTCGCCGCCCTGGCTCGGGAGGCCGTCGAACGAGGTGCGGACCTGCTGGGCGTCGCGGGCGGCGACGGAACCCAAGCCCTCGTGGCCGGTGTCGCCGCAGCGCACCACCTGCCGTTCCTCGTGCTCAGCGCGGGCACGCGCAATCATTTCGCGCTGGACCTCGGCCTAGACCGCACCGATCCGGCGACCGGACTCGACGCCTTGCGCGACGGCGTGGAGATGCGCGTCGACCTGGGCCGGATCAACGGCCGGCCGTTCGTCAACAACGCCTCGTTCGGTGTCTACGCCGAGATCGTGCGCAGCCCCGCCTATCGCGACGACAAGACCGCGACTGTCCTGCGCCTGCTCCCCGATCTGCTCGCCGGCCACAGCGGGACCCCGCTGGTGGCGCGGATCGGTGCCCTCACCGTCGCCGGCCCGCAAGCGGTGCTGGTGAGCAACAATCCCTACGGGACCAGCGATCTCGCCGGGCTGAGCCGCCGTGACCGGCTCGACCGGGGCGTGCTCGGGGCGGTCACGGTCTCGGTCTCCGATACCCGTGCGGCAGTGGGGCTGATCCGTCGCACACACAGTCGCGGGCTGACCCAGCAAACCGCGTCCGAAGTCGTCGTCGAGGCCGGGAGCTCACCGATCCCTGTCGGCGTCGACGGAGAATCGCTGCTGCTCGACACACCGGTGCGCTGTGTCGTGGAACCGGGCGCCCTGCGCGTGCGCGTTCCGCGCAATCGCCCCGAAACCCGCCCCGTAGCAGCCGCCCTGGACTGGCTGCGCCTGCGCGATCTGGCGCTCGGTCGCGCGCGCACCTCATCCGCTACGGGAACAGTTTGATCGGGTTCACGATGTCGGCGACCAGGGTGAGGATCATGTACGCCCCGCCGATCACCACCACCACGTAGGTGGCGGGCAGCAGTTTCATGTAGTCGACCGGAGCGCCGTTGGGCAGACCCTTGCGGTTGCGCCACAGGTTGCGCAGCTTCTCGAAGATCACCACCGCGATATGGCCGCCGTCCAGCGGTAGCAGGGGTAGCAGGTTGAACGCGCCGAGGAAGAAATTCAGACTGGCCAGCACCAGCACGAACATGTTCCAGTATCCGTGTTCGGCCGTCTCGCCGCCGATCTTGCTGGCGCCGTAGACGCTCACCGGTGTGTCGGCGTCACGCTGGCCGCCGGTCACGGCGTGCCAGAGACTGACCACTTTGCCCGGCATCTGCGCGAGCGAGGCGAAGGTACGGCCGAACATATCGCCGGTGAAGGCCGCTGACGCCGGAACCGCCGCGATCAGGTTGTACTTCACCGGGCTGTACACATCCTGTGCCACACCGACTTTGCTCACGTACACCGGCGTGGTGACACGCTCGGAACTGTCGGTGGACTTCAGCGGATAGGTCGCCACGCGCTCCGGGGTCACCGGAATTTGCAGGGTCTGGTCGTCGCGTTTCACCGTGTAGACGACCGGACCGTTGGCGTTCTCGGTGATCGAGCGAAAGTCGTTCCAGGTCTTCACGGGCTTACCGTCGATCGCCGTCACCAGGTCGCCGCGCTTCAGACCGGCGCGTTCGGCCGGGCCGGGACCAGTGCACTTCTGCATCGACCCGTCGGGGTTCTGCGCGGGCACGCAGCCGGCCGGATAGATCTGGGTGGCGGGCGGCGAATCCAGCCGCGGCAGCCCCCAGGCCACCGCGAGCACCATGATCAGCAGGAAGCCCAGGATGAAGTTCATCGCGATGCCGCCGAACATCACCACCAGCCGCTTCCAGGTGGCCTGCCGGTACATCGCGCGATGCAGATCCTCGGGTGGGACCTCGTCCAGCGCGGTCATACCCGCGATATCGCAGAAACCGCCCAGCGGCAGCGCCTTGAGGCCGTATTCGGTCTCACCGCGGCGGAATGAGAACACCTTCGGCCCGAAGCCGACGAAGTAGCGGCGCACCTGCATGCCGGTGGCCTGCGCCGCCCACATGTGGCCACATTCGTGTAGCGCCACCGATACCGTGATGCCGAGGGCGAACAGCACGAATCCGATCGCGAAGCCCATGCGGTATGGAACCCTCCTGAATCAGTTGCTCACGAGCGTGCGCGCACGCTGTCGCGCCCACGCATCCGCCGCGAGCACCTCGTCCAAGGTACTGGGTTCTGCGGCCCAGCGGTCGGCCGACTCGACCACCCGCGCGACCGTGCGCACGATATCCGGGAATCGCAGCCCACCGTCGAGGAATGCCTGCACCGCGATCTCGTTGGCGGCGTTGTACACCGCGGTGACGCTGCCGCCGGCCTTGCCCGCCGCGCGAGCCAGTTCGACCGCGGGGAAGATCTCGTTGTCGACCGGCTCGAATTCCCAGGTGAACGCGGTGCCGAAGTCGATCGGGGCGAGGGCGCCCGGGACTCGCTCGGGCCAGCCCAGGGCCAGCGCGATCGGCAGCTTCATATCGGGCGGGCTGGCCTGTGCGAGCGTGGAGCCGTCGGCGAAGGTCGCCATCGAATGCACGATCGACTGCGGATGCACCGTGACGTCGATCTTGTCGTAGTCGATGCCGAACAGCATGTGCGCCTCGATCAGTTCGAGGCCCTTGTTCACCAGCGTGGCCGAATTGAGGGTGTTCATCAAACCCATCGACCAGGTGGGATGAGCCTTGGCCTCGTCGGGGCCCACCGATTCCAGCATCTCGGCGGTCCAGCCCCGGAACGGGCCGCCGGAGGCGGTGAGCACCAGCCGCGCGACCTCGTCCGCGCGCCCACCGCGCAGGCACTGTGCCATCGCGGAGTGCTCGGAGTCGACCGGGACGATCTGCCCGGGAGTGGCGGCCCGGGTCACCAGGCTGCCGCCCGCCACCAGTGATTCCTTGTTGGCCAGGGCCAGGCGCCGCCCCGATTCCAGAGTCGCGAGCGTCGGCCGCAGCCCCAGCGCGCCGACCAGGGCGTTGAGCACCACATCGGCGTCGGTGCGACGCACGAGTTCGGTCACCGCGTCCGGACCGGCCAGGGCCACACCAAGTTTCGCGGCCGCGGCCGGATCGGCGACGGCCACGTTGTCGGTACCGGTGGCGCGGATCTGCTCGGCCAGCAGGTCGGTATTGCCGCCGCGCGCGGCCAGTCCGACCACCTGGAATCGGTCCGGATTGGCGGCGACGACCTCCAACGCCTGGGTGCCGATGGAGCCGGTGCTGCCCAGCAGCAGAACTTTCACGATGTCGGACACGCACTCATTGTCCACGGTGAATCGCCGCAGACGTCACCCCGCTGGCTACGACGCCCGGTCGTATGCAAACATATTCTCGACAGTCACCTTCACGACCTGCGGACCTCGCGGTGCACTCCGCGCACCCGAACCGCAGCGAACACGGAAATGATGGGAGCGAACGTGGCCGCCACGGAACTGGAACCCGCCAAGAGCGCCGGCGTCGTCACCAAGGTCGATCCCGCCGAGGTTCCCTCCGCCGCCTGGGGCTGGAGTGGTGAATCGCGGCGCGCCTTCCGTATCGCCGGATGGGTCGTCGTCCTGCTCCTGCTGGCCATGCTGTTCGAGAATCAGCAGGGCCACACCTCGGGCACCGGCTACACCGGGTACATCTTCCTGATCGGTTTCGCCGTCGCGCTGGCGGCCGTGCTGATCCGCGATTCGATCATCCGGCGCAAGCCGCGCTGAATCATCGTCGCGCAGTCCATCGTTCGACCGGCCGCTGAGGTGCTACCTCAGCGGCCGCGTCGTTTCCGCGGGCCGCCGGCCTTACCCGCCCGTCCCGGCTTCGCCGCGCTACCCCGGCGCGCGGCCGGTTTCGCACCACCGTCGCCCCGGTCCCTACCGCGCTGTGCCGCAACGCCTTCGGCGCGCGCACCGGAATCCTGCCGGCCGCGCCGATCGCGTTCGCCGGCGGTCCGGGAACTGCGTGCCGTGCGGCCACGCACGACGCCGATGAATTCCTCGGCGAGTTCGACCGCGTCCTCGGTCGGCCACGACAGCGCGATCTGCGTCGGATCGACATCGGTGAGCGGACGATAGATCAGGTCGCGGCGGTGATGCAGCCGTGCCAGCGATTGCGGCACCACCGCCGCCCCGCCGACCGCGGCCACCAATTCGACGGTATCGCCCACGGCGTCCAGATCGGTCGCGTCCTGCATCCGCTCGTCTTCCAGATCGGCCAGGCTCACCTCGTCGAACAGCCCGATCGGATGATCCTTCTGCACCACCGCCACGGCGACCTCGTGGTAGAGCGGAATCGCGTGCAGCCCGTCGCGATCGATCGGCAACCGGACGAAGCACATGTCGACCCGCCCCTGTACCAGGGCGTCGCGCTGCCGCGCCTGCGGCACGGCGAGCAACTCGAGCGGGACATCGGGGAACCGTTCGGCCCACACCCGCGCCCACTTGGCTACGGTGACGCCCGGGACGTAGCCGATGCGCAGCGCGGCGGGAGCAGACTCGGTCATGCGGCCAGCGTATGGCACCGAGCGGTCCGGTCCGGCATCCACCGCGAACCACGGCGGCCTGATACACGATCGAGGTGACGCGGAGTTCGACGGCAGTGGTCGAAACCGTGCCCACCGGGCGAACACGGTAGAAATGATCGCAGTACGTTTCCCATCCTCCCCGGCGTTCCGGGCAGACCAGATCGGATATGCGTTGACGACCCCCTCCCCGGCCCCGATGGCATCCGGCGGCCCCGGATTCGATCGGCCGCTGTTCACCGCCATCACCGATTTCGCCGACCACACCCGGTGGCTCAACGACGCGATGCTGTGGTGGACCGATGCCGGTTTGGCGGTGTTCGCGGTGCTGATGGTGATCGGGTGGTGGCAGGCCCGCCGCCGCGACGACCGGTCGATGGCGCTGGCGCTGCTGGCTCCGGTCAGTGTGGTGGTCGCCTATCTGGTCGCCGAGGTGGTGAAGGTGATCGTCGCCGAACCGCGCCCGTGCCGGGGCGTGCCGACCGCCTACATCATCGAGACCTGTCCGGTACCGAGCGACTACTCGTTTCCCAGCGGTCACACCACAACCGCCGCCGCGACCGTCGCGGCGCTGTTTCTTCTGAATCGGCGGCTGGGCTGGATCACGGCCGTATTCGCGGTCGTCCTGGCCTTCAGCCGGATCTACGTCGGCGGTCATTACCCGCACGACGTCGTGGCGTCGGCGATCCTGGCCATTCCGGTCGCCGCTGCCGTCAGTCTGCTGCTGGCCCGCCCCGCCACGGCGGTAGTGACGCGCATGCGGTCCTCCGCACTGGCGCCGCTGGTCGCCGACACCTCGACGACACCGGCATCCCGGGTGTGAGCATCGCGAAGGAAGTTCTCGGTGAGGCCGCGCACAGCCCCGGTAACCGTCGGACGTCATTCGCTATTCTGTCCGACGTGGCGGTGGGGCTCGCCACTTCGGCGCAGCGGCCGGAGCAACCGTGATCGGACGATCGCCAACAGTCCCTACTCGAGGTACCACCATGTTCGTGTTCGAGTAGGAGTCCGTCGTTGACCGAGCTACGCCGTGAGGAGCCCCGGCCCGGTGAGTCCGCCGACCGGCCGGTCGATCCCGATGTCGATCTGCACGTCCCGTCGCAACGCCGCGAACTGCTGCGCGAACACGGCGCGGTGCTGGCGGTGATCGGGCTGGGTGGCGGATTGGGCGGTCTGTCCCGCTACGGCCTCAGCCAGCTCCTGCCGACTCGCCCCGGGCAGTTCCCGTGGGGCACCTTCACCGCGAATGTGCTCGGCTGCCTCGCGATCGGCGTGCTGATGGTGCTGATCACCGAGGTGTGGTCGGCGCATCGACTGGTGCGGCCGTTCCTCGGGGTCGGATTTCTGGGCGGGTTCACCACCTTCTCCACCTACGCTGTCGAAATCCGCAATCTGCTGCAACCCGGTTCGGCCGTGACAGCGTTCGTCTATCTGGCCGCGACCCTGCTGAGCGCGCTGCTCGCGGTGCTCGCCGGGGTGACGGTGGCGCGGATAACGCTGCTCCGCAAGGTGATTCGAGCGGAGGCGCGATGACCGTAGTCCTGGTCTTCGTCGGTGCGGTGCTCGGCGCCCCGGCCCGCTACCTCACCGATCGGTTCGTACAGGCACGCCACGACAGTCTGTTTCCCTGGGGCACGCTGACCGTCAACATCGTCGGCTGCCTCATCCTGGGCGCGCTCACCGGCGGTGCGGCCGGCAGTCCGGTGCTGGCGTTCGCCGGCACCGGATTCTGCGGAGCGCTCACCACCTACAGCACCTTCGGCTACGAGACCATTCGGCTGCTCGAACAGCGCGCCGTGTTCTACGCCGCGATGAACGTGGTGATCAGCGTGATCGCCGGACTCGGCGCCGCACTGCTCGGCTATGCCGTGACGCACGCGCTGCTCGGCTGAGATGTCGCGTACTCAACCGGCTCGTCCGTGCGGCTGGTCCCAGACCAGCGCCAGATACATCCGGGCCCGCTCGCGCGGCGAATCCAGGCGCTCTCCGAGCAGGTCGTGCAGCCGGTCCATGCGATAACGCACGGTCTGCGGGTGGATGTGCAGATCGTCGGCGACCGCATGCCGGTCGCCCATGTTCCAGAGCCAGCTGCGCAGCGTTTCGACCAGCCGGTCGCGTTTACCGTCGGGCAGTTCCCGAAGTGGTCGCAGCACTTGGGCGCGCAGCGTTTCCAGCAGCCATTCGTCGCGATTGGCGATGATGGTGTCGAGTTCGTCCGCGACCACCACCGGCGACCCGGACAGCACGCCGGCCTTGCGCAACCGCAGCGCGGTGCGGGCGATCCGCATACCGGTCGGCAGCAGATCCAACGTGAGCGGATGACCGATCACGGCGTCACAACCCCGCAGCGCGGCGATCAACCGGGTGATCCGCCCGCCCAGCATCGGACTGGGCACGATCGCCCCGACCGCGTCGTCGCGGCGGATCGGCAGGCAGTGACCGCCGAGATGTTCCACCACGCCGCGGGAGCGCGCATCGGCCGGATCGGCGAGCACCACCGCGACCTCGGGAGGCAGTTGCCAGCCCGCGCGTTCGGCGGCCAGCCGGATTCCGATGGTGTCGGAACGTCCGGAAAGCAACATTTCGGCCAATTCCTCGCGGTGCCGTTCCCGGGCCGCACTGGATGCGGACTGTTCGAGCACATAACCGTGCGCGGAGGCCGCGGAGAATTCGTCGACGAAGGCGAAAACGGCCTCCGCCAGCACCGCGAGCACCTCCGGTCCGAGGTCGAGTTTCAGCGCTGTTTCCGCGACGTGATGCCAGGCCGCGCGGGCGCCGACCTGGTAGGCGCCGAGCAGATCGGACAGGTCCGCGCCGTCCTGCAATTGCTGGCGGCCCACCTGCTCGAAGACCAGCTGAGTCGGCGGCGGAACGCCCTCACCGGCGGAATCGCCTGTGCGCGGGCCGTGTTCGGCCAGGTCCAGGAGCCGATGGACGAACAACACCCCGACCTCGGCGACCTCGGGGCGGTGTTCGTCGAGATAGCGCGCGTAGTCGGGCCACTCGGCAGCGAGCAGATCACGGACCTCGTCCAGGAGATCGGGCATCCTAGCGTCGAGCTCGCCCGAAAGCTGCTCCAATGCCTCCGGTGTTATCGGAATTTCATTATGGGAATCGCTCATTCGAGTCCTTTCCGACTCGATTATCTTCCGGATACAAAAAACGCCAACCGGAATCACCTCGGCGGTTGAAGATTTGCGCCCTGTGTTGCGTTCACCATCGAATCATGGACGCGGCGACAGCTCCGGCCCGCTGGCTGCGGGCCCGTGAAAAGGACGAGAACTTTCCCGTGGCGCTGCGGTGGTTGCCGCGCGAACCACGCCGACACCTGCACGCGGTCTACGCAGCCACCAGGTTAATCGACCAGGTCGGCGACGAAGCCCCCGGCGATCGTGTGTCGCAACTGCTGACGCTGCGTGCCGACCTCGCCGGTCTCTACCAGGGTCGCACGCCCGACGATCCGGTGCTCCAGATGCTCGCCCCCACCGTGGCGGCGTGCGATCTGCCACAGGAGGCGTTCCAGGAACTGATCGAGGCGAATCTGCTCGATCAACGCGTCGGCCGCTACGCCACCTTCGAGGATCTGCTCGGCTACTGCCGGCTGTCGGCGAATCCGGTGGGCCGCCTGGTCCTGGCGGTCTTCGATCAGGCGACTCCGGACAGGCTGGCACTGTCGGATCGGGTGTGTTCGGCACTGCAGGTGCTCGAGCACTGCCAGGACGTGGCCGAGGACCACGCGGCCGGACGCATCTACCTGCCGCAGGACGATCTGGCCGCGGCCGGGGTGGCGGAAGCGGCGCTGGCCACCGGCGGACCGGGCGATCCGGCGTGCCGGGCGGTGGTGCTGACCCAGGTCGAACGCTGCGAAGCGATGCTCGGCGAAGGAGCCCCGCTGGTCGCCCGGCTCACCGGATGGGCCCGGCTCGCGGTCGCGGGATATCTCGCGGGCGGATGCGCGACCGCGCGGGCGCTGCGCGTGGCCGAGGGCGACGTGTGGACCCAGCCGGTGCGGCCCCGCCACGTCGACACCGTGGCCTCGATGGTCACGCTACTCGGCAAGGCCACGGTGGTGCCGCAGTGAGCATCATCGCGACCGGGCCGACCACCGCGGCGGCCTACGACACCTGTGAACGGATCACCCGCACCGAGGCCAAGAATTTCTACTACGGCATCCGGCTGCTGCCCCCGGAGAAGCGCTCGGCGCTGTGCGCGCTCTACGCGCTGGCCCGCCGCATCGACGATATCGGCGACGAGCGGGGCGAACCGGCCGCCAAAACCGAGGCTCTGACGCTGTTGCGCAAGGAACTGGACAAGGTCACCGGCGGCGCCGGCACCGATGATCCGGTGCTGTTCGCCGTCGCCGACACCGCGCGGCGCTATCCGGTGCCGCTCGGCGCGTTCGGCGAACTGATCGACGGGGTGCAGGCCGATGTCGACGGCGTCACCTACGCCGACTTCGACGAGCTGACCCACTACTGCCGCTGCGTGGCCGGGGCGGTGGGCCGCTTGTGCCTGTCGATCTTCGGCTCCGGCGGCGATCCGTGCGCGCCGCTGTATGCCGATCAGCTCGGGATCGCGTTGCAGCAGACCAATATTCTGCGCGATATCCGCGAGGACCTCGGCAACGGCCGGGTCTATCTGCCCCGGGACGAGCTGCGGCGCTTCGGCGTCCGGCTGGAACTCGACGCCGGTGGAGCGCTCGACGATCCCAACGGCGGACTGGCCGCCCTGATCCGCACCGGCGCCGAGCGAGCCGAGAACTGGTATTGCCTGGGACTGCGGCTGATTCCGCATTTGGACGGCCGCAGCGCCGCCTGCTGCGCGGCGATGGCGGGCATCTACCGGCGGCTCAACGAGCGCATCCGCGCCAATCCGGTGGCCGTCTACGACCGGCGGCTGTCGTTGAGCGCCCGGGAGAAGACCCGCGTCGCCTCCGGCGCCCTGCTGCAGTACTCGATGACGGCATTCGGGTGGGGCCAGCGATGACGGGGCGGGTGGCCGTGGTGGGCGGCGGGCTCGCGGGGATCACCGCGGCCCTGCGTTGCGCGGACGCCGGATATGCGGTGCGGCTGTCCGAATCCCGGCCCTGGCTGGGCGGTTTGACACATTCGTTTCCTCGTGGCGATCTGTGGATCGACAACGGACAGCACGTATTCCTGCGGTGTTGCGACCGCTATCTCGCACTGCTGGATCGGCTCGGCATGCGGGATGCGGTCCGGCTGCAACCGCGCTTGGACATCCCCGTCTCCGGTGGTGGCCGTGCGGGCAGGTTGCGGCGGCTGCCGTTGCCGGCACCCTTACATCTGAGCTGGGCGCTGCTGCGCTATCCGTGGTTGTCGCAGGGCGCGCGGTTGCGGTTCGTCCGGGCCGCACTGGCCCTGCGGGCGGTCGATCCCGCCGATCCACGGACGGACGCGACCAGTTTCGGGGACTGGTTGCGGGCGCACGGCCAGGATCGCGACGCCGTGGACAGTCTGTGGGATCTGGTCGGCATCGCCACCCTCAACGCGCGCGCGGACGACGTATCGCTGGCGCTGGCCGCGACCGTCTTCCAGATCGGCCTGCTCACCGATGCCGATGCCGCCGATATCGGGTGGTCGCGGATCCCATTGCGGCAGTTGCACGGTGAGGCCGGGCTGACCGCCCTCACCGCGGCCGGGGTCACGGTCGTCCACGAGCGGGTCACGGCCGTCCGGCGGGAAGCGAACGGATGGGCGGTGTGTACTCGGGACGGCGAGTGCGCCGCCGACGCCGTCGTCTCGGCTGTGCCCCCTGCCGCGGCACAGGCGCTGTTGCCCGCCGGCGCAGTGGATCTGCCCGCGAATTGGGCTGTGGCCCTCGGTAGTTCGCCGATCGTCAACATCCATGTGATCTACGACCGGCCGGTGATGGACGAACCGCTGCGCGCGGGCGTCGGCTCGGTCGTGCAGTGGGTCTTCGACCGCACCGACGCCGCGGGACTGCGCGCGGCGTCGGGTCGCGGCAGCGCGGACGTCGCCGGCGGGCCGGAAAACAGTCCGGTGCTGGTCGAGACTGCGGCGGCCGCACCGGGCACATCGGTAGCACCTGCCCAGTTCCCTGCCGGCGCGCAGTATCTGGCTGTCTCCGTCTCCGCCGCCGACGCGTTCGTCGATCGCCCCGTCGCCGAGCTGCGCCGGGAATTCCTGCCCGCCCTCGAACAGCTGCTGCCCGCCGCCCGCACGGCACACGTGGTCGACTTCTTCGTCACTCGCGAACGCCATGCGACGTTCCGGCCCGCACCGGGCAGCGCGCGGCTGCGCCCGCCCGCGGCCACCGCGTTGCCCGGCCTGGCGCTGGCCGGGGCGTGGACCGACACCGGCTGGCCCGCGACCATGGAGGGCGCCGTCCGCAGTGGGGAATCCGCTGCGGCCGAGATCATTTCGCATCTGGCGGGGATTCGCCCCCGCGCCGGTGCCGCCGAGCGCACCGGTATGCCCGAACCCCGCACGCGGATATCGGAGGTGATCAGATGACGGTAACCATCCTGTCCACGGTCGACGCCGACGGCCAGGCCGTCCGGTCGGCGCTGTCCGACGCCGTCGGACGGCTCGACGATGCGATCCGGCCGGTGGTCGCCTATCACCTCGGCTTCTGCGACGAACACGGCCGCCCGGCCGTCGCCGACAGCGGCAAATCGGTGCGGTCGCGGCTGACCATGCTCGCCGCTCACGCCGCGGGCGGTGACGGACTCTGCGGGATTCCGGGCGCGGTGGCGGTCGAACTCGTGCACAACTTCTCGCTCGTGCACGACGACCTGATGGATCGCGACGCCACCCGCCGCCATCGGCCCACGGTCTGGGCGGTGTGGGGCGATCCGGTCGCCGTGCTGGCCGGCGACGCCATGCTCTCGCTGTCCCACGAGGTGCTGCTCGATTCCGGCTCACCGCACGCGGTGGCGGCGGCCCGGCTGCTCGGGAAGGCGACCCAGGACCTGATCATCGGCCAGGCCGCCGACGTCGACTTCGAACACCGCAACGACGTGACCCTCGCCGAATGTATCCGCATGGCCATGGGCAAGACCGCGGCGCTGCTCTCGGCGAGTGCCGCGGTCGGCGGTGTACTGGCCGGGGCGCCGCCGGCGACAGTCGCGGCGCTGCACACCTACGGCGACAACATCGGTCTGGCCTTCCAGCTCGTCGACGATCTGCTCGGCATCTGGGGCGATCCGGCGGTGACCGGCAAGCCGGTGTTCTCGGATCTGCGTTCGCGCAAGAAGTCGCTGCCGGTCACCTGGAGCGTGGAATCCGGCCGCCCGGCCGGCCAGGCGCTGGCGCAGTGGCTCGCCCAATCGGGCGAGCCGAGCGAGAACGATCTACGGGCCGCCGCCGACATGGTCGAGACCGCGGGTGGCCGGCGCTGGGCCCGCGCCGAGGCCCGGCGGCGGGTGCGCACCGCGCAGCAGGCCCTCGCCGCGGTAACCATCACCCCCGAATACCGCCGGGAGCTCTGTGACCTGGCGGATTTCATCGTGGAACGGAGTGCATAGGAATGACAGTCACCCAAACCGGCAATGCGGCAGCGCACCGCCGAGCAGCGGTCGATCCGGCGCGCGGCGCCGACGAACTGAGCGCGGTCCGCGCGGCCACCGACGCGGCGGTGCGGCTGTTGCGCTCGTCCCAGCACGAACAGGGCTGGTGGAAGGGCGAATTGACGACCAACGTCACGATGGACGCCGAAGATCTGCTGCTGCGGGAGTTCCTCGGCATCTCCACCCCGGACGTGACAGAGCCGGCGGCGCGCTGGATCCGATCACAGCAGCGCCCCGACGGAACCTGGGCGACCTTCCACGGTGGCCCCGGCGATCTGTCGACCACCGCCGAGGCGTGGGTGGCTCTGCGACTCGCCGGTGACGACCCGGCCGCGCCGCATATGCGCGCCGCGGCCGAGTTCGTGCGCGCCGAGGGCGGGATCGAGGCGTCGCGGGTCTTCACCCGAATCTGGTTGGCGCTGTTCGGCTTGTGGTCCTGGGACGATCTGCCGAATCTGCCCCCCGAGCTCGTGCTGTTCCCGTCCTGGTTCCCGCTCAACATCTACGACTGGGGATGCTGGGCCCGCCAGACCGTGGTGCCGTTGACCGTGGTCGCCACGCTGCGGCCGTGTCGCCCACTGCCGTTCGGCATCGACGAGTTGCGTACGGGCGCGCCCGCGCCCCGCCGCGCGCCGATCACCTCCCTCGCCGGAGTGTTCCAGCGCGTGGACACGGTGCTGCACACCTACGCGCGACTGCCGCTGAATCCGCTGCGCGATCTGGCGATGCGGCACGCCGCGGAGTGGATTCTGGCCCGCCAGGAGGCCGATGGCGGCTGGGGCGGAATTCAGCCGCCGTGGGTGTATTCGCTGCTGGCACTGCACCTGCTGGGCTATTCGCTCGATCATCCGGCAATGCGCGCGGCCATCGCGGGCCTGGACGGATTCGTCGTCCGGGAACACACCCCGGACGGTGAGGTACGGCGGCTCGAGGCCTGTCAGTCACCGGTGTGGGATACCGCGTTGGCGGCGGCCGCGCTGCTGGACGGCGGGGTGGCGCCGGACGATCCGGCGGTGCTGCGGGCCACCGACTGGCTGCTGGGTGAGCAGATCACCGCCGGCGGCGACTGGCAGGTTCGCAGGCCACATCTGGAACCCGGGGGCTGGGCGTTCGAATTCGCCAACGACGTCTACCCCGACACCGACGACACCGCGGAGATCATCATTGCGCTGCACCAGGTTTCGCACCCGGATCGCACGCGGCTGGACGCGGCGATCGAGCGCGCGGTGCGCTGGACGATCGGCATGCAGTCCGCCGACGGCGGGTGGGGCGCCTTCGACGCCGACAACACCTCGATCCTCCCGACGAAACTGCCGTTCTGCGATTTCGGCGCCGTCACCGATCCGCCCTCGGCCGATGTGACCGCGCACGTAGTGGAGATGCTGGCGGTGCTCGGCCGCGGCGGCGATCGCGCATGCCGCCGCGGTGTGCGCTGGCTGCTCGACCATCAGGAATCCGACGGGTCCTGGTTCGGCCGCTGGGGCGCCAACCACATCTACGGCACGGGTGCGGCGGTTCCGGCATTGGTCGCGGCGGGCACGAGTCCGCGGTCCACGGCGATCCGGGCGGCGGTGCGCTGGCTGGAGGCTCATCAGAACGCCGACGGCGGATGGGGTGAGGATCTGCGCTCCTACCGGGAGCCGGAATGGGTCGGCCGCGGCGACTCCACCGCCTCGCAGACCGCGTGGGCACTGCTGGCCCTGCTGGCCGCCGAGGAGCACGACTCCTCTGCCGTGCGCCGCGGCATCGACTGGCTGGTGCGCACGCAGCGACCCGACGGCGGCTGGGACGAGGACCTGTTCACCGGCACCGGTTTCCCCGGCGATTTCTATATCAACTACCACCTGTACCGCTTGGTGTTCCCGATCTGGGCGTTGGGGCGGTACCTGCGGCGTCGAACGGCCACTGCCGATCGAAGCGGGAGCTGACGGCATGCCCCGTCCCGGAACGGTCTGTGCCCCATTGCGTTCGGAGTGGGCCGCGTTGCGCGGTGCCGCCACGGCGCCCATGGTCCACACCGGGCGCGGTCCGCGGCGGCGCTACGACGCCGCCGCGGCCGGTCCGGTCGCGGTCGCGGGAGTCGCGGGTGCGCTGACCACGGAGCTGCGCCCCGGTGATCTCGTGGTGGCCAGCGAGATCCGGCGCGACGGTACCGAATTGCCCAGTCCCGCAGCGGTATTGCTGCACGGTGAACTGCTGCGACTGGGGCTGCCCGCACGGCTCGGGCCGGTGTACTCCGCCGAGCGCGTCGTCACCGGCCGGGCGCGCGCCGAACTGGCGGAGTCCGGTGCGCTCGCGGTCGACACCGAAACGGCGTTCCTCGCCGCCGATGCCCCCGACGGGCAGGCCGTCGCACTCCGGGCGATCGTCGACACCCCCGACGCGCCGCTGCTACGCCCGGGCACGATGTGGCGCGGAATGCGGGCACTGCGGTCGCTGCGGGCGGCGGCGCCGGCGCTGGACCGATGGTCGGCGGCAACCGGCGAGCGCGAGATACTGCTCGCCGGTCCGCGCTCGTTCTGCGCCGGGGTCGAGCGAGCGATCGAGATCGTCGAGCAGGCGCTGCTCCGCTTCGGCGCACCGGTGTACGTGCGGCGTCAGATCGTGCACAACAGCCACGTGGTGGGCGAATTGGCCGGCCGCGGAGCGGTTTTCGTCGAGGAGCTCGATCATGTGCCCGAGGGCGCGGTGGTCGTGCTCGCCGCGCACGGCGTGACCCCGGAGGTCCGCCGCCAGGCCGAACGCCGCCGCCTGCGCGTGGTCGACGGCACCTGTCCGCTGGTGTCGAAGGTGCATGCGGAGGTGCGCACCTTCGCCGCCGCCGACAAGACCGTCTTCCTGATCGGGCACGCCGACCACGAGGAGGTGGTGGGCACCCGCGGCGAGGCGCCCGGCAACGTGATCGTGGTCGCCGATCCGGACGCGGCCGCCCGGGTGTCGCCACCGGATCCCGAGCGGGTCGCCTACGTCACGCAGACCACCCTGGCCGTCGCGGAGGCCGAGGCCACGGCCGCCGTTCTGCGGCAACGGTTTCCGGCGTTGAGCGGGCCGCGCAGGGACGACATCTGTTACGCCACCACCAACCGCCAGCAGGCGGTGCGGGCGGTGGCCCGGGAATCGGACCTGGTGCTCGTGCTGGGTTCGCGCAACTCCTCCAATTCGCTGCGGCTGGCCGAGGTCGCCGCGGCCGAGGGTGTGGCGGCACATCTGGTGGAGGACGCCGGCGAGGTCGAATTGAACTGGCTGGCCGGCACCCGCCGCATCGGCGTCACCGCCGGCGCGTCGGCACCGCCGCATCTGGTGGACGACCTGGTCGAGGCCCTGTCCGGGCTCGGCGCCCTCCGGGTCCGCCACACCACCGTGACCGAAGAGAGTATTCGATTCAACCTGCCTCGGGAGGTGAGCTGAATGGCCATGCCATTCCGTCAATCCGTACGTCTGGGAGCGTATCTCGCAAAACAGAAGCTGCTGCGTCGCGAGAAGTTCCCCATCCTGGTCGAATTGGAGCCGCTGTTCGCCTGCAATCTGAAATGCGCGGGCTGCGGCAAGATTCAGCATCCGCATACGCTGCTCAAACAGCGCATGCCGGTCGAACAGGCCGTCGGCGCGATCGAAGAATGCGGCGCCCCGATGGTCTCGATCGCCGGTGGCGAACCGCTGATGCATCCGCAGATCGACGAGATCGTGCGGCAACTGCTCGACCGTAACAAGATCGTCTTTTTGTGCACGAATGCCGTACTGCTGCCCAAACATCTGCACAAGTTCACCCCGCACCGCAATTTCGCGTGGATGGTGCATCTGGACGGACTGCGCGAACGCCACGACGCCTCGGTCTGCAAGGACGGTGTCTTCGATCAGGCCGTGGCTGCTATCCGCGAGGCCAAGGCCGCCGGATTCCGGGTGATGACGAATACCACCTTCTTCGATCTGGATTCGCCACAGGACGTGATCGACATCCTGGACTATCTCAACGACGAGCTCGAGATCGACCACATGCAGATCGCGCCCGGTTACGCCTACGAGAAGGCCCCCGATCAAGAGCACTGGCTCGGGGTGAAGCAGACCCATCAGCTGTTCGCCAAGGCCTTCGCCGACGGGCGCCGGAAGAAGTGGCGGCTCAACCACTCCCCGCTGTACCTGGACTTCCTCGAGGGCAAGGTCGACTTCGACTGCACCGCCTGGGCGATTCCGTCGTATTCGCTCAAGGGATGGCAACGGCCGTGTTATCTGCTCGACGACGGCTATGTCTCCACCTATCGGGAATTGATCGACGACACCGACTGGAGCGCCTTCGGCCGCGGCAACGATCCGCGCTGCTCGAATTGCATGGCGCACTGCGGATACGAGCCGACCGCGGTGGTCGCGACCCTGGGTTCACTGAAGGAGACGATCCGCGCCGCCGTCAACTGAGTCGAATCAACACCGGGTCGAATCAACACGGGGTCGAATTTTCACACCGGAAGGTGAGTCACGCATGAAACCCTCGCCGCGCGGGCCGGACCCGCTCGCCGCCCTCACCGGACCCGACGCGCTGGCCGCGTTGTCCGACGACGAACTGCCCGCGCTGGCGCAGCGGTTACGCGATCGCCTCGTCGAAACCGTCACCGGAACCGGCGGGCACCTCGGCGCCAGTCTCGGGACGGTGGAACTGACCATCGCGCTGCATCGCGTATTCCGTTCGCCCACCGATGTTCTCGTCTTCGACACCGGACATCAGAGTTATGCGCACAAGTTGCTCACCGGGCGATCGCACACCTTCGACACGCTGCGGAAGGCCGGTGGGATCGCGGGGTATCCGAATCGCACCGAATCCGCGCACGACTGGGTGGAGAACTCCCACGCCTCGGTCAGCCTGGCGTGGGCCGACGGCATCGCCAAGGCCTTTCAGCTGCGCGGCGAACACGACCGGCGGGTGGTGGCGGTGATCGGCGACGGCGCGCTGACCGGCGGTGTGGCCTGGGAAGGCCTGAACAATCTGGGCGCGGGCGGGCGGCCGGTCGTGGTGGTGCTCAACGACAACGGGCGCTCCTACGATCCGACCGTCGGTGCCCTGGCCGGCCACCTCACCGGACTGCGCGACGGCGACACCGTCTCCGGAAATCTGTTCGACGCCTTGGGTTTCACCTATCTGGGCCCCGTGGACGGCCACGATATCGTCGCCTTGTGCACGGCCCTGCACAAGGCGGCCGAACTCGCCAAACCGGTTGTCGTGCACGCGGTGACGGTGAAAGGCCGCGGCTTCGGCCCGGCCGAGGCGGACGAGGCCGACCGCATGCACGCGTGCGGGGTGATCGATCCGGTCACCGGTGTGCCGCGGAAACAGCCCGTCCCCACCTGGACCGATATCGTCGAATCGGAACTGGCCGCTATCGCCCGCGACCATCCGGGTGTGGTCGCCATGACCGCGGCGATGCGGCTGCCCACCGGACTCGGCGAATTCTCCCGGAGCGCCCCGGAGCGGGTGTTCGATTCCGGGATAGCCGAACAGCACCTGCTGGCCTCCGCCGCGGGATTGGCGTCGGCCGGTATGCATCCCGTGGTGGCGGTGTACTCGACCTTCCTCAACCGCGCGATCGACCAGGTACTGCTCGATATCGCGCTGCACGAACTGCCCGTCACACTGGCCGTGGACCGCGCCGGCGTCACCGGTCCGGACGGGCCCAGCCATCACGGGATGTGGGATCTGGCGCTGCTCACCTGCGTGCCGGGGATGCGGATCGCCTGCCCGCGCGATCCCGGCCGGGTCCGCGAACTCCTGCGCGAAGCCGTCGCCACGGCCGGGCCCACCACTGTGCGTTATCCGAAAGCCACTGCCGGAGAGAATATTTCGCCGCTGGCACGGATGGACGGGATGGATATTCTGCACCGCGGGCCACGCAGTCCGCTCGATATTCTGCTGGTGGCGATCGGGCCGATGGCCGGGCCGTGCCTGCGCGCCGCGGAACTGCTGACCGACAGCGGTTTCGGCGCCACCGTGGTCGACCCGCGCTGGGTGTGGCCGATCAACCCGGGGCTGCCGGCGATCGCGGCCCGGCATCGGCTCACCGTCTGTGTGGAAGACGGCATCGCCGCCGGCGGGATCGGCTCCCACCTCGTCCACGCGATCGCCCGCGACCCCGACGCCACCCCCGTCCACGCGCTCGGCCTGCCCACCGCCTTCATCGCCCACGCCTCCCGCGACAGCATCCTGGCCGAGTACGGCCTCACCGGCGAGGGCATCGCCGCCGCCTGCGCGGAGTGGTTACCCGCGACCGAGAGGATCTCATGACCGCCGTATTCCTGTCCGAGCCCGCGACTCCGACGCTGCGACCGCGCCGGGAGAGCCGGCGCATCCAGGTCGGCTCGGTGCCGGTGGGCGGCGGCGCACCCATTTCGGTGCAGTCGATGACCACCACCGTCACCGCTGATGTCGAGGCGACGCTGCGCCAGATCGCCGAATTGACCGCTGCCGGTTGCGATATCGTCCGCGTGGCGGTGCCCACCCAGGACGACTGCGCGGCACTGCCGACGATCGCCCGCCGCTCGGCCATCCCGGTGATCGCCGATATTCACTTCAATCCGCGGTACGTCTTCGCCGCCATCGACGCCGGCTGCGCCGGAGTGCGGGTGAATCCGGGCAATATCCGCACCTTCGACGACAAGGTCCGCGAGATCGCCGCCGCGGCCGGTGCTGCGGGGGTGCCGATCCGCATCGGCGTGAACGCCGGTTCCCTGGATCGGCGCATCCTGGATCGGCACGGCGGTCGCGCGACGGCCTCCGCACTGATCGAATCGGCGCTGTGGGAGGCCCGGCTGTTCGAGGAGCACGGTTTCACCGATCTGAAGATCTCGGTGAAACACAACGATCCGCTGACGATGATCCAGGCCTACCGGCTGCTCGCCCAGCGCTGTGACTATCCGCTGCATCTCGGGGTCACCGAGGCCGGTCCCCCGCTGCAAGGGACCGCGAAATCGGCCACCGCGTTCGGAATCCTGCTGTCCGAGGGGATCGGCGACACGATCCGGGTCTCGCTGTCCGCGCCGCCGGTCGAGGAGATCAAGGTCGGTCACCACATCCTGGCCGGGCTCGGGCTGCGGCCCCGCACCCTCGACATCGTGTCGTGCCCGACCTGCGGCCGCTGCCAGGTCGACGTCTTCGAGTTGACGAAGAAGGTCGAGGCGGCTTTCCGGGACTTCCCCGCCCCGCTACGCGTCGCGGTGATGGGCTGCGTCGTCAACGGTCCCGGCGAGTCGCGGGAAGCCGACATCGGGGTCTCGGCGGGCAATCACAAGGGTCAGATCTTCGTCCGCGGCGAAGTGGTGCGGACCGTGTCGGAATCGATGATCGTGGAGGCGTTGCTCGAGGAGGCGCTGACTCTGATCGAGGATGCGCCGGAGAGTTAGTTCAGCCCGGCAAATCCGTACATTATTCGCATATCGCCCCACCTGCGGTAACGGCTACTCGCTACAGGCATGCAGGATTGGACCTGGGGTATAGGTATGCCTTACCTTTGGACGGTGAGCTGGGCCGAGGCTGTACCGAATCTACTGATCTGCCTGCGGGAGGGCCTCGAGGCGGGACTCGTGGTGACGATCCTGCTGGCTGCCGTGCGCAAGACGTCGACCCCGCAGCGTCCGGTCTCCTCGACCCCGGTCTGGCTCGGCCTGCTCGGGGCGGTATCGGTGGCGGCCAGCTTCGCGGCGGTGCTCACCTATTCGACGAGCGTGCTCTCCAACTCCGGCCAGGAAATCGTCGGCGGCACCCTGAGTGTGATCGCGGTCGGTCTGGTGACGGCGATGGTCTTCTGGATGCGGCGCACCGCCGCGTCACTGTCGGGCCAGCTTCGCGGTGAGGTCGCCCGTGCCACCGCGATCGGGGCGGGAGCGCTGGCCATCACGGCCTTCATGGCCGTCGGGCGCGAAGGCCTGGAATCGACGCTGTTCGTGTGGACCGCGGTGAAAGCCTCGGGCACCACCGTTGCCCCGCTGGTCGGCGCCACGCTCGGTTTCGCGGCCGCGGTGGTGCTGTGCTGGCTGCTCTACCGGCAATCGGTGAAACTCAACCTCGGCGTGTTCTTCAACCGCACCGCGCTCGCGCTGATCGTGATCGCCGCCGGCGTGCTGTCCTACGGCCTCGGCGATCTGCAGGACGCCGGAATTCTGCCCGGCCGCCACTGGGTCGCCTTCGACCTGTCCGCGCATATCGACCCGAACTCCTGGTGGGTCTCGATCATCACCGGCATCACCGAATTGACCCCGCGGATGACCGTGCTGCAGGTCGTGGCGTGGGTGGTTTACCTGGCCGTGGTGATCCCGCTGTTCATCCGTGCGGGACGCCAGGCGCCCGCGAAGCGTCCAGAGCAGGCCGCGCCCGCCACGGCGGATGCGAGCGCCGGGGCCGCCACGGCGAGCGGCTCCGGCGCCACCGGCTCCGGCGCGAGCGCGGACGATTCCGGTTCGACTCCGTCACCGGCAGCCGCGCCGGCCGAGGCGGCAGCCGCCGTCGCTTCGACCCCCGTGGCGACGTCGAATGCGGCGCACGCCGTCCCCGAGCACACGCCCGACTGGTGGGAGCGGGTCGCCGGGCCGCGACCGTTGCTGGTGGGTGCGGTGCTGGTGCTGGTGCCCGCGGTGGCCGCCGGGGTGGCGATCGCGCTGCTGCCGTCGAGCGGTTCCGGTCAGGCGCAGGCGGTGTCGGTCACCGACAGTTCGTGCGCCTCGGAATGGAAGTCCGGGCGGGCCGGCACGCAGACGTTCGAGGTGCAGAACAAGACGTCCAAGGCCGGGGAGATCAACCTGGTCGATTCCGGTGGCGCGGTCGTCGGCGAGATCGAGACGATCGGCCCGGCGACCACCGCCACCCTGACCGCCACCTTGAGCAACGGCAGCTACACCGTGCAATGCCTGATGTCCGGAAAACCGGTGACCTCGTCGGCGGCAGTGCAGGTCAGCGGCGAGGCGGGCGACACCCCGCCGGCCGTCAAACGCGTCACCGAGGACGATCTGCGCGGACCCAACGACGCCTATCAGGCCTACGCCGGCGGCGTGCTGACCCGGCTCTCCGACGCCGTCACCGCGATCGGCAACGATCTGCGCGGCGGCAATATCGCTGCCGCACAGGCGGATTGGCTCAACGCCCAGTTGGAATGGGAACGGGTCGGCGCCTCGTACAACAGCTTCGGCGACGCCGGCACCGCGGTCTCGGGTCTGCCCGACGGCCTGCCGGGTGGGGTGAACGATCCCGGATTCACCGGTCTGCACCGGCTGGAATACGGCCTGTGGCACGGACAGCGGCCGGATCAGCTGCTGCCGGTGGTCGATCGGCTCGGTGGCGATATCGCGAACATCCGCAAGAACCTCGGCAGCGACGACCTCGCCGGCGATCCGAAGAAGCTCCCGCTGCGGGCGCACGAAATCCTGGAAGACGCCCTGCGCGATCATCTTTCGGGCATCGACGACCAGGGCGCGGGGGCCGCGTATCCGATGACACTCGCCGACATCGACGTGACTCGCGCGGTCCTCGATCAGCTCGGCCCACTGATCGACGCGCGGGCGCCACAACTGCGCGCCACCCTGCGCACCCGCCTCGACGAGTTGCAGGCCACCCTGCTCGCCACCCAGGACCACGGACACTGGCAGTCGCCGGACCGGACCCCGCCGGCCGCCCGGCAAGCTGTCAACGCACGCCTCGGCGCCGCCCTCGAGGATCTCGCCAAAGTGCCGCGATTGCTCGAAGTGCCGATCTCCCACTGACATGCCGAACCACCGACCGACCAGTAAGGCTTCACGATGAACGTCAGCCGCCGCCGCTTCCTCTCCGGCGCCGCCGCCGGTGCCGCCGGAACCGCGCTGACCGCGGGCATCCTCGCCGAGGGCGCCCGCCAGGACGCCGACGCCGCCACCGTGGGGACGCCGAAGGCCGAGCCGACCTACCCCTTCCACGGCAAGCACCAGTCCGGCATCCTCACGCCCGGCCCGTCCGCCAAACAGAACGCCGCCTGCTTCGCCGCCTTCGACGTCACCACCGCGAACCGCGCGGAACTGGTCGAGGCCATGAAAACTCTCACCGCGCGTGCCCGCTTCCTCACCGCCGGTGGAACGCCGACGGACCTCGGCCTCGGTCAGCCCCCGTCCGACAGTGCGGTTCTCGGCCCCGAGGTGATCGCCGACGGGCTCACCGTCACCACCGGTGTGGGCGCGAGCCTGTTCGACGGCCGATTCGGTCTGGCCGCGGCCAAGCCCGCCCGGCTCACGCCCATGCGGACCTTCCCCAATGACACCCCAGACCCGGCCTGGATGCACGGCGACCTGCTGATCCAGCTGTGTGCCCACCATCCCGACACGGTCCACCACGCACTGCGCGACATCACCCGCCAGACCCGCGGTGCATTGCAACTGCGCTGGAAGATCGACGGCTACAACTCCCCGCCGCGCCCCTCCGGCACCGGCCGGAACCTGTTGGGCTTCAAGGACGGAACGGCCAACCCGACCGGCGCCGATGCCGAATCGCTCATCTGGACCGACGGCGGCGGCGAACCGGAATGGACCCGCGGCGGCACCTACCAGGTGGTCCGGCTGATCCGCATGCTGGTCGAGTTCTGGGACCGCGTCTCGATCAACGAGCAGGAGAACATGTTCGGGCGCCGTCGCGACTCCGGCGCACCGCTCGACGGCAATCAGGAATTCGACACCCCCGACTACGCCGCCGACCCCGAGGGTTCGGTCATCCCCCTGGATTCTCATATCCGGCTGGCCAATCCGCGGACTCCGGAAACCGCCCGCGAGCAGCTGGTCCGCCGCTCCTACAACTACGACCTCGGCGTGGAGCGCAACGGCAACATGGCCTCGGGCCACATCTTCACCTGCTTCCAGCAGGACGTCGCCCGCCAGTTCGAGGCCATCCAGACCCGGCTGATCAACGAACCCCTCACCGACTACGTGCAGCCCTTCGGCGGCGGATACTTCTTCGCCCTGCCGGGGGTCCGGGACGAGAAGGACTGGTACGCACGGGCTTTGCTGAGCTGAGCGGCGAGCGCGCCCGCCCCCCGCGACCCGAATCGACTGGCCGTCCGCGAATGCGCGGAGTACGGATGACGATCGACCCTGCCGATGGGTGAACATGGGGTTCGCCGGGCCCAGCGGGATGAAGACCGACCTCGGCATGTCGGAGACCGCGTTCGGATTCGCCTCGGGCATCTTCTTTCACCGCTGTCCCCTATGTGATCGGCGCGGCCGCGATGGTGTGCTGGGGCCGCCACGGCGATCGCACCGGCGAACGCCGCCGGCACGTCGCCCTGCCCGCGATCATCGGCGGCCTCGCCATTCCGGTCGCGTTGTCCCTGGACAATCCCCTGCCGAGCGCATTCCTGTCCGAAGCCGCGGCGGCAGGCGGTGTCGCCCTGGTCAATTCGCTCGGTAATGTCAGTGGGTTCGCGGCACCGTATCTCACCGGCCGGCTTGCCGACCTGACCGGGACTCAGCGCGCGGGCCTGTGGGTCGTGGGGGCGTCGATGGTGCTCGCGGGTCTCGGCGTGTTCGCCCTGCGAGCCGGAAGCGACGGCCGCGACCCTACCGGCTCGACCGACAGCGCACCGAGCTACCCCTCGGCCGCCAACTGCCCGCAGGCCGCGGCGATCTCCTGACCCCGCGTATCGCGCACCGTGCACGGCACGCCCTGGGCCTCCACACGCCGGACGAATTCGCGCTCCACAGGTTTCGGCGAAGCGTCCCACTTGGAGCCCGGCGTCGGGTTGAGCGGGATCAGGTTCACGTGCACGCGAGAACCCAGTGCCTTGTGCAGTTTCGAGCCCAGCATGTCGGCGCGCCACGGCTGATCGTTGATATCGCGGATCAGGGCGTATTCCACCGAGACCCGGCGGCCGGTCTTGTCGGCGTAATACCGTGCGGCGTCGAGAACTTCGGCGACCGGCCAGCGATTGTTGACCGGCACCAACGTATCTCGCAATTCGTCGTCCGGCGTGTGCAGGGAGACGGCCAGCGTCACCGACAGGCCCTCGTCGGCCAGTTTGCGGATCGCGGGCGCCAGGCCGACGGTCGACACGACCACGTTGCGCTGCGAGATACCCAGGCCGTCCGGGGCGGGCGAGGTGATCCGCCGGACCGCCGCCACCACCCGCTTGTAGTTGGCGAGCGGCTCACCCATCCCCATGAACACGATGTTCGACAGGCGGCCGACCCCTCCGGCCACCTCGCCGTCGCGCAGTGCCGCGGCGGCCGCGCGCACCTGGTCGACGATTTCGGCGGTCGAGAGGTTGCGGTTCAGACCGCCCTGCCCGGTCGCGCAGAACGGACAGGCCATACCGCAGCCGGCCTGGCTGGAGATGCACAGCGTGTTGCGGTCGGGATAGCGCATCAGCACGCTCTCGAGCAGGGTGCCGTCACCGGCGCGCCACAGGGTCTTGCGGGTAGTGCCCTCGTCACAGACCACCTGCCGCACCTCGCTGAGCAGCGGCGGAAACAGCGCCTCCGCGATCTTCTCCCGCATCGGCTCGGGCAGATCGGTCATCTGCCGCGGATCGGCCTGCAACCGCGCGTAGTACTGCCGGGCGATCTGGTCTGCCCGGAACTTCGGCAGTCCGAGTTCCTCCACCGCCTGCCGCCGCTGGGCCGAATCGAGGTCGGCGAGATGCCGCGGCGGCATTCCACGGCGCGGAGCATCGAAAACGAGCGGCAGGGAGGTAGTCATAACCTTTCCAGTGTCGCATTGCCGCTGCGGGTCCGCCGCGACCGGGCAGGGATAACCCGATCACAGTTACGACGCGGGCGAACGGGTATTCCGGAGATGCACCTATCCGCGATAGCGATCGGGAATGATCGACATATGACCAGCGACGCAGTACCGAGCCACGGACCGGATCCGGTCCCGCACACCGATCCCCCGCGCGTCGACACTCCGCCTTCGACCGCACCCGCCCGCCGCAACCGAGCTCTGAAGACCCGCGCGGGCTACACCTGGGTGGCGCTGGTGGCGGCGGCGGTCATCGGGATTCTGCTGTTGATCTTCATCCTGCAGAATCTCGATCAGGTGCGGATCCACCTGTTCTTCTGGCAGTTCAACCTGCCGCTCGGCGTCACGCTGCTGCTGTCGGTGATCGCCGGAGCGCTGGTGATGGCGCTGGCCGGCGGCTGGCGGATCATGCAGTTGCGGCGGGCGGCGAAGCGGCGCTAATTCAGAGCAGAGCGGTCAGCACCAGCCAGGAGACGAACGCCGAGGGCAGCATCGAGTCGAGGCGATCCATGATGCCGCCGTGTCCGGGCAGCAGCGTGCCCATATCCTTGATGCCCAGCTCGCGCTTGATCTGCGATTCGATCAGATCACCGCAGGTCGCCACGAGCACGACCGCGATGCCCAGCAGCACGCCGATCATCGAATTGGCCTGCAGCAGCAGCGTCACCGTGAGCAGGCCGCCGATGATGCAGAACACCAGCGATCCGGCGAAACCCTCCCACGACTTCTTCGGGCTGATGGCGGGCACCATCGGATGGCGGCCGAACAGCACCCCCGCCACGTAACCGCCGACATCGGAGCAGACCACCAGGATCATGAAGGTCAGCACCCGAAGATTGCCGTCGTCCTGTTGCAGCATCAACACCGCGAACGAGGCCAGCAGCGGGATCCAGGACACCACGAACACCGTGATCGCGGTGTCGCGCAGGAAGTTTCGCGGCGTGGCTGCCAGGCCGTGGTCGAACAGCCGCCAGACCATGCACACCAACGCGGTCGCCGCGAACCCACCCGCCACGCCCTCGGTGCCGTAGGGCCAGGCCAGCCAGATCATCGCCTGCCCGCCGACGATCAGTGGCACCCTCGGCACCAGGACATCGGCCTCACGCAGCCGCTTGGCGACCTCCCAGGTGGCGATCGCCATCGCGACCGCGATGACTCCGATCAGAACCTTCGGAACGAACAGCAGGATCACGATCAGCGATGCGCCGAGGCCGACACCGACCGCCAGCGCGGCCGGTAAATTGCGACCGGCGCGTGAGGGCTTACCACTCGGCTGCACCGAGGGCGTGTCGGGAGCCGGTGTTGCACCGGCCGGGTCGCTCACCGGCATCGTCTCGCCGGCTGCGGCGTCTTCGGCCACGATTGTCCCGTCGCTCACTTATTCGTCCACTCCATCCCCGGGCCCGTGCCGCATCGTCGCGCCGGGCCGAGTCTCACACCTCGAGCAGTTCCGATTCCTTGTGCTTGACCAGCTCGTCGATCTGGGCAACGTACTTCTGGGTGGTCTTGTCCAGTTCCTTCTCGGCGCGGCCGACCTCGTCCTCACCGGCCTCGCCGTCCTTCTGGATGCGATTCAGCTCGTCCATCGACTTGCGCCGCACATTGCGGATGGCGATCTTGGCGTCCTCACCCTTGGATTTCGCCTGCTTCACCAGTTCCCGCCGACGCTCCTCGGTCAGCTGCGGAATCACCACGCGAATGATCGTGCCGTCGTTGGTCGGATTCACGCCCAGATCCGAATTGCGGATCGCGGTCTCGATCGTCTGCAACTGCCCCTGCTCATAGGGCTTGATGACGACCATGCGCGGTTCGGGCACGGTGATGCTGGCCATCTGGGTGATCGGCGTCGGCGAGCCGTAATACTCGACCACGACCCGGTTGAACATGCCCGGGTTGGCGCGGCCGGTCCGAATACCTCCGAGGTCGTCCTTCGCCACCGAGACGGCCTTTTCCATTTTCTCCTCGGCATCGAAGAGCGCTTCATCAATCACGACCGTTTCCTCCACAGCATCGTTTCTGGGCTCGGAATTCGCGAGGACCGATCCCCGCAGGGTTCAGGACCGAACCAGTGTGCCGATTTTCTCACCGGCCACCGCGCGGGCGATATTGCCCTTGATCAACAAATTGAACACCAGCATCGGCATCTGGTTGTCCATACACAAACTGAACGCGGTGGCATCGGCCACCTTGAGTCCGCGCTCGAGGACTTCCTTGTGGGTGATCTCGGAGAACATGATCGCCTCCGCCTCGACCTTGGGGTCGGCGGTGAAGACGCCGTCGACGGCCTTGGCCATCAGCACCACCTCGGCCCCGATTTCGAGCGCGCGCTGCGCCGCGGTGGTGTCGGTGGAGAAGTACGGCATGCCCATACCGGCGCCGAAGATCACCACACGCCCCTTCTCGAGATGCCGCTTCGCGCGCAGGGGCAGATATGGCTCCGCGACCTGTCCCATGGTGATAGCCGTCTGCACCCGGGTGTCGACGCCCTGCTTCTGCAGAAAGTCTTGCAGCGCAAGGCTGTTCATCACGGTGCCGAGCATACCCATGTAATCGGAGCGGGCCCGCTCCATGCCGCGCTCCTCGAGTTCGGCGCCGCGAAAGAAGTTGCCGCCACCGATGACCACTGCCACCTGCACGCCGGTCGAGACGACCTCGGCGATCTGCTCGGCTACGGTCTGGACCACATCCGGGTCGAGCCCGACCTCGCCGCCGCCGAACATCTCCCCACCCAATTTGAGGAGTACTCGGCGATAGCCCTTGCGGTCGGGCGCCGTATCCGGGTCCGTCATCGGTCTCCTAGTCCTCGGCAGTCGAGCGAGCGCACGCATGGAAAATCACCCTCCCGGGCGCGATTGTTCGCGCGGGACGGTAACACGCTGCGTCTATCCTGCACCACACGAGGCCGCGCCGGTGAGCCGACCCTCGAATATGACGCAGTTCTCGCTGCCAACTGCAAAACATTGATGTTCCAAATAAGGTGCAGGCGCATGAGCAGAACTCGACAGACGGTCGGATCCTCTGCGCCGCGGCCGTACTCGGTGCGGGCCACCGCGGCACCGGCGGGTGATCGATACCGAAAGGCCCCCGCCGCAACGGAATTCGTCGCACCGGGGGCCTTTGCGATGTATCAGGCCTGACCGACCTCGAAGCGGGCGAACCGGGTAACGGTGACACCGGCCTCGTCCAGCAGCTGCTTGACGGTCTTCTTGCTGTCGGTGACCGACGACTGCTCCAGCAGGACGACGTCCTTGTAGAAGCCGTTCACCCGGCCCTCGACGATCTTCGGCAGCGCGGCCTCCGGCTTGCCCTCTTCCTTGGCGGTCGCCTCGGCGATCTCGCGCTCCTTGGCGACGACCTCGGCCGGGACGTCCTCGCGGGTCAGGTACTTGGCCTTCAGCGCGGCGACCTGCATCGCGGCGGCGCGAGCGACCTCGGCGGCGGCGTCGCCCTCACCCTGGTATTCGACCAGCACGCCGACAGCCGGCGGCAGATCCGAGGACCGCTTGTGCAGGTAGGTCGCGACCGGGCCGTCGAAGGACACGACGCGACGCAGCTCGAGCTTCTCGCCGATCTTGGCGGCCAGCTCCTGCACCACCTGGTCGGCGGTCTTGCCGTTGACGTCGACGGCCTTGAGCGCCTCCAGATCGGCCGGGCGCACCTTGGCGGCGGCGTCGACGATGTCGCCGGCGGTGTTCTGGAACTCGTCGTTCTTGGCGACGAAGTCGGTCTCGGAGTTGAGCTCGATCATCACGCCGTTCTGCGCGGCGACCAGACCCTCGGCCGTGGCGCGTTCGGCGCGCTTGCCGACATCCTTGGCGCCCTTGATCCGCAGGACCTCGACGGCCTTGTCGAAGTCGCCGTCTGTCTCCTCCAGGGCCTTCTTGCAGTCCATCATTCCGGAGCCGGTGAGCTCGCGGAGCCGCTTCACATCCTGGGCGGTGTAGTTCGCCATCGTGGCGAGCCTCCTCGAAGATTTACGAAAGTTGTCAGGTCTCTTAGCACCACCATGCCGACCGCTTCCGAACAGGAAGGGCCGGCAAGGTGAACAGACAATCGCGGTGGGAACCGCGCCGGATCAGAAGTCGGCCGGGGTCTTGGTGGCCGGTTCTTCCTTCAGCTCCGCCTCGGCGGCGGTCTCGACCGGAGCCTCGGCGGCAGCCTCGCCACCCTCGGCGGCCGGGGTCGCCTGCGCCAGCAGTTCCTGCTCCCACTCGGCGAGCGGCTCGCCGGCGCCGGCTTCGGGCTTCACATCGCCCGAGGCGCGGGAGGCACGGGCCTGCACGCCCTCGGCGACCGCGGAAGCGACAACCTTGGTGAGCAGCGCGGCCGAGCGGATCGCGTCGTCGTTACCCGGAATCGGGTAGTCGACCAGGTCGGGGTCGCAGTTGGTGTCCAGGATCGCGATGACCGGGATGTTCAGCTTGCGAGCCTCACCGACGGCGATGTGCTCCTTGTTGGTGTCGACGACCCAGATGGCCGAGGGCACCTTGGCCATATCGCGGATACCGCCGAGGGTGCGCTCCAGCTTGTTCTTCTCGCGGGTCAGCATCAAGATTTCCTTCTTGGTGCGGCCCTCGAAACCACCGGTCTGCTCCATCGCCTCGAGTTCCTTCAGGCGCTGCAGCCGCTTGTGCACGGTGGAGAAGTTGGTGAGCATGCCACCCAGCCAGCGCTGGTTGACGTAGGGCATCCCGACGCGAGTCGCCTCGGCCGCGATCGACTCCTGGGCCTGCTTCTTGGTGCCGACGAAGAGAACGGTGCCACCGTGGGCGACGGTCTCCTTGACGAACTCGTAGGCCTTGTCGATGTAGGTCAGCGTCTGCTGCAGGTCGATGATGTAGATGCCATTGCGGTCGGTGAAGATGAACCGCTTCATCTTCGGGTTCCACCGCCGGGTCTGGTGACCGAAATGTGCGCCGCTGTCGAGCAGCTGCTTCATGGTTACGACAGCCATAGCTGTGTATCCGCCTTTCAATGCCGGTTGACGCAGAAACCGAGGGTCGATCTCTGCCCTGGCGTCCGTGGCCGCCGGACCTTCCGGAAAATTTTCGGGAGGACCAGCCGACGGCACCGTGATCGGACGCGCGAAGTCGATCCGCGTACAGCGAACCGCCTGGCCAGTCTACGACCAGCGCAGGTGAGAACATAAACAGGGTGGTCAGGGCCCGGTTTCGCGGGTCGGCTCAGCGGATGCCGGGCAACCCGCCGATCCGCTGGTCAGCTCACCGATACCAGCCGGGCATCGACTCCAGCAACGCCACGACAAGCGCCGCCAGCGCCACCACGCAGATCGCCGCACTCGTCGTCGACATCGCGATCCGCCCGTCGCTCCATCTCCCCCACGCGTGGGTGTGCAGGGTCCGACTGCGCGCCACGCACACGGTGGCCACCACCCCCAGCGAACCGATCGCCACCAGCGCGAGCGCGAGGGCCGCACGGTCGCCGCTGGTCAAGGCCACGTGCAGGAACAACAGTGCGTTGGCCATGGCCCCCACGGCGGTGCGCCACCACGACAACGCCGTCCGCTCGGCCTGCAAACCGCGGTCGGACGGCACGGCGGGCGGGCGATTCGGCGGGATCGAGGTCATGACAGCAGCAGTCCGATGCCGGCCAGCACGGCGATCACGGCGATGCCGATCGCCAGAATCGGGACCATCACCGTGTGCGGGAGCGGACGGCCCTCCCGCATCGCCGCCCCCACCAGCCGCCAGCGACCGAAGGCCCCCAGCGCGATCACGGCCGCCAGCACGATGCAGCTGATCGCCAGCACCGATCGGATGTCGCGATGCCCGAACGGCTGCACCAACTCGTGCACCGCGACCCCACCGGCGAGCAGGCCGAGGGACGTGCGAATCCAGGCCAGGAAGGTGCGTTCACCGGCGAGGGTGAAGCGATAGTCGAGATCGGGGCCCTCGGTCGCAGCAGATGGTCCGCGGTCACCATCCATACCGTCCCGGGCGGAGCGGGCCCCGTCGGGCGCCGACGACGCGGCATCGGGGCCACCGGACAGGTCCGGGCCCGCGGAGCGCGGGTCCGGCGGGGTGGCGGCCGGGCCGGATTCGGGCGTCTCGGCGCTCATGATCCGGACCACCGGCGAACTCGCTCCACGGCGGGGGCGCCGAGCAGGCAGTCGGTGGCTGCGGACGGGGCCGGTGTGCCGGTGACCACGGTGACCAGTGCGGTCGGGGTTCGGCTGTCGACGTGCGACAACGGAGGCGCCGCCGGCACGCACGACTCGGGAGTCGGTAGGCAGACCGTCGCTGGAGACACCCATCGCCTCGCTCGCACGGACCGGCCGATCACTCGCCCGGTATCGATCGATTCATCGGGCGCTGCAGGGATTTCCGCGACGTCGACGACATAGAACGCATCGGTTTGCGGACTCTGGAAGGCCGCGACCGATTCGGCGGAGTCCCGACACACGACCATCGATCCGCACCTTCCTCGGGCGAGTCCCACACGCCGAAGCGACCACCGCGACGTCCACTGGGAACGCTCCCTGTTCACATGCTTCCGAGTTGTCCACACACGCCGACACCGATCTTTCCATGCCCACCGGTTCGGGCGAGGGTGGGACGCATGCGCTTGATGTCGGCACTTCTCCTGGCGGCGGCGATGGTGGCTGCGAACTGCGGCGCCACCATGGCGAACGCCGCGCCCCCGGCCGGATTCGGCTGGCCGTTGCAGCCGCGTCCGGCCGTCGTGCGCGGTTTCGACAAACCGCCGCACGACTGGCTACCGGGCCACCGCGGAGTGGATCTCGCCGGCGCCGACGGCCAGCCGGTACTCGCCGCCGGTGCCGGAATCGTGGTCTTCGCGGGGGAGGTGGGCGGCAAACCGGTCGTCTCGGTCGACCATGCGGGCGGACTGCGCACGACCTACGAGCCGGTGCGACCGGATGTGCCGGTCGGTCGCCGGGTCGAGCGCGGGGCGGTGCTGGGGACGCTGCAATCCGGACATGCCGGTTGTCCCGGCGTCTGTCTGCATTGGGGTCTGCGGCGAGGCCGTGACTATCTCGACCCGCTCGGCCTGGTGCGCCACGCCCCCGTGCGCCTGAAACCGGTGCGACCGCCGGCACCCTCGGAGACTCGCCCAGGCCCGGCGGAGGCCCGCGCCGACCTAGCGGACGGCCTCGGCGGCAGCGGATTCCTGTTCGGACAGTTCACGTTTCCACTGCCGGAAGCCCTCCTCGGTGCGCCCGCGCCGCCAGTATCCGGAGATCGAGGCCCAATCGGCCGGCACCCCGCGCTCGGTGCGGACGTAGCGTCGCAGATCGTGCATGACCTTGTCGGCCTCACCGTGGATGAAGACGTGCACGCGGCCGTCGCGCCAGGGCTCGGCACGGACCGCGGCGGCCAGTGCTTCGCCGGGGGCGCGATCACCGCGATGCACCCACTCGAGTTCGACCGCCGCAGGTCGCGGAAAATCCAATTCGTCCGCAGGACCGGCGATTTCGACGAACACCCGGCCGACGGCATCGGACGGCAGGACGGCACACGCCGCGGCGATGGCGGGCAGAGCCGCCTCGTCACCGGCCAGCAGATGCCAATCCGCCTCCGGCTTGGGGGAATACGCACCGCCCGGACCGAAGAGTTCGATGCGGTCACCCGGTCGTGCCGCGGCCGCCCACGGCCCGGCCACCCCCTCGTCCCCGTGGTAGACGAAATCGATCGCGATCTCTTCGGCCTCGGGGTCGACGGCGCTCACGGTGTAGGTGCGCATCGTCTCGCCGTCCGGACCGGGGAACAGCAGTTTGACGTAGGCGTCGGTGAATCCGTTGGGCTGAAAACCGGCGAAACCCGGGCCGCCCAGGTATACCCGGATCAAGTGGTCGGTCAGGCGTCGCGTGCGCCTGACCTCGAAGGACAGTTTGGTACGAGTACGAGCCACAGTACGATACCTCCGATATTAGGGTTACCTAAGGTAGCGTAGCACGACTTATCTCCGATAGCTCGAAGTATATCGACGAAAAGCGTCGAGTGGCGGTATCGCCTCGATGCACCTGTCGCGCCACTGCGCTGCGGGTAAGGATGGTGTTATGGCGAACTCCGCGGCCGCCGAGCCGTTCACCTATCCGGAAGTCGGAGCGACCGCCGGAGAATTCCCGCCCGGCTATCACCACTTCCGGCTGCGCCGCCGCATCGGTAGCGGACGGGCGCTGTTCGAATCCGCCGGCGATCAGATCCTGGCCTACCGCATGCAGCGCGGTACCGGCATTTTCGAACACGCCGATACACCGGTCGCCGAACCAGGGACGGCTCTGACAGTGCGACTGGGCATCGCCGGTATCGGCATCTCGGCGCCATGCCGGGTGATCTACGTCGTCGACGAACCGACCCGCCGCGGCTTCGCCTACGGCACCCTGCCGGGCCACCCGGAAATCGGTGAGGAGCTCTTCGCGGTGGAATACGCCCCTGCCGACGAGACGGTCTACGGCGTGGTGGCCGCATTCTCGCGTCCCGCCGTCTGGTACACGAAACTTGGCGGCCCCGTGGTCCGTGCTGTGCAGCACCTCATCGCGGGCCGCTACATCGCCGCCATCCGGCCATAGGCGACTTCCGTGATCGGCTCGCCGGTCTCTGCGGAGCGTGGGACATAACGCGGCCCGGCACAGACCGGCGCCCTCGCGTCGCGACGACACAACGTAACCGACCGCTGGTCGCGCAGCCGAATTATTCTGCACGACAACGCGTTCCGTATCAGCAGTCCACCGAGCACGGCCACCCTACGGCGGGCCCACGGTCGCACCGCGCCGCCACCTCGGCCCGCGATTACGCCCCTCAGGCGCGGGGATGGGCCTGGTCGTGCACCCGTTTCAGCCGTTCGATCGAGACGTGGGTGTAGAGCTGGGTGGTCGCCATACTGGCGTGACCGAGCAGTTCCTGGACCACGCGCAGGTCGGCTCCGCCTTCCAGCAGATGGGTCGCGGCGGTGTGACGCAAGCCGTGCGGACCGAGGTCCGGGGCTCCCGGGACGGCTGAAACAACCTCGTGGACAACGGTTCTGGCCTGGCGCTGGTTCAGCCGGCGGCCGCGTCGGCCGAGCAGCAGCGCTCGCCCGGATTCGGCGGTGGCCAGGTGCGGGCGCCCGAAGTTCAGCCAACTCTCGAGTGCCCGGTCGGCGGGCAGGCCGAACGGCACCGAGCGCTCCTTGTTGCCCTTGCCCAATACCCGGACCAGCCTCCTGCCCCGGTCGACGTCATCGATGTCGAGTCCGCACAGTTCGCTGACCCGGATTCCGGTGGCGTACAACATCTCCACGACGAGCCGATCCCGCAGGGCCATCGGGTCACGCTGCGCCGCACCGGATTCCGCGGCGTTCATGGCCGCATCGGCCTGATCCTTGCCCAGCACCGCAGGCAGCACCCGGTGCGCACGGGCCGAGCCCAGCCGCGGGCCTGGATCGGCCGCGAGGCGACCGGTGTGGGTCAGCCAGGCGGTGAACGTCCGCGCCGCCGAGGCACGCCGCGCCATGGTGGTCCGGGCGGCGCCCCCGGCCGATTGTTCGGCCAGCCACGATCGCAACAGCGGCAGATCGATCTCTCCCACCGCGGCATCGGCCGCCCGGCCACACAGATGCTCCAGCAGGGATCGCGCATCCCCGAGATAGGCCCGCACCGTGTGCGCGGACCGGTTGCGTCCCAGCAGCAGGTGCCGTTCGTACTGCTCGAGCAGATCCACGAGATCGCCCGGTAATCCGTCCATTTCTCCACGTTCACCGGCGCCCGGCCCACGCGCAAGCCACCGCGCCGACAGCAGTGCGGAAGGACACCCACCCCCACCCGCCTCGGCCGGCATTCGTGTGGCGCCGGTCGGCCAGTCCCTCTTCTCTCGACCGAAGTGCCCGCCCCCACCGACCGGCAGCCCCACCACCGCCGGCCACACACGTCGTATTCGCCTTTCACGCCTCCTTTCGCACGGTGCGGAACCATCCCGAACTGTCCGACCCGACCAGCCCGGCGACCTCGAGGGCAACCAGTGCCGCGCGCACCGCGTGGATGGCGAGGCCGCTCTCGTCGGCGATCTGTTTCGGCAGGCGCGAACCGGCCACCGGCAGTTCGGCGAAGACGGCCGCCTGGTCCCCGGCGAGATCGGCACCGGCTTCGCGCGTGGGCAACGACAGTCGCAGCGGCCCGACCTCGTCGTGAATGTCGTCGACCCGGGTGACGAGGGTCGCTTCCCCATCGCGGATCATGCGGTGGCAGCCGACCGACGCCGCGGCGGTGATCGGCCCTGGCACCGCGAGGACCGGACGGCCCAGCCGCCGCGCCCATTTCGCGGTATTGCGCGCACCGCTGCGCATGCCCGCCTCGACCACCAGCACCCCGTCGGACAGGGCGGCGATCAAGCGGTTCCGGGCCAGGAACCGGTATTTGTAAGCGGCTGCGCCAGGCGGATATTCGCTCACCACCACACCCGTTTCGGCGATCTCGGCCAGCAAGCGTTCGTGCTGAGCGGGATAGGGCCGGTCGATCCCGCAGGCCAGCACAGCGATGGTGGAGCCGCCGACGGCCAGCGCAGCGCGATGTGCCATCCCGTCGATGCCGAAGGCAGCTCCGGATACGATCGTCCAGCCGTGCGCGGCCAGTTCTCCCGCGAGCTCGGCGGTGACCTGTTCGCCGTATCCGGAGGAGCAGCGGGCACCCACTACAGCGAGGGCCTGTTCGGTGTACTGCTGCAACGACAACGGACCGCGGGCCCACAACACCAGCGGCACCGCGGCGTCGGCGTCGCGGGCCGGGTCGAGCTGCGTCAGGCCCAGCAGACGCCACTGCGGCCACTCCGGATCGTCCGGAGTGATCACCCGTCCGCCGATACGCGCCATCAGCTCGAGATCGCGCTCGGCACGGTCGATGTCACGCCGGCGTTCGGTCGGACCGCGCAGCGATTCCGGCAGATCGCATTCACGCACCGCACGCGCCGCCTCCACCACGCCGACTCGTGCGATGAGCGCCGACAACGCCGGACACGGGCCCTCCACCACACGGGACAGATAGACCCACGCCAGCCGCTGTGCGTCCGCGTCGGCGGTTACCAGCGACGCGACACCACCACCCGAGTCGCCATCCATGTCGACACCGTGACCGGTCACCGCCACACCTCCGCCTCGCCGCCGCGACTGCCCGTGTGTCGGCGATGTCGCCGAACTCGACATCCCGGCGCCGGGATCGTGTCGTCCCCCGCCCCGCGAAACACACTGTGCTTGTCCGCTCGTTCTCGCGTCCGATCGCGTTCGGCGACCACCATCCCCGCACGGGCCATCGATCTACCGATCATCAATTTCCCTCCCTTACTGCGCATTCCGTCATCCCGTACCCACGCCCCACACCCACACGATGAGCGCCGACAGACAACACTCGACGACTCAGGACACGCCGCGTTGCCGAAAGTTCAATGCCTGCAGCACGTCCTGCGCCGACGGCACGTCTCCCCCGCGCAAGTCGCAGACGGTCCAGGCAACTCGGATCGCCCGGTCCGCACCCCGGGCGGACATCCGGCCCTGCCGCAGCGCACTCTCCACCGGCGCCAGCGCATCGGCCGGTAGCCGGAAGCGCTGGCGCAGCACATGTCCCGGCACCTCGGCGTTGACGGTCCACCCGTCCTCGGACCAGCGCCGCGCCGCGGCCCGGCGCGCCATCTCGACCCGTTCCCGCACGACCACACTGGATTCGGCGGCAGAGGGAGTGAACGTCCCGGCGGCGTGCGCATGCATCTGGACCCAGATGTCGATGCGATCCATGAGCGGGCCGGACAGTTTGCCCAGATATCTGCGCCGGGCCAGCGGTGCACAAATGCAGTCGACGTCGCGGGCCGGAGCGCACGGACACGGATTCGCCGCCAGAATGAGCTGGAAACGTGCCGGATATCGCGCTACGCCGTCGCGGCGGGCGATGCGAACCTCGCCCTCCTCCAACGGGGTTCGCAACGCCTCCAGCACCTTGGTGCCGATTTCGGCACATTCGTCGAGAAAGAGGACACCGCGATGCGCCCGGCTGACAGCACCGGGGCGCGCGGTTCCGGAACCACCGCCGACCATCGCCGACACGGAGGTCGAATGGTGCGGTGCCACGAACGGTGCCGTCGTGATGAGCGGATGATCGTCCGACAGCGTCCCGGCCACCGAATGGATGGCGGTGACCTCCAGCGACTCCGATTCCGTCAACGCCGGCAACAGTCCCGGAAGCCGTTGCGCCAACATGGTTTTGCCGGTGCCGGGCGGGCCGGTCAGCAACAGATGGTGGCCGCCGGCCGCGGCCACCTCCAACGCCCAGCGAGCCTCGTCCTGTCCGACCACCTCGTTGAGATCGCCGATACTTCGCCGCGGGGCGGAATAGCTACCGTCCGGCACCGACAGCTCGCCGTCACCACGCAACCAGTCGATCAGTGCGCGCAGTGTGGGCGCCCCGAGCACGGTGATCCCGTCCACCAGCCCGGCCTCCCCGAGCACCGACTCGGGCACCACGACGGTCCTGCGACCGGCGGTCCGTGCCGCCAGCACGGCGGGAAGAATGCCCCGCACCCGCCGCACCCGGCCGTCGAGGGCCAGCTCGCCGAGCAGGACCGTACCGGCGAGCTTCGATCCGGGCACCGAATCACCGGCATGCAGGACGGCCGCGGCCAATGCCAGGTCGTACACGCTGCCGACCTTCGGCAGCGTGGCGGGCGACAGGGCAAGAATGACGCGGCCGTCAGGCCACTTCTCGCCCGAATTCGCGACCGCGGCTCGGACCCGATCCCGCGATTCCTGCAAGGTGGTGTCCGGGCGTCCGACCAGGTGCACCGACGGCAACCCCTGCCCGATATCGGCCTCGATCTCGACGAGTTGTCCGTCCACCCCGGTCACGGCCACCGAATGAGCGCGTCCCAGGGCCATCAGAACGCCGCCCGGACGTGCTCGATCTGCGGGTCCCGGCCGGGGAGCAGCAGGACCGACACCACATCGAAGCGGACCCGCCGCCACGGTCCGCTCTGTTCAGCCAGCCACAGCAGCGCGAGCCGGCGAATACGCTGCTGTTTCGCGAAGGTCACCGACTCGGCCGGTGTGCCGAACCCCAGCCCCGAACGGGTCTTGACCTCGACGAAGGCCGTGGTATCGGCTTCCCGGGCGATGAGATCCAATTCGCCGTAGCGACACCGCCAATTTCGTTCGACGATCCGCATCCCGGCCCCCTGCAGGAACTGCGCGGCCAGTTCTTCTCCGTGGGCGCCGAGCGCCAGATTGTGTGCCACCCGCTCAGCATGCCGTCGGCGGTACTGCGGTCCGCGGGTCTCACCTGTGGAAACAGAAAGCCTGTGGATGAACCCCGGACTGTGGATCAACGCCGGGGCCGGCGACTGATTTCCCCAGGTCGGACCCGCTCTCGCTACCTGCGCGCTATTCGGGGAGGCGCAGGTCCGGCTTCTCCAGTTCCTCGATGTTCACGTCCTTGAACGTGATCACGCGGACGTGTTTGACGAAGCGGGCGGGCCGATACATATCCCACACCCACGCATCCGACATCCGCACCTCGAAATACACCTCACCGTCGGCGTTCTGCGGGCGCAACTCGACAGAATTGGCCAGATAGAAGCGGCGTTCGGTCTCGACGACGTACGAAAATTGACCGACGATGTCCTTGTACTCGCGATACAGCGAGAGTTCCATCTCGGTTTCGTACTTCTCGAGGTCCTCGGCGCTCATGCCTCGCTCCGCTCGCTCATCGGGTGGAATATCCTCCTCTATCGCCACGAACGCGTGTAGCGTGCTCACATCATCCCGCATGGGCCGTATCGGCAGCCACCCGCCCGGTGTCCGCGGCCTCGGTGCCCCGGACGTTGCGCCACGACCGGCGATGTTCGTCACTGGGTCCGAGCCGCTCCAGCGCCGCCAGATGCTCGGGAGTGTTGTAGCCCTTGTGCGCGGCGAAGCCGTATCCGGGCAGGTCACGATCCATCTCGACCATGATTCGGTCGCGCGTGACCTTGGCGAGGATGCTGGCTGCGGCGATACAGGCCGCCGCCGCGTCACCACCGATCACCGGCAGCGACGGGACGCTGATACCCGGCACCCGGAAGCCGTCGGTGAGTACGTAGCCGGGCCGTACCTCCAGACCCGCTACCGCCCGGCGCATGCCCTCGATATTGGCGACATGGATGCCGATCGCGTCGATCTCCCAGGCGGGAATCACCACGACCTTCCAGGCCAGCGCCCGGCGCAGGATCACCGGATACAGCTGCTCGCGCACGGCCTCGGTCAGCTTCTTCGAATCGTCCAGTCCCGCAAGGGAATCGTAGGCCTTGGGCGCGAGCAGGCAGGCCGCGACCACGAGCGGTCCGGCGCAGCATCCCCGACCCGCCTCGTCGACACCCGCGACGGGCCCGAGGCCGCTGCGGATCAGCGCCGCTTCCAGTGTGCGCAGGCCACCGGCCCGCCGCATCACCACTCGCGGCGGCCAATCCCCAGTGCGAACCACCGGCCGGATGATCTTGCCGCCCTTACCGTTGCGCGTCGTGCGTCGCGATGTCTCCGCCACTGCACCTACCGTTCGACTATCCCGTGCCTCGATTATCTCGCGCCGCGCGCCTCAGTTCGTCTGCGGGTTCTGTGACCGGACCGGGCCGATCCGGTTCGGCGGCCAGATCTTGAACACCGCCTTTCCTCGCACATCGTCGATCGGCACGGTGCCGGAGTACTCGTCGTCGACATGGGCGCGCGAGTCCGCGGATTCGTTGCGGTTGTCCCCCATCACCCACAGATTGCCGTCGGGCACCTTGACCGGGCCGAATTCGCGGCCGCGCGGGTCGATCGACAGGCCGCCGGCCACCTTGGTCGCATAGGCCAGCCCCGGCTGATAGGGATAGATGTAGTGCGCGTACGGCTCGTCGAGCGGTTTACCGTCGACCATCACCCGGCCCTGCGCATCGCAGCACTGCACGGTCTGGCCGCCGGTCGCGATCACACGCTTGACCAGGTCGTTCTCATCCGGCGGCACCAGTCCGAAGAACGAGAAGAAGTTCTGCACACCGCGCACGGCGACATTGCTGGAGCGGTTGGAGTGGTAGGACTTGTTCCACGAACCGCTCGGGCCGACGAACACCACGACGTCGCCCGGCTTGGGATCACCGAAGTCGTAGCTCAGCTTCTCGACGTAGATCCGGTCGCCCGTGCAGCCGGCGCAGCCGTGCAGGGTCGGTTCCATCGACTGAGACGGGATCACATACGGCCGGCCGACGAAATTCACCACGAGCGCTGCGATTACGGCGGCGATGACGATCAGGATCGGCAGTTCCTGCCAGAAGGGCCGCTGCTTACGCTTGCGCCTGCCGCGCCGGCTGCGCGATGCGGACTCGTCTTTGCGTTCGCCACCGGCACGTTTGTCATCGGCCCCGGGCACCGCCACCGACTCGCTTTCGTCTGCCACGCCGAACAGGTTATCCCGCAGCCATGTTCGTCGTCGCCCCGGCGCACCCTGCGTGCCGAGAAGGCGGGCATCTCGGGCATATCCCGGCCGGTAAAAGGAAAACCCCCGGTCGCGAGGACCGGGGGCGGGCGTGAACGGGCAGAGCCCTGATGTTCAGCGCTTCTCCTTGATCTTGGCGGCCTTGCCGCGCAGATCGCGCAGGTAGTACAGCTTGGCCCGGCGGACGTCGCCGCGGGTCACCACATCGATGTGGTCGATGTTGGGGCTGTGTACCGGGAAGGTGCGCTCGACACCCACGCCGAACGACACCTTGCGCACGGTGAAGGTCTCGCGGATGCCGCCGCCCTGGCGGCGAATGACCGCACCCTTGAAGACCTGGATGCGCTCCTTGTTACCTTCGATAACCTTCACGTGCACGTTCACCGTGTCACCCGGGCGGAAGTCCGGGATGTCGGTGCGCAGCGACTTTTCGTCGACGAAGTCGAGGGTGTTCATTTCCGTCCTTTGGAAGTTCGCGTGAACAGAGGAACCTGGCGGCAACTGCTCGGCCGGTTCGTGCTCCGGATATTGGGCGGTGCGCCGGGTCGAATGCGCCCAGAGCAACCTGAGCATTGTGCCAGATCAGGCCGCTGTGGGAAAAATCGCCCCCCGGAGTCCGAACTCTCCCGGCGTCAATGTCCGGAGTGCTGGGGGTGGGCCGCCGTCAGGTCGCCCGCATCGGCCGGTCCCGGTGTATCCACCGCTGGCGGCGCGTCGGCAGGGCCTGTCCGGTCCGATCCGTCGTGCAGGGTGGCCCGCATCGCTCTGGTCCGCAGGTGGGCGGGCGGAGCGGGGACCACGGTACGCGCCAATTCTTCCTCGGCCGCACTGCGAACGTGCGCGACATCGGGTTTGCCGGCGACCAGGTCCTGCACGAAGATCTTGGCCCGGATCACCGGCCGCCGGTATCGGCGTTCGCGTACGACCGCCCGGTACATCAGGCGGCGGCGCTCGCCGTAGCGCCAACGCGCCCACGGCGCACCCGGCCGGCTCAGCCGCAGCGCGCCCACGACCAGCAACGGCAGGAAGAACATGCCGAACAATCCGGTCCAGATCTTGCCCTTGGCGATGACGATCGCGGCCAGCACCAGATTCACCAGCGCGAAAATGCCGAGGAAACTGCGTCCCGCGACGCTGTTGTCGTGCCGGATGTCGTTGACGTCGAGCAGCCACAGCGGGTGGAAGCCGAGCAACAGCAACCCGGTGACCGCTACCGCGACGAACACCGCGTCGACCGAGGTTCTGCCCTGTTCCTCCCAGTACACGTCGCGCAGGTAGTAGATCAGCGCGAATTCGTCGAGCACCAGCGCCGCGCCGACACCGAACGTCGAGGCGAGCGCGGAGATCGTGCCGACTCCGCTGTTGTAGGTCGCGACCAACCCCAGTCCCGACGCCAGAACCAGCACCACGCCGAACACCATGTGGTGAATGTGCACATTGCCAGCGCGCAGGTTGCCCGGCCACCAGCGCACCTGCTTGCGAATCATCCGCACACTGAGCCGGATCAGCAGGAACCCGACGATGAAGCCGAGCAGGAAGCACAGCAACGGCAGGCGTCCCTCCGCGAGGATCGCATCGTCGAACCAGCGCCGCACAGCCGTCGTCCCCTCACTAGGAACCGGGGTCGGGTAGTGATGCCCGGCGAGGCCGATCACCGAGATCGGACCCCGGGACTCCATTGTCCCGTACCCGGCCGCCGCAGTAGGGCCAAACCCAAATGCGGCGGCCGCCGAGGCTTACCGCCCGAAACCGGCGCGGCGCAGCGCATCCGCCATCGCGCCCGACGGTTCGGGCGCGCTGCGACGCTGCTGATTTCGGCCCTGCCCCTTGTTCTGGCCGCCGCCACGGTTCTGTCCGCCGCGCTCCTGACCGCCGCGGCCCGGATTGCTCTGGCCGCCGCGTGGCTGACCACCACGGCTCTGCCCGCCGCGCTGCCCCGCGCCACCCTTCTCGGGTTTGCCCGCGCCGGGCTCGTCGTCCAGACGCAGGCTCAGGCCGATGCGCTGGCGGGCGACGTCGACCTCCAGCACCTTCACCTTCACCACGTCACCGGATTTCACGATCTCGCGGGGATCGCGGACGAACGAATGCGACATGGCCGAGACGTGGACGAGGCCGTCCTGGTGGACACCCACATCGACGAAGGCGCCGAAGGCGGCCACGTTCGTCACCACACCTTCGAGCACCATGCCGGGTTCGAGGTCGGCGACCTTTTCCACGCCGGCGGCGAATTCGGCGGTCTTGAACTCCGGGCGCGGGTCACGGCCGGGCTTTTCGAGTTCGGCGATGATGTCGGTGACGGTCGGCACACCGAATTTCTCGTCGGTGAATTCGCCCGGCCGTAGTGCCCGCAGGGCGGAGGTGTTGCCGATCAGGCCGGGCACATCGCGTCCGGTCGCCTCCAGAATCCGGCGCACCACCGGATAGGCCTCGGGGTGCACGGCCGACGAGTCCAGCGGGTCGTCGCCGCCGCGGATGCGCAGGAAGCCCGCGCACTGTTCGAATGCCTTGGGGCCCAGCCGCGGAACCTCCAGCAGCGCGGTGCGACTGCGGAACGGTCCGTTCTGATCACGATGCGCGACAATCGATTCCGCGACCGAGGAGGCGATGCCGGAGACGCGCGACAGCAGCGGCACGGAGGCGGTGTTGACGTCGACACCGACCGCGTTCACCGCATCCTCTACCACCGCGCCCAGCGACCGGGCCAGCAGTGTCTCGGAGACGTCGTGCTGGTACTGGCCGACGCCGATGGACTTCGGCTCGATCTTCACCAGCTCGGCCAGCGGGTCCTGCAACCGGCGCGCGATCGAGACCGCGCCGCGCAACGAGACGTCCAGTTCCGGCAGCTCCTGCGACGCGTACGCGGAGGCGGAATACACCGAGGCGCCCGCTTCCGACACCACGATCTTGGTCGGCTTCCGCGCACCGGGCGTCGCACCGATCCGCGAGATCAGTTCCGCGGCAAGGGCATCGGTCTCCCGGGAAGCGGTGCCGTTGCCGATCGCGATGAGCTCCACGTCGAACCGCGCCACCAGCGCCCCGAGCACCGCCAGCGACTTCTCGGTCTGGCCCTGCGGTTTGTGCGGATAGATCGTCTCGGTGGCCACCACCTTGCCGGTGCCGTCCACCACGGCCACCTTCACGCCGGTCCGGTAGCCCGGGTCCAGGCCCATGGTGGCCCGGGTGCCGGCGGGTGCGGCGAGCAGCAGGTCACGCAGGTTGGCGGCGAAGATATCGACGGCGTCCTTCTCCGCGGACTGCCGCAGCCGCATCCGGATATCGATGCCGAGGCTGACCTGCAGCTTGGTCCGCCACGCCCAGCGCACGGTGTCCAGCAGCCAGGTGTCGGCCGGGCGCCCCTGGTCGGCGATGCCGAACTTGTGCGCGATCCGGCCCTCGTAGATGGTGCGCTGCCCCGGCTCCGGTTCCTCGGTATCGGGTTCGAGCGACAGGCTCAGCACATCTTCCTTCTCGCCGCGCAGCAGCGCCAGGATGCGGTGCGAGGGTAGTTTGGCGAACGGTTCGCTGAACTCGAAGTAGTCGGCGAATTTGGCCCCGGCCTCTTCCTTGCCGGTCCGGACCCGCGAGGTGACCTGGCCGCGCTCCCACATCAATTCGCGCAGTTCACCGACGAGGTCGGCGTCTTCGGCGAATCGCTCCACCAGAATCGCGCGGGCACCGTCGAGCTGTTCGGCGGTGTAGCCGGACGGATCGGTGGTGGGGTCGCCGATGAGGGCGTCCGCGACCGGTTCGTGCCCGGCCTCACGGGCGATCTGCGCCTTGGTGCGCCGCTTCGGCTTGTAGGGCAGGTAGATGTCCTCGAGGCGGGCCTTGGTCTCCGCGAGCATGATCTGCTGTTCGAGCGCGGCATCCAATTTGCCCTGTCCGCGAATGGATTCCAGGATCGAGTTCCGGCGCTCGTCGAGTTCGCGCAGGTAGTGCAGCCGCTCCTCCAGTTGCCGCAGCTGCGCGTCGTCGAGCCCGCCGGTCACCTCCTTGCGGTAGCGGGCGATGAACGGCACGGTCGACCCGCCGTCGAGCAGCTCTATGGCGGCACGGACCTGTTCGTCACGGACCGAGAGCTCCTCGGCGATCCGCCTGCCGACACTGGCCAGGCGGACCTTTCCAGGGGCGGCGGCTTCCGTGCCGGTGGTTGCATCGGTGCTGACGGGTTCGGAGGCTGTCGTCACGCTGGCTGACACTACCGTCGGCCTCCGACAGCGGACCAGGTGGAGCGCCCGGTGCGTACGCAGCCGCACCCGGTGCCCTCGCGCCGCGAACGGAAATGGGTCGAAAACCGGCTGGCCACAGCCTCGCCGATCGCATGACCGCCACCGAACTCGGCAACCTCGGCGAACGAACATCCGCACCCCGTCACGGGCGCGTCGGGCACGCGATACCGACGGCGCGGCGAATGCGACACCTCGGCCGGTGAAGTCCTGTCGCGCAGAGTTTTCGACTACTCCGGCGGCAGCAGATCCGGGCGACGCTCCCGGGTCCGCCGCAGTGACTGTTCCCGGCGCCACGCTTCGATCCGCGCGTGGTTGCCCGACAGCAGAATCTCGGGCACATCGAGTCCGCGCCAGCTCACCGGCCGGGTGTAGCTGGGGCCTTCGAGCAGTCCGTCGGAGAACGAATCCTGTTGGTGGGAGGCCTGATTGCCCAGCACGCCGGGGATCAGGCGCACGACCGCCTCGGCCATCACCAGCACGGCGGCCTCCCCGCCGATCAGGACGTAATCGCCGATGCTGACCTCTTCCACCCGGACCCGGCGGGCGGCATCGTCGAAAACGCGCTGATCGATCCCCTCGTAGCGGCCGCAGGCGAACACCAGATGCGATTCGGTGGACCAGCGTTGGGCGGTTTCCTGGGTGAACGGCACTCCGGCCGGCGTCGGCACGACGAGCAATGCCTCGTCCGGGCACACCTCGTCGAGCGCATCACCCCACACCACGGGTTTCATGACCATGCCCGGCCCGCCGCCGTAGGGCGCGTCGTCGACCGACTGGTGCACGTCGTGGGTCCAGCGCCGCAGATTGTGCACGCCGAGCTGAACTATGCCCCTCTCGATCGCCTTGCCCAGCAACGCGGTTCGCAGCGGCTCGAGATATTCGGGGAAGATGGTGACGACGTCGATGCGCAGAGCTGACGAGCGCTGCGCGGGATCGTCGGCTCCGGTGCCCATCACTACTCCTCGTCCAGCAGGCCTTCGGGTGGGTCGATCACGATCAGGCCCTCGGCGACCGACACCGTCGGCACGATCGCGGTCACGAAGGGCACCAGAATTTCCCGACCGGCACGCCCGCCGGCGCCCGCACCGGCCCGGATCGACAGCAATTCGCCCGCGGCCGAATGCAAGACCTCGTTCACGGTGCCGATCTCGGTCCCGTCCGCGAGCCGCACGCTCAGACCTTCGAGTTCGTGGTCGTAGAACTCGTCGGGGTCCTCCGACGGCGGGAGTTCGGCGGTATCGATGAGAAAGAGGGTGCCACGCAACGCATCCGCGGTGGCGCGGTCGCCGACACCCTCGAGACGGACGAGAAGCCGGCCCGAATGCTCTCGGGCCGACTCCACCGTGAAAACGCCCACCGCATCGCTTCGCGGCGCCCGGCCACGCAGGCGAGCGCCGGGAGCGAAGCGGAGTTCGGGTTCGTCGGTACGTACCTCGACCACGAGTTCGCCACGCACACCGTGCGATTTGGCGACCCGCCCGACTACCAGTTCCATCTACTGATCGGTATCGACCACGTCGACCCGGATACCGCGGCCACCGATGCCGGCGACCAGGGTGCGCAGCGCGGTCGCGGTACGACCGCCGCGGCCGATCACCTTGCCCAGATCATCGGGGTGGACGTGGACCTCGACGGTGCGTCCACGCCGGCTGGTGATCAGATCGACGCGCACATCGTCCGGATTGGCGACGATGCCGCGCACCAGGTGCTCGACGGCATCGGCGACGACCGCACTCATTACTCGGCAGCCTCGGTCGCGGCCTCGGCCTCACCTTCACCCTCGGCGGCCTTGGACTTCTTCTTCTTGGGGGTGACGGCCTCGGCGACCGGTTCGCTGTCGGCGGCGGCCAGGGCAGCGTTGAACAGGTCCAGCTTGCTCGGCTTGGCGGCCTTGACCTTCAGGGTGCCCTCGGCGCCCGGCAGGCCCTTGAACTTCTGCCAGTCGCCGGTGATCTCCAGCAGACGCTTGACCGGCTCGGTCGGCTGCGCGCCGACGCCCAGCCAGTACTGCACGCGCTCGGAGTCGACCTCGATCAGCGAGGGCTCTTCCTTCGGGTGGTACTTGCCGACGTTCTCAATGGCGCGGCCGTCGCGGCGGGTGCGCGCGTCGGCGACGACGATGCGGTACTGGGGGTTGCGGATCTTGCCCAGACGAGTCAGCTTGATCTTGACAGCCATGGCTGTATCAATGCCTTTCGGTGGCGGCCGCCCGAGGGCAGCCTGAGTGGTCACGGCGCAATTCAGCAGCCCACACAGGATGCGGACCCGGTTTTGCGTTGAGTGTGTGACCGCCGCGCGGTACGTAACCGGAGACGGGCTGACACTGTCCCCGAATACGGAACCGCGAGCGAGTCGGGGTCTTCGACGAGGACGGTCGTTCATTGTGCCAGACGCGCCCGCACCCGGAGAAATCGCCCCGAATCGAGCGGACCGTCTCGCCGAGCACGCGGAGATCGGTGACCAGCGCCGCTGCCGGGCCGTTCGTCGCGCCGACGGCCCTACCGATGTCCGGTGACCGGATCCCGGCCCGGGTACACCCGCCCACGCAGCACGACGAATGCCGGCGCGCCGAGCGCATCGCGGCTCGACCGCGGATCGGTGCGATAGACGACCAAATCGGCCGGTGCGCCGTCCTCGATACCCGGTCGGCCGAGCCACTCACGGGCCCGCCACGAGGCAGCGGCCAGCGCCTCGTGCCGCGACAGCCCGGCCCCGGCCAGCGCATCGATCTCGTCGGCGATGCGGCCGTGCCGGATGGAACCACCGGCGTCGGTGCCGGTGTAGATCGGCACCCCCGCCGCGTGGGCGTTCGCGACGGTGTCGCGGACCCGGCGGTGCAGATCGCGCATATGGGCGGCGTAGATCGGGAATTTGGCCGCGCTGTCGGCGATATCCGGGAAGGTGTCGATATTGACCAGCGTCGGCACCAGGGCGGTGCCGTGTTCGGCCATCATCTCGATGGTGTCGTCGGTGAGTCCGGTGCCGTGCTCGAGGCAGTCGATGCCGGCGTTGATCAGGCCTGGCAGCGCGTCTTCGCCGAAGACGTGCGCGGTGACGCGGGCGCCTTCCCGGTGAGCGGCGTCGATGGCCTCCTTCAGGACCGCGTCGCTCCACAGCGGCCGCAGATCACCGACGGACCGATCGATCCAGTCGCCGACGATCTTGACCCAGCCGTCGCCGAAACGTGCCTGCTCGGCGACGATATCGGGTAGGTCGCGCTCGTCGTCCAGCTCGATCCCGAGTTCGCGGATATACCGCTTGGGGCGGGCGATGTGGCGGCCGGCGCGGATGATCTTCGGCAGTTCGTGGTGGTCGTCGATGAAGCGGGTGTCGATGGGCGATCCGGCATCGCGCAGCAGCAGCGCCCCCGCATCGCGTTCCACCTCGGCCTGGGCGATCGCCCCCTCACGATCCTCGTGCCCGCCGCCGTAGCGAATGCCGACGTGGCAGTGCGCGTCGACCAGGCCGGGCACGATCCACCCTGTGTCACACAGGGTTTCGGCGTCGCGCACCGGCTGGTAGGAGATCACCCCGTCGCGAACCCACAGATCGCGCACCTCGTCGCCGGGAAGGACCACCCCGCGCAGATGCATCCGCATACCGTCTCCTGATCCCGTCGCCCGCGTCGATCTCGCCTCGACCCCAACCTACCGCCGCGATTTCCTCGAGGCACGCACCGGCCGGATGCGCACCGAACAGGCACACATCGACGAGACGTACACCCTGGTCGGTCTCGGCCCGCGTCGATTGTGGAGCGACGGAGGGAGGGAGCGCAGCGACTGACCGGAGGAGTGGCCCGGCCAACGGTGCGGGCAGTACCACCAGGCACCGCCCGCACCGCTCGCCGCAAACCTCAGTTCTTCGGGAACTTCAGCTTCGACAAATCGAACCCCTCCAGCCCGGGCGGCAATTCATCCAGCCCCGCGGGCATATTCGACAGATCCGGCATCCCCGCGGCGGGCATCCCCGGCATTCCGCCCGGCATACCCGGCATCCCGGGGAACCCGCCGCGCATGCCCTTCGGCGGGGTCGGTCCGCGCCCACCCTTCTTGCCCTTTTTCCCCTTCTTGCCCTTGGCATTGCGCCGCGCGCCCGGCAGGCCCATCTGCCGGCCCATGGCGGCCATCATCTTGCGAGCCTCGAAGAAGCGGTCGACCAGCTGGTTCACGTCGGAGACGGTGACGCCGGAACCATTGGCGATACGCAGGCGGCGGGAGGCGTTGATGATCTTGGGGTTGGCCCGCTCGGCGGGGGTCATACCGCGGATGATGGCCTGCACCCGGTCGAGTTGCTTGTCATCGACCTGGGCCAGGACATCCTTCATCTGGCCGGCGCCCGGCAGCATGCCGAGCAGGTTGCCGATCGGGCCCATCTTGCGGATGGCCAGCATCTGATCGAGGAAGTCCTCGAGGGTGAGCTCGCCGGAACCGATCTTGCGGGCGGCCTCCTCGGCCTGCTGCTGGTCGTAGACCTGTTCGGCCTGTTCGATCAGGGTGAGCAGATCGCCCATGCCGAGGATGCGGCTGGACATGCGGTCGGGGTGGAAGACGTCGAAGTCCTCGAGCTTCTCACCGGTGGAGGCGAACAGGATCGGGACGCCGGTGACCTCGCGCACCGACAGCGCGGCGCCACCGCGGGCGTCACCGTCGAGCTTGGTGAGCACGACACCGGTGAAGCCGACGCCGTCGCGGAATGCCTCCGCGGTGCTGACGGCGTCCTGGCCGATCATGGCGTCGAGGACGAACAGCGTCTCGTCCGGGTTTACCGCGTCGCGGATGCCGGCGGCCTGACGCATCAGCTCCTCGTCGATACCGAGGCGACCCGCGGTGTCGACGATGACGATGTCGTAGTGCTTCTGCTTCGCTTCCTCGACACCGGCCTCGGCGACCCGGATCGGGTCGGCGGCGGTAACGCCCAGGGCGTTGTCGCCGCCGCCGATCGACGTGCCCGGATGCGGGGCGAACACCGGCACACCGGCTCGTTCGCCGACCACCTGCAACTGGGTGACGGCGCCCGGCCGCTGCAGGTCACAGGCCACCAGCAGGGGCGTATGTCCTTGGCCCTTCAGCCATTTCGCGAGCTTGCCCGCGAGTGTGGTCTTACCGGCACCCTGCAGACCGGCGAGCATGACCACCGTGGGCGGGTTCTTCGCGAACTGCAGGCGCCGGGTCTCGCCACCGAGGATGCCGATCAATTCCTCGTTGACGATCTTCACGACCTGCTGCGCGGGGTTCAGCGCGGCCGATACCTCGGCACCCTTGGCGCGTTCCTTGACGCGGGCGATGAACTGCCGCACGACAGGCAGCGCCACGTCGGCCTCGAGCAGGGCGAGCCGGATCTCGCGCGCGGTCGCGTCGATATCGGCCGGTGACAGACGCCCCTTGCCACGCAGATCCTTCAGGGCACCGGTCAACCGGTCGGAAAGGGATTCGAACACCGATCGCGCTCCTGGTCTCGTCGAGGGACGTCACTCGGGTTACCAGGGTACGGGCAACTGCGCGATCGGTGGATTCGCCCTAGTCGAAGCCCTGCCACGGGCCCGTCGCCGGGCCCGTCGACGGGACTGTGGTCAGGACAGCGCGCTGTGCCGCGGCCGCGGGGCCCGGCTGAAGTCGTGCTGTTCGTAGGCCACCAGATAGACCGCCTCGCGCCCGGTCAGACCCAGTGGCAGTGCCATGGCGTCCAGGGTCGCCCAGTCGGCGTCACCGGGTGCGCCGTCGACGAGCGCGCCGGCCAGCTTCATGGCCGCCACCGCCTGCCCGCCGGTCAGCGTACGGCCCGGAAGCCAGGACACCACCCAGTGGTCGCCGCCGACACAGCGAGCGATGTGGTGGGTCGAATCGCTGGTGATCATGGATGAGGACACGACTTCGTTTGCCATCGACCTGCTCCCCTCAACGCACCTAACTCGCCGGACAGGTACAGCAACAGCTCGAACAGCTTGCGATCACGATCAACTTCACGATCCACACGATCGTAGGGTGGCGGACATCACATCCAGCAGAGGTTGCCGCAACGATCTGGTTACCGCATTCCGGACCAAACGACCAGGTTGCCCCGATAACCGGCCGAAGGTTGGTAAACCTAACCGGCACCGGCGGCAGTGTCCGTTTCGCTCGGTTTCTTCGGCTCCTGATGCGGGACGACCCCCAGTAGCGCCGCCTCGATGGCACGGCGTCGCGGCGGGGTGTCGTCCTCGCCCAGATCGAGGCCGAACGAGTCGACCACCACCGAGCCCATCGTGTCGGCCTTCGCCCACCGCACATCCGCGCCCAGGGCGGCCAATGCCGCGGCCAACCGGCTGAGCAGGCCGATGCGATCCTCGGCACGCAGTTCGAGGACCACCTCACCGGGCCGGTCGACCTCGATCCAGAGCAGCCTCGGCTCGGCCTGGGCGTACGGACTGGTTCGAGCCGCCGCCTCGCGCTCCTTGTCCGCGAGCACCGAGGCCAGCTTCAGATCACCGTTGATCGCGCGGATCAGCTCCTGGCGCAGCAGTCCGGCGTCGGGCGGATTGCCGAAGGTCGGTGTGACCACGAAGGTGTCGATCGCGGTGTCACCGGAGGCCGCCAGGGTCGCGGACAGCACCCGCAGAGAATGCACGGCGAGCACCCCGGCCGCCTCCGAGAGCAGGCCGGGAGTATCGGGAGCGACGACCGTGACGACGTGGATGTAGCGTCCGTCGCCGGGCGTCAGTTCCACGTGCACACCACCGGCCGCGGCCCTGTCCAGCACGGCCGCGTCAACCACCGCCGGGGTCGGCGAAACCCGTTGTGGTGCGGGCTCTCCCGCCATCGCGGCGTGTCCGCGGCGCACCAGTTCCGCGATCAGGGAAGCCTTCCACTCCCCCCATACGCCCGGACCGGTCGCCAGCGAATCGGCCTCGGCGAGGGTGTGCAGCAGATCCAGCAGCTGCCGGTCACCGCCCAGCGCCTCGACCACACCGGCGGCGGTCGCCGGATCGTCGAGATCGCGCCGGGTCGCGGTTTGCGGCAGCAGCAGATGATGCCGCACGATTGCCGCCAGGCTGTGCACATCCTCGGGCCACAGGCCCAGCCGGCGGCCGATCCGGTCGGCCAGTTCGGCACCCACCACGCTGTGATCCTCGGTGCGCCCCTTGCCGATATCGTGCAGCAGCGCACCCAGCAGCAGCAGATCCGGCCGGGCGACCCGGGTGCTCAGCGCGCCGGCGTAGGCCACGGTCTCGACCAGGTGGCGGTCGACGGTCCAGGTGTGTACGGCATCGCGGGGCGGCAGATCACGCACCGCTCCCCATTCCGGAAACAGCCTGCCCCACAAGCCCGTTCGATCCAACGCCTCCACCGCATCGATGGTGCCGCGGCCGGCGCCGAGCAGCACCAGCAGATCGTTGAGCGCCTCGCGCGGCCACGGTTCACGCAGTTCCGGGGCATCCTCGGAGAGGCGGCTGAGGGTGGTGGCCGACATCGGCAGGCCGGTGCGCGCCGACGCGGCGGCGACCCGCAGGATCAGGCCGGGATCGCGCTGCGGCCGGGCATCGCGAGCCAGCACCACCTCACCGGCGTGTTCGACCACGCCCTCGTCGAGCGGGCGGCGCACGGGCAGGCGCCGCAATCGGGCCAGACCGCGGCGCGGCAACGCGTTGGCGGCGGTGCGCAGGCCGACGTCGACCGAATAGACGACCGTGCGCGCCGCGTCGCTGAGCGTGCGCGCCAGATCGAATCGATCGCCGATGCGCAGGGCGGCGCCGATTTCGTCCGCGTCCTGGGCGCGCAGCTGATCACGGGAACGCCCGGCCACCCGGTGCAGTTCGGTACGCACGTCCAGCAGCCGGCGATGGGCGGCCTCGAGACCACCGCCGGGAACGTCGGGTCCCAGGCCGGGCATGGCGTCGGTCAGCTGGGCGATGGCCAGCGCGTCGAGCAGCTGAATATCGCGCAGTCCGCCGCGCCCGTTCTTGAGGTCGGGTTCGGCCCGGTGCGCGATCTCGCCGTTGCGCTTCCACCGCGCGTGCGTCTGTTCCACCAATTCGCCGAAGCGGGAACGGATTCCGGTTCGCCATTCGCGGCGAACGCCGCCGATGAGCAGATTGCTCAACTCAGCGTCGCCGACGATGTGGCGGGCATCGAGCATGCCGAGCGCGGCGGTGAGATCGTCGGCGGCCACCCGCAGCGCCTGCGGCACGGTCCGCACGCTGTGATCGAGCTTGATATGGGCGTCCCACAGCGGATACCAGAGCCGGTCGGCCACCTCGGCGACCCGCGCGGGGTCGACATCGTCGTGCAGCAACACCAGATCCAAATCCGAATACGGCAGCATCTCGCGCCGTCCCAGTCCGCCGACCGCTATTACGGCCAGCCCGCTGTCGGCGGTGATGCCCAGCTCCGCACCCTTCGTGGTCAACCACAGCTCATGCAGGTCGACCAGCGCCTGCCGCAGCGCCTCGGCGCTCAGCCGGGGCCGCCGGGGATCACCACCGTCGAGCAGTTGATCTCGTGCGGCCACCAGATCCTTGGCGCCCTCGGACAATCCGTCTGCACTCATACCCGCAACCACCACCCGTTCATGCGAGCAGCCCCGTCCCCGGCCGGCGCCAGGGAGCGGGGCTGCCCGAATCCTTCATCTCCTATAGTGCGTCGGCACCGCGTTCACCGGTTCGGACCCGGATCACCGATTCGACCGGGGTCACCCAGACCTTGCCGTCACCGATCTTGCCGGTGCGCGCGGCCTCGACGATCACCTCGACCACCTTCTCGACCGAGGCGTCGTCCACGACGACCTCGACTCGTACCTTCGGCACGAAATCGACCGAGTACTCCGCGCCGCGGTAGACCTCGGTGTGCCCCTTCTGGCGGCCGTACCCCTGGACTTCGCTGACCGTCATTCCCAGCACACCGGCCTGCTCGAGCCCGGACTTGACGTCCTCGAGTGTGAACGGTTTGACGATTGCAGTGATCAGTTTCATTGCGTCATGCCTCCTTGACGGCGGTACGTGCCGTGCCACCCACAGCAGCGAAATCGTATGACGTCTCCGCGTGCTCCGACTCGTCCATGCCCTTGAACTCGTCTTCCTCGGAAGCACGAATGCCGATCGTGTACTTGATGATCAGACCCAGAATCAGCGAGACGACGAAGGAGAACGCCAGCACGGTGAAGGCACCGACGGCCTGCTTGCCGAGCTGATCGAATCCGCCGCCGTAGAACAAGCCCTTCGCGCCGCCGGAGGCCGCGCCCGATTCCGGGGTGAGGAACAGACCGATCAGCAGCGTACCGACCACACCGCCGACCAGGTGCACGCCGACCACGTCGAGCGAGTCGTCGAAACCGAGCTTGAACTTCAGGCCGACCGCCAGGGCGCACAGCACACCGGCCACCGCGCCGATCACCAGCGCGCCCAGCACGTTCACCGACGAGCAGGACGGGGTGATCGCGACCAGGCCGGCGACGATGCCCGAGGCGGCGCCGAGGCTGGTGGGCTTGCCATCGCGGAACTTCTCCACGACCAGCCAGCCGAGCATCGCGGCGCAGGTGGCGAAGGTGGTGGTCAGGAAGGTGGAACCGGCCAGCCCGTTGGAACTCACCGAGGAACCGGCGTTGAAGCCGAACCAGCCGAACCACAGCAGACCGGCGCCGAGCATGACGAAGGGCAGGTTGTGCGGGCGCATCGGCGTCTTCGGCCAGCCCTTGCGCTTGCCGAGCACCAGGCACAGCGCCAGGCCCGCGGCACCGGCGTTGATATGCACCGCGGTACCACCGGCGAAGTCGATGGCCTGCAGTTTGTTCGCGATCCAGCCGCCGTGGTGGACGATGTTGCCCGCGGCGTCCTTGACGTCGAAGTCGAAGACCCAGTGCGCGACCGGGAAGTAGACGATGGTCGACCAGGCGATGGCGAAGACCACCCATGCTCGGAACTTCATGCGATCGGCGACCGCACCCGAGATCAGGGCCACCGTGATGATGGCGAACATCAGCTGGAAGGCCACGAACACTGTCATCGGGATGGTGCCGGCCAGCGGAATGTTCACCTGATCCACCGCGGACGCGCCGGTCGACGGGTCGGCCGGGCTGGCCTTGACGGCGTTGGTGCCGATCAGGCCCTTGAGCCCGAAGAACTGGGCTGGGTTGCCGATCAGGCCTAGTTTGTTGTCACCGAATGCCTCGGAAAAGCCGTAGAGCGACCACAGCACGCCGACGATGCCCATCGCGCTGATGCTCATCATGATCATGTTGAGCACGTTCTTCGAGCGGACCATGCCGCCGTAGAAGAACGCCAGTCCGGGGGTCATCAACAAAACGAGCGCGGAGCTCGCCAGCATCCACGCGGTGTCGCCGGTGTCGGGCACACCGAGCAAGGGATACGCCACCTTGTTCCTCCTCATCTCGGGCCCGGCCGAACTGCGGCAAACGAGCCTGCACAGAAGGGTCGCGATCGGGTGTTTCGTCCGTGCCGCCGTGATGTTTCGCATGCGTGAACGGATCTGCTTCCTGTGTTGCTACCAGGTTTCAGCGCGCACACAGCGCATGTCGGCGCACTGTGAGGACCGTGTCGAAATGAGGAGGAACTGCCGTTTTGCCTCTCGCCGCTACCCGAGGAGGGCGTCGACGAATGCGGACGGTTCGAAGGGGGCCAGATCGTCGGCGCCCTCGCCGAGGCCGACCAGTTTCACCGGCACGCCGAGCTCGTGCTGCACCTGGAAGACGATGCCGCCCTTGGCGGTGCCGTCGAGTTTGGTGAGTACGACGCCGGTGATGTCGACGACCTCCGCGAAGACCCGGGCCTGGGTGAGCCCGTTCTGCCCGACGGTCGCGTCGAGCACGAGCAGGACCTCGTCGACGGCGGCCTTCTTCTCCACCACGCGCTTGACCTTGCCCAGCTCGTCCATCAAACCGGTCTTGGTGTGCAGGCGGCCCGCGGTGTCGACCAGAACCACGTCGACACCCTCCTCGATACCGGTGCTGACCGCGTCGAAGGCCACCGATGCCGGATCAGCGCCCTCGCGGCCGCGGACCGTGTCGGCGCCGACGCGTTCGCCCCAGGTCTGGAGCTGGTCGGCGGCGGCGGCGCGGAAGGTGTCGGCGGCGCCGAGCAGCACGCGACGGCCGTCGGCGACGAGCACGCGCGCCAATTTGCCGGTGGTGGTGGTCTTACCGGTGCCGTTCACGCCGACGACCAGCAGAATCGACGGGTGATCGGCGTGTGGCAACGCCCGGATCGAACGATCCAGTTCCGGGCGCAGAGCCTCGATCAGCACGTCCCGCAGCACCTGCCGGGCCTGTTCGGAGGTGCGCACGCTGCGCGCGGCCAACTCCTCGCGCAGTCGCTCGACCACGGTCGTCGTGACCGAGGTGCCGAGGTCGGCCATGACCAGGGTGTCCTCGATCTCTTCCCACGAGTCCTCGTCGAGGTCGCCACCGCCGAGCAAACCGAGCAGGCTCTTGCCGACCGCGTTCTGCGACCGCGAGAGCCGCCCGCGCAGGCGGGTGAGGCGACCTGCGGTGGGTTCGATCTCCTCCACCGCAGTGGGCTCGGGCGCCGGCGCGGCGGGCGCCGGCGCGGTCGGGGCCTTTGGCGGGGCCGAATCCGCCGGAGCGGTCTCGGGCGTCTCGACGGGCGCGGGTGTGACCGTCGCGGCGGCGCCGTCGGTCGAAGGCGGCGCGGTGGGAGCTTCGGCCGGTGCTTCCACCGGAGCCGCATCGGCCGGAGCTTCGGGCACGACCACGCCGTCGCCGGGCGTTTCCGTCGTTTCCGGCTCGACGGTCGGCGCGGTCGCGCTCGCCCCGTCCGCCGGGCGGTCGGCCAGGGTTTCCGGTTCCGGCAACCGCACGTCGGTGATGGTCCGGCGCACCGAGTCGCGCGGGATGGCGGCATCGTCGCCGACGTGCGGCTGACCCTCGTCGTCGGTGCGTTCGATCGGGACCGGCTCGGGGCGCGGTGGCGTCAGCGTGCCCGAGCCCGCACCGCCCTGACTGAAGTTGAAGCCACCGGCTGCGGTGTAGCCACCCGACCGATCGGTCAGCTGCTTGTCCTGCTCCTCCGCCGGCGTGATGCTCACTCGGCGGCGCTTGTACAGGACGAATCCGGCAACGAACGCCACCAGTAGTACGGCGACGATCGCGGCGATCAGAATCCAGGCTTGCGCAGTCACGGTTCCCATCCTGTCAGAACCCGCGAACGCCCCCGCGTGGCGGCAGGCGGGTGTTGCGCCCACGGCGGTACGGGTGATTCGTCACTATCCGCGCACGCCCGACACGCCGTCGACGTCGGACGATAAGGCGTTCGGCCACGCATCACCGGCAACCGTCCCGATACCAACCGCCCAAGGCGCGGCGAATCCGACACAGAGACAATAGGATCGGCTCGTGACCGATCGAAATGTGCTTGGGGGACCGCTGGAGGAGTGTGGCACCGATCCTCTCACCGGCTTCTACCGGGACGGCTGCTGCAGCACCGGCCCCGAGGATCTGGGTAGCCACACCGTCTGCACCGTCGTGACCCAGGAGTTCCTGGAGCACCAGAAATCGATCGGCAACGATCTGCTCACCCCACGTCCGGAGAACAACTTCCCCGGACTGCAACCGGGCGACCGCTGGTGTGTGGTCGCTGTGCGGTGGCTGCACGCCCACGAGGACGGCGTGGCCGCGCCGGTCGTTCTGGCCGCGACCCACGAGAACGCACTCGAGGTCGTGCCGATGGAAACGTTGCGCAAATACGCCGTCGACGTCCCCGACGACGTCAGCGATCTGTTGTGATCGTTCGCCGGCCCGTCGATCGAGCCGGAGGCATCGTGCTCCCGGCGACCGAGACGTCCGGCGAACGGCGACCGTCAGGCAAGGGCGAACAGGCGGACCGTGGTATTGCGCAGCCCGATCGCCGGACGCGATCCCGGCACCATCAGCGCCGATGCGAATCGAATCCCTCGATGCGCCGCGCCGATCCGTGTTCGACGGTTCGCGTCCGGGGCCGTCGAGCTGAATCGACCGGCACACTGCCGTCCGGATGCCCGCAGACGAGTACCGTCGATCCGGTGACATGGTGGCGGGGGCGGGTACGCGCAACACCGGGGCGGCCACGCGGCGCGGAGATCGACGAACTGTTCGGCCCGTCGCGCAAACACATTCACGAGCGCAAGGAGTGGGTGGCGATCGCGAAGGTCGACGACCGTCTCGCCGGCGACGACCCGATTGTGAACCTGCCCGCGGGGACCGTCACCCTGTCGCCCCAGCGACGCCCGGCACACGAGCATCCCGGTACCGAAGCGTAAGGGTGGAACCCCTTCGCCGGTCTGGCGAATTGCCGTGCGCCCGTCGATCACTCGACGGCGACCGGATCCCTTCCCGACGCACGCGCGGCCCGGCGCAGCCGGTGGGCTTTCTGCCGGCAGGCGGACGAGCAGTATCGGGCAGGACGTCCGGTCTCCGCATGGGCCAATTCCGCCCCGCAGATCGGACAACTCCCACCGTCACGATTCCCGTTGTCCACCACGGTTTCGTTACGCAAGAGCGAGGAATTTTCCGGTTTCGTTACGGCCGATTCGGCGCGCATCGCCGCCAGCAGCATGGCGGCGGGGCGGGACAGTTCGTCACGCGTGTTCGAAACGCGTTGCATGGCAACACATCCGGTGAAGATCGCGAGGACGTCGGCCATGGTGAGGTCGGCGCGTACCCCGCCCGTGCGCCGCGCGGCCTCCAGCAACTGCCCGAGGGCGAGGTGAAATCGCTCCCCGGCGTCGCGCAGCAGCGTCCGCGGCCAGCCGTCATCGGCGTCGAGCAGATCGCACATCGCCTTGTTGCCGGGCGTGCGGGTGACGACCTCCGCACAGAACCCCAGGAAGGCCGCGGCGGGATCCGGATCGTCGCGCAGTGTCAGCGCCCGGGCGGTGAGCCGATCGATCCGTTGCTGCAGCACGGCCTCGAGCAGGTCCGTCTTGGTCGGAAAATGGCGATGCACGGTGCCGGCCCCGACACCGGCTCGGCGGGCGATCTCGGCCAGCGAGACCGACGTTCCGGATTCGGCGAAGGCCCGCTGGGCGGCGGCGAGGACGCGAGCCCGGTTGCGGCGAGCGTCTATTCGAGTGCCGGGCGCTCCGGGCGCCGGTGCGCGCACGCCGTAACGAAACCCCGCGTCGGCGGATGGCGGAGACGACAACGCTGTTCCTATCGTGCGAATACGGGTCAACCGACCCGATTCTATCGAAAGGTACCTCCGACATGACCGTCCACGACAACCTCGTTCTCGTCACCGGCGCGACCGGCAAGCAGGGCGGCGCCGCGGCCCGTGCGCTGCTCTCCCGCGAGATCCCGGTGCGTGTCCTGGTGCGTGATCCGGCCGCCGCGGCGGCGCGCGAACTCGCCGAACTCGGCGCGGAGCTCGCCGTCGGCGACTTCGACGACACCGCCACCCTGACCGCGGCGGTATCCGGAACTCGCGCCGTCTTCCTCGTTCCGCCGGCGGCGTTCGGGCCCGACGGCTGGGATGTCGACGTGGAAGCGAACCGCGGTCTCGCCCTGATCGATGCCGCCCGGCGCGCCGGAACCGACCATATCGTCTTCACCGGCGTAGCCTCCTTCGACAACGAAATCCCTTGGGGCAGCGCCGGAAAGCGTCAGATCGAGCAGGCACTGGCCGACAGCGGCATGCGCTACACCGTGCTGCGCCCGGTCCGGTTCATGGAGAACTACCTGGCACAGGGTATGCCGCTCGACGGCTTCGTCGACGGGGTGAACATCCACCTGTTTCCGGCCGATCGGCCGGCACAGATGATCGCGGTCGACGATATCGCCGCGGTGGCCGCGCTGGCTTTCGCCGATCCCGAACGATTCTCCGGGCAGACATTCGAACTCGCCGGCGACGCCGTAACCCCCGCTGCCGCCGTGGAACTGATCTCCCGCGCGACCGGATATCCCGTGCGGTATCGCGAAATCACCGAGGCGGAGGCCGACGAACTGGGCGAACAGATCGGCAATACCTGGCGCCTGGCCCATCAGGGCCACGGCTGGCATGCCGATATCGAACAGATCCGCTCGATCCACCCCGGCCTGCAGAGCCTGGAAACGTGGCTGGCCACCACCGGCGCCGCGGTCCTGAAATCCCGGTTCGCGGCGGGCGACTAGGTCGTCGCACCCACAAGATTCTCCCCGCGCAGTCGCTGCGAGATGACCTGCGTGATGCCGTCGCCGCGCATGCTGACGCCGTAGAGCGCGTCGGCGATCTCCATAGTCGGCTTCTGGTGGGTGATGACGATCAGCTGCGACTTCTCCCGCAACTGTTCGAACAGGCCGATGAGGCGGCGCAAATTGGTGTCGTCCAGGGCCGCCTCGACCTCGTCCATCACGTAGAACGGAGAAGGGCGGGCCCGGAAGATCGATACCAGAAACGCCACGGCCGCAAGGGATTTCTCGCCGCCGGACAGCAGCGACAACCGCTTCACCTTCTTACCCGGCGGACGCGCCTCCACCTCGATACCGGTGGTGAGCATATCGCTGGGGTCGGTCAGCAGCAGCCGTCCCTCACCGCCGGGGAAGAGCCGGCCGAACACCTGCACGAATTCGCGTTCCACGTCCTCGTAGGCCTCGGTGAACACCTGCAGGATGCGGGCGTCGACCTCGGCCACCACATCGAGGAGGTCCTGGCGGGCCTTCTTGACGTCCTCGAGTTGGGTGGACAGGAAGTTGTAGCGCTCCTCCAGCGCCGCGAACTCCTCCAGCGCCAGCGGATTCACCTTACCGAGGGTGGCGAGATCCTTCTCGGCGCGTTTGACGCGGCGCTCCTGGGTGGCGCGGTCGTAGGGCATTTCCTGCGGTGCGCTCACCTGGTCGCCGCGGTCGCGGGCCTGCTCGTACTCCTGCATCTCCAGGGCGGTCGGCGGCATCGGCACGTGCGGACCGTATTCGGCGACGAGTTCGTCCAGCGCGATGCCGAACTGCTCGGCGATGGTGGTCTCCAATTGTTCGATGCGCAAAGCGGATTGGGCCCGCGCCACCTCGTCGCGATGCACGGCGTCGGTCAGCTGCGTGAGTTGCGTGCTCAGCGCCCGCACCCGCTCCTTGATCTGATCCACCTGCCCGGCGCATTCGGTACGCCGGCGGACCAGTTCGTCGCGCCGCGCGGCCGCCTCGCCCACCACGGTTTCCAGCTCCGCGGCGATCCGCTCGGCCGATTCGGCGACCACGGCCGCCACCTCGGCGGCACGGCGGCGGGCGGCCTGGGCTCGTTCGGCCCGGGCTCGGGTCTCGCGTTCGGCGCGAGCCGCGCGCCGCAGCGAATCCGCTTTGCCCCGTACCGATTCCGCGCGCTCCTCGGCGGTGCGCACCGACAGCCGGGCCTCCACCTCCATGGCACGGGCCTCGGCCAGCGCCGCGGCGGCCTGTTCGCGCTCCTGCCCGGCGGTGTCGGTGCCCGCGTCGGCGTCGGAATCCAGATCGGACTGTTCGGATTCGGCATGACGCAGCCGGCCCTCGAGTTCGGCCAGGGCCGTCAGATTCTGGTCGCGCGCGGTTTCGGCCTCGGCGCGCTGGGTCAGCAGCCGCTCGTATTCGGACTGGGCGCTGCGCGCCGTCGCACCGAGACGACCCAGCCGGTCGTAGATCGCGACCAGCGCCTGATCGGATTCGTGCAAGGCCAGCAATGCCTGGTCGACGGCCTGTTTGCGATCGCTCTGCTCGGCCAGGGCACCTGAGAGGGCGGCCTCGACCTCCTCGGCCTGCCGCTGCCACGACACCAGTTCGGCGGCGGCGGCATCGATCTCGGCCTGCACCTCGATCTGGCTCGGCGCGCGGTCCGAGCCGCCGAGCACCCAGCCCGAACCGCTCAGATCGCCGTCGCGGGTCACCACCCGCAATTGCGGCCGGGCGGAGAGGACTTCGGCCGCCTGCGCCAGGTCGTCGACGACCACAGTGCGGGCAGTGAGAGCCGCGACCGCGCCACGCAGCCGGTCGGGACAATCGACCACCTCCACGAGCGGGCGCACTCCCGCGGGCAGATCACCGATCTCACCACCGGGTTGCGCCGCACCGCCGTAGACGACGGCCGCGCGGCCACCGTCGGCCTCCTTCAGCGCCCGCACCGCCGCCTGCGCGGTGGGGTGCGCATCGGCGGCGATGGCGTCGGCCAGCGGACCGAGCGCGGCGGCCACGGCGGCCTCGAATCCGCTGTGTACCCGAACCATTGCCGACAGCCGGCCCTGCAATCCGTCGGCGCGGTTGTCCAGCAGCCAGGCGCCGCCGTCCTTGCGGGCCAGGCCCATGGTCAGCGCCTCGATGCGTGCGGTCAGCGAGGCGACCTTCTTACCGGCCTCCCGGTCGCGTTCGCGCAGTTCGGTCACCCGCGCATCGGCCAGTTCCAACGCCTGGGCGGCGTGTTCGTAGGCGGCGTCGAGCCCTTCCTCACCGGCGTCGAGTTCGCTCAATTCGGTTTGCACGGCCTCGAATTCGGCCTCGGCGGCATCCCCGCGCTGCCGGGCGGCGGCCAGCGACTCCGACAGCCGGGCGATATCGCCGTCGGCCGATTGGGCGCGGTGGCGCAGCGTATCCACCTGACCGGCAAGGCGAGCCAGGCCCTCACGCCGGTCGGCGATGGCGCGCACCGCGGCCAAGTGGGCCTGTTCGGCGGCCTTGGCGGCCTGTTCGCGGTCGAGCAACTGATCGCGGGCGGCCTCCAGGGTCGCGGTGGCCACCTCGACCGCCTCGAGCAGTTCGGCCTCCTCGGCCTGCACCCGATCCGCCTCGGCCTCGAGCTGTTCGGGATCGCGGCCGGTGCCGGTGGGCTGTTCGATGGTGAGGTTGCGGGCCCGGTCCCGGGCGATCCGGATGGTCGCGTTGACCCGCTCCACCAGCGCCGAGAGCTGGAACCAGGTCTGCGCGGCCGCCTCGGCGCCGGGAGTGAGCCGGGAGAGCTGGAATTCCTGCTGCGCCAGCGCCGCATTGGCGGCATCCAATTCCGCCTGCACATTGATCTGCTGTTCGCGGGCGAAGGCTTCCTTGCTCTGCTGACTTTCCAGTTCACGCCGGCGCGCCACCAGATCGTCGGCGGCCAGTCGCAGCCGGGCATCGCGCAATTCGGCCTGGACGGTGGCCGCGCGCCGGGCGACCTCGGCTTGGCGGCCCAGCGGTTTGAGCTGACGGCGCAGTTCGGTGGTGAGGTCGGTCAGACGGGCCAGATTGGCCTGCATCGCATCGAGTTTGCGCACCGCCTTCTCTTTGCGCTTGCGGTGCTTGAGCACGCCCGCGGCCTCTTCGATGAAGGCGCGGCGGTCCTCGGGGCGCGATTCCAGAATCGCCGACAGCTGGCCCTGGCCGACGATGACGTGCATTTCCCGGCCGATACCGGAGTCCGAGAGCAGTTCCTGGACATCCATCAGCCGGCAGGAGTTGCCGTTGATCTCGTATTCACCGGCGCCGTCGCGGAACATCCGGCGGGTGATCGAGACCTCGGAGTAGTCGATGGGCAGCGCGCCGTCGGAATTGTCGATGGTCAGAGTGACTTCGGCGCGGCCCAGCGGCGCCCGTCCGGCGGTGCCGGCGAAGATGACGTCCTGCATCTTGCCGCCTCGCAGCGCCTTGGCGCCCTGCTCCCCCATCACCCAGGTCAGCGCGTCGACGACGTTCGATTTGCCGGAACCGTTCGGCCCCACCACACAGGTGATGCCGGGCTCGAGCCGCAGCGTCGTCGAGGACGCGAAGGATTTGAATCCCTTCAGCGTCAGACTCTTCAGGTGCACAGTCGGTCAGGCTACCCGGTCGGGCCGCGTTGCCGGTCGGATGCCGGGCGAACGTGTTCGCCCGGCATCCGACCGATCGGGACCGGAATCAGGCGGCGGTGACGGTCAGCGTGTAGTCGCTGGGCGAGCCGTCGGCGGAGGTGACGGTGATCTGGTAGTCGAGGCCGTTGGCGACGATCTCGGCGTGCGGAACCTCGGTGGCGGCCATCGGGCCGACCAGCGGGCCGACGTTCACCCGGGCGTTGCCGTTGTTCGAGGTGACGTCGAAGATCAGCTTCTGCCCCTGCGCGGACGCGATGGAGTAGTTGTCGAACTTGCCCTCGGCCACGGTGCCGCTGCCGCCGGTGCTGTTCTGCCCGGGGGCGATCACCAGGCGGGTGACGGCGCCGGGCAGCGCGGGCACGCCCGGCAGCGGCTGAGCGGAGGCGACGCCACCGGCGACCGCGAAGGTGGCCGCGGCGATCAGCGTGACGAGCACGGCCGGGACGGCGCGCACGAACAGACGAAGTACTCGGGATGCGTACATGGACCCACATCTTTCCTCACACCATGCGCAGGATCGCAAGTCCCGGCACGGGTTTCGCGTTCCGACACGCCGTAGCCCACCTACCCGGAACCGCCTCGGCACACCGCTCGCGATCTCGATAAGTTAACGACCATTTGCGCTCGACCCGAAGTAAATGAGAAGGTAGAGGCCCGTTTATCGCACAAGGAGTCCTTCGTGAATCTGGACTGGTCGCCCACCGATCTGGCGTTTCGCGACGAGGTGCGGCGCTTCCTGGACGAGAATGTGACCCCGGAACTACGTCGCGCCGGTCAGCTCGCCACCAGCGTGTACCCGGATCACGAGGCCAGCATGCAGTGGCAGCACATCCTGCACGCCCGTGGCTGGGCCGCGCCGGCCTGGCCGGTCGCCCACGGCGGCTGTGACTGGAGCATGACGCAGCACTACATCTTCGATCGTGAATCCACCCTCGCGGGCGCGCCCGCACTCTCGCCGATGGGCATCCGGATGGTCGCGCACGCGATCATCGCCTTCGGCACCCCGGAACAGAAGGACTACTTCCTGCCGCGCATCCTCACCGGCGAGGTGTTCTTCTGCCAGGGCTATTCCGAACCGGAGGCCGGTTCCGATCTGGCCTCGCTGACCATGGCCGCGGTCTCCGACGGCGACGATCTGGTGTGCACCGGTTCCAAGATCTGGACTACGCACGCCACCGAGGCGAACTGGATCTTCGCGCTGGTCCGCACCTCGAAGCTGGAACGCAAACAGCAGGGCATCACCTTCGTGCTGATCCCGATGGACACCCCGGGCATCGAGATCCGCCCGCTGGTCATGACCTCCGGCGAACAGGTCCAGAACCAGGTGTTCTTCGATCGGGTGCGGGTGTCGAAGACCAACGTCATCGGCCGCATCGACGAGGGCTGGACGGTCGCCAAATATCTGCTGAACTTCGAGCGCGGCGGTTCGGCCTATGGCCCGGCGTTGCAGGTGCTGGCCGAATCGCTGGCCGAGCACGCCGCCGGACAGCCCGGTTTCGCCGGTGGCAGTCTGCTCGACGAACCGGCCTTCGCGGCGAAACTGGCCGATGCGCGCATCCGCGCCGACGTGCTGGAGATCCTGGAATACCGCACCATGTCGGCGATTTCGCGGGGCAAGGATCCGGGTCCGGCGGCGTCCACGATCAAGATCCTGGGCACCGAACTGAGCCAGCGGCTCACCGAATTGGCCCTCGAGGCCGCCGGTCCGCGCGGGCGCGCCTACCAGCCGCACGCGGCCATGCCGGGCGGTCCGGTCGCCGACTTCGTCGCTCCCGCCGACGGATATCTCAGCGGCGAACCGTGGCAGGCCGTCGCGCCGCTGCGGTACTTCAACGACCGCGCGGGCTCGATCTACGCGGGCAGCAACGAGATTCAGCGCAACATCATCGCCAAGGCAACCCTGGGACTGTGAGAGATGGACTTCGAATTCACTGCCGAACAGCAACTGCTTCGTGACACGGTCACCGAATTTCTCTCCGCCCGTTACGATGTGGAGAAGAGCCGGGCTGCGGCGCGAGTCGGCGTCGGCCACCAGCCGGAGATCTGGCGCGGCTTCGCCGAGGAGATCGGCATACTGGGGGCGAGCCTGCCCCAGAGTGTCGGCGGATTCGACGGCGGCGCCATCGAGACCATGATCATCGCCGAGGCGCTCGGCGGCGCGCTGGTGGTCGAACCCTATGTCGACACCGCCGTCCTGGGCGGCGGACTGCTGCGCCGCGCGGGTGGCGCCCGTGCCGAGGAACTGCTGCGCGGCATTGTCGACGGCTCCGTGATCACGGCCTTCGCCGCGCTGGAAGCCGACTCCGGCTACGACCTCGCGCGGGTCGCCACCACCGCCCGCCGCGACGGCGGCGAGTGGGTGCTCGACGGCGCCAAGGTGGTGGTGACGAGTGCGCCGCTGGCCACCCACCTGCTGATCACCGCACGCACCTCCGACGCGTCGGGGCTGTCGCTGTTCGTAGTGCCGGCCGATGCGGCCGGTCTGACGCAGCACCCGTATCGCACGATCGACGAACGCCGCGCGGCCGATCTGGTTCTCGACGGCGTGCGCGTTCCCGCGGATGCGCTGCTGGGCGCCGAGGGCGCGGCCGACGAGTCGGTCGAGCGCGCGATCGACGAGGCGATCGCCGCCATCTGCGCCGAGGCCGTGGGCGGGATGCGGCGGGTACTCGCCGACACCGTCGAATACAGCAAGCAGCGCCGCCAATTCGGCGTGCCGATCGCCAGTTTCCAGGTGCTGCAACACCGCATGGTCGATATGCACCTGGAACTCGAACAGGCCGTGGCCGCCACCTACCTGGTGACGCTGAAACTCGACGCCGAACCGACGGTCCGCGCGCGGGCCGCCGCCGCGGCCAAGGCCACCGTCGCCCGCGCCGCCGGCTTCATCGGCCAGCACGCGGTGCAGTTGCACGGCGCGATGGGTATGACCGAGGAACTCGCGATCGGGCATTTCTTCAAGCGGCTCACCGCGATTCGCACCGAATGGGGTTCGGCGGACCAGCACATCGCCCGCTACGCCGCGCTGACGCGGGCCTGAGCGGAGCGCACGATCGCCGGGGCACGGTCCCATACCACCGAACGCCCCGGACATGTTTTCGGCCGGAATCCAATCGGATTCCGGCCGAAAACGCGCCGGGGATGCCGGGCTCGCCCCGCCACCGTCGGGAGCGAACCCGCGCCGATCATCGGTCCCGACGTGATCGGGTCACCCCGCTCAGCGCAAGGGGGTGAAATCGCGCGAGGCGATGTAGGTCGGCCGCGGATGCGCGGCCGAATACGGTTCTTCGAGAGTGTTCTCCACGCTGTTGAACACCAGGAAGACGTTCGAGCGCGGGAACGGCGTGATGTTGTTCGCGGAGCCGTGCATGATGTTGGAATCGAACAGCAGCGCCGAACCGCGCGCACCGGTGAACTGCGCGATGCCGTACGTGTCGGCCAGGTGGGCCAGATCCTCCTGCGCGGGCACACCGATCTGCTGCTCGCGCAGCGATTCCCGGTAGTGCTCGTCGGGAGTCTCACCCTGGCACGGCATGAACACCCGGTGCGAGCCCGGCAGCAGCATCAGACTGCCGTTGAACGGGTAGTTGTCGGTCAGCGCGATCGACAGGCTCACCGCACGCGGGGAGGGCATCCCGTCCTCCGCATGCCAGGTCTCGAAATCCGAATGCCAGTAGAAGCCGGCACCCTCGAATCCGGGCATGCAGTTGACCCGGCTCTGGTGGATGTAGACCTCGGAGCCGAGGATCTGGCGAGCCGGGCCGACGATCCGCTCGTCGCGCACCAACTCCGCCACCACGGCACTGATCTTGTGCACCTCGAAGATCGAACGGACGCTGTTCGACTTCTTCTCGATGATCACCCGCTCGTCGGAACGCAACACCGGATCGGCGGCCAGCCGATCGATGTCGGCGGCGATATCGGCCACCTCCATCGGGGTCAGCAATTCGTCGATGATCGCGTACCCATCGGCATCGAAATTCTGCAGCTCCGGCGAGGTGACCGCGCCCCACACCGTGGGGTCGGTGCGCTCCACCGGCGGTACCGCTACGGCCGTTCTGGTCCGGTAGCGGTCGATTCGACTCTCCGCCAACGTCATCGCGGCGTCGTCCTCCTAACTACATCACTACTCGCCTACGGCCACCAACGGGTAGACACCGTTCTCGTCGTGTACTTCCTTGCCCGTGACCGGAGGATTGAACACACACAGCATCCGCATCAGCGTGCGGGTTTCGACCCGGTGCCGCTCGTGCCCGTTGAGCAGGTACATCGTTCCCGGCGCCAGGTCGTAGGTGACGTCGTTGGTCAGGTCCGTGAGCGTGCCCTCGCCCTCCACCAGCCACACCGCTTCCACGTGGTTCTGGTAGTGGAACTCGTGCACGGTGTTCGGCTGAATCGTCGTCTCGTGGAAGGAGAAACCCACCCCGTCGCCGCCGAGAATAATCCGCTTGCTGCGCCAGTCCTCGGCCGCGACGTCGCGGTCGGTTCCGGTGATCTCGGCAGTGGTACGCACGATCATGGTCAGTTGCCTCCTCGGGCCATGTCGACCGCCCGGTCCAGGATGCCCAGGCCGTGGTCGAGCTCGTCGTCGGTAATGGTCAACGGTGGCAGCAGCTTGACCACCTGGTCTTCGGCGCCGGAGGTCTCCACCAGCAGGCCCTCCTCGAAGGCGATGCTGCTGACCTTGCCCGCCTCCGAGGCGTCGTCGAATACCAGTCCCTGCACCAGCCCGCGTCCGCGGGTCGAGACACCCTCGAAGTTCTCCGAGAGCGCCTCGAACGACTTTCGGATCTTCTCGCCCTTGGCGGCGGTGGACGCCTCGAGACGGTCGTCGGTCCAGTAGTGCTCGAGCGCCACGCGGGCGGTCACGAACGCCGGGTTGTTGCCGCGGAAGGTGCCGTTGTGCTCACCGGGCGCCCACTGGTCCAGCTCGCGCTTCATCAGCACCAGCGCCAGCGGCAGACCGTAGCCGCCGATCGACTTGGACAGCGTGACGATGTCCGGGGTGATGCCGGCGATCTCGAAGGAGAAGAACGGGCCGGTCCGGCCGCAGCCCATCTGGACGTCGTCGACGATGAGCAGAATTCCGCGCGCGGCGCACAACTCCGACAGGTGCCGAAGCCACTGCGCCCGAGCGACGTTCACGCCGCCCTCGCCCTGCACGGTTTCCACGATCACCGCCGCGGGCTTGTCCACACCGGAGGAATTGTCATCGAGGACCCGCTCCATCCACGCCAGATCGTCGGTACCGTCCAGATACCCGTCGTAGGGCATCGGATTCACGTGATTCAACGGTACTCCGGCACCCGCGCGCTTGGTCGCGTTACCGGTCACCGAGAGCGCACCGAGAGTCATGCCATGGAATGCGTTGGTGAAATTCAGGATCGACGTGCGGCCGGTCACCTTGCGGGCCAGTTTCAGCGCCGATTCCACCGCGTTCGCACCGGTGGGGCCGGGGAACTGGACCTTGTAATCGAGGCCGCGCGGATCCAGCAGAACCTTGTTGATCGTCTCCAGCAATTCACGCTTCGCGACGGTCGACATATCGAGTCCGTGCGTAATTCCGTCACGGGCGATGTAATCGATCAATGCTTCTTTGAGGACGGGATTGTTGTGTCCGTAGTTGAGCGCTCCGGCGCCCGCGAAGAAATCGAGGTAATCACGTCCGCTACCGTCGCGCAGCCAGGCGCCGGAGGCGGTGTCGAACAGCGTGGGCCAGGAACGGCAATATCCACGGACATTCGATTCGAGCGATTCGAAAACGGTCATCTCAGCGGTGGTCATCGATGATCCTTCCTATCGTTTTGCGTCACCCTGCAGTGGCGCGATCCGGTACAGGTCCTCCGATTCGTGCCCGTCCGGAAAATCTTCTGGCTCGAACAACTTCTCTCGCGTCATTTCCGCGTCACGGCGCCGGGCCAGTGACGCGAACATTGCCAGCGAGGCTTCGTTGTCCGGCGAAACGGTTGTCTCCAACTTCGAAACACCTTGGTCGGCAACGTCTTCGACGAGCCGATCCAGCATTGCTACGCCCACTCCGCGGCCGCGGAAGGCGTGATCGACGGCTACCTGCCAGATGAACAGCGTGTCCGGCGATTCCGGGCGCAGATATCCGGTGACGAATCCTGCTATCTCCGAGTCGATTTCGGCCACGACGGTGGTCGAGGCGAAGTCACGACTCCAGAGCAGATACGCGTAACTCGAATTGGCGTCGAGCACTTGGGAATCCACTGCGATTCGCCACATCCGCGCTCCGTCGTCCACCCGCGGCCGGCGAATCAGCGTCTGGGTCGAAACGGTCCGACGGCCGTTCGACTCGTCGGTTGCCGGAGAACTGAATGACATACTCCGCGTTCGGGTCTGCATCACCTCTTCAGAATTACCCGCGAACGTTGAGGTCTATCGTGCGACTACTTTACGGTCGTGTTACAGAAGTATGATCAGTGAATTTCGTCACGGTGGGCAACCACACCATGAATCGCGCCCCGCCGCCGGGACGGTCGTCACATTTCACACGGCCGCCGTGGGCGGCCACGGTCTCGGCCACCAAAGCCAATCCGATGCCGGTGCCCGACCGTTTCCCGCGGCGGACGGTCACGAATCGTTCGAAGATGCGTTGCCGATCCTGCGGGGCGACTCCCGGACCGGCGTCGTCGACCGTGATCACCATTTCGTCGCCGGCGCGTGCGACGCCCACCGCGATCACGCCGCCACCGTGCCGCTGCGCATTCTCGAGCAAATTCACCAGTGCACGCTCGAGTTCGAGCTTTCGCCCGGTCACGATTCCGTCGTCGGCGACGGTCAGCAGTTCCGGTGAATAACGCATTTCCGCGAGGGTGTGGGTGAGCAGTTCGCGCACCGACAGCGGTTCGGCGTCGGCGCCGTGCATGCGCGCCTCGGCCCGGGCCAGCGCCAGTAGATCGTCGAGCAATCTGCGCAGATGGTCGAGTTCGGCGCGGACCAGTTCCAGCGCCCGCCGCGACCGTTCCGGGAGTTGATCCTCGTAGCGCGACATCACTCCCACGCTGGTGGTGAGCGTGGTCAGCGGGGTGCGCAACTCGTGGCTCACGTCACCGACCAGCCGGCGTTCGCGATCGATGCGGTTCTGCAGCGAGTCGACCATGGTGTTGAACGCGTCCACGGTCGGGGCGAGATCGGGGTCGTCGGTATCAGGTAACCGGGTACCGAGCTCACCGGAGGCGATCTTGGCCGCGGTGCCGGTGACCTGGCGCAACGGTTCCAGCAAACGGTGCGACAACGAGATTCCGAAGATCGCGCCGATCACGGTGCCGCCGAACGCGCAGGCCAGTGCGGTGCGCCACCCGCCGCCGTCGATCTTCGCGATCAGCACCGCCAGCAATGCCGAGACCAGCCCCGTGACGGTGAAAGCGACGACTACGCGACCGCGCAGAATCTGGCGGCGGGGCAGGCGCGGAAATCTAGCGCTGCACATCGAGGCGGTAGCCGAGCCCGCGCACGGTTACCACGATCGCCGGCTCCGACGGGTCGCGCTCGATCTTGGTCCGCAGCCGTCGGACATGCACGTCCACGATCCGCTCGTCGCCGAAGAACCCACGGTCCCAGACCCTTTCGAGCAGGACGCTGCGCGACAGCACCCGCCCGGGAGTCTCGGCCAGTTCACACAGCAGCCGGAATTCGGTGAGAGTGAGGTGCAACTCCTCGTCGCCGCGGTGGACTGTGCCGCCGTCGGCCGAAAGCACCAGCGGCGCTTCGGGATAGGCGTCGAGCACGACCTCCTGCGGAGCCGGTGGCTCCACGGTTTGCTGGGCGCGGCGGCGCAGGGCCCGCATCCGGGCGGTGATCTCCTTGATCTCGAACGGCTTGGTGACGAAATCGTCAGCGCCGGCCTCCAGCGCGGCCACCACGTCGTGCGTGTCGTCCCGCGCGCTGACCACGATGATCGGCACGTCGTGATCGCGACGAATCTCACGAATACAAGTGAATCCGTCCATCTCCCCCAGCATCAGATCCACGATCATCACATCCGGTGCGCCGTTGTCACGCAGATGTTCGAGCGCATCCTCGGCCTCCTCGGCCTCGGCGACGTCGTAGCCCTCGTCTTCCATGGCCAGCCGCAGCGCACTGCGGACCCGGTCGTCGTCCTCTACGATCATCAAACTTGCACTCATCGTCACACCTCGTCCAGCTGCGCGTCATCGGAGCGTGGTTCCCCGACCCGTCCGTTCGTCAGCAGTGCGAGCGGCCGCGCAGCCTGTGGTCTCGCACCGTTCTCTCATAACCACACATCCCTTGACAGGCGTCGGTGGCGGACCACCCGCCGCCGGCCGATCGGCCCCTGAACGCCCACCGGGCACACAACAGTAACTGGAGTACCCGGCGCGACGATGCGTAAACACGGGGCAACACCACCGAGGTGCAAGCACCTGAAAAAGCCCCGTAAACTACGTACCGAGACAGTAAGGCGATTGGTGCGCTGCGGGGGCTTGCCCAGGCGCACGGCTAACGCAGGAGACACCATGTCCACTCGCCGCTGCCGATTCAGTGTCGCGCTCGGGGTTATCGCCCTGGTGACGACGCTGATGGCCGCGTGCTCGTCATCCCCGGATCCCGCGTCGAATCCGACGCGGGGCACCCCGGGGCCCGCCGCGCCGGCCATTGCGATGGTCCCGGCCACGGGTAGTGCCGACGTCGATCCGCTCGGCACCATCGAGGTGAGCGCAACCGACGGCATCCTCACGGATGTGACGTTGACCAATGAAGAAGGCAAACAGGTCGACGGCACGCTCAATCCGGAGCGGACCGCGTGGAAACCGAAGGTTCCGCTCGGCTACGGCCACAACTACACCATGACCGCGAAGGGCATCACCGTCACCGGCCCCAGTGGTCCGATGACGTCGTCGTTCGCCACGCTCACTCCCAGCAACCAGGTCAAGGCGTATCTCACCACCACCGGTGGGCAGCCGCTGGCCGAGGGCGGAACCTACGGTGTGGGCACGGTCATCGTCGCTCACTTCGACGAGGCCGTCAGTGACCGCGCGGCGGCTGAGAAGCGGCTCTCGGTCACGACCGAACCGCAGGTCCAGGGCTCGTGGTACTGGCTCGACGACAAGAACGCGCACTGGCGCCCGCGGCAGTACTGGCAGCCGGGCACCAAGGTCACCGTCGCGGCGAACATCTTCGGCGCGCAGCTGGCGCCCGGCCTGTTCGGCCAGGAGGACTCCAAGACCAGCTTCACCATCGGCGACTCGCACGTCTCCATCGCCGACGACAACACCCACGAAGTGCAGGTGTTCGAGAACGGCAAGCTGATCCGCACCATGCCCACCTCGATGGGTCGCGGCGGCAGCGAGCAGGTCGGCGGCAAGACGATCTACTTCAACACCCCCGCGGGCATCTACACCGTGATGGGCAAGGGCAATCCGGTGATCATGGATTCCTCCAGCTACGGCCTGCCGGTGAACTCGCGGCTGGGCTACAAGGAGGCGATCGGCTGGGCCACCCAGATCAGTGGCGACGGGATCTACCTGCACCAGCTCGACTCGACCGTCTGGGCGCAGGGCAATACCGACACCTCGCACGGCTGTCTGAACCTGAACCTCGAGAATGCCCGCTGGTTCTACAACTTCGCGGTTCCGGGTGACGTGGTCGAGGTTCGCAACACCAGCGGCCCGCCGCTGCCCTCGTGGAACAACGGTGACTGGATCGTGCCGTGGGATCAGTGGGTGGCCGGCAGCGCGCTGCACTCCTGATCGCCACCGGCACCGATCGCCACGGCGCATCGTCTCCGCGGGCACCGAACCTCAGCGCCGCAACGGGTAGCGCTGGTCCAGCTCGAGATTCAGACCGAGGACGTCGACCTTGGGCTCTCCCAGGAAGCCCAGGTCACGACCGTCGGAATGCGTCACCACCACAGCGGCGACCTGTTCGGCCGTGATACCCCGCGCGGCCGCCACCCGCGCGCTCTGGATCTGCGCGTAACGCGGTGAGATGTGCGGATCCAGTCCGGACCCCGACGCGGTGACCGCGTCGGAGGGCACCGGGGTGTCGGCCGGCGCGTCACCTCGGACGGGGACGATCAGTCCGGCCGAATAGTCCGTCCCGGGCTGGGCACAGTCCACCCGGACCCCGCGGTAGGCGTCCTGGAACGGCGTCGCCGGGCACGCCTCGTTCACGCTGACGACCTTCGTCGGGGCGGTGACCTGCCCGTAGCTGTCGCGGGGACCGAAGACCGCCAGCACCGCACCAACCCCGCCGGGTGTACAGAACGGTCGCGCCCCGGAGACGCCCTCGCGCTCGCCGATCTGTTTGCTGCGCGTGCAGACCGTGGTCAGCAAACCGGTCTTCGATTGCGACGGGTCGGCGGCCAGGGTGTCGACGACGTCCTCGGGACCTTTGTTGCCGAAGCCGGTGTTGGTGGGGTCGTAGCCGTCGGGGCGGCTGCCGTCGGCCGGGGCGGAATTCGACGGGCGGGTCTGGAAGTACTGCGGCAGCGCCGCGCCGTTGCCGTCGGTGAACGCCTGACCGATGAGGCTGCTACCCACCAGCTTTCCGTCGCGGTGGACGAGCGAACCCTCGGCCTCGTCGTGCAGGCCCGGCAACTGCGCGACCGCGAAAACGGCCAGCGGATAGGCGATTCCGGTAATAACCGTCAGCACGAGCAGTGCCCGCACGGCGGCCAGATGCTGGCGGAACCAGGTGGTGTATCGCATCGAGAACGAAGGCATATCAGGACATCCCAGGCAGGAAGCGGACGACAAGGTCGATGAGTTTGATGCCGATGAACGGGGCGACGATGCCGCCCGCTCCATAGATGGCGAGGTTGCGGCTGAGCAGTTTCGACGCACTCGAGGGGCGATAGTCGACGCCGCGCAGAGCCAGCGGGATCAGCGCCACGATGACGATCGCGTTGAAGATCACCGCGGAAAGGATCGCCGACTGCGGGCTGTGCAAACGCATCACGTTGAGCACGTCCAAACCGGGGAACAACGCCACGAACAGCGCGGGAATGATCGCGAAGTACTTGGCGACGTCGTTGGCGATGGAGAAGGTCGTCAGCGCACCCCGGGTGATCAGCAACTGTTTGCCGATCTCGACGATCTCGATCAACTTGGTCGGATCCGAATCCAGATCGACCATGTTGCCGGCTTCCTTGGCCGCCGACGTTCCGGTGTTCATCGCGACGCCGACATCGGCCTGCGCCAGCGCCGGAGCGTCGTTGGTGCCGTCGCCGGTCATGGCGACCAGGCGCCCGCCGGCCTGTTCGCTCTTGATCAGCGCCAGCTTGTCCTCGGGAGTGGCCTCGGCCAGGAAGTCGTCGACCCCGGCCTCATCCGCGATCGCCTTCGCGGTCAGCGGATTGTCGCCGGTGATCATCACGGTGCGAATCCCCATGCGGCGCATCTCGTCGAAGCGCTCCCGCATGCCCTGTTTCACCACGTCCTTCAGATGAACCACACCCAGCAGCCGGGCTTGCCCGTCGATCAGTTCGCCGACCACCAGCGGTGTGCCACCCGAGGCCGAGATGCCGTCCACGGTCCGCCCGACGTCCTCCGGCACCGAACCACCGTGGGCCCGAACCCATTCCGTGACCGCGCTCGCCGCGCCCTTGCGCAGCTGGTGCCCGTCCCGCAGATTCACCCCCGACATCCGGGTCTGGGCGGTGAACTCCACCCAGTTCGCGGCCGCGAGTTCGCCCGGGGTGCGTTCGCGTTTGCCGTACGCGGATTTCGCGAACACCACGATCGAGCGGCCCTCGGGTGTTTCGTCGGCAAGGCTGGAAAGCTGCGCGGCGTCGGCCATCTCGTCCTCGGTGACCCCCGGCATGGCGACGAAGCCCGAGGCCTGCCGGTTGCCGAGGGTGATGGTGCCGGTCTTGTCGAGCAGCAGCGTGTTCACATCGCCCGCCGCCTCGACCGCGCGACCCGACATCGCCAGCACATTGCGTTGCACGAGGCGGTCCATGCCCGCGATGCCGATCGCGGACAGCAGCGCGCCGATCGTCGTGGGAATCAGGCAAACCAGCAGCGACACCATGACGATGCCGGTGATGCCGTGCACGTTCAGCGCCGCGCTGTCACCGACTCCCGGATTGTTCACCTTGGAGAAGATCGCCGGCGGCTGCAACGTCACGACCGCGAACACGAAGATGATCGTCAACGCGGCCAGCAGGATGTTCAGCGCGATCTCGTTGGGTGTCTTCTGCCGGCTGGCGCCCTCGACCAGCGCGATCATCTTGTCGATGAAACTGCCGCCCGGCTCCTGGGTGATCTCGACGACGATGCGGTCCGAGAGCACGGTGGTACCGCCGGTGACCGCGGACCGGTCGCCGCCGGATTCGCGGATCACCGGCGCCGACTCACCGGTGATCGCCGATTCGTCGACCGAGGCGATGCCCTCGACGACGTCGCCGTCACCCGGAACCACCTGCCCGGTCTCTACCACCACGTGGTCGCCGCGCCGCAGTTCGGGTGCGGGGACCCGCTCCTCGAGCGGCGCCTCGGCGCCCGGATGCCAGTTCACCAGCCGCCGGGCGACGGTGTCGGTCTTGGCTCTTCGCAATGTATCGGCCTGCGCCTTGCCGCGGCCCTCGGCGACGGCCTCGGCCAGGTTGGCGAAGATCACCGTCAACCACAGCCAGATCACGATCGCCCACGCGAAGACCGTGGGATGGACGAGGGCGAGGATCGTGGACCAGAGTGCGCCGATCTCCACGATCAGCATCACGGGATTGCGCCACAGCGTGCGCGGATCCAGTTTGCGCAGAGCCTCGGGCAGTGACCGCTTCAGCAGCGCCGGATCGAACATGCCCCGGGAGCTGCCGCGCGCGGACGGTTTGCCGCCGCGCGGCGCGGTCACGGAATCGGTTGTCGGAGCGGCCATTTCAGTGGATCCCTTCGGCGAGCGGCCCGAGCGCCAGCATGGGCAGGAACGTGAGAGCGACCAGGATCAGGGTCACGCCGGCGACCATGCCGACGAACTGCGGCCGGTGCGTCGGCAGCGTGCCGATCGACTCGGGCGTATGCCCCTGGTGGGCCAGCGATCCGGCGAGCGCGAGCACCAGAACGATGGGGATGAATCGGCCGAATACCATCGCCAGGCCGAGGGCGGTATTCCACCACACGGTGTTGCCGCTGAGCCCGGCGAAGGCCGAGCCGTTGTTGTTGGCGGCCGAGGTGAACGCGTAGAGCACCTCCGACAGGCCGTGCGGACCCGAATTCGCCATGGCCGCGCGCTCCCCCGGCAATGCCATCGCGACAGCGGTGCCCACCAGCGCGATCAGCGGGGTTACCAGGAAATACGATGCGGCGAACTTGATTTCGCGTGGGGTGATCTTCTTGCCGAGATATTCCGGCGTGCGCCCGACCATCAGCCCGGCGACGAATACGGTGATCACCGCCAGGATCAACATGCCGTACAGGCCCGACCCGACACCGCCGGGCGCGACCTCGCCGAGCTGCATGTTCACCATGGTCATCATGCCGCCGAGGCTGGTGTAGGAATCGTGGGCGGAGTCGACGGCACCGGTGGAGGTCAGCGTCGTAGACGTGGCGAAGGTCGCGGAATCCGCGACGCCGAACCGTGTTTCGACTCCCTCGAGCGCCGAGCCGACCGCCGTCGGCACGGTGCCGTGATGGCGCAGCTGCAGGAAGTTGGTCAGCGTCACGCTGATCAGCGCGAGCACGCCCATCACCGACGCGATCGCATAACCCTGCTTGGTGCTGCCCACCATGCGGCCGAAGGTTCGCGGCAGTGAGAAGGCGATCAGCAGGATCAGGAAGATCTCGAGCCAGTTGGTCCAGGCAGTCGGGTTCTCGAACGGGTGCGCGGAGTTCACATTGAAGAAGCCGCCACCGTTGGTACCCAGCAGTTTGATGCTTTCCTGCGAGGCGACCGGCCCGCCCGGAATCGTCTGCGTCGCCCCCGTGATCGTCTGCGCGACCTGATCGTGCAGATGGACGTTCTGGATCGCACCACCGGCGACCAGCACGATCGCGAACACGAACGCGATGGGCAGCAGGATCCGGAGGGTGCCGCGCACCAGATCGACCCAGAAGTTGCCGAGATCGCCGGTGTGGCGGCGAGCGAACCCGCGTACCAGCGCGACCGCGACCGCCAGCCCGACCGCGGCCGAGACGAAGTTCTGCACAGCCAGGCCCGCCATCTGGACCAGATGTCCCTGCGTCGACTCACCGGCATAGTTCTGCCAGTTGGTGTTGGTGACGAAGCTGATCGCGGTATTCCACGCCAGCGCCGCGGTCATCTCGGTCCCGGGCTCGTGCAGATGCAACGGCAGGTGGCCCTGAATCAGTTGCAGGAAGAACAGCGCCAGGACACTCACCGCGGAGAAGGCCAGCACGCTGCGGGCGTAGACGCCCCAGGTCTGCTCCACTCCGGGCTGGACCCCGATGGCGCGATAGACGATGCGCTCGGCCCGCGAGTGTTTCGTGCCCGAATACACCCGGTACATGTAGTCGCCGAGCGGAATGTGGACCGCCGCGAGCGCGACGATCAGGGTCGCCACGAAGACGACCCCGGCAGTGGTTGTGCTCACCTAGAACCTTTCCGGGAACAGCAGCGCCGCGACCATGTAGACGGCGACGCCGAGCGCCAGGATCAGACCGACGATGTTCTCGATCACAGCCGTTCCACCCCCCGTTGGAGCAGGCCGAGTAGGGCGAAGATCGCCACGGTCACGACGGTGAACACCGCGACAGACATAAATGCAAACCTCTCTGTTGACGGCATCCGGAGCGGATGCGCCGCCAGCGAGTCAAGCGTCTCGAACGGTCCGTTTTCGACGGCCTTGACGGCTTCTTAGCGGCGTGGACGACGGCTTTGACGAGGTGCTTACGTCCCCTCCAGCGTCCGCGAACGCGCCGTCAAAGTCAGCACCGGCCTCGTCAAGAAAGCGTCAAGATCGGCAAACGACCACCCGCGCAGGTGCACAGTGTGTTGTCCGGTTCGCCCAGTCGACCGGCACAGCGGCAATCACCGGGTCGTGAGGAGAAGACAGTGCCGGATTTCGCGGTCGCGGCGATGGTGATCATCGTCTTCGTCAGCTGCGCGCTGGGTCTGCGCGTGGCCGGCGGGCGCACCACTCGGGTCGTCCGAGTTTCGCGCCGTCCACATCGGCCGAATCGCGCGATGATGGACCTGTGAAGCGCGGACAACTACGCATCTACCTCGGGGCCGCGCCCGGCGTGGGGAAGACCTACGCGATGCTCGGCGAGGCGCATCGGCGAATAAGCCGTGGCCGCGACGTGGTAGCCGCGGTGGTGGAGACCCATGGCCGCAACAAGACCACGGAACTGCTCGAGGGCATCGAGCGGATACCGCCGGCGATGCGCACCTACCGCGGTACAACCCTGCCCGAGCTGGATCTCGACGCGGTGCTGCGCCGGGCGCCGGCCGTGGCCCTGGTGGACGAACTCGCGCATACGAACGTGCCGGGATCGAAGAACGAGAAGCGCTGGCAGGACGTCCACGAACTGCTCGACGCCGGTATCGATGTCATCTCCACGGTCAACGTTCAGCATCTGGACAGCCTCAACGACGTCGTCGAGCAGATCACCGGCGTGGTGCAGCGCGAAACCGTCCCGGATTGGGTGGTACGCGGCGCCGACCAGGTCGAACTGGTCGACATCACCCCGGAGGCGTTACGGCGCAGGCTCTCCCACGGCAACGTCTACACCGCCGACAAGGTCGACGCGGCCCTGCGCAACTACTTCCGGCCCGGCAATCTCACCGCGCTGCGCGAGCTGGCCCTGCTGTGGCTGGCCGATCAGGTCGACGCGGCGCTGGCCAAATACCGTGCCGACCACAAGATCACCGCGACCTGGGAGGCGCGCGAACGCGTGGTCGTCGCGGTGACCGGCGGGCCGGAATCGGAGACGATCGTGCGGCGCGCGAGCCGCATCGCCACCAAATCCAGTGCCGAGCTGATCGTCGTGCACGTCGTGCGCGGCGACGGACTGGCCGGAGTGTCGGCGCAACGGCTGCACCGGTTGCGTGAGCTTGCCGCCGGACTCGGTTCCAGCCTGCACACGGTGACCGGCGAGAACGTACCCAACGCCCTGCTGGATTTCGCCCGGCAGGTCAACGCCACCCAGCTGGTGGTGGGCACCTCCCGGCGCTCGCGCTGGGCACGGATTCTCGACCAGGGCATCGGCGCGACCGTGGTGCAGCGCTCGGGAACCATCGACGTCCACATGGTCACCCACGAGGAGGCGCAACGGGGACTGCGCTGGTCGGCCCTGCTGCGGCGGCAGCGACCGACCGCGTCGTGGCTGGCCGCGCTGGTGGTGCCCACTCTGATCACGCTGGTCTGCTATCTGTGGCTGGATTCGCGACTGGATCTGGCCGGGGAGAGCGCGATGTACTTCATCGGCGTGATCGCGGTCGCGCTGCTCGGCGGTGTCGCACCGGCCGCGCTGTCGGCGGTGCTGGGCGGATTGCTGCTGAACTGGTTCTTCACCACCCCGCGCCACAGCCTCACCATCGCCGAACCCAACAATTTCCTCACCATCGTCGTGATGGCGGCGGTCGCCGTGGCGGTCGCGGCGCTGGTCGACATCTCCGCCAATCGCACCCGCGAGGCACGCACCGCCTCGCGCGAAGCCGAGTTGCTGACCCTGTTCGCCGGCGCGATCCTGCACGGCGCCGACCTGCCCGATCTGCTCGAGCGCGCCCGCGAGATCTACCGTCAGCGGGCGGTGAGCTTTGTGAGCGATGCGGAGGTGATCGCCTGCGTCGGTGACGATCCGGCGCGCACACCCGGCGCCGCCGATACCGCGATCGGGGCCGGCGACGAGGAACACTGGCTGCTGCTCAGCGGGCGCGCGCTGACACCCGGTGACCGCCGGGTGCTCGCCGCGGTCGCCGGGCAGGCGGCCGGGCTGGTGCGCCAGCGCGAACTCGCCGACCAGGCCCAGGCGGCTGCCGGTGTGATGGCGGCCGACCGGCTGCGCCGGGCGTTGCTGTCGGCGGTCAGCCATGACCTGCGCACGCCGCTGGCCGCGGCGAAGGCAGCGGTCTCGAGTCTGCGCAGTGAGGACGTGCAGTTCTCCCCCGCCGATACCGCCGAATTGCTGGAAACCATCGAGGAATCCACCGATCAGCTCACCGCGCTCGTCGGCAATCTGCTCGACTCCTCGCGGCTCGCGGCCGGCGCCGTGGAACCCAATCTCAAGCAGGTCTACCTGGAGGAGGTGGTCAACCGCGCGGTCGTCGGCGTCGGGATGGGAACCCGCGGTGTGCGGCAGGCGGCGATGGACCGGGTGAAGGTCGAGGTCGGCGAGGTGTCGGTCTACGCCGACAGCGGCCTGCTGGAACGGGTGCTCGCCAATCTGATCGACAACGCGCTGCGCTACTCGGCGCCGGCCGGAACGGCCGTCCCCGACACACCGGTGCGGGTTGGCGCCGAACGCGACGGCGGCCGGGTATCCATCACAGTGGTCGACTACGGTCCGGGCGTTCCGACCGGACTCGAGGAACAGATGTTCGAGCCGTTCCAGCGATTGGGCGACCGCGACAATTCGACCGGTGTGGGGCTGGGCCTGTCGGTGGTCCGCGGATTCGTCGAGGCGATGGGCGGGACCGTACACGCCGAACCGACGCCCGGAGGTGGGCTGACCATGGTGATCGAGCTGCCGGCCGATGAGACACAGGAGGCGTCGTGAGTCACACTGCGCAGCCCGCTCGCGACGCCGACCGGGTGCGGGTGTCCCGCGAAAACACAGGAGGCGTCGTGAGTCACACTGCGCAGCCCGCTCGCGACGCCGACCGGGTGCGGGTGTCCCGCAAGATGGAGGAGGCGTCGTGACATCGGCCGAACGACCGCCGGCCGCGATCCGGGTGCTGGTCGTCGACGACGAACCGCAGATCCTGCGCGCACTGCGGATCAACCTGTCGGTGCGCGGCTACGAGGTGATCACCGCCGCCACCGGCTCGGCGGCCCTGCGGGCGGCCGCGGAGAAACATCCCGACGTGGTCGTGCTGGATCTGGGCCTGCCCGATATCGACGGCGTCGAGGTACTGGCCGGAATTCGCGGCTGGAGTTCGATGCCGGTGATCGTGCTGTCCGCCCGCACCGATTCCTCGGACAAGGTGCAGGCCCTCGACACCGGAGCCGACGACTACGTCACCAAACCGTTCGGCATGGACGAACTGCTGGCCCGCCTCCGGGCGGCGGTGCGGCGTTCCGCCTCGACGGCCGAGGAGTCGGCGCCGATCGTGGAAACGTCCTCGTTCACCGTCGATCTCGCGGCGAAGAAGGTCATCCGCGGCGGCCGCGACGTCCACCTCACGCCCACCGAATGGGGTGTGCTGGAAATGCTGGTGCGCAATCAGGGCAAGCTGGTGGGCCGCCGGGAACTGCTGCGCGAGGTGTGGGGCCCGACGTATGCGACCGAAACCCACTATCTCCGGGTGTATCTGGCGCAGCTGCGGCGCAAGCTCGAAGACGACCCTTCCCAGCCGAAACATCTGCTCACCGAGGCCGGTATGGGGTACCGATTCCAAGCCTGATCCGAGCCCGGACACGCCCGGCAGAACCGGTGATATCGGACACAACGGCCTCCACACGCCGTGGTGAAAGCCGGTGTGCGGTGCGGATACGCCGGGCACGATGGCAGGATCGACGGTATGTCCGAACAGACCACCACCTCCGCCGCACCCACCGCCGCCGCGGCGCAGCCCGCGACCGTCGCGGCCGCCCCGCAGACCAAGGCGCCGAAGCCGGTGACCGAATTGTGGGTGGAGCGGACCGGCACGCGCCGCTACACCGGACGCAGCTCGCGCGGAGCCGAGGTGCTCATCGGCTCCGATGGCGTCGAGGGCGTGTTCACCCCGGGTGAGCTGCTGAAGATCGCGCTGGCCGCCTGCACCGGGATGAGTTCGGACTTCCCGCTGTCCAACCGGCTCGGGGAGAACTACGACACCACAATCCGCGTCTCCGGCGACGCCGACCGCGAGAACGAGGTATATCCGGAACTGAACGAGATCGTCGAGCTGGACCTGTCCGAGCTCGACGAGGCCGGGCGTCAGCGCCTGCTGGTCACCGTGCAGCGCGCCATCGACAAGGTGTGCACGGTGGGACGGACGCTGAAGGCGGGCACGACGGTGAACCTGACGTTCCAGATCGACAAGATCGACTCGTGAGTCCCGACCCCGTCCGGCTCAGTGCCTGGGTGCACGGCCTGGTTCAGGGCGTCGGGTTCCGCTGGTGGACGCGAGCGCGGGCGCTGGAGCTCGGTTTGGTGGGCCACGCCCGCAACACCCGGGACGGGCGCGTGCACGTGGTGGCCGAGGGTCCGCGACCGGCGTGCGAGCGTTTGCTGGCATTGTTGCGGTCGGGTGACACTCCTGGTCGAGTCGACCTGGTTGTGGAAAACTGGGGCGCCGCCCTCGGCGGAATCACAGGCTTCGAGGAACGGTAGCGGCGGGGATACAGGAGTCGATCGTTGGCAACACATGAGCCGGGCGGCGGACCCGGGGATCGGGATTCGCACGACCCCCGCGACGCCCCGTCCGTGGGGGAAGACAGCACCGGTGGCGGCACGGAATCTGGCGAGTCGAAAGAAATCGGCGCCTCGGATCCGACGGTGCGTTTCGGCGCACAGCCCGGTGGCGAGCGCGAGACCGGCGCATCCGAGGCGGAACCGACGAGACGCCTGGGCGAACCGGACCCCACCCTCCCGAATCCGCGGACCGCGCCGACGCTCCCCGGCACGCCCATCCTGCCGGGCTTCCCCGACCCGGCCTCGACGATTCCCGGCCTGGCCACCCCCGGTGCACCGAACCCGCTGTCGGACAACGCTTTCGGCGCCGATGCCGGTGGCTCGACGGAGTCCGAGGGTGAGAACCCCGGCGCCGCAGGCGAATCCGGCGCACCCCGGCGCATGCGCGGGAGTATGCAGCGGCAGGAAGCCGGCGTCACCCAGCCTCGCCCGCCGACGGTGGCCGAGGCGCGGGCGCGCGACAAGGCCCGTAAACGCGCCGAAGAGGCGGAGCGGGCCGCGGCGGAGGCCGCGGAAACCAAGCGGCGCAAGCGCAAGCGGCTGCTCATCGGCGGCGTGGCGGTGGCCGGCATCGCCGCGGTGGTCGGCACCGGATATCTCGCCTACCAGGCCGCACATCGGCCCGCGAACGTGACCGCCTACTGCATCACCGACGACAACGGGCAGCAGCAGGTCGTACCCGATGACGACTGTGTGCGCGCCCAGTCCTACGCGAGTACCGGCGGCTATTACGGCGGCGGCGGCCTCGGTCCCGGCATCTTCCTCTACAACGGCCACCAGTACCGCTACTACTACGGCGGCAACAACGCCGTCGGGCGCGCGCCCGTCGGCGGCAGCACGGTCGCGCCGAAGAAGGCCACCGTCAGCACCAAGAGCGGGACCGTCGTACGTGGCGGTCTCGGCAGTAAATCCGGTTCCACCAGTGGAGGCTCCTAGATGCGTCGGATGCGCAACCGGCAACGTCCCGGCTGGCAGAAGATCATCGCCGATCAAGGGCTGGTATTCGGCTCGCCCGGCCGCGACGCGAACGGACAGTCGCGCCCGTACTGGGATGAATCGGTGCACTACGAATTCGATCTCGACGAAATCCTCGCGCTCGAGGCCCAGGTGGAAGTGCTGCATTCGATGTGCCTGCACGCGGTCGAGCAGATCGTGCTCACCGAGCGCTTCGCCGATTTCGGTCTGCCCGAGTGGAGTTGGGAGCCGATCAAGAAGTCGTGGCAGCGCAGCGATCCGTACGTCTACGGACGTTTCGATCTGCGCTACGACGGCCGCGGTCCGGCGAAATTGCTGGAGTACAACGCCGATACCCCGACCTCGCTGCTGGAAGCGGCCATCGTGCAGTGGCACTGGCTCACCGACGTCTACCCCGACGACGACCAGTGGAATTCGCTGCACGAGCGCCTGGTCGAGCGCTGGGGCGAGCTGCTCGACCAGCTGCCCACCAACCAGCTGCACTTCACCTGGTCCTCGGCCGACGCCTCCGGCGAGGACAACGTGACCACCGCGTATATGCAGGAGACCGCCGCCGAGGCAGGTTTCGACACCATCGCGCTGCCGATCGAGGAGATCGGTTTCGATACCGAGCTGGAGCGTTTCGTCGATCTGGCCGAGGCGCCGATCGGTTCGATCTTCAAGCTGTATCCGTGGGAGTGGGCGCTCGACGACGATTTCGGCAAGCGCGTGGTGGACTCCATTCCCGAGACCGCCTGGGTCGAACCCCTCTGGAAGACACTGCTGTCCAACAAGGCGCTGCTGGCGGTGCTGTGGGAGATGTATCCCGGGCACCCGAATCTGCTGCCGGCCTATCTCGACGATCCGCACGAACTCACCGAGTACATCCGCAAACCGAAGCTGGGCCGCGAAGGCGCCAATATGACCATCGTCGGCGCCGGGATGGAAACCTCGACCGGCGGCGTGTACGGCGAAGAGGGGTTCGTCTATCAACTTCTCGATCCGCTACCGGATTTCGACGGCCTGCGGCCGGTCCTGGGCGCCTGGATCGTCGGCGACACCTCGGCCGGTCTCGGCATCCGCGAATCCCCCGGCCTGATCACCGATGACGGCGCCACCTTCGTTCCGCATCGCATTCCGACCAAGTAGCATTCAGCGACTCGATCAACATCACCGGAGGAATCTGTGTCGTCCACCCTCGCGCTCGAATCAGGGTATTGGAGCTCCGTCGGACACGGCGTCGGCGCGATTGCGCTGTACGCGGTGCTGGGTCTGGTCCTGATGCTGATCGGATTCCAGGCCATCGACAGTTCCACGCCCGGACCGCTGCGCAGGATGGTCGCCGCCGGTAATCCGAACGCGGTCGTCATCGCCTCCGCGGGCATGGTGAGTATGGCCTTGATCGTGGTGCTGGCGATCTACTCCTCCGGCGGCCGGCTCGTCGAGGGCCTGATCGCCACCGGCATCTACGGGCTGGTGGGCATCGTCGCGCAGGTGATCTCCATCCGGCTGCTCGAATGGCTGGTCGGCCTGCACATCGGCGATCTGCTGAAATCGTCCACGTACCAGATTCAGTCGCTGCTGGTGGCCGCCGCGCATCTGGCGATCGGCATGGTCGTCGCGTTCGCGATCCTCTGAGCGGGCCCGGTTCGCCGCGAGGTGTCACCGCGCGGTGAACGCCAGGAGTTCGCCCAGTGGCAGGCTGTTGATGATGCGGTCGGCCGGGACCTCGTTCGCCGCCGCACGTTCGCAGCCGTAGCCCTGCCAATCCAGCTGCCCGGGGGCGTGCGCGTCGGTATCGATGCTGAAATGGCAGCCCATCTCCACGGCCAGGCGTAGCAGCCGGCTCGGCGGATCGAGCCGTTCGGGACGACTGTTGATTTCCACGGCCGTCCCGTAGCGGCGACACGCCTCGAAGACGAGTTCGGCATCGAACGACGATTCCGGCCGGATGCCGCGATTACCGGCGACCAATCGCCCGGTGCAGTGGCCGAGTATATCGACATTCGGATTCGCCACCGCGTACACCATGCGTTTGGTCATGATCGCCGAGTCGGCGCGCAGGTTCGAATGCACGCTGGCCACAACGACATCCAGGCGGGCGAGCAGCTCGGCCTCCTGGTCGAGAGTGCCGTCGTCGAGGATGTCGACCTCGATACCGGTGAGAATGCGAAACGGTGCGAGCCGCTCGTTGAGTTCGGCCACCACGTCCAACTGGCGGCGCAGCCGCTCCGCGGAGAGTCCGTTGGCGACTTTCAGCCGCGGGGAATGATCGGTCAGCGCACAATATTCGTGGCCCAGCGCCTGCGCGGTGCGCATCATCTCCTCGATCGGGCTGCCGCCGTCGGACCAGTCGGAGTGGGTGTGCAGATCGCCGCGCAGCAACGCGCGGACCTCGCCACCGGCGGGTGCGATCGGCCGTGCCGCGGAACGCAATTCGGCCAGTCGCTGCGGTACTGCGCCGGCGCAGGCCTGTTCGATCACCGCCGCGGTCTTCGGTCCGATACCCGAAAGTTCCTGCCAGGCACCGGATTCGCGGTAACGCTCGAAATCGGCGTCCGACAGCTCGGCCACCACATCGGCCGCCCGTCGGTAGGCCTTGACCCGATGGGTCTGCGCGCGATCGCGTTCCATCCAGAACGCGATCTCGCGCAGTGCGGCCACCGGATCCGGAATCTGGCCGCCCACTAGGGCATCCGGCTGTATTTGATGAACGCCACTCCGTCCTCGAACACCCGGCCCGTGAGCACCCGGAACAGCGCCGGCTCGGGCAGCCGTGGTCCCGCGCCGAACAGCGGCCGGCCGTGCCCCAGCACGATCGGATACAACTTGAGGAAGATCTGGTCGATCTCCGGTAGCAGCGCCTGTGCCAGTTCACCGCCGCCGCACAACCAGATACCCGCCCCCTTCTCCTGCTTGAGTCCGCGCACGCGCCCCAACGGGTCGGAGGTGATCAACTCGACGTCCGGATCCGGAGCGCCGGGCAGGGTGGTCGAGACGACGAACTGCCGCAGATGTGAATACGGGCTCGACGTGCCGGTCCGCACCCCGAAATCGTGGGTTTTGCGGCCCATGAGCACGGTGTCGAAACTTTCGCCCGGGCTGTCGATCCCGAGTGATTCCCGGATCTTGGTCGGTAGCGTCTCCGGATACTGCGCGGTGATGGCCGGGCCGTGGTCACCACCTACCGGAAAGAAATCGACCGATCCGTCCGAGGTGGCGATATACCCGTCGATGGTCGAGGCCACGAAGTAGGTGAGCTTGCGCATCCGTTCTCCCTTCGTACGAAGTGGCGTTATCGGACACACCGCAAATTTAGCGCGTGCTCGCCACTATCGCCGGGGCTTCGGCTGGCAGCGCGGACAGGAGTAGGACGAGCGGTTCATGAACTTCTCGCGGCGGATCGGGGCGCCGCAACGACGGCACGGTTCGTCCTCGCGGCCGTAGGCGGCCAGCGACCGCTCGAAGTATCCGGAATTGCCGTTGACGTTGACATACAGCGCGTCGAAGGAGGTGCCGCCGGCGTCGAGGGCCGCCCCCATCACCGCCTGCACCTCGCTCAGCAGCCGCCGCAGTGCGGGCCGGGTGAGCGCCGCGGCGGGGCGTTCACCGTGGATGCGGGCTCGCCACAACGCCTCGTCGGCGTAGATGTTGCCGATGCCCGAGACCACCGTCTGATCCAGCAGCACCCGCTTGATCTCGGAGGATTTGGTCCGTATACGCGCGACCACGGCCTCGGTGTCGAAATGGGGATCGAGCGGATCGCGCGCGATGTGGGCGACCGATTCCGGCAGTTCCTCACCGTCGTGAGCGATGAGCCGATTCAGCGCCCAGCCACCGAAGGTACGCTGATCGACGAAGCGCAGCTGGGTGCCGTTGTCGAGTCCGGCGACGATATGCGCGTGTTTCTCCAGCGGCGCCTGCGCGGACTGCACGAGCATCTGCCCGCTCATCCCCAGATGGACGACGAGTGCGGCATCGGGATCGTCGAAGGTCAGCCAGAGGAATTTGCCGCGGCGGCGGGCGGATTCGATCCGCAGGCCCGCCATCCGGGCGGCGAGATCGTCACCGCCGAGTTCGTGGCGGCGCACCGACCGCGGATGTTTGACCAGGACCGATTCCACGACGTGGCCGACGACGTGCTCCTCGAGTCCGCGCCGGACCACCTCGACCTCGGGCAGTTCGGGCATCAGTCACCGGCTTCGGCGGAACCGTCCGCGGTGAGCGCCTGCCACGCAGCGCCCGCGGCCTTCTGCTCGGCTTCCTTCTTCGACCGGCCGACGCCCTGCCCATAGGCCTGGCCACCAATCACCGCGGTGGCGGTGAATTCCTTGTCGTGGTCGGGACCGGTCGAGGTGATCTCGTAGCTGGGCACGCCGATGCCGCGTTCCGCGGTGAGCTCCTGCAGACTGGTCTTCCAGTCCAGGCCGGCGCCCATCCGGGGACCGCGCTCGAGCAGTTCGGCGAACAGCCGCAGCACGACTCCGCGCGCGACCTCGATGCCGTGTTGCAGATGGACCGCGCCCAGCAGCGATTCCATCCCGTCGGCGAGAATGCTCGCCTTGTCCCGGCCGCCGGTGAGCTCCTCGCCCTTACCGAGCAGCAGATGACGGCCGAGGCCGCCCTCACCCAGGCCGCGCGCGACCTCGGCCAGCGCGTGCATGTTCACCACACTGGCGCGCAGTTTGGCGAGCTCGCCCTCGGATTTCTCCGGATGCTCGAGGTACAGGCGCTCGGTGATGCTCAGACCGAGAACCGAATCGCCCAGGAATTCCAGGCGTTCGTTGGTCGGCAGACCACCGTTCTCGTAGGCATAGGAACGGTGGGTGAGCGCCAGCCGGAGCAGATCCGGGCGCACCTCCACGCCGAGCGCTTCCAGAAGGCTGGCGTGGTCAGCGGCCTCGCCCGCTGCGGGTGCGTCCGCTTCGTCCTTACCGGCGGTCACTTTGCGGCTACCCGATCGGCAGATCAGATGGCCGAGGTGACCTGGCGGCCCTTGTAGGTGCCGCAGTTCGGGCACGCGATGTGCGGGAGGGTCTTCTGACCGCACGCCCGGTTCGGGCAGGTGATCAGGGTCGGCGCGGTGGCCTTCCACTGGCTGCGCCGCGAGTGGGTGTTGGCACGAGACATCCGGCGCTTCGGAACGGCCACGACTACTTCTCCTCTGTCGTCGAACTTGCCGAACCATGGCGGTCGGCAAGGGATCGGTCTACGTCTGATGGGGCGTCGGAGACGCCGGAGCTGGGGGTTTCGCTCGCGAATTTCGCAAGCCCCGCCCAGCGAGGGTCCAGTATCTCATGCGTGTGATCCGGACCCGCAATCGCCATCCGGACACCGCATTCCGGGCACAGCCCGGCACAATCGGGTTCACACAGCGGTTGCAGCGGCAATTCCAGACCGACGGCGTCGGTGACCACCGGCTCGATGTCGATCATGTCGTCGACGAGCCGGTAGATCTCGTCTTCCTCGGTGGTCTGCTCGGTCGCGCTGTCCGGATAGGCGAACAGTTCGGTGATCTCGAGTTCCAGATCGTCGGTGAACGACTCCAGGCAGCGCGAGCACTCCCCCTCGATCGGCGCCGACACCGAACCGGTGACCAGCACACCCTCCGAGACCGCCTGCAGGGTCAGATCGAGGTCGATCTCGGCACCGGCCGGGATCGCGATCAGGTCCAAGCCGATCTTCTCGGGCGCGGTGACGACCCGATGCACCTGCCGAATCGAGCCCGGGGCACGCCCCAGACTGCGGGTGTCCAGCAGGAAATCCGCGTCCGTCTGACGACGACGCGTACCGGAACCGGACTGGGCGGACATCGGACACTCACTCACGTTTCGAGGGGGTTTGGGCAACCACTCCACAGTACGCGAACTGCGCCGATCCCCCCAAATCCCGGAACGAACGCGGGCAGATCAGCGCCGGAAGTCGGCGGCGTAGTCCGGAACGCCGGTGCCCGAACGCAATTGCTGACGACCGCGGCCGACCGTCCGCAGCGTCGAGTGCAAAGTCTCCTCGAAATCGGCCAGTTGGGAATCGACGTAGTGGTCGCATTCCTCGCGCAGCCGGTCGGCCTCGGTCTGCGCGGCGTCGATCAGCCGCGCGGATTCGGCGTGCGCGGCCCGCACCACCTCGGTCTGCGAGACCAGTCGCTCCTGTTCGGCCTGCCCCTCGGCCACCGATCGGTCGTAGGAGGCCTGGCCCGCCGCGATCATCCGCTCCGATTCGGTGCGGGCGCGGCCGGTGAGCGCCTCGTACTCGGCCTTACCGTCGGTCACGATCCGGTCGGCCTCGGCCTGCGCGGTCGCGACCAGGTGATCGGCGTGCGCGCGGGCCTCGGCGACCATCCGGTCAGCGTGCGCCTTGGCGTCGGCCAGCAGCCGGTCGGCCTCCTCGCGGGCGCCGGCGACGGTCTGTTCGGCCTGGTCGTTCGCGCCGGTCACCGTCGCCTCGGCGGTATTGCGGGCATCGGAGACGATCTTGTCGCGGTGGTCGAGCACGTCCTGGGCGTCGTCGAGTTCGCCGGGCAGCGCCTCACGCACGTCGTCGAGCAGTTCCAGCACGTCACCGCGAGGCACGATGCAATTGCGGGTCGGCGGGATACCCCGCGCCTCTTCGACGATCGCGACCAGTTCGTCGAGTGCCTCGAATACGCGATACATCCTGCTGACCCCACTCTCGTGCCGAACTACTGCTCTCGGCCCAGTGTGCCCGCATCCCGCGTGTCTGCCCAGATCACCATCGGTGTGTCGGATGGTGTTTCCTATCCCACACAAATCAAGTGGAGGAAATCTCTCCGCTTGGTGCTATCTTTTCTACCGAGCGGTAGACCAGCCGGAACACGTCGCCTTCGGCGTCCGGCACTGTGCGATCGGAACGACAATGGTTGTCCTTTATCCGGCACCTCCGGGTATGTGGGTGAACCCACAGCCCGATCCGGGTGTATCCATCGGGCACAGCGAACTGCTGGCCGAGACGCCGGAGCCGCAACAGTCCCCGCCCGCCGTCCGCCGTCTCGCCTCACGCTTTGCCAACTACCTGCGCGGTGACCACTGGCTGTCGCAACTCGTCCGGTTCGCACTGGTCGGCGGCTTCAGCAATATCGGCTACTTCCTGCTCTTCCTGGCCTGCTACAGCGGTGGACCGCAGCTCGCCAACCTGACCGGATCGATCGTCAGCACGGCACTCGCCAACGAACTGCACCGCCGCCTCACCTTCCATGCCGCCGACCGGGTCGGCTGGCTCACCGCTCAACTCGAGGGCGGTGGACTGGCGCTGGCCGGACTCGCCATCACCTCGGGGGCGCTGGCGGTGCTCGATATCGCGGCGCCCGGACTCGACGACGTCGCCGAGGCGATCGCCGTCATCGGCATCACCGCCGGAGTCGGTGCGCTGCGCTTCCTGACGCTGCGGCTCTGGGTGTTCTGATCGCCTGACGCTCCGGGTGTTCTGATCGCCCGGCGTTCCTGCACGGGGTGCGGCTGCAACCTGGTCATCTGTGCAAGGAACCGAGTCTTCTTACCCCACGTCCTAACTCAGCAAACGTCGTTGCGAGTTCTCATCGTGGGAGGTTCGGCAATGCACCACCGTTCGGAGAACCACTGTCCGGGAAGTCCCACCCTCTGGCGGGCGGGTCTGCGTTCGGCCACGTCCCCGCGCCCGCGGGTACCGGTTCCCTGTCCTCTTCTCCCCCACCCGCGCCGCACCCGTCGGCACCAGGACCCGCAATGACGCACCGCAACGGGCGTGCCGAAACCGTGTGCCGCGCAAGCCGACCGGCGGCGCAACAGGATGGGGTCGCCGGGCTGCACCGGCGCCGAGACGCGGTGTCGGCAGGGGTCGGCGACGACGAGATCCGGCGGCGGTGCGCGATCGGGAGCTGGCGGCGGGTGCGGCGCGGGGCGTACGCCGAGGCCTCGTTACTCGCGGAGTTGGACGACGTGGCGCGGCACCGGCTGGCGGTGGCGGCGCTGCTGCCGGAGATGGCGGCCGATGCCGTGGTGAGCCACCAATCGGCGGCGGTCATGCTGGGTGCGCCGATGTCCCCGGCACTGCTGGACCGCGTCCACGTGACGCGCAATCGACGCCACGGCGGGCGCATCAAACCGAATCTGAAGGTCCACTGCGCACCGGTCACCGTCGTGGCCGAACGGCAGGGGCTGCTGGTCACCAGTCCCGCCCGTACGGTCATCGATCTGGCTCGCACACTTCCGTTCGAATCAGCGGTGGTCGTCGGCGATGCCCTCGCCCGCGAATTCGGCGTCACCGCACCGGCATTGGCACGCGAACTGGCCTGCGCCCGGGGTCGGCGCGGCGTCGACGGCGCGCGGCACGTGATCGGTTTTCTCGATCCGCGCAGCGGCGGAGTCGAGCACTCCCGGATCCGCGTGCTGCTGCGGTTGCTCGGGTTCCCGCCGGCGGCCGCGGGTGGAGTGATCCATGCCGACGACGGGAGAGTGCTGGGGACGGCCGATCTGTATCTCGGCCGAACCGGAGTGGTGCTCGAGGTCGACGGGCACCGGCCGATCAGAGCGCGAGCCCATGGCGGGCCGTCGCGCCGAACGCCGGATGCGGTGTTGCGGCGCTATGGATTTCAGCTGGTCCGCACCACCTGGCGCGGTTTGAGTGCGGGAGGCACCGCGGAGCGCGTGCACGCCGCGCTGAGCCGGGCCCGCGAGCAGCGGCCCCGGGGCTACATCCGCCCCGCACCCCTCGAAGCGCCGACGCCACTGCGGCTGCGTGCGCTGTGACGACCACGATCGGCTCGGCCCGCCCCGACCTGTTAGCGTCGCTGCATGGCTGGAGCACTGTGCCCCGGGTCCTTCGATCCGGTGACCAACGGGCATATCGACGTCATCTCGCGCGCGGCCGCGCAGTTCGACGAGGTCGTCGTGACCGTGATGATCAACAAGAGCAAGCAGGGCATGTTCAGCGTCGACGAGCGGATCGAGATGTTGCGCGAGGCGACCGCCGATCTGCCCAACGTGCGAATCGAATCCTGGTACGGGCTGCTGGTCGATTTCGCTCGCGAACAGGGCATCACCGCCATGGTCAAAGGTCTGCGCGATGCCACCGATCTCGGATACGAGATGCAGATGGCCCAGATGAACAAGCACCTCTCGGGCGTCGACACCTACTTCCTGGCCACTAACCCGGCCCTCAGCTTCCTGTCCAGTTCGCTGGTCAAGGAGGTGGCGACCTTCGGTGGCGACGTCACCGGGATGTTGCCGCCGGCCGTGCACAAACGCCTGCTCGCGCGCATCGCCGAACGCCGCGGCTGAGCGGGAGGCCGCGCCGAAAAGGCGCCACGCAGTAGAAGGCTCGGTGTAGAAGGCACGGTGCAGAAGGCCCGACAAAGACGAATCCCACGGCGGCGAGGTCGCCGCTGTGGCGGACGTTGTCACCGAGCAACGGCTGCCGGGTCCGAGCACGAGCCGGATCAACCGTGGTATTCGGCGAGGTCGATGCGAGTCTCGCCGTAGCGACGGGGCTTCAATGGCGAATACCCCGGCGGCCACGCGGTTTCCGGTGACCGGGCCGAGCGCTCCACGACGATCAGGGCGTCCTCGTACAGCCAGCCGTTGGCCGACAAGGCCCGCAGGTCGGCCTCGACAGCGGCGTCGCCAACCGCGTAGGGCGGGTCGGACAGCACCAGGTCGTATGGCTCGGCCGGTGCTGTCGCCAGCACGGAAGCGACTGTGCCCGGGCGCAATTCGGCGCCGGGCACATCCAGATCCGCGATATTTCCGCGAATCACCGCGGCCGCCTTGCGATCGGATTCGACCAGCAGCGCATGGGACGCACCGCGCGACAGTGCCTCCAGACCGAGGGCCCCGGAACCGGCATAGAGGTCGAGTACCCGGATGCCGTCGACATCCATGCGCGCGGTGAGCGCGTTGAACAGCGCTTCCCGCACCCGGTCCGAGGTCGGCCTGGTCCCCGTGGGCGGAACCCGCAGCCGCCGGCCGCCGGCCACGCCCGCGACGATCCGGGTCACCGCGATGCCTCCGCCACGGCAAGCCGAGGGCGCGCGGCCGTGTGGGCGGGTCGGCCCCGCCCACACGACGACATCGACCGGTCCACCGGCATACGGTGTGCGTGACCGATCACTGCCGGCCCTCGCCCCGCGCCCCACTGTGGCTGACCGGCATCGTCATTCGGCCGATGTCTCGTTCATGCGCAGTTCCACCAGCAGGTCGCCGCCTTCGACCTGCTGCACCGTGCCGATCGCGACCCGGGCGACGACGCCGGCGCGGGGTGCGGTGATGGCGGCTTCCATCTTCATGGCCTCGATGGTGCCGACCGTGTCGCCGGCGGCGACCGTGTCGCCCTCGCCGACGGTCAGCGTGACGACACCGGCGAAGGGTGCGGCGATGTGACCGGCGTTGTTCTTGTCGGCCTTCTCCGCCACCGGAACCTCGCTGGCGATCGAGCGGTCGCGCACCTGTACCGGACGCAGCTGCCCGTTGAGGATGCACATCACCGTCCGCATACCGCGCTCGTCCGGCTCCGAGATCGCCTCGAGGCCGATGAGCAGGGTGACGCCCTTCTCCAGTTCGACGCGGTGTTCCTCACCGTGGCGCAGACCATAGAAGAACTGGTTCGCAGACAAGCCGGTGGTGTCGCCGTACTTCTCCCGATGCGCCAGAAATTCCGCGGTGGGAGCGGGAAACAGCAACCGGTTCAACGTCTCTCGGCGCTGCTGGGACGAACCGTCCAGTGCCGCGGCGTCTTCGGCGGTCAGCGGCACTTCCGGCTTCGCCGGGCCGCGACCTTCGAGAGCGCGGCTGCGGAAGGGTTCGGGCCAGCCACCCGCCGGGGTGCCGAGTTCGCCACGCAGGAAACCGATAACCGAGTCCGGAATGTCGTAGCGCGCCGGGTCGGTGGCGAAATCCTCCACGTCCACCCCCGACCCGACCAGTGACAACGCGAGGTCACCGACCACCTTGGAGGACGGGGTGACCTTCACCAGCCGGCCCAGCAGCCGGTCGGCGGCCGCGTATTTCGCCTCGACCTCCTCGAACCGATCGCCCAGCCCGAGCGCGATGGCCTGCTGCCGCAGATTCGACAGCTGCCCGCCCGGAATCTCGTGGTGATATACCCGGCCCGTCGGCCCCGGCAACCCGGATTCGAAGGGCGCGTACACCTTTCGCAACGCCTCCCAATACGGCTCGAGGTCGCAGACCGCATCGAGGCGCAGCCCGGTGTCGTAGGGCGAATGCGCTGCCGCGGCGACGATCGCCGAGAGCGCGGGCTGGCTCGTGGTGCCGGCCATCGGCGCGCTCGCCCCGTCCACGGCGTCGGCGCCGGCCTGCCAGGCGGCCAGGTAGGTGGCGAGCTGGCCGCCCGGGGTGTCGTGGGTGTGCACGTGCACCGGCAGATCGAAGTTGCTGCGCAGCGCCGTCACCAGCGTGTGCGCCGCCGGCGCCCGCAACAGCCCGGCCATGTCCTTGATGCCGATCACGTGCGCGCCGGCCTCGACGATCTGCTCGGCGAGCTTCAGGTAGTAGTCGAGGGTGTAGAGGTTCTCGTCCGGATTCGACAGATCACCGGTGTAGGACATCGCGACCTCGGCCAGCGCGGTCCCGGTCTCACGTACCGCGTCGATCGCCGGCCGCATCTGATCCACATTGTTCAGCGCGTCGAAGATCCGGAAGATGTCGATACCCGTATCGGTGGCCTCGCGCACGAACGCCCGCGTCACCTGCTCCGGATACGGCGTGTAACCGACGGTGTTGCGCCCACGCAGCAACATCTGCAGACAGATGTTCGGAATCGCCTCCCGCAGCGCCGCCAGCCGCTCCCACGGGTCCTCGTACAGGAAGCGCAGCGCCACATCGTAGGTCGCGCCACCCCAGCATTCGACCGACAGCAGTTCCGGGGTCATCCGCGCCACGTGCCCAGCCACCGTCAGCAGACCGCGCGTGCGCACCCGCGTCGCGAGCAGCGACTGATGGGCATCACGGAACGTGGTGTCGGTGACGCCGACCGCGTCGCGCTCCCGCATCCACCGCGCGAACCCCTCGGGCCCCAGCTCCAGCAACCGCTGCCGGGTGCCGTCCGGCGGCGGCGCACTCAGATCGATCGCCGGCAGCTTGTCGTGCGGATATACCGCCGTCGGCCGCTCACCGTGCGGCTTGTTCACCGTCACATCCGCCAGATAGCGCAGAATGCGGGTTCCGCGGTCGGCCGAACCGCGCTGGGTCAGCAACTCCGGGCGCTCGTCGATGAACGAGGTGGTGATCCGTCCGGCCCGGAAATCCGGATCGTCGAGAACGGCCTGCAGGAACGGGATGTTGGTGGCCACGCCGCGGATGCGGAATTCCGCCACCGCGCGCCGGGCCCGCGCCACCGCCGCGCCGAAGTCGCGACCGCGACAGGTCAGCTTGACCAGCATGGAGTCGAAGTGGGCGCCGACCTCGGCGCCGAGATTCGCACCGCCGTCGAGCCGGATGCCACCGCCGCCGGGCGAGCGGTAGGCGGTGATGCGGCCGGTGTCGGGACGGAATCCGTTGGCCGGATCCTCGGTCGTGATCCGGCACTGCAGCGCGGCACCGTGAATCGACACGCTGTCCTGACTCAGCCCCAGATCCGCCAGCGACTCCCCGGACGCGATGCGCAACTGCGACTGCACCAGATCCACGTCGGTGATCTCCTCGGTCACCGTGTGCTCGACCTGGATCCGCGGGTTCATCTCGATGAACACGTGATGGCCGCGCTCGTCGAGCAGGAACTCCACGGTGCCCGCGCACGAGTACCCGATCTGGCGCGCGAACGCCACCGCGTCCGCGCACATACGTTCGCGCAGTGCGGGATCCAGATTCGGCGCGGGCGCCAGCTCGATCACCTTCTGATGCCGCCGCTGCAGCGAACAGTCGCGCTCGAACAGATGCATGACGTTGCCGTGCTGATCGGCCAGGATCTGTACCTCGATATGCCGCGGGTTGATCACGGCCTGCTCGAGGAAGACCGTCGCGTCCCCGAACGCCGATTCCGCCTCGCGCATCGCGGCCTCGATCGCCTCGCGCAGCTGCACCCGATCCGCCACCCGGCGCATACCGCGACCGCCACCGCCGGCGACCGCCTTCACGAACACCGGGAATTCCATCTCCTCCGATGCCCGCAGCAGCTCCTCGACATCGGCCGAGGGCGCGCTGGAGTTCAGCACCGGAAGCCCGGCCTCCTTCGCCGCCGCGATGGCCCGCGCCTTGTTACCGGTCAGTTCGAGCACCTCGGCCGAGGGGCCGATGAAGGTGATGCCCTCGGCCGCGCACGCCGCGGCGAGGTCCGGATTCTCCGACAGGAAGCCGTAGCCGGGGTAGACCGCATCGGCGCCGGCGGACTTGGCGGCGCTGATGATCTCGGGAATCGAGAGGTAGGCGCGCACCGGATGTCCGGGGACACCGATCTGGTACGACTCGTCGGCCTTGAGGCGATGCACCGAGTTGCGATCTTCGTAGGGGAAAACCGCCACGGTGCCGATGCCGAGTTCGTAAGCGGCACGGAAGGCACGGATGGCGATTTCCCCGCGGTTGGCGACCAGCACTTTGGAGAACATTCGATAAAGGTACCTGCCCGGCGAGCTGGGCCGAACAGTGAATACGGCTTCGCAGCCATCCTCACAAACCGGATCGGCGAGTCTGCGAAGTTGTGTTCTTCCAGCGAAAACATCTGCGGCTGGGCGGCCGGCGTTTCCTTGCCGATCGCGGTCGATTAGGCTCGGTAACGCAGCTGGTTCGCTGCCGTCGACGAGTTGGAGCCCCGAGCGTCGCGCGCAGCGTCGAAACCGGTCCTCGCGGGCCGGCGAGAGGGAACCCGGTGAGAATCCGGGACTGTCCCGCAGCGGTGAACAGGAACGACCGCCGTCATGAGCACTGGATCCCTTCCGGGAAGCGACGGCCAGTAGGCGACATCCGGGGCCCCTCCGGACCGGTCCGCACGACCGATGCCTGTGAGTCCGAAGACCTGCCGGTTGTGCCGGATACGCCGTATCCGGCGGTCACCGCCTCGTGGATCGGGCGGACGGACCCGTGGCACACCGGAAATCCGGTGCGGCAGTGTTTTTCGGGGCTTCGTCCGTCGTGCGGCGGTGATCTGTGGCTTCCAGTTTGGAGAACACCGTGACTGTCACAACGCATACTCGTTTCACCGCAACGGTTCTGGGCCTGCCGCGCATCGGGCCGCGGCGCGAACTCAAACGTGCCGTCGAAAGCTATTGGGCCGGACGGATCGACGCCGCCGAACTCGAACGCGTCGCCCGGCAGCTGCGCGCGCAGGGCTGGTCGGCAGCGCAGGCCGCCGGACTCGACGCGGTACCGGTGGGCACCTTCTCGTTCTACGACCAGATGCTCGATACCGCGGTCATGCTGGGCGCGCTGCCGCCGCGGGTGGCCGGCATCGGCGATCGGCTGGATCGCTATTTCGCGGCCGCGCGCGGCGCCGAGGGCAGCGAACCGCTGGAGATGACCAAATGGTTCGACACCAACTACCACTATCTGGTGCCGGAGATCGGCCCGGACACCCGATTCGCCCTCGACCCGTCGACCCTGTTGGGCGAGTTGCGCGAGGCGCGTGAGCTGGGCATTCCCGCGCGCCCGGTGGTGATCGGCCCGGTGACCTTCCTGGCCCTGTCCAAGGGTGTCGACGGCGTCGCGCCGATGGACCGGCTGGCCGAGCTGATCCCGCTCTACCGCGACCTGCTGGACCGACTTGCCGACGCGGGCGCCGTCTGGGTCCAGATCGACGAGCCGGCCCTGGTGTGCGACCTCTCCGAGGCCGAGCTCGACACCGTGCGCACCGCCTACGCCGAACTGAGCGCCGGGGACCGGCGGCCGAGCATCCTGGTGGCCACGTACTTCGGCTCCCCGGGCCCCGCACTGAGCGCCCTGGCCGCCACGCCGGTCGAGGGCGTGGCGCTGGATTTCCGTTCCGGCACTACCGTTTCCGAGGTCGCGGCGGTCCCCGCCCTGGCGGACAAGCTGGTGGTCGCCGGAGTGGTAGACGGCCGCAATATCTGGCGCACGGACCTGGAAGCGGCGCTGAGTGAGCTGGCGACCCTGCTGGGTTCGGTCGGCGCGCTGGCGGTCTCGACCTCGAGCTCGCTGCTACATGTGCCGTATTCGCTGGCCGCGGAGTCCGGCCTGGATCCGGTGCTGCGATCGTGGCTGGCGTTCGGCGCCGAGAAGATGGACGAGGTGCGGATATTGGCGCACGCGGTCGGTGCGGGCACCGTCGCGGTCGCCGCGGAGCTCGCCGCATCGCGCGCCGCGATCGAGAGCCGCCACCGCGATCCGCGCCTGCAGAACGCGGCTGTGCGGGCCCGGCTCGCCGGCCTCGGCGAGGATCGAGCGCGGCGGGCACCGGCGCGCCGCCGTCGCGAGCTGCAGAGCGCACAGCTGCGCCTGCCGCTGCTGCCCACAACCACGATCGGCTCCTTTCCGCAGACCACCGCGATCCGCACCGCCCGCGCCGAGCTGCGCGCCGGCGCGATCGACGACGCGCAGTATCGCGAGCGGATGCGCGCCGAGATCGCGGATGTGGTTGCGCTCCAGGAGAATCTGGGGCTCGACGTCCTCGTGCACGGTGAACCCGAGCGCAACGACATGGTCCAGTACTTCGCCGAACAACTCGATGGATTCGCCGCCACCGACAACGGCTGGGTGCAGTCCTACGGCACCCGCTGCGTGCGCCCGCCGATCCTCTACGGCGATGTCGTTCGCACCGGGCCGATGACCGTCGAGTGGATCACCTACGCCCAATCGCTGACCGGCAAGCCGGTCAAGGGCATGCTCACCGGCCCGGTCACGATACTGGCGTGGTCGTTCGTGCGCGACGATCAGCCGCTCGCCGAGACCGCGCGGCAGGTGGCGCTGGCCATTCGGGACGAGACGGTGGACTTGGAGGCCGCCGGAATCCGTATCGTCCAGGTCGACGAGCCCGCGCTGCGCGAGCTGCTGCCGCTGCGCCGCGGTGATCAGCAGCGGTACCTGGACTGGGCGGTGGGCGCGTTCCGCCTGGCCACCGCCGGGGTTCGCGACGACACCCAGATCCACACCCATCTGTGCTACTCGGAATTCGGCGAGATCATCGGCGCCATCGCGGCATTGGACGCCGATGTCACATCCGTGGAGGCGGCGCGCTCGCATATGGAGATCCTCGACGATCTCATCGCCGCCGGGTACGCGCTCGGTATCGGGCCCGGTGTCTACGACATCCACTCACCGCGGGTTCCGAGTGTGGCCGAGATCGAGAACTCACTGCGTGAAGCGATGAAAGCCGTTCCGGCGGAGCGGTTGTGGGTGAATCCGGACTGCGGCCTCAAGACCCGCGGCCGCGCCGAGGTGGAGGCGTCGCTGCGCAATATGGTCGAGGCGGCCGCGCTGGTGCGCTGATTCGGCCCGGTCGGCGACTCGCCGCATGCGGGTCGCCGACCGGCGGGACGGGCCGCGATCGCGACCGGTCGTCCGAATGCGAATCCCGTGCCGGGTCCGCGGGCGGCGCCGGCCGGTTGTCGCGGCGAATGCCGAAATCCCGCACTTGGCCCAGCAGCCTTTCCGGCAACCTTTTCCACTCGGTAGTTCACCACCCCCGAGCAGCGCTTCCGCTACCGTGCACCTACCGGATCCGGCCGCAACTTCGCACGCTACGCATCACCGAAGTTGATCAAAACTCCTTGCAACAGCAGATTTTTGTGCGTGCCGAGTAGCGAAATTGCAATGATTGCGAAGGCGGAAAGGTAGCATCTGCGGCGTGCGCAAGATGTATGCGGGTGCCCGGTTACGGCGGTTGCGCGAAGAACGACGGATGACCCAGGCCGCCCTGGCCAAGTCGTTGGAGCTTTCGCCCAGCTATCTCAATCAGCTGGAACGTGACCAGCGGCCTCTGACGATTCCCGTTCTCCTGAAACTCAATTCGACCTTCGATCTGGATGTGCAGTTCTTCGCCGCCGACTCCGACGCGCGGCTGGTCTCGGACCTGCACGAGGTGCTGGTGGAAGCGGCCGGCGGTACCGCCCCGCCGGCTGCGGAGGTCGAGGACCTCGCCACCCGCCTACCGGAGGTCGCCAAGACCATCGTCGCCATGCATCGCCGTCTGCGCGCCACCACCGATCAGCTCGATCTCTTGTCGTCGAAGGTCGCCACCCCCGCCGGTACGCCCGGCGTCCCGATGCCCTACGAGGATGTGCGCGACTTCTTCTACGACCACCACAACCACATTCCCCAGCTGGATCTGGCCGCTGAACGACTGTTCGACGAATGCGGTCTGACCATCGGATCCATCGATCGCCAACTGGCCCGCGTCGCCGAGGAGCGGGCCGGCGTCACTGTTCTGGTCCGCGGCGACGGCGCCGACCCGGCAATCCCGAAACGGCGCTACGACCCCGAGACCCGCACCCTGATCCTCGCGCGCCGGCTGCGCCCCGGTCAGCGGGCATTCCAGATCGCCACCACCCTCGCCTTCCTGCTGCACGGCGATCTGCTCGACGAGGTCCTCGACGCCACACCGTCGCTGGTCGGCGAATCGCGGGCCCTGGCCCGGGTCGGGCTGGCCAACTATTTCGCGGGTGCGGTGGTGCTGCCGTACGGCAAGTTCCTGCGCTCGGCCGAGGAACTGTCCTACGACATCGATCTGCTCTCGCTGCGATTCGAGGTCGGCTTCGAGACGGTCTGCCACCGGCTGAGCACCCTGCAGCGGCAGGGACAGCGCGGGGTGCCGTTCTTCTTCGTCCGCACCGACCGCGCGGGCAACATCTCGAAACGGCAGTCCGCCACCGCATTTCACTTCTCCAGGGTGGGCGGCAGCTGCCCGCTGTGGGTGGTGCACGAGGCGTTCTCACATCCCGGCCGGATCCTCACGCAGGTCGCGGCCATGCCGGACGGCCGGCGCTATCTGTGGATCGCGCGCACGACCTATCCCAGTCCGCATGGATTCGGCACCGCCACCAAGGAGTTCGCGGTCGGGCTGGGCTGCGATATCGAATACGCCGATCGGCTGGTGTACTCGCAAGGCCTGCAACTCGACGAACCCGCCGCCGCGGTGCCGATCGGCGCCGGATGCAAGGTGTGCGAGCGGCCCGCCTGTCCGCAGCGTGCGTTCCCACAGATCGGCCGCCCGCTGGCGGTCACCGAGAACTCCAGCGTCGATCTGCCGTATCCGCCCGCGATTCGGTGATCAGGACTTCGCCAGATATTCCAGCCGCTCGGAGTCGACGGCGGCATGCATCATATTTGCCAAGCCCGGATGGTCGGTCAGCCCCGGATCGGCGTCCACGACCTCCCGCGCCAGCACCTGGGCGGTGGTGATGACGTCGAGATCGTCGAGCAACGAGAGCAGTTTCAGGGAGCGCGCGGTACCCGACTGCGCGGAACCCAGCACATCGCCCTCCCGCCGCTGCCGCAGATCGAGCACCGACAGTTCGAAACCGTCGAGCGTGCCGGCCACCGCCTCCAGCCGCGCCATGGCCGTACCCATCGGCGAGGTTTCGGTGATGAGCAGGCACAGACCCGGATGCTTGCCACGGCCCACCCGGCCGCGCAGCTGATGCAGCTGGCTGACGCCGAACCGATCGGCGTCCACGATGACCATGACGGTCGCGTTGGGCACGTCGACGCCTACCTCGACGACCGTGGTGCAGACCAGCACGTCGATATCGCCGTCGTTGAACGAGCGCATCACGCGGTCTTTGTCGTCGGTCGGGAGCCGGCCGTGCAATAAGCCCAGACGCAGGTCGGCCAGCGGCCCGGTGCGCAGCGTGTCGAAGACGTCGATCGCGGCGTGGGTAGCCGGCGCCTCACCCGTGCCCTCGTCGGCTTGTTTCCGGCTCTTGCCTTTCGACTTGGCGCCCTTCTTCGGTGCGCCGTCGTCCTCCTCGTCGCCGATGCGGGAGCACACCACGTACGCCTGCCGGCCCGCCGCCACCTCCTCGCGGATCCGCTCCCAGGCGCGCTCGACCCACGCCGGTTTCATCCGGGCGGGCACCACCCGGGTGGTGATCGGTGAGCGCCCGCGCGGCAGCTCGGTCAGGGTGGAGGTTTCCAGATCACCGAGGGTGGTCATCGCGATGGTGCGTGGAATCGGCGTCGCGGTCATCACCAGCAGATGCGGGGTGATGCCGTCTTTCGCTTTGGCGCGCAAGGCATCTCGCTGCTCCACGCCGAATCGGTGCTGTTCGTCGACGATCACCATGCCCAGGTCGAAGAATTCGACCGCGTCCTGAATCAGCGCGTGCGTGCCGATCACGATGCCGGCCGTCCCGGTCACCACGTCCAGCAGTGCCGCCTTCTTCGCACTCGCCGACATCGAACCGGTCAGCAGCACCACCTTGGTGGCCCGGTCGGCGGCGCCCAGTTCGCCCGCCGCACCGAGATCGCCGAGCATGGACCGCAGCGACCGATAATGCTGGGCGGCAAGGACTTCCGTCGGCGCCAGTAGCGCACACTGCAGTCCGGCGTCGACCACCTGCAGCATCGCGTGCAGGGCGACGATGGTCTTACCGGAACCGACCTCACCCTGCAGCAGCCGATGCATGGGATGCGGGCGCGACAGGTCGCCGGAGATCTCGGCGATCACCTTGTTCTGGCCGGCCGTCAGCTCGAACGGCAGGCGCTGTTCGAATTCGGCGGCGATGCCGTCGGAGCGCGGCGGGCACGGCCGCGCGGTGCGCCCGGCCGCGTCGTGGCGGCGTTGGGCCAGTACCAGCTGCAGCGCCAGCGCCTCGTCGAAACGCAGCCGCTGCCGGGCCTGGTCGATATCGGATTTGTGTTCGGGCAGGTGGATCAGCCGCAGCGCATCCGAGACGGGCAGCAGTTCGTGGTCCTCGCGAAGATCCGCCGGCAACGGATCGTCGATCGGATCGAGTTGGTCGAGCACCTGCCGCACACACGCCAGGATGTCCCAGCTCTGCACCTTGGCGGTCGCCGGATATACCGGAATGTACTCCCGTTCGAAGAACGAGATATCCACTCCCCCGGCACCTTTCGCACTCTCCGCTAGTCCGCGCAGGGCGCCGCCGCCGCGGACGGAGGTGAGGCTGTCCACCGATTCGGCGGTCTCGGGCAGGATCAGATACGAGGGATGCGACAGATTCCAGCGATCCGGCCGCCACCAGTGCACGGTGCCCGACATCATGGCCCGGACACCCTGTTTGACAAGGTAACTCACCTTGTCACCGTTGAAGAAGGTGATCTCCACCGGTTTCGCGGAGCCGGTGTCCAGTTCCACCTTGAGCAGTTTGCCGCGGCGCTGCCGCATCGGCCGCAGTTCGGTCTTTCTCACCCGGCCCACCACCGTGATGTGGGCGCCCTCCTCGGGGGCCTCCTCGGTGAGCGGCTGCCCCTGGGTGGCGTAGCGCAGCGGATAGTGGCGCAGCAGATCCTCGACGATATGCATATCGAAGGCGTCGGCCAGCGGTTCGGCCGCCTTCACCCCCAGCACGTGATCGAGCCGGTCGCTCAGTGTCGCCATCTACTCCACCCCGATCTGGACCAGGTCCACAGCCTGTCCGCCGTCGTAGGTGACGACCTCGACGCCGGGAAATTCCGTGGTGATATGTGTGGTGAGCTCGTCGGCCAATCCGGCGGGCGCCTGCGCGCCCAGCAGCAGCGTCACCAGTTCCCCGCCTAGCCCGAGCATGCGATCGAGCAGGGTGCGGGCGGCCCGGCGCAGGTCCGGATCGATGACGACCACGTCGTGACCGACCAGGCCGAGACCGTCGCCCCGTTCGCACGTGCCGACCATGGTCAGCGCGCGTTCGGTGGCGACGCGCACCGCGCCCCACCGGGTACTGGCTGCCGATTGCGACATCGTCAGCGCATCGTCGACGGCCAGGCTGCCGCTGTCGTGCAGGGCGAGGGCCGCCAGCCCCTGCACCATGGAGCCGCTGGGCAACATCATCACCTCGCGCCACCCGTCCCGGGCGGCCATACCGATCGCCACCAGCTCCGGCGCGGGCAGCGCCCCGTTAGGCAGCACCAGCACCTCCCGCTGCGGCATCGCGCGAATGGTGGCCAGCAGCCGGTCGGCGGTCACCGCACCGGTGAGCACGACCGCCCCGGAGTCCTCGAACAACCGCACCGCCCCGGCGCCGGTGGCGATCGCGAGAATGCCTCGATCGGACTGTCCTTGCGCGGCAACGGACGTGCCGAACAACCCCTCGATCCGGATGTTGCCGAGGGCGCCGGCGGCGAGGCCCGCCTCCACCGCGGCACCGGCATCGGCGCAATGCACGTGCGCCGACCAGCTGCCCTCGCCGTCGCCTACGACGACCACCGAATCTCCGAGCGCGGCAAGGGCGCGACGCAGCCGGTCGATACGCGCCGGATCGGTCTCGCCGATCCGGTACATGACCTCGTACTGCGGCACGCTCGGCCGATTCCGCCGGCCGGACTCCTCACCGGCGCGCCGGACCGCCTCCGTGCCGGATTCACTCGGCGGCGAGATCACCGGCAGCACAGCATCTTTCGTTTGCGACCGGGTACTCGTGAGGTGCGCGCGATCGAAGCGCGCCGGTACCCCGCGACTCGCGACGGAACCGTCGCCGGCGAGCGCATCCGGCCGGGCGCCCTCGGGACGCTTCGGCGAATCCGCCTGCGCCGCGGTGTCGTTCGCCCGCCCGGTGGGTGAGTCGTCACGGGGAGCATCGCGTCGCATCGGCCCGGCGGCCCGCCGCGCAGGGGCGGAATCGGTCACCCGGTAGACCGGACGGGCGGGCGCGCTCCCGGTGCACACCTCCACCAGGGCGTCCAGCAGTACCAGCAGCCCGCGCGCCCCGGCATCGACCACACCGGCCGCACGCAACACGACCAGTTGCGACGGTGTCTCACCGAGCGCCTTCACCGCGCCGTCGGCGGCGGCGACGGCCACCGCCGCGACCGCCGCCTCCGCACAGTCCTCGGCGCGGTCCGCGGCCGCCTCCAGCACGGTGAGCATGGTGCCCTCGACCGGTTCGCTCAGCGATTCCCGGACCAGTACCGCCGCCCGGCGCAACGCGTTACGCAGCGTGGCCGCGGTGAGACCGTCGCGATCGGCGGATTCGGCCAGCCCCCGCAGGACCTGCGACAGGATGATGCCCGAATTCCCGCACGCCGCGGCGGTCGCGGCCCGGGCCATGGCTCCGAGCAGACCGGCGGCATCGTCAGGCAGATCGGCCGGGTCGGGCGCATCGGCGGCGGGCACATCGGCGGCGGGTACATCAGCGGCGGGCACATCGGCGGCGCCGGGTATCTCCGTCGCGGCGAGCGCGGCGCGCATGGTGATGAGTAGATTGGTTCCGGTGTCGGAATCGGCCACCGGGAAGACGTTCAGCGCGTTGATCTCCTCGCGATGGGCGAGCAGGTGTTCCACACACAGCGCACCCCATTGCCGCAGTGCGGCCGCATCGAGCCTCTCCCGGACCCCGCGCACGTCACCGTCCTTCCCGCCACCGCGATCACACCGTCGAATCCGCCAGCCAGGGTAGTCGTCCACACCGACAGCCTCGACACGCGAAGCCCGGTACGGACGGGGATCCGGCGGCGAAGACGAGGCGGCCGCGGATCGGTGCGCGCGGCGAGCCCCGGGGCGATTGGACATCGAATACGACCGGCCGCTACTCTTGCAGGGTTGCCTCACGCGGCCGCTGCCCGGTCGCGTTGACCGGCGGTAGCGCTGGTAGGCATTGAGGATAAAGTTTCCGGACAGGCTGTCTCCCCGACAGCGGTCCCCCATGACATGAAGGAGCTCGCGACTATGGCTGCCGTCTGCGACGTCTGCGCCAAGGGCCCCGGCTTCGGTAAGTCGGTTTCGCACTCGCACCGGCGCACCAACCGTCGCTGGAACCCGAACATCCAGACCGTTCGTGCGCAGGTTGCCCCCGGCAACACCCGCCGCATGAACGTCTGCACCTCCTGCCTGAAGGCCGGAAAGGTTGTTCGCGGCTGAGCTGCGTAGACATCTTCAACGCCCCGGCGCACCCACAGGGTGACCGGGGCGTTGTCATGTGGTCACTCGGCGTCATATGGTCACCCGGTGCGACGCGATGGTGAACCCGCACCGTCCACGGATCGCGTCGGCGTCCACCGAATACGCCCGTGACCTGGCGATCTGCCATATCGAATCGTGGCGTGAGGCCTACCGCGGCCTGGTGCCCGACCACGTGCTCGCCGCCTTCGACGTCGACCGCCGCACCGCCCGGTGGGCCGCGCTCATCGACTCGATCGACGAGAGCGCGACGACCGATCGAACGGCCCACACCATCGTGCTGGCCGTCGACGACACCCGCGCCCCCGGCGACCGCGTCCTCGGATTCGCACACGCCGGCCCGCCTCGCGACGAACCGCGCGTCGCCGATCGGGAACTGTATGCGCTCTATGTCCGGGCCGACCGATATGGCACCGGAGTCGCACAGGAATTGCTGCGTGCGATTCTCCTCCCCGACACCGACACCGTGCTATGGGTGTTCGAGGAGAATCCACGCGCCCGGAATTTCTATCGAAAGTTCGGATTCGCCGCCGACGAGGCCCGCCGAATCGAACCGTTCTCCCTGGCGAGCGAGATCCGGATGATCGCCCGCCGCCCGGTTACCGGGCGCCGTTGAAGCAGTCGAGTCCGCCCTGTGCGCTGATGCTCTGGAAGATGCACAGACCGCGCGCATTGACGTTGGACGACAGCGACGACGAACCCGTCTGCGGATCCCACAGGGCCAGCACCGGTCCCGCGTGCTGAGTGGTGGTGACCTCTTCCTGCGGGGTGGCCGGCTCCAGCGGCAGGCCGGCGGCCTGCGCTATCGCGGGTGCGCCGAGGACCGCCGCACCGGCGGCGACGGCGACTACGGCACCGCGCACGGATGTGATCTGCATGCATCTGCTCCTGTTTCGCTCGAACTGTTACGCCGCGGTCAGGGCAAGCGCCAATCGACCGGGGCGGCCCCCAATGTACCGAGCAATTCGTTGGTGCGGGAGAAAGGCCTCGAACCGAAGAAACCGCGCGAGGCCGACAGCGGTGAGGGATGGGCGGATTCGATGATCGGGACATCGCCGAGCATCGGCTTCAACGTCGAGGCGTCGCGGCCCCACAGAATCGCCACCAGCGGCTGCTCGCGGGCCACGAGCGCGCGAATTGCCTGCTCGGTCACCGCTTCCCAGCCCTTGCCCCGATGCGATGCGGGCCGGCCGGGCGAGACCGTCAGCACTCGGTTCAGCAGCAGCACACCCTGATCCGACCACGGCGAGAGGTCACCGCACGACGGAGTCGGATGGCCGAGATCGCGCGAATATTCGGAGAAGATGTTGGCCAGGCTGCGCGGTACCGGCGAAACATCCGGCGCCACCGAGAAACTCAAGCCCATCGCATGACCGGGGGTCGGATACGGGTCCTGTCCGACGATCAGCACGCGCACCTTGTCGAAGGGGCGGGTGAAGGCGCGTAAGACGTTCTCTCCCTTGGGGAAGTATCCGCGTCCGGCGGCATTTTCCGCCCGCAGGAACTCGCCCATCTCGGTGATCCGGTCGGTCACCGGTTCCAATGCCTCGGCCCAGCCCGTATCGATGATCTGCGGCAGTGGTTTCGCGCCCATGTCGGGAAAAGATAGTCGCCGCGGCTCGGCGTCGTCACGCCACCCACCCGGCGTCGCGTCATCGGGCCGCACCGTTATTCACCCCCTCCGAACGACTCCCAGCCCAGCGGCCCCGACCACCGCGCTCCGTCGACGAAAACGCCGGAGCCGGTGCACACCCGGCCGATCGTCCGCCAGCCCGGCGGGATCGCGGTGCCGGCCCCGAAGGTGGCGACGAAGGCATGATCCTCACCGCCGGTGAGCACCCAGCCGAGCGGGTCGGCGTGCAGCGCGTCCGCGACCGGCGACAGCGCCGGATCCGCCACGGCCGCCGAGTCGACATCGACCGCCACACCGGAGGATTCGGCGATATGAGACAGATCCGCGAGCAGTCCGTCGGAGACATCGGTCATCGCGGTGATCTCCGTGGCGTCCGGCAGCTCCAGCACGGCCGAATACGGCGGCCGCGGAACCCGGTGGGCGGCAATCACATCGGCGAATCGCTCGGCGCCGGCAGCACCGGCCGACAGGGCCGCCAATCCGGCCGCCGACCAACCGAGCCGGCCGGCGACCGCGACGATATCGCCGTCGCGCGCCCCTGAGCGCAGCACTGCCCGACCTCGCGGATCACCGAACGCGGTCACCGAGATCACCACCTGGGGGCTGCGCACCACATCGCCCCCGGCGATCGATGCCCCGGCCCGCCGCGCCTCCACCCACATACCGTCGACCAACCCGTCGACGAACGTCACCGCCGTCTCGGCGGGACAGCCCAGCGCCACCACGAACGCGCTGGGCGCGGCACCCATCGCGACCACGTCGGCGGCGTTCTGCGCGATCGCCTTGGCCCCGATGTCCTCCGGACGCGACCAGTCCAGCCGGAAATGCCGATCCTGCACGAGCATGTCCGTGCTGACCACGTATCGCCCGGCCGGGGCCGCCACCACCGCCGCATCGTCCCCGGGCCCCAGCTCGACGCCGCCACCGAACGAACGCCCGGCGTTCATCCGTTCGATCAGTGCGAATTCGCCCAGGTCGCGCACGGTGCGCGGGCCGTTCTCGGTGATGTCGCTCTCCTTCTCCACACCCGGTCATGTCACCGGGGACACCACACTCCGACGCTACCCTGTGCCTGGGCAGCGGCACCGGCCCGCATCGGGGCGAGGTTGCCGAGACCGCGACGCAGCGGGTCCGGTTCGTCGGAGGTCGGCATCGGCCGGACGCCGCGGTATCGCGCCGGCGGCCGTTCGATACCCTCGAACACGCATTTGCGGACAATCAGCCAGGCGCGACGCCCTGCCCGGCACGAGTGGAGACGAATCCCGGATGAGTAGCGAGACGGACCGGCCGACGGCGGACACTCCGCAGCCCGACCGACCGGAGTCCGCGCCCGGCCTTCCGGCCGCGGCCGACCGCACGGACGCGGATGCGGCCGAGTCTTCCGAGTCGCAGTCGGCCGAGTCCGAGCCCACCGAGCGCGGCGATTCCGACCGCGACGCCTCGTCGGACATCGAGACCGCCGCCGAGCAGGCCTCCGACGACTCCGGCCCGCAACTGCATCCAGCGCTGATCGCGACCGCCGTCGCACTTCCGGTAGCGCTGATTGTCGTCGTCCTCGTCATCGCGGCCATGTCCCGACAATCCGCCGGTCGCGAGCCGCTGGCGCTGGGTTCGGTACCGGCGCCCGCCGCGTCGAGCCAGGATTGCACCACCCTGCTGGCCGCACTGCCGGCGTCACTCGGCGACGACTACACCACCTCCGAACTCGCCCAACCGGCTCCGCCCGCGACCGCGGCCTGGCAGTTGCCGGGCGGCGGTGATCCGATCGTGCTGCGCTGCGGCCTGGACCGGCCACTGGAATTCAACACGGCGTCCGCCCTGCAGGTGGTCAACGGCGTGAACTGGTTCGAGGTGCGCGATCAGACCAGCGGCGTGACCTCGGGCACCTGGTACGCGGTGGACCGCGGCACCTATATCGCCGTGACCATGCCTGCCAAGGCGGGTCCCTCTCCGCTGCAGGAGATTTCGAATACGATCGTCAAGACCGTGCCGGCGAAGCCACTCGATCCGAACCCTGTTCCGAACTGAAAGCCGTTGCCGCACAGGACGGCCGGGACGCCGCCGGCGGCGCCCCGGATCAGGCGCGAGGCAGGCGGGCCCGGCCGGTGCTCAGATCTATCTCCGCCTCACCGGGAGTCCCGTCCCCTGGACTCTCCCGGTGCATGGGAATTCGGCGAAGGCGACCGCGATGATCAGCAGCGCCAACCCGGGCAGAGTCATCGCGAGCATCACCCCAGCCAGATTACGCGGGCCGCGCCGCCGCTCAGCGCAGTCCGGTGCCCCGGCTCAGTGCCGTCTCGATCAAGGTGGTGATCAGGGTGCGATTGTCGATTCCGGTGGCATCCCACATGCGCGGATACATGGAGATGGAGGTGAATCCGGGCAAGGTGTTGATCTCGTTGATCACCGGTCCGGATTCGGTGACGAAGAAGTCGACCCGAGCCAGACCCTGGCAGTCCAGCGCCCGGAACGCCCGCACCGAGAGCTCCCGGATCTGTTGCGACATATCGTCGTCCAGCTTGGCCGGAATATCGAACTCGCACACATCGTCGAGGTACTTGGTGTCGAAATCGTAGAATTGCGGTGCGCCGGAAGCGGTTTCGCTCTCGGTAACGTCGTCGCCCGGCATGCGGATTTCGGCGATCACGCTGGCCTGCACCCGGCCGTCCGGGAATTCCAGTACCCCGCACTCGACTTCGCGGCCGACGATGGCGGCTTCCACGATCACCTTCGGATCGTGCAGGCGGGCCGCGGCGATCGCCGAATCGAGATCGATCCAGTCCTCCACCTTGGTGATGCCGATCGAGGAACCCCCGCGCGCGGGTTTGACGAACACGGGCAGGCCGAGCCGGTCCCGGTCGGCCTCGCTCACGGTATCGGTACCGGGGCGCAGCACCACCTGCGTGCCGACCGGAAGTCCTTCCGCGGCAAGCAGTTTCTTGGTGAACTCCTTGTCCATGCCGGTGGCGCTGGCCAGCACGCCGGGGCCCACGTAGGGCACACCCGCCAGCTCCAGCAGCCCCTGCAGGGTGCCGTCCTCACCCCACGGCCCGTGCAGTACCGGGAACACCACGTCGACCACGCCGAGCACCGCTTCGGCGCCGTCGAGCGCGACCAGGGCGCCTGAGCGGCTCGGATCGGCGGCCAGGGTCAGCACGGTGCCGGTCGAGTCGACCGTGGGCAGGGCGCGTTCGCGGATGGCGAGTGCGCGCGCATCGGCGCCGCTGAGGACCCAGGCGCCCTCGCGGGTGATGCCGATGGGCACCGCTTCGTAGCGTTCGGGATCCAGGTTGGTCAGCACCATGCCGGCCGAAACGCACGACACCGCGTGCTCGTTGCTGCGGCCACCGAACACCACCGCAACCCTGATCCGGTTTGTCATAGTCCGAACCGTACCCCGGCCGGACCGAAATGATTCATTCCGGTTTGATCCGCCGACCGAGTAATTGCCCGACGGCATCGGAAACCGAGAGCCCCTCATGACAGACCTGGTGCACCGCGGTGGTCAGCGGCATCTCCACATGGTGGGTCTCGGCCAGCGCGCGGATCGAGGTACAGGACTTCACGCCCTCCGCGACCTGCCCGTGCGTCGCGTCCTGCGCGGCCCGCATCGACCCGCCCGCACCCAGCACATGGCCGAAGGACCGGTTACGCGACAGCGGCGAGGTGCAGGTTGCCACCAGATCGCCCACCCCGGCCAGACCCGCGAACGTGACCGGATTCGCACCCAGGGCCACACCCAGTCGAATGATCTCGGCGAGCCCGCGGGTGATGAGACTGGCGACGGAATTGTCGCCCAGTCCCATGCCCGCGGCGATCCCGCAGGCCAGCGCGATCACGTTCTTGCACGCGCCGCCGATCTCGCAGCCGATCACGTCGGTGTTGGTGTAGGGCCGGAAATAGCCGGTGGCGCAGGAATGCTGCACCGCCTCCGCACGGGCGGCATCGGAGCAGGCGACCACGGAGGCGGCCGGCTGTTCGGCGGCGATCTCGCGGGCCAGATTCGGGCCCGACAGCACCGCGATGCGCCCGGGATCCGCACCGGTCACCTCCGCGATGACCTCGCTCATCCGCATCAGGGTTCCGGTTTCGATGCCCTTGGCCAGACTCAGCAGCGTCGCGTCGGAGCGGATGGCCGCGCGCCACTGCGCGAGATTGGGACGCAAGGACTGGGACGGGACCGCCAGCACGACGATGTCCGCGGCGTCGAGGGCCACCCGGAAATCGTCGGTCGCCGCGATCCCGTCGAGCCACACGTCGGGCAGATAGCCAGGGTTACGGTGCTCGGTCGCCACGGCCTTCGCGATCTCGGACCGTCGCGCCCACATCGTGACCTCGGTACCCGCGTCGTTGAGCACTTTCGCGAATGCGGTACCCCAGGATCCCGCACCCATCACTGCCGCCCTCGTCATCGTTTCAATATGCCACTCGCCGCCGCGCGAGTATCCGGTACTCGGGGTTCGCGTGTTCGATGGGTCACTGCTCGCAGCCTGCGGCCACCCGGGACGTGCGACCATGAACGCATGCGTCCGGATGCCGTCCACGCCGTGATCGCGGTCAAGCACCTCGACCGAGCCAAGAGCCGACTCGCCGACCGATTGCCGGCCGGTGAACGCTCGCGGCTGGTGCTGGCCATGCTGTCGGATACGGTCGCCGCTGCCCTGGCCGCCGGACTGGGCTCGGTCACAGTGGTGACACCCGACCAGCGCGTCGCGACGGTCGTGCGCGAGCTCGGTGCGACGGTCCATCCGGACCCGTCCGCGACAGCCCTCGCCGGTACGCCGGCGCCCACCGATCCCGCACGGCCTCTCGCGGACACCGACGGCCTGAACACCGCATTGGCATCCGCCGCCGCGGCCGTGCGCGAGCGCCACGGCGCCGTCGATCTGCTTGCGCTGCAGGCCGATCTGCCGGCCGTGCACCCCGAGGAGCTGCGGTCGATGCTCGCCGCCGCACCGGCCACCGGTCGCTCCGTGATCGTCGACCACACCGGCCGGGGCACCGCGGCCCTGCTCGTCCGCACGGCGGCCCACACCCACGCGCCGGATTCGCTCGCACTGTCCGCGGCGGCCGATTCCGCGCCCCTGATGCCCCGCTTCGGAGCTGATTCCGCGCGCCGGCACCGGGAATCGGGTGCGGTCGACGTGGCCGGCCACTGGCCAGGTCTGCGCCTGGACGTCGACACCGCCGAGGATCTCGACCGCGCGCTGTCGCTCGGCGTCGGCACGGCCACCGCGGCGCTGGTGCGCGACATCGGCTGGCCGGTAGGTGTTCACGAGAACCTCATACGGAGGTGCGCCGCACCGTCACATGTGTGCTAGATGATCGCCAGGCCTCTATGAGAGGGCGCACAACGGTGGTGTCGGGCACGACGCCACCCGAGCCGTAAGGAATGATCGTGAGCGTGAGCGAAACGGAGACCGTCCCGCAACAGCCCCGGCTACCGGCGGCCCCGCCGGCGGCCACGCCACCGCCCACCCCGGCCGCCGCGGCACAGTTGCCCGCCGATCGCTACCTCAACCGAGAACTGAGCTGGCTGGATTTCAACGCCCGCGTGCTGGCCCTGGCCGAGGATCCCTCGGAACCGCTCTTGGAACGCGCGAAATTCCTCGCCATCTTCTCCTCGAATCTCGACGAGTTCTACATGGTGCGGGTGGCCGGCCTCAAACGCCGCGCCGAGGCCGGACTCTCGGTCCGCTCCGCCGACGGCCTGTCCCCCACCGAACAGCTCACCCTCATCGCCGAGCGCACCCAGGAACTGGCCGGGCGGCATGCCCGGGTCTTCCTCGACCATGTGCGCCCGGCGCTGGCCGACGACGGTATCGCCATCATCGGCTGGGCGGATCTGGACGACGACGAACGCCGCCGGCTGTCGGGGTACTTCCTCGACCAGGTGTTCCCGGTGCTGACCCCGCTCGCCGTCGATCCCGCCCATCCCTTCCCCTACATCAGCGGCCTGAGTTTGAATCTGGCTGTCACGGTGAAGGATTCCGAGACCGGCGGTGAGCATTTCGCCCGCGTGAAGGTGCCCGACAACGTCGACCGCTTCGTCCGGGTGCGTCGCACCCGCACCGAAACCTCCGGGGGGCGTCGCGATTCCGATGCCGCCGCACTGACCCAGCTGGCCGCATTCCTGCCGATGGAAGATCTGATCGCCGCCCACCTCGATCAGCTGTTCCCGGGAATGGAAGTGGTGGAACACCATTCGTTCCGCATCACGCGCAACGCCGACTTCGAGGTCGACGAGGACCGCGACGAGGACCTGCTGCAGGCACTCGAGCGGGAACTGGCCCGGCGCCGCTTCGGATCTCCGGTGCGCCTGGAAGTTTCCGACGATATGACCGAGCACATGCTCGAGTTGCTGCTGCGTGAACTCGACGTCGACCCGGGCGATGTGATCCAGGTGCCCGGCCTGCTCGACCTGTCGTGCCTGTGGCAGGTCTACGGCGTCGACCGGCCGCTGCTCAAGGCCGCGCCGTACGTTCCGGCCACCCCGCCCGCATTCGGTGAAAGAGAAACGCCGAGAAACGTTTTCGCCGCGCTGCGCGAGGGCGATGTGCTGGTGCACCACCCCTACGATTCGTTCTCCACCAGTGTGCAGCGCTTCATCGAACAGGCCGCGGCCGATCCGCAGGTGCTGGCCATCAAACAGACGCTCTACCGCACTTCCGGCGACTCACCCATCGTCAACGCGCTGATCGACGCCGCGGAGGCGGGTAAGCAGGTCGTCGCGCTGGTCGAGATCAAGGCCCGATTCGACGAACAGGCCAACATCAAATGGGCGCGCGCACTGGAACAGGCGGGCGTGCACGTGGTCTACGGCCTCATCGGCCTGAAGACGCACTGCAAGACCTGTCTGGTGGTGCGCCGCGAGGGCGCCACCATCCGCCGCTACTGCCATATCGGGACCGGCAACTACAACCCGAAGACCGCGCGGCTCTACGAGGACGTCGGACTCCTCACGGCGGCACCGGAGATCGGCGCCGACCTGACCGACCTGTTCAACTCGCTGACCGGCTATTCGCGAAAGGCCAACTACCGCAACCTGTTGGTCGCGCCGAGCAGCGTGCGCTCGGGCATCGTGGAGCGGATCCGGCGCGAAACGGAACTGGCCGCCCAGGGCGTCCCGGCCCGTATTCGCCTCAAGGCCAACGCCATCGTCGATGAGCAGATCATCGACGCGCTCTATCGCGCGTCACAGGCCGGGGTTCCGGTGCAGATCGTGGTGCGCGGCATCTGCGGGCTACGGCCCGGGGTGCCCGGGATGAGCGACAACATCGAGGTGCGCTCGATTCTCGGCCGGTTCCTGGAACATTCGCGCATCCTGCATTTCCAGGCCCAGGACGAGTACTGGATCGGCAGCGCCGACATGATGCACCGCAATCTCGACCGGCGCGTGGAGGTCATGGCGCAGGTGAAGGATCCGAAGCTGCGCGAGCGGCTGGCGGTGGTGTTCGATTCCGCACTCGATGCCGCGACCCGGTGCTGGGTGCTGCAGGCCGACGGCAGCTGGGCGGCCCAGCCGAGTGCCGACGCCGAGGGCCGCGGCGTGCAGGTGCGCGACCATCAGGAATTCCTCATGCGACTGCGGAGGCCGGACCAGCAGTGAAATCCTCGGCGACACGAGATTTCGATCGATCGCCGGAGGACGGCGACACCGCCCTCGATCGCCTCGGCGACGCCGGTGGTTCGATCAGCGACGACGAGGCGGGTACAGGTGACGGCAGCTCGGGCGACACCATCTCGGATCCGCGGGTGACCGCCAACATCATCGCCGCCGGCGCCGTGGTGTGGCGGCGGCCTCGCAGCGGCGGTCCGGTCGAGGTCGCCCTCGTGCACCGGCCGAAATACGACGATTGGTCGCTGCCCAAAGGAAAGCTCGACCCGGGCGAAACCGCAATGGTCGCGGCCGTACGCGAAGTCACCGAAGAAACCGGCCTGAACTGCCGTCTGGGCCGCTATCTCGGTCGGGTCACATATCCGGTACCCGGACATCGCAAACTCAAGCGTGTCGACTATTGGGCGGCCACACCCGTCGGCGGCGAGTTCGTCACGAATGCTGAAGTCGACCAGCTGCGGTGGCATCGGGTGGACCGGGTGATGGACCAACTCTCCTACCCGATGGATCGCCGAATCATCCGCAATTTCCTGCGTGTGCCGCCCGATACCGCGACCCTGGTGCTGGTGCGGCATGCGAAAGCGGGCCGCCGCGACCGATTCACCGGCCCCGACGACGAACGGCCACTGGAAAAGGCCGGTCGCGCACAGGTCGAGGTGCTGACGCCGAATCTGCTCGCCTTCGGGCCGGGAGCGGTCCATTCGGCGCCTCCGCTGCGCTGTGTGCAGACCGTCGCGCCGGTCGCCGAGGCCCTCGGCCTCGATATCACCCGCGAGCCGCTGCTGTCGGAAAGCGGTTATGCCGCAGCGCCGCAGGCCGGTGTGGCTCGGCTGCGGGAACTGGTCTCCCCCGACGTCGTTCCGCTCGTGTGCAGTCAGGGCAAGGTCATTCCGGATCTGCTGCAATGCTGGGCGGACGACGACGGTCTCACCCTGCCGCCGGCCCGAAACCGCAAGGGCAGCGTATGGGTGCTGTCGATCGCCGACGGACGGCTGGTCGCCGCCGATCATCTCGATCGGTCCCTGCGTACCCACTGAATCCGAGAACACACGGTCGAGCCCGACAACGCATCGAACCCGACAACGCATCGAACTCGAAAACGCAATGACCCCGGACCGAACGGACCGGGGTCATTGTCGTCGCGTCACTTGCTATCGCCGCGTGGTGCGCTTGGTTGCCGTGCGCTTGGCAGCGGTCTTCTTGGCAGGCGCCTTCTTGGCCGCGGTCTTCGCCGCGGTCGTCTTCTTGGCCGCGGTCTTCTTGGCTGTCGCCTTGGTGGCCGTGGTCTTCTTGGCCGGAGCCTTCTTGGCCGCAGCCGTCTTCTTCGCCGTGGTCACCTTCTTCGCAGGCGCCTTCGCGGCCGTCTTCTTGGCGGTCGTCTTCTTGGCCGGGGCCGCCTTCTTCGCCGCGGTCTTCTTGGCGGCGGTCTTCTTGGCCGTGGTCTTCTTGGCGGCGGTCTTCTTCGCCGCACCCGACACCGGCGCTGCCACACCGCGTTTCACGGCCGGGCCGGCCGCCGCGATCTTCTGCTTGCCCGAGATGATCGCTTTGAACTGCGCACCCGGGCGGAACGCGGGCACCGAAGTGGGCTTCACCTTCACCGTCTCGCCGGTTCGGGGATTACGCGCCACCCGGGCCGCCCGCTTGCGCTGTTCGAATACACCGAATCCGGTGATTGTGACGCTCTGACCCTTGTTCACCGCACGCACGATCGTGTCGACAATGTGCTCGACTGCCGCAGTGGCCGTGCGCCTGTCAGTACCCAACTTCTCGGTCAGAACATCGATCAGTTCCGCCTTGTTCATTGAATCCTCCGCAGACTAATGGCCCGTCGTCGGACCGACTAGGTACCACGGTAAACCCTGAATGGGCAAGAGTCTATGTGCCACGCCAAATTTCATGTGGCGTGGCACACGCGCAGCAACCTCGATTGGTTGCTCTCAGCTAACACTCGAGACAGTTCAGTCCCGTGAAATAGCCGCTGGAATGGTGGTCGGTTTCCAAGACGGCCTTGCCTTTTCGAACTGCTCGATGGCCTCTTCCTGCCGAAGTGTCAGTCCGATGTCGTCCAGACCTTCCAGCAGCCGCCACCGGGTGTAGTCGTCAATATCGAAGGGCAACACGGTGGTTCCAGCGGTCACAGTGCGGGCCTCGAGATCGACGATCAATTCCAGGCCGGGATGTTCTTCGATCAACTTCCAGAGCAATTCGACATCATGTTGTGACATCTGCGCGGCCACCAAGCCACCCTTACCGGCGTTGCCCCGGAAGATGTCGGCGAAGCGGGAAGAGATCACCACCCGGAAGCCGTAGTCCATCAATGCCCAAACCGCATGCTCTCGCGACGATCCCGTACCGAAATCCGGTCCGGCGACCAACACACTTCCCCGGTCGAACGGGGTGGTGTTCAAAATGAAGCCCGGATCCGAACGCCAGGCGGCGAACAGACCGTCCTCGAATCCCGTTCGGGTCACCCGTTTCAGATAGACCGCCGGGATGATCTGGTCGGTATCGACATTCGACCGGCGCAACGGCACGCCGATCCCCTTGTGCACCTTGAACGGTTCCATAGTTGCTCCTGTAGTCCTGAGGTGAATTCCGGCCGGTCAGTTCAGATCCGCCGGCGCCGACAACCGGCCCCGCACTGCCGTGGCAGCCGCGACCTGCGGCGAAACCAGATGCGTACGGCTGCCTTTACCCTGGCGTCCCTCGAAGTTGCGGTTCGATGTCGAAGCACAGCGCTGACCGGGAGAAAGCTGATCCGGATTCATTCCCAGGCACATCGAGCAGCCGGCCTGGCGCCATTCCGCGCCCGCCGCGGTGAAAATTTCGCCCAAACCCTCGGATTCAGCCTGGGCGCGCACCCGCATCGAGCCCGGAACGATCAACATCCGCACGCTGTCGGCGACCTTGCGGCCCTTCAAAACGTCCGCCACCGCCCGCAAATCCTCGATCCGGCCGTTGGTGCACGATCCCACGAAAACCGTATCCACGGGCACCTCACGAAGCGGAGTTCCGGGCTCCAAATCCATGTAAGTCAGTGCCTTCTCGGCGGCCGCTCGCTCGTTTTCGTCGGCGAAATCCTCCGGGTTCGGCACCACATCGCCCAGCGGGGCGCCCTGACCGGGGTTGGTGCCCCAGGTGACGAACGGCGTCAAGGTGGAGGCATCCAGGTGCACCTCGGCATCGAAGGTGGCGTCCGGATCGGTCTTCAGCGCCTCCCACGCGGCCACCGCCGCATCCCAGTCCGCGCCGGTGGGGGCATGTTCGCGGCCCTTCAGGAATTCGTAGGTGACCTCGTCGGGGGCCACCATGCCCGCCCGGGCGCCGGCCTCGATGGACATGTTGCACATCGTCATCCGCGCCTCCATGGACATGGCGCGCACGGCCTCGCCGCGATATTCGAGCACATACCCCTGCCCGCCGCCGGTGCCGATCTTGGCGATGACCGCCAGAATCACGTCCTTGCTCGTCACGCCGGGGGGCAACTGGCCATCGATATTGATCGCCATGGTCTTGAACGGCCGCAGCGACAACGTCTGCGTCGCCATCACATGTTCGACCTCACTGGTGCCGATACCCATCGCCAGCGCGCCGAATGCGCCATGGGTCGAGGTGTGCGAATCACCACACACCACGGTCATACCCGGTTGCGTCAAACCCAGCTGCGGGCCGACCACGTGCACGATGCCCTGTTCGATATCCCCCATCGGATACAGCCGGACGCCGAATTCCTCGCAATTACGCCGCAGAGTTTCCACCTGGGTGCGCGAGATCGGATCCGCGATCGGCTTATCGATATCGACCGTCGGCACATTGTGGTCCTCGGTCGCGATGGTCAGATCCGGCCGGCGCACCGGGCGACCCGCCGCCCGCAGCCCGTCGAAGGCCTGTGGGCTCGTGACCTCGTGCACCAGGTGCAGATCGATGTAGATGAGATCGGGTTCGCGCTGCGCCCCCTCTCCCGCACCCCGTACGACGACATGCTGATCCCAGACCTTCTCCGCCAGCGTGCGTGGCCGTTCGGCCATGACAACCACCTCCTGTGCCAGTTGCGACGGCTTCGCCGTCGCGATGTGCGACCCTTCGGGCCTCGATTTTTCCCTCCTCCGCTCAGTCGCCGCGCTCCCTCGCTTCGTCGGTCCAAAATCGAGGCGGCCGCAAACTCGCAGGTGGAAGCTCTGTCGAGGTCCACCAGGAGGTGCGTTTTCACATCGCGCGATCAGACTTGCCAATCTCACTATGCGAGACGCTAATATCGTTCTATGAGACAGCATAGCGGTATCGGGGTGCTCGACAAAGCCATGGCCGTGCTTTACGCCGTGGCCGAACAGCCGTGCGGACTCAACGAGCTGTGCACCCGCACCGGGCTGCCACGGGCCACCGCGCATCGGCTGGCTGTGGGGCTCGAGACCCATCGCATGCTGGCCCGCGACGCCGCCGGTTCCTGGCGGCCCGGCCCGGCGCTGTCAGAGCTGGCCACCACCGCCGAGGATCCGCTGCTCGACGCCGCCGCCATCATCCTGCCCCGGCTGCGCGAGATCACCGGCGAGAGCGTGCAGCTCTACCGCCTCGACGGGCACTCGCGCATCTGTGTGGCCGCGCTCGAGCCCACCTCCGGCCTGCGCGACACCGTCCCGGTCGGCGCCCGCCTCCCACTGACCGCCGGATCGGCCGCGAAGGTCCTGCTGGCCTGGGCCGATCCGGAACTGCAACGAGGCGTCCTGGCCGACGCGGTCTTCGGTGAGCGCGCCCTGGCCGAGGTCCGCCGCCGCGGCTGGGCACAGAGCGCCGCGGAACGGTCCGCGGGTGTGGCCAGCGTCTCCGCGCCGGTACGCGACGGGTCGTCCCAGGTGATCGCCGCGGTCTCGGTATCCGGCCCGATCGATCGCATGGGCCGGCGCCCGGGTGCGCGCTGGGCCGCCGACCTCGTCGCCGCCGCCGATGCCTTGCACAAGCGACTCTGATCCGGTCACGAGCTGTGATCCTGGCCATACGCCGTAAAGTATCGTGACCGCATGGGAGTGAACCAACGCGCACAGATCGTGATGTCCGAGACGGAGATCACCGAATTCCTGGAACGCAGCCGCATCATGACGCTGGCGAGCCTGGGCAAGAACGGAACACCGCATCTCACGGCGATGTGGTACGGCCTGGTCGACGGTGAGATCTGGTTCGAGACGAAGGGCAAGTCGCAGAAGGCGGTGAATCTGCGGCGCGATCCGCGCGTCACCGTGCTGGTCGAGGCAGGCGACACCTACGACCAGTTGCGCGGGGTGTCGATCGAGGGCCGCGCGGAGATCGTGGAGGACCCGGAGGCGCTGTTCAAGGTCGGCGTCAGCGTCTGGGAGCGCTACACCGGCCCCTACACCGAGGAATCGCGCCCGATGGTGGAGGCGATGCTGAACAAGCGCATCGCGATCCGCGTGGTGCCGGAACGGGTGCGCAGCTGGGATCACCGCAAGCTCGGTATGCCCGCGACGCCGCCGGGCGGATCCACCTGGCCGGTGCGGGACTGATCCGCACCCGGAAACGAGAAAAGCCCTCCAGCTCGCGCTGGAGGGCTTTCGAATGTAGCCCCGACGGGATTTGAACCCGCGCTACCGCCTTGAGAGGGCGGCGTCCTAGGCCGCTAGACGACGGGGCCAGAGGACTTCCCCTGAGGGAGACTCCGTGGATCTTTCGATCGAGGAGGCTCGGCAAGCTTAACCGGCCGAGACCCGGCGACCAAATTGCCGGGGATGCTGTTCCGTCTCGACCGAACGAAGCGAATCAACATTCTCCGCTGGGGTACCAGGACTCGAACCTAGAATGGCTGAACCAGAATCAGCTGTGTTGCCAATTACACCATACCCCAATGACCTGGGCTTTCAGCCTCTCCCCTGCCGGTTCGAGGCCCTCGTTCCGGGCCGAGAAGAAGAGTACCAAACCCCTCCCGTATCTATACAAATCGTCTGGTCAGAGCCACTTTTCATGACCTGCACGGCCCCGGGCCCCCCGATTCGGCAGGCACCGGGGCCGGTCCGGCTACGCCAGTGCGGACCGCAGCCGCCGCATGGTCACCTCACGGCCGAGCAGTTCCAGCGATTCGTACAGCGGCGGGCTGATGTGCGATCCGGTGACCGCCACCCGCACCGGACCGAAGGCCTTACGCGGTTTGAGCCCCAGATCGTCCACCAGAGCCTTTTTCAGCGCCTCCTCGAGCACCGGCGACGTCCATTCGGAAACACCCTCGAGCGCGGTGGCGGCGGCCTGCAACACCGGCAGCGCATCGGGTCCCAGATTCTTTTGCGCCGCGGCCTCGTCGACAGCAAACTCCTCGGCCGGCACGAACAGAAACTTCAATAGATCCCACGCATCACCGAGAACGACGATCCGGGTCTGCACCAACTCGGCCGCCGTGGCGAAAACTCGATCGTCCACTTCGGCGCCGATGTGCCCCTGCGCGGTAAGGAACTCCCGCAACCTTCGGGCGAAATCCCCGGCATCCAGCAAACGAATGTGTTCGGCGTTGATCGCATCCGCCTTCTTCTGGTCGAAGCGCGCCGGATTCGAATTTACTTTCGATATCTCGAACGCATCGACCATCTCCGCCATGGAGAAGACATCGCGGTCCTCGGCGAGGCTCCATCCGAGCAAAGCCAGGTAATTCAGCAAACCTTCAGGAATGAATCCACGCTCCCGGTGCGCGAAGAGATTCGACTCCGGATCACGTTTGGACAACTTCTTGTTGCCCTGGCCCATCACGAAGGGCAGATGACCGAACTCCGGGGTGAACTCCGCCACCCCGATCCGCTGCAATGCGGCATACAACGCCAACTGCCGCGGAGTGGAGGAAAGCAGGTCTTCCCCGCGCAACACGTGTGTGATTTTCATCAGTGCGTCGTCGACGGGATTCACCAGCGTATAGAGCGGATCACCGGTGCCGCGGGTCAGCGCGAAATCGGGCACCGTCCCGGCCTTGGCAGTGATCTCCCCGCGAACCAGATCGTTCCACACCAGATCGTGATCGGGCATCCGCAGGCGCACCACCGCCGGGCGGCCCTCGGCCTTGTAGGCGGCGATCTGCTCGGGGGTCAGATCGCGGTCGAAGTTGTCGTAACCGAGCTTCGGATCGCGGCCGGCGGCCCGGTGACGGGCCTCGACTTCGTCTGGGGTGGAGAAAGATTCATAGGCCTCACCGGCCGCCAGCAACCTCTGGACGACATCGAGATGAAGCTCACGCCGCTGCGACTGACGGTAGGGACCGTAGGGCCCGCCGACCTCCGGCCCCTCGTCCCAAGTCAGCCCGAGCCACCGCAACGCGTCCAGAATCGCGTGGTAGGACTCCTCGGAATCGCGTGCGGCATCGGTATCTTCGATCCGGAAGACGAAGGTGCCGCCGTGGTGACGGGCGAACGCCCAGTTGAACAGCGCGGTCCGGATCAGGCCGACATGCGGTGTGCCGGTGGGTGACGGGCAGAATCGGACCCGTACGTCAGTCATATTCCTTCTCTCGATCAACGTTTGGCGGCAACAGGATTGGTGAGGGTGCCGATACCCTGAACCGTCACGGATACGGTTTGCCCGTCCGTCATCGGTCCTACACCTTCCGGCGTTCCGGTGAGGATGACATCGCCGGGCAGCAAAGTCATCACCCCGGTGACCCACTCGATCACCGTCGGAATGTCGTGTAGCAGAAGTGAAGTCCGGCTGCGCTGGCGCACCTCACCATCGAGTTCGGTGGTGATCTCGAGATCGCCCGGATCGAGTTCGGTTTCGATCCACGGTCCCAGCGGGCAGAAGGTGTCGTAGCCCTTGGCGCGCGTCCACTGCCCGTCGTGGCGCTGCTGGTCACGCGCGGTCACATCGTTGGCGACGGTGTAGCCGAGAATGACGTCGGCGGCCCGGGCGGCCGGCACGTCCTTGCACGGGCGGCCGATCACCACGGCCAACTCACCCTCGTAATCGACCTGAGAGGAATTGGGCGGCAACAGGATCGGCAGGTTCGGCCCGACGATGGCGGTGTTCGGTTTCAGGAAGATCACGGGATCCTCCGGCGCCGGTCCGCCCATTTCCGCGGCGTGCGCGGCGTAGTTCTTTCCGACGCACACCACCTTGCTGGCCAGGATGGGGGCCAGCAGTCGCACATCGGCCAGCGGCCAGGTACGGCCGGTGAATGTCGGGGTACCGAACGGATGCTCGGCGATTTCACGAGCGATCTCGTCGGAACCGTCGGTTTCGATACTCACGAACGCGACCCCATCGGGGCTGGCAACACGACCTAGACGCATGGCGAAGAGTCTATCCACCTGCCCGAACGCGGCCGACCACCCGGTCTGCGACGGGCGGATGTGACGAATTTCTACTTGCCCACCCGCCGCATCCTGGGTGTACGGTAAGTGCCAGTTCACAGAGTAAGACTGTTATCCCAAAATATGAGATTTGAGGTGAGGGCGATGACCACCGTGACACACGTGCGGGCGACCCGGCGGTGGACCATGCTCGCGCTCGGAGTCTTCGCCCAGTGCTCGAGCGCGGTCATCGTGCACGGCACCCCGTTCCTGCTGCCGGCGCTGACCGATCGCGGAATGCCCTTGGCCACAGCGGGTCTACTGGTCGCGATGCCGACGGCCGGCCTGGTGTGCACGCTGATCGCCTGGGGATACATCGTGGACCGGGTGGGCGAGCGCACCGTCCTGGTCGCCGGTCCGGTCGTGATGTGCGTGGCAGGTGTGGCTGCTGCGACGGTGACGAACTACGGCATCCTGGGCGTGCTGCTGTTTCTGGCCGGTATGGGCGCTGCCAGTACCAACGGCGCGAGCGGGCGGGTGATCGTCGGCTGGTTCCCGGTTGATCAGCGCGGGCTCGCGATGGGCATCCGGCAGACCGCACAGCCACTGGGTGTCGCGATCGCGGCGATGTCGATACCGGCCGTCGCTGCCGCACACGGGTTTTCCACAGCGATCCTGGTGCCGGCGGCGATGGCGGGTGCCGCGGCGATCGGCTGTCTGATCGGGATCGTCGACCCGCCCCGCCCGGCGAGCAACGGCGCGCATCCGGACAACCCGTATCGGGGTGACTCCACGCTGTGGCGCATCCACGCGGTGTCGGTGCTGCTGGTGGTTCCACAGGCCACCCTGTGGACGTTCGCCTTGCTGTGGCTGCATCGCGATGCCGGGCTGTCGCTGCCGGTGGCCGGGGCGATCGTCACCGCGACCCAGATCCTGGGCGCTGCCGGGCGCATCGGCGCCGGTATCTGGTCCGACCGCGTCGGCAGCCGCCTGCGTCCGTTGCACACCGTGGCGATCGCGGCCGTGGTCTCGATGGCGACCCTGGCCGGTGCCGCCTGGTTGCACTGGTGGTGGGCGGCGATCCCGATCCTGTTCGCCGCGTCGGTGATCACCGTGGCGGACAACGGCCTGGCCTTCACCGCCGTCGCCGAAATCGCCGGCCCGTACTGGAGCGGCCGCGGCCTCGGCATCCAGAACACCGGCCAGAACCTGGCATCCGCCGCTGTCGCACCGATTTTCGGCGCTCTGATCACCGCCGCCGGCTTCCCGGCGACATATCTGGTCGCAGCGGTCATCGCGGCAGCCGCCGTGCCCATGGTGCCGATCGCCCGCAACCGCTGACGCCGGGTTCCCCACGGCCGCACCCCTTTCCGTCACGGTACGGAGCGCGGCCGTGGGGAACTTCACGCCGCCAACGACTTTCGGTTGTAGCTACAACCTGAACGTGATCGGACGCTGCTGACGGGCGACGGCCGGACGGCAACGGCAACGGCAACGGCAACGGCAACGGCAACGGCAACGGCGGACCGTTTCTCGATCGACGTCCGCCCTCCGATGCGGGCCGCCCGATCAGAACTCGATCAGCGCGGCCGGATCGAACTCGACCCGAAAAACCTTGTCCGCCTCGATATCAGCGTGGAAACTGCTTCCCTCGGCGACCGTCGGCTCCCATTGGTAGCCGTCGTCGCCGAGTACGGAGCGATGAATTCGGATATGCGGCTGATGCTCGATGATCCAATACTGCGGGATCCCGAGTGCCGCGTACTCGCGGACCTTACGCACCCGATCGGTGCGCTCACTTCCGCTTCCTGGCGAAACTACTTCGGCGGCGAGCAGCAACTCCGTACCAGGAATCAGCTTCGGCGTTTCATCCATGATCGCCGCACGCGCCACCTCACGCGGAATGACGAACACATCGGGCTTGCGCACGCCGCTGGGGGTGCTGATCTCCCACTCCCCGCCGTCACACACGAAGACATCCGCCTCGCCCAGACTACTGCGCAGAATTCCGGCCAGCCTCCAGCTGATGTAGGCGTGCCGAGCCCCCGCCGCCACCTCGATCAACCATCCGTCCTCGAGTTCCAGCCCTTTGCCGTCTTCCGGTTGTTCGTGCAAGTCGAGCACGGTGTACGGACCGAATCCGACGGCACCGGTGATGCGCTCCGCCGTCATACCGCCTCCAGGTCTTTGCACACACACATCGATGGCCTGCATCAGTTGCGCTCAATGCTAGCCGGTGGCGATCGACGGCAACCAGCGCGGCGATCCGAACCGCCGCGGTGGACCGGGGTCGTGTCCGGCCGCTCCGTCGCTCCCCGATGCCGAGCCGGCCGCGACCCGGCAGAGCCCGCTACGAACAATCCCCCTGTCGCGCAATCCACTTCGCGGCAGGGGGATCGGGGAGCAAAGCTCAGAGGGATGCGGCGATGCGGTCGCCGATTTCGACCGTGGAGGCGGTGCCGGTGCGGGCGGCGAGGTCCTTGGCTACCGCGGCTTCGATGCGGGCGGCTTCCTCGGACCGGCCGAGGTGGTTCAGCAGCAGCGAGACCGAGAGGATGGCGGCGGTCGGGTCCGCCTTGGACTGGCCGGCGATATCGGGGGCGCTGCCGTGGACCGGTTCGAACATGCTCGGGTTGGCGCCGGAGGCGTCGATGTTGCCGGAGGCGGCCAGGCCGATGCCACCGGACACCGCCGCGGCCAGGTCGGTGATGATGTCGCCGAACAGGTTGTCGGTGACGATCACGTCGAAGCGGCCCGGATCGTTGACCATGTGGATCGTCGCGGCGTCGATGTGCTGGTAGGCGACCTCGACCTCGGGGTACTCCGCGCCGACCTCGGTGACGGTGCGCTGCCACAGCGAACCGGCGAAGCTCAGCACATTGGTCTTGTGGACCAGCGTCAGGTGCTTGCGGCGCTGCTGGGCCTTGTCGAAGGCGTAGCGCACCACTCGCTCGATGCCGAAGCGGGTGTTGGTGGAGACCTCGGTGGCCACCTCGTGCGGGGTGTTCACGCGGATCGCGCCGCCGGTACCGGTGTACGGGCCCTCGGTGCCCTCGCGCACGACGACGAAGTCGATCTCCGGGTCACCGGACAGCGGGCTGGTGACGCCCGGGTACAGCTTCGACGGACGCAGGTTCACGTGGTGGTCGAGCGCGAAGCGGGTGTGCAACAGCAGACCGCGCTCGAGCAGGCCGCTGGGGACCGACGGATCACCGATCGCACCCAGCAGGATGGCGTCGTGCTGCTTCAACTCCGGCAGCACCGACTCCGGCAGCACCTCGCCGGTCGCGTGGTAGCGCTTGGCACCCAAGTCGTACTCGGTCTTCTCGACCCCGGGCACGACCACGTCGAGTACCTTGAGCGCCTCGGCGATGACCTCGGGCCCGATACCGTCACCGGCGATGACAGCCAGCTTCATATGACAACGCTCCGTTCGTTCCTGCTCGCGGCTCGCAACGCGTCTGCGGCCGAATCAGCCAAGGGCGGTCGATCGGCGGCGTAGCGCCCGGCCGGATCGCCGACACCGTCACACTATCGGTCCTGCGAATCACCCCGATAACCAGGGCAAGCCGCTCCCAATGAGTGAGATCGGACGGCACATCGGCCGAACGCACAATGCGCGCGAATCCTGCTCCGCACCATGGCGGTTGGATTCGCGCGCACTGTAACGTACTGCGGCCGAGCCGATTCCGGCCCGGAATACCTCAGCTCAGGTCGACCTGAACGACCTTCGCCGCACCCACGGCCTCGGCGATCGAGGACTGCACCTCGCCCGGGACGGATTCCTCGACGCGCAGGATGACCGTCGCGCCTTCCTTGTCGATGTCCTGGCTCAGCTGTGCGGCCTTGATGTCGATGGCCGCCTCGCCGAGCTTGGTGCCGATCTTGCCCAGCGCACCCGGGCGGTCGTCGTAGTTGAGGATCGCCAGGTTGAGGCCCTCGGCGCGCATGTCGTAGTTGCGGCCGTTGATATTGACGATCTTCTCGACCTGAGCGGGCTCGGTCAGGGTGCCGGCGACGTTCAGGGTGCGGCCGTCGCCGAATACGGCACGCAGGTCGACCAGGCTGCGGTGGGTCGGGCTCTCGCTGTGGGTGGTGACGGAGGCCTCGAGGCCCCGCTCCGCGGCCAGCGACGGGGCGTTGACGAAGGTGACCGCGTCCTCGATGTGCGCGGAGAACACGCCACGCAGCGCCGAGAGCTCCAGCACCGCAACATCTTCCGAGGACAGCTCGCCGCGCACCTGGATCTCGAGCGAGACCGGCAGCTCGTCGGCGAGGGCGCCCAGCAGCACACCCTGCTTGCGGACGATGTCCAGCCAGGGGGCGACGATCTCGCTGACCGCGCCACCGGCGACGTTCACCGCTCCGGGCACGAACTCGCCGGCGAGGGCGAGCTGTACCGACTTGGCGACATCGGTTCCGGCGCGGTCCTGAGCCTCGGCGGTGGAGGCGCCCAGGTGCGGGGTGACGACGACCTGCGGCAGCTCGAACAGCGGGCTGTCGGTCGACGGCTCGGTCTCGAACACGTCGATGCCGGCGGCGCGCACGTGGCCGGAGGTGATGGCGTCGGCCAGGGCCTGCTCGTCGATCAGACCACCGCGGGCGGCGTTGACGATGATGACGCCCTTCTTGGTCTTGGCCAGGGTCTCCTTGTTCAGCATGCCCTTGGTCTCAGGGGTCTTGGGCAGGTGGATGGAGATGAAGTCGGCGCGCTCGAGCACCTCGTCCAGGCTCAGCAGCTCGATGCCCAGCTGGGCGGCGCGGGCCGGGGAGGTGTAGGGGTCGTATGCGATGACCTTGGTCTCGAAGGCGGCCAGGCGCTGCGCGAACAGCTGGCCGATGCGGCCCAGGCCGATCACGCCGACGGTCTTGCCGAAGATCTCGACACCGTTGAACTTGCTGCGCTGCCACGTGTGCTCGCGCAGGGTGGCGTCGGCGGCCGGGATCTGGCGGGCGGCGGCCAGCAGCAGGGTGACGGCGTGCTCGGCGGCAGTGTGGATGTTGGAGGTCGGCGCGTTGACGACCATGACACCACGCTCGGTGGCCGCGGGCACGTCGACGTTGTCGAGGCCGACGCCGGCGCGGGCGACGATCTTGAGGTTCTTGCCGGCCTCGAGCACCTCGGCGTCAACGGTGGTGGCCGAACGGACCAGCAGCGCGTCGGCCTCGGGCACGGCGGCCAGCAGCTCGGGTCGATTGGGGCCGTCGACCCAGCGAACCTCGACACCGTCACCGAGCGCATCGACGGTCGACTGGGCGAGCTTGTCGGCGATCAGAACAACAGGACGGCCATTTTGGCTCACTGTGGGGCACTCCTGGGGAAAGAGGTCGGCATTTACCGCGGACCAGCTTAATGGTCGCGCTCCGGCGTCGGCGTACCGCCCGGTAGGCAGGCGCCCTCACACCGTCGCCGAACCAGGGCCGCGCGGTATCCGGCCCCGGACGCGAAGGAGCCCCGCATCTCGAAAGATACGGGGCCCCACTGTAAGTCGCGGACAGTTCACGCTACGTAAAGTGGCGCGCAGTCAGCGGACTCGATCAGAGAACGCTTACGTTCTGAGCCTGCGGACCCTTCTGGCCCTGGCCGATCTCGAACTGCACGCGCTGCCCCTCGTCGAGGGACCGGAATCCGCTACCGCTCACAGCCGAGTAGTGCACGAACACATCGGGACCACCGTCGTCCTGAGCGATGAACCCGAAGCCCTTCTCGCTGTTGAACCACTTCACTACGCCTTGCGCCATTTCATACCTTCTGTAGACGAGCCGAGCCGACCAACTTCACGGTCGGGCCGGTCTCAGTGATCCAGCCTGCCACGGACCGCGTCGTCGCGCCACTACAGTGGTCACCCCCCGGGGGGAAACCGCATCCGAAGCGATAAACCGGCTTTTCGCGTGGAGCGCGCCGTGATCGTCCCGTGATAGCGCGGCGGGCCGCGCCCGAGCCACCGCGACGAGCCGGCGGAAATCGTGCGCGCGACTGTCCGGCCGCAGAAATGGGTCGACCCCGGACACCGCGGTCCGGGGTCGGCCCGAGGTCGCGTCGTGCGACCGAAATCAGTGATCAGCCACCGAAAGAGCCGGTCCACAGGGTGTTGACCAGGCCGTGGAAGGCGGCACCCAGGGTGTCGAACAGGCCGTTCACAGCAGCACTACCGGTGTCGATGATAACGGGGATCATAAATACCTCTTCGTTGTTTCAATTCAGTCGTACAAACTGACGATCAACATATCGAGGGCCCATAAAGGCGCGTTAACCCGTTGTCGGGAAAAGTGATCTGCCCGACAGGTCACAGTTCGTGTGGCTCGGGCCACAGTCGACGCATCGGCTCGATTCGGACACCCTTGGCCTCCGGGCCCGCCTTGGTATGGCGTACGTCGAACTCGACGCGCTGGCCCTGTACCAATCGCCGGAAACCGTCGCCGTGAACCTCGGTGTATTCGACGAAAACTTCGGCTCCGCCGGCATCCGGGATTATGAAACCGAAGCCTTTCTCACTGTCGAACCACTTCACCGTGCCATGCAACTACGCTTCTCACTCACTTCTCGACGTCGGGCCAGGCAGAGGGTAACCGGCCCCCCACCGACAGTCCAGCGCTCGCGTCCGCCGCCGCTCACTCCGGCAGCGGACGACGCAATTCATGTTGCAGCGCTTCCAGTTCCGCGCCGCCGGCCATCTGCCGGGTCAGTTCCGGAAGGTCGATCTGCGACTTGTCGTAGCCGCCGAGTGCGCGGCCGCGCCGCAGCAGCAGGAATCGGTCGCCGACCGGATACGCGTGATGTGGATTGTGCGTGATCAGCACGACTCCGAGGCCGCGATCCCGGGCCTGCGCGACATAGCGCAGCACCACGCCGGACTGTTTGACGCCGAGCGCGGCGGTCGGTTCGTCGAGGATGAGGACCTTCGCGCCGTAATGGACCGCGCGGGCGATCGCCACACACTGCCGCTGCCCGCCCGACAACGTGCCGACCGGCTGTTCCAGATCGCGAACCTCGATTCCCATGTCCGACAACGCCGTCCGGGTGATCTCGCGCGCGGTCGCTCGATCCAGCAGGCGCAAGGGCCCGACGCCCCTGGTCGGCTCCGAGCCGAGGACGAAGTTGCGCCAGACACTCATCAGCGGCACGACCGCCAGGTCCTGGTAGACGGTGGCGATACCGCGGTCCAATGCCTCGCGCGGCGAGGCGAACCGGGTCGGCTCACCGTCGATGCGCAGCTCACCGGCATCGTGGCGATGAACGCCGGCGAGGATTTTGATCAGGGTCGACTTCCCGGCGCCGTTGTCGCCGAGTACGCAGGTGACCTCCCCGGCCCGCACGACCATCGAGATGTCCGCGAGGGCGACGACGCCGCCGTAACTCTTCCCGATATTCACCGTCTCGATCAGTGGCGTGGATGTGGGCTGCGCCGCCGTCTGCTGAGAAGTCATCGGCGCAACCTTTCCGCGCGCTTGGCGAAGGCGTTGTTGACCAGAACCGCGGCGAGCAGCAGCACCCCGAGGAAGAGCATGAACCAGTCGCTGTCCCAGCGCGCGAACACGATCCCCTGCCGGGCCATGCCGAAGATCAGCGCGCCGATGGCCGCGCCCAGCACCGATCCGAATCCGCCGGTGAGCAGGCAACCGCCGACGACCGCGGCGATGATGTACTGAAATTCCAGCCCCACGCCCTGGTTCGCCTGCACACTCGCGAACCGCAGCAGATTGCAGGAGCCGACGAGCCAGCCCGCGAGGGCGGTGCCCATGAACAGCAGGATCTTCGTCCGCGCCGCCGGCACACCGACGGCACGTGCGCTGGGCAGCGAACCGCCGACCGCGTAGATCCAGTTGCCGAAGCGGGTGCGCACCAGCACCACCGTCGCCACCGCGGTGACGGCGATCCACCACAGCACCGAGGCCTGGACGCGGGCGTCACCGAGATTCGTCGTCGCCGCGAAAACCCAACCGGCCGAGGCGTATCCGGGCGCGGAACGGATTCCCGACACCTGCACGGTCCCCGTGACCAGCCGTGTGACGCCGAGGTTGAGACCCTGCAGCGCCAGGAACGTACCCAGGGTGACGATGAAACTGGGCAGGCCGGTGCGCATCACCACCCACCCGTTCAGCGCGCCGACCACGAGCGCGAAGAGCAGCGAAACGCCCAGCGCGAACCACACGTTCCATCCCGCGTGTACCGCGAGCATGGCCGTCACCAAGGCTGTCGACGCGGTCATCACCCCGGCGGACAGATCGAATTCGCCCCCGATCATCAGCAGCGCCACCGCGACGGCCATGATGCCGAGCGTCGAGGCGTCGTCGAGCCAGGTGGCTACCCCGAGGGGGCTGAGGAACCGGTCGGTGATCACGGCGAAGAAGACGAATACCACCAGCGCGCCCAGACCGGCGCCGATTTCGGGCCGCACGATCAGCCGGTTCAGCAGCGGCGGCCGGATCGCGGCGGGAGCGGTGGTTTCGGAAAACGTTGCGGTGTCGGTCATTACAGCTCCCTGCTCAGCGCGTGCCCTGCGCCACGAGGGCGGCGATGGCGTCGACGTTGCTCTTGTCCACGAAGGCGGGTCCGGTCTGCACCGGCATCCCGCCCCCGACCGTGTTGAGATTGCGCCGATACAGCTGCAGCATCACGACCGGCAGATATCCTTGTTCGTACTGCTGCTGGTCGACCGCGAACAGCAGGGTTCCGGCCCGGATCGCGCTCACCACATCGGAATTCAGGTCGAATGTGGCGACGCTGGCCCGGGAGTGGGATTCACGCACTCCGTCGACCGCGCGGGCGGCGATCTGTGAATTGAGGGTCAGCACCGCGTCGATCGAGTGGTCGGCCTCCAGCGCTCCCTTGATCCGCGACTGCGCATCGGCCGGGTTGTTGATGTCGACCTGCAAGGTGGTGGCAGTGCCGCCGAATCCGTCGATCGCGCCGGCGCAGCGGTCGTTGGCGCCGATATTGCCGGCCTCGTGGATGACGCAGAGCATCCTGGCCCGGCCGGCCTCACGCAGGCGTTTGCCGGCGGCTGTCCCCGCCTGTCGCTCACTCTGCCCGACATGTCCGATCGCACCGGCGGCCGCGCTGTCGGCTTCGCCGGAGTTGATCGTGACGACCGGAATTCCCGCCGCGACGGCATGCTCGACGGACGGGCGCAACGCCGGCGGATTGGCCATCGACACCACCAAACCGTCCACATGCTGCGCCACCGCGTTGTCCACCAGCTTGGCCTGCTCCCCCGGATCCCCCGAGGAGTTGTATTCGACCCGGATGCCCAGATCCTTACCGGCCGCCTCGGCGCCGTTCTTCACCACGTTCCAGAACGCGTCGCCGGGGCTGCCGTGCGTGACCACGGCGACAGAGCTCAGCGGAGCCGTCGAAACCGTTGCGGGAGTGTGTGATTCGGAGACATCGGCGCCGGGCCCACTGCACGCCGCGAGGATCGCGGTGAGAGCCAGCCATGGCCCGAGCCGCCGTACGAAGCCGCGCCGCCGCGCGGGAGGACGGACGGGAATCCGGTGTGGCCGTATGGTCATCGCGCCTCCGGGCATTCGACAGAACAAGGCGGGCACTCGTTCCGGAGCACTCCAGGTGTATTGAACACCACCGGACCGGCCGCGACCGGTGACACGCGTCCATGGGTGGCGCCTCGCGTGGGCCTTGATCGCGGCGACTACCCTCGTCAACATGGTTGTCGGAAAACGCGGGAGAGCCCCGATCGACAGCCCCGGATTCGAGCTGCCGCTGCTGCTGTTCGCCGGGTTCCGCTCGCTCATCGACGAGTTGCACGCCGAGCTGGCGGAGCGGGGGCATCCCGACATGCGCCCGGCCCACGGATTCGCGATGCAGGCGATCGGAGTGCACGGGGCGACGGCCAGCGAAATCGGCCGCAAGCTGGGCGTATCCAAGCAGGCGGCGGGCAAGACGGTCGAGAAGCTGACAGCGCTGGGCTACGCCGAACGTGGCGAGGATCCCGACGACGCCCGGCGCAAGATCGTCTGCCTGACCCCGCGCGGGATCGACGCGCTGCGGCAGTCGGCCGAGATTTTCGAGCGATTGCGACGCCGCTGGGTGCACGAACTGGGCGCCCAGCGCGTGCGCGATATGGAGTCCGCGCTGCGCACGATGGTCCCACCGGAAGCGTTCCGCCTCGACGTCGCGGGGTGGCTCGGGAGCTGACCGGCTCCGCCCAGGCGACCGTCGAGGCTTGCCCAATTGGACAACCTGGTTTACCGTTTAGACAACCTGGTTGTCTAACTCGAACGGATCGACTCATGCATTTCCCCACCCACACCCTCGACTCCGCACCCGCCGAGGCCCGTCGCACGATGACCGCGACCGCCGCGCACGTCGGCTACCTCCCCGCCGCGGTGGCGAAAATGGCGACCTCACCACGACTGCTCGACGGCTTCATGAAACTCAACGCCCTGTTCGAAGGCAGCACCCTCGACGAACTGTCGCGCGAGGTGCTGGTGATGACCATGGCCACGCGCAACGAATGCCACCTGTGCGTAGCCATGCACACCGCGAAACTGACCGAGATCGGCGCCGACCCGGAACTGATCACCGCGCTACGCGAACAGCGCCCCCTCCCCGATCCCCGCCTGGCCGCACTCCAGGAGTTCACCCTCACCGTCGTCGAAACCGCGGGCAACGTCCCCGACGAGCGAGCGAGCGAATTCCTGTCCCACGGCTACACCACCGAACAGGCCCTCGAGGTGGTGCTGGGAATCGGCACCTACACACTGTCCACGCTGGGCAATCGGCTCACCGCGGCGGCACTGGACCCCACCCTGACCGCATTCGCCTGGTCGGCGGGCCCGCACACAGCCTGACAACTGATTGCATGAAGTGGCCGACCAACCGACCCCGCACACCACTTGACCTCAACCGCACTCGAGCTCTTAGCGTAGCGACATGACTTTCACCGCGGCCGAACACACCTATCTGACCTCCCAGTCGCTGGGCCGGCTGGCCACTGTGACGGCGGACGGGCGGCCACAGTTGGCGCCGGTGGGATTTCGGGTGAACGAGGACGGCACGATCGATATCGGCGGGCCGAGTCCGAGCGCGCAGCGCTACCGCAATGTGCGGGGGAATCCGAATGTGAGCCTGGTCGTCGACGATATGACGCCGGACGATCCGGCCGAGGTGAAGCCCGGCTGGGGTCGCGGAGTGGAGATCCGCGGCGTCGGCGAGATCCTCGATGTCGACACGCCGCCGGTGGCACCGACATGGTTCGCGCACACCATCATTCGCATTCATCCGCGGCGGATCCGGAGCTGGCATATCGATCCCGCGAATCCGGACGGCGAGGCGCGGGATGTGAGCTGAGCTCTTCTCAGCCCTGGGCGTATCGCGGCCGTGACGTTCCCACCGAAATCGGCGAAGGTTGCGGGACAAGCGAGTTGAAAGGGGCTGGTCGTGTTCGCGACTGCCACGTCCATCCGGATACGCCGAATCCTGGCCAGGACGGCGATAGCGGGCTTGATTCTGATCGGCATGGTCACCGCGACCACCGGGCAGGGGTCGGCGCAGGCGCCGGCGAGCGAGCCGAGTTCGGTCGGCTGGTACTACCCGGAAGTGACGCCGTTCGATCCGATACCGCTGGACTACCTGTACGGCCGGAATTCGTGGTATCGGCCGTATTACTCCTGGTATAGGCCCGTTTACCCACCGGGCTGGTTCGGCAGCAGCTGAATCGCAGGACTGGGGGTCAACCCCGAGTCCCCGTCATCCTCGCGACCGATTCGGCCCTGAACCTCGTGCCACCACCCGTGACGCGGTGTCCGATTTGCGAGAGACTGCGTGCGGTGTAACTGATTGGAAGGATTCACCGTGATTGCCAGAACCGAACATCGCACCAAGCGCACGGCGGCGCGAATCGCCGTTGCCGGCGCCATCGTGGCGGCGCCGCTTGTCGCGCTTGCCATTCCGGCCCAGGCCGACGTCGTGGGCGCCCCGGCGGCCACCGAGATCGCACATCCGGGTCACGGGCACGGCCCGTGGGACGGCCGCGACCGGGGCGACTGGGACCGCCGCGGCGATTGGGACCGCCACCACCGCGGCAACGACTGCGACCCGTGGGACCGGCACGGCAACGGCTGGAACGGTTTCCGTCGGGTCGTTCCGCCGGGGTGGTTCGGCAGCAGCTGATCGGCAGCTGATTCGCGGCCCGGCGCCTCCACGGCGCCGGGCCGTTTGTTGTTATCGGCTGTTCGCGGCTATGGTCGCCGCCACGCCGTCGAGGACCAGATCGAGACCGAAAGTGAAGTCGGAGGCGGGGTCGGCCTCGGCGGGCTGGATGGCGTCGAACAGGCCGGAGTCCAGCAGTGCGGCCATATCGGGCAGCCGCTCTCGATCCACCAGTGCGCGCAGATTTCGGCTGTAATCGTGCAGGGCGCCAGCGGGGTCGAGATCGGCTGCCGCGATGGCGCGTTCGAGTTGGCGGGCGGTGACGAACGCCTCCCGGACGTATCCGCTGACCACCATGATGGCTCCGACCTTCGCCGGCCAGTCCAGCGCGGTGTCGCGCAGTGCGCGCAGCCCGGCGTCCATCCAGGCCACGGTGTTCGGTCCGCTCGGAGGTCCGGTGATCGGCAGCTCGGTGAGCCAGGGACGGGCGCGGTGCCTCTCCAGTTGCGCGAACGCCCAGGCGCGCAGCATCGAACGCCATGAGCTGCTGGGCAATTCGGGTGGCGCCCCCATTCCGGCATCGGACATCAATCCCAGCAGTTCGTCCTTCGATCCGATGTGGCGGTAGAGCGACATCGGCGTAACACTCAGAGCCGCAGCGATTTTCGGCAGCGTCGCGGCGGCGAGACCGTCCCGGTCGGCCAGTTGGACCGCCGTCGCCACCACCCGATCCACATCGAGTGCGGCCGGACGGCCGAGTTTGGTGTCCACCGGCAGCCGCCACAGCCGGGCCAGATGGTCGGGCACCTCCCGAGCGGTCATCAGCGCGCATCCCGTCGTCGAATAGTCATCCTTCCCGAGTTTAGTATGGTCGATATAGTATAAGTCATATACTTACTGTTGCCGCCGATCGGAAGGACGATCCGTGCACACCGAAACCCTCCGCCGCACGGCGGGTATCGCCGCTGTCTGCGGCGCCGCTCTCATGCTTGTCGAACTGCCGCTCTACTTCGTCTACGACGGCCCGCCCCCGGACTGGAACATCCTGAGTCGCGGCCTGATCGGACTCGTCGGACTGCTCGGCGTGGTGGTGTTCATGTCGACTTTCGGCCACCTGGTGAAGGCCGCCGATCGACGCTACGAATGGCTCGGTTCACTGGCCTCGATCGCCGGTTTGATGTGGGCCACAGTCGCTTTCGTCTCCATGGGCCTCGAGATCGGCGCCACGATCCAGGCGCCCGAGCCGATCGATCCCACTGTCACCGTGTCCGGCACCTATGTGCTGTACGGAACGGTCAGCCGGCTCCTGACCGCCCTGTTCATGACCACAGCCGCTGTCACGATTCTGCGCACGCGGATTCTGCCCGCGTGGGCGGGGCGGTCGGCCGCGGTCCTGGCAGTGGTGAACGTGGCGTTCGCACCGTCGATGTTCTTCGGGAACACTCCGGCGAACTTCTACGCGGCGAACGGATGGGGCACTACCGCAACGGTGTCCGGGTTCACGATCATCTGGTTGCTCGCGGCCGGGGTCGCGTTGCTCACCTCAGCATCGCCGAAAGCCGTTCCCGCCGGCGACGGCTCGCGGACGGCGGCACCGCAGTTGATCGACTGACGAAGCCGCCTAGACATCGGGGCTCGACTTTCGGCACGGAAAGCCGTGCGGGTGGCATCTTTTCACTGTCGAAGATAGTCGGCCGCCGCCATGCCGATCGTCTGCGCGACGAGCGCGAGGGCCGGTACGTCCAACTTCCACTGCTGCCAGTAGAGCGGCACATCGACCCACTGCTCCGGTGCGAAATTCCGCAACGCACCCGAACGCAGCAGTGGGTCGGCGTGCGTTTCGGGGACCAGTCCCCACCCGAGCCCCGCGACGATGGTGTCGCGAAAGCCTTCCGAGGTGGGTACGTAATGCCGGAACCGGCTCGCACCCGCCCTGCCGGAGGTGACGGTGCGGACGTAGCGATCCTGCAGCTCGTCCCGGCGATCGAAAACGATGACCGGCGCCTCGGGAAGCCGCTGTTCCAGAGACCCTGCTGCGAAATGACGCTCGACGAATTCCGGGCTCGCGACCGGCAGGTACCGCGCCAGACCCAATAGCCGTGCCGTACATCCGGTCACCGGTTCGGCCAGCGATGTCACCGCCGCCATCACCGTGTCCTCCCGTAGCAGTGCGGCGATGTGGGATTCGTCCTCGCGATGCAGATCGAAGCAGACCGGCGGATCCTGCGGCACCTGCGACAGGGCGGGCAGGAACCAGGTCGCCAGCGGCGTTGACCGCGATGGACAGCGTGGTGGACTCGGCATCTCCGGCGATCCCCAACTCTCGTTGCGCCGCCTCCTGCAATGCGGCCAGTTGCCGCGCGAAACGCACGACCGCCTGGCCGGATTCGGTGCCGGCTTATCCCTGATCGTGGCCATCGGCGCGCAGAACGCGTTCGTCCTGCGCCAGGGCGTACGCGGACAAGCCGTCGCGGCCGTGGTCGTCATCTGCATCGCCTCCGACGCCATTTTGATCATGTGCGGTGTCGGCGGTCTCGGCGCGCTGGTCAGCGCGTATCCGGCAGCACTGACCGTCGCCGGACTCGCCGGCGGATGCTTTCTGATCGCCTGCGGCGCCGTCGCGGCCCGCCGCGCCACCGCCGCACTCGCGACCACCGGCGATTCCACCGCGTCCCTCCGCACCGCGATCCTGGTCTGCCTGGCGATGACCCGGCTCAACCCGCACGTCTATCTGGACACCGTGCTGCTACTCGGCTCGGTCGCCGCCGGGCCCGGATCGTTACGGTGGGCCTTCGGCGTCGGCGCGATGGTTGCGAGCGGAGTGTGGTTCGCCGGGCTGGGCTATGGAGCTCGGCTGCTCACGCCGGTGCTGTCGCTGCCCGCGGCGTGGCGAGTGCTCGATGTCTTCGTGGCGGGAACGATGGATGTTCACGCTCGGGGTGGTGCTGTTGACGCAGCTCACGTGAGGGCCCGCCCCGCTTCACCGAGCGGCTCGCGGCCCGTTTCCGCACGTGCCCCGCAGTACGCTCGACATATGAATCCCGAGGTGAAAACGGATGAGCTCGCGCGGGTGATCGCCGACTACGACCTCGCCCACCTCATCACCGTCGGCGACAATTCCCTTCCTCGCGTGGTGCCGGTGCATCCGGTTCCACACTCCGGCCGACTGCACGTGCCCGCGCCCGGCAGCCATACCCGGGACAACGTCGCGGCCCGCCCGGCGGTCAGCCTGGTGTGGGCGCCGCGAGAACCGACAGGTTACTCGTTGATCGTCGATGGTCTCGGCACACTGGAAGACGACCGGCTCGTCATCGCGCCCACGCGGGCGATCCTGCACCGCGTCGCCGCACCCGGGCAGGCATCCGCCGAGGACGGTTGCGGCAACGACTGCCGGCCTATTCCGCTGTAAGCACCGTTCGACCGCTGGGATTCACTGAGCGTTGTCGACACAGGGACCTCGAGTTCCACTGTTCAGTGCGAGCGAATCCCCCTGCGACACAATCTCTTTCGGTCACTTGTTCAGAATGAGTTCCGAAATCCACACAGGCCGAAGAGGTGCACACCCCACCCCTTCTTGATAGAATTCGAACATGCATTCGAACGCCGGGGAGGACGCCGAGCAGGTCACGAGACCGCTGCTCGCTGCTGTTTCCCAGCTGTTCGAACGTTCACTGATACCGCTGTCGGATGAACAACTGATACAGGCGATGCGGGATGTGGAACGTTGCGCGCGCCGACTGACAGCGATGCAGCATCGACTGCTGATCGAAGCCGAGGAACGATCCCTGCCGTCCCGGACCGGCGCGAAGACGGTGAAGCGGTTCCTGATGGAGACGCTGCGGATATCCAGCGCCGATGCGGGCAGCCGCGTCAACTCGGCGCGCTGGGTAGGCACCTTCCACGATCTCGACGGCGAGGTGCGAGACCCGCAATTGCCCTGTACCGCAGAAGCTTTGGCGCACGGTGAGATTTCCGCCGATCACGTGCGGGGGATCGCGCAGGTCATGAACCGGGTGCCCCGAGGCGTATCCGACGCAGACCGCGAAGCCGCGGAACAACTGCTGGCGGAGTTCGCTGGATCCGGCTCGCCGGATGATATCGGGAAGGTCGGCGACCGAATCCTGGCCTATCTCGATCCCGACGGCCGCCTCACCACCGACCAGGATCGGGCCCGAATGCGAGGCATCGTCGTGGGCCGGCAACGCCCGGACGGCATGTCCCCCGTGCGTGGCGAAATCGACCCGGTGCTGCGCGCCCTACTGGACCCACTCCTGGCCAAGTACGCACGCCCCGGCGTCTGCAACCCGGAGGACCCGAATAGCCCCGCCGTCGATATCGACACCGCCGACCCGGCGATGCTTGCCGAGGCAGCGCGATCCGATCACCGCAGCGCCGCCCAACGCAACCACGATGCCCTCACCGCGATCCTGCGCTCCGGCGTGATCGCCGAAGACCTCGGCCGCCACCGCGGCATGCCGGTAACCACCGTCCTGACAATGAAACTCGAAGACCTGGAAAAGGATTCGGGCGCCGCGACCACAGCAACCGGCGGCGTCGTCCCCATCCGCGAGGCACTGCGACTGGCCGAACGATCCCGCCCCTACCTGGCGATCTTCGACCACGCCGGACTCCCCCTGCACCTCGGCCGCATGAAACGACTCGCCTCCCCAACCCAACGCCTGGCCTTGATCGCCGCCCTGCGCGGCTGCTCCCGCCCCGGCTGCGATGCTCCCGCCAGCCTCTGCGCAGCCCACCACATCCGCGACTACGCCAAAGGCGGCCCCACCGACATCACCAACCTCGTCCTAGCCTGCGACGCCTGCCACGCCCTGATCCACGACGGACCCGGCGGCTGGAAAACCGTTGCACAGACCGAGCTTTCCCCGTTCCCGGGCCGCACCGCCTGGATCGCACCCGAACACATCGACCCCAGTCGGACACCCCGCATCAACCACCGCCATCACCCCGACGAACTTCTGGCCGCGATACTCACGCGCATCCACCTGCGCGATGAACAGGAACGACTGCAACGCCGACAACGCGAACGCGAACAGCACGAGCGTTGGTTGCAGTCACGTACGCGTCCACCCGACACCAGCGCGGCCTGACACCCGACCACCGGCCGGGCGCACGGCCGTGCGCGAAGCAGGCCGCCCATTCTCACAGCCGCCGGGATCGGTCCGGCCTCACCCGCCCGGCGGCCACGAGAGTCCTCATCGCTACCGCCTTCGCGGCGCACAAACCGGGATCACATTCCAAATGCAGCTGCATATCCTCGTGCGCCTCCAACACCGTCGGCACCGATGACCGGGCGGAATGCGTCAAGGAGACCCACAGGATATCCGGCCGCACAACAGCTTTCACAGCAGGACGTGCAGCTTCGCCGAACCCCTGATCGCCCCCGACATCCGGCCAAGCACAGGAGACACCTGCCACCGCCAACGCCGCCACACCGACAACCGTCGCCACCGATACGACCAACCCCCAGCCAGATATCTCAATCACCCAACTCGACCCTCGAATTACGCGGAGCCGGCTCCGAAGGAATAGTGGGGCGCGCCCGCGCATAGGTAACCTCCGGCTCAACCGCCTCCACATCACATGCGGCGCAGACAATTCGGAGCCGCTCCCCGAGATGCTCCACGCTCGGAACCACAACCGCCGCCACGTTGTACCCACCGATCCGATCGAGCAACCGCATGATCGGATCATCGATATCCCCAGCCGTCCGAAACACCACCCGCACCAACGCGTACCCCAACTTCACCGCATGCGCGAGCACCAACTGCTCATTCGCCGGCCACCCCGGCAAGGTCCGGTCGATATAGCCGAGAGCGCGAGGCGGTCCCTTCGGCAGTTCACCCGACGCCACATAAGCGGTAGGAAGCGTCATACCGACCTCCCCAAGAACACAATGAGATACATTCGGCTCCTTCGCTTTTCGTTGGCAAGCACCCGCCGCCGAGGAACACCGCCGGTCGTAGATGGCGTCGCAGATATCCGGACATCGACCCGGCGGCGGGGCCGATTCGAGCTTCACGGAGAAACGACGCAAACCGAAGGCATGGAACCGCACCGAAGTAATACGCTTCCGCTACTGGCCGTTGAGGGTGTCGATCGGGGGCAAGGATGATCGTCAGCACATGGACCGGCGCGGAGGTACGTGCTCTTCGCACGGTCGCACTTCGACTTACACAGGAACAGTTCGCGGAACGGCTGGGGTTTCAACCGCCGACCATCCGCAAGTGGGAGAGGGCAACTCATCAGCGCCCGGTGCGCGGCGATTCGGCCGCGGCGTTGGATGTGGAGCTGTCCCGACTCACCGATGAGCAACGCGATCGCTTCACCGTCGCCATTGCACCTGACGAGCTACCGCACCGTCCTGTTCGCGACACCGAGATTCCGACCCGCACAACAGATAACCTGGGTGAGCACGATGAGCTGAGCACCTACGGAATCGAGGACGAGGTGAAGCGGCGTGAATTCGGAGTGTTCATGGGTGTCGCTGCCCTGACGGTAGCCACCGACTCTCGCTTTTCCCACACCGTCGGGGTAAGCGACGCCCGGCGGTTGGCCGAACGCGTAACTGAACTCGCCCAGCGCGAGCAGGCTGTCGGCGGCACCCCTCTTGTGATGACCGGCCTCCGAGACCTCGCGATCGCCAAGCGGCTGCTCGAAACCGCCGCCTTCTCCGATCGGGCTGGATGCCTGTTCATGAGCGCCGCCGGCGAACTGGCAACTATCACCGGATGGATGGCCTATGACGCCGACCTTCACCCACTCGCCCGCCAGTGCTACGCCGACGCGTTCGCGCTGGCCAATCAGGCTGGTGACAACGATCTGACAGTCCACGTTTGCCTGAATGCCGCACATCAATCGATTGCACTCAGTCGAACCGGAGATGGCAGCCCGCACCGTGCACTCACCCATCTGGAGCGCGCACGCCAACTCACTCATGGCCGACCGCCCGGCCGAATTCACGCCCTGATCGCGATCCGCGAAGCACTAGCTCACGCAATCCTGCGCGACAAGGAGGCATTCGATCGTGCAGCTGCGACCGCGTGGCGCGAACTGGACGCCGCCATCGCTCACGAACCGCTTTCCGAATGCCCGCGATGGCTGCGATTCGTGAACGCGAGCGAGATTCGGTCACAAGAGGCCCGGGGGTTGGGCGACCTCGGCGAGCCCGAGAAGGCACTGGCCCTGCTGGTCGCCGACGAAGACACAGTGGAGGCCGGAATCCGTAATCGTGCCAATTACCGCGCGGGTTTGGCCGCAGCACTCGGCCAGACGGGCGACGTCAACAATGCCGTGGGGAAAGGCCTTTCCGTCCTGACCGAACTGGAGAGCACCGTATCCTCCACACGCACCCTTCGGTTGCTGGCCCCTGTCCGCGCGATCGCCGACAGCATCCCGGATGACGAATTCGCCCGACGCTACGACAACCTTCAGCGCCAAGCGATCGGTGCCTCATGAGTGTCGACCAACCCTCGATCGACGGCCTGGCTTTCCAGCACTACACGGCCACCGAAGCACGAGCGGTCCGAGACCAAGTCGAGCAGATCTTCCGAGATTCCTACGCCGACGCCATCGAATCCGGCGAAGAATTCGAAGCGCCCGAAGCATTCATGCACCGCTTCGCCACTTATACCGACCCGAGCCGAGGCCAGGGCTTCGAGTTGGTCATCGCGCGACTCGGCAACGAGCCGGTGGGACAAGCATGGGGCTGGCCGCTCGGCCCGGACACTCGATGGTGGTCAGGACTAGAGCTCGACGCGGGCGACTTGGCGACTTTCACGGCAGAGAGCGGCAACCGCACCTTCGCGCTCAGCGAGATCATGGTGCGCAAGAAGTTCACGGGTCGAGGAATCGCACGCGTACTACACGACGAATTGCTCAGCGGCAGGCCCGAACAACGTGCGACCCTGCTGGTCCGACCCGATAACACGCGCGCTTACCGCACATATACGAGGTGGGGCTGGGCCCGTGTCGGCACTCTCCGCCCAACATGGCCCGATGCCCCCAAGTTCGATGTGCTGATCTACGAGCCCATGCAACACGGATAGGAGCACACCGACGACCCAATGCCGACTTGCCAGCCGAGATCAGATGCGCCCGAACAGTTCTGCGACGAACCTGTGACACGGAAGATCAACAACGCCGAACCGAACATGGCACACTTCACTAGTGGATACCACCTTCGAACAGGCCCTTCGCGAGGCGATGTTCCGTCACCTCGATGAGTTGGTACGTGAGACGGGTGTCGTCACCCGAGACCAACTGTGGGACTTCATCGTCGATGGCAAGGTCCATCGTTTGATCGATCGGAACCGCGGAATCCGAAATCCGGCGGAAATGAACGCAACGCTGTCAATCCTGTCGGACCCCAAGAGCAGCTACTCGGACGAAGAAGTGGGCGAATCACTGTTCGCCTACGCATACCGCGAGGGCAGCATCAACGGCGACAATCGCAAACTGAGGCGCGCCTACGAGCTCGACTTACCCCTGATCCTGCTACGGAAGATTGAGGATGGCCTGTTTGTTCCCGTCTACCCCGTCTATGTGGTGGCAGACGACCAGGAAAAACGTCAGTTTCTGATCGCCCTGGACGAAAGCCTCCGTAGGCTCCCCGATCCGACACACCCAGACGAGATCGAACGGCGCTACATCGAACGAGTCACAAAACAACGCCTTCACCAGCCCGAGTTTCGAGCGCGGGTACTTAATGCGTACAAGTACCAGTGCACGATCTGCAACCTCAAGCTTGGTGAATTGCTAGATGCGGCACACATCATCGCCGACGGCAAACCGGACGGCACGCCGACAATCGACAACGGCTTGAGCATGTGCAAAATCCACCACGCCGCTTACGATTCCAACTTCCTGGGCATCTCACCCGACTACGAGGTACGAATCAATCAGAAGCTCATGGACGACGAGGACGGCCCCATGTTGCGGCACGGACTACAGGAGATGAACGGCCGCAAGCTTCTTGTGCCGTCACGACGACAGCACCAACCGTCTCGGGACCGACTTGCCGTGCGGTACGACGAATTCAAAGCCGCTAGCTGACCAGAGGCGGTGAAGGCAGTTATACGGACTGTCCAAGAACCGTTCACAAAATGAGGTCGCGCGTGAGCCCGATCATCAAGAACGCCGCAGTGGCGGGCGCCGATAAGGGCGTCTGCCTGCCTCCGACGTTAAGATGTTGATGCCCGACCAATCGCTGTGTCGAGCTTCTCCAGAATCGGGAGAAGCTCCTCAACGACCTTCCATTCCTCGATAGGTTCAGTAAGGGTGCGAGCGCATCTAATCCGCATATGCGCAGCAAGGTTGCGTTTGTCCGCAATCGTATCGAACCGGCTGAATATCTCTACATCAAGCTCGGCATCGCGAAGCCTCATCGACAATATCCATCTTCTCGTATCTGTCTCTAGCGTTTTCGATCACTCCTGGTATCGAGAAGTCGGCCCATTCCAATGGAATTACCCCACTCCCACGAGTGACCGCGTGCCAAATAATGAGACACTTCGCGGCACGATTCGAGTGGCCTCTGAGATGCTCCTCGACAGCAGCGGCTGTAGCATCAAGGCAGCGCTTCTCGACGTACTCCTCCAAGTGAACGCTTGCCAGAACCCGAAATCCCAATGCTCGATCGTAGTCCGCAGAATTATAATACCTATAAAGAAGTCCGGGGTCAGAAAATCGGATTTTCCACTGGCAGAGAGGAATACGTTGGTCTCCGATTCGACGCGCCAGCACGTATCCGGCTGGTTCGACATGTCTTTTCGGGCACAAGGTTCGAAAGCGTTCGTCACGCGCCGGGTGAAGCTGGTGCTCGGCAGGTCCGCGCCGCACCCACACCACTCGTCCAGCCACAGCTCGATCTGATCGGCGATCCCCTCAGGCAGTTGCTCCAATTCCTCCCAGGTCATGTATTCCGGGAGGTCCGGGCGTTCGATCCGCGGCAGGGACATAGGGCCCATGGTAGGCCGTCGCCAGGTCGGGCCGAGTTCTACGCTGGCTGCGGTCGTAGTACCACAATGCCAGGAACAGTCTGCAAATACTCCCCCAGCGGCGTGTCCACCACTCTGTTGTTGGCGGCAAGTGACGACGCGTTTCGGAAGACCGGGCCGCTCGGCGTCTTGATGAGGATTCCGACGTGGGTGACGTCGAGGCCGGGTTGGTCGGCGTAGGCGCCGATGTAGTCGCCGGTTCGCAGGCCGCTGGTGACATCCTCGTCGACCGCCGCACTGGGGATGTAGGTGATGTCGCGGTCGACCACGGGGATGCCCGGGAGATAGACACCTCCGTCGCCCTTTGCGTTGAGGTGTTTGGGCACAGTAATTGCGGCGGGTGTCAAACTTGCGGTGATGTCGGTGGCGGCGACGTCGGCAACTTGCGCCCAGTCGGTGAAGAAGTGTTTGCGGTGGGTGTAGTCGACTTGGGCGGCGGCGTAGCGGGTGTCGATCAGGTTGGCTTCGAAGCGGTTTCGGTCGGTGGTTCGGCTCAGGGCTTCTACGTAGTCGAGGAAGGTGAAGCAGTCCACTTGGCGGAAGTCGGCGACGAACTGTTCGGGCTGGGTTGCCGAGCCGATGAGGGTGTTCGCGGCGTAGGGGGTGCCCAGGAATTGTCGGGACAGCAGGTCGAGGAGATCGCCTTTGCTCGCTCCGGTCGCGCCGGCGCGCAATGCGACCAGTTCGTCGATGCGGTGGGAGGTGGTGTCGTCGATGGCGGCGTCGGCGCTTGCGCGCGCAGGCAGCAGGAGTGCCGCGGCGACCAGGACGAGCAGAACCGGCAGTATGCGGGTGGAGCGCAAGACACCTCCCGGGTGACGAGTGGAATGGCCGGTATCCACCGTAGACCAGGCGGCGGCCGCTCCGGACTGTACTGTTCTGATCAGGGGCTGCCGATCGGAACGGGACTTGTCACCGCACGGGAGTAGGGCCGGGCTCGCCCACGGCGGCGGCTCTGCGCCTCCAGGTTTCGGCCGCATCGACACGGCCTGCCATCGCGAGTAGGTAGGCCAGACCGGACATCGCGCCGGGGTGGCCGACGTCGGCGGCTCTGCGCCACCACGTTTCGCCCTCATCGGTTCGTCCTCGATACTCGAGGAGGAACATCACTCGAGGATGACCGGACTCGGCGGCGCGGCGTAACCACGTTTCGGCGTCCGTCATGCGGCCAGCCTTCTCCAACGCTATGGCCAAGCCGCACATAGCGACGGGGCGTCCCGCCTCGGCGGCTTTGCGGTACCACCACTCGCCCTCCTCGGACCGGTCCGATTCCATCAGCAGTGCAGCCAGGTTGAACATCGCGGCCGGATGTCCGGCTTCGCCGGCCCGCCGATACCAGGTTTCGGCGTCCTCCGACATGCCCGCCTCCTGCAACGTGATTGCCAGGTTGAACATCGCCTTGGGGTGACCGGCGTCGGCGGCTCGGCGATACCAGGCCTCACCTTCCTCGATCTGTCCCTGCTTCTCCAGCAGAACTCCCAGCGTGGTCATCGCGCCGGTGTGACCGGCGTCGGCGGCCTTGCGGAACCACTCAACGGCACATTCCGCACGTTCCGTCGCCTCGAGGAGTAGGGCAAGGTTGTTCATCGCCGTCACGTAGCGGAGGTCGGCGGCGCGTCGGTACAGGGCTTCAGCCTCCTGCACACGCCCCGCGTCTTCAGCCGCGACGGCCCGGTCGAACAGAGCGGCGGCGGCGGATCCTGTCGACTCCTCCGCTCCGGCAAGCGCTGTGCCCGGATGTTCCAAGGGCGCCGCCTCCACCCCGTGCACCGCGCGCAGAACGCGCAGGGCCGCTGCTCCCAACGCCCGATCACCCGCCGCACCGGCATCGTCGAGATCCTCGGCCAGCGACGCCTTCTTGGCTTCGGAATGCGGCTTCCGCTCCAGCGCCGAAACGTCGACCTCCGGATATCTATCGACGATCAGCCGCTTCACATCGCCACAGGAATCCGTGACCTGTTGTGCCACACCATTTTTAGAGCTTCCCGACGCTATCGCAGAGACCACGAGCGTAATCACGAAGTTCATGTCGAGTCCTCCCGCCTCACCCCACGATCAGTATTGCCGAGCCCACCGACAACTTCGCGGGAGCGAGTCGCCCGACGTCGGTCTGCCGAAGGCGCTCGGAACCTCGGACGGGCGAAAGGGCGAGGACCTGCGCGGCGCGGAGAACTCGCGGACTCGTTCGGCGCGTTCCGCGACGGTGCCGAATTTCGTTGGCGGCCATCATGACCCAGCGGGCACGCTCTTCTGGCCGGTGCTGCGGGCGAGCTACCGCGTCGACGCGCCGGGCCTCAGCACGGGTTCGGCGTGATCCGGAAATGGTTCGGTTCGGCGTCGTCCGGCACAGCGTCGGCCGGGGACCGTTGTCCCAGAGCACACTAGAGTCCGCCCGGCATGCGGGCGAGTAGCCGACTGCCCGGGGAGATACAGGCTCCTGGGCCCTCGCCGCGCACACCGATACCGACCGGCCACCGATTGCAGATCCAGCCGCGAGCCGCCAGGTGGGCCCGATGTCGAAACCGGTCCCTCGTAACAAAGCCACAGTAGGGGTGGTCGCGCAGGAACGCTCGTCGGCGACCTCAGTACGCGTTCGCCGCCGCCTCCACCCGACCGGAAGCAATAGCGCGCACCAGTTCTCGATGATCGGCCGCCGTCTGATCTGCATATGTGAGCGCGAAGTGCGTCATCGCCTTGTCGAAGGCCTGTCCCCCGCCGAGATAGTCGGCGATCGCGATACGGTCACCGGACCGGGCGTGCGCACGGGCGAGGGTAGCGCCGCACAGGGCGGCATATTCGCCCAGGCCCGAACGGGTCATGTTCTCGATGTCGGCGCTGCCTTTCATGTCACGCAGTTGCCGCGCATAGAAGTGGCGACCTCCCGGGCCGGTGGTCCAGCCGAGGAAGATGTCGCTCGCGGTTTGCAGCAAGCGCTGTCCGTGGACCACCCGGTGACCTTCCTGATGGAACACACTCGGCGCCAGATGTGCGGCCAGCACCGAGGGCTCGGCCTCCTTCACCTGAAGGAACAGCGGACCACCGGTTTCACGATCGACCAGCAACACGACATAACACCGGGTGCCGACGCTACCGACGCCGACCACTTTGCGGGCGAAATCGACAATGCGGTAGCGGTTGACCAGGACGCGCCGCTCCTCGGGCAGCGTCCGGCAATAGTCGGCGAAGACCTGGTCCACGGCGGCGCGCTCGGCCGGCTCCCCGGGGACCAACAGCGGGGGCTGGAACCGCATGCGCGGCTCGCCGCCGGGCCCGGGTTCGGTCAGTTTGCGCAATGCCTGCAGGCTGGTGCGTTTGCGGGCGGCGTCGATCCTCATCGCAACCTGCTTGCGTTGCTTGGGATTTCGCACCAAATCGGTCAACGTGTCGGCGTCGACCTGCTCGTACCAGACGTCGAGCGAATCGAGTCCGGCCAGGCGGCGCATGCACTCCCGGTAAGCTGCTGCGGCGGTACGCGCGAGCTCGCGGGCGTCGGCGTCGTCGTACCCGTTGGCCCGAGCGGCGACCGCGACACTGGCCACCAGTCGCTTCACATCCCATTCGAAGGGACCTGGCAACGTTTCGTCGAAATCGTTGAGACCGAAGACGAGCGACCGTTCGGGTGACGCGAATACTCCGAAATTCGACAGATGCGCGTCCCCGCACAGCTGGACGGTCAACCCGGTGCGCGGGATCGTCGCGAGGTCGGCGGCCATGATCGCGGGGGCGCCGCGCAGGAACGAGAACTGCCCAGCCGCCATCCGGGCGTAGCGAATCGGTACCAGCTCGGGCAGCCGGGTCCTCGCCTGCCGCTCCAGGATCGCGATCGGATCGCGATCGGGGGCGGGACGGAATTCGCCCAGCGACGAGCGGGGAACGGTGGCGCGCACCGCACGTCCCGTGGAGCGGGGTGCGTCGGAAACGGGGTCGGCCACGGTCTTCGTCATCCCACAAGTTTTGCCCCGGAACGCGTTTGCGGCAACCATTCGGCGAACACCGTGATCCGCTTGCCGCCGACACGACTGTGCCGCCCTCCGCAGCACTGGTTCCGCGAAGGGCGGCACACACCCTGGGGCTCATGCGTTGAGCGGAATCGCGATGACCACCTCCTGCTCGTTCTCCGGGAGGTAATGCACCTGCACAATCCGCCCCACCTGCACATTCGAGACGCTCGTCGGCGGGAGGAACTTCTCCGCGTGGGTGCTGAAGGTGCTGCCGTCGGGCCGGGTGATGGCGAGCCCGAGGTCGATTTTCGCGTAGCCGTTGCGGATTTCGCCGGGCACCGACAGCGACTGTACGACCGCCTGCGCGGCGACGCCGCGACCGGCGATATCGAGTTTGGCCCGCGTGGTCACTCCCTTGCGGATCAGCGATTCGTTCATCGCCTGCTGCGCCGAAGCGCTGTCGCCGGATCGGTCGACTTCCACCTTGTCGGTCCGGCCGGGCAGATAGCGCACCGGAAGCACGACACCGGGGCGCAGCAGGGCCAGTTCCGCGAGGGGCACGACCATCTTGGTGGTCGAGTCGAAGATCTCGCCCTGGACGCCCTCGACGCTGAACTCGATGCGCAGCTGTGGCTGATCGTTCACGCTCACCCCCGTCTCGCGAACCGACTTGACGGTCCCCAGGCCGAGCAGGCCATCGCGGAACTCCGCGCTGTTGCGGCCGGTGAGCGCCGACAGCACGCCCTCGCCGGTGAACACAAAGACCATCACCACCGTGGTGAACGCGATGATCGGCAGTGCCAGAAAACCGTTGAGCCAAGCGGCGAAACCCGGTTCCCACGGACTGTCGGCTCGATAGGTGAGCCCGTGCCAGAGGTAGACGCCGACCGCGAAGACCTCGAATGCGACGGCCCCGGCCCGTGCTGTGGTGCGCATGACGGTTCCTCCTCTGCTCAGCCGTTGACGATAGTGGGGCAGGCGAAGGTGAGCTCGAACTTCGCGGTGGCGGGGCCGGCCATCGGGTTGGCCATGTCCGGGGCGGCGACGCCCTCACCGGTGATCTTGTAGGTCTTGCCATCCTTGCTCACGGTGGCCGAGCCGCCGGGCTGGCCGTTGCCGAAGCCGACGGCATACGGCATACCGGAGGCGCCGCCCTTGCTGCCGCCGATGGCGACGGCCTGCACGGTGTCGCCGCCCGCGGTGAGGGTGGCACTGACGGTCAGCCGGCCGTAGGTGGAGTTGGCGGCATCGGTCAGTGCCAGTGCGAGGGTTCCAGCGTGCTGGGCGCAGGTGGTGTCGAAGTTCGCGCTCAGAGCCTTGCCGTCGACGAGGGCCGCCGACTTGCCGCCCGACGGGGCCTGGGTCGCGGGCGCCGCGGTGGTCGAGGCCGGGGCGGCGGTGCCGGAGTCGTCGCCGCAGGCGCCGAGGGCCAGGGTGAGACCGGCAGCGGCGAGGGTGGCGGCGGCGATCCGGATCTGCTTGGTACGCATGAGGTTCGTTCCTTCGTTCTCGGTGAGTCCGGCCTTGTGATCGGGCCGTTGTTCACAAGGTAGGAACGGTCCGCCGCCTACCGATCCCAGGTTTCGGACGCCGGGCAGCGGCAGCGGCAGTCGGTTAATCTGACCGAATGCGACGACCGCGCGCCATGGTGCTCGACGAGGTGTGGCGCGGTATCGACGGCGTCGAGGCGCTCAGCGGCGCCCAAGGCGGACCGTTGCGCCGCACCGTGAAACTGATCCTCGATCCGCTGGTGATCCGGCCGGTCCAGCACCCCGCCTGCGCCGGGCCGATGCTCACCGCGGACGGCGCGACCCTGCTCGCGGCCCGCGTCCATGCCGCCGCCGATGTCTTGCGCGCGACCGCGGCCTGGTTCACCCTCCTCAAACAGGTCCGACGGGCACTGCGCATCACCGACGGCAATCCGCAGGATCTGTATTTCCAGCGCTGTTTCGAACTCGCGACGGTGTCGGGAGCACCGGATCCGGTACGCGACCGGCCCACCGCCACAGCCACCTTGCACGACATCCATCACCTCGCGGCCGGGCGGACCACGCAGGCGTTGAAGGACCATCTCACCGATCGGTCCACGAGTTCCGAACTCGCGGCGCTGATCGATACCGCGTGGCGCCGGCGACCGCGATACGCGCCGGCGACCGACGATCACACCACCGCCCTCGCCGCACTACTCGATTCGTGCGCCACCGCCCGAGCCGATGACGCCGCCCGGGAGCTGCGCACCCTGATGATGCATCGGGTCGGGACGCATTCGGGAATCACACTGTGGCGCAATGCTTCCGGCGACTCCGCTCAGGAGCTGGGCCTGACCGCGCACCGCCTGCCCGTCGCCCCCGCACTCGGCATCGGGGCATCGACCGCGACACTGGCGCTGCCGTTCGACCGCACCATCTACGAACGTGTCTTCACGGTGCTGCAGGCCTCCACCGAGCGCTCGGACCTGCCCACGATCCCGGAACTGGTGCTCGAGGAGATCGCCCGGAGTTGCGCACCGTGGGCGCTGCTCGACGAATCCCTTCGGGTGACAGCGGCAGCGGGAGTAGAACTGGCACGGGGCCTCGCACCTGTCACCGGCACCGATAGGTCGCTCGCGAGCGAATCGGCGACATCGAGCCACGGCGCCCGCGACCGGGAATCGAAAGATTCTGCGCGCCAGCGGATTTCCATCCCGAAGGATGGTACTGCCGCGCATCGGGCGATCAACGGGAGGTGGCGGCGCGAGGCCTATGTACTGCAGGCACGCCGCCTCGCCGTATACGACACCGGGAAATCGTCCGATCCGCTCGCCATGATCGCGGCCGAGCTTCGCCGTCCCTGGCGTTCGTATCTGCGGCGGCTGTGGGTTCGCCTGCACGGCCGCGATGTCCGCGGCGCATCCATATCGCCGACCTCGTCGGAGACAGCCGAGCTGTGGGATCTGCTCGACGGGGTCGCCCGCTCGGTCATCCTCGACCACCGAACGCGGGTACGGAAGGCACTGACCGCTAATTCCTTTGCGGCAATGGCTGATTCGCTGGAATCGAGGGCCGGATGATGCCCGAGACCGTATTCCTGCACCATGACGACGAGGTCGTGATCATCTCACCGGCCGGTGCTCCCACCGTCCACGACCCGATGCCCGGACTCGATACGCTGGTTCTCGAGGTGATCGGCGGTCACCTCTCGTGGGGTTTGCTGTCCGAGCACCCAGTTCCGGCGGCGGTGTTGCACGATCCGGACGCCGCACAGGAGTGGCTGTGGGCCGTGTACGGCGAACCGGTGGCGCTCGCTGTCGCCGACGGCCGCTCCGGAGAGCTACTCGCGGCGCCCGCACGTACCGAATTGTCCGATGCCGCACGGCAACTCGGCTATGCGCACTGGGCCGCGCACTGGTGGCCCGCCTCCACCATCGACGGCATTCCCGCGCTCGATCCCGAGGTGCTGGGCCGGGACATCGCGGCTCTCACCGACATCTGCGAGTCGATCGTCGACGGGGCCGACGCACAACCGTCGCCGGTGGGTCCGTCGTCCGATGCGGTGGCGGCGCGGCGGCAGGACTATGCCTTGGCGGCCGGCCCCGCCGACGCCGGGCGCACCGGATTGGTGCTGGCCACCGGTACCTCGGGCTGGGATTGGCGCCGCTGTCCCCCCGGCGTGCTGGACGCCTCGGAATTCGCCGTCTCGTGGCATCTGACCAGAGAATCCGGCAGCACATCGGTCGAGGTGCGCGCGGCGGCGGCTCCGCACCTCGATACCGGTTTGCCCGGGCATCTGTGGCCCCGGGCTCGCGTCGTGACCACCTCCGCACCGACGGATTTCGAGCTGCGGCAAAACGGTGATACCTGGATCGGTGGTGCGGTCATCGACGCCGACAACGTTGTGCGCGTGGATGTTTACGTGCCCGGCGTCGGGCCTGCCATCGACGGGGCGGACAGCGGGTACGGCCCGGCACAGCGGCAGCGGATCAGGGAATTCGTGGTGGCGCGATTGCGATCCCCCAATCGGTCCGGGCTGCTCGAGGCCGAGCGCGCGGCCGCCGCATCGGATACGGACTTCTGATGGCCGAGACTCCCCCGGCCGGCCTCGAACTGCTTCATGAGGGCGCCACGGCCTACGCCCGCGGTGCGGTCACCGAGGCGCTGCGAATTTTCGAGCACGCCGCACACACCACCACCGGCGGTGTCCGGGTCAGCGCTCTGGTCAATGCGGCGAGTATGCGCGACGAACTCGGCGACCACGCCGGCGCCCTCGTCGGATTCCGCGCCGCGCTGACCGAAATCCCGGACGACGCGACGGAAAAGCGCGCATCCACCCTCGTCAACTATTCGCAGGCACTGCAGCACGTGGGTGATCTCGACGCCGCGCAAACCGCGTTGGGACAGGCGCGCGATCTCCTCACCGGGCACAGCGAATTCTCGATGTTGCACGTGTCGTGCCTGATCTCGCTCACCGCCGTCGCGATGCATCGCAGTCAGTGGGCGCGGGCGATCGAGCTGGCCACCGAATCACTCGAGTTCGCCACGCGCTTCGCGCCGCAGCTGCGCGGCCACCCGCTCGGCAATCTCGCGGCCGCCCACTTCGAATCCGGTCGCGGTGAGCTCGGGCTCGACTTCGCCCACCAGGCCCTAGCCGCATTCGAGGCAGCCGGCGACGGGAACGCGACCGCCGAAGCCCGGCAGACGCTCGCGATGATGTACGCCCGGCTGGGCCGCCCCGACGAGGCCGAGCCGCATCTTCGTGCCAGCCAGCAGTATGTCGAACAGGCCGGCCTCGGCTACCGCGCCGGACTGGGGCTGCAGCTGATGGGGTACCTCGCCGAACGGCACGGCGACCTCGACCACGTCGAACAGCTGTATCGCCGGGCGCTGACATCGTTCGAGCAATCCGGTGCGACCCTCGAATCCGCTGGCGTTCGAATTCGCTTGGCGACACTGGATTTCGCGCACGGCCGGGTCGGTGACGGACAAGCACAGCTCGCGGCCGCGTACGAGATCTACGCCGTGCGCGGGCTCGGCCTGCAGTGCGCGCGGGTCGACTACTGGCATGCCGCGCTGTGGGAATCGCTCATCGGCGACATGGTCACGCCGCCGCCCGCGGAGGTACTCGCCCTGGCTCGGGATCTGGCCGTCACCTCCGCCATCGCCATCGACGCGGTGCGCTACAGCTTCACCAACGGAACCCAGCGCGAGCGGTGGAACCGTGAGATGGCCGCGCCCGCCGTGCGGCTGGCGTTCCGCTTCGCCTACCTGTGCGGTAACGGCGAGCTGATCGCTGATCTGGTCGAAACCGTCTGCGCTGGAACTTCTTTCGACAGCAGTACCGCCGCCGGCAGCGGACCGCCGAGGCTTCCGTTCGACCCGATACCGGCACCCGGCGACGCACTCGACGGTCCCGGCGCCGGTTCCCTGCGGCTGGGCTCGGCGCTGGCCCAAGTCGCCGCCGCGACAGGGTTGCCCGTTTCGCCGCCGCCACGGCTGTCGGTGTCCCCGGATGGTCACATCGCCTTGGACACCTACATCACCGCCGCCGAACAGCGTTACGGCCGGACGGTCCGGGAAGATCGGGTACTGGCGATATGAACGAGGCACCCGGTGCGCGACCGACGGTGATCGTGCGGATGGCCGATGCGGACGATCTGTACATGTCCTGGCGCTGGCTCGGGGATACCGCGAGCCCGGGTGTGGCGATGCTGCCCGGCGCGGACATCGACGCCGCGGTGCGCCGGCTCGCGGCGGCGCTGCCCGACCCCGCCCTTCCCGGTGGACTCGAACAGGCGCTCACCACAGGCGCTTTCGCCGATCGTGAATCGGAATACGCACTGGCGCAGGCACTCAGCCGTGCGCTGCTCCCGCAGGCGCTCGCGATCCAACTGCACGAGCTGCTCGTGCGCGGAATCCGCCCGCATATCCGGCTGCAGCCGTCGCCGCGGGTCGCGCAGGTGCCGTGGGAGATCATCGCGCCCGATCCGAAGCTGCGGCTGATCGATATCGCGGATCTCAGCCTGCTCGCACCGGCGAGCATCGTCCACGCGCCCGGCCGCACCGCGCGCAGGTGGGCCGACGACCGTGCGCTGCCCGTGGTCGCGGTGCTCGATCCGCGCGTGCCCGGATTCCGGGCCGATTCCGAACTCGGTTCGGTGCTCGGGCGGATGAGTTCCAGCTCGCCACTCACCGAGCGGGTATCCGAATATGTTGCGCTACAGCGATTTCGGCCGTTGCTCGACGACCCACTGCACGCCTTCCGGCGCACCGATCTCGACCGGGCCCGCCTGAGCGCGCTACTGCGCGACGGGGCCGCCCGGCTGGTCTACGTCGGCCATGTCACCTCCGAACGTCCGGAATCCGGCCTCAGCGAGAACGCCGGCCTGCACCTCGCCTGCACCGCCGATACCACCGGTTTCGCCCGGCCGCTGCGCACGCATCGCCCGCTGTCGGCCAAGGATCTGCTGCTGGGCACTCATACGCTCGACCCCGAACCCGTCGCCGGACCGCAACTCTGGCCGATCCCCAGCCGAGTCGCGCTGATCGCGTGCGAGAGCGGCGGCGATCTGCGCTTCACCGAGGCACTGGGCTTGGTCGCCGCGATGATCCACGGCGGCGCCGAATTGGTCACCGCCACCCGCTGGCCGCTGCCCACCGATCTGGCATTCGATCGGTTCGCCGGTGCCACCGACGCCGTGCCGCTGCAGGATGTCATCTGCGCGATCGACACCGCGCACGAACTGGCCGAACCGGTTGCCGCCCTGGCGGATTGGCAGCGGGAGCGGCTCACCGCCTGGCGCGAAACCGGCGCCATCGAGGACTCACCGGTGTTGTGGGCGGCACTGGCCACCGTCGACGCCGGGAGCTGAGCAGACAATGCACAACGACCCGCCGGACACACTGCCCGGCGGGTCGTTCGGGTGAGAAACCTTACGCGGTTTCGGTGATCGGCCGGTCGACCCAGCTCATCAGGTCGCGCAGCTTCTTACCGGTGACCTCGATCGGGTGCTCGGCGTTCTGCTTGCGCAGGCCCTCGAGCTCCTTGTTGCCGCCCTCGACGTTGGCGACCAGGCGCTTGACGAAGGTGCCGTCCTGGATGTCCTTCAGGATCGCCTTCATGCGTTCTTTGGTGTCGGCGTCGATGACCCGCGGGCCCGACAGGTAGCCACCGAACTCGGCGGTGTCGGACACCGAGTAGTTCATGCGGGCGATGCCGCCCTCGTACATCAGGTCGACGATCAGCTTCAGCTCGTGCAGCACCTCGAAGTAGGCCATCTCCGGCGCGTAGCCGGCCTCGACCATAACCTCGAAACCGGTCTTGACCAGTTCTTCGGTACCACCGCAGAGGACGGCCTGCTCACCGAACAGGTCGGTCTCGGTCTCCTCCTTGAAGGTGGTCTTGATGACGCCGGCGCGGGTGCCGCCGATGCCCTTGGCATAGGAAAGGGCCAGCGCTTGCCCCTCACCCTTCGGGTCCTGGTCGATGGCGATCAGGGCCGGGACGCCCTTGCCGTCGACGAACTGGCGGCGCACCAGGTGGCCGGGGCCCTTGGGGGCGACCATGCCGACGGTGACGTTGGCCGGAGCCTTGATCAGGCCGAAGTGGATGTTCAGGCCGTGGCCGAAGAACAGGGCGTCGCCGTCCTTCAGGTTCGGCTCGATGTCCTCGGTGAAGATCTTGGCCTGCGCGGTGTCGGGGGCGAGCAGCATGATGACGTCCGCCCACTCCGAGACCTCGGCGGGGGTGCCGACGGTCAGGCCGGCCTCTTCGGCCTTGGCCCGCGACTTGGAGCCTTCCTTGAGGCCGATGCGCACCTCGACGCCGGAGTCACGCAGGCTCAGCGAGTGTGCGTGGCCCTGGGAGCCGTAGCCGATCACGGCGACCTTGCGGCCCTGGATGATCGACAGATCGGCGTCGTCGTCGTAGAACATCTCGACTGCCACTGTGGTTGTGTCCCTTCCGAGGTTCATCCCCGCTGACGCGGAGAAACTAATGCGCAAGTGCGCGGTTTGTTCGATATGGGGGTCGGGCCCCGCGTCGTGGAGAGCACCGACACCGACTGTCGATCACAGCTAACTTAGCGCGTCGCCGTAATCGACTTGGGGCCGCGGCCAACGGCCACGACTCCCGACTGCACGATCTCACGGATGCCGTACGGTTCCAGCATCCGCAGCAGTGCCTCGAGTTTCGACCGCGTGCCGGTCGCCTCGATGGTCAGCGCGTCGGGCGACACGTCGATGACCTTAGCCCGGAACAGGTTGGCCGATTCGATCACCTGGGTGCGCACGCTGGCATCGGCGCGCACCTTCACCAGGATCAGCTCGCGGGCCACCGAGGCGTCGGCGTCCTGCTCCACGATCTTGATGACGTTCACCAGCTTGTTGAGCTGCTTGGTCACCTGTTCCAGCGGCAGGTCCTCGACGGTGACGACGATGGTCATCCGCGAGATGTCCGGAACTTCGGTGCCGCCCACGGCCAGGGATTCGATGTTGAATCCACGCCGGGAGAACAGACTCGCCACCCGGGCCAGCACGCCGGGTTTGTCCTCCACCAGCACGCTGAGGGTATGGGTCGTGCTCACAGGTCGGTCTCCTTCTGCGAGGCCCGTTCGTGCGCCGACAGGGTCGCCTTGTCGTGGGACATGGCCTCATGGATGACGGCCGGCTCGGCGACCTGCTCGTCCTCGTCGAACAGCGGGCGGATGCCGCGGGCGGCCATGATTTCGTCGTTGGAGGTGCCGGCGGCGACCATCGGCCACACCTGCGCGTCCTTGCCGACAATGAAGTCGATCACCACGGGACGGTCGTTGATCGACTGCGCCTCGCGGATGGCGGCCTCGACATCCTCTTCCTTCTCCACCCGGATGCCATGGCAGCCCAGCGCTTCGGCGAGCTTCACGAAATCGGGGATGCGCAGGGTGTGAGTGCCCAGGTCGGTGTTGGAGTAGCGCTGCTCGTAGAACAGGGTCTGCCACTGCCGGACCATGCCCAGGTTGCCGTTGTTGATCAGCGCGACCTTGATCGGCACGCCCTCGACGGCACAGGTCGCGAGCTCCTGATTGGTCATCTGGAAGCAGCCGTCACCGTCGACCGCCCACACCTCTTTGTCCGGCGCGCCCATCTTGGCGCCCATCGCCGCGGGCACGGCATAGCCCATGGTGCCCAGGCCACCGGAGTTCAGCCAGGTGCGCGGCTTCTCGTACTTGACGAACTGCGCGGCCCACATCTGGTGCTGGCCGACGCCGGCGACATAGATGGCATCGGGTCCGGCGAGGCGGCCCAGGGTTTCGATGACGTACTCCGGCGACAGCGAGCCGTCGGAGGTGGGGCCGTAGCCGAGCGGGTACTGCTTGCGCACACCGTCGAGGTAGGTCCACCAGGACGTCAGGTCCAGCAGCGGCGCCTCGGCGTTGGTGAAGGCGGGATCGGACTTCAGGGTCTCGATCAGTTCGGTGATGACCTCGCGGCAGTCACCCACGATCGGCACATCCGCGTGGCGGTTCTTGCCGATCTCGGCGGGGTCGATATCGGCGTGGATGACCTTCGCGTGCGGGGCGAAGGAATCCAACTGGCCGGTGACGCGGTCGTCGAAGCGGGCGCCCAACGCGATCAGCAGGTCCGACTTCTGCAGGGCCGCAACGGCTCCCACGGTGCCGTGCATACCGGGCATACCCATGTTGAGGGTGTGGCTGTCGGGGAACGCGCCGCGCGCCATCAGGGTGGTGACCACCGGGATGCCGGTCAGTTCGGCCAGTTCCAGCAGCTCCGGCGAGGCGTCGGCCTTGATCACGCCGCCGCCGACGTAGAGCACGGGTGCCTTGGCCTCGGCGATCATCCGGGCCGCCTCGCGCACCTGCTTACCGTGCGGCTTGGTGACCGGACGGTAGCCGGGCAGCCGCATCTCCGGCGGCCAGCTGAAGGTGGTCTGCGCCTGCAGGACATCCTTCGGTATGTCGACCAGCACCGCGCCGGGACGGCCGGAGGACGCCAGATAGAAGGCCTCGGCGATGATGCGCGGGATGTCGAGGGCGTCGTTGACCAGGAAGTTGTGCTTGGTGCACGCCATGGTGATGCCGGAGATGTCGGCTTCCTGGAAGGCGTCGGTACCGATCTGGCCGCGGCCGACCTGTCCGGTGATCGCCACCAGCGGCACCGAATCCATCTGCGCGTCCGCGATCGGGGTGACCAGGTTGGTCGCACCCGGACCGGATGTGGCCATACACACACCGACCTTGCCGGTGGCCTGGGCGTAACCGGTCGCCGCATGCCCGGCGCCCTGCTCGTGCCGGACCAGGACGTGGCGGACGCGGGTGGAGTCGAAGAGCGGGTCGTAGACGGGGAGAATCGCGCCACCCGGAATGCCGAATACCGTGTCGACGCCGAGCTCCTCGAGGGAGCGGACGACGGACTGGGCGCCGGTCACCTTCTCGGGCGGGACCTGGCGGCGAGCCGAGGTGGTAGCTCCGGTGTCTCGGGGAGTCGGCTGGGAGGCCGAGGGCGCTGGCCTGCGGGCCGAGGGCCCGGGCCGTGCAGTTGGTGCGCTCACCGTCTTTTTCCTTACTGCTTGTCGTTCACCGCTTCTCGTTCACGCGGCGCCTGCGCGGCGCTCGAGCGACCGTCGAAGCTGTGAACACAACTTGTCCGAACACAAAAAAGCCCCCGTCAGCCGATGGCTGAGCGAGGGTGGCGCGTCGCAGTTGCGAGCTGACGTAGTCGACCTCGAGTCGTCAGGCTCAGCGCTGGACGCGCCGGCCGATTACGAGAAGCTCGTTTCGATTCACGCGCTCGACGGTATGCGCGCGAGAGTCGATGAGTCAAATTACTTGACGTGCGGTGTCTCATTATGTGAGACGGGGCGGTTCGAGTGTCGCTTCACCATGATGCGAGGATGGGGGTGTGTCATCGCCGCAGCAGTCCGTGCCACCAGCTCAATCGTCCCACACCGCCGAGGGCGGAACCGATACGGGGCGTGTGATACATATACGCACCCCCCGGCTGGCGCATCTCGGGGTGTTCATTCTGCTGTTCTGCGCGGCGTTCCCGTTCTTCGGCTGGCCGACGGTTCTCTGGATCCTGTTTCTCATTCCGATCGCGGCGGCGTGGTGGGTCGAGCGCTCCCGCACCACGGTGTCGGCCGGCGGACTCGATCTGCGGACGACCTTCGGCTCCCGGCACCTCGACTGGTCGCAGATCCAGGGACTGCGGATCCCCAAGCGCGGCTGGGTGCGAGCGCATCTGAGCGACGACTCCGAAGTGCCCCTGCCGGCGGTGAGCTACGACCGGTTGAAGGATCTGGTCGCGGCATCGGACGGGCGGATTCCGGATCCGTTCGCCCGGCCGGAGAAGAGCGCGGCGAGCACGGACGCGGAGAGCGGCGGCCAGGATCTGGGCGCCGACGAGGGCGCGCAATCCGGCGCCGCGGACGGCTCGCCGACCGAAGCGCCCGAAAAGCCGGACACTTCCCCGGAGGGTTGAGCGGGCTCTCCTTCAGATCCGTATCGGGTTCGGCTCCGCCCCTTCGGCCGGCTGCTTATCTCCCGCACCACCCCACTTCACGGCCTGCCCAGAGAAGCCATCGGGCGTGACCGCGAGGTCCGATCCGCCCTCGCAGGTTGTTTCGATCTGCCGGGGGCGATCGAGTGGGATGTTTCACACTCTCCCGCCAACTCCGAACGCCGGGAACAAATCCGCGCCTTCACTGTGCTGCTCTGTCTACGTCCCCACTCGGGGCGCAGTCGCCGCGATCATCGCGTCGCGGTGCGGGTCCGTGGTCGAGATCCCACCCGGTGACGGCCGCTCGGACCGGCTCGACGTGCGTCGTGCCGCCGCGCCACCCCGCGGCCGCACGACCACCCGCCTCCGGTGTGCACGCTCCGGTGGCGGGAGTAACGTTGAAGCGCCGAACAGACACTCTGCTCTTGCGAACAGACAACTCTGCCGACGACACCACTCGCCGAAGAGACGCTCCGCACGGCGGCCGACCAGCCCTCGGCCCCGGCCCCGGCGACCCACCGGACGATGAGCACCGACGAGCAGAGCCCTGCCCGAGTAGAGCCGCTCCGGCCACCGCGCCGACCACCGAGGACCGAATTCATGCCACCGCTTCGCTCACGCACCACCACCGCCGGACGCAATGCCGCAGGCGCACGCGCACTCTGGCGGGCCACCGGCCTGACCGACTCCGATTTCGGTAAGCCGATCGTCGCGATCGCGAACTCCTACACCCAATTCGTGCCCGGCCACGTGCATCTGAAGGATGTCGGCGAGATCGTCGCCGACGCGGTGCGCGCCGCCGGTGGGGTGCCTCGCGAATTCCACACCATCGCCGTCGACGACGGTATCGCGATGGGTCACGGCGGCATGCTCTATTCGCTGCCCAGCCGCGAAATCATCGCCGACTCGGTCGAATACATGGTCAACGCGCACACCGCCGACGCGCTGGTGTGTATCTCCAACTGCGACAAGATCACTCCCGGCATGTTGAACGCCGCCATGCGGCTCAACATCCCGACCGTGTTCGTCTCCGGCGGTCCGATGGAGGCAGGCAAGGCCGTGGTCGTCGGCGGTGTGGCGCAGGCGCCGACCGACCTGATCACCGCGATCGCCGCCAGCGCCTCCACCGAGGTCAGCGACGAAGGGCTGAGCGAGGTCGAGCGCAGCGCCTGCCCGACCTGCGGTTCCTGTTCCGGCATGTTCACCGCGAACTCGATGAACTGCCTCACCGAGGCGCTGGGCCTCGCGCTGCCCGGCAACGGCTCGACCCTCGCCACCCACGCGGCGCGGCGCGCGCTGTTCGAGCGGGCCGGCAGCACCGTCGTCGAGATCGCCAACCGCTGGTACCGCGAGGACGACGAATCCGTCCTGCCGCGAAACGTGGCCAACGCCAAGGCCTTCCGCAACGCGATGGCCCTCGACGTCGCGATGGGCGGATCCACCAACACGGTGCTGCACACGCTGGCCGCCGCGCAGGAAGGCGAGATCGATTTCGATCTCGCCACCATCGACGAGATCTCGCGTCGGGTGCCCTGCCTGTCGAAGGTCTCCCCCAACTCCGACTACCACATGGAGGATGTGCACCGCGCCGGTGGCATCCCCGCCATCCTGGGCGAACTGCGCCGCGGCGGACTGCTCGAAACCGATGTGACCACCGTGCACACCGCCACCCTCGACGAGTGGCTCGACACCTGGGACATCCGCTCCGGCAAGGCCTCCGACGAGGCCATCGAACTGTTCCACGCCGCGCCGGGTGGTGTCCGGACCACCGTGCCGTTCTCCACCGAGAACCGCTGGTCCTCGCTCGACACGGACGCCGAGGGCGGCTGCATTCGCGATATCGCGCACGCCTACACCGTCGAAGGCGGGTTGTGTGTGCTGCGAGGCAATATCGCCCTCGACGGCGCCATCCTCAAGACCGCGGGAATCGACGAGGACCTGTTCACCTTCGAAGGACCGGCCGTGGTGCTGGAATCCCAGGAAGACGCGGTCTCGGCGATCCTCGGCAAGAAGATCACCCCCGGCGACGTCGTCGTGATCCGGTACGAGGGCCCCGCCGGCGGCCCCGGTATGCAGGAGATGCTGCACCCCACCTCGTTCCTGAAGGGCCTCGGCCTGGGCAAGGTGTGCGCGCTGATCACCGACGGACGCTTCTCCGGCGGCACCTCCGGCCTGTCCATCGGGCACATCTCCCCCGAGGCGGCCAGCGGCGGCGCCATCGGCCTGATCGAGAACGGCGACCGCATCCGCATCGACGTGCACACCCGCGCTTTGGAACTGCTCGTCGACGACGAGGTGCTGGCCGAGCGCCGCGCCAAAATGGAGGCGCGGGAGCGGCCGTGGCAGCCGGTCAACCGCGATCGGCCGATCACCACCGCGCTGCGTGCGTATGCCACACTGGCGACCTCCGCCGACAAGGGCGCCGTCCGCCGAGTGCCGTAGCTATCCGTCCCAGTTTCCGCGTGTCGTTGAGTTCAGGCAGGGTTGGGCGTCGGCTTGCGTCGGGTGGTTGCCGGGTTCTGGGCGTGCCCGCTGAGTTACCGATGTGCTCACGATATGTATCACCACCGGTCACGATGCTAGCGGTGCTGGATGATCTGTGGTCATCTGCCATCTATTCGTCAAGAATGTAGGTGGCGTGTGTCAGGGCAGACCAGACAGATCGAGGGGTGGCACGCGTGGTGCCACCCCTCGATCCAGTCCGTTCCGCGATCTAGCTGGAGCGGCGGGCGATCTCTTCCAGTGCGGGTTGTCACCGATGAGCGCGGCCACATCGGCGTGCGGTTGATGCCGACGCACGTACGATTTCCGAAGTACACGGTAAGTGTTGCCGAGTTGGTCGGCGATCTTGGTGACGTCGAGTCCGGCCTCGATGCCTTAGCGGCTTGGCCCCGGCTGTGGTTGCGGTCTTCGAGATATGGGCCGATTCCCCATTTTGCCCAGAGGAGCTCGCTTGCCGTTACGGTGGCTGACGGACGATCGAGTATTCACGGGCAAATGCCTGGTGAGGTTCCCGGCTCACTTTTCGGACCAGCCGGAGAAAACTTGCAGACCCACTGAGCGTGATGCTCGTGCACTGTGGGCGTCGGCTGGCGCTTGTTCGTCGCCGGCTTCCGGTGCCGCCATCAAGTCGATGGCGGCACCGGCTCCTCTGGCTCGAGTTGGCCGGTAATGGCGGCTGTCAGCGAACTTTGCGAAAGTTTTGATGACCCCCATAGCGGGTAGGCTGGAAATCGCTGCAGCGCAGCGCATCTCGCCGTGTAGCCCTCGGGTGAGGGCGTGATCGGCGTCTGACCGAGGGCGAGGACAGTTCGATCGTCGTGGTGCTATCGGAGTTTGCGGAAGGTGGCGCGAATGTCCTCGATCACGGCCTCGGGGTTCTCCCACGCGGTGAAGTGCCCGCCGTGGTCGTGGGCGTTGAGGTAGATCGGGTTGTACCAGGGCTTCTCGTCCGGGGTGTCGAGGAAGTTCTGGACGACATCCTTCGTGGCGATGCCGGGCGGGTTCTCGTAGCCGAGGAACGTGATGCCCGTGGGCGCCTCGATGATCGGCGTGCGGTCGTGCGAGGGTGTCCACGGGTAGCGGTTTGCGTTCACGTAGGAGCGGATCGAGGTGGTGATCGAGTTGGTCACCCACCAGATCGTCGCGTTGGTGATGAGATGCTCGCGCGGGAACACGTTCTCGACGTTCCCGCCCGACTCGCTCCACTTCGTCCAGCGGCGGATGATCCACGAGAGCATGCCGACCGGGGAGTCGGCCAGGCCGTAGGCGAGGTTTTGGTTGTCGAGGATGTGCACTGCCACGTGCGATACGAAGCGGTCCTGGAAAGCCAGTATGCCGTCACGTACCTCGTCGGATACGCCTGGCGGCACCGTGGCTCCGCCGGTGAGGTCCCAGGGGCGCTCGCCCTGGAATATGTCGAGGTGGATGCGGTGGCTGAGCCAGATGCCGTAGAGCTTGTCTGCGTACTTGTGGCCGAGCTGGCTGGTGACCAGGGCACCGTAGTCAGAGCCCGCGGCGGCGTACTTCTCGTAGCCGAAGTGTTCGGTCATGAGTGTGTGCCACAGTTCGGCCATCTTCCAGAAGTTCATGTCGGGGCGGTTGGCCGGTGTGGAGAACGCGAACCCGGCGAGGGAGGGCACGATGACGTCGAACGCGTCGGCCGGGTCACCACCGTGTGCGGCGGGGTCGGTGAGCGGGTCGATGACTTTGGTCCATTCGCGGTAGCTCCACGGCCAGCCGTGGCTCATGATCAGCGGTATCGGCGCCGGGCCCTTCCCCTGTTTGCGGATGAAGTGGATCGGAGTCTCATCGATGGTGACCCGGTAGTTGTCCCACTCGTTGAGCTTGCGCTCGGCTTCGCGCCAGTCGAACTCGTTGAGCCAGTAGTCGACGAGTTCCTTCAAGTACGCCTGCGGCGTCCCGTAGTAGGCGTCGTTCTCGTCGACGTCGGCGGTCCACCGGGTTCGTCGCAGGCGGTCCTTCAGATCGTCGATCGTCTCCTGCGGGATGGCGATGGTGAAGCGGTCCTTCTCGAGGTCGGACATGGTGTTCCTTTCGTGGTTGCGCGGTTCAGAAGGTGAATTCGAGGCGGGTGCGGGTCTGGCGGCGGGTGTCGATGAGCCACTGGCCGTCGATCTTGCGGTAGGTGACGTGGTAATGGCCCCAGCCGCGCATGACGCGGAAGGGCGGGATGGTGTCTGCGGGCTGTGGCTCGGGGATCGCGCGATCGCCGCGGAAGATGAGGTCGGCCATCGCCCAGATGGCCTTGGCCTCGGTGTCGGATTCGATGTCGATCTCGTGGGTGAGCAGTTGGTGCAGCGGCTGCACGTCGTCGCCGGAGTTATGTGCGCCGAGCTGGGCAGCGATGTCGGCGCGGCCCTGCATGTCGGCGATCACGGTCCCGTCGGCGTCCTGCGGACGAAACCAGCCGTCCTCGGTGAACAGGCCAGCCAGGTCTTCCCAGCGCTTCTCATCGGCGTAGCGGGCGTAACGCGCTTCAAGGTAGCGGATGTCCTCGATGGCATTCAGGGTCTCGAGGTCTCTCATGGTTCTCTTCTTTCGTCCTATGGGTCGTCGGTCAGAGGCCGAGGAGCTGTCCGGCCTTCTGCGGGTTGGTGTAGTCGCGCCAGGCGGCGATCTTGCCAGCGCGGATCTCGTAGACGGCGAGGTTCTTGATGGGCGCGAGCGGCTTGCCGGGCAAGCTCAGGCCGTGGATCTGTTCGGCGATGACGAGGTTGCCGTTGACGGCCTGGTTGAGGGTCTCGAATTTCACCTGCGCGAAGTTCCGGAACACGCCGGCCCACATATGCACCAGGTTGGCGCGGCCGCGGATCTCGGGGTCGCCGTAGTTCTCGAACACGATGTCCTCGGCGAAATAGGGGCCGAGCAGTGTCGCGTCCTTCTTCTCGAAGGTGTCGACGAACGCGCGGATGAGGGCGTCGTTGCGAGCCTCGCGCTCACTCGGGTCGTTCTGCATGGGTCTTCCTGATCAGTAGTAGAGATGGGGCTGTTCTGCGAAATGGTCTGGGCCACAACCAATCGCGGCATAGCGATCGATGATGACCATGGGAGGGTGGTCGCCGGTTCTCATGTCGCCAACGACGTTGCCGGAACGGGCCTGGCGTCAGTAACCGGTGACACTGGACTTTCTGGTCCAATTATGTGAGCTGTTTTATTGGACTGTCAAGTCCATTTTCTTGAGCGCGAGAGCGGCCAGACGCGTCCGGTCAGCCGAAGACTGGACCTTGAGGTCCAACGCGGTGGATGATGGGGTGATGAATCGTGGTATGACTGCCAAGGGGTTGGCGACACGTCATCGCATTGTGGCGGCCGCTGCTCTGCTGATCCGGGAGAAAGGCGCGGCGGAGACGACCTTGGATGACGTGCGGGCCGCGACGTCGACGAGCAAAAGTCAGCTGTTTCACTACTTCCCCGACGGCAGGATCGACATGCTCGTGGCGGTAGTCGAGTATGAGGCCGACCAGGTTCTGGAGGCGCAGCGGCCTTATCTGGACGAGCTGACGACCTGGGAGTCATGGCAGGCGTGGCGTGAGGCGGTGCTTCGCCACTATGGCGAGCTGGGGCGGCGCTGCCCGCTGGGGAGTCTCACCTCCGAGCTCGGCAAGTCCTCTCCCGAGGCGCGAGCGGTGGTCTCGAACCTGTTCGAGACGTGGGAAGCGGCTTTGCTGAGTGGTGCGGAGGCGCTGCTTCCTGATCGTGGTGCGGCGATCGACTGTGCAAGGAGTGTCCTGGCGGCCGTCCAGGGTGGTGTGGTGCTGCTGCAGACGACGGACCGCATCGACTTCCTGGAGGCTGCTCTCACGGCTGCGATCGAAACGATGAGGCCCATGCCGTCGACCGCCTGACCAAGATTGGACTTGACAGCCCTTTTTGCGACAGCGTCATTGGACCGTTAAGTCCAGTATATTCCTCCGGTCACGCCGCAACGAAGCTTCCCGCCGCATCGCGTGGCACTGGCGTTGTGCTGGTGATCTTGCCGTTCTCGTCGACGCTACGTGTTGTTCGAGGGCGGACCTGGGGAAAAGTTGCGCCGCAAACTGCTCGACGACTTCGATCTGCACCGGCACGTCACCGCGACGGGAATCCCATGCACGGCAAGCTCTTTCACGAGCGGGTAGATCCTTTTCCCGGGAGGTTGGCCTGCGACAGATACGCCGCGGCCCGGCGCAGTACCTCGTTCTCCTGCT
>NZ_PSZE01000079.1 GCF_002933465.1 Nocardia nova
ACCGGATGGCCGAGACTGCATCCGCTGCCCGCGATATTGACGAGTTCATCATCAATACCGAGCTTTTTGCAGGCCGCGATCGGGACGGCCGCGAACGCCTCGTTGATCTCCCACAGCGCGACATCGGGCACCGCGATCCCGCCGCGCTCGAGCACCTTCGGGATCACATCCAGCACCGCCAGTCCGGTGTGGGCCGGATCGATCGCGGTCGAGGCCCATGCCTTCACCGTCGCGAGCACCTCGAGGTTGTGCACACCGGCCACATCGGAGCCCGTCACCACGACCGCGGCGGCCGCGTCGTTGATGCCGCTGGCGGTGCCCGCGGTAACCGAGAAGCCCTCGATCTCCGGGTGCAGCACCTTCAGGCCCGATAATTTCTCCAGGCTGGTGTCGCGGCGCGGGTGTTCGTCCACGGCGAATTCGATCCGCGAACCGTCGGCCTGCAACGCCTGTACCGACACGATCTCATCGTCGAACACCCCGGAATCGATGGCCTTGACCGCTCGCTGATGTGAACGCAGCGCCCAGGCGTCCATCTCCTCGCGGGTGATCCCCACCGCCTTCGCGGTGTTCCAGCCGACCGTGATGGACATGTCCTGGTTCGGCGCCTCGGCGGTGTCGGGATGCGAGGGCGGCATCCACCGCTCGGTGAACTCGTCGGTGGTACCGGGGGTGCGGAATTGCTGCAGCGGCGCCGTGGACTGCGAATTCGCGCCGCCAGCGATGATCACCCGCTCCGCGCCCGCGACGATCTGCGCGGCGGCGCTACCGATGGCGGTGAGACTGCCCGCGCAGTGGCGATTCACGGCCTGGCCTGGCACCTGCGGCAGGCCCGCGGTCACCGCGGCATAGCGGGCGATATCGCCGCCGCCGTAGTTGGACTCCGCCAGAATGATGTCGTCGACCTGCTCAGGGGCCAGGGTGGAGCGTCGCAGGGCTTCCTTGACGACGGTACGGGCCAGCTCCATCGCGGTCGTATCGCGCAGGGCGCCCTTGAACGAGGTGCCGATCGGGGTGCGCACCCCGGCGACGATGACCGCCTCGGTCTTGTTCGAATCTGTCACTGTGATCGTCCTTAGGGTTGGGATGGATGTGCTCAGCCGAGGGTGAACGGATCGCGGGTGCGGCCGCTGAGCTCCACCCACACCGCCTTGGTCTCGGTGAAGTCCTTGACGGCATCGATGCCGTTCTCACGCCCGATGCCGCTGTCGCCCATACCGCCGAAGGGCACGCTCGGCGCGACCGCGCGGTAGGCGTTGACCCAGACCGTGCCGGCCCGCAACGCCGCCGCGACACGGTGCGCGCGATGCACGTCCTTGGTCCAGACCGACCCCGCCAGACCGAATCTGGTGCCGTTGGCCGCCGCGACGGCCTCGGCCTCGTCGGTGAAGGTGGCCACGGCGAGCACCGGCCCGAAGATCTCCTCGGCGACCACACTCATCCGCGGTGTGACATCGGTCAGGATGGTCGGCCGCACGAAATAGCCGCCGAGTTCGGGGACCGGCGTACCGCCGCTGGCGACCGTGGCCCCCTCGGCGCGCGCACTGTCGAAGTAGGACAGCACCTTCCGGTACTGCGGCTCATTGGACACCGGGCCCATCTCGGTGGCCGGGTCGCGCGGATCGCCCAGCACGATCCGCTCGGCGCGGGCGACGAGTTTGCCGACCAGCTCGGCGGCCACGCTTTCGTGCACCAGCAGCCGTGAGCCGGCCAGACAGGTCTGCCCGGTGGCGGCGAAAATCCCCGCGACGATGCCGTTGGCGGCGGCGTCCAGGTCGGCGTCCGGGAAGACCAGCTGAGCGGATTTGCCGCCCAGCTCAAGGCTGAACCGGGTCATGTTCGCGATCGCGGCCTGACCCACCTTCACCCCGGTGGCGGTCGAACCGGTGAAGGCGATCTTGTCCACGCCGGGATGGGCGGCCAGCGCGGCACCCGTCTCGGGTCCCCATCCGGTGACCACGTTGACGACCCCCGGCGGGAATCCGGCCTCGTCGAACAACCGCGCGAAGGCCAAAGTGGAGGCCGGGGTGTAGTCGCTGGGCTTGATCACGAAGGTGCAGCCCGCCGCGAGCCCGGCCGCCAGCTTCCAGGTCAGCAGCAGCAGCGGCGAATTCCACGGGGTGATCGCGCCGACCACGCCGACCGGTTCGTGCCGCGTGTAGACGAAGTAGTCCGGCTTGTCGGTCGGGATCACCTCGCCCTGCAGCTTGTCGGCCAGGCCGGCGTAGAAGCGGTAGTAGTCGGGCAGCGACCGCATCTGCCCGGACATCTCGCGCAGCAGTTTTCCGCCGTCGCGCACCTCGAGTTCGGCCAGCTGGTCGGCCTCGCGGGCGATGAGATCGGCCAGGCGCCACAGCAGTTTCCCGCGCGCGGCGCCGGTCAACGCCCCCCACGGCCCCTCCAATGCGGCCCGCGCGGCACGCACCGCGCGGTCCACATCTTCGGACCCGCAGTCTGGGACCCGGATCCACGGCGAGCCGGTGTAGGGGTCGAGGGATTCATAGCTGCGCCCGGATTCGGCGCCGCCTTCGACGCCACCGATCACGAGCGGCAAACTGCTGATCTTGTCTGTTCCGGCGCTGGTCACGACGGTCTCCTGATTCCTTGGTTCAGCGCAGACGCGGGGTGCGCTTGTTGACGCGCGAGTCGGTGCGTCCGTCGCCCTGATTTCCGATCTGGGTGTAGGACAGGCCGTTTCGCAGCGCGATCGACGGGTTCATCTCCAG
>NZ_PSZE01000080.1 GCF_002933465.1 Nocardia nova
TCGTCGATGACGGCCTGCGGGTCGAACTTGCGGTGGATCACCATCGTCTGGCCCAGATAGGTCCACGACAGGGTGCGCACACTGCCCCCGGCGGTGAAGAACGGCGTGGTCGCCAGGAAGACGTCGGACCGATTGCTCTCGGTGACCAGCGTCGTGTCGATCGCTTGGGCCAGCAGGTTGCGGTGGGTGTTCACCACGCCCTTGGCGCGCCCGGTGGTGCCACTGGTGTAGAGAATGTTCAAGATGGCGTCGGGGTGCAGATCCGCGGGTGCGGGGTCGACGGGTGCGGCCTGCGCCAGGGCGGTCTCGTAGTCCAGGCGCCCGCTCGCGCCCGGCGCCTCGGCCCCGATCTCGAGCACGGTGTCGAGAGCACCGAGTTCGGCGCCGAACCGCTGCACCTGTTCGGTGTGGATCACCGCGGCCCGCGCCGAGCAGTCGTCGCGCAGATAGGCGAGTTCGTCGGGTGCGAGCCGGATGTTGACCGGTACCACGACGAGCCCGGCCTTGGCGATCGCGAAGACGATCTCGGGCCATTCGGCGCAGTTGCGGGCAATCACGAGAACTCGGTCACCGGTGACCAGTCCTTGCCCACGCAAGTGGTTCGCCAGTCGCCGAGCGCGTTCGTCGACCTGCGACCACGTGCGCACGCAGTCGGATTCGACGACCGCGGCCTTGTCGGGATATCGGCGGGCATTGTTGGCAGGGATATCGCCTACGAGCACTGTTCCTCGCAAATGTGTTGTGGCTCAGCGAGATATCGGAGCACTAGATGAGAAAGGCCAGGGTTTCGACGGGGCCGGCGGCGTTGACGAGGTGGACGGTCTTGGCGACCAGTCGCAGGCCCTCGTCGGTCCGGCGGATCCGGTGCACGACGCGCCCGGCCCAGATCCGCTGGGTATAGCGGTATTCGAACAGCGCGAAATTCGACGCAACCGTCACCACACCGTCCGATTCGTCGGCGACCTCCATATTGGAGAGAATCCGGCGCATCACCGAGGGGGGTGTCTGCGAATGCCGGTGGCCGGTATTCAACTGCGCCACACGACTTTTGATGCGGCGGCGGTTGTCGTGGATATAGGCCAGATTGACCGCCGGATCGTCCTCCGGGCGCATCGGGACCCAGTAGAGCGCGTCGTCGGCCCACAGCGCTTCCCATTCGGAATAGCGGGCCTCGTCGGCCAGGCGCGCCTCCAGATAGAGGAATGCCTCGATCTCCGGATCGGGCACGGGCAACGGTTGCGGGGCCGCGATCGAGGTGTCAGCAGAAGCCTGCGCGGTGGTCATGATCTAGATCTCCTGTCCGACGACGGCCGCCCACTGCCGGTAGAAACCGCGCTGCGGGGTCTCGGCGCTCTTGTCGCTGTTGACGATTCCGGTCTCGTCCTCGGTATCGGTTTCGATGCCGCGAGCCAGCACCAGCCAATCCGGCTTGCGGGCGGCCAGCCCGGCCTGATTGCGCATGCCGATTTCGCCGTCGTCGGCGATCAGGAATCCCGACGGCCCCATCGCACCCTCCGCACGCCGGAGCATGCGCTGATTCATCTCCTGCTGTCCCGGGAACAGCGCGGCGGTCGTATAGGCGATCGTCTCGTCGGGCGCGATCGGCTCGACGTACATGATGTTCATCTCGGCGAGGAACAGATTCGGCCAGATCAGCGTGTGCGGCGGCCCGACCACCAGCGAGTCGTGGGTCTTCTCGGGGCCGTAGGCCGACTCCAGGTCGGCGATGTACTTCGGCAGCTTGGCGCGTGGAATCCGTCCGTACCAGACGAATTCCTCGTCGAGCTTGCGGTATTCGGCCGAGTAGTCGATTTCGGAATGCCCGTTGCCCATATCGCGGACCACGACGTCGACCTTGGTGGGGATGTGGGAGACCTTGGCCGGGCGGATCGCGTCGTAGACCGAGGCGTGGGTGAACAGGGCGTGGTAGCCGTCGACGTTGTTCTCCACCACCATCTTCCAGTTGGCCCGGTGATGGTGCTTCATCCAGTTGGCGCGCAGATCGATGGTTCCGGTCGGCGACAACGCCAGCAGGCGGTCGATCGCGGTGGTCGCTCGCCCGAGGTGTTCGATCAGCGAAATACCTTCGGCGGCGAGGGAAGCGAAGATGAAACCGCGGTAACTTTCGACCCGCGGTGCCTCCGAGAGCCCCAGTTCGGAACGGACCTGCCGGAAGGTCTCGCCGTAGCCCTCCCGCATCGGAACCGCACTCAGGGCACCAGTGTTGCTGAAGGTCCAGCCGTGATAGGGGCAGCGGAACGAGGTCGCGCTGCCCTTCTCGGCATTGCACAGCTTGTT
>NZ_PSZE01000081.1 GCF_002933465.1 Nocardia nova
TGTCAACGGCACGCGAACCCGGACCATCTGACGGAATCTCAATTTGGACCATCTGCTCGGCTCGGTTTGATGGTTCATTCTTCAGTTGTGCCGGCGGCGGGGACGCGGCCGAGGTCGCGGTTCTTGAGCCGGTAGCTGTCGCCTTTGAGGGCGATGACCTCGGCGTGGTGGACGAGGCGGTCGATCATGGCGGCCGCGACCACGTCGTCGCCGAAGACCTCGCCCCAGCGGCCGAAGACCTTGTTGCTGGTCACGATCAGCGAGGCGCGTTCGTAGCGGGACGAGACGAGCTGGAAGAACAGGTTGGCGGCTTCGTTCTCGAACGGGATGTAGCCGACCTCGTCCACCACCAACAGTGGGTAGCGGCCGAGCTTGATCAGTTCGGCCTGCAACCGGCCCGCGTGGTGGGCTTCTGCGAGGCGTGAGACCCATTCCGACGCGGTGGCGAACGCGACCCGATGCCCGGCTTGACATGCGCGGATCGCCAACCCGATCGCCAGGTGGGTCTTGCCCGTTCCGGGCGGCCCGAGGAACACCACGTTCTCTTTCGCGGTGACGAAGTCCAGGGTGCCCAGGTGCGCGATCACGTCGCGTTTGAGTCCGCGGGCATGCCCGAAGTCGAACTCTTCCAACGATTTCCGGTGAGGGAAGCGGGCGGAGCGGATGCGGCCCTCACCGCCGTGCGACTCGCGAGCAGAGACCTCGCGTTGCAGGCAGGCGATCAGGAATTCTTCGTGGGTCCAGTTCTCCGCGCGAGCGCGTTCAGGCAGCCGTTGGGCGGCTTCCCGCAGAGACGGAGCCTTCAACGCCCGGGTAAGGAAGCTCAGCTCGGCGGTGAAATCCCTTGTGGTGGTGGATGTTTTCGCGGTGGTTCTGGTTCTGGCTCGTGGAGGCATCAGGCCACCCCGCCTTCGAGGTCGATGCCTAGCGCGGTGTCGTAGTCGGTCAGGCATCGTTGTTCGACCTGGGGCTCGGGTGCTGGGCGCAGCACGCCGATCCGGCCGCGCCGCAGCACCTTTGCCGCCTCGATGTGTTCGGGGTCGGACAGGGTTTGATGCCACGCCCAGATCCGTTCGTGATCGGCCACGATCCGCCCACCGGAGAACACCCGAACCCGCTCCAGATCCGCGAGGATCTCGATCCGGCGCCCGATGACGCTCGGGTGCACCGAGTAGTCGTTGGAATCCAAGCGAATGTAGTGATCGCGCGGCAGCCGCGCCGAGCGACGCCACCCGGTCTCCGGCGCGACCGGCGGCAACGCCAGCATCGCCTGGCGGTCCGCGGTGATCCGATCGGTCGGTGCGCAACCCAACACCCGCCGCGGCCGGGCGTTCACCAACTCCAGCCAATCCTCGAGCTGGGTGTTGAAATCGGCTGGGCCACTGAATGATCGCCCAGGCAGGAATGACCGCTCGAGATAATCGTGGGCCCGTTCGATCATGCCTTTGGCTTCCGGATCAGCAGGTCTGCAGACCAGCACTTTCGTGCCGAGCGTTCCTCGGAATGCTTGACATTCGGCAGTCAACTCGCTGCGCCCGGCCCGCCAGCGGCCGATCGCGCCCTCGCCGTCCCAAACCAACACCCGTGGCACCGAACCTAATCGGTGGATATGAGCCCACCATCCGGCGAACAGGTCCTCCGCATGCCGGGTTGGGATCAGCACCGCCATCAACCACCGCGAATAGCCCAGCACCATCGTCAGCACCGGCAACTGTTTCGGGCCACGGACCTGCCCGAACCCGACCGGCAACTCGATCGGCGGGAACCAGAAATCGCACTGCGCGATCTCCCCAGCCACATACGTCGTCCGCGACGCGGGATCCGGCGGCAGATACGCCGGCCGCAACTCCGCGACCCGACCCGAGAGCACCCGCACCGAACGAGTCCAGCCGATCCGCTCGGCGATCACCGTGGACGGCATCGCCGGATACGCCTTGAGCAACTCCCGGATCTGCGGCTCGACCGCGTCCACGACCGACCCCTTGGCTGGACGTTGATACTTCGGCGGCCCGTCCGAGGCCAGGGCTCGCTTCACGGTGTTGCGGGACACGCCCAGCATCCGGGCGATCGCCTGGATCGGCATGCCCTCCGACCGGCGCAAACGACGAATCTCAGCCCAATCCTCCACAGCAAGCATCCCTTCGGTCCTCCCTGGCTCGGATACAGCCAGGGTCACCGACCAGGTGGTCCGTTTTGAGTTGCCGCGCGGTGGTCATTTTTCACGTGCTGCCGACA
>NZ_PSZE01000082.1 GCF_002933465.1 Nocardia nova
GGCGGCTCGGGCGGCAAGACCGTGGGAGGCTCTGTGGGCCAATGGATTCAGCAGGCGATGCAGGTGTTGAAGGGACTGGGATACGACACCGGCAAGATAGATCCCGAAGCGATAGCAATCATCATCCACTACGAGAGCGACGGTAACCCCGACGCCGTCAACAACGACGATATCAATGCTCGAAACGGGACACCCTCCAAGGGGTTGATGCAGATAATCCAGCCGAATTTCGACAAGTACGCTGCACCGGGCCACAAGAATATCTACGACCCCGTGGACAATATCGTTGCCGGTGTCCGCTATGCGATCGACGTCTACGGATCCGTCAGCAATGTGCGGGGCGTCAAGGCGGTACGCAACGGCCAGCCCTATGTGGCGTACTGATGGAACCGACCCAGCCCCGTCCACCCGAACCTCGGAGATCGAAATCCGCTGAGCGGCACTCGGGTTCGGACAATCCCGCCGACGAGTGGACGCTGACCCGGCCCGGTGTGGCGACGACCGCACCGGCCGATCGGCGCGAACGACGAAACCAGCGCCCGAGCGCGGTTCCGGCGCCCGGGCCTGCCGTGCCGTCGGTGGCGAAACCGGCTGCGGCGACGAATGATTCGGCCGCGGCGGCCATCGCGCAAGCGCGCTCCGCACCCGCTGCCGCCGCACCCGCCGTCCACTCGGATATCCTTGCCGCCCACAGCGCCTCGACGCCCATGGCCATCGCGGCCCTCACCAGCCTGACCACCATGGCGGCCGGCTTCGGCTCCGGTACGCCGACCGCCGGCACCGGGCAACCCTACGCACCACCGATGATCGGCAACGGCGCGCCGACCGGCCCGATCGCCTGGGACGGCGGCCTCGGCTCCGGGTACGCCGCGAGCAATACCGCCCGCTCCGAACGTGGCGGCGCGATCGGCGATCTCAACGCCGAACTGTCGCGGGTCCTCGGCGACACCGTCGACACCAGCACGCGTGGACGGGCCACCATGGCGGCGATCATCGCCGAGGTGGACGCCGCGCTCACCGCACTCGGGCCGGTGAGCAATACCGCCGCCGGCCGGAGACAGGTGATGGTCACGCTCGGCGACGCACTGGCCCGTGCCGGAAATACCGTGGACCACAGCCGGATTGCGGCGGCCCTGGATTCACAGCGGATCGAGGCATTGGCGGCGAAGTACGTGCAGGATTCACATCCGGCGAGAGTGGTCCATCGTGCGGGCGGGTGGGGGTCGTCCGGGCCGCCCTCGACGATGCCCGCCGGGGAAACAGGTCTGTGGATCAACCAGGCCCTCCAGATTCTGGCGCAGAATGGATATGACATCAGCCGGATCGATCCGGGCGCCATCGCGACGATCATCGCCCACGAATCCTCCGGCAATCCGCATGCGATCAACCTGTGGGACAGCAATGCCGTGGCGGGCCATCCGTCGAAAGGCCTGATGCAGACGATCGATTCAACGTTCAACGCTTATGCGCTGCCCGGACATCGCGATATCTGGAATCCGGTCGACAACATCATCGCGGGCGTGCGGTACTCCATCGACCGCTACGGTTCGGTGAGCAATGTGCCCGGTGTCGCCAATCTGCACGGCGGCGGCTCGTACGTCGGATACTGAGAGACCGATCAGGACCAGCGGCTGGCGTGAAAGCTCTTGGGTAGCGGCTGGACTCGCACAACGGATTTGGAATTCGGCGCCTCCACCACTCGACCGTTGCCGATGTACATCATGACGTGTCCCGGGCTGCCGTTGTTGAATTCGGAATCGGGGAAAATCAGGTCGCCAGGCCTGATCTGATTCGGCGCCACCTTCGGCAGCTGTTGGTACTGCTGGTCCGCCGTTCGCGGGATATTGACTCCAGCCGACTTCGCCGCGTACTGCGTGAGGCCGGAGCAGTCGAACTGATTGGGCCCCTCGGCACCCCAGACGTAGGGCGCACCCAGTTTGCTGAGCGCGGTCTGAATCGCCTGCTGCGCCTTGGCCGACGTCCCGGACGCCGTCTT
>NZ_PSZE01000083.1 GCF_002933465.1 Nocardia nova
ACGCCGACCGAGTACGCTGTCCGCTGCGGCCACACCCACCACCCCGTGGCCTGCACCATCAACTGAAACTGGATCGAAAACAACCCGGACTCAAAACCCGGGTGGTCCCGTTATCGGGGACCGGCCAACACCACTGATCGTCGGGTTCATCGACGAATACCGCCAGGTCTACGGTGTCGAGTCGATCTGCCGTGCGCTGTCCGCGCACGGAATCCAGATCGCGCCACGGACCTACCGCAAAGCCCGCCGCCGGCCACCGTCGGCGGTTGAGTCCAGCAGGATGGTGTACGACGGGCCCTCAGCGAAGTCTGGGCGTGTCGTAGCCGAGTAGAGGGTGGTCACCGCGTGATCCTTCAAAAGACCGCCAAGTCACTTGAAGGAAGAAAGTTTCACGCGATGACCTCTGTCCAGCCTATCGACCCGTCCGCAATGCTGTCCGAGCAACTCGCCGTCGCGAGCCCGGATCTGCTGCGCAACATGATGTCCACGTTCATTCAGGCCATGATGAGCGCCGAAGCCGACACGGTGTGTGGCGCCGGCTACGGCGAACGCTCCGACGAGCGGGTGAACTCCCGAAACGGGTACCGCCACCGCGACTTCGACACTCGTGTTGGCACCATCGATGTGGCGATTCCGAAACTGCGTTCGGGCTCGTATTTCCCGGATTGGCTGCTCGAGCGCCGCAAACGCGCCGAACGGGCCCTGACCTCGGTGGTGGCGACCTGCTACCTGCTCGGGGTGTCGACTCGCCGGATGGAGAAGCTCGTCGAATCCCTGGGTGTGACAAAGCTTTCCAAGTCCCAGGTGTCGGTCATGGCGGCCGAGCTCGACGCTCAGGTCGAGGCGTTCCGCACCCGCCCCCTCGATCAAGGCCCGTACACGTTCGTGGCTGCCGACGCGCTGGTGTTGAAGGTCCGCGAGAACGGGCGCGTGGTGAACGTGCATGCCCTGGTCGCGACCGGTGTCAACGCTGATGGCTACCGTGAAATCCTGGGCATCCAGGTCACCAGCGGCGAGGACGGAGCCGGCTGGCTGGCATTCTTCCGCGACCTGGTCGCCCGCGGCCTGTCCGGTGTCAACCTGGTTACTTCGGACGCCCACGCCGGACTGGTCGCCGCAATCGGAGCTACTCTGCCCGGCGCGGCCTGGCAGCGGTGCCGAACCCACTACACGGTCAACTTGATGTCGATCACCCCGAAATCATCATGGCCGTGGGTCCGCACTCTGCTGCACTCGGTGTTCGACCAAGCAGACACCGAATCGGTTGCTGCCCAATATGATCGGATGCTCGACGCACTGACCGAGAAACTGCCGAAAGTGGCCGCTCACCTCGATGCCGCCCGCGCGGACCTGCTGTCGTTCACCGCGTTCCCCAAACAGATCTGGCGTCAGATCTGGTCCAACAATCCCCAGGAACGGTTGAACAAGGAAATCCGCAGGCGCACAGACGTTGTCGGCATCTTCCCCGACCGCCAAGCCATCATCCGGCTCGTCGGCGCCGTCCTGGCCGAGCAGCACGACGAATGGATTGAAGGCCGCCGCTACCTCGGCCTGGACGTGCTGGCTCGCTCCCGCGGCGTCACCGACCCCACCGACGAACAGGAGGACCCCACCCCTGCACTGACCGCCTGATCGAACAGGATCACGCGGCAATCACCCGATACACCACCCGTTTGGACTTGACCCCGTCGGCCCGCGATGTCGCAGATGCCCACGTGGAGAACGCATTACGTGATCTAGCCGGACAGCCGGAGGAAGTGTACGGGCGGCGGAAAATGACCCGCTATCTGCGGCGAAGAGGCCACGACGTGG
>NZ_PSZE01000084.1 GCF_002933465.1 Nocardia nova
GCTTGCGCACGATGTCCTCCGCGGAATGCCGCTTCCGACCAGCCATATCTCTCATCGTCCCTTCCAGCCCCTTGCAGGGCCAACAGGACTCTAATACCAAGCGGTCTCATCCATCGGGGACAGGCCAAAGCCTCCCCAGCGTGTACCCGCTCAACCGTGACTGCGCTCATCGAATCTGGCTCTGTCCCACTTTCGATGATCGGTCCGGTTATTGCGTGGTGGCCAGGACGCGGATTCGGAGCAGATCGAACGGGACTGCTGCACGGATAGGTGACAACCTGACCTGTCCCACCTTTTAGGTTCCAGGCTCGGTGGCTAACTGACAGCGGGAACGGGTGTCTTCTCGGAGAGTAGTTCGAACTCGATCGGGGTGCGATAGCCCAGGGACGAGTGGCGGCGTTGCCGGTTGTAGAAGATCTCGATGTAGTCGAAGATCGCGTTCGCGAGTTCGAGGCGTGTCTTCCACTTCTTACGGTCGAGCAGTTCGATCTGCATCGAGGACCAGAACGATTCCATCATCGCGTTGTCCAAGCCATCACCAACGGTGCCGAACGACGGCAGCAGTCCGGCAGATCGAATCTTCTCGCCGAAAACCCATGAGGTGAACTGAGTTCCGTGATCGGCGTGAACAACGCCACCTGCTGCCGGGCGACGGTTGCGGATCGCCATGTCCAGCGCGTTGACGACAAGTGTTGAGTCTTGGCGGGAATCGATGGACCAACCAATGATCTTGCGGCTGAAGGCGTCCAGGACCGCGGCGCAGTAGACCCGGCCTTCCTTGGTGTTGTGGACCGTGATGTCGGTAACCCACAACTCGTTCGGTTTGCCACGATCGAATTTGCGGTTCACCAGATCTCCGGCGGTCACCACACCGCGGAGGTTCTTGCCCCGCGACGAGGCCGGCAGCCCCCGGATGCCGGCCAAGGTCATGAGAACCGATACCGTGCGGGAGCAGACCTTGACGCCCATCGCCATGGTCAGTTCGGCGTGGATTCTGCGGTAGCCGTAGGTGCCTCGTGATGCGACATGGATCTCGCGGATCAATCCGGTCAACCATTGGCGCCGCAATTGTGTCGGAGTGGTCGGACGCCGTTTGGCCTTGTAGTAGTTCTGTCGGGCGACTCCCAGGATGCGGCAGCATCGGTCGACCGGTGCTCCAGCTGCGACAAGGCTGTCGATCACCGGGTAGAACCGTCTTTTGGGCCAGAAACGTCCTCCCCAAGGAACTTCGCGGCGTGGCGGATGATCGCGAGCTCGGTTTCGAGTTCTCGTATCCGGCGTCGAGCAGCACGCAATTCTGCCGACTCCGCCGACGGTTTACCGGGACGTAGTCCGTGGTCGATGTCGTCCTGGCGCAACCATTTCGACAAGGTGACCGGATGGATGCCCAGCTCGACAGCTGTCTGCTTGGCTGGTTTGCCTGCTCGGACCAAAGCGATTGCCCGGGTTCGGAACTCGGTGGGATAGGCGCGTGGCACGCGGGTCAGCCTTTCGGTAAGGCTGTCAGTTAGCAACCGGAGTTGGAACCCAACCGGTGGGGCAGGTCAACCGACATGGCTGGCCAACCGGCGGGCCTGGAAGGATGTCATCGTGCCCAAGCCCTACCCGAAAGAGTTCCGCGACGATGTCGTGCGCGTGGCCCGTCAGCGTGAGGACGGGGTGACTCTGGAAC
>NZ_PSZE01000086.1 GCF_002933465.1 Nocardia nova
CCTCGATCCACCGACAGGGTCTGTGGGTTTGTCTGCGCGCCTGCGGCGTGCAGACAACCGTTCCCGGGCGTGGGGTAGCCGCTGGTCTGCCCAGCTTTTCCACTGTTGTTCCTGGTCGTAGGGGTGGGGAGGGCTGTTCAGGTGATCAGGACGGTGGTGGCCTGCCAGAGTTGTTGCCAGGCAGTAGTCCAGGGCCAGTGGGCGGGTAGGTGCAGCACGGGTTTGCGCTGCGGGCGGGTGAGACGAGCAGGAACCGCGATGATCTTGCGGCGCAGGGTGGCGCCGCGGGCTCTGCCCAGGACCGGGCCGGCCAGGGCGCCAGCCGCGCGCAGCAGGTTGTGGGCGATCGCCGCGCACAACACCCAGGCGGAATTCGCGCCGAAACGTCCCGAGGGCATGTGAGCGAGGGGTCCGTCGATGAGGTCGGCGAACACGGTTTCGATGATGGCGTGGCGGCGGTGGGTGATATCGGCGTCGATGGTGGGTTCATCGGAGTCGGTGAAGAAGGGGTGGTATCGCCAGACCGGGAACAGTTCGTCCTGTCGGGCGGCGTCGCGGACACGCCGCACGATCAGCCTGGCAGTGACCGCATCGGGTTTGGAAGCAAAAGCGGTATAAGGGATTTCGGCGACCTCGGCATCGGATATCCACTCACCGGTGTCCGGATCGCGGACCGCGCCGGGGTATCTCACCGGAGTCCACGCGTCCTCGCTGATCGCTGCGATCGCCCGCTGCACGGCACGGTTCTTCGTCAATACCAGCGAGAACCGGACACCCACGCGGCGGCACGCACCAACGACCGAGCGGGTGCCGTAGGCCGAATCGCCACGGACCAGGATCTCACCGGTGACACCGGCCGCCCGCGCGGTGGCGACAGCTTGGGCGACCATCCGGCCTGCGCCTTTGCCCGACCCGGTCTTCCCGGCCCGCAACCGCATCCCGGCGATCACCGGCGCCGCGAGATCGGTGCTGATCGTGGTGGCCAGCGGTGAAAGCCCTTTCCGCAGAATCGCTTTCCCCGAGATCTTGGTGTGACCGTAGCAGGCGCCCTGCTTGGCATACCCATACACCGGCCGCAGCAGCGAGTCGATATCCACGAACGCCCGCACACCGGCGCCCGGCAGCAGCTCCACCCGCCGGCACAGCTGGGCAAGATGCCCGCGCAACACCGCCTCGAGCTGGCGCGCGTGACCGAAGGTGAACTCCCGCAACAACGTTCCAATCGTCGAGGGCGCATACACGCGATCGAAAACCACCTTCATCCCGCCGCTGCGCAGCACCCCGACATCGTCGATGCTGTCCGCGCCCGAACACATCCCCGCGATCAATGTGGCCAGCTTCGGCGCCGGATTCGCCGCCCCCGACTTGATTCGCGGCGCAGTAATCGACACCCTCTCCGCCAGCGCCTCGACCAGCCCCGTTTGCTCGGCCAGCCGCATCACCGGCACCAGCCCGGCCAGTGACACCAAATTCTCATCATCGAACACCGCCGACTCCGCAGCGAACCTATGCGAAACTTGCACCCGAAGTGTCCTTCTGAACCGGACCGATCATTGCCTAGACAACAGTGATCATCCCAGCTCGAAGGGCACTTTCTCATTCACGGCAC
>NZ_PSZE01000087.1 GCF_002933465.1 Nocardia nova
GGTCAAGTCCAATTGTGTGGTGTATCGGGGTGATTGCCGCGTGATCCTGTTTGGTCAGGCGGTCAGTGCTGGAGTGGTGGTTTCCTCCTGTTCGGTGGGTTCGGTAAGGCCGCGGGAGCGGGCCAGCACGTCGAGGCCGAGGTAGCGGCGGCCTTCGATCCATTCATCGTGCTGCTCGGCCAGGACGGCGCCGACGAGGCGGATGACGGCTTGCCGGTCGGGAAAGATCCCGACGACATCGGTGCGGCGGCGGATTTCCTTGTTCAACCGCTCCTGGGGATTGTTCGACCAGATCTGGCGCCAGATCTGTTTCGGGAACGCGGTGAACGACAGCAGATCCGCGCGGGCCGCGTCGAGGTGGGCAGCGACTTTCGGTAGTTTCTCACCCAGTGCGTCCAGCATCCGATCGTATTGGGCTCCAACGGATTCGGAGTCTGCTTGGTCGAACACCGAGTGCAGCAGGGTCCGCACCCATGGCCATGACGATTTCGGGGTGATCGACATCAGATTCACCGTGTAATGGGTGCGGCAGCGTTGCCAGGCCGCGCCCGGCAGGGTGGCGCCGATCGCGGCGACCAGCCCGGCGTGGGCGTCGGAGGTCACCAGGCTGACTCCGGACAGACCGCGCGCGACCAGGTCACGGAAGAACGCCAGCCAGCCGGCACCGTCTTCGCCGCTGGTGACCTGGATACCGAGGATCTCTCGATATCCGTCGGCGTTGACACCGGTGGCTACGAGGGCGTGGACGTTGACCACGCGCCCGTTCTCGCGGACTTTGAGCACCAGGGCGTCGGCGGCGACGAACGTGTACGGGCCTTGATCGAGCGGGCGGGTGCGGAACGCTTCGACCTGGGCGTCGAGCTCGCCGGCCATGATCGACACCTGGGACTTGGAAAGCTTTGTCACCCCGAGTGATTCGACCAGTTTCTCCATACGACGGGTGGATACCCCGAGCAGATAACACGTGGCCACCACCGAGGTCAGGGCGCGTTCGGCGCGTTTGCGGCGTTCGAGCAGCCAATCCGGGAAATAACTACCGGACCGCAGTTTCGGTATCGCGACGTCGATCGTGCCGACACGAGTGTCGAAATCGCGGTGGCGGTAGCCGTTTCGGGAGTTCACCCGCTCGTCGCTGCGTTCGCCGTAGCCGGCACCACACACCGCGTCGGCCTCGGCGCTCATCAGGGCCTGGATGAACGTGGACATCATCTCGCGCAGCAGGTCCGGGCTTGCGACGGCGAGTTGGTCCGACAGCATCTTGGACGGGTCGATAGGCTGGACAGAGGTCATCGCGTGAACTTTCTTTCCTTCAAGTGACTTGGCGGTCTTTTGAAGGATCACGCGGTGACCACCCTCTACCCGGCTACGACACGCTCAGACATTTGCTGGCGTCCGGTCATACACCATCCTGCTGGACTCAACCC
>NZ_PSZE01000088.1 GCF_002933465.1 Nocardia nova
CCACCCCTACGACCAGGAACAACAGTGGAAAAGCTGGGCAGACCAGCGGCTACCCCACGCCCGGGAACGGTTGTCTGCACGCCGCAGGCGCGCAGACAAACCCACAGACCCTGTCGGTGGATCGAGGCTAAGGACCCGTCGGCCCGGTGCCGTGTCGGTGCGGTGAGCCCGCTCCGCACAGTCCGTCCGGTTCTGCGCGTTGTGGGTCGTGACCTGATAGCGCCTCTGTGTGTCAAGCAGTCATGGTGAGTGCGTGGTGGTGATCTCTGATCATTCGGCGGAAGACGACGTTGGCCAGGCGACGTTTGAGGGCCCGACGGGCTTCGGCCGGTGTCTTTCCTTCGCCGAGTTTGCGCTGGTAATAGATGCGGCCGGGGCCTGGATCGCGGCTTTGACAGACGGCGATGGTATGCAGCACGGAGTTCAGTTGACGATTGCCGCCGGTGTTGAGGCGATGGCGTGTGTTCTCACCGCTCGACGCGGCCAGCGGGGCGGTTCCGGTGTAGGCGGCGAAGTGGTCAGCGGAAGGGAATCGGGTGATGTCTCCGATGTGCCCGAGAAGTTTGGCTGCCAGGACCCTGCCGATTCCATGTATCTCGTGCAGCGTCGTGGTGGTAGCGGCGATTGCGTCACGCATCTGGGCTTCGTTTGCTTTGATGTTGGAATCGATGCGTCGCAGGTCGGTGAGCAATTCCTTCGCCAGGTCGCGGCGGCACGCGTCGGTTGCTGTGCCAGGTTTGATTCGTCGCATCGCTGCTGCGGCCCTGTCCGCGGACAGCCCGGTGGGAACACCGCCAGGGATGAGTTCGCGTAGCAGTTGGTGCAACCGGTTGAGCACCCGTGTTCTCTCGCGAGCAAGGTCTTCGCGGCGCTCGGACAGCAGTCGCAGGATCGTGGTCTGGTCTTCACGGTGAACGTCGTGTAATCCGCGGTGGTACAACGCTGTCAGTGCAACGGCCCGGGCATCGTCGGGATCGGTTTTGCGTCCCCCGCCAGTGCTGAGAACGCGGACTTTCATCGCGAGTGTGGAGGGAACATCTACGACGTATTCGCCGCGCGCAGCGAGGATCTGGGCGATGCCGCGGCCGAGTCCCTTAGCTCCCTCGACCGCATACTGTCGTTCTGGCCATTGCTCACCCCACGTGGTCAGCTGGGTGGCGGTGCCGGCGTTGACCACGAACCGGCGAGACGCGACGGTGACCCCGCTGCGGTCGACGACGACGGCGGTGAACGACGACTTGTGCGGATTGAACCGTCACGGGTAAGGGACCGGCTTCGGGTTTAGGCCAGCGCCGGTCGGCGTGGCGATTGTTGAGAGTAGTACGCGGCTTCGTATTCGGCCGGGGTCAGGTAGTCCAGCCGGGAGTGCAAGCGG
>NZ_PSZE01000008.1 GCF_002933465.1 Nocardia nova
GCGGTCGCGTTCGTCGATGGTGGGTTTGTTGTCCGGGGGCGCGCAGTGCACGGGGGAGGTGACGCGGGTGCCGAGCAGCCGGAGGCCGTCGTCGCGGCGGGTGGCGGTGGGCTGGGTGGCGGCGCCGATGGCGTAGAGGGAGGCGAAGAGCACGTCGCCGCTGCGGTCGCCGGTGAACATGCGGCCGGTGCGATTTCCGCCGTGGGCGGCGGGGGCGAGGCCGACCAGCAGCATGGCGGCGTCGGCGGGGCCGAACCCGGTGACCGGGCGGCCCCAGTAGGTTTCGTCGCGGAAGGCGGCCCGCTTCTCGCGGGCGACCTGTTCGCGCCAGGCGACCAGTCGCGGACAGGCGCGGCAGCCGGTCAGCGCCGAATCCATGGCGTCCAGGTCGGGATAGTCGGCGGGCGCCGCCGCGCCGGTGTTCGGTGGTTCGCTGTGGCTGGTGCGACGCACCATCGGTCCTCCGTTCGCTCGGTGCTCCTGCGAGTCTGCCCGTTCGGCGGTGGTCGTGTCACACTTACCGGCTTCCGATAGCTGACCGTTTGCGATCTGCGGCTCGCCGTCCAGTATCTGCCGATTTGTGGCATGTGGGCGATTCGTTCGATCCGGCGCGAGGTGTTCGCGGTGGCGACGAGAATCGCCGGTTCCCGGGATGGGCGCCGTTGTCGGTCGAAGGGCCGACGGGTCGCCGGTATCGGACCGGTCGGATGATCAGCTGTCCCGGCAGCAGACGTGCAGGTCCGTAGCTTTCGATGTTGATAGCATGGCGTTTCCAGCCGGACGGTCCGCCGCAGCACCGGTTGTGCGGCCCAACGCGATCACATCGAGAGAGTTCTTGCATGCAGTTCGAAATCGTCGAGCGGGACGAGACGTGGGTCGCCGGGCTACCGGTGCGCAGTCCGAAACGTGCGCTCGGAGAGCTGCGCGACCGCGATCTCGAGGCTGCCTGGGCCGCCGTACTACATCAGGAGCTGGGCGGCCCGCTGGCCTGCTCCTATACCGATTACGCCCCCGATCTGGGCACGTTCAACACCCAGATCGTCGGCTATGAATGCACCTCGTTCGACCGGGTGACCCGCGGGCATATCGTCTCCCGTCTGCCGGCCGGCGCCTATGCGCGTTTCTCCGCTGTCGGCAACTTCCCGCAGATCATGACCGACCTGTGGACCCAGATCGGCTACGCCGAGGAACACAATCAGATCAAACGCACCTTCACCGGGGATTTCGAATGCTATCCGCACGCGTACAAGATCGATCTGTACCTGGCGGTAGACCCCCGATGACGTATTCGATCGTGGTCCGCGACACGGCCATCTACGGCGGTCTGGTGGTGCCGCGGGTCCGGCCGAGTTTCAAGGTCAGCAACAGCGAGCTGATCGAATTCCTGCGTGACCGGCTGCGCGATCGCGAGATCGGCGGTCCGCTCTACACCGTGTACGTTCCGGACCCGGCCGGAAATTACAACGTGCTGGTCAGCTACGAATATCAGGAGCCGAAAGAAGTGCCGGTGGGCGATGTGATGATTCGCGTCCCGAAGGGCGTATATGCCCGATTCGAACCCAACGGTGATTATCACGATCCGGTCGAGGACGTCTGGGCTCAGGTCGACGATGCCACCGCTTCGGCCGAGATCACCCGCGCTTATCGCGAGGAAATCGAGGTGTGGCGTGGTCCTGACCGGCTGGAGTTGTTCATCTCAATTCTAGTGTGATTTTCGATTGCCAACAGGTAACCAAATGGGAACCGGGCGGTCTTTTTGTTATGTGTGATGTAGGACACCGGCTGGATGACCTCGATCGATACCGCCTGGAACGCTCTGGTTTCGGAAGATTTGCCGGACGTCTGGTCAATTTCGGGGGGATGACGGATACTTCCCTAGGTGGCCATACCTGACACCGGCGGTATCGCACGCCGAGCGGAGGTGGCCGAACGACCGCGCCGCGCCCCGCAGCAACAGAGTAGGAACCGTATGACTGGGCTGGATGTCGCACCGGAGGCGCTGCGACGATATGGCTGCTGACCACCCTGTGCGCCCCCGCCGTGCGGGCCTCGTTCCGGCCCTCGGCGAATTCCCCGCCGCACCTCTCCGCGAACTCGCCGCGATTTCATCGCAATACGTCGATACACTAGCGTCGGTTCAGGGCGGATTCATCGACGCTCGGGGCGTGGACGTCCTTCCCTTGACATGCCGTGGATAGCGCGATCGGAGACAAGGTGCCTCGGCGAACGCTCGACTCGTTGGTGACCCAGGTCGCCGCGGAGTTGATGGGTGTCGACGCCACGACGATGGTGGCGGCGACCGAACGAGTGCTGGCCAAACTGGTCGACTACTTCGACGTCGATTTCAGTTTCGTCCGCCATACCGACCGGGAACGCCGGGCGACGGTGCTGGTCGCCGAATGGCCGCAACGGCAGGACGTCCCCGACCCCGACCCGCTGCGTGTGGTGTATTTCGAGCAGGCCGATTCGGTGTTCCGAGCCGTCGAACACGCCACCGAACCGATGATTGCCCGCCCCACCCCGGAATTCTCCGACTACCAGGAGACGATTCGCCGTTCCGGATTGAGCGATGTGACGACCGCGACCGTTCCGCTGATATCGCGCGGTGAGCCGACCGGATTACTCGGATTCATGAAAAGGGGCGACCGGGAGTGGAGCACCCGGGAGATCAACGTCCTGAAGGCGATCGCGGCGCTGCTGGCGCAATTGCAGGCCCGGGTGGTGGCCGAGGAACGGCTGCGCTACATCGCCCTGCACGACGACCTCACCGGACTGGCCAACCGTCGCGCCCTGCTCGAACATATGGAGGAGCGGCTGCGCCCGGGCAGTTCGGGACCGGTCGCCGCATTCTTCCTCGACCTCGATCGGCTCAAGGCGCTCAACGATTTTCTGGGGCATACCGCCGGTGACAATTTCATCCGCACGCTGTCGTCGCGGCTGAAGGAACATCTCGATCCGAACGACATGATCGCGCGGCTGGGTGGCGACGAATTCGTCATCGTGCCGGCCAAACCTGTGGACCCGGTCGCGGCCGAACTCGAGGCGACCCGGATTCAGCAGTTGATCACCCGCCGGGTGTCGGTCGGCGGGGAAACGGTGAGTCGCGGCGCGAGTGTCGGTGTGGCGCTGGGCATGCCGGGTGAGACCACCGTCGCGGATCTGTTGCGCCGCGCCGACCATGCGCTGCTGTCGGCGAAATCCGGCGGGGGCAACGGGGTCGCGGTGTTCACCGATGCCATGCGCGCGCAGTTCGAATTGCAGGACGATGTCGAGCTGAATTTGCGCGGCGCCGTCTCGGACGGTTCGCTGCTGCTGCACTATCAGCCCGAGGTGGATCTGCGGACCGGGCGCATCGTGGCGCTGGAGGCGTTGGTGCGCTGGCAGCATCCCACCCGCGGACTGCTGCCGCCCGGTGCGTTCGTCGGGGTGGCCGAGGCGACGAATCTGGCCGGCGAACTCGGTCGCTGGGTATTGCGCACGGCCCTGGCGCAATTCGCGAAATGGCGGCGCGCCGGGCTGGCCTCGAACGTGGTGATCCGGATCAACGTCTCGCCGGTGCAGTTGGTGAGCCTGGACTTCGTGGAATGCGTCGAGGATGTGCTGCGCCGGCACGGAATCGACGGCAGTTCGGTATGTCTGGAGATCACCGAGCACGTCGTGGTCTCGGATCTGACCCGCACCCAGGTGACCTTGCGCGGACTCAAGCGCATGGGCGTGCAGATCGCGATCGACGATTTCGGCACCGGCTACAGTTCGCTGTCGCATCTCAAGGCCCTGCCGGTGGACGCGGTGAAGATCGACCGCGGTTTCGTGCAGCGGCTCGGCGCCAGCACCGACGATCTGGCTATCGTGAAATCCATTGTGGGACTTGCCGGTTCCTTCGGCCTCGGGGTGGTCGGCGAAGGGGTGGAGACGGCGGTGGCCGCGCGCACCCTGGTCGGCCTGGGCTGCTACCGGGCGCAGGGCTTCCTCATCGCCCGGCCGATGCCCGCCGACGAGGCCGAATCGCATCTGGCGGAGGGGCGGATCCCGCTCGACCTGGAACTCCCGCGGGTTTCCCGTGGGGCGCATCGGATCTGATTCCTCGGTATGGCAGGCGCCGAATCCGTGGGTTCGCCATGGCTCCTGGTGGAAACGCTCGCGCCCGCGAACGGTCCGACCATCGTCGCCGACGGGCCGCGCGTCCGGGAATGGACGAGTCTGTCGCGCGCCGGGCGATCGCTGGGGGCGGGCGCCTCCGCGCTGGCGGCCGCCGCCATCGATACCGCGGCAGCGGCCGTTGGGTCCGCGACGTCCGGGGCGGTCACCGCCGGCGGCCGGATCGTGCTGTCCGAGGGCGGCTGGACCGCGATCGCGGTGCCGGTCTTCTGCTCGTTCGGGGCGGTGCACGGGGTGCAGCTGTGGGTCGGCGCCGAGGGACGGCAACCGCCGCCGCGGCGGTCGGTCGCGGCATGGGACTGGGATTCCGATACCGAACTCGCCCATCACGGCCCCGGCTTGGAGGAGCTCGCCTTCGCCCGCGCCCGCGATCAGGTGCGGGTGGTGCGCACGCCCCCGGAGGTGTTCGGACGGATGGTGCGCTTCGACGAGCGAATGGCCTACACCGCGGTGGTGGCGGGCACCGACCCAGCCGGGCGCTGGCAGGGAGAGCTGGCGATTCGCGGTGACGACGAGATCGTGCGCAACTTTCAGCTGGTGATCCGGGTACATCGCGAAGATCCGCATCTGGCCGTCTCGACCAGCGCCGCGCACGTCACCCGGGCGCTCCTGCACGAGATCACCGACGTCAGCCCGCCGCGCCCGGATACCGACCTGGCGATCACCCGGGCGGTGTCGCGGTCGGCCGATGCCGGTGTCGGCTTCGTCGAATTGGCGATGGGGCTGGTGTACGAGTGGGCCAGTCCGCCGCCACCGCCGCTGGAACGCTGGAGCACCGAACGGCCGGTCGTGCATCCGGACGATCAGCGGGATTACCGGGCGGCGTTCGCGGCCGTATTCGCCGACGAAATCGACGCCCCGGCAAGAAAATTCGTGTTTCGGCTGCGATTCGAGGACACCGAATGGATCCCGGTGCGCGCCGAGCTGTCGCGCTTGGGGCCCGAGCGCGCCCACGGCATGATCCGGGTCCGGCCTGCCGCTGGGTGATGCGTGGTGACACGCGCGGCGCCGTCGCGAGGTGAGGTGCGGAGGTCGTCGCCCCACATCGCGCCGGCCGGTCGGGCTCCGGTCGGGGGACAGGAGAAGCGGTCGCGGGGGTCGGTGCGGGCGGTTGGCGCAGCCTTCGGCGAGCATTCATCCCGTGTTCGTCCCGCCGGTTCGCGGGACGGGGACGATCGGCGCGTGCGCATCGCTCAGCTGGCGAACTTCTACGGGCCGCGTTCGGGCGGGCTTCGCACCGCACTGCATCATCTCGGCGCCGGATATGTGGCGGCCGGGCACGAGGTGGTGCTGATCGTCCCGGGCGCGCGCCGGGACGAGGAGGTCCTGCCCAACGGCGTGGTGCGGATGACCGTGCCGGCGTTGGGGATTCCGTGGACGGGCGGATATCGCGCGGCCGATCCCCGTCGAGTCGCCGATCTGCTGGCCGGGCTGGCGCCGGATGCGCTCGAGGTCTCGGACCGGCTGACGCTGCGCGGCTTCGGGCGGTGGGCCCGCCGCCGGGATATCGCGTCGGTGATGATCTCGCACGAGCGCCTCGACCGGTTGCTCGGCCAGGTGCTGCCCCTCTCGGTCGCACGGCGGGCCGCCGACGTCGCCAATCGTCGCACCGCGGCCGATTACGACATGGTGGTCTGCACCACCGCGTTCGCCCGCGCGGAATTCGATCGGATCGACGCCCCGAATGTCGCGCTCGTCCCGTTGGGGGTGGATCTGGAGCTGTTCGCGCCGCATCGCCACGATCGGGCCTTGCGGGCGCGACTCGGGGGTTCGCATCTGGTGGTGCACTGTGGGCGGCTGTCGGTGGAGAAGCGGGTCGATCGCAGTATCGAGGCCGTGGATCAGCTACGCCGGGGCGGGGTGAACGTGCGCCTGGTGGTCGCCGGAGACGGGCCGCGCCGCGACGCGCTGGTCCGGCAGGCGCGCGGTGTGGCGGCGCTGCCCGACGGGCGTCCGGGCGTGCATTTCGCCGGATTCATCGACGACCGAACGCATTTGGCGACCCTGCTGGCCAGTGCGGATATCTCGCTCGCACCCGGGCCGCACGAAACCTTCGGGCTGGCGGCGCTCGAGGCGCTGGCCGCCGGCACCCCGGTGGTGGCCAGTCGTTCCTCGGCGCTGGCCGACATCGTGACCGCCGAATGCGGGGCCGTGGCCGCCGATCATCCATCGGCCTTCGCCGCGGCCGTCACCGATGTGCTGGCCCGTCCGGCAGCGCAGCGCCGGCGCGCGGCGCGCTCGCGGGCCGAACAGTTCCCGTGGCCGGTCGCCGTCGCCGGGATGCTGTCGGTATTGCGCGAATTGTCGTAGCCGCGACGTGCCCGTGCGGCCCGGTACGGATGCGGTGTGTCGGGGAGCACGTATGCTCCAGGGCGACGGAGATTGTCAGTCCGGATGCCGGCCCAGCACCGACATCACACCGCAGAGCATTCGAGGAACGGCGTGCGTGATCGCTTGAAGTCCGTGAGCGGCAAGAAGACTCTGGTCACCGGCGCGGCCAGCGGAATCGGTCGGGCGACCGCGATCGCCGCCGCCGCGCAGGGGGCCGAACTCGTCCTGACCGATATCGATGCCGCCGGACTCGCGGACACCGTCGAGGAGATCGGGCGCACTGGCGGCAAGGTGCTGGAATCGCGGGCTCTCGACATCAGCGAGTACGAGGCGGTCGCCGCCTTCGCCCGGGACGTGCACGCTCGGCACGGCAGCCTCGACGTGGTGATGAACGTGGCCGGCATCTCGGCCTGGGGCACCGTCGAGAATCTCGAGCACCGGCACTGGCGTTCGATGGTCGACGTGAACCTGATGGGCCCGATCCATGTCATCGAGAGCTTCGTGCCGGAGATGGTGCGGGCCGGTCGCGGCGGCGCGCTGGTCAACGTGTCCTCGGCGGCGGGGCTGCTGGCATTTCCCTGGCATGCGGCATACAGCGCCAGCAAGTACGGGTTACGCGGCGTATCGGAGGTGCTGCGCTTCGATCTGGCCCGGCACGGGATCACGGTGCATCTGGTGGTGCCGGGCGCGGTGAACACCCATCTGGTGCAGACCGTCGAGATCGCCGGTGTGGACCGCGACGATCCGCGAATCCAGCGGTATGTGAAGCGTTTCCAGTCGCACGCCGCCTCACCCGACCAGGCCGCACGAGCCATCTTCCGCGGCATCGAGAAGAATCGCTTCCTCGTCTACACCTCGTTCGACGTGCGTTTGGGCTATTGGTGGGCGCGAAAGTTCGCCTGGCCCTACGAATTCACGATGCGCCGCGCCAACGACCAGTTCAACCGCTTCCTGCGCTGAGCGGGACTCACCCGCACATCTTCTCCGCGCACCCCGCAACGTCGGCGTCCGCGGTGATGTGTTCCCGGCTCGCCGAGGTGGGGTTTTCGCATCCCTCGCCCTTCGTGCAGTCGATGCTCACATCCAGCGTGCGCGCGCCCGGCCCCTCGTCGCCGAGCCGGTCGTGATAGTTGACGATGCGGCAGCTGCCCAGCGACAGGCAGCCGCAGCCGATGCAGTCGGTGAGGCTGTTGCGCAGCCGGGTGAGCTGTTCGATGCGCTGATCGAGGTCGGCGCGCCACGTTACCGACAATCGTTCCCAATCCTTGCGATTAGGGGTGCGCCCCTCCGGTAGGGTGTCGAGAGCCTTACGAATTTCGCTGAGTGGAATTCCGACGCGCTGCGAGATCCGGATGAATGCCACCCGGCGCAGCGTTTCCCGGGAGTATCTGCGCTGGTTGCCGCTGGTGCGGCGGCTGGCGATCAGGCCCTCGCGTTCGTAGAAGTGCAGTGCCGACACCGCGACGCCGCTGCGTTCCGACAGTTGGCCGGGGGTGAGCTCCTTGGCTTGCCACGTCGTATGCTGCATACCTCAACGATACTTCAGGTTTTTGGCGGCCGGGCGAGAACCGGGAACTTCGCCGCCGCGCAGCGGGCCGATATCGTCGGGCGCTGGATCCAGCGCCGTCGGCGAACAATTCCGTGCCAACCCGGCGGCGGCCCGTTACGGTCGGGATATGGGACCAGAGGCTGTGCCCCCGGCGCGACCGTTTTCCGTGACGACCGAGGTCGGGACGCTGCGCGCGGTATTGCTGCATCGCCCGGGCGATGAGCTGCGCCGACTCACGCCGCGCAACAACGATCAACTGTTGTTCGACGCCATCCCCTGGGTGGAGCGGGCCCAGCAGGAGCACGAGATCTTCGCCGACGTGCTGCACGGCCGCGGCGTCGAGGTGTTGTTGCTCGCCGATCTGCTTACCGAGACGCTCGCGGTCAGCGGTGCCGGACGCAGTATGGGCATCACCGCGGCCGTCGACGCCCGCCGGATCGGTTACGCCCTGGCCGAGGATCTGAAGACTTATCTGCGCGCGGTGCCCGCACCGGATCTGGCGCGAATCCTCATGGCCGGCATGACCTTCGACGAATTGCCGTTCGAACCGGATGCCACCTCGCTGGTGCGGCGCATGCACCAGGGCACCGATTTCGTCATCGATCCGCTGCCGAATCTGCTGTTCACCCGCGACTCGTCGTTCTGGGTGGGGCCCAAGGTGGCCATCACCTCACTCGCCCTGCCGGCGCGCGCCCGCGAAACCTCGCTCACCGATTTGGTGTACGCGTTCCATCCGCGCTTCCTCGGCGTGCGCCGCGCCTACGAATCGCACACCGCGCCGATGGAAGGCGGTGACGTCCTGTTGCTTTCGCCCGGCGTGGTTGCGATCGGGGTCGGGGAGCGCACCTCGCCGGCGGGTGCGGAAGCCTTGGCGCGCAGTCTCTTCGACGACGCCCTGGCCCATACCGTGCTGGTGGTGCCGATCGCGCAGAACCGAGCCACCATGCACCTCGACACGGTGTGCACCATGGTCGACCGCGATGCGGTGGTGATGTATCCCGGTGTACAGAATTCGTTGCGCGCGTTCACCATTCGGGCAGACGGCGATTCGGTGCGGATGAGCGGACCGGACCCGTTCCTGCCCGCCGCGGCCGAGGCGATGGGCATCGACAAACTCCGGGTCATCGACACCGGGCTGGACGGGGTGACCGCCGAACGGGAACAGTGGGACGACGGCAACAACACCCTCGCACTGGCGCCCGGGGTCGTGGTGGCCTATGAACGCAACGAGAATACGAATACACGGCTGGCCGACGCGGGCATCGAGGTGCTGACCATTCCGGGATCCGAACTGGGTTCGGGTCGAGGCGGGCCCCGCTGCCTGTCGTGCCCGCTGTCGCGTGACGAGGTGTGAAAGCCGATGCTGGATATCCCGGTCGACCATCAATCGACGGTCCCGCCGTACGAACAACTGCGGCTGGGCATCGTCGCCCGGGTGCAATCCGGCGAACTCACCGCCGGAACCAAGATTCCGACCGTGCGCGCGCTCGCCGTACAGCTCGGCCTGGCACCGAACACCGTCGCGCGCGCCTACCGCGAACTAGAACAGGACGGTGTGCTCGAGACCCGGGGACGGCTCGGGTCGTTCATCGCCTCCTCCGGGGATCCGACGCGCGACGCGGCCGGTCGCGCGGCCAGCGAATACGTTGCCGTGGTACGCCGATTGGGTCTCGACGACGAGGCGGCGCTGCGCTACGTGCGGGCCGCGCTGGGCGAGACCCCGTAGCCGGAGCGAACCTCACCGCCAGCTGGGCAGCCAGAGGTGGTCGTGCCAGTTGCCCGGCGTGATCGGCAGCGCGGTGAGGATGGGCCACAGCCAGATGAAGTTGGCGATCACCAGACCGAGATACAGGCACACCAGCAGTAGTCCGAGACTCCGGCGTTCGCCGGCCAGTGCGAACCATCGCCCCGATCGTGCCCGCACGAGCGGTGCCGGGCCCAAGATGTCGCCGAGTGTCAGGGCCAGACCCATCACCAGGAACGGCGCCATCGGGACCGCGTAGAAGTAGTACATCTGCCGGTCCAGATCCGCGAACCACGGCAGCAGCCCGGCGCCGTAGCCGACCAGCATCGCCGCGTACCGCCAGTCGCGGCGGGTCGCGGTGCGCCACAGCGCCCAGGCGAGCATCGGCAGCGACAACCACCACATCGCCGGTGTGCCGATCAGCATGACGGCCTTCACACAGACCGACTGCCCGCATCCGGTCACGCCGTTGTCGGCGTAGTAGTACAGCATCGGGCGCAGGCCCATCGGCCACGACCACGGCTTGGACTCCCACGGGTGATGGTTACCGGCCGAATTGGTCAGGCTTGCATGGAATTTCAACGATTCGGCCTGGTTGTGCCACAGCGAACGCAACGCATCCGGAACCCACGACCAGGTGCCGCCGGCGCCCACGGCATTGCCCACCGAATAGCGGTCGTAGCCGTCCTCGCTGGCGAACCAGCCCCAGTAGGAAGCCAGATAGACCAGCAGCGGAATCAACACCAGCGCGTATACGGCGGGTCCGATATCGCGGACCGCTGTACCGACCCAGGGGCGCGGCACCCCGTAGGCCTTGCGCGCGGCCACATCGAAGCACACCGTCATCAGCCCGAAGAACAGGATGAAATACAGGCCCGACCATTTGGTTCCGCACGACAATCCCAGCAGCAGACCGGCTCCGAACCGCCACCATCGCACCCCCAGTCGCGGGCCGAAGGCACTCAGCGCTATTCGGCCTTCGGCGTCGGCCCGGGCGAGACGCGCCCGCATCTCGTCGCGGTCGACGATCAGGCAGCCGAAGGCGCCGACGACGAATACCGCCTGGAAGATGTCGAGCATGCCGATGCGCGAGGACACGAACGTCAGGCCGTCGGCGATCAACAACACGCCCGCGATCGCGCCGATCAGCGTGGACCGGGCCATCCGCCGGGTGATGCGGATGACCAGCAGGACCAGCAGCGACCCGAAGACCGCGGCGGTGAAGCGCCAGCCCCAGCTGGTATAGCCGAATATCGCTTCACCCAGGGCGATCATCTGCTTACCGACCGGCGGATGGACCACCAGCCCGTAGGCCGGGTTGTCCTCGACCCCGCCCCCGGTGAGCATCTGCCAGGCCTGCGGTGCGTAATGCTTCTCGTCGAAGACCGGGGTGCCGGCGTCGGTCGGGTAGTTCAGCATGGTGAACCGGGTGACCGCGGCGACCGCCGTGAGGAATATCGTGACCAGCCAGCCCCGGGCCCGGTCGGTCGGTCCGAAATCGGGTGCGGGGCGCAGCGGCGCCGGACTGGACAAGGCCGGGCCCGCGCCGATCGCCGGTCGCGTATCGGTCAGCTGGGTCACGCTCCGATCGTATGCGGTGTGCGGCGGTGGGCTGCGCGGCGGTGAGCCGACCCGCACGGCGCACCTGCGGCCTCGGGGACTCGGGCGCGGTGGGGCCTCGGGGACCTCCGGCGCGGGTGCGGCCCCGGGACTCCGGCGCGGTCCGGCCCGCGGGGTAGCGTTTGCCCGGACTGGGCGCGGGTGCGCGGTGGCGGCCGGTCCGGATGGGGCGGCCGGCGGTGGAAAGGACGGCGATGAGCGAGCACGGCGGGCGGTTGGTGCTGGCGGCGACGCCGATGGGCGATATCGGTGACGCGTCGCAGCGGCTGCGCGAGGCCCTGGCGAGCGCGGACGTCGTGGCCGCCGAGGACACGCGCCGGACCCGGGCACTGGCCAAGGCGCTCGAGGTGGAGATCACCGGGCGGGTGGTGAGCTTCTACGATCACGTCGAGGCCGCGCGAATCCCGTGGCTGCTGGACGAGATCGAGTCCGGCCGGACCGTCCTGCTGGTCACCGACGCGGGGATGCCCTCGGTCAGCGACCCGGGCTACCGGATGGTCGCGGCATGTATCGAACGGGATCTGCCGGTGACGTGTCTGCCCGGTCCCTCGGCCGTGACCACCGCCCTGGCCCTGTCCGGACTGCCGATGGAACGGTTCTGTTTCGACGGCTTCGCCCCGCGAAAGTCCGGGCAGCGCAAGCAATGGCTCGCGACCCTGGTCACCGAGCCGCGCGCGGTGGTGTTCTTCGAGGCCCCGCACCGGCTCGCCGACTGTCTGGCCGATGCCGCCGAGGTCCTCGGCCCCGAACGCCGGGCCGCGGTGTGCCGGGAGCTGACCAAGACCTACGAGGAAATCGTGCGCGGCGGACTCGGTGAGCTGGCGGCATGGGCCGTCGAGGGTGCGCGCGGGGAGATCACGGTGGTGGTCGAAGGGGCGCAACCGGTTTCGGCCGACCCGGTCGATCTGGTGGACGAGGTGGAGGAACTGGTGGCCGACGGCACCCGCCTCAAGGACGCGTGCGCACAGGTCGCCGCGCGTGCGGGCGGGGTGTCGCGCCGCGAACTCTACGACGCGGTCCTGGCTGCCCGCGCGGAGTAGCGCCGATCCGCTCGACCGGGTTCGGGGCGAGTGGACGCGGCCGGGCCGAGTACCCGCCGCACCGACGGTTCGGTCACACGCGCGCGACGACCGGCGCCAGCCCCAGCACGGTATTCGCGAATTCGATGAAGGTGGGCGCCATGTCGGGAACTCGATGGGCGCCCTCGCGGACCAGCACTCGCCGCGTACGTTCGCCGATGGCGTCGGGGATCAGGGCGATCACCGCGTCCGGCAGTTCCGGGATCGCGGGATCGGCGGTGCGCGCCTGATCGTGGAAATCGCGGTACAGGGTGGCGACGCGGTCCACCGCCAGATCGCGGAACTCCGCGGTCGCATCGCCGACCAGCAGCGATTCCACCAGGATGAGCCGCGCGAAATCCGGTTCGGCCGCCACCACCGAACAGAACGTGCTGATCATGGTGGCGATGCGCTGCCGCGGATCGGCGTCCTCGGGCAGGCGCGCCAGCTCGTCCGCGATCCGGGTGCGGATGATCTCGACGCCGGTGTGCACCGCCTCCGTGAAACAGTGTTCCTTGTTGCCGAAGTGTTCGTAGAACGTGCTGCGTGAGACGTGGGCGCGGCCCACGATGTCGGTCAGCGTGACCGTGGAAAAGCCTCGGGCGCCCACACATTCGACCATCGCGCCGATGAGCCGGCCCCGAGGGGTGCCGAGCGCCTGGGCGCGAACGCTGCGGTGACGCTCGGCGAAATCCGCATCCATAACCCGGCTCCGGTCGCCTACTTCGGTTCGATGTACTTCGGGAATACCGGCTCCGGCGCGGGGAGGGCCAATCCGGCCTCGATCGGCGTGGCGAGATCGGCGAAGGTGCGCGCGGTCTGGCCGAGCTGGTCGAGAATCCGCCCGGCCGAGCCCGGAATCACCGGCTGCACCAGGATCGACACGATCCGCAGCACCTCGAGGGTTACATACAGCACCGTCGCCTCGCGGGCCACGTCCTCGGGCGTGCCCGATTTGGCCAGCGCCCAGGGCTGCTGCGCGGAGAAGTATTTGTTCGTCTCACCGAGGGTCAGCCAGATCGCCTCGAGCGCCAGATGTAGTTGCTGTCCGTCGAATTCGGTGCGGCAGCGCTCGAGCAAGCCGTTCGCGCGCTCGAGCAGCTCCCGGTCGGCCTCGGTGAATTCGCCGGGAGTCGGTACGGCCGAATCGAAGTCGCGCGCCACCATCTTCAGACTGCGTTGCACCAGATTGCCGTATTCGTTGGCCAGATCGGTGTTGATCCGCCCGACGATGGCATCGTGGCTGTAGGAACCGTCCTGGCCATAGGAGATTTCGCGCAGCAGGAAGAACCGCACCGCGTCGAGACCGTACTGATCGACCAGTGCCAGCGGGTCCACCACATTGCCGACCGATTTCGACATCTTCTCGCCCTTGTTGAACAAGAAGCCGTGCACGAACACGCGTTTCGGCAATTCGATACCCGCCGACATCAAGAAAGCCGGCCAGTAGACGGTGTGGAACCGGGTGATGTCCTTGCCGATGATGTGCACGTTCGCCGGCCAGAACCGTTGGAAGGCGGCCGAATCGGTATTCGGGAATCCGACGCCGGTCAGATAGTTGGTGAGCGCGTCCACCCACACGTACATCACATGCGCCGGATCACCGGGCACCGGCACACCCCAGTCGAAGGTGGTGCGCGAAATCGACAGATCCTTCAGACCGGCCTTCACGTAGCTCACGATTTCGTTGCGCCGGGTGGCGGGCAGAATGAAATCCGGTGTGGTCTCGTACAGTTCGAGCAGCCGGTCTTGATATTTCGACAACCGGAAGAAGTAGTTCGACTCCTCGGTCCATTCCACCGGGGTCCGGGTTTCGGTCGCCAGCCGCGTCCCGTCCTCGGTGACGGTGGTCTCCTCCTCGGTGTAGAAGGCCTCGTCGCGCACCGAGTACCAGCCCGAATAGGTGTCGAGGTAGATATCGCCGTTGGCCTGCATGCGCTCCCAGATCGCGATGCTGGCGGCGAGATGATCCTCGTCGGTGGTGCGGATGAACCGGTCGTAGGAAATGTCGAGCGCCTTGTCCATGCGTTCGAACACATCCGAATTGCGCGCGGCGTAGTCCTCCACGGAGACGCCGGCGGCGCGCGCGGCCTGCTGCACCTTCTGGCCGTGCTCGTCGGTGCCGGTCATGAAGAACACGTCGTAGCCGTCGAGCCGCTTGAACCGGGCAAGCGTATCGGTGGAGATGTACTCGTAGGCATGGCCGATATGCGGCGCGCCGTTGGGGTAGGCGATCGCCGTGGTGATGTAGAAGGCCGGTGACGTGCGTTCGGGTGCGCTCATGGTGTGTCCACTCTAATCCGCCGCCGATAATCCCTCGCGTCGATATCCCGTCGTCCACTCGTCGCTCCCGCCGGGTTCACCTGCCGTCGGAGCGGTGTGTCTAATCTGGTCCGATGCCCGGTAAACGACCCGCACCCGAGCCGCCCGAACCGCTGTCGCCGTTGATCGACGCCCACACCCATCTCGATGCCTGCGGTGCCGAGGACGCGGAATCGGTTGCCGCCATGGTGGATCGGGCCGCCGCGGTCGGTGTCGGCCGGGTGGTGACCATCGCCGACGACTTGGATGCCGCCCGCTTCGCCGTCGACGCCGCGCACTGGGATCCGCGTGTGTACGCCGCGGTCGCCCTGCATCCGACCCGGGCGAACGCCCTGGACGACGCCGCCCGCGCCGAACTGGAGAAGCTGGCCGCCGACCCCCGCGTGGTCGCCGTCGGCGAGACCGGGCTGGATTACTACTGGCCCGGCAAACTCGACGGCTGTGCCGGTATAGAGGATCAGGTGGAGGGCTTCCGCTGGCACATCGACCTCGCGAAACGGCTCGGGAAGCCGTTGATGATCCACAACCGCGAGGCCGATCACGATGTGCTGGCGGTCCTGCTGGATGAGGGTGCGCCGGAGTCGGTGATCTTCCACTGCTTCTCCTCCGACGCCAATATGGCGCTGGCCTGTGTGGCCGAGGGGTATCTGCTCAGCTTCTCCGGGACGGTGAGTTTCAAGAACGCGCACGAATTGCGCGAGGCCGCGAAGCTGGTGCCGGACGAGCAGATCCTGGTGGAGACCGATGCGCCTTTTCTGACGCCGCACCCGTTCCGGGGCGCGCCGAACGAGCCGTACTGCCTGCCCTACACCGTGCGGGCCCTGGCCGAACTGCGCGAACAGGATCCGGCGGCCCTGGCCGAGATCACGACCGCCAACGCCGAGCGGGTCTACCGGCTGCCGCGGGGCTGAGGCCGCACGCGTGCGGTGCGTCACATAACCCGCGACCGGAATGCGAGGTGTGCTCGAGTTCACTTACGATTGCGCGGTCGTGATATTTCCGGATCGTCGATATCGAATCGTGATGTGGAAATCCCCTGTTCCGCGGCATGTAGTTGCCAGGGACTGACCCCCTCGTTATCGTATTGTGACCATGCCGGAGTTTCGGATATCCGCTCTCCAGCGGATCAACACGTCGCGCTCGCCGCTGCTCTACGCGGCGATCGCCGCGATGCTGATCACCCTGATCATCGGGGCAAGTCTGGCGATCGTCAGCCGCAAGACCGTCACCCTGGTCGTCGACGGTCAGCGCACGACCGTCACCACCATGGCCGCGAGTGTGAAGGGTGTGCTCAAGGCCGGCGGCTACAAGCTGGCCGGGAAGGACTCGGTTTCGCCGTCCGGGGATGCCGACGTCACCAACGGTGCGACCATCACGCTCAATCGCGCCCGGCAGATCGCGCTGACCTTCGACGGTAAGACCAAACAGGTGTGGACCACCGCGTACACCGTCGCCGACGCACTGACTCAACTGCAGCTGCCCGGCGACGTTTTCGTCTCGCCCTCGCGTCCCACCCCGCTGCCGTTGCAGGGCGCCGCGCTGGCCGTCACCAGCCCGCGCACGGTGCAGCTGTCCGACAACGGCGAACCGATGAGCTACGTGCGGCTGGCCGCACCGACCGTCGGGGAGCTACTGCAGGTGCAGGGTGTGCCGCTGACCGGCGAGGACACCGTGGAGCCGGTGGCCGTCACCCCGCTGCACGACGGTATGAAGATCACCGTCACCCGCAAGCACACCGAGAAGGTCACCGAACGCGAACCGCTCGACCCGACCGAGAACGTCATCGAGGACACCGACCTCAACATGAGCCGGACCGTCGTCGAAAATCCCGGCAAGGCCGGGGTGCAGGACGTCACCTACGCCGTCTCGATCGTCAACGGCAAGGAAGCCTCGCGCGAGGCCGTCGGGCACACCGTCGTCGTCCCCGCCCAGCCCAAGACCGTCCGCAAGGGCGCCAAGCCCGGCACCGAAGTTCCGCCCGTACGCGACGGTGCGGTCTGGGACGCGCTGGCCAAATGTGAATCCGGTGGAAACTGGGCCATCAATACCGGCAACGGGTATTACGGCGGCATCCAGTTCGACCAGAGCACGTGGTCCCGGCAGGGCGGATTGAAGTACGCCGAGCGGCCGGATCTCGCCACCCGGGAAGAGCAGATCGCGATCGCCGAGGTGACGCGGGCCCGGCAGGGCTGGGGTGCCTGGCCCGCGTGCACGAGTCGCTTGGGGATCAGCTAGTCACATCAGTGCGCCGCCGTCCACCCGAATCTCCGAGCCCGTGATGTAGCGGCCGTCCTCGGAGGCGACCATGGCGACCACGCCCGCGACGTCGGCGGGCTCGCCCAGAGCGCCGCCGTTGAGCCAGCCGGTCAGGCGGGAGAAGAGGTTCCAGTCGGCGTCTTCGGGGGTTTGCAGGTTGCTGGTGATTCCGCTGGTGATTCCGCCCGGGACGATGTTCACCGCGCGCAGGCCCTGCTGCGAATACTCCAGCGCGACCGCATGGGTCATCGCGTTCACTCCGCCCTTGGACGCGGCGTAGGCGGCCATATACGGGTTCGCGCCGAGTGCGGCGGTGGAGGAGAAGTTCACGATCACCGGATGTTCGGACTGCAGCAGGGTCGGGATGGCCGCCTGCATCATCAGGAAGGTGCCGGTGAGGTTGACGCCGATCACCTGATTCCAGCTCTCGAACGGCATCTCGTGGGTATGCGCGGTACGCATGATCCCGGCCGCGTTGACCAGCACGTCCAATCCGCCGAGATGATCGACGGCCGCGGCGACGGCAGGGCGCACCGATTCCGGATCGGCCACGTCGACGGTGACCGTATGGAGCCGCTCGCGATCCGAGCCCACCTCCGCCACGGTCTCCTTCAGTCCGGGCTCGGAGATGTCGGCGCCCACCACGTGCGCTCCCTCGGCGAGCATGCGCACCACGATGCCCCGCCCGATGCCCGAGCCGGCCCCGGTTACCACCACCCGTCGTCCCTCGTGCCTGCGCATCATTGCGGCCGTCCTCTCCTGCTGCTTCGGGCGCGGTGAGACCTGATGTGCCACCGCCTGTTCCGCGAGTACACCGAAACTAGAACGCGTATCAATTGACGTCAACGCTCCGCGACGCCCCGGCCTGGGGATTTCCGGACCGTGCGGTGTGTGCACCGTAAAATCAGTAGATCCCCGACGGTGTGAGGTGGCCATGCGGTTGTCGAAATGTTCGGCTCGGATGCGTCGGCCGCTCGTGGCCGCGGCCGTATTCACCGCGGTGGCGGCCGGCTCGGCCGTCACGGTGCCGGACGCTGCGGCCGAGCCGGCCGGAACGCCGATGTCGGTCACCGCGCAGCCGGACGGCTGGCACGGTATGACCGGGGCGGCACTGTTCGACTATCGGACGACGACCTCGCGCGGTGAGCCCGTCCCGGCCAGCGGTGCGGTGTTCCTTCCGCCGGGCGAACCGCCCGCGGGTGGGTGGCCGGTGGTGGCCTACGACCACGGCGCGAGCGGCCTCGGCATGGGATGCAGCGGCATCTCGAATCCGGGCACCGCGCCCTATCCGTCCGGCCGGGCCAAGGAAGATCGCATCCTGCAGTACTTCCAGTCCAAGGGATTCGCGGTGGTCGCGCCGGACTACCTCGGGTTGGGGGCGTTCGACACCGGTCCGCATCCGTATCTGGAACGGCAGTCCGAGGCGACCGCGACCATCGATCTGCTGCGGGCAGCGCGTGCGACCTATCCCCAGCTGTCGCGCACCTGGATCGCCGTCGGTGCGTCGCAGGGTGGTCAGGCCGCGCTGGGTACGGGTCATCTCCAGCACAGCTATGCGCCCGATCTGGACTTCCGCGGGACCATCGCGGTCGACCCCGAGTCGGACCTGGAGCACGTGCTTCCCCTCGCCGGGCCGTGGGTGCCGAATATCCCGGAGATCGGCGACGGCAGCACCGCCTTCATCGCGGGATTGCTCGTCGGGATGCGGGAGACCCGGCCCGATATCGACGTCGACAGCTATCTGAGCCCGCGCGGGCGCCAACTGCTCGACAGCATCGGCACCCTGTGCCTGGACGGGATGGCCCGGCAGGTCAACGGCGCATCGCTGGGCGATCTGCTGTCCCGGCCGCTGGGCGACCCGCGGTTCACGGCCGCGCTCACCGATTATCTGGCCGTGCCCACGAGCGGCTACGACGCACCGATCCTGTTGCTGCTCAACGCCACCGACCGAACCGTGCCCTCGCCGCTGCACGCCGCGCTGGCCGCCCAACTGGCCGCGAACGGCGTGGACGCGCAATCGGTGGTCGGCACCGGGCAGCACTGCGAGCTGAACCCGCGGATGTGGGCGGCGATGGACGCGTTCGTCGCGCGGGTGCAGTCCACGCCGTACCGGCCCTAGCCGCACTGATACCTTGTCGGGCGTGTCCGAACCTGTGAGCGAAGCCCGTGGCCTGGCCGAACTGCTCGGTCCCGCCGAAGTGCGGGTGCTGGCGGAGCGGTTCGGCGTGCGCCCGACCAAACAGCTCGGACAGAATTTCGTGCACGACGCCAACACGGTGCGGCGAATCGTCGCCACGGCCGGCGTCGGACGCGACGACGTGGTGCTCGAGGTCGGCCCCGGCCTGGGCTCGCTGACGCTGGCGCTGCTCGACGTCGTGGATCGGGTCGTCGCGGTGGAGCTGGACCCGGTTCTCGCACAGCATCTTCCGGAAACCGTGTCCGATCGTGCCACCGGACTCGCCGACCGGCTGACCGTGGTTCCCGGCGATGCGCTGCGGGTGTCGGCCACCGATATCCCCGGTGCGCCGTCGGCACTGGTCGCCAACCTGCCCTACAACGTAGCGGTGCCGGTACTGCTGCACCTGCTCGCCGAATTACCCAGCATTCGAACAGCTGTGGTGATGGTGCAGGCCGAGGTGGCCGACCGGCTCTCCGCCGAACCCGGGTCCCGCATCTATGGCGTACCGAGTGTGAAGGCCGGGTTCTTCGGTGTTGTCCGCCGCGCGGGAGCCGTCGGCCGCCAGGTGTTCTGGCCGGTTCCCCAGGTGGAGTCGGGACTGGTCCGCATCGAACGCTTCACCGACCCACCGTGGTCGCTCGACACCGCCCACCGCGAGCAGGTGTTTGCCGTGGTCGATGCCGCTTTCGCGCAGCGCCGCAAGACATTACGCGCCGCCCTGGCGGGGTGGGCGGGATCGCCCGCCGAGGCGGAGCGGCGGCTGGTCGCGGCGGGAATCGCGCCGACCGCGCGGGGCGAAACGCTCGACACCGCAGCCTTCGTGCGCCTCGCCGAGCAGGGGTGAACTGAGCGGACTTCGCCGCTGACGGACTCCGAACTTTTCGCGCGAACCTCGACGAAAAGGCAAAACTGCAGGCGCTATTCGGATATCGGTCCGCCGGCTCGGACAACGGCTTCCTCGGTGAGTGCGATCTGCCCGTCGCGACCGGCGGATTCGATGCGGATCGATACCGGACCGGTGGCGGGCACGTCTTCCTCGGTGGGGAACCAGATTCGGCCCGAACGTGCCACGATGAGCAGCCCGTCGTGGCTGCCGACCGGGGCGAATTCCGACAGTTGCGGCGGAAAGGGCGGGAGTTCGAACGCCTCGGCGAGGTGGCGTACGGTCTGCCGGACGTCGGGCACGCCGATGCCGACCTCGCTGATCGACAACAGGCGCGGGATTTCGTCCGGGCTGCCCGGCGTCGCTCGGTCGGCTTGGCGCGCAATCAGTTCCAGCAGAGTTCCGTCCGGCCCCCGGAAGTACAGCGATCGGGAATTCCATCCTTCCGGGCCGTCGATGATGTCGGAGCCGTCGACCGTGAGCAATTCGGTCCGCTGCCGCAACCAACGGCGGGCCAGGTCGAAGTCGTGCGGCGAGATGCCGAAGGCGAGATGGTGCACGCCATCGAAGCCAGCGCCCGCGGTCACCCTCACTATGCTGGAGCCGATCTCGACGGCAATGCCATCAGGCAGCGTGACGACCGGAAGCTCGAGCACGTCGCGGTAGAACTGCGCGGTCGCGGCGAGATGTGTTGTGGTGAGCTCGACTTCGAGGATCTTCATCGCGGTGCCCTTCGGTGGGAAACGGTCGCTTCCGACGCTAAAACCTGAACCATGGTTAATGTCAAGGTCGCGCGGTGCGGGCCCCGGTGGTCACCTGCGACTCGGATTGTGCGGGCGAGACTTCGGGGCCGGTACGCGGGTCGGCAAGTCTTGTGACCGCGGTGCCGGCGCAGCGGTGGCGGTGAGGTTGTCGCTCGGCGGGGTGAACGGGATCGGCAACGGTATCGGGGGAGTGGCAGGGCGGTGGCGCATGATCAGAACCGAGTAGGCACACAGGACTGCCATCACGACGAATCCGCCGGTGAACAGGATGTTCTTACCGGTCGTATTTCCGCTGACGAAGGGTGTGCCGATCGCGAGGAGTGTCGACCCCACCGCGCACAGTCCCACACTCGCTCGGAAAGCCTGCTGGCTGCGGTCGTCGAGGGCGCGTGCGAGAAACATCGCGGCGATGCTGACGAACCAGATCACCAATCCGATCCCGAACAGGATGCTCATGTGGTCCCTGCCTTGTCCTCGTGCGCGGCCGGTCGCGGGAAACGGCTGACGCGACAGCGCGTTCATCTCTTCGGACGGAAAGTATGGCGGACCGGCGCGGGAACGCCGAATGTCCCATCCGATCGGACGGGACATTCGGCGGATTCGTTCAGTGAAAGCGCCGCAGGCGCAGGCTGTTGCTCACCACGAACACACTCGACAGGGCCATGGCCGCACCCGCGAGCATCGGGTTGAGCAGTCCGGCCGCCGCCAGCGGAATCGCCGCCACGTTGTAACCGAACGCCCAGAACAGGTTGCCCTTGATGGTGCGCAGGGTGGCCCGGGAGAGCCGGATGGCCGTGCCGACCGTCCGCAGATCGCCGCGGACGAGCGTGATGTCGCCGGCCTCGATCGCCACGTCGGTGCCGGTGCCCATAGCCAGGCCCAGGTCGGCCTGGGCGAGGGCGGCCGCGTCGTTGACGCCGTCACCGACCATCGCGACGACCTTGCCCTGATCCTGCAGGCGCTTCACCACATCGAGTTTGTCGGCGGGCAGCACCTCGGCGATCACCTCGTCGATGCCGACCCGATCGGCGACCGTGCGCGCGGTCGCGGCATTGTCACCGGTCAACAGCACCGGCGTCAGTCCCAGCGACCGCATGTCCGCGATGGCCTCGGCGCTCGAGGCCTTGATCGCATCGGCGACGACCAGCACACCGCGCGCCTGCCCGTCCCAGGCCACCACGATCGCGGTGCGCCCGGCGGTCTCGGCCTCGGACTTGGCCTGCGCCAACGACTCCGGCAGCGTGATCGACCAATCCGCGAGCAGTTCGGTGCGGCCGATCACGACCGCGCGCGCACCGACCAGACCCTGCACCCCCTTACCGCCGTGGCTCACGAACTGTTGCACCGGCTCCTCTGCCAGACCCTGTTCGGCGGCGCCGCGCACCACCGCCCGGGCCACCGGGTGTTCGGATCCGTGTTCGACGGCCGCGGCCACGGCCAGTAACTCGTCGTGATCCTGGTTCTCGGCGGGAATCACCTCGGCCAGCGACATGGTGCCGGTCGTGACGGTTCCGGTCTTGTCCAGCACGACGGTGTCGATGCGCCGGGTCGATTCCAGCACCTGCGGCCCCTTGATCAGGATGCCGAGTTGCGCGCCCCGGCCGGTGCCGACCAGCAGCGCGGTGGGTGTGGCCAGGCCGAGCGCGCACGGGCAGGCGATGATCAGCACCGCGACCGCCGCACCGAAGGCCACCGCCACCGCGGCGCCGCTGCCGAGCCAGAAGCCCAGTGTGGCAACCGAAATCGCGATCACGATCGGGACGAACACGCCGGCGACCCGGTCGGCCAGCCGTTGTACGGGCGCCTTGCCGTTCTGTGCCTCCTCCACCAGTGCGGCCATCTGCGCCAGCTGGGTGTCGGCGCCGATGCGGGTGGCCCGCACGGTCAGCGCTCCGCCGGCGTTGACGGTCGCGCCGATCACCGGATCACCCGGGCCCACCTCGACCGGCACCGATTCGCCGGTCAGCATGCTCATGTCGACGGCGGAATTTCCGTCGGTAACCACTCCGTCGGTGGCGACCTTCTCACCCGGCCGCACCAGGAACAGATCGTCGACGCGCAACTCCGACACCGGAATTCGGTGCTCGGCGCCGTCGCGCAGTACCGCCACATCCTTGGCGCCGAGTTCCAGCAGCGCCCGCAGTGCCGAACCGGCCCGCTCCTTGGCCCGGGTCTCGAAATACCGCCCGGCCAGGATGAAGACGATCACACCGGCCGCGACCTCGAAGTAGATGTTCGACGCCGAAGCGGAGCGATCGACCGCGAAACTGAAGCCGTGCTTCATACCCGGCATTCCGGCGTCGCCGAAGAACAGCGCGTACACCGACCACGAGTAGGCCGCCAGGGTGCCCAGCGAGATGAGGGTGTCCATGGTGGCGGTGGCGTGCCGGGCGTTGATCCAGGCGGCGCGATGGAAGGCGACGCCGCCCCAGAACACGACCGGTGTGGCCAGCGTCAGCGAAAGCCATTGCCAGTTCCGGAATTGCAGTGCCGGGATCATCGCCAGCGCGATGACCGGAAGCGCGAGCGCGAGGCTCACCAGCAGGCGATGCCGCAGTTGCCGCAGCGGCGAATCGGTGTAAACCGCTTCGGCCGCAGCGGTTTCCGCGGGGTGCGTGTCGTGGACGGTGGCGGTGTAGCCGGTGTCGACGACGCGTTCGATGAGTTGGTCCGGCGTCACCGTTTCGGGGAAGCTGACCTTCGCCTTCTCGGTGGCGTAGTTGACCGTGGCGGTAACGCCCTCGATCCGGTTCAGTTTCTTCTCGATGCGTGCGGCGCAGGAGGCGCAGGTCATGCCACCGATATCCAGCTCGACGGAGCGCTCTGTCGTGGGCGCGCTCATTGGTGACCTCCTCCGTGCTCTCCGTTGTTGTGCTCGTTGTCGTGTTGCCCGCTCTGCGGCCCGGCTACCGCCTCGGCGGTGAATTCCGCCGTGTGAACCGCGCCGCCGTGGGCGAAGTCCAGGTAGAGCCGGAAGGCGCCGGTGCTGGGCGCCTGGGCGTGGAAGGCGACCCGCGGCCCCGCGGGAGTCGAGCCGACCTCTCCTTCGGGATGAACATGAAGGTAGGACAGATCGTTCCCGCGCAGCGCGACCAGATGTCCGTAGGCCCCCAGATAGGGTTGCAGATCGGTGACCGGCCGCCCATCGCGGGTGACGGTGAAGCCCACCTCGCCGCCGCCGGTGGACAGATCGCCGTCCATGCGGACCTGGTAGCCGTCGACGGTGGTGGTGGTGCGCGAGACGGGCGGCAGGGGCCGATCGGTGGCCGCGCCGGCCACGGTGACGGTGCGGCTCAGCACCAGTTCACCCGGTGCCCCGGCCGGCTCGGAATCGGCGAAGACGCGGTAGGTGCCCGGCTCGGCCCATGTCCAATCGATCGACCAGGTGCCGGTGTCGTCGCGGACCGGGTGCACGTGCCGGTATTCGGTGGTGTCGGAGCGGACCGCGATCAGATGCAGGTCCTGCTCGTGCAGATCGGTGTACTCGGTGACCGGCGCGCCGTCGGGGCCGGTGATCCGGAATCGAAGGGTGCCGGGGGTCCGGGGTTCGGTAGGTGCGGTCACCTCGGAAAGGGTGTAGCCGTGCTGAGTGGCCAGAAGTCCGGTGCCGTGCCCGGGGGCCGGCTCGGTCGGATCGCCCACCAGGGCGCCGATGCCGAGCGCGGCCCCGAACAACACGACCAGTCCGCCGCCGAATGCCGCGAACTTCAGTCTGTCGTTCATTCAGCTCGCCACCTGATATCCCGCCTCGTCGACGGCGGCGACGACCTCGGCGTCTGTCAGCGGTGCGGCGGATTCGACTTGGACGCGGCCGGAGGCGAGGTCTACGTCGACGCTGGTGACGCCGTCGATCTTGCCGATCTCCTTCTGCACCGACGCCACGCAGTGGCCGCAGGTCATCCCGGTGACGGTGTAGGTGCTGGTAGCCATGATCGCTTCCTTCGCTCGCTCTTATACGGTGAGGGGGTATCCCCAACATCCATGAACATACCCCCCGTGGGTACCTGATGCAAGGGGTCGAGGGGAATTTCGCTCGCGGTGACGCATCTCCGGCGACAGCTGTCTGCTCGAGTGGTCGACCTGCCATCGGCCCGTGATCCGGCGTCGCGGCCCGTGGTAGCGGCCGGGGCCCGGCGAGTCCCCAGCTGCGGGAGCCCCGCGTCGCGCGGCAAACCGACCGTTTGCCGCGCGGACGGATAACCTAACCCCGTGCTGTCTGTAGTACCCAGTTCGGTGGTTGTCCGCGCCCCCTCCAAGGTGAACCTTCATCTAGGGGTCGATGACCTGCGTAGCGACGGATACCACGAATTGACCACGGTCTTCCAGGCGCTGTCGCTGGCCGACGATGTGCGTATCGCTCCGGCCGGATCGCTGGCCGTGAGCGTGCATGGAGAGGGCGCCGCCCAGGTGCCCACCGATCGCACGAACCTGGTGTGGCAGGCCGCCGTCCGCCTCGGACATCTGGCCGGCCGCGCTCCGCTGGTGGAGATCGAGATCGAGAAGGGTATTCCGGTGGCCGGGGGAATGGCCGGCGGCAGCGCGGATGCCGCCGCGACGCTGGTGGGGCTCAACGAGTTGTGGGGGCTGGAGATGTCGCGCGACGAGTTGGCCGATGTCGCGGCCGAACTCGGCAGCGATGTGCCCTTCGCGCTGCACGGCGGCACCGCACTGGGGCGCGGCCGTGGTGAGAAACTGCTTCCGGTGTTGTCGCGCAACACTTTTCATTGGGTGCTGGCATTGGCGAAGGAAGGGTTGTCGACGCCGAAGGTGTTCGGCGAACTGGACCGGTTGCGCGAGAACGGCGATCCGCCGCGCCTCGGCGACCCGCAGGAGTTGTTGCAGGCCTTGGCCTCCGGTGACGCCACCCAGCTCGCGCCCTTGCTCGGCAACGATCTGCAGGCCGCCGCGTTGTCGCTGAATCCGGCCCTGCGCCGCACCCTACGTGCCGGCGTCGAGGCGGGCGCCCTCGCCGGAATCGTCTCCGGTTCGGGGCCCACCTGCGCATTCCTGTGCGGTAGCGAAGACGATGCGGTGGAGGTCTCGGCCGAACTCTCCGGCGCCGGGGTGTGCCGCAGCGTCCGCACCGCGACCGGGCCGGTGCCGGGGGCGCGAGTCCTGGCGGACGGTCGCCACTGACGGCCGGTTCGACGGTGCTCAGCACTGTTCGGGCGGGGCCGACGCCGATCCGGTGCCCGTCGATCGGCACGCGGACCCGGTCGGCTCCCGCTCGAATCCACGTACGGCTGTTCAGCCGAGAGCTTCGCCGAGCCGGTCGACTTGTTCCGGGTCTCGCCCGTAGCAGTAGAAGATCACTTCGTCGGCACCGAGATCGGCGAATTGCTGTGTGACCGTGCGGATCTGCTCCGGCGTGGTGAGCATGCCCTCGACCATGAATTCGGCGCGGCCGCTGAATTCGTAGTAGGCGGCCATGGCCGAGCGGGCCTCGTCGATCACCTCGTCGGTGCCGAGTGCGACGGTGACCTGGGCGACGATGCGCGGTGAACCCGGCCGGTCGTATTCACGCCAGAACCGCCGCACGGTGTCGAACAGGCCCGGCGCCCACGAGGGTGCGGCCGCGGCGAGGAATCCGCCGCCCCAGCGTGCGACGCGTTCCAAGGCGGCGGGCTGGAATCCGCCGAACAGCAGTTCCGGCCCGTCGGAGGTGTGCGGCAGCGGGCCGATCGCAGCGCAGCTCTCGCTGTAGGGTTCACCGGACCAGAGCCGGCGCATCGTCGCGACCTGCTCGTCCAATCGCTTTCCGCGCGTGCGCAATTGCGTCCCGGACGCTTCATAGTCGTCGGCGCGGCCGCCGACACCGAGTCCCAGGGTGAATCGGCCGCCCGAGAGCCGGTCGAGGGTGGCGACCTGTTTCGCGAGCAGCGCGGTCTCCCGCAGCGGCGCGAGGAGCACTTCGGTCTGCAATCGGATCCGGTGCGTCGCACTGGCCAGATGAGCGAGTGTCACAAGGGGTTCCGGATTGTCGTAGACCAGTCGGTCGAGCAGTCCGGGGGTCGAGAAGGGGCCCGATTCGGCCCGCTCGGCCCATGCGACGAGTGACTGTGGTTCGGCGATCGGCAACCCGATGCCGACCTTCACGCCGTAGGCTGTGCGCAGTGCTTCCGGCTGCCCGGAACTTTCGCCGGACGTCGAAACCGACGGCGAGGTGGCGATGGCAGATGACGAGTCGGTCAGGAGAATCCTCCGAATGTGGGGTCGACAAAATCAGCGCCGCCCACTCCGCGCCTTCATGAGGCGGGGCTCCCGCACTACGGCCATACTTCTGGAGAGCCCGTTTGGATTGCCCGTAGAGTAGCTGTGCCTCAACCTTTTTCGCAATCGCGACCCATGTCGGCCCGCGCGGTACCGCCTCGTCCAGGTCCCGAGCGCCGTTCCTGGACCCGGCGTACTGGTCGGGCCGAGTGCGATCGGAGCACCCGGGGCCGGTCCGACCCGTCCGCGGTATCCGGGGCACTCCACCGACCGGCTACCGCCGCTGCACCGTGATCGCCGGCGCGGGCTCGGGCCCGGTTCACCCGCGCCGGAAGTGCGCATCCTCGTGCCGTAATCTTCACGGGTGAAGCCGACGGGCGTGGTCCCGCCGCTGTGGGAGCGCAGCGGGCGCGCGCGACGCGGCCGGGATCCGCCGAGCTCGTGGCACACCCGTGGGCCCCGCCATACTCGGAGAGGACTGACCCCTTGGCGAATCTGATCAATCTGGAGCAGGTCCACAAGAGCTTCGGAATCACCGCGCTGCTGGACGAAGTGTCCCTCGGCGTGCAGGAGGGTGAGCGGATCGGGGTCGTCGGTCTCAACGGCGGGGGTAAGACCACACTGCTCGAGGTGCTGACCGGGCTCGAAGAGCCCGACAGCGGGCGGGTGAGCCGCATCAACGGCCTGCGCATGGCGGTCGTGACCCAGCGCGGTGTGCTGCCGGAAGGGGCCACCGTCGGCGAGGTGGTGTTGGCCGGGCTCGCCGAAGATGCACGCACGGACGGTGTCGCCGAACACGAGTGGGCAGCCGATCCGCGTATCCGCGGCGTGCTCGACGGTATCGGCATCGCGGATCTGGGAATGGACACCTCGGTCGCGAATCTGTCCGGTGGCGAGCGCCGCCGTGTCGCGCTGGCCGCCGCGCTGGTGCGCGAACTGGATCTGCTCGTCCTCGACGAGCCGACCAACCACCTGGACGTCGAGGGTGTGCAGTGGCTGGCCGAACATCTGCTGGCGCGCCGTAGCGCACTCGTGGTGGTCACCCACGATCGTTGGTTCCTCGACACCGTCGCCACCCGCACCTGGGAAGTGGTGGGCGGCAAGGTCGAAAGCTACGAGGGCGGCTACAACGACTGGATCTTCGCCCGCGCCGAACGGGCCCGCCAGGCCGATGCCACCGAGGCGCGCCGCCGCAATCTGGCCCGCAAGGAATTGGCCTGGTTGCGTCGCGGACCGCAGGCCCGCACCTCGAAGCCGCGCTACCGGGTCGAGGCCGCCGAGGCCCTGATCGCCGATGTGCCGCCGCCGCGCGACACCGTGCAGCTGGCCTCCTTCGCACGCAAACGCCTGGGCCGCGTGGTGGTCGAACTCGAGGATGCCACCCTCACCACTCCCGACGGCCGCGAATTGGTGCGCGATCTGACCTGGCGATTGGCGCCGGGGGAGCGGGTCGGTCTGGTGGGGGTGAACGGATCGGGCAAGACCACCCTGTTGCGCGCTCTCGCAGGTGACGCGGAACCGGCCGCCGGTAAGCGGATTCAGGGCCAGACCGTCCGGATCGGCTGGCTGCGGCAGGAACTCGACGATCTGCCCACCGATATGCGGGTGCTGGAAGCGGTGTCCGATGTCGCCGAGCGAACCATGCTGGGAGACAAGGAGATCAGCGCCGGGCAGCTCGCCGAACGGCTCGGATTCACACCGGCCAAACAACGCACTCCGGTCGGTGACCTGTCCGGCGGTGAGCGCCGCCGCCTGCAGCTGACCCGCATCCTGATGAGTGAGCCGAACGTCCTGTTGCTCGACGAGCCCACCAACGACCTCGACATCGACACCCTGCAGCAACTCGAGGACCTGCTCGACGGCTGGCCCGGCACCCTGGTCGTGATCAGCCACGACCGGTACCTGATCGAGCGCATCAGCGACTCCACCTGGGCCCTGTTCGGCGACGGCAAGCTCACCAATCTGCCCGGCGGCATCGAAGAATACCTGCGTCGTCGCGCGGCACTCGCCGACACCGCACGCCGCCCGTCCGGAACGTCCGCGCAGGCCGAAACATCCGCTCCCGCAACCGATTCCGCGGCCTATCGGGCTGCTCGCAAGGAGTTCGGCCGGTTGGAGCGGACCCTGGAGAAACTCGGCGAGCGGGAGGAACGCCTGCACACCGCGCTGGCCGACGCCGCCACCGATCCAGAGAAGCTGGTGAGCCTTGGCGCGGAACTGAAGCAGGTGCAGGCCGAGAAGGAATCGACCGAGATGCGCTGGCTCGAGCTCGCCGAAGAGGTCGGCTGAGCGCATGCGTAGCGGGGGCCCGGCCGGGCCGACTCTCAGGGGGCGTGGCCGAGTGGTCTCAGAGGGCGTGGCCCAGTGGCGGCACCGGCAGGCACGCACAGGTGAAATCCCTGCCGAACGAGGTGAGCGCGATGCTGCGGTAGGCGACCTTGGTGCCGAATCCGCGCTTGAGCAACCGCCGCACCTCCGGCTGTGATTCGAGCAGCTGATAGCGGGCCGGGTTGTCCAGCTGGTCGCCCTCGACGGTGATGAGTCCGAGGCGGCGCAGATTGGTCAGATAGGTGATCGCCCGTTCGGGGAAGCGCAGCGCCGCGGTCTCGCCGATCAGCGACATGCCGACCTCGATGCGCTGGGTGCCCGAACCCAACGGCCGTCCGGTGCGGATGTCGAGCGCCGGCTGCGGGCCGTCGAGGTAGAGGAAGCGCAGGATCCGGGCCTCGTCGGGAGCCAGTTCGGCGAGGATGCGCGCGAAGGCCGGATGATCGCTGTCCTCGCAGTGCACATCGGCCGAGCGGCGCAGCAGTTCGGCGCCGCGGTCGCGCAGGCTCGGCGCCGAGGTGGCGGGGGCGCTGTCGGGTGTGGCATCGATGCCGAGCGCCCGCCGCACCGAGTCGCGAACCTGCTCACCGGCCTCGGAGAGCACATGCCGCGGTGCCTGCCCGGACATGCTGCCGCGCACCACCGTGGCCGTCACGCCGACCGCGGTGCCCAGGCCCCAGGCTGCGGCCTCGGTCACCGCGGAGAGCGCCACCCGCATCACACCGGTCGTGGTGCGCACGGGACCCGCCCAGCCCGGGCGGGCATCCTCGGGGAGCAGCAATTCGGCCGACCGGCGTGCGACGAGGTCGGTGGAGTGTGCGTCCTGGTCCGGGAAGACCGTCTCGATTTCGGTCGCACCGGCCGCCGCGTCGGCGCCGGACTCGGCCACCACCTCGGCGTATTCGATCGAAAACCCGGCGCCGTCACCGGTTTCCGGCGCGGATCCGCTCACAGCCATACGTTCGCTACTTCCGTTCCGAAGATCAGAAGATGAGCGTAACCGGCGATGAGCCCCAGCACACCGCCATGGACGAACAAAAGCCACTCGTCCTGTTTGATCGCCGCGCGCAGCATGTCGACGAAGTCCGGCGGTTCCAGCGCCGCCATCTGCTTGGCGATGTACTGGCTGACCTGCCTGCTCTGCTGGGCGTTGAACCCGGGATCGGCGAAGGCGGCCGGTGCCAGCGATTTGGCCTGGTCGGTGAAGCGGGTCTGCAGGGTCGCGTAGTCGCGACTGCCGATCACGAACTTCAGCGCCCCGCGCATCGGCCCCAGCGCTCGGTCGGTGGCCGGGCGCAGGGTGTCCTCGAGGATCTGCATGGTGCGGTCCGAGCGCGGGCCGTTCAGTAGTTCGTCACCGACATTGGCGATCGTGATGATCTGGGTGGCCACCAATTCGGCATAACCCTCGGTGATCTCGGGCTGCCGCTTGATCAGCAAACCCTGCCGCCACGGGCACCACCACTTCGGATAGGCGGGTTCGAAGATCATGTTGAGCCCGATCCAGTTGACCACCCAGCCGATGATCACACCGCCGATCGGCAGCACCACCAGCGGCGACCAATGCGTCAGATGCAGCACCGCGACGAGCACCAGACCCATCGGCGCGCCGAAATAGAAGCCGAAGTTCTGCATGAACCGCAACTCCTTGGCGCCCAACACCTGAAATACGGTGTTGAGCAATTGCGGCCGCGATTGGAAATACCGGATCACCATCTGTTTGACATCGAGCAGTTGTTCGATGTTCGACCCGAGTTCGTCGGTCAGTTCCTTGAGGATATCCGGAAGTTGTTCCCGGACCCGCTCGTGTACCAACTCCCGAACCTGCGCGGGCAGGTTGTACCAGAGCTGTGGATGTTCCCGGCGGGCAATGTCTTCGACGATGTCGCGGATCTGCGACTGCGCCGTATCGGTGAGATGCGCGGCCAGTTCATCGGGCTCGAGTTCGCGATAGAAGTCGGCGACGCTGCCGAGTTTCGCGAGCCCTTTGTCGACCGCGATCGAGGCCATCTTGTCCGCGCGCGAGGGCACGATTCCCTGCCAGCCCATGCGGCCGTCGTACTGCAGCAGCGGCAGCACCTGAATGCGCTTGGGAAGATAGGGGAACAACCATTTCAGACCCGGTACCCGAAACCCGTGAAAGCGGAGCGGCTTGAACAGCATGAGGATGCCGGTCCAGTTGGTGATATAGCCGATGACACCCGTGAAGAGGGGGATCGTGATCAGTTCCAGCAAAATGGTCGGGTGAAAACCCAGCAAACTATCCAGCACGACACCCTCCTGCCGACCCCTTACCGGTGACCGCCGTCACACCGGCACTACAACGTACCCCGTCGGCCAGGCGAACCTTACTGTGAATTCCGGAAACGGGTCCAATTGCGGCTGTAGCGACGCGGCCGGAGGCGGCAGCGTGTGTAACCACGGAGGCCGCCGCGGAAGTCGCCATTGGATTCTGCGGCTGTAGCGACGCGGCCGGAGGCGGCAGCGTGTGTAACCACGGAGGCCGCCGCGGAAGTCGCCATCCAATTCGGGTTGGAAGTCGCTACACGGTAGCGTATCGGCGGAGACTTCGATCACACCGTGCGATCGGAATGTCGCACCGGCCAGCGGCAGCCGCAACAATGACCGGAACCACATTCATGCCGCTATCGCTGTGCGGGTGTCGGCGCTCATGGCCGAGAGCCGCCGAACATGGCCGGTGATCTTCGCGGTGCGGTAAGAATATGTGAGCGGACTCGTTCACCTGGCGATATTCGGAGAATGACGTGACAGACGACAGGACCGGACAGGATGTGGTCCGACCCGGTTCCCGCGCTGTGGAACGCAGCTCGGACGTGGAGAAGCGGCAGATCAGCAACGAAGCCCGCATGATCCGCGGCGTCTTCCGGGCTGCCGGCCTGGCAGCCGGGACCGCGGTCCGCGGCGGCCAGTGGGCCGTCGGCACCGGTCTCGAGGTCACCAAGCAGATCGCACAGGCCGCGCTGGACGGCGAATCCTCCACCGAGATCGCCGAACGCACCGGCGCCGCACTGCAGTCCGTCGCCCGCAGCGTCCTCGGCGTCACCGAGGGTTCGGTGCGCGAGATCGTCAGCTACGTCCCCACCAACGGCCAGGCGACCGGCCCGTCGACCGGCGGGCTGGTCCGCTCGTCGACCCTGGCCGATCTGCGTCGTCGCGGCGACAATCTGCTCGCGCGCTCGGCCGATGTGTACTTCACCGAGGAAGTGCATCCGGCCTACGACCGCATTCTCGATCAGCTGTCCTCCGACGAGGCGCGGATTCTGCGGTTCATGGCCATCAACGGGCCGCAGCCCGCGGTCGACGTGCGCACCAACCGGCCGCTCGGGATCGGATCCGAGCTGGTCGCGGGAGATCTGACTTCGGTGCCGGAGCAGGCCGGCGTGCGGTATCCGGACCGTTCGCGGTTGTATCTGATCAACCTGAACCGGCTCGGTCTGCTGACCACCTCCGACGATCCGGTGGTGCTGAGCCGTTATATGGTGCTCGAGGTCCAGCCGATCGTGGAATCGGCGCTCAAGCAGGCCGGCCGCGTGCCCAAGATCGTGCGAAAGAGCTTGCGCCTCACCGAATTCGGCGAGGACTTCTGCAAGACCTGCTTCACCATCAACGGGTCCTGACCCGCGACCGCCGGTCAACGCTGTGTAGCGATACGATACAGATTTTCCGATCTGCGCAGATTCGCCGGATCCGGTGGGATTGTTGAGGTATGGATTCCGATGCCGTCTCCGCGATCAGCCGGCTGAAGTTCCGGTACCTGAGAGCACTCGACACTAAATCGTGGGAAGACTTCGCCGACACGATGATCCCGGAGGCGACGGCGACCTACAGCGAGTACCTGCAATTCGAGTCGCGTGATGCGTTCCTGGCTTTCATGCGCAATACCCTCGGGCCCCACGTCATCACCGAACATCGGTGCGACCATCCCGAGATCGATATCGACGGCGATGCGGCGACCGGCACCTGGTATCTGGCCGACACCGTGCTCATTCCCGGTCACAACATGCTGCTGCACGGGGCGGCGTTCTACAACGACCGGTATGTGCGCTGCGACGACGGCCATTGGCGCATCGCCCATACCGAATACGAGCGGACCTACGAGGTGGTGCTCTCGCTGTCGGACCTGCCGAGTCTGCGCCTGACCGCCGGCCGCTGGGGCGTGATCACCGGTGAACCGGGTTCGGTGCCCGATATCCCGGCCGTGGTGTCGAATATCGAGGACACTCCGGGCGGGCCGGCCGAGGAAGAACCGGACGAGGCGATCGGCTGACCGCCTCCGGCCGATCCGTCAGTCGGTGTTGATCGGCGGACTGGCGTGCCGGTCTCCGTGGTTACGCTCCGCTGCCGCCTCCGGCCGACCCGTCAGTCGGTGTTGATCGGCGGACTGGCGTGCCGGTCTCCGTGGTTACGCTCCGCTGCCGCCTCCGGCCGACCCGTCAGTCCGCGGTCGCGACGAGCGGTTCCAGCGTCAGCTCCGGCATCTCCTTCTCGATGTACTGCAGTCGCCACTTGTCGCTGAACAGGGCCAGGATCACGCCGTCGCTGCGGGTGAAGACCTCGACGCCGCGCTGGCGGTCCAGCTCCGGCGACGAGGCGGCGTCGGTGCGCCGGGCCAGCTGATAGGGCAGGAAGTCCAGCTGCGTTTCGACGTTGAATTCGGCCTGCATGCGGGCGGTGACCACCTCGAACTGCATCGGGCCGACCGCCGCCAGCACGGGCGAGGCGTCCCCGCGCAGATCATTGCGCAGCACCTGCACCACGCCCTCGGAGTCGAGCTGATCGATGGCCTTGCGGAACTGCTTGTATTTGCCCGCGCTGCGAGCGCGCAGGGTGGCGAAATGTTCCGGCGCGAAGGACGGAATCGGCGGGAACTCCACCTTCTTGTCCACGAACAGCGTGTGCCCGGGGGCGAGTGCGGTCGCGTTGACCAGACCGACCACATCGCCGGGATAGGCGGTGTCGACGGTGGCGCGTTCGCGACCGAAGACGGTGAGCGCGTATTTGGTCGCGAACGGGCGTCCGGTCTGGGCGTGCGTGACCACCATGCCGCGTTCGAATTCTCCGGAGACGATGCGCATGAAGGCCAGCCGGTCGCGATGCGCGGCGTCCATACCGGCCTGCACCTTGAACACGACCGCGCTGAACGGGTCGGCCGGCTGCCGCGCAGCGCCGTCGACGTCGGCGCGCGGGCCGGGCGGCGGGGCCAGCGCCACCAGGGTGTCGAGCAGTTGCCGCACGCCGAAGTTCAGCATCGCCGAGGCGTAGATGACCGGTGAGGTCTGCCCGGCGAGGAACAGTTCCTGATCGTGGTCTTGGCCGGTGGCCGAGAGCAGTTCGCTCTCCTCGGCCGCGGTCTCCCACGGTTCGCCCTCGCGGGCCGCGGCCTGGTCGGGCGTGTAGGACTCCTCCGGAGCGATGGTCGCGCCACCTGCGGTCCGGGTGAAGTGGATGTATTCGGTGGCGACGCCCTCGGGACCGCGGCGCAGCAGGCCGCGGAAATCACCCGCGATACCGACCGGCAGGAACAGCGGCGTGGGGGTCAGGCCGATCCGCTCGCTGATCTCGTCGAGCAGTTCCAGCGGCGCCCGTCCCGGGCGGTCCCACTTGTTGATCACGGTGATCACGGGGATGCCGCGGTGGCGACACACCTGGAACAGTTTGAGCGTCTGCGGCTCCAGGCCCTTGGCGGCGTCGATGAGCATGACCGCGGCGTCGACGGCCGTCAGCACGCGGTAGGTGTCCTCGGAGAAATCGGAGTGGCCGGGCGTGTCGACCAGATTGATCACGCACTCGCCGTATTCGAACTGCAGGGCCGTCGAGCTGACGGAAATACCGCGGGCCTTCTCCATTTCCATCCAGTCGGAAACGGTGGATTTCCGGCCGGATTTCCCGTGAATGGCGCCGGCTTCGGAAATCATCTTCGCGTGCAGGGCCAGGGCCTCGGTGAGCGTCGATTTACCCGCGTCCGGATGGGAGATCACCGCGAACGTGCGCCGCCGTTCCGCCTCCTGCGCCACCCGCCCGGATGTGGTCGTGCTGGCTGACGGGGAATTCACCGATCGGCTCCTCTTCGCGGGACAGGGCAAAGTATCAGAATACGTGAGCGAGACCGTCCGGCCCGCGCCGGGCGGGCAGTGCCCCGCGGAAAGCCGCCGGTCAGGGCCGGTGTGCTGGGCCTCCGCCCGACCGCCGCGGATATTCGCCGTAGCGCCAGGTCGCAGACGTGCAGGTGTCCGTCCGCGCTCGGAGAAGGCCGGTCGGCTCGATGTCGGCCCGGCGGGTGCGTGGTCAGTCGGACAGGTGCTGGGCGACGGTGCGCAGTACGAGCCGGTCCAGGTCGATGCCCGGCGCGATCAGTTCCACGCTCCGGTTCGCCACGAGCGTGGCGATGCCGTGCAGGTTCGTCCACAGTCCGAAGGCGCGTTCCGCGGCGCGATCGCGCGCGCAACCGGCGACCAGCTCCGCCCATGCCCGGTAGATGGGAATCGTCTTGCGGCGCAAGTTCTCTCCCGAGCCTTGCAGCAAGTCATGGCGGAACATGAGAGTGAACATCTCGGGCCGCCGGGCCGCGAAGTCGATGTATTCACCCGCCATGCGGTCGATCCGCACCCGCGGAATCTCGCTCTCGTGTGCCGCGAAACGCCCACTCAGATCAGCGAACCCGCGCACCGCGACCGCGGCCAGTAATGCGTTGTGGGTCGGAAAGTACCGTCGCGGCGCGCCGTGCGAGACCCCGGCCTCCCGGGCGATCGCCCGCAATCCGAGCTGCGCGGCCCCGACGTCCTCCAGCAACCCCACACCCGCACTCACCAGCCGTTCCCGCACGGGTTCTTCCACACCCATGCCGCCCATTGTCGCGGGTGGGATCCGCGTCCGTTCGGCAGCGGTGCCGGTCGCAGGCGATTCGGCATTCACCGGCACGTGCGCCGGCCGAGTGATGGGTCCACCGCACGGCACCGCTCACCGGGGCCGCCTTCCTCTGCACGGAGGGCGGCGCGCAGCAGGGGTGACGGCGTAGACATTGTCTACTAAACTCTGCGTAGACAACGTCTACGAACCGGCCTCGGAGGGTGTGCATGTGGTATCGGCTTTTGAAGTTCGTCCTGATCGGACCGGTGCTGCGGATCCTGGGGCGACCGAAAGTCGAAGGGCTGCATCATGTCCCGAAGGGCGGGCCGGTGATCATCGCGGCGAATCATCTGGCCGCGATCGACTCCCTCTATCTGGCGCTCGTGCTGCCGAGGCGGATCACCTTCCTCGCCAAGAGTCAGTACTTCGACGAGCCGGGCCTGCGCGGGCGGATCAATCGGTGGGTGATGACGGCCACCGGACAGGTCCGCGTCGATCGCTCCGGCGGCTCCGCCTCGGCCGATGCGCTGGCCGCGGCGGTCGAGATTCTGGAATCCGGCGGCGTGTGGGGCATCCATCCCGAAGGAACCCGCTCGCCGGACGGCCGGGTCTATCGCGGTCGTACCGGGGTGATCCGGGTGGCGATGCGGACCGGAGCCCCGGTCGTGCCGGTGGCGTTGAGCGGTACCGATCGGGTGAACCGGCGTGGGCGGCGGCTGCTGCGCTTCGGCAGGGTCCGCATCGTCTTCGGTGCCCCCCGAACCTTCCTGCCGGTCGATCGGGCCGCGGTCCGCACCGCGACCGATGGCCTGATGGCGGAATTGGCGATGCGGTCGGGCCGTCGCTATGTGGATTGCTACGCCGCGCACTTCCGGGCCGAATCCGCCTGAACCGGGCGGTGGCCTCGGGCCTGTCGGTCCAGGGCGCTCGCCGGGGGTGCAATACCGCACCGGGGCGATGCGCGGAAGCGTTTTCCGCTACATGCTATTGTTGTCAGGTTGTCTCGGCGAGGGTGTCGCACCCAGTGCACACCGTGATCGACGCGGCTCGGCTTCCGGCCGTTGTCGTGCGGTCATCGCCCGACGAGCAGACCCTTTCGCCAGGGCCGTCCGAAATCAGGACAGTACCTGGCCAGCACACCGTCCGCCCCGGAAAGCCGTAGGAGAGTATTTCAGTCATGTCCGACGTCAGTGTCCTCGCAGCTCAGACCCGTACCGAATTCGGCAAGGGCGCCGCGCGCCGCACCCGTCGCGACGGCAACGTTCCCGCCGTCCTGTACGGCCACGGCGAGGCGCCGAAGCACCTGGCGGTCGACGCCCAGGCCTTCGCCGCGATCCTGCGTGAGCACGGCACCAACGCCGTCCTGAACCTCGAGATCGACGGCAAGAAGCAGCTGGCTATGACCAAGTCCGTGGTCGTGCACCCGATCCGCCGCTACATCGAGCACGCCGACCTGCTGATCGTCAAGCGTGGCGAGAAGGTCGTCGTCGACGTGCCGGTCGCGCTGGCCGGCGACGCGGGCCCGGGCACCCTGGTCACCCAGGAGGCCACCACCGTGTCGATCGAGGTCGACGCGCTCAACGTGCCCGAGTCCATCGAGGTCTCGATCGAGGGCGCCGAGGCCGGCACCCAGATCACCGCTGGTCAGATCGAGCTGCCGAAGGGCGCTGCCCTGTCCGGTGACCCGGACGCCCTGATCGTCAACATCATCGTCGCCCCGGCCGCCGAGGCCGTCGAGGGCGAGGGTGCGGGCGAGGCCGAGGGTGAGGCCGAGAGCGCCGAATAATCCGGTCGCTCAACGGATTTCGACGACGGAATCTGATGACGGAAGCTACGGCCCCCGCGCTCGTGGTGGGGTTGGGTAATCCCGGGCCCGAATACGAGCGCACCAGGCACAATGCCGGTTTCCTGGTCGCCGATGTGCTCGCCGAGCGCATCGGCGGCCGGTTCACCGTGCACAAGAAGTCGGGCGCCGATCTGCTCGAGTCCCGGCTCGACGGGCGCAAGGTGCTGCTGGCCAAACCGCGAAGCTACATGAATGAGTCCGGCCGTCCCGTAGCGGCGCTGGCCCGGTTCTTCTCGGTTCCGCCCACCGAGGTCATCGTCGTGCACGACGAACTGGATCTGCCCTTCGGCAGCATCCGGCTCAAACGCGGCGGCGGCGAAGGCGGCCACAACGGACTGCGTTCGATCTCGAATGCCCTGTCCACCAAGGACTACCTGCGGGTGCGGTTCGGAGTGGGCCGCCCGCCCGGCCGGCAGGATCCGGCCGATTTCGTACTCAAACCGTTCTCCGCGCCCGAACGCAAAGAGGTTCCGGTGCTGGTCGAACAGACCGCCGACGCGGTGGAGTTGCTGTTGCGGGTGGGCCTGGAAACCGCCCAGAACCACCTGCATTGAGTGATCTCTGCGAAGATCGGTGGCCGTGCAGGACTACACGACGATTTTCGATCGGTATCGGGGCACGCTACTGGGCGGGGCGGTCGGTGATGCGCTCGGCTGGCCGATCGAATTCCTGAGTCTGGAACAGATTCGCGATCGGTTCGGCCCCGAGGGGCTCACCGGATTCGCCCCGGCGGCAGACGAATCCGCCCCCCGGCAGATCACCGACGACACCCAGATGACGTTGTTCACCGCCGAGGGCTTGTTGCGCTGTGCGCCCGGTTCGGATCCGGCACCGGTGCTACGCGGCGCCTATCTACGCTGGCTGCGGACTCAGCGCGAACACGCGCCAGACCCGCGCCCCGACGGCTGGCTGGCGAGTCTGCCGTATCTGTACGCGGTGCGCGCACCGGGCAACGCGTGTATGGGCGGGCTGAATCGTCAGGCGCAGGGCTACCGCGAACCACATCCGTTCGGCGTCCCGGGGCCGGTGAACGAGGATTCCAAGGGGTGCGGCACGGTGATGCGGTCCGCACCCTTCGGATTGGCCTCGCTCGGCCCCGAGGGCGCCTTCGACGCATCGGCCCGGTGTGCGCAACTCACCCACGGCCACCCCACCGGCTATCTGGCCGCCGGCGCGTTCGCCGCCTTGATCGACCGGCTCGTGAACGGGGTCGAACTGCGAACCGCGGTGCAGGACACCGTGATTCAGGTCGAGGCGGTGGCGGGTGGTGCGGAAACCGCCGCCGCGCTGCGCCGGGCCGTCGCGACCGCCGATGCCGGTACGGGAACGTTCGAGGGGGTCGAACGGGTCGGCTCGGGCTGGGTGGCCGAGGAATGCCTGGCCATTGGGGTCTACTGCGCACTGGACGCCGAGCGGACCGGGGATCTGCGCCGCGCACTGCTGTTGTCGGTCAACCACTCCGGTGATTCCGACTCCACCGGTTCCGTGGCCGGCAATATCCTCGGCGCCCGCCACGGCCTCGACGCGCTACCGCTGGATTGGTGCGGTGCGGTCGAGGGCCGCGACGATCTGGCCCGCGTCGCCGACGATCTGGTCGCCGCTTTCGTGTACCGCGACCGGAGCCCTCTCGGCGACCGCTATCCGCTGGACGCGTCGGACGATCCGGTACCGCAGTAGCTTTGGCGAGACGATCAGTTCAGGTGCGCCGCGGTGGCCGAGCGGCGCAACTTCCCCGAAGACGTCTTCGGCAGCGCGCCCGGACCCAGGACGGCGACGCTGCGCGGGCGGGCGCCGACCGCGGTGAAGACCTCGTGCACGATCTCGTGCTCGATCCGCCGCACCGCCTCGGGGTCCTGAAAGTCGTTGCTCTCCACCACGACCGCGAAACTCTCGCGCATCTGCCCGGCGTCCAGGCGCACCGCGACCGCGTTGCCCGGCCGCACCCCGGCGACGCGCAGCGCGGCGCGTTCGATATCGGTCGGGAAGATGTTGCGCCCGCCCATGATGATCACATCCTTGATCCGGCCGCAGACCACCACCGACCCGTCCTCGGTCACATAGCCGGTATCGCCGGTGTCGAGCCAGCCCTCGGCGTCGCGTGCGGGCCGGAAACCCTCGACGGTCACATATCCCGCGGTGACCGCCGGGCCTCGCACCTCGAGCACACCCACCGTTCGGGTCGGTAGCGGCCGGTGCTCGTCGTCGACCACCCGGATCTCCAGATTGTCCACCGGGCGGCCGAGCAGTGGCAGGCGGCGCAGATTGCCGTGGTGGGCCGGCGCATCCGTCACCGGAATCGCCTTGCCGAGCACCTCGAGCAGATCCGCGTCGACGGTGTCGACGACCTGCCCGACGCCCGGATCCGGAATCGATACCGCCAGCGTCGTTTCGGCCATGCCGTACACCGGAGTGAGCGCGGACGCGCTGAGCCCGAAGCGTTTCCCGGCCGCGGCGAGCGCCTCCATGGTGTCGGGATCGACCGGTTCGGCGCCGTTCCACATGTACCGCACACTGCTCAGATCCACGCTGCCGTCCTCTGCGCGCGCCAACCGGCGGGTCAGCAGCGAATAGGCGAAATTGGGTGCGGCGGTGACCGTTCCGCGGTATTTGGAGATCAGTTCGGCCCACAGGATCGGCCGCCGCAGGAAGTCCAGCGGCGTCACACAGACCACCTCGGCGCCGAATTGCATCGGCACACTGAGGAATCCGACCATGCCCATATCGTGGAACAGCGGCAACCAGCTGACCATCACGTCATGATCGAGCTGGAACTTCACCCGGTCGAACATGGCGTAGGCGTTGACGTAGAAGTTCTCGTGCGTGATCCGCACCGCCTTCGGTGATCCGGTGGAACCGGACGTCAGCTGTTGCAGAGCGATATCGGATTCCTCGGTCGGCACCGGGTCGGTATCGGGTCCGTCGGCCAGGTCGCCGGCCAGCACCACGGCGATACCGCGCTCGGCCAGCAGCGGGGCGGCCGCCTCGAACGGCGCGCCCAGCACCACGGCGTGCGCCTCGATCATCCGCAGCACCGTCTCGGTGTCGCGTGCCCACAACTGCAGATCCGTACGCGGCGTCGGCTGATGCAGCATGGTGATCGACGCCCCGCGCATCCAGATCGCCTGACAGGCCGGCGCGATATCGGCGGGCATACCGGCCAGCACGCCGACGGCGCTACCGTGCTCGATCCCGGCCGCCGCCAGTCCGCCGGCCATTCGTCGTGCGATGCGGTGGATCTCGTCCCAACCTCGGCGTAGCAGCGCCTCCGGCTCCCCGGTGATCAGCCCCCGGCGGGAACGCTGTGCGGTCGCGAACATTTCCTCGGTGAACCGGCTCACCCTCGAACTCCCGTCTCCACCCGACCGGCGGTCGGCACATCTGCACTATCTCGGTGCGCGGGCGCGGCGTTAGCCGGCGCCGGAGCGTGATCGTTTCAGCGTCGCACTACGAATAACACGATGTAAATCGGATCTCGGTTCGGCAGCCTCAGCGCGCGAGGCGGTCGACGGCCTCGAGGAAGCGATCGAGCTCCTCGACGGTGACGAAGCAATGCGGCGAGGCACGCACGACGGACTCGAGCCGCCGCGCGGACATGTCGAGCAGCGTCGAGCTACGGTAGCTGACCGTTACGGTGATGTCCGCGGCACGCAGGCTCTCGCGCACCTCGTTGGGATCGACTCCGTCGACGGTGAACGAGACGATGCCGGAATGTTGCGTTCCCAGGTCCCGCACCGTGACTCCCCGGATCGACGGCAGATTGTCGCGCAGATGCCGCGCCTTGGCGGCCACGTCGGCGAAGACGTTCTCCGGCCCCAGATCCAGCAGATACCGCACCGCCGCGCCGAGGCCCAGTCGCGCCGCCACGTCGCATTCCCAGAATTCGAAGCGGCTCGCATCGGGAGCCAAGCGGTAATCCTGGGGTCCGGTCCACGCGGCGCTGTGCAGATCGAGGCGGCTGGGTTCGAGTTCGCGGCAGACGTCCGGGTGGACGTAGAGGAAGCCGGTGCCGCGCGGGCCACGCAACCACTTGCGGCCGGTGGCCGACATCGCGTCGACGCCCAGCTCCGCGACATCGATGTCGATCTGCCCGGCGGATTGGCAGGCATCCAGCAGTACCAGCGCACCGACGCGATGGGCGATACGGGTGGCCTCGGCGACCGGGTTGACCAGCCCCCCGTTGGTGGGAGCGTGCAGCAGTGACACGATCTTCACGCGGTCGTCGAGCATGGCGTCGAGGGCCACCAGGTCGATCTGCCCGGTCTCGTCGCTGGGAATCGTCTCGACGGTCGCTCCCGCCGCCCGTGCCCGCTGCAGGGCCGCGATCACGTTGCTGGCGTAGTCCGAACCCGAGACCAGAATGCGATCGGCCGGCCGCAGCGGTACGGCGTAGAAGAAATCCGACCAGGAGCGGGAGGCGCTATCGCTCAGGGCGATCGCCGCGGCGTCGGTGTTGATCAGCGTCGCGATCGCGGTCTTGACCGCCGCCAGATCGTCGAGCCGTTCCGAGGCGGCGCGATATCCGCCGATCTCGGCCTCGCGCCGCAGATGCGCGACGACGGTATCGACGACGAGGCGCGGGGGTAGTGAGGACCCCGCGCTGTCGAGGAAGACAGGTGGCGGTCCGGCGGTGTCGTAGGCGGGGATATCGGCGCGCAGGCGGTCGGTATCGAGCACCCTTTCGACGGTAGGCCATCACCAGCCGCCGCCGCCGAACGTCGTCCCGAACCTGCCGCGCGGGCTCCGCGACCGTCTGTTCCCCGGGGGCACGGCCTGCCGTCGTCGAGCCACCACACGAACGGCATACCACCGGCGGTGCGCGGTGAACTCGTGCCCCGGATCCGCGCCCGGCTACCGCTCGCGGTGGCCGCGGCTGCCCATCGGGAGCTGGAACAGCGGCGTTCGGTGGGGGCGGTGGTGCTGGTGGTACGGCCGTGACCGGCATGTTCACCATTTCGACGGATTTCGTGTCGGTGGACGCGGCTACCCTGGTTCGAGCGACGGAAGAACCGGGCGCGGTCTCTCGTTGCATTGCTACACGCATACCGGCACCCGGTCGATGGCGGCACTGGCGCCGACATGGGCTCAGGGTGAGCGGAACGCGGTGGGTGATCCCCCGCAAGCTCGAGCGGAGGTTGGCATGGCGGTAACGGTGGACAAGGCGCCGGCCGGGCTGGGTGCCGGTTTGTCTTCGCGCGCCGCGGCGGAGGCATATGTGGGAGGTGTCTGTTTCAAACAGGGCCCACCCGCATTGATCGGCGCCGAACTGGAGTGGCTCACCGCCCGCGGGGAGCTGTCGGCGCCGGATTCGCGTCCGCGCTTGTCGATGCTCGCGGATGCGCTGGGTCCTTATGCCCCGCAGTCTATTTCGCCCGATTCGCCCGCCAAAGTACTTCCCGGTGGCAGCCGGATCACCATCGAACCCGGTGGTCAGATCGAACTGTCCAGCGCCCCGTTCGCCGATGCCGCGCAACTCTGCGCCCGGCTGCTCGAGGATTCTCGCTTTCTCTCCGGCCTGCTTGAAAGCCGATCCATCCGAACGTATTCCGCCGCCGCCGATGCCGGCCGGCAGGCCCGCCGGGTGCTTCGCCTACCGCGTTATCGCGCGATGGAACGGGCCTTCGCGGGTGTGGGCCCGTACGGCAAGCTGATGATGTGCAATACCGCCGCCACGCAGGTCAGCGTGGACGCGGGTGCCGATCCCGCCGAGATCGCGGCCCGCTGGAACGCGCTGTACGCGGTCGGCCCGGCCCTGGTGGCGGCCTTCGCCTGTTCGCCGAGTCTGCACGGGGCTCCCTCCGGCGCCTGGGCGTCGCAGCGGATGCGCACCTGGCTGCGGCTCGATCACACCCGCACCCGGCCGCCGGTGCGGAGCTGGGCCGATCCGCTCACCGAATACGGCCGCTGGGCGCTGGACACCCCGTTGCTGTGTGTGCGGCGCGGCCCGGCCGAGGCGGATTGGACGGCGCCACCGGGCGCGACCTTCGCGGATTGGCTGTGTGGTGCCCTCGACGACGAGATCGGCCGCCGCCCGGAGGTCGAGGACCTCGACTACCACCTGACCACGGTGTTTCCGCCCGTGCGGGCGTCCGGGCACCTCGAGGTCCGCTACCTGGACGCCCAGCCGGGTGATCAGTGGTCGGTGCCGATCCACGTCATCGACGCCCTGATGTCGGCGCCGGCGGTCGTCGCGGAGGCGACCGTATTGGCCGAGTCGGTCGCCGACGAATGGGCCTGGGCCGCCCGCTGCGGCCTGGCCGACCCACAGATCCGTTCCGTCGCAGTCGAGCTGCTGAGTCTCGCCGCCGAACACGCTCGCAGCGACGAGGCGGCCGAGCAGGTGTGGTCCGCGGTGCGGCGATGTCGCAGCGGGCGCATTCCGGACGGGGAGGTCGCCCGCTGCGCACCCGCCGAGACGGCCGAATGAGTACGACCGGCGGCGCGCACCTCGTGTCGGTGCGGCGAGGCCGCCGGGCACGACCCTTGGGAGAGCACTGATGACCGTTCACACCGGAACCGATCACGCCGCGACCGAGCGATTACGCGCACAGATCGCGGAGGTCCTGACCCGCGCCCGCGCCCGTACGACGGTGCTGACCGAGGCGGTGGACGAGGCCGAGCTGGTGGCCCAGCATTCTCCGCTGATGAGCCCGCTGGTGTGGGATTTGGCGCATATCGGCAACCAGGAGGAACTGTGGCTCGTCCGCGATGTCGGCGGGCGTGAGCCGGTGCGGGCCGATATCGACCACCTGTATGACGCCTTCCGGCATGCCCGCGCCGACCGTCCGGCGCTGCCGCTGCTGGATCCGGTGCAGGCACGCGGGTACGTGGGCACCGTGCGGGACAAGGTGCTGGATGTCCTGCATTCCAGCCCGCTGCGGGGAAACCGGCTGGTGGACAGTGGTTTCGCCTTCGGCATGATCGCCCAGCACGAACAGCAGCACGACGAGACCATGCTGGCCACCCATCAGCTGCGTGCGGGCGCCGCGGTGCTGACGGCCGCGCCCGCACCCGTCGCGCGGGTCGCGGTCGGCGACGAAGTCGTCGTTCCCGCAGGCGAATTCACCATGGGCACCTCGTCGGACCCGTGGGCGCTCGACAACGAGCGTCCCGAACATCGTGTGCAGCTGCCCGGTTTCGCGATCGACGCGGCGCCGGTGACGAATGCGCAATATCTCGCGTTCATCGAGGACGGTGGCTATCACCGGCCCGAACTGTGGTCGGAGCGCGGCTGGGCCCACCGCGTGGAGGCCGATCTGACCGCGCCCCAGTTCTGGGAGCGAGACAGCGACAACCGCTGGTGGCGAAGGGTTTTCGGGTCGCCGGCACCGCTGCGCCCGCAGCAGCCGGTAGTGCATGTGTGCTGGTTCGAGGCCGAGGCCTACGCCACCTGGGCCGGCAAGCGTTTGCCCACCGAGGCCGAATGGGAGAAGGCCGCGCGGTTCGATCCGGCCACCGGGCGGTCGCGCCGCTATCCGTGGGGCGATGCCGAACCGGACGACACCACCGCGAATCTGGGGCAGCGCCATCTGGAACCCGCCGATGTCGGCGCCTATCCGGCCGGTGCGTCACCGTCCGGGGTGCATCAGTTGATCGGCGACGTCTGGGAGTGGACCGCGTCGGGTTTCGAGCCGTATCCCGGATTCGCCGCGTTCCCCTACCGCGAATATTCCGAGGTGTTCTTCGGCGGTGACTATCGAGTCCTGCGCGGCGGATCCTTCGGCACCGACCCGGTCGCCTGCCGCAGCACCTTCCGTAACTGGGACCACCCGATCCGCCGTCAGATCTTCTCCGGCTTCCGCCTCGCCCGCGACCTGCGACCGGACGAGCGCTGATGTGCCGACATCTCGGCTACCTGGGACCGCCGGCTCCGGTCGGTGAACTGCTCACTCGTGGCACGCATTCGCTGCGCACCCAATCGTGGGCACCCGACGATATGCGCCACGGGGGAACCGTCAACGCCGACGGTTTCGGAGTCGCGTGGTGGACCGGGGCCGGAGCCGCGAGCCGCTATCGCAACCCCGCGCCGATCTGGACCGACCCCGCGGTCGAGGAGGTGCTTCCCCAGCTGTCCTCGCCGGCGGTGCTGGCCGCGGTGCGTTCGGCCACGATCGGTATGCCGGTGGAGCGAAGCGCCTGTGCTCCGTTCACCGCCGGCGGATGGGCCTTCAGCCACAATGGCGTGATCCAGAACTGGCGCACGGTATTGCCCGCGGTGGCAACGGGATTCGGCTCGCCGGATCTGCTGGATGCCGAATCCGCGACCGATTCGGCCGCCCTCTGGGTGGTGCTGCGCGCCGCGTTGGACGGAATCGGCGCGATGTACTCGTCCTTCGCGGGCCGCAGCGAGTCCGACGCCCGGCTCCGGGCGGTCGCGGCCGCGGTGTCGGCGACGGTTCGCGCCGTACTGGCGCAGGCGCCGAGCGCCCGGCTGAACCTGTTGCTCGGGGACGGCGAAACACTGTGGGCGACAACCATTCACCACTCGCTGTCGGTGCTCGTCGCCGACGACTTCGCGGTGGTGTCCTCCGAACCGTACGACGACGATCCGCGCTGGCAGGCGATTACCGACCGGCAGCTGCTGACGGTGCGGCCCGGCCTTCTCGTGGTCGAGCCCCTGGACGCACACCCCCTTCTCTCCGCAGGACCTGATGAATCCGAAAGGGCCCGTACATGATCGAACCGACGCTGGACATCCACCTCACCGACGACGATCTCGACGCAGCCCTGCGATCGGACGCTCGGACCGGACTCACCGCGAATCCGAAAACGCTGCCGCCGAAATGGTTCTACGACGCGCGCGGCAGCGAACTGTTCGAAGCGATCACCGAACTGCCGGAGTACTACCCGACTCGCACAGAGCGCGCGGTGCTGGAGCGGGTGGTCGGCGAGATCGCGCGCACCGCTCAGGCCGAGGTGCTGGTGGAGCTGGGCGCCGGATCGGCCGCCAAGACGCGTCTGCTGCTCTCGGCGCTGTTGTCCGAGGGTCCGCTGAAGACCTATGTGCCGCAGGATGTGTCGGTGTCCGCGCTGCGCGGTGCCGCCGAGCAGATCAGTACCGAATTCCCGAATCTCGCGGTGCACGGGGTGGTCAGCGATTTCACCGAAACCCTGCACAATCTTCCGCGCGGCGGTCGCCGCATGATCGCCTTCCTGGGCGGCACCATCGGCAATCTGGTCCCGCAGGAGCGGGCGGAATTCCTGGCCGGCATTCAGCAGGTGCTCGAGCCGGGTGAGCAACTGCTGCTGGGGGCCGGTCTGGTCACCGATCCGGCGGTGCTGGTGCCCGCCTACGACGACGCCGCGGGAGTGACGGCCGAATTCAATCGAAACGTCCTGCACGTGTTGAACTCTCGATTGCGTGCCGACTTCGACCCGGACGCCTTCGCCCATATCGCCCACTGGGACGCGGAGAACGAATGGATCGAGATGCGGTTGGCGGCAACCCGGGATATGACGGTCACGGTCGCCGACCTCGATCTGGTCGCGGACTTCGCCCAGGGCGAGCAGATGCGCACCGAGATCTCGGCCAAGTTCCGCGTCGACGGACTCGGCCGGGAACTGGACAGCGCCGGATTCGCCACCGAACAGGTGTGGACCGATTCGGACGACCGCTTCGCCTTGGTCCTCGCCGAACGACGCTGATCGCCCGGCGCGGATTCTCCGCCGAGGTCAGTTGCCGATGACCGCGGCCAGCCACTCGACGACCGGCCGCAGATCCTCCCAGGCGGCCCGGACTTCGGTCGCGGCGCGCGGTGTTTCCAGCCAGGGCGGTGCGCCGAAGTCCTTGTGGATCACGAGGGATTTGTGGCGCAGCAGGTCGATGCGTGGATGGTCGGCGGGGAACCCCTTGGGGCGGGTCTTCAGTTGCTCCCCGCCGATCACGTACCCGACTGCCGCCAAACCGTCCAGCAGCGCCTGCAATTCGTAGCCACGCACCTCGTCGTCGATGGTGGTGCGCAGCCGCGCGAGTTGCTCGGGCGTCGGCGCGTACACGCCGCCGGCCACATACAGCCCGGGCGCGCCGATCTGGACGTACCACCCCGCGCCCGGGGCGGTACGGACCACCGCGCCCTGATGATCCTTGTAGGGCGCCTTGTTCTTGGAAAACCGCACGTCGCGATACGGCCGGAAGATCTTCGCCGGTCCGAAATCGTTCTCCAGTTCCGTGGTCAGCGCGACCATCGGCGCCCGCACGGACTGTTCGTAGACGTGTTTGTTGGCGGTCCAGAAAGCCTTCGAGTTGTCGGCTTCCAAATCCTCGTAGAAGTCGAGCCCGGCGAACGGGAACCCCGCGAATCCGCTCATACCGCCAACTTAGCGACCGCCGCGGACATGTTCCGTGGCGCCCGCTCCGACCGGTCGCCGCTCAGTCGCCCGGCTCGTCGACCACCTCGATGGCCGCGACTTCGGCGGGGCGCTCGTCCTCGTCGCGCAATTCCTGGCGATGCCGGCGGCGGGTCCATTCCTGGTCGAGTTCGCTGCGAATCCCCAGGCGGCCGTCGTCGTCGTTCTCGTGATACCTGATTTCCAGATCGGCGGGCGGATCGTCGATGTAGCGCTGATATTCGCGGATCTCGTCGGCCTGTTCATCGTCACCCAGGTCGTAATCCAGGTCTTCGTGCTCGTCATCGCCCATCTCGAACACCTCGTCCATCAACGGGTACGTGTCACGTTCGTCGGCCATCCGTGCCCACCTCTCTCGCAGGCCGGCGCACCGACAGCACATCGATGCACCTACGACAACGCTACCGCTGATCATCCCCGAAGAGGAGAGAACAAAGACCAATACAAATCAGTCGCACATGGGTAACTCCCCGGGCACGCCCAATAGCCGGCACGCCCCCAAGGCGAGACCGACTGCCAACCCACCGCCCACCCAACGACACGCTGAATACGCGGAGAGGCGGGGAGCTATGCGGAGCCGTTGAACAGGCCGGTGACCGACCCGTTCTCGAAGACCTCCCGGATCGTCCGCGCCAGCAGCGGGGCGATCGACAGCACGGTCAGCGAGGGGAACTTCTTATCCTCGGTAATCGGCAGGGTATTGGTGACGATGACCTCCTTGGCGCCGCAGGAGGCCAGGCGCTCCGCCGCGGGGGAGGACAACACGCCGTGGGTGGCGGCGATGACCACGTCGCCGGCCCCGGCCTCGCGCAGCACCCGCACGGCCTCGGCGATGGTGCCACCGGTGTCGATCATGTCGTCGATCAGGATGCAGGTGCGGCCCGCGACATCACCGACGGGGCGGTGCGACTTGACCTGGTTCGGTACCAGCGGGTCGCGGGTCTTGTGGATGAACGCCACCGGCGCGCCACCGAGCGCGTCGGCCCACTTCTCGGCCACCTTCACGCGACCGGCGTCGGGGGAGACGATGGTGACGTTCTCGGTGCTGTAGTGGTTGCGCACGTACTCCGACAGTTGGACCAGCGCGTGCATGTGGTCCACCGGGCCGTCGAAGAAGCCCTGGATCTGGTCGGTGTGCAGGTCGACGGTGATGATGCGGTCCGCGCCGGCGGTCTTGAGCAGATCTGCGACCAGGCGGGCCGAGATGGGCTCGCGGCCGCGGTGCTTCTTGTCCTGGCGGGCGTAGGGGTAGAACGGCAGGACGGCGGTGATCCGCTTGGCCGAACCGCGCTTGAGCGCGTCGATCATGATGAGCTGTTCCATCAGCCACTGGTTCAGCGGAGCCGGAAAGCTCTGCAGCACAAAGGCATCCGAGCCACGTACCGATTCTTCGAAGCGAACGAAGATCTCGCCGTTGGCGAACTCGCGGGCGGTTTGCGGCGTGATCGCGACGTCGAGTTCCTTCGCGACCTGCTCGGCCAGCTCGGGGTGAGCGCGCCCCGAGAACAGCATCAGGTTCTTCTGGTTATCGGTGGAGAACGCGGTCACTCTGTGTTGCCATCCTTTTGCTCGGTTGCCTGACTCGCTCTGTCATCGGCCGCGATCGCCTCCGCCGCCGCCTGCGCCGCGGCCGTCCCGGGACGATACCGCTGCACCCAGCCCTCAATGTTCTTCTGCGCTCCGCCGGATACCGCCAGCGCTCCCGGCGGAACGTTTCTACGCAGCACAGTACCCGCCGCCGAATATGCGCCATCGCCCACGGTCACCGGTGCCACGAACATCGTGTCGCTGCCCGTGCGCACATGCGAACCGACGACGGTGTGGTGTTTCTTCACGCCGTCGTAGTTGACGAACACACTCGATGCGCCGATGTTGCTGTACTCGCCGATCGTGGCGTCGCCGACATAGGTCAGATGCGGGACCTTCGAATGCGCGCCGATCGAGGCGTTCTTGGTCTCCACGAATGCGCCGATCTTGCCGGATTCGCCGACGATCGTCCCCGGTCGCAAATAGGCGAACGGCCCGATTGTGGCGGCGGCGGCGATGGTCGCGCCTTCGCCGTGGGTCCGGACCACCTTCGCGCCCTCGCCGACGAGCACATCGGTCAGAGTGGAATCGGGGCCGACCTCGGCATCCTCGCCGATGACGGTATTGCCGAGCAGCTGTACCCCGGGGCGCAGCACCGCGTCGCGGCCGATGCGCACACTCGCATCCACCCAGGTGGTGGCCGGATCGATGACGGTGACTCCGGCGCGCATATGGCGCTCGAGGATGTAGCGGTTCAACGTGCGGGCGGCCTGAGCCATCTGCACCCGGTCGTTGACGCCGGTGACCTTGGCGGCGTCGACCAGACGCGCGCCGTGCACCGGATGACCGGCCTCGCGCGCCAGCTTCAGGACATCGGTCAGGTACAGCTCGTGCTGGGCGTTGGCGGTCGTCAGGCGGCTGATCATCGTCCGCAGCACGGCGACGTCGAAAACGTAGACGCCGGAATTGACTTCGCCGAGCGCCGCCTGCTCCGGCGTGGCATCGGCATGTTCGACGATCTCGAGGACGCCGCCGTCGGCGTCGCGCACGATCCGCCCGTATCCGTTCGGATCCTCCGGAACGAAGGTCAAAACCGTGACCGCGGAACGCGGTTGATAACTGCGATGTTCGTCCAGCAGGGCCGAGAGGGTGTGCCCGTCCAGCAGCGGCACATCGGCGGAGGTCACCAGCAGGTCGCCGGTGAAGTCGGCGGGCAGTGCCGTCAGGGCGCACTGCACCGCGTGCCCGGTACCCAGCTGCTGTTCCTGCACCGCGGGGGTGATCTCGCGACCCAGTTCTGCCGCAACGGAATTCACCGCGGCGCCGACCTGTTCGCGGTCGTGGCCGATCACCGTGATCAGGGCGGTGGGGTCGATCTCGTTCGCCGCGTGCAGGGCGTGCTCGAGCATGCTGCGCCCGGCGAGCGAATGCAGCACTTTCGGGGTCTTGGACCGCATTCGAGTTCCGGCACCGGCGGCGAGAACGACGACGGCGGTCTGCTGTGGCATGGATCTCCCTCGGCTGCCTGTCATCGTGCTGGTACGCGCTGTCTTTGCCTGCGCCGGACCTTCGCAGATCCGGTCTGCGGCGGGGCTCGGCGGCTGGCCGTCCGCCCACACCCTAGTCCACCCGGGCCTGGGCCCCGACTCGGGGCTTCGATCGACATTCACGCAGGTCACAGCCCCATCGCCAGCTCCGCCGCCAGGACTCGAACCTGAACTAACTGAACCAAAATCAGTGGTGCTGCCATTACACTACGGCGGATCGTCGCACCGGTGAACCCTACGGGATCACCGCTACGCCACGGCATGCGCGCAATATCCTCGCACGTTTGCCCGCATCTCCGCGAATTGCGGGCAGATTTTCCCCGCGCGGGTCGCGGGTCGGCGAGATGGGCCGGTCGCGGTCGGGTAAATTTGCCCAACGCAATACCTGATTTCGAAAGCACATGGGTAACTCGTCGGGCACGCCCTGACCGCAGGTACGCTGCCGACCGCCCGCCCGGCCGAGAAATCTCCAGACACCTACGACCGGCAAGATTCCCGGAGAGGCGGGGGAGAGAGGCGGGGGAGCAGCGATGACTTCGGGTGGTGATGTGAGTCGGGCGCCGCGCCCGCGGATGACCGGCACGCAGCGGCGGCAGCAGTTGATCGAGATCGGACGGGCGCTGTTCGCCGAACGTGGCTACGACGCCACCTCCATCGAGGAGATCGCGCAGCGCGCCCAGGTATCCAAACCCGTTGTGTACGAACATTTCGGCGGTAAGGAAGGTCTCTACGCCGTAGTCGTCGACCGCGAGATGTCGACCCTGCTGGACATGATCACCTCGTCGCTGACCCAGAACCGCTCCCGCGTCCGGCTGGAACAGGTCGCCCTGGCGCTGCTGACCTATATCGAGGAACGCACCGACGGTTTTCGGATCCTGATGCGCGATCAGCCCGCCTCGGCCGCCGCCGGCACCTATTCCAGCCTGCTGAACGAGGCGGTCAACCAGGTGGCGCACATCCTCGCCGGCGATTTCGAACGCCGCGGCTTCGACACCAGTCTCGCCACCCTCTACGCGCAAGCCCTGGTCGGCATGGTCGCCACCGCCGCCACCTGGTGGCTCGACGAACGGCAGCCGTCCAAAGAGGTGGTCGCCGCGCATCTGGTCAACCTGTGCTGGAACGGGCTCACCCACCTCGAGGCCGATCCGCAGCTGGGCTCCGAATGGCCGAGCGCGACGCCAGGCTGACCGGCGGTGTCGATGCCAGGGGTGTTAGGGGACCGAACTGGACGGTTAGCCCATTGTTTGCGAAGGAGACTGGTCTTAATGCTCGATTCCGCTGGCGACGGCCGGTCGGATGGTACGGTTCACCCATCCTTCAAGTGCTGTTCGAGCTGTGATGTCGGTCAACTTCGGGATATCGGTCTACTTCAGGATGGCTGGTTTGAGGACAGGCGGATCTGATGGCTAGGCAAGCGCGTGCGGAAATCACCCGCGATTCGGTGCTGGCGGGGGCGGCCGATGTCTTTCTGCGACTCGGTTACGCGAATGCGAGCCTCAGCGAGATCATCTCGCAATCCAACGTCACCAAGGGCGCACTGTACTTCCACTTCGGATCCAAGGAAGAACTGGCGCGCGCCGTGGTCGACCAGGGCAACGAACGATTGCGCGGCGCCTGCCAGGGTTTCTTCGACCCGCGCGTACCCGCTCTCGAAGCCGCCATCGGCATCACCTACGTCGTGGCCGACCTCACCATGAACGATCCCATGGTGGGCGCGATGCTCAAACTCACTCACCAGATCGGCGACTACCGCGGCGCCTCGGGCGAGAACATCACCAAGACCTGGGGCGAAACCCAGATGCTGCTCGCCGAGCGGGCCATCGCCCAGGGCGACCTCAAACCCGACCTCGACCCCGAAACCATCGGCCTTCTCCTGCAGGAGATGACCTCCGGAGTCCACATCACCGCCGTCGGCACCGAATCCATCGACCAGATGGCGGTCCGCATGGAACGTATGTGGTATTTCCTGCTGCCCTCGATCGTGCCGGACGAGAAGGTGGCGTACTTCCGGGAATTCGCGGCGCGGCGGTTGCGCAGGTACGTGCCGTAGATGTGAGCAGCGTTGCTGTCCTGTCAGGGCGCGCTATCGGATAAAGCACTGTCCAACAGTCCCGCCCGGACCAGCCACGAGCCGTAGACCCCGCCGGAGCGAAGCGGAGGCCAAAAACATACACTCGGTTGGTCGCTCTGATTCGCCGATCTGTGCAGCGGGAGTTTCTTTCATGCCGAGCCATCGCCCACCTCTTGCGGGACTGGCCGAGGTGGCCGGTGCCGATGCCGCGCTGAGTCAGGTTCGGGAGTTGATCGGACGCTCCTCGGTGCAACTGGTCGCGCCCTCGGCGATTCGGCCGTTCGTGGCGGCGACCGTCGCGGCCGCCCGGCCGCTGGTGGTGGTGACCGCTACCGGGCGGGAGGCCGACGACCTGACCGTCGAGCTGAGCGAGATCATCGGCGATCGGGTTGCGCTGTTCCCGTCCTGGGAGACGCTGCCCCACGAACGATTGTCGCCCAGCGCCGATACCGTGGGCCGGCGGTTGCAGGTGCTGCGCCGGCTGGCGCATCCGGAGGATCCGGGCCATCCGGAACCGTTGCAGGTCGTGGTGACCACGGTCCGGTCGCTCATGCAGCCGATGGCCCCCGGGCTGGGCGAGATCGAGCCCATCGTGCTGCGGGTCGGCGCCGAATTCGATTTCGACGAATTGATTACGCGGCTGGTCGAATTCGCCTACGAGCGCGCCGATATGGTCGGCAAGCGCGGCGAATTCGCGGTCCGCGGCGGCATTCTCGACATCTTCCCGCCGACCGCCGATCACCCGGTGCGCGTGGAATTCTGGGGCGACGAGATCAGTGAACTGCGCGCGTTCTCCGTCGCCGATCAGCGTTCGCTCACCGAGGTCGAGGTGGATCTCGTTGTGGCCCAGCCCTGCCGGGAACTGTTGCTGACCGAGAACCTGCGTGAATCCGCGGCGAAGGTGGCCGCGGACAACCCGGCCGACGCGGCGCTGGTCGAAATGCTGGAGAAGCTGGCGCAGGGCATTCCGGTGGAGGGCATGGAGGCGCTGCTGCCGGTGCTGCGGCCGGGCGAGCTCCAGTTGCTCACCGATGTGGTGCCGACGCAGTCGCATGTGTTGCTGTGCGATCCGGAGAAGATCCGCACCCGCGCCGCCGATCTGGTCCGCACCGGACAGGAATTCCTCGAGGCCTCGTGGACGGCGGCGTCCTTCGGCGGTGCGGCTCCGTTGGGCGCGCACGGTCTGGATCTGGCGTCCTCGGCGTATCGCGGCCTGGACGTCGTGCGGGCCGGTGCCGAGTCGCGCGGGTTGCCCTGGTGGACGCTGAGCCCGCTGGCCGCCGACGATCCCGCGGAGATCGTGCTGCCGGTGCTGTCGGCTCCGGCGGCTCGCGGCTCGGAGGAACTGGTCGCGACCGTCTTCGCCTCGCTGCGCGCGCACGTCACCACCGGTGGGCGCGCGGTGATCGTGGTGGCGGGACACGGTACGGCACAACGCGTTCAGGAGCGTCTCGCCGATGCCGAGGTTCCGGCCGCGGCGCTCGAGCCGGGCGCCGAACCGGTGCGTGGGCTGGTCGGTGTGCTGTGCGGTTCGCTGCACGACGGCATCGTGTTCGACGACGCGAAACTGGTCGTCATCGCCGAATCCGATTTGACCGGCAACCGCGTCACCGCGCCCGGTGAGGGGAAGAAGCTCCCCGCCCGCCGGCGCAATCAGGTCGATCCGCTGGCGTTGAGCTCCGGCGATATGGTCGTGCACGATCAGCACGGCATCGGCCGGTTCGTGGAGATGATCGAACGCACCGTCGGCGGCGCGCGGCGCGAATACCTGGTGATCGAATACGCGCCCAGCAAGCGCGGCCAGCCCGGCGACCGGTTGTACGTCCCGATGGACTCGCTGGATCAGCTCTCCCGCTATGTGGGCGGGGAGATGCCGAGTCTGTCCAAACTCGGCGGATCCGACTGGGCGAATACGAAACGCAAGGCGCGCAAGGCCGTTCGCGAGATCGCCACCGAACTCGTGCAGTTGTACGCCGCCCGGCAGGCCGCGCCCGGCCACGCGTTCGCCCCCGATACGCCGTGGCAGCAGGAGATGGAGGACGCGTTCGCGTTCACCGAAACCCACGATCAGCTCACCGCGATCGCCGAGGTGAAGGCCGATATGGAGCGCCCGGTCCCGATGGACCGGGTGATCTGCGGTGACGTCGGCTACGGCAAAACCGAGATCGCGGTGCGCGCGGCGTTCAAGGCTGTTCAGGACGGTAAGCAGGTCGCCGTGCTGGTGCCGACAACGCTGCTGGCACAGCAACATCTGCAGACCTTCACCGAACGCGTCGCCGGATTCCCCGTCACGGTGAAGGGGCTGTCGCGCTTCACCGATCCGGCGGAATCGCGCGAGGTGATCGACGGTATGGCCACCGGTGAGGTCGACATCGTGGTCGGCACGCACCGGCTGCTGCAGACCGGTCTGCGGTGGAAGGAACTCGGCCTCGTGATCATCGACGAGGAACAGCGGTTCGGCGTCGAGCACAAGGAACACATCAAGGCGCTGCGCACCCACGTCGACGTGCTGACCATGTCGGCCACGCCGATCCCGCGCACTCTGGAGATGAGCCTGGCCGGGATCCGCGAGATGTCGACCATTCTCACCCCGCCCGAGGAGCGCCATCCCGTCCTCACCTACGTCGGCGGCTACAACGACAAACAAGTGGCCGCGGCCGTGCGCCGCGAACTGCTGCGCGACGGCCAGGTCTTCTACGTGCACAACCGCGTGTCCTCGATCGACAAGGCCGCCAAGCGTATTCGCGATCTGGTGCCCGAGGCGCGGGTGGCGGTGGCGCACGGCCAGATGAACGAGGACACGCTGGAGAAGACCGTGCAGGGCTTCTGGGAGCGCGAATTCGACGTGCTGGTGTGCACCACGATCATCGAAACCGGTCTGGACATCTCCAACGCTAATACGCTGATCGTGGAACGTGCCGATACACTGGGCCTTTCGCAGCTGCACCAGCTGCGGGGCCGGGTCGGGCGCAGCCGGGAACGCGGATACGCCTACTTCCTGTACCCGGCCGAGAAGCCGCTCACCGAAACGGCCTACGACCGCCTGGCCACCATCTCGCAGAATTCCGATCTCGGCGCGGGTATGGCGGTGGCGATGAAGGACCTCGAAATCCGCGGCGCCGGAAACGTGCTCGGCGCCGAACAGTCCGGACATGTCGCCGGTGTCGGCTTCGATCTGTACGTGCGCCTGGTCGGTGAGGCGGTGGAGGCTTACCGTGCCGCCGCCGACGGCCGGCCGATCACGACCGAGGAAGAGGTCAAGGAGGTGCGGATCGACCTGCCGGTGGATGCGCACATTCCGCCCGACTACATCGCCAGCGACCGGCTGCGGTTGGAGGCCTACCGCAAACTGGCTGCGGCGCAGGATGATTCGGCTCTCGCCGCGGTGGTGGAGGAGCTCGTCGACCGGTACGGCCCGCTGCCGGTGGAGGTCGGCCGGTTGGTGTCGGTCGCCAAGTTGCGACTGCTGTGCCGCGAGTACGGCATTCAGGAGGTCGGCGTCACGGGCACCACGCTGAAGGTGTCGCCGCTGCAGCTGCCCGATTCGAAGCAGATGCGGCTCAAGCGGCTGTATCCGAGTGCGAGCTACCGGCCCACCACGGGCATCGTGCAGCTGCCGCTGCCGCGGGTGGAGGACAGCGTCGGCGCGGCGCGGGTGCGCGATGTGCAGTTGTTGCAGTTCGTCGCCGATCTGCTGCTGGCGCTCGACGGCAAGCCGAAGGGCATGGTCGACCTCGCGATGGGCGCGGAGGTCGCGGTCGGGTGAGCGAGGACCGGGGCGAGCGCGCGTCGGGCACGACCGACGACGCCGCGGCTGATTCCGCACGAGTCGCGCACGGCCTGACCGAGGCGGTCGAGGTCATGGACCGGCTGTGGAAGTTCGGCGGCTGGGAGGTCACCCAGACCCACGATTCGCTCCGGCCGTACCTGCTGGAGGAGACCTACGAACTCCTCGACGCCATCCAGCACGGCGATGCGGAGACGATCAAGGAGGAACTCGGCGATCTGCTGCTGCAGGTGCTGTTCCATTCCCGGATCGCGCAGGCCGCAGGCGAATTCACCGTCGACGATGTGGCCGCCGCGTTGGTCGCGAAACTGGTGCATCGCAGCCCGCATCTGTCGGATCCGGTCGTGGACGCCGGTGCGGATGTGGCCGCGAAGGTCGCCGCTCAGGAAAGAGCCTGGGAGGAACGCAAACTCACCGAGAAGGCGCGTCGTTCCTGCCTGGACGGGATCGCGATGGCGCAACCCGCGCTGGCGCTGGCGGAGAAGATTCGCTCCCGCAGCGCGAAGGCGGGGTTGCCCGAAGATCTGGTTCCGGACGAGCTGCGGGTCGTTCACCTGGGCGGAGGAGAAAGTGCCGAGGAGCGTCTCCGCAAGGCCACGCTCGACTTCGCCGCGAGAATCCGGGCCGCCGAGGACGCGGCCGAGCGGACCCGTGGCGGTCGCGGGCCGCTGCGTCCCGATGAGTGGCGCGCCCACTGGGAAACCCTCGCAGACTCGCTGGGGGACCGACAGGGTCAGGGGTGAGATCGCGCCCGGTCAGCTCGCCCAGCCGTATGGTCAGGAGCCTTCCGCGAGATACCGTTCGACGGACTCGACCTTCGACGTCAGGGCGCCGGTGACACCCGGGCGGATATCGGCCTTGATCACCAGGCTGCAGCGCGGCGCGACCGCGAGGATGGCGTCGGAAGCGCGCTTGATGACCCCCATCACCTCGTCCCATTCCCCTTCGAGCGTGGTGAACATGGCGTTGGTTTCGTTCGGCAGCCCGCTGGCGCGGACGATGCGGACGGCTTCGGCGACGGCGCGGCCCACATCGGCGCCGGTGCCGAGCGGGGTGACCGAGAAGGCGGCGATCATGCCGTCAATTCTTCGCGTCGACCATCTCTTGCAGGGTGGCGACACGCGAGCGGAGGTAGTCGAGTTCCGGTTCGTCGAGGACCGTGCGCTGGATGCCCGCCTCGACCTCGAACGCGCCCTGGCGGTGGTCGTCGATCACCTCGACATCGATGGCCACGGCCACATAGTCCTCGGCGCCGGGCATCGGATCGGCGATCACCCGCGCGCGACCGCGGGCGCACAGCGCCACATTGCCGCCGCCGAGGATCAGGAGCGCGACATCGGGACGTTTGCGCAGCCGGGCCAGTGACCCGCGATCGAACTTCAGGCTCAACAGGATTCGCCGATCGTCGGCGCGCACCGGCCAGCTCACGGGAATCGCGTGCGGCGACGGATCGGTGGTCACCAGCACGGCGATGGTGTCCAGCGGCCAGGTGGGCAGGACGTCCAGTTCGGGATGCTCGGTCGCAGGCTGCTGACGTTCTCCGGCGCTGGCTACCATCTCGTCACCTCACGGTCGGCTCATGCGGCGGCATCGGCCGCGACTGGCACCCCAGTGTAAACCGTTGTGCCGCTTACTTGCTGGGGTGCGAGCCGTCGAGGTGAACCGCGCTGGTCGTAGGGACGGGAACGGCTCAGTTGAGGCTGTCGGCCAGTTGGCGGGGCTCGGCGACCTCGCGGTGACGCAGCAGCGAGAAATAGCGTCGCAGCATCAGCCCGGCCGTCGCGGCCAGGCCCGCGGTCAGACCCCACCACACGCCGCTCGCGCCCAGGCCCAACGGGAAGGCGAGCAACAACGCGGTCGGCAGGCCGACGATCCAATAACCCACCAGCGACAACCGGAATCCGGCCCGGGTGTCCTTGATTCCCCGCAGCAGGCCGTTGCCGATGTTCTGCGCGGCGTCGAAGAACTGCAGGACGACGGCGATCAGCAGCAGACTGTGCGCGAGCTCGACGGTGGCCCCGTCGCGGCCGGTGAGGAACGGGCGCAGCACCAGATCGGGCGCCGCGACGTACAGGACGCCGACCACGGCGGCCACCACGGCCGCCTGCCGCAACACCAGCCAGGCCAGGTCCTGGGCGCGGCGGAACTCCTCGCGTGCCACGGCCCGGCTGACCAGGATCGAAACCCCGTGCGAGAGCCCCACCGCGACCTGGAACACGATGTAGACGAGCTGGTACACCACGTTGTGCGCGGCCAGCGCCGCCGGGCCGAGCGTGCCCATCGCCAGGGCCAGTACCGAGAACATGCCGGCCTCGGACCCGTAGGTGAGTGCGATCGGCGCGCCGAGCCGCAGCTCCGCGGTGACCGTTCGCCGGCGTACCGGCCACATCCGCACCGGCAGCGTCGGCCCCAGCGCAGCGTCGCGGCGCACCATCACCCAGAACACCGCGAAGGTGACGAGGAAGACGACCGAGGACGCCACGCCGACGCCGGTCAGGCCCAGGGCGGGCAGTCCGGCCCAGCCGTGGATCAGCGCCAGCGCGACCACCGCGTTCACGGCCACCGAGCCGAGCGTCACCACCAGCAGCGCCTGTGGCCGTTGCATGCCGACGGTGTACTGGCGCAGCACCTGGAACCACAGGCACGGCAGCAGACCGGGGGCGAGCGCCACCATCATCGGCCGGGCCGCGGCCAGCACCGCGGCGTCCTGGCCGAGCCACTGCAGCGACCAGCCCAGGCCGACCAGGATCAGACCACCGAGCAACCCCGCCGCCGTCGCGATGAGAAAGCTCGATCGGACCACATCGCGGATCTCCGGCTCGGGGCCGCGGTGCTGCTTCTCGGCCCGGCTCACCACGGTTGCCACCCGATTGCCACTGGCGGTGATCAATCCGACGCACATGGTGCGGATCTGGTTGAACAACACCAGTGCCAGCCCACCGGCCGCTACCTGGTCGACGCCGAGGCTGCCCATCAAGGCGATATTGGTGGTCGAGATCGCGACCTGGGCCAGTTGGGTCAACGCGATGGGCGTCGCCAGCGCCGTCAGCCGGCGCCCGTCACCGTGGGGTGTGGCGGCGGTCATCGGCGAACCTCGCTCAGCTGATTCATCGGACTCCCACCAGGTTTCGCGGCTCGGATACCGCTGGTGTACCCGGCGCGTAGCGGTCCAGCAGGTCGGTGACCGCGTGCTCGGCGGCGCGATCCAGCAGATCGCGATCGCTCATCCATTCGTCGTCGAAGACCGTGTCGAGGTACTTCTCGCCGCCGTCGCAGACGATGGTGACGATCGTCGAGCCCGGTTCGAATTCCTCGAGTCGCTGCAGTGCCACATACACCGAGCCGCCGGCCGATCCGCCGATGAGCAGACCGGAACGCTGCGCGACCGCGCGGGCGGTGGCGAAGGCGTCCACGTCCGAGACGGTGACTCCCTCGTCCAGCAGCGAATAGTCCACGGCCGTGCCGACGGTCGCGCCGGGTGGGGTGCCGGTGCCAGACTGCCAGTACGGTCCACCGGGCCCGCCGAACGCGATCGATCCGACCGGCTCCACCCCGATCACCCGTGCGGGATGGCCCAGGTCGCGCAGCCGCCGCGCGGTGCCGAACAGCGACCCGCCGGTGCCGACCGCGGACAGCAGGATGTCGACATGTCCGAGATCGGCCAGCAACTCCTCGGCGACAGCGTAGTAGCCGACCGGATTGGCCTCGTTGTTGTGCTGTTCGGTGAAGTAGGCGTCCGGTCGCGCGGCGGCCATCGCCTCGGCCAGGTCCTCCCGGGCGGAGGTGGCCAGGCTGTCATCGCCGTCCGCGGCGACATAGACGAGGTCGGCACCCATGGCTCGCATCGCGCGCAGTTTGTCCTTACAGGCGTGGTGATCCACGACCGCGGTGAATCGATAGCCGCGTTCGGCCGCGACCACCGCCAGTCCCAGTCCGGTATTCCCGGACGTGGACTCGATAATATGTCCGCTATCTCTCAGCAAACCTCGGCGTTCGGCGTCCAGCACCATTTCGCGGGCCATCCGGATCTTCGCCGCGCCGGTCGGATTGAACTGTTCGAGTTTGAGTAGCAGTCGGGTGCCACCGTCGGTGACGGCCAGCTCGAACAGGGGAGTGTTTCCGATCAGGTCCGTCACGCGCGTGACGATCGGCATGCGAGTCTCCTCGGGAGTGTGGTGGGAAGGGGGCTACCGTTCGAGCGCCCAGCGCAGCCGCGGCGGCTGCGCCGGATCCGCGTCCGGGCCGCTCGACAGCAGCACCTTCGGCGGGATGGGGAGGTCATGGAACGACGATTCGTTCGAATCCATCTGATACCCGGCGGTATTCGGGTAGACGAGCAGATCGCCGACCACGGCGGGACGTGGCAGGGGAATGCGCCGCCAGCTCAGCATGTCCGATTCCAGACAGGTCGCGGCGCCGACGCAGGCCGGAGTCACCGCACCCGGACGCATCGGCCACAGCACCGGGTCGGGCAGATATTCGCTGTCGAACCACTGCTCGGACAGGCTCAGGCTGGTGCCGTCGACGGTGAGCAGCTGGTAGGGAAGTGACTGTGCGGTCCGGGTTTTCACGCCTTGGACGCGGAACACGGTGCTTCCCGCGCGGTCCAGCAGTGCGCGCCCCGGCTCGACGGCGAGCCGAATGGCATGGGCGCGCAGAACTTTAGCCAGATCGCCGTGGTCGAGGACGGCGGCCAGCGCGGCCGATCCGGCGGGACGCTGATGGTAGGGGTAATACGAATCGAACGTCTTGTCCGCGTGGAACCAGTGTGGACCGTGTGCCTCGGTGAAGGCGCGCCAGGCTGTGTCCGGCAGGTACTCGACGCCGAATCCGCCGCCGATGGAAATGGTGGTGACCGGGTGTCCGAGGGCGCGGGCGTGCCGGCAGCGGTCGACCAGCGCGGCCGCCAGTTCCGAGCGGGCGATCGGGTCGTAGCCGGAAAGGTGAAAGCTGAACCCCTCCACCCGGATCGGGGCCGGATCGGTGCGGTGCAGCACGGTGTCGAGCTCGATGTCGGTCAGGCCGAATCGGCTGGTCGAATCCGGCGGGAGTACCCGCAGCAGCACGCGGGCGGTGGCGCCGAGGCCGGTGAGCCGGGCGAGTTCGCCGGGATCGTCGACCGCGATCAGGGCGCCGTGCCGGGTGGCCAGCCACAGCAGCTCATCGGATTTGGCCGGTCCGGTCACCACCAGATCGTGACCCCGGATGCCGTTCGCCAGAGCCGAACTCAGCTCGCCGACGCTGGCGACATCGACGCCGACGCCGTGTTCGGCGCACACCCGCACCACGGCAGCGGACTTGTTGGCCTTCTTGCCGTAGTAGATCGCGCCGTCCACCCCGTGGCGCCGGAACTGCTCGCGGAAGCCGTCGATAGTGGCTCCCACCCGCTCCGGGTACAGCACATGGAAGGGGCCGCCGACCGCGTGGGCGATGTCGTCGAGCAGATGGGTGTCGGCCAGCAGTCGGCGCTCCCATTCGGCGCGGTGTGCGGGGAGGGGAGGCGCCGTGATCGAGGCGGAGTTGCGCGTATCGTCGGGCGCCCGCATGCTCCGGCTCGCGGTCACCGCGTCGCCTCCCGCGGTGACGACCGCATCGTGGCACGGAAAGTTGTTCGCGCAGTCGGTATTCCGCTCGACCACGATCGCACGGCGACCCAAAGGCGCGCCCCGGTCAATCCCACAGTGGCACCTCCGTGCCCCGGCCCTCGGCGATGGCCCGTTCGGCCAGGGCGTGCGCGACGGCGATATCGGTGAGGACCAGGCCGCTGTTGTAGACGAACAGCCGTTCGTCGGCACCGGTGCGCGCGGTCGCGCGGCGGCCCAGAATCGCCGGCAGTTCGGCGTCGACCGAGCGCAGCCGCCCGTCCGGGCCCGCCATATCGGTGCCGGTCAGCGCCATCTGCTCGGCGCTGGTGGCGATCACGCGATCGGCGTCGGTGAGCGTCGAGGGCGCCAGTCCGTAACCGACCAGCACGGCCACCGAACCCGGTGCCAGATCATCGGATTCGAGGGCGACCTGCGTGCCGGGCCCGGCGGTCGCCAGCACCACATCGGCCGTCCCCGCCGCGGCGCGCGGATCGTCGACCACATCGAGATCCAGGTGCGGTGCGTGCGCGCGCAGGTGGGTGCCCACCGCTTCCAGCCCCTCGGGATGGGTGCCGTACACCATCAACCGGTTCAACTGCGGATTCGCGGCGAGCAAGTGCGGCAGCGCGTTTCGGCCCTGGGTGCCGGTGCCGATCAGCAGCACGCTGCGCGCGCCCGGCCGCACCGTCTCGCGAACCAGCAGCGCCGAGACCGCCGGCGTGCGCAGCGCGCCCACCCGCGCGCAGTCCATCATCGCGATCGGGGTGCCGGTCGCGTCGTCGTAGAGGGTGATGGTGGTGTAGTAGCGCTTGGTGCTGCGGTCGTGACTCGGATCGAATTTGTACGAGGTCTTCATCGCGACCACCCGGCGGCGGCCGTCGCGCCCGAGCATCGCGTACGCCACCGACCAGCCGTCCGGATGCGCCACACTGAGCTTGCGGGGGTTGTCCGAATCACCCTGTGCCAGGGCCAGATAGGCGTCCTCGACGGCGCGCACCACCTCGTTGGGGGCGATCGGGACATCGGCGAGATCGCTGCGGCTGAGTACGCGCAACGGGGTGGGGCGGCTGCTCACTGCGTTCCTCGGTTCACTGGTCGGTTCATCGGGACGAGATATTCGGTGCCGCGTCGGGATTCGGAGCGAACGGCCGCACCGTCCGCTGTCCGTATCCGCTTTCACCGGCCTCGGCCGGTGCGCGGCGGCGTGCCAGCCGGATGTTGACCCGTTTGAGCCAGCGGTCGGTCCCGTCGTATCGGGGGGTGAACGGAACCCGGCCGTGCACGACGACATCATTGTCCATCAGCAGCAACTCACCCGGCTCCAACACCGTGCGGTGACATACTCGTTCCAATTCCGCGCCGAGATGAGCGTAGGCGCAACGGTATTCGGGGCTCGCGTCGTCGAGTGGGGTGTAGGCGGGGTCGTAGCGCAGGGTCGCCCCACCGTCATCGGCGGCGACGGTGGCCACCGGGGCAGGGCGGTGCTCGCTGAAATCCTCGCCGTAGGAGACGTCGGGCAGGATGGGCAGTGTCGGTTCGGCGAGCAGCCGGCGCCCGTCCGCATTCAGGTTCACCTGGCGGACCGAGGACACGGTGGTGCCCACCCGATCGGGATTGCGCAGACAGCCGAGCAGCAGCAGATGGGCGCGCTCGGGATGGAAGGCATCCTCGGTGTGCGGGCTCAGCAGGGTGGTGCTGCTGGCGCCGGACTGTTCGTGTTCGTGGCCGGGGGTGGGGAGGATGTTGTTGACCAGCCGCCCACCCTGCTGGCCCTGCCAGCCGAACGGCTCGCCGGCGCAGCTGGCGAGCAGCAGCAGGGCGATATCCAGGCGAAACGACTCCGAGCAGGCCGGTTCGGCGGCATGGAACCAGTCGGGCGGCGTCGGGCCGAGCTCCTCGTCGCGCACTGGCAGGCGTCCGATGATCGTCGCGCCGGCGGGGGTGTCGGGCGGTCGCAACGCGGTGCGCACCGCCGCCGGAAGTTCGGCGGCGTAGGCGTCCACGAGCCGGATCAACGCCGGATCCGAGAGGGTGCGGCGGATCGGCGCGGAACCACCGAGGGTGCGGTCGAGTGTGATCGCAATCTCTTCGGCCGAACAGAACACGGCCGCCGCGGCTTCGGGTGCGAGCGTACGGCGGTCGATCGGTTCGGTTTCTTCGTGCTGGGGTGTCTTACGTTCGGGGAGAACGTTTTTCACCAGGAGTTCCCTTCCTCGCAATGGGGATGAAGCAGGTGGTGAAGACTCGGACTGCGAAGTTAGTCGCTCCACTGATCTTAAGCAAGGCTTACCTAAAGTTGGCCGCTGAACATAGCGTTTCGGTATGGAACAGAGGAGAGGGAAAGGTAGCTGATCGTATGCCGGGTCGGGTGGGGTGCGCCGTCACGGTGTGTGCCATCCGCGCGCGAATCTGGATGATGGAAACGTGCGTTCGACCATCCCCGGATTCCGGCCCCTCGCGTTCGCCGCCGTCGCGGCTGTCGCGCTGCTGTCCGGATGTGCGGGAACCGATAACCTGCCCCCGATTCCGGACGGAATTCCGCCCGGTGCGGGCGCACCGGTCCCGCCGATCGACCTTGATGCGCCCGGTCGCAGTGCCGAACAGTTGCGTGGCTGGGCCGAGGGGCAATCCGACGCGCTCGGCATCCCCACCGTCGCGCTCGAGGCCTACGGATACGCGGCCGAGGTGATGGCTCGTTCGCGTCCCGACTGCGGCATCGGCTGGACCACCATCGCGGGCATCGCGCGGGTGGAGAGCAAACACGGTCGCCACGGCGGTTCCGAGCTGGATGCCGACGGTGAAGTCCGGCCGCCGATCCGCGGCATCCCCTTGGACGGATCACCCGGTGTCGCAAGGATTCTCGACGACGAGGCCACCGCACGCACCGGAACCCCGGTCTACGTGCGTGCCGAGGGGCCGTTCCAATTCCTGCCCGAAACCTGGCAGCACTGGGGTGTGGACGCCAACGGGGACGGTCGCGCCGACCCGGACAGCATCGACGACGCCTCGCTGACCGCCGCGCGTTACCTGTGTGCCAGCGGCGGCGATCTGCGCACCGCGCAGGGCTGGCAGAAGGCGGTGCTGACCTACAACCAGTCCACTACCTATATGGCAACCGTGCGGACGAAGGCAGCGGCATACAGCGTCGGCCGCCGGGCCTGAGGATGCCGGGACGGCGCGCCACGATCGCCGCGTGCGGCGCGCGGACGACGGCGCCGCGCTGGCGGCCGGCCGGCCGGAGAGCCCGAATCCGACCGGAGTCGTTGTCTCCGCGAACGACCGGGAGTGCGCGCGGACCGGTGTCGTGCGTGCCGGACCGTACCCATTAGGCTCGCAGGCGCACGGGCCCGCCGTGCGACCTGCTCATGGACGGCGGTGGGCAGGGCCCCTGAATTGATTGTCAGCAGCCGAAGGAGTGTCGTTTCGTGGCCATCATCGAACAGGTCGGAGCTCGCGAGATCCTGGATTCACGCGGTAACCCCACCGTCGAGGTCGAGATCGCTCTCGACGACGGCACGCTGACCCGCGCGGCAGTGCCGTCCGGTGCCTCCACCGGCGAGCATGAGGCCGTGGAGCTGCGCGACGGCGGCGACCGCTACGGCGGCAAGGGTGTCCGCAAGGCCGTCGAGGGCGTGCTGGACGAGATCGCACCGGCCGTGATCGGCCTGGACGCGGTCGAGCAGCGCACCGTCGACCAGGTGCTGCTGGATCTGGACGGCACCCCGGACAAGTCCCGCCTGGGCGCCAACGCGCTGCTGGGCGTCTCGCTGGCGGTGGCCCGCGCGGCCGCCGAGTCCTCGGGCCTGGAACTGTTCCGCTACCTGGGCGGGCCGAACGCGCACGTGCTGCCGGTGCCCATGATGAACATCCTCAACGGTGGCGCCCACGCCGACACCAGTGTCGACGTGCAGGAATTCATGATCGCCCCGATCGGTGCGCCCACCTTCCGCGAGGCGCTGCGCTGGGGTGCCGAGGTCTACCACGCCCTCAAGGCCGAGCTGAAGTCCAAGGGCCTGTCGACCGGTCTCGGTGACGAGGGCGGTTTCGCCCCGGATCTGGCCGGCGGCACCCGCGAGGCGCTGGACCTGATCGCCTCGGCGATCGGCAAGGCCGGCTACAACCTCGGCAGCGATGTCGCGCTGGCTCTCGATGTGGCCGCGACCGAGTTCTACACCGCCGGAACGGGCTACAAGTTCGAGGGCACCGAGCGCACCGCCGAGCAGATGGCCGAGTTCTACAACGACCTGCTGGGCGCGTACCCGCTGGTCTCGATCGAGGACCCGCTGTCGGAGGACGACTGGGACGGCTGGGTCGCGCTGACCGATCTGATCGGCGACAAGATCCAGCTGGTCGGCGATGACCTGTTCGTCACCAACCCGGAGCGGCTCGAGGACGGCATCGCCAAGGGCGCCGCCAACGCGCTGCTGGTGAAGGTCAACCAGATCGGCACCCTCACCGAGACGCTGGACGCGGTCGAGCTGGCCCACCGCAACGGCTACAAGACCATGATGAGCCACCGCTCGGGCGAGACCGAGGACACCACCATCGCCGATCTGGCGGTCGCGGTCGGCAGCGGTCAGATCAAGACCGGCGCCCCCGCCCGCAGCGAGCGCGTCGCCAAGTACAACCAGCTGCTGCGCATCGAGGACGCGCTCGGTGATTCGGCTCGCTACGCCGGTGACGTCGCATTTCCCCGGTTCGTCTTCGAGGGGTAGTAGCCTCGTCAACGGTTGTGGCGTGCGGGGCCGGTCGATACAGCGGCCGGTCACCGGGCGGAACCGTTGCGCTGTGCGGTCGAATCGCAGCGCCGCTATGGAGGCAGGCGATTTCGAGGTGTGGGGATGACGGAGCGACGGGCGCGCGGTACCAGTCCGGCAGGACGCGGTGACCGCCGCTCGACGCGGTCGCCTCGGCCCGAACGGGCCGCGAACGGCTCCGCGCGCACGTCCGCCGGCAAACGGGCCGCGCAACGACGCCCGGCCGGCACGAAATCCGAACCGCGCACCACGCGCGCGAAGTCGAAGAAGTCCGAGGATCGCCACGATCGCCGGATTCTGGGGCTGTCCACCGGGCGGGCGGTCATCCTGGCCGCGGTGCTGTGCGCGCTCGCGCTGACCCTCGCCGTACCGATGCGCACGTATTTCAGTCAGCGTTCGGAAACCGCGCAATTGGCCGAACAGCGCCGCGATCTGGAAAACGATCTGACGCGGCTGCGCGACCGCCGCGCACAACAGGAAGATCCCGCCTACATCCGCTCCGAGGCCCGCGACCGGCTGCGGCTGGTGATGCCCGGTGACACTGCCTACATCGTGCAGGTGCCCGGTATCGAGCAGCCCGCGGTGCCGGTGCCGACGAGTCAGGCCCGCCGCCCCGATCCCTGGTACACCCAGCTGTGGCGCAGTATGTCGGACCCCCAGCCCACCTCCACCTCCACCTCCACGCCGGCGCCCCCGCCGCCCCCTCCCCATCCTGAAGGAGAACCCCGGTGACCGACCCCGCTACGCCCGAGCCCTCGTCCGGCGGGGCGCGTGCCGAGCGGGGTGCGCCCGCCGAGGCGGATCTCGAGATCGTGGCCCGCCAGCTCGGCCGAGAGCCACGCGGGGTCCTCGCGATCGCCTATCGCACACCCGACGGCCAACCGGCGGTCGTGAAGACCGCGCCGCGTCTGCCCGACGGCACCCCGTTCCCCACGCTCTACTACCTCACCGATCCGCGCCTGACCGCCGAGGCCAGCCGGCAAGAGGCCGCCGGGCTGATGCGCGGGATGACCGAACGCCTGGCCGCCGACCCGGAACTGGCCGCCGCCTACCGCGCCGCGCACGAGAGCTACCTGTCCGAGCGCAACGAAATCGAGTCGCTGGGAACAGATTTCAGCGGTGGCGGGATGCCGGAGCGGGTCAAGTGCCTGCACGTGCTGATCGCGCATTCACTGGCCAAGGGCCCTGGGCTGAACCCGCTCGGTGACGAGGCGGTCGCCCTGGCGGCCGATACCGGACTGCGCGGCACCGCGATTCCGCGAGACTGGCCGAAATACGAGCAGTATCAATCGAATACCGATGCGGGAGACAGTGATGAGTGACCGGGTTGCCGCCGTCGACTGCGGCACCAATTCCATCCGGCTCCTGATCGCCGATGTCGGCGCGGACGGCCATCTCACCGACGTGCACCGCGAAATGCGGATCGTGCGACTCGGCAAGGGCGTGGACGCCACGGGGGAATTGAATCCGGAGGCGATCGAACGCACCCGCGTCGCCCTGCACGACTACGTCGACCGCATGATCGAGACCGGAGTGAGCCGGGTGCGGATGGTCGCCACCAGCGCCACCCGCGACGCGCGCAACCGCGACGACTTCTTCACCATGACCGGGGTGGAACTGGGGCGCGTCGTGCCGGGCGCTCAGGCCGAGGTGATCACCGGTGACGAGGAGGCGCGGCTCTCGTTCGCGGGCGCGGTCGGCGAATTGTCCAGTGCCGAAGGTCCGTTCGTGGTCGTCGATCTCGGCGGCGGGTCCACCGAGGTGGTGCTCGGCGACAGCTCCGGCGTGCAGGAGGCCTACTCGACCGACATCGGCTGCGTGCGGATCACCGAACGCTGCCTGCACGGTAATCCGCCGACCGGCGAGGAGGTCGCGTCGGCGCGGTTCTTCGCCTCGCAGCAGCTGGCCCAGGCCTTCGGCGTGGTTCCGGTCGAACGCGCCCGCACCTGGGTCGGTGTGGCCGGCACCATGACCACGATCGCCGCAGTCGCACTGGACCTGCCCGAATACGATTCGGATCGGGTGCATTTGACCCGTCTCACGTTCGATCGGCTCCGCGAGGTCTGTCACCGTCTGATCGGGATGAACCACGACGAACGCGCCGCTCTCGGACCCATGCACCCGGGCCGGGTCGACGTGATCGGCGGCGGTGCGGTGATCGCCGAGGTACTGGCCGACGAGTTGGCGCGCCGCGCGGGGATCTCCGAGTTGATCGTGAGCGAGCACGACATTCTCGACGGGATCGCGCTGTCGATCGCCTGAGGCGGGCCGGAGGCGGCAGCGCCGCGTCACCACGCAGGTCCGGTCCCCCGGGCGAGATCAGCACCGTCTGAGGGGCCGCGACATCCCGGATGATCGGCGTTTCGCGCGATCGCCGTACCCCGTTGCTGGACAATTGCGTCTCATGAGCAGGGTGGAACCCGTCCCGGGAGAGCAGGCGTCGCCGGAGACACGCACGATATTCGGCCATCCCATCGGGCTGGTCAATTTGTTCGGAGTGGAGCTGTGGGAACGGTTTTCGTTCTACGGCATGCTCACCATCCTCGGGTACTACCTGTACTACTCGCTGACCGACGGCGGGCTCGGGCTGGAGAAATCCACCGCGACGGGCATCGTCGGCGCCTACGGCGGACTGGTGTATCTGTCGACCGTGCTCGGTGGCTGGCTGGCCGACCGGGTGCTCGGGATGGAGCGGACCGTCTTCTACGGCGGCGTCGTGGTGATGGCCGGGCATATCGCGCTGGCGGTGCTGCCGGGATTGACCGGTGTCGGCGTGGGGTTGGTGCTCGTCGCGCTCGGCTCCGGCGCGTTGAAGGCCAATGCGTCCTCACTTCTGGGCACGCTCTACGAGAAGGGTGACCCGCGCGCCGACGGCGGTTTCACGCTGTTCTATCTCGGCGTGAATCTGGGCGCGTTCGTCGGCCCGCTGATCACCGGTCTGCTGCAGACCCACCTCGGATTCCACTACGGATTCGGGGCGGCGGCGGTCGGCATGGCGCTCGGACTCACCCAGTACGTGATCTTCCGGGGCAATCTGGGTACCCACGGGCGGGAAGTGCCGAACCCGTTGCCGCGCAGCCAGATCGGGAAGGTGATCGCCGTCGTGCTGGTCGTCGCGGTGGTGGTCGCCGTCGCGATGTGGACCGGGCTGGTCCGGTTGTCGAATCTGTCGTGGGTAACCACCGGCGTGATCGCGGCGGTATCGATACTCTATTTCGGATTGATGTTGGCCAGTCCGAAAGTGGTTGCGGTGGAACGAGTCCGAGTGCGGGCCTTCATACCGCTGTTCATCGCCAACGCCGTGTTCTGGTCGCTGTTCCAGCAGATCTTCACGGTGCTGGCCGTCTACTCCGACGAGCGAATGAACTGGACGCTGTTCGGCTGGACCGCACCGGCGAGCTGGATCGGCTCGGAGGAACCGATCTGGGTCATCGTCCTGTCGCCCTTGTTCGCGCTCATGTGGACCCGCCTGGGCACCCGAGCCCCCACCACGCCCCGAAAGTTCGCCTACGGCGTGATGGGGATGGGCGCATCGTTCCTCCTGTTCGTCCCCCTAGCCGGCTTCGAGGACACAACCGTTCCCGCCCTGCTCGTCCTCGTCATCCTGGCCGGCTTCGCCATCTCCGAACTGCTGCTGTCCCCGATCGGCCTCGCGGTTACCACTCAGCTCGCCCCCGAGGCCTTCCGAGCCCAGATGATGGCCCTGTACTTCTTCTCCGTCGGCATCGGCACCTCGATGTCCGGCGTCCTGTCCGAGTTCTACGACACCAGCCACGAAGTCGCCTACTTCGGCATCACCGGCCTGGTCGCGATCGCAGTGGGAATCGTCGTTTACTTCCTAGCCCCGCAGGTCAGCCGCTTGATGGAAGGCGTGCACTGAGCAAATCCCCGGACAATTCCGAGACGGGCGTACGACTTAGGTACGCTATCCCAGCCGCCCCCGTAGCCCAATTGGCAGAGGCAGCGGACTTAAAATCCGCACAGTGTCGGTTCGAGTCCGACCGGGGGCACCTCATTCGGCCTGGTAGAGGCGTTTTCTGGGTCTTCAGTCGCCTTGCGGAGCCTTGAAATGCCACTCCCGTCCCACCCTGCATGCGGGTTACGGTGCGGGCGGCTGGTCGTATTCGTGCTGGGTGCGCTCGGGCCAGAAGATCGCGCCAACGATCACCAGCAACGGCAGCCCTACCGCGATCACGAGCCCGAGAGTGTCAGCGCTCATCAGTTGGCCCAGGCGCGCAGGCACCACAGCGGCTGCGGGGGAACGTGGTCCTCGCCTTCCAGCGGTTCGACGTCGACCGTGTAGTCGGGGTTCCAGTTCTTCAGCGCGGCGGGAACTCTCGCGATTACATCGGGGCTGGCGGTGTACATGAGCGTCGGCGGACGTCCCTTGCCGAATTCGACTTTCACCAGCCGCTGTGGAAGCTGCTTGCTGCCCTCGTCCATCGCGCCGCCCCTCCTCGATTGGGTTGTGAGCACACCCGGTATCGAGGGGTCATCGCCATCTCCCCGATACCGGGTGCTTGACGAAAAGCCTTATTGATGTTCGCCTATCGAAAGGCTAGGGAGGGAATAGGGAATTACCCTTGAGGACATGAGCGCTGCGCCCCACGCCGGACAGACCATTGCGGCTGAGCGGAAACTCGCGGGTCTCAACCAGCGGCAATTAGCCGACCGCGCGAACTACAGCCTGGCGATGGTCAAGGCGGTGGAGCAAGGCCGGGAGCCTGCCAGCCCGGCGTTCCTGGCTGCCGCTGCGCGGGTGCTGCGCGTGGAACCCGAGCGGCTCACTGGCACGCCGTACCGCGACCTTATCGAGAAGGACGGGCCGCTGGAGGGACTGGCCGAGCTTCGAGCCGTGCTGGCGGAGGGCCGGTACGTGCGGGCCGTTGAGCCGCCGTCGCTGAGCGAGCTTGCCGCCGAGATGGGCGCTGTCGACCTTGCCTACCGGAATGACAAGGGCCGCATAGCTCTCGCGCGAATGCCGGGCCTCCTTCGCCATTTGTACGGTGCTCTGCACGAGGCCCGCGAAGACGAGCGAGGGCAGGTGTTCTCGTTGTTGTGCGCCGCATACGTGACCACGGAACGGCTGTGCAGGCGGTTCGGCTTTATCCAGCTCGCTCCGACTGTGCTCGACCGGCTCGAATGGGCTGCTGAGTCGGCGGACGACCCGTTGTACGAGGCGCAAGCCAAGGTGAAGCGGGCGCGGGTCCTGATGTACCACGACGCGAACGACACTGGGCTCCGACTCGTCGAAGACGCCCTCGACGAGATTGAAGGAGACGGCGAAGCTGCGAATGCAGTGCGCGGCTACGCGCACCTGTGCGGGGCGATTGTGGCCGCCCGGGGTATGCGCTCCGATACCGCCGCCGAACACATCGAACACGCGCGACGCCTCGCCCCGACGATGCCGGGTGAATCCGAGCTGTACGGCACGTTGTTCGGGCCGACGAACGTTGGAATTCATTCTGTAGCAGTGGCATTGGAGGCTGGAGATCCCGCCAGGGCGGCGCGGGAAGGATCGTCTCTCGTGCTCCCCAAGGAAATCGCACCGCCACGTGCGGGGCACCACTGGCAAGACGTGAGCCGCGCATGGCTCATGATAGGCAAACCGGATCAAGCGCTGGACGCGCTGAATCGGGCGCGGCGGATTGCCCCGCAGCAGACCCGCCTGCACCCGTCGGTCCGAGAAACGGTCTATGGAATCGCTGCGGCACAACGCCGACAGTCCAACAGCCTTACCGGGTTCGCTAGCTGGCTGGGCGTCCAACTCTGACCGCAGTGTCGGTGCTTGGTGACAGAATCGCGGCGTGTCGCCTCAAGTAATCGAGATTGTGCAACATTCGCCCGCATGGTGGCAGGCTTGGCTGCCGCTATTGAGTTCGGTGATCGTCGCGGCAGCTGCCTTTACGGGCGTTCTAATCAGCAATCGGACCAACCGAGCAGCGATAGCTGCTGCCGACGACCGGTGAGGGGCCGGGAATTTCTCGGACAGCGAGATTTTTGATCAGCTCAAGCTGCCTGATTCCGATCGAACCATTCTGACTCTACTTCGTTCGGTGTTCGGTAGTCAATTGCGGAGTGAATCCGAATCTGGTTGTACCGCAGCTCGATATAGCGGGTGACATCCTTGCGGGCGTGTTCCCGGGTCGGGTATTGGGTTCGGTTCACGCGCTCGTTCTTCAGGGTGCCGTTGAACGATTCTGCCCACGCGTTGTCATAGCAGTTCCTGTGCGGCCTACCGACCGTAGGATGCCGAGCTCTTTCGCCACTGCCGCGAATTCAGCGGAAAGATACTGGCTGCCGCGGTCGCTGTGAAAAATTGTCTTTCCGGCGGCGAGGGGCAGGTTCCGGGCGGCCATGCGCAGTGCCTCGGTGACCAATTCGGTGCGCATGTGATCAGCCATCGCATAGCCGACGACCTTCTTCGAAATAACAGTCGAGCACTGTGGCGAGATACAGCCATCCTTCCCAGGTTCGGATGTAGGTGATGTCGCCGACGAGTTTGCGTCCGGGCGCGTCGGCGGTGAAGTCGCGCGCCACCCGGTCCGGCAGGTCGGCGGCGTCGCCGGCGACGGTGGTGACCGGCCGGAACGGCCGGGGCTGGCACGGCACCAGCCCCGGCTGGCGCATGATTTTCCGGACAGTGTCCGGATCGACCTTGTTTCACCCAGTTCCGGATCGTCTGATCAGTTACCCCGCAATCGCGTGCGACATCGGCGACCGGTCGAGACTTCTCGACCACCTCACGTGCCGCTGTTTCCCGGAACTCCGGGCTGAACTGACGCGACTTCTTCTGTGCCACAAACAACTCCGTTCAGTTACCCAAATTCTACTTTGGGTCACTGTTCGAGAAAGTTCCGGCACCTCAACTTGGAGGCGGCGTATCTGCTGCTGATCGAAGACTGCTGAGCCTCAAACCCTGCCACTTCACCCCCTGACGGAGGTCGCCCCAGTGATAGTCAAACTACCGTCCAAAGACGAACTGCTGGAAGCGTGCAACGGCACCGTGCGGATGAACCATCCGGTCCTCCACACTGCCCGCAAACTGGCCGCGCTCCATACCGCCCGCAGGATCGCCACCCATCACAATATCCACGAATCAGATCGGTCCCGTGCCGATCTGGTGCGTGCAATCGACTGCTGGGTGGTGGCGAATCTGCCGCAGGCGGGGGGCGCCTCATACCTTCACACCGAGTCGGTCGGAATGGTCATCGACCGCATCGCCCAATACTGCGTGGACGCGCAGACCGCGCTGAATAGCCCTGTGGCCGAGCCGAACCGCCACTTCCTCTGGCAGCGACTCGCCGAACTCGCCGTCGCCTACACCGACTTGGCCTTCGAGATCAGCGCAGGCCTCCGCAGACTGCCGACCCTCACGTATCCGTGGACAACGCTCGACGCCGTCAATAGCCGAGCGCGTGAGATGGATTCATGGTCATCGTCGGGGTCGTGTTCGCCTGTTCGGCCTCGCGAGTATGACCTGCCCCGAACAAGTTTGGCGGAAAAACGCAAGGCTGGGAGTAGAAGAATCCCGACGCGAACGAGCCCAGCGAAGCCGCCTACCTCCAGAAGGCTTTGGGCCCTCTCTTCGGTGGCATCGTCCTGATCGTGGTCGGCTTCAGATTGTTCTGATCTGAGTACAAGCTCAAACGCGCTTGCCCGTAACGAAGTTGCGTTGACGCGACCCGATGTGGGTGCCAGGGGTCGGCACGTCGGGCCCTCTGTCGGCGGGAACCAGTGCCTTCCTCCTGATAGCCTTCTTCGCGACAAGAATCTGTGAGGGGCCCCGGAGATGGCGGACGAGATCGACTACGGCCAGGCTGAGATTCAGGCGTTCAACAACTTGGCGGCGGCTGGGGGAGTGCGCTACGACGAGGCTGCAGCCAAAAAGGCAGTTCAGCTCTATCAGAATGCCATAGACAGGCTTACTGCTATCCAGAGAAAACTGGGAACAGTGCAGAACGCCGGTGGCTTCGGTGGATTCCAAACCGGTAGAGAGTTGCAGCAGGGATTCTCGCGCAAGGCCAGCGACGGAATTTTTGTGGTGCAGCAATTGATCGACGGTGCCATGCAACTTCAAGAAGCATATCTGCGGGCCGGCAATCTCATCAGCGAGGCTGACTCGCTAAACCAAAAACGAATTGCGATGACGTCGGCGCCACCCGCTCCGGGAGGAATGTAAAATGAAAGTAAGCGGTCTGGCGATTGTGCTGGCTGCAAGTGCGGTCGTTCTGAGTTCATGCGCAGCCGGGGGCGGTGATTCTGATCCTGCCAATACTGAACAACCATCGACCAGTTCGGGCCCGAGCGTAGCGGTGTCTGTCAAACCCGCCCCCGAACAGGATCCTGATGGCAGACAACCGGTAAAATTCGATCCTTGCCTCAAGGTTGGTGACTCTACGATCAAGAGTGCCGGTTTTGATCCGCAGACGAGAGAACGTGCCGACCAGGTGCATACCGGATACGCATTTATTGGATGCTCTTTCGAGCGTAGAGAAGATGTCTACGGTTCGCCACATCGAGTGGGGTCACTTACCATTTCCTCCACGGACATTACTCTCGACCAATTTCGTCAACGCGAAAACGGTAAGGCTACCGAAGTGAACGTTAATGGTCGACCTGCGATTACCTACAAGGGAATGGGTCCGGAGACCTGTTTCGTTACGATGACCGGTCCCGATGCAACCATAAGTCTGCAATTGGACAGCATGAGTGCATTGACTGGGTGGCGGTCATGTGATCATGCCCAGGAAATCGCCTCGACCATCGAAGCCGCATTGCCGAAGTAGTGTCTCTTGGCGATAAGGCGTACTCCCCGAATATGAAAGTTCTCATTCGGCCCATCCCGGGCTGAACGGCTCAATCTTGGGTGGCTCGTTTTCGGTCCGGGTCGGCTTCGGCGGTTGCGGGCCGCCCCAGCGCGATTCAGCCCAGTCGACACAGGGCTTTCGATAGTTGTCGTATTCGTACTGGTAGTGGACCAAGGCGAATCTTGAAAAGACATCGTGGTTAGGTCGAGCCGAACGGTCGGGTGGACCGGGAATTATCGGTCCTGAAGGAACCTTCGCTGGCTGGCTATTCTTCGCTGTGCTGTCTACTTCGCCTGCGAGTCCTATTGCGATGGCTTCCAGATTCTGCTTGCGGTTCGCGGGGTCGGGGTAAGGGTACTTCCCATCGACCTTGGTGGCCGTTTCAGACATATCTTTACATACGATCCATCGTGAATCGTGGTCAAGCTTCAAATGGAGATACGCTGTTCCGACGCCCGCGCGCATTGGATGGTCTCGAACGGCATCATAGTTTCCGCCGTCATCGACGTATCGCCAACCAGGATACCCGTAGTCTCGGTCCAAAAATTCCGCAATGGTATTGCTCTCGATAGTTGCGCGGACAATCTGCATATCGGGCGACTGCAAATCGATGCCGCTGTCCGCCGACCAGCGGAAGGAGATAGACCAGGGAGGTATGCTTGCCTTCTCTTCTTTCCCATCCCCTGTGCTACTACATGAAGTCGCGAAGGCCAACAAGATGACCAGGGGTGCAGTATATCGGCGGAATAGCTTCCATTGAAACATTATTGCCCCTTCAGTACGCGACTCTTGTACATCTCCTCGGATTTGGTGAACGCGTCATTGTCAAAGCGTTGGTCAACGGTTGCAATGCGGAATTTGTCGGTGTCGACGCCCAGTCCATCGAGCCATGCGTCGGCCGCTGAAGAGAAGTGGTTTTGCGCTTGAAAGTTCCGCTCGGTCCCCGGCTGTCCCACGATCTCCTCGTAACTTTTGAGACGACCATTTTCGAGCCATTCGGATGGAAATTGGTCTGCTTGATTCGGGACATGCTGAAATAGATTCGGGTCCTGTTGAGCTTTGGCTTGGAGCATCGAATAGAACATCTGACTCCTCAGGTCGTTCCGAACGATCTCCTGCTGTTCTTTCGGAATATACGTGTCTTCCGGTTTTATTCCGTCGGCGATAACTTTGCCCGCCACATCGATCGCCGTTCCTGCGAACGGCGCTTTCTCGCCAACTCCGTCGGAGAGAATGCTGGCAGCGATATCTACGCCGAGCTTCTTTCTTCCAGCGCTTTCCGCGGCTGCGTCGGTATCGTTCAGATGACGATCGTATGCCTCCGCTCGCAATCCTTGCTCCTGGTACGCCAAGAGTCGTCCGGCGGCTTCGGTATAAAGACCGCGGTCATTGGAATGCAGCCCGGACGCAGCCGCGTACTGCGCTGCGTAATCGTTCGTTCGCTGTGTGATCGCGGCATTCCATGCGCCTGATGACACCGGATCAGTGTTGAACAAGGCGGACAACCGCACCGCCTGAAGATCTCTGTTTTCGCTCGTGCTATCACGAAGCGCGAACCCTGATGTTGGGTCGCCCGGCGCACCTGCGATATTGTCCAGGTAGGGAATCATTGCACCGGTCAGCTGGCGAGTCAGTCCAGGATTGATCTGCCCGATGGATTGGCGGTCGTGGCCGGGCATGTTCATCAACGCCTCGAACGGCCCGATCTTGCCGTCCTTCCCATCGGTGTCTGCAGTCAGCAGTGCTGCCAACCCGGAAGCTGCGCGGCCGGCCATATGCGACTGGTCGGCTGTTACTTCGGGATGCCCATCGGTTGCGGGATGCGGAGTCGCCTGCTCGCCAATCCAATTGAACAGCTGGGGCGGCTGCTTGCCGTTGGAGTCGTCCCAGTCGTATTGCAGCAGCGGTTGGATGACCTTCTTGGGGTCGTAGCCTTGGTCCAGCGGCACGGAACCTGGCTCGGTCTGGCCTGTGAGTAGTTGCGTGGTGGCTTCGTGGTTGCGGCTCGAGACTTCCAGGTAGTCGCGCATGACGCCCTCCATCGAGGAGCGCTCGATCGGTTTCCCCGGCATGTTCACGGTGTCGTTGGTCATGCCTGGCGTTCCGAGGGCTGCCGCCTGGCGCGTGAGTTCACGTGAGAACTCGGTGCCGGGTTCGAACCCAGGGTTGGTCTGCTTGATCAGATCCCCGAAGCGCTTGGTTTCATCGAGGAATCGGTGCTGACCGGCGAGCTCCGAGTCCGGCGGGCAGGTCGGGTAGGTCGTGGCATTGGCGTCCGGGCCGCCGACTCGCGTCGACACCAGCTTGCGGAGGTCGTCCGGAAGCTGCTTGTAGCTGCCAGGTGATTGCAGCGACCCGTCCGGGTTGCGCCCGGTGCCGATGCGTTCGTTCGATACGACCATGAGCCCGTTGGCAAGTGCGTCTCGCCGGGCCGCGGCCACCGGATTGCCGCTGTCCTCTTGGCCCTTCAGATAGTCGTTCATCGCGAGGATGCCGTCCTTGCCAGCGCCTTGATAGAACTCGCGGTAGTACGCCTGGGTTGAGGCGGGAAGCGTCGCGACGTCCTTGCCATTGGCGAGGTCCTCTAGATCCTGCTCGGTGAGGACGCCCTCGGGCAGATGTCCGGCGATCTCTTCCAGCTTGGCCTTATCGACGGTGCCGTCTGGGCGGACGGCGTCGTGGACCGCTTTGCCGTCGTCATGGCCGAATTTCGCTGTGTCAGAGGGGGTTACCGATGCATCGATGCCTTGGCCGAGTAGATCGCCGCGCCCGCGAATCTTCTCTGCTGCGTTCGTGATTGCGGTGGCGACCTCGCTGATGGCGCCGGCCAGGCTGTAGTACGCGGTATTGATCAACCCTTGGTGGTGGTCGATGCGTTCTTTGGTTTTGCGCAGGTCGTCTTGGATTTGGGAGCCGCTGAGGATGGCCTGTTTGGTTTGGACTGCCCACCGGTCGTTGACGATCAGCGCGAGGGGCGATTCGGTGTCGGCTTCCGCGTCGGCGACCTTGCCCAGCAGGATTCGGCGCTCGTCGGCGAGGCGGCCGTCAGCGCCGCGTAGGGCGGCCGTGGCGTCGCGAATTTCCTGGGATAGCTTGCGGCCCTCGGTGTTCTCTTCGCTGAAGCGGTCGTAGGCGGCGTCGCGGGCGCCGCCGACCCAGTTCGTGCCGGTGAACTGGGTGAGCATGCGGCCGAGTTGGGTTTCGTAAGTTCCTATGGCCGTGTCGATTTGGGTGGCCCACTCCGACAGCTTGCCGGTGTTCCACTTCTCGACGTCTGGACGTGTTGGCATTACTGGTTCCCCCGGGTGTGGAAGTCCATCGTGTCGAGCAGCTGCTTGAACTGCTCGTCGGTGGCTGCGTACATGTTCGCCGACTTGGTGACGAGGTCCGACAGTGCGCGAATGCGTTCGGCGACTCGGAGCCACGCGCCTTCGGTGAATTCCCCGAGCTGCGCACACGCCGGACCGATGGTGCAGCCGGGGAGGGCTGCGGTGATCTCGTCACCGGTCTTGCGGATAGCGATGCCGTCGACTTGGGTGGCAACATCTTTCAGCGTTCTGACCAGCTTATTCAACTCATCGATATCGGCTTGCAGCACGCTGAGCCTCCCCCTTCGATCCGGCGCCGGGACACCGACTCCGACGGTGCGATCACAGTCACTTCCGCGGGTATTGTGCCATTTACGCCGTTCAGATGTGGACTCCGACCAGGCGAACCTCTGTGTTAGCCTCCAGGTCGGGGGAGCTGTATGTACAGGACGTTGACCGGCAGGGGTGGCACATGAGCGGAGACCACGATCCGCAACCGGGTCCGGCGGCCGATCCGCCGAAGAGCATCTTCGGTCAGATTCAGGACGCTGCGATCCAGGCCAGCATCCAGCCGTTCACTCAGAAGATCACCGACGCCCAGAGGCGCATTCAGCAGGGCGACAGTCGGCTCAGCGAACTCGGCGCGGGTGTCGATCCGGCCTACACCAGCACTGACGATCATTTCGAGGGAATGTCTCACCAGCAGCTGTACGAGGCGGTGCACGGTATCGGCGGGCTGGACCCCAAGGGCCTGCAGACCATGCGGCAGACTTGGTTCGAATGTGCCAGTGAGCTGGAGAACCTGTCCTCTTTCACGTTGATGCTGGGGATGAACAACATCTTCGGACACGGATTGTGGAAGGGCGCCGCCGCTGATGCGGCGCAGGCTGCGTCGGAGCGCTATGCGCGTGTGGCGAATCAGATCGGGCAGGTATTCGAGTCGGTTGCCGGGCGGATGGATGGCGCGGCGTGGGCGGCCGAGGCGGTGCGTAAGGCGGTGCAGCCGCCACCGGGTTCGGTGAACCTCACGCCGAGTGGTGAGAACCCTGGGCAGGCACTACTGCCGCGGCTGCCTGATCCGAAGGACACCGATCAGGCGGATCAGGCGCGGGAAAGGGCTCGCCAGGATGCAATTCGTGCACTGAACAGCATATATACGCCGGTGATACCTCCAGCGGGCGCGAACGTGCCTTCGTATTTGGATGTTTCGAAAGCTACTGCCGGTGACGGCACCTCCGCTTCCGCAGGCGTTACGAACAACGGAACGAATCCTGGTGGTGTGCAAGATAGTTCGATCGCCGCCCCGGATGCCGGCACCGGACCGCAGCAAACGGTCGATCAACCCGCCGAGCAGTCCGGCAATCCATCAGCGGCGGCAAGTCCGGCGGGATTGAATGTGCCGCAAGGGTTGCTGCCCGGCGGTGGTGCTGACTCCGCCGCAACGACAGCGGCAGGTGTGGGGCCCGGCGGCGACTTGGCAGTGCCCGGCGGCGGTGCGAGTAGCGGCCTGAGTGGTTCGGGTCCGGGTTCGCTCGGACCCCAGCACGGCGGTGCTGGATCGGCACGTGCACCCCAGCCTGGATTCAGCGTGAGCGGTGGTCTGGCCGCGGAAGCGCAATCTCAGCTCGGTACGCGTGGAGATACTGCGGCACAAGGGCGTTCGCGGACAGGTTCGATGCCGCATGCACCGCACGCGCAGCGCAAGGACAAGGAAGAAGATCGAGAGCACCTGATGCCCGACTTCTTGAAGGGTGTCCAGCCGGAGTGGACCGAGGGGCTCGAAACTCCGGTCGGTGTCATCGGGGCGGACTCGATCGCCGATTTCGACGGGGATAATTATCCGGGCTCTGCTACCTCGGCGAGCGCGTACTCGCCATCGCCCCCGTACATTCCGACTGACCGCACCAGCAGGTCGTCGATGTATGACGATGACGGTTTCGCCGAGCCCAACCCTCCCGCCACACCACGTCACGCGACCCCGCCGGTCACTGCCTGGCAACCTGATTCCGGATCGTCCTCTTCGTCTAATCAGCCTGATGCACAATCTGATCAGACTGCGTCCAACGATGCTTCGGAAGCAACTGCGGGTCACGGTGACGCCGTTGCGGAGACCGTGCGGGCTACCTCCGCGTTCCAGCCGGGACCGGCCGCGCAACACGATAGTTCCCCCGCGGTGAGCCCCACGCCCGGAGGTGAAGAACCTGAGCAGGTCGCCGACGACGCTGAGCCCGTATACATCGACCTGTCCGGGACCGGACCAATAATGGACAACGAACCCGGTGAGGCTCCGCCGCGGTGAAAACCCAAACGTCCTGGGTATTCACCCCCGATGAGTTTGCTTATGTGTGGGCGTCGGAAACCGGTCTTGCCGGCGATTACCCACATCCGATAAAGGTGATCGAAACACCGACTACCGCAGACGAATACGACCTGACCCGACTGGAGATCAGCGCTCGCTACCCGCGTGGCGCAGACCCCGATCTCACCGGCCCGCTACGAGTACTGGCCAACCCGGACCTGCGCATCATCTGCAACGGATGGTTCCACGGATCTCATCGCAGAGTTCGATCCCTCGCCGCGGCGATTGGCGATCTAGGTGTCGTTCTGTTCCAAAAGTCCGGTGCAACAGCAGACTTCGGCGGCGAGATCAAGCTCGTAGTAACGACTCGCCGCCAGCTCGGCCGTCACATCGCAGCGACGATGCCGACTGTCGCGGCTGGAGCCATTGGACGGCTCGTCGGATACACCCCGCGTGTGCGCGGAGAGCAGCCGCCCAGTTCGTGGCTGCAGGATGATGCTGGCAAACGTCCTGTCGAAGAACGGATCCGGACGTTCCTCCGGCTCGAACGCACCGCTCAAGGCTACCTGCGGATCGACCGCTACCTACACGACCGGCGGCCCTATCCGCCCGCTTTCGTCACCTGGCTCGACATCAGCGACAGCACCCGGGCTGCCGGCCGTTACCTGATCGACGTGAATGACAACGACACAATTGTCACTCCCGCATCGGCAGAGACCATTGCGGACGAACTGTATAGGCGCGCTGAGCTGGATCGGTGGTGACACTGCTCGGAAGCAGCACCGGCACAGACCTCTACATCCAGCAGGACAAGTTCCATGAATCCACCCTATCTCATATCGTATGGAAACGATATAGTTGGTAAACCGTATTAATTATCGATCGAGCGAGGCCTTGATGTTCGTCGCCTATCTGACCGTCATGCTCGTCACCATCGCCGCCAACACCTTCTCCGGGGTCGCCGCCGTCACCAGATTCGCCCCGGTCATGGCCACGCTGGCACCCGCGATGGAGACCGCCGGAATTCCGCAGTCGTGGCTCACCTTTCCGATCGGAACCTTGAAGCTCGCCGGTGCGGCCGGGTTGCTGCTGGGTGTGGTCGGGGTGCCGTACGTCGGTACGGCCGCGGCGATCGGCCTGGTGCTCTACTTCGTCTGCGCGGCCTATACCCACATCCGCGTCGCCGACTATGCGCAGACCTTCTATCTGGCCGTGGGGCTGTTCCTGCCCCTGGCCGTCGCCTGCCTGGTATTGCAGCTCGCGGACCAGCGCATCTGACACCGACGGGACGGCCCAGTGGACCGCAACCGTGGCCCGCCGGTGAACTGATCGTGCAAACCGCGCCTGATCAGGCGGTGTTCTCGCATTCTCGCGGAGGTTTGCACGGAAAGTTCGGTGCCGAAGCCGGGCGCAGCGTTCTCGAAGCCCCTGCCGGTGTCGTGCGGCAGGGGCCCGCGCGTCACGCGTTCAATAGGCCCTTCGCGATGTGGGTGACCTGGATTTCGTTGCTGCCCGCGTAGATCATCAGCGACTTCGCGTCGCGGGCAAGCTGTTCCACCTTGTACTCGGCCATATAGCCGTTGCCGCCGAACCGCTGGACGGCCTTCATGGCGACCTCGGTGCGGCGCGGGTGGCGGGATTCTCGGTCTCGCCGAGCAGGCGGTCGGGCGTCAGGCGGACATTGTCGAAGACCAATTCGCCGGTGAGGGACGAATTCATCCCCATTTTTTGAACGGCGCGCTCTGCACGAAACCGGGCATCCCCTTGTCGAGGACGAAGGTCAGCACTTTATGGTCGCGGCGATCGGTGCCGTCCTCCTCGTCGAGTTTGGCGTAGACGACGGTCACCTCGGCGTACGGGCCGTTGGTGATGAAGGTTTTGCGGCCGTTGAGGATGTAGTCCTCGCCGTCGCGTCGGACATAGGACTTCATGCCGCCGAACGCGTCGGAGCCGGAATCCGGTTCGGTGATCGCCCAGGCCCCGACCTTCTCGAACGTCACCAGCCCCGGCAGCCAGCGCTTCTTCTGCGCGAGGGTGCCGCGGCTGCGAATGGTGCCGACGGCGCCAGGCCGAGGCTGACGCCCATCGATGCGACGAGGCCCAGGCTCACTCCGGCCAGCTCGCTGTTGAGGATGACGCCCATACTGCGGAATCGACTCTCCTCACCAGTGGTGCTCGGCCGACTCCGACCGCGCCGCGATTCTGAGATGATCTCGCGGGCAACAGGTCTCATCCCCGCGTGCGCAGTCACGGTGATGATCGCTGTCGATACCGGTGGGTCCCGGCGCCGATCGCGGCTGAGCCGACACGACGCCCGCGAAACCGGTGGTCGCGCGGGTGTTTCGGTCCGTGGTCAGCCGCGGACCATCTCGGTGTCCTCGACGTCCTCGGAGTCGAGGACGACCGCCTCCGAGGAGTCCGAGCGGTTGGGCAGCAGTACCGCCATCACGATGACGATCAGCGCCAGGCCGGCGGATACCACGAAGGCCAGCCGCATACCCGACAGGTGGGCGACCAGCGGTGCGACCCCGCGATCGGTGAGGGTGGTGGCGCGGGCGGTCATCACCGTGACCACCAGGGCGGTGCCGAAGGCCGCGGCCACCTGCTGCAGGGTGCCGAGCATCGAGCTGCCGTGTGAGTACAGATGCTGCGGCAGCGCGCTCAGGCCGAGGGTGAAGACTGGCGTGAAGGCCGCGGCCAGCGACACCATCAGCAGAATGTGCAGGGCCAGCAGCTGCTGGTACGGCATGGTCAGCGAGATGCGGGTGAATCCGGCCAGCGCCGCGGTGATCCCGATCGCGCCGGGAATCACCAGCATGCGCCCGCCGAAGCGGTCGAACAGCCGCCCGATCGTCGGGCCCAGCAGACCCATCGCCAGACCACCCGGCATCACCAGCAGACCGGTTTCCAGTGGCGAGAGCGACCGTAGATTCTGCAGGTACAGCGGCAGCAGGATCATCGAGCCCATCATCGCCAGGAAGGCGACCGCCATCAGCACCACTGCCTTGGTGTAGGTGCCGGACAACAGGATTCGTAGATCCAGCAGGGGAGAACCGGTGCGCTGCAAACGAATCTGCCGAGCCGCGAACACCGCGATGAAGGCCGCGCCGGCCGCGACGATCAGCGCCGGGATCACGATGTTGCCCACCTCGAACCGGCTGAGGCCGTAGACCAGGCTGCCGAAGCCCAGGGCCGCGAAAACCACACTGGCCCAGTCGATCGCGCCGCTCTGCGGTTCGCCGACATTCTCCAGCTTCCGCAGGCCGAAGAAGGTCACCGCCCCGGCGATGGGCAGCACCAGTAGGAAGAGCCAGCGCCAGGAACCGATCTGGAGTACCAGGCCGGAGATGACCGGGCCCATGGCAGGAGCGACCGAGATGGCGAGGGTGACGTTACCCATGACACGGCCGCGGTCGTGTTCGGGCACTACGGTCATCAGGGTCGTCATGAGCAGCGGCATCATCACGGCGGTGCCGCCGGCCTGCACGACGCGCCCGACGAGCAGCACAGCGAACGACGGCGCCGCGGCCGACAAGAGGGTGCCGGCGAGGAAGACGCCCATCGCGAGCGCGTAGGCGCGGCGGGTGGTGACGCGTTGCAGGAACCATCCGGTGACGGGGATGACGGCCGCCATCGTGAGCATGAACGCGGTCGACACCCACTGCGCGGACCGTTCGGTGACGTGCAGATCGGTCATCAGGCGGGGGATCGCGTTGATCATGATGGTCTCGTTGAGGATCACCACGAAAGTGGCGAGGACGAGCAACCCGATCACCGCGGGGGTTCGCCGTCCGGCCGGGCGATGGACTGGTTCGGCGGGCATGTATACCTCCGGCTGGTGCGAACGCGGAATGTCTGACCGACGCCGAGCCACCCCTCTGTGCTTCGAACGTCACACCAGACCTGACGACCGTGGCCCACTCGACTCATCGGTGCCGCGCAAGTATTCCGGTGAATCGGGCACGCGAGCACGCGATTTTTCGCGCCGAAATGCACTGATAGCCGGGAGAAATGACTGTTCACCTGCGACGGTTCCGTGGGGCGCAGAACGGAGAGATGCTCGTCACACCGTGGTGGCCCGCGTCGCGCTCGGTCTGCCCGGCGCGCCTCGGTCACGCGGGCTGCCTTATGTGCCCGCGGGTAGCCCGAACTGCGCGCGCCGCGACCTGGACCGCTCCTCAGATGCGGCCGGAGCTCGACCCGCGGGCCGCAGCCGGGCCCCGAGGGCCGATCGGCGACGCGTCGGCCGGTCCGGTTCCGTCCGGCTGCGATACCCCGGCCGCCGTCGCCTCGGACCCGTCACCCCGGCCGACCGCGGGCAGCGGACCGAGCAGTGCCCGGCCCGCCCGCCAGTTCTCCCACATGCGCGTGATCAGGATCGTGAACGCCGTGTACACGCCGCCGAGCAGCACATCGACGACCCAGTGCTCGCCGCCGTAGACGAGGGTGAAGCCCATCGCGCACGGATAGATCACCAGGATCGCGCGCAGCCACCGGTGTCGCGTCAGCGGCCACAGCGTCGCGGCCACCAGCACCGAGAACGCCGTGTGGAGCGAGGGGACGGCGGCGACGTAATTGCCGTGGTTCTCGAGCCATTGCGCGCTCACGTTGGGATCGACCACGCCGAGTCCGAAACCCGATATGCGCCGCACGTGTTCCGGAATGGCTCCTTCGCGGCCCGCGTACCAGGGCGGCGCCGCGGGCACCAGCACATAGGTGACCAGCGCCAGATACGACAGCAGCAGAATCCGGCGCATGTACCGGACCCACAGCGGTCGCGAGTAGACGTAGAAGATCGCCGCGACCGCCCAGGGGAGGATGAAGTGGGTGGTGTAGACCACACCGATGATGGGTGTCCACCATGGCTGACCGTCGCCGGCCAGATGGTCCTGCAACCAGATCGTCGGCAGGGTGCCGCCGAACATCCAGCGATCGGCGGTGACGAGTTCGTGCATGCGCAGCGGCATGCCGAGCTTGTCGGCGAGGTCGCGGGTGTAGTCGTAGACCATGAGCGCCGCGATGAGCGGCAGCCAGTCGGTCAACACCCGGATGTGCTGGCGCCAAGGCCGATCGATGGTGAAGGCCAGAACGCCGCCGATCATCCACGCGGCCTCCTGCACGCGGCCGCCGGGTAGTAGTCCGGTGATCAAGGCCGCGACCAGTGCGGCCAGGTAGGCGAACCGCACAGCGTAGCGGATCAGCCGCCGTTGGCTTGTCGGCTCCGCGATTTCGGTGGTCTCCGGATGTACACCGAGCATTCGGCCAGTGTGCCATCCACATTCACGGGCCGGACACACCCATCCGGTTCGCGTGTCGGGCCGACGTGGTGTATCGGAATAGCACATCGGCAGCCCGGCCTTGCTGGCAATGTGCTGTCGATCGGCGCAGAGGTTGCCGAGAGTATCTCCGGCTTGCTGGTGAAGTCCGTTGGGCCGCAGTATGTTTCGAGCGTATGCCTGATGTCGAAAGGTTGGGACCGTGATCATCGCACTTCTCATTGCCGCGCTCAGCACCGGCAGCGCCGCTGTGGCGACCGCCACCGGACTCGCGAGCATGTTCGCCGGAAACCTCTGATCGGCGTTCGCCGGATACCCGGAACGGCGGGGGTCTCTCGGTAGAATCCGTCCCCGATGATGTCTCACCGGGTCGGATGGGGAGGATGCGGCAGTGCTGGAGGTGTGGGGGCGTCGGACCGCGGTCAGATATGCCGACGGGCGGATCACCACCACGCCGCTGGGCGTCGACGACGATGTCGCCCTGGATGTTCGGGTCTGCGATCTGCGTGACGCCTGCCTCGTCGAAGCCGACAGCGGTGACCTGCTGATCCTGCTGTATTTCCGGGCGCCGGACTATGTGATCAAAGGCGTTGCCACCCGGCGCAATCCGGCGACGATCTTCCTCGAACCCGAGGTGTTCACGCAGGCCGCCACACTCGTCCGCGCGATCGGCGACGATCTGCTCGAGATGCGGCGCATCGTGCGGCAGCGGCCGAATCTGACCCCGCCCCGGCCGGTTCCGGGGCGCTACGGCCCGATCCGCCCCGACGTGGCGCGCGCGGCCGAGCGGATGCGCACCCCGGAAATGTGCGCGCGGGAACTGGCGGCCCTGCACGCCTACGCACGCCCGGACGAATACATCCTCGAATGCGCATCGTGCGGCCACCGCGGCGCGCCGGGGCTGGTGGTGATCACCACCCTGCGGCTGCTGTTCGTATCGGCCGGGGCCACCTACGAGTTTCCGGTGGCCGCGCTGGATCGCACCGAGGTGGTGGCGCCGCCCGGATCGGTGGCGACGCTGCGCATTTCGGACGGCAACACGGATCTGGAATTCGTCTCCAGCGAGGCCGAGGATCTGCTGCGCGTCGACGGCGCCGTGCGGCTGGCCTGTGAGATCGAACATGTCGATGGTTCCATCGTGATGGCGCGCCCGTCGTCGCTGGACCTGTTCGGCGAATGGCAGTTGCTGGTGGAGCGGCGCAAACTCGGCATGGTCGACGCCGAGCAGTTCACATGGGAGGGCGTCGGCATTCTGCGCGCGATGCCGCAGTAATCGCCGTCGGTAATCGCCGTCAGTGGAACGGGGAGAGGCCGAACACCGGCGCCCCCGGATGCAGCGCCACCCGCCGCCACGGACTTGACGGGCGCATCAGCAGGCCGCGGATCATCCAGCGGCGCTCGTCGACCTGCTCCTTCGCCGCGGCGAGGTCCTGGGTGGCCGCCCAGAAGATGGCGCCGGTGAGGAAGCCGGACGCGAACTGCCGCCAATTGCGGTAGTGCTGCTGGGCTTTGGCGAGCGCACGGCCCAGCAGCGTCCACGCCTCGTCCTCGGCCAGATATCCGGCGGTGTGCGCGGCGCGGGCGATGAAGACGATGCGCGAGAGGTCCCAGGCGGTGGCGTCGGTGTTCAGCGGTTGCGGTAGCCGGTCGACGATGCCGAATTTGATGGCCTGCAACCAGGCGTCGTAATCGCGGTCGATGCCGTTGACGCCGCGGTAGCCGCGCACCTCGGACACGGTGTGCAGGAATTCTCGGTGGCTGTCGGCGAGGCCGGTGCGGTCGACACGGGTGGTGTCCTGGGCCGCCGCCGTCGCCAGCGGATGCACCATCGCGAACAATGGCGCGTGCATCCCGCTCAGCAGCCGGCCGATGGTGTCGCGCGCATCCTCGGCGTTGTCTACACCCCACGATTCGTGCAGGCCCTCGATGGTGGATTCGCGCCGGGTCTCCGAACTTCCGGGGTGTTCGGGCGCGAAGGCGACGGTGTCGTTGTAGGAGCTCCAGCTGCGGCCGTAGTACGCCCCGATCGCCAGCGCCCGGATGCGATCCTCGCCGATGGCGACACCCGACCATTTGTCCGAGGCGGGATCGAAATCCGAACTCGGAAATCCGCTGACGCGCGGCAGTCCGTGCGGTCCGGCGACCATCGTCACCACTGCACCCCCTCGCCCGTGAATACTGTCCGTGCGAGCCTACCGACCGGCTCCGCCGGAGCTCGCGAACCCATCGCGTACTTTCGAACCGAACCCCGGCCCGCGAAGGAGTAGGACATGCAGACCGTGACGTCGCAGGACGGCACCACCATCGCCTTCGACCGGATCGGTTCCGGCAGTGCGGGAACCGTCGTGCTGATCAGCGGCGCATTCGGTTATCGGCAGGTCCCCAACACCGTCGAGCTGGCTGAGGCGCTGGCCGAGAACTACGGCCTGCGCGTGCTCAACTACGACCGCCGCGGCCGCGGGGACAGCGCGGACTCGCCCGGGGTCTACGACAGTGCCAACGAGATCGCCGACATCCGCGCGCTGGTGCAAGCCGAGGGCGGATCGGCCGCCCTGATCGGCTGGGGCTCGGGCGCGATCCTGGCGCTGCTGGCCGCGCGCTCGGGCGCGATCACGGGGATCACCGACGTGGTTGCGTTCGAACCGCCGTTCGTGGTCGACCCGAAGGATCACGTGCCGCCCAAGGACGCGGAGGAGAAATTGCGCGAGCGCATCGCGGCGGGCAAGCGCAGCGGTGCGATCCGGTACTACATGACCAAGGTGATGGGCGTGCCGGGACTGGTCGTCGCGGTGATGCGGATGTCGTCGGTGTGGAAGAAGCTGGTCACCACCGCCGATTCGACGGCCCACGATTTCGCTGTGCTGAAACCGTTTTCGCGCGGTGAGACCATCCAGCCGGAGGACTGGGCCGCGCTCACGGCGCCGACGCTGCTGCTGATCGGCGAACGCTCGGCGCCCGCGCTCACCAAGGGGGCCAAGAAGATGGCCGAGGTGCTTCCGAATGCCGAGTTGCGGGAGCTGCCCGGCGTGAGCAACGATCCGGTCGCGGCCGAACTGGCCCCGGCGATCGGTGAATTCCTCACGCGCACATGATGATCAGCGTGGTCCCATGACGATCGGCTAGGGATGCGGCTAGGGGATGCTGGCGGGGGCCCGCACGACCCGCCCGCCCAGTCGTTCGGTCACCTCGAAACCCTGTTCGCGGAACCAGCGCGCCAGGATCGGGACCGCCGAATCGTCGTCGCGGAACGTGGGGACCAGTTGCGCGACGATATGCATGCCGTGGGCGTCGGCGGTGCGGCACAGGTGGCGCAGCGTCGCGGTGCCCAGGCCCATCCGCCGCAGCGGCGGAATCACATCGATGTGATCGAGTTTGATGGTGCTGGCATAGATTTCGAACTGAACCGCGACCGGACCCCGATCTCCGGCCAGCGTCGCCGGATCCGCCGGCACCGGGCGCACCTCGCCGGGCAGGTGCACGATGAGCCGGCGCCGCGCCTCGTCGTCGGGCGCCATGCGGACGGCCTGCACCACGCGATCGGTGAGATCGCTGACGGCCGTGCGGTCACCGTCGGCGGCGAGCGGACGGATATCGGTGGTCCTGCGCGCTGTGTCGCGCAGCGTGCGCACCCAATGCGGATCGACCTTGCCGTAGCGCTCGGCGAGCTGACCGATGGTGTGCTCGAGGCCGAAACAGCCGCCGAAGGTTCCGGTGTCGCCGCCCGACAGCACGCCCCACCGATGGTCGTCGGCCCCGACGCAATGTCGCGCCAGTTCGGCGCGGATCTCGTCGCGGCGGCGTTCGGCCTGATCGACCGCCGCGCGGGGCAGAATGCGCAGCCAGCGTTTCCATCCGTCGAGATTGGCGCGGATCCGGGTACCGGCGAGATCGGCGCAAGCCTGCTGGTAGTTGCTCCAGGCTTGCTCTCGCCGCTGGATCAGCTGCCGATCCGGACGGGTGGGATCACCTTCCGCGGTCGGCGTGTTGTCGTCCATATTTATCTACGGTACGACGGAAGCGCAGGATGACCGGGGTGTTGGGAAATCGTCGGTGGTGTGTCGCCGGCGCCGGGTGGCAGCTGGCGGGGGGTGCCTCGGAGATTTACCGATCGATTGCGCCTGGCGTGTCGGCTCAGGACTCGGTGGGCACCTTGGTTCGCGGCGAACGCAACGAGGCGGGCAGCAGCGGTTCCGGCGTCGGGGGCCGCGGTCCGGTGACGACATACAGGGCGACCAGCAGCACGCTCAGCCACACATAGGTGTCGCCGACCAGATGCTGCCACGGCGTCCAGGCCAGTTCGCGGTTGTTGTCGCCGGGTTCCCAGTTCTGCGGGCCGATGGTGAACACGACCGCGGTCGCGAGGATTATCGGGTACCAGATCATCGCCTGCCGGCGTGGCAGCCGAGTCGCGACGCCGACGGCGGCCAGCAGGCCCGGCGCGATCCAGACCCAGTGGTGCGACCATGAAATCGGCGAAACCAGCAGGGTGAAGACGGCGTTGAACGCCAGGGCCAGCGCCGGATCGGTGACCGCGCGCCGCATCGCCGCCACCACCAGGACCAGCAGTGCCAGACTCAGCAGCGCCCACAGGGCGGTGAAGGCCGGTTCGGGTACCTGGAAGCGTGACAGCACGCCTTGAATCGACTGATTGGTCCGGAAGGCCGACCCGCTGAGCCCGGAGACATTGCCCATCCCGCCGAACCAGTACTTCACCGATTCGTGCGGCATCAGGGCGAACGCGATGCCGGTGGCGACGGCGCCGGTAATCGCCGCGGTGAGCGCCGAGCGGTAGTCGCGGCGAACCAGGAAATAGAGGACGAAGGCGGCCGGGGTCAGTTTGATCGCCGCGGCGATGCCGACCAGGACGCCGCGCGGCCAGCGGGTGCGTTTGGGCAGGCAGTCCGCGGCGACCAGCACCATCAGCAGCAGATTGACCTGTCCGAAATCCAGTGTCGAATGCACCGGTTCCAGCAGCATGCCCAGCGGAATCGCGCAGGCGCTCGCCCACAGCACCACCTCGGTGCCACCGCTACCCCAGACTCGGCGGGCCACCAGATAGAGCGTGATCGCCAGCGCCAGCGTGGAAACCACGAAGAAGCTGATCGCCGCGGCATTCCACGCCAGCAGTGCGAACGGGCCCAGCGCCACCGCGGCGAAGGGTGGATAGATGAACGGCAGGCTGATCCCGAGCGTGGTTTTCGGCAGACTGCCGTACATATCGGCGCCGTCCCACATCGCCTGCACGCCTAGGCGATACACCTGAAGGTCGATGAATTCGCGCTTGATCGGCTGCAGTGGCCAGCTGGGCCGCAACAGCCAGAACACGCTCAGGGCGACCAGCAGTACCGGAACCAGCCAGACGAGCCGACCGATGCGGTGGGCTCCCGGCACGCGAGGTCCCGACAGCGGCCGGGCGGATGTGGAGACGCTAACCATCCGGGACGAGATTACCGACTGTGGGCGCCGGAGCGAAGCTGGGGGCGAATTTCCACCGGAGGCACCCGATAGCATGAATGCGCTATGACGACTCTGCCCGAGCAGCCGGGAGACCGCTCGGCCGAGGCCCCGCTGCTGCTGACGAACGCGCCGCCGCGCACCCTGTCGTTCGGTGATCAGGCCGCGTTCTGGGCCAACCTGGGCGTGAGCCTGATCGGCTTCACCGGGGCCTTCTACGTGCTGCAACCGGCCGGCCATCCCCAGTTGCCGGTCGCGGCGGCCGTGCTCGCCACCGCGGTGGGAACCGTGCTGGGCACCGCGATGGTGGCGGCCGCCGGCGCGGTGGGCGCGCGCACCGGCGCGCCGGCGATGGCCAACTTCCGCGGACTGTTCGGCACCCGGCTGTCGTATGTCCCGACCGTCGCCAACATCGTGCAGTGCGTCGGGTGGGGTGTGTTCGAGCTGACCGTGATCGCGGGCGGGGTCGCGGCCCTTACCCACGGGAATCTGCCGCACGGCGCGGTGATCGTCGGGGCCGGTGTGTTGTGTACCGCGATGGCCATCTGGCCGTTGAACGTGCTGCGTATTTTGCGCAAGTACGTGACGGTCGCGGTGGCTGTGGCCATGGGCTGGTTCACGATTCAGTTCCTGCGCCAACCGCTGCCGACGGTGACGGGCACCTCGTGGAGCGGATTCTTCCCCGGCGTCGATACCGCGCTGGCGGTGGCGGTGTCGTTCGTCCCGCTGGCCGCCGACTACACCCGCCACGCCCACGGCGCTCGCTCCGCCACCGGGGCTGCGATGGTCGGCTATTCGATCGCGCAGACCTGGTGTTATCTACTCGGCATCGTCGCGCTGCTGCAGGCCGGCGGTGATCCGGACCGGATCTTCGACACCTTCCTCGGCGTCGCGGCCGGATGGCTGTTCTTCGCGGTGCTGGTGCTGCGGGAATCGGATCAGTCGTTCGCCAACGTGTATTCCACCGCGATGTCACTGCAGAATCTGCTGCCGCGCGTGGACCGGCGCTTCCTGGCCGCGGCGGTGGGTGCGCTCGCGACCGTGCTGGCGCTGGGGGTGCACGACTTCACCGGATTCTCGAATTTCCTGCTGCTGATCGGATCGGTGTTCGTCCCGCTGTGCGCGGTGCTGGTGGTCGACTTCTTCCTCGGCCGCGGCCGCCGTGGGTGGGATCTGTCCGAGAACGCTCCCGCCCGTCCGCTCCTGCTGGTGCCGTGGTTGCTCGGCTTCGTCGTATACCAGGTACTCAATCCGGGATCGGTGGATTGGTGGGCGCGGATCTGGCTGCGGGTACAGGACATCGTCGGGGTACATCCCGGCTGGTGGTCCTCCGCCTCGCTGTATTCGTTTCTGGCCGCGACCGCCTGCACCGGTGTGCTGGTCCGTCTCGAACGGCTGCCCGCCCGGGCCGAGCGGGAGCGAACGTCCTGAGCCGGGCGGGAGGCGAGTCTCCAGGGGCGGGGGATCTGGTCTTCGCGATGGGTGAAAGTGGGCTGTCCGCACCGGCGTTCTCCCCACTGACTCCCAGCGAGCTGGGAGATCTGTTCGCGGAGCCGGGCGCGACACCCGTGATCGAATGGCGCAGCCGACGGCCGTTGTCGTCCACGGCCCGGGTGCGCCTGGGCGACGGAACGCGAGTCGTGGTGAAGCGGATGCCTTCGGCGCTGCGCGATCCCGGCACCCTCGCCCCCGAACATGCCTTCATGAATCACCTTCGCGCACAAGGTATTCCGATCCCCTGGGTGCGGGCGACGGAGCGCGGCGAGTTCACCTACGAAATCCAGGAACTCGGGGCGGGCGAGGACCGCTACCGCGACGATTTCTCGTGGAGTACCTATCACTCGGCCGACGATGCGACCGCGGCCGGAGCGATGCTCGCGCGCCTGCATCTCGCCGCCGTGGGGTTCGAGGCGCCGGAGCGTCCGCCGCATCCGTTGCTGGCCGGGCTGTGCACGGATGCGGCCGCGGCCGTCGACCGCTACGTCGCCGCCCGCCCGGTGGTCGGCCGGTTCCTGGCCGCCGAGCGACACCCGGGCGCGGTGCGGTGGCAGGCCGGACCGCCGGTGGATCGACCGCGCGCGACGGATGCCCCCGCTCCCGGATCCGAACTAGCCGCCGCGGTCGCGACCTTGCCCGCGCTGTGGACGCACAACGATTGGCACGGCACGAATCTGCTCTGGTCGGACGGCGGGATCACCGCCGTCCTGGATTTCGGCCTGGCGAACCGTACCGTGGCCGTCTTCGATCTCGCCACCGCGATCGAACGCTTCGCTGTCGACTGGCTGTCGATCGCGGCGGGCGGCCCGGCCCGCGTGCAGGCCGGGCAACTGGCCGCATTCCTGCGGGGTTACTGCCGGATCAGGCCGCTGCATCGGGTCGAGCGCGAGGTCCTGCCCGATCTCTTCCCGCTCGTACACGTCGTCTACGAATTGTCCGAAATCGATTACTTTCTTACGATTCCGCCTCGTCGGCAGGTGCGCAATGCCCGGATCGCTTACCGTAACTACTTTCTCGGTCGCTCGGTGTGGGCCGCATCGACCGAGGGCAAGGCCTTCACGACCATGTTGCGACGACTGAGTGCCGAGTGCGGTTAGGTTGCTGTCTGCGGGTCACGGGGGATCGGTGACAACGGAGGAGACGGGTGTGGCTGAGCCGACGCCAACGCAGAACACGGCCCGATCGGTGCCGAACCCCAGGTGGGGTGGTCTGCTGCGAACCAAATCGGTCGAACAATCGATCCGGGATACCGATGAACCCGATTCCAAACTCCGCAAGGATCTGACCGCCTGGGATCTGACCGTCTTCGGTGTCGCCGTGGTGGTCGGCGCCGGTATCTTCACGCTGACCGCGCGCACGGCCGGCAATGTGGCGGGCCCGTCGGTCTCGCTGGCCTTCGTCTTCGCCGCCATCGCATGCGGTCTCACCGCCCTGTGCTACGCCGAATTCGCCTCCACCGTCCCCGTCGCGGGTAGTGCCTACACCTTTTCGTACGCGACCTTCGGCGAGCTGGCGGCGTGGATCATCGGCTGGGACCTGATCCTCGAATTCGCTCTCGCCGCATCGGTTGTCGCGAAGGGATGGTCGCAGTACCTGGGTGAGGTGATGGGCTCGCGGTCACCGATCGTGCATATAGGCTCCGTCGAATTCGATTGGGGTGCCGCCCTGTTGATCGTCGTCCTGATGGTGCTGCTCGCGATCGGCACCAAGGTGTCCTCGCGGGTGTCGGGGATCGCGGTCGCGATCAAACTGTCGGTGATCGCGGTCGTCATCGTGGTCGGGCTGACCTATTTCAAGCCCTCCAACCTGAAGCCCTACATTCCGCCGTCGCAGCCGAGCGATGCCGGTGAGGGCCTGCACCAGTCGCTGTTCTCGTGGCTGACCGGGGCCGGTAACAGCACCTTCGGCTGGTATGGGTTGCTGGCCGCGGCGAGTCTGGTGTTTTTCGCGTTCATCGGCTTCGACGTGGTGGCAACCACCGCGGAGGAGACCAAGAATCCACAGCGCAACGTGCCGCGCGGCATTCTGGGTTCGCTGCTGATCGTGACGATCCTCTACGTCGCGGTCACCATCGTGCTGACCGGCATGGTCCCCTACACCGCGCTGTCCGGGAACGACGCCACCCTCGCCACCGCCTTCGGCCTGCACGGGGTGACCTGGGCGAAGAACGTCATCTCTATCGGGGCCCTGGCCGGTCTGACGACGGTGGTCATGGTGTTGTACCTGGGCCAGACCCGCGTGCTGTTCGCGATGGCGCGCGACGGCCTGCTTCCGCGCCGGTTGGCCCGCACCGGCCGTTTCGGCACACCGGTGACGCTCACTGTCGGTGTGGGTGTGGTGTGTGCGGTGCTGGCCGGCTTCGTACAGTTCGGCACGCTGGAGGAAATGGTCAACATCGGGACGCTGTTCGCGTTCGTGCTGGTGTCGGTCGGCGTGCTGATCCTGCGGCGCACCCGCCCCGATCTGCCGCGCGGATTCCGGGTTCCGCTGGTGCCGCTGATTCCGATTCTCGGCGTGCTGGCGTGCCTGTGGCTGATGCTCAATCTGTCGGTGGAGACCTGGCTGCGATTCCTGATCTGGATGGTGATCGGGTTGGTCGTCTATTTCACCTATGGTGTGCGGCATTCGGTGCTGCGCTCGACGCCGATCTCCGACACTCCCACGCCGGCCTCCGGGGGCCGAGTTTCCGAAGGCTGAGTTTCCGGAGGCTGAGTTTCCGGAGGCTGAGTTTCCGGAGGCTGAGTTTCCGAAGGCGGGGCACCGAGGGGCTCGGCACCCGCGTACGCCGTCCGGGCCAGGGCGCGGGCTCGATCGAGCTGGTCGATCACCACCTCCCAGGCCGGGTGCCCGGCATCCGGCGCGTCCAGCAGATCGCGATGGATACGCAGCAGCGTGCGGGTGGCCTCGGCGGTATGCGCGGCCGCCTGCAGCGCGGGGGCCGACGGCACGGTGGTGAAGTGCAGTCCGGCGATCCGATGGGCGAGCCAGTACGCCTCGAAATGTGCCTGGGCGCAATGCTCTTCGCGTTGTTCCCGATCGTCGGTGGCATAGGTCGCGGTTCCCGGCCCGGCGGCGCGGGCCCGTTCCTCGAGTGCGGTGAGATCGGGAGCGCCGGTCAGCGAGTGGCGCAGATCATCGCCCATCATTCGGTACAGCAAACCGGCGAGCAGGGCGTGCTCGACCGCTGCCGAATCGGTTCCGGACATGTCCGAAAGACGGGCTTGCTCGGCGGCTTCGTCGGTATCGGCGCGGAGCACCGCCAGCGCGGCCCGCAATTGCGCAGTGGTAGCCATCGCGTCACAGGCTACCTCCTAGCAAACGTTTTGCCCATACCGTCCGGCGACTGATGCGCGAGGTCCGCCACGGGCGGTGATGTGCCGCAGCCGATCCTGGACACCGGCGGCAGGGTCGCCGGCCACGCAAGCGACGCGATGGCCCCGAAATGACCTCCTACCCGGCCGCTTTCGGATACGGGCGCACTCATCCGGATGCCGCCCCGCCGGGCACGAATCGCTGGTCCGGCCCGCTCCCGACTCGCCTCGGTCGCTCGGAGCGGCCGGTCGTGAGCGTGATCGTCGGCAGACCGGTCAGTTGACCTGGAATCGCAGGTAGTGGCCGCTTTCGCGAATGCGGTGTGTCCGGCTGCGGGCGAGGCGGCCGGTGCGGTTCAATTGGATCTGTTTGACGAGTTGTCACTGCATGCTCTGCGCTCCAACCGGCATCACCTCAGTACCGGCATCACCTCAGCATCCGAGAGGACAACGAACGTGAGCATGGTTCTCGCCGTACACGATATGTACACCACCGTGCTGGCTCAGGTCGGCAACCCCACGCCGGAAACCCCGCCGGCCGCGGACAAACTGCTGAAGCTGGTTCGCTACTTCACCTGGTTCGTCCTGCTGTCCGGCGTCAGCGCCATCACCTACGGCGGCGGCCGCTTCGCCTGGGAAAAGTGGAGCGGCGGCGGTCTGGAGTCGCCGAAGATGGTGGCCGGCGCGATGATCGGCGGTGGCGTCGCGACCAGCGCGGGCACCATCATGAACGCCGTCATCGGGAGCTGACCGCCCCACCCGCGCGGGCGTGCCGGATAGCCGGCACACCCGCCTGCGTGTGGTTTCCTGGCTCGTCCGCGAGCCACCGTCGACCCGCGAGCCGAACGGCCGGTGAGCCGAACGGCGCGACCGCGGGCGATCAGTTCTGCCCGAGCATCCCGCGCATCTGCTGAATCTCGGCCTGCTGCGCGGTGAGGATGTTGTGCGCCAGCGTCTTCGCGTCGGCATTCGTGCCGTCGGCGATCTCGGTATTTGCCATATCCACCGCACCCTGATGGTGCGCGATCATCATCTGCAGCCACATCCGGTCGAAATCGGCGCCGGAGGCGTCGCGCAACTGTGTCATCTGCTCGGACGTCATCACGCCGTTCATCGGATGGTTCATGGTCGCCTGCGGAGCGGGCTTGCCGAAACTGTGCAGGAGCGCGGCGAACTGCTCCATCTCCGGGGCCTGCGCCTTCTCCACATTCGCGGACAGGGTGATCAATTCCTGATTCTGCGACCGGCCGGGCACCAGCTTCGCCATCTCCACCGCCTGCGCGTGATGCGGATACATCATCGTCAGGAAGCTGACGTCGGCGTCGTTGTAGTCGGTGCGGGCCGCGGAGGACGGTGCACCGGTGTGATTCATCCCGGGCATGTCGGCCATCGACGAATGCGACGACGTGGCCGAGGCCGAGGTGTTCGAGCTGCCGGAGTCGTCGCTGCCGCAACCGGCGACGATCAGGGCGGCAGCGGCGAGGGTGGCGGCGGACAGCATGCGGATACGAGTAGTGAACATAATTGTGCTCCTGGGGAATTGCGATGGCTGAGGACCTGTCGGGCCGGTATCTGCGCGCGTTCGCACGCCGATCCGGCGGGTCGGTCAGATCCGCAGAATCGCCAATTCGGCCAGGGAGAGCACGGTCCACGGCGGTGGTCGCGCGCGGCGGCGCAGCCCGAAGCGCGCGAGGTGCCCGGCGCCGAGAATCCGATCGGCGCCCAGCCAGGCGATCACCGCCAGACCGAGGGCCAGCGCGAGGGTCACCAGCACGAAAACGCAGGCGTGCATACCGGCGTGGACGATGCAGCCGTCACGGCCGGAACCCTCGGCAATCACTGGGGTGCTCCGCATGGGCGCGGCCGGCGATCGGTCCGCGACCGGTGTTTGCTCGTTCCGGACCGCCGCCGCGGCGGGTACGGTGGCCGGTGCGGAGTGGTCGCCGTGACGGCTCTGCGCAATGCCTTGTGCGGCAAGCGCAATCGGCGCTCGGCTCGCGTCGTTCGGTGGCGATACCGAGCCGCCCGCCCCCTCCGGCGCAGTGACGGCAGGCGAAGATACGGCCGGCTCGGTGGCGGCGCCCATCGCGTGCCCGGTGGAGAAGACCACCGCGTGCATGACGGCGACGCCGATCAGCAGGGACAGCACACCGAGCACCCGGACGAATCCGGGCGCGCGACGGAGGCTACCCATGGCGAGCACTGTCCCAGTCTACGCATCCCTCGGTTACCCCCGGGCGGTATGGGTGGTGACGATCATCCGGTTGCGATGTCCACGACCAGTCGCACGGGCCGGTCCAGCGCGGTCACCGAGAACGGCGGCCGGTTCGCGTTCACGCCGATGAACGATTGCGTAGTGCCTTCGTAATCCTGGGCACCGTAGACCCCGGCAACGCCCGGTGCGCTCGGATCGGTGGCCGGGTTCGGGCCGCTGTAGGGCGTCACCCCGCTGTCCCAGGGATAGGCGGTGCCCAGGATCTGCACCTCGAGGATGGAGGTGCCGGCGATGTGCAGTTCCCGGCCGCTGCCGTTCTGCACCGCGCGATCGGTGTACCGCACATTCCACCCGGGCGCCCCGCCGGTGCCACCGAACTGGTACACCACCCGGTCGTAACCGTCGTGGTGGCCGATGCGCACATCGGTCACGGTGAGCCGGGTGTCGGTGGCCGGGGTGGCCTGCTGCGGTGAGGTTCCCCAGGGCGGCGCCTGATTCGGTTCCGTGGTCGCCGTGGCGGCCCCGGTCGCGGGCGGCATCGGCGTTCGACCGGCCGGATTGGAGTCGCCGTCCGAGCAACCCGCCAGCAGTACGAGCCCGGCGACCATCGGCAATACCAGCCTGTTACGCATGGGGCCGATGGTATGCCGTCGGGCGCCAGGGGTCATGGTGACGACACGGCAACGGTCTAGCACACTGTAGGAATGCTGGAGGTCGACGACATACTGAGCCGATTACGGCGCTATCCGGATGTGGAAGCGGTGAACCTCTACGCCGTCGACGCGGCGGACCGACTGATCCTCGACACGGCCGCGGATGTGCTCGCGGCGGCCGGACCGGGACGGGTCGCGGTGATCGACGACTGTTACGGCGCACTGACTCTCGGCGTGGCCGCCGCCCACGATGTGCGCGACATCCGTGTCCACCAGGATCTGCTGACCGGTGAACAGGCGCTGGCCAACAATGCCCGTGCCATGGATCTGGCCGACCGCTACACCTCGCACGATCTCGGCCCGGAACTGCTCGCGGGGGCCGGCGTCGTGCTGTTGCGATTACCCCGCATGCTGTCCGGTCTCGCCGAGATCGCCGAGGCGGTCGCGCGATACGCCGATCCGGAGGTCATCGTGATCGCCGGTGGCCGTGACAAGTATCTGACGCCGGCGATGAACGACGTACTGGCGGAATACTTTTCGGGTGTGCAGGCCAGCCGGGGCCGGCAGAAGTCGCGGACGATCACGGCGACCGGGCCGAAAACGCCGGGAGCGCAGCAGTTTCCGCTGCGTGAGCAACTCGACGAACTCGCCCTGCAGGTGGTGGCGCACGGAGCGGCCTTCTCCGGGCCGCGCCTCGATATAGGCACCCGCTTCCTGCTCGAACACCTCGATCGGATGAAGCCCGACGCCCACGAGGCGATCGATCTCGGTTGCGGCACCGGCATACTCGCCACCGCCCTGGCCAAGGCGCGCCCGCACATCACCGTAGTCGGAACCGATCAGTCCGCGGCCGCGGTCGCCTCGGCCCGGGCCACTGCCGCCGCGAACGGAGTCGGCGACCGGGTGACCGTGGTCCGCGACGACGCGATGGCGGCGGTGGGCGACCACAGCACCGATCTGGTGCTGTGCAACCCCCCTTTCCACGTCGGCGCCGCGGTGCACACCGGCTCGGCGATCAAGATGTTCTCCGAAACCGGGCGGGTACTGCGCCCGGGCGGGGAGCTGTGGACCGTATACAACAGCCACCTCAACTATCGCGGCGTCATGGACCGCTTGGTCGGCAAGACCGACGTGGTCGGGCGTAATCGCAAATTCACCGTGACTCGGTCCGTGTGTGGCCTGCGCACCGCCCGGCGGGAGTAGATTACGGGCAGTACAGTCTGGTATGTCCGATTTGATGTCCGGTTCGGGGAACTTGCTCCCGGAGCGGATCGTTGGATACTCAGACGGACACGACGGACGTGGACCGCTACTTCGGAAAGGCACGGGACCTTGCGCACCACAAGTAACCCGATCTTCAAAAATTTGCCGCAACAACAGGGCGGTGGATACGCGGGATTCGGTTCGGCGGCAGCGGGCGCCGGGCAGTTCGCGCAGTACGGACAGCAGAGCCCGTACGGTGTCCAGCAGCCGTATCAGCAGGCGCCGGCCACCCGGCCGATGACGATCGACGATGTCGTCACCAAGACCGGCATCACCCTCGGCGTGGTCACGCTCGCCGCGATCATCGCCTACGGTGCGACGGCGGCCAACCACGCGCTGGCCCCGCTGTTCGTGATCGTCGGTGGTCTGGTCGGCTTCGCGCTGGTCATGGTCGCCACCTTCGGCCGCAAGCAGGACAACAAGGCCATCGTGCTGAGCTACGCGGCGGCCGAAGGCTTCTTCCTGGGCGCGCTGTCGTTCATGTTCACCAATGTGGAATTCGGCGGCGTCGGTGGCGGCGGTCTGATCGCCCAGGCGGTACTGGGCACCTTCGGTGTGTTCTTCGGCATGCTCGTGGTCTACAAGACCGGAGCCATCCGGGTCACCCCGCGCTTCACCCGCATGCTCGTCGGCGCCATGATCGGTGTGGTCGTCCTCATGCTGGGCAACCTGGTCGCCGCTTTCTTCACCCCCGGCGGCTTCGGCCTGCGGGACGGCGGCACCGTGGCGATCATCTTCAGCCTGGTCTGCATCGCGATCGCGGCCTTCAGCTTCCTGCTCGACTTCGACGCCGCCGACCAGTTGATCCGCGCCGGTGCGCCGGAGAAGGCCGCGTGGGGCGTCGCCCTGGGCCTGACCGTCACCCTGGTCTGGCTGTACCTGGAGATCCTGCGCCTGCTGAGTTATCTGCAGAACGACTGATCCCGCGCCCGACAGCGGGTTCGAACACCGGAGAGGTGGCTGCGACACGGCAGCCACCTCTTCGCGTTTCGAGACTCTGCCGTCGCGGCCCGTGCGCGGCGGCTGCTTTCAAGCGAGCAGTGCTGCCGGCAGGACGTCGATGACGAACCGGCCGACCGCAGTACTACTAACTCAGGCGCTCGATGACCATGGCCATGCCCTGGCCACCGCCGACACACATGGTCTCCAGACCGAACTGCTTGTCGTGGGTCTGCAGGTTGTTGATCAGGGTGGCGGTGATGCGGGCGCCGGTCATGCCGAACGGGTGGCCGAGGGCGATGGCGCCGCCGGAGACGTTCAGCTTGTCCAGATCCATGTTCAGCTCACGAGCCGAGCCCAGCACCTGCACGGCGAAGGCCTCATTGATCTCGTAGAGGTCGATGTCGTCGATGGTCTGGCCGGCGATCTTCAGCGCCTTGCGCACGGCCTCGATCGGGCCCAGGCCCATGATCTCCGGCGACAGACCGGACACACCGGTGGACACGATGCGCGCCAGCGGGGTCAGCCCCAGCTCCTTGGCCTTGGTGTCGCTCATGATGACCAGCGCGGCGGCGCCGTCGTTCAGCGGGCAGGCGTTACCGGCGGTGACCGTGCCGTCGGGGCGGAAGACCGGCTTGAGCTGCGAGATCTTCTCGTAGGTGGTGCCGGGGCGCGGGCCGTCGTCGGTGGAGACGACGGTGCCGTCGGGCAGCGTCACCGGGGTGATCTCGCGTTCGAAGAAGCCGGCCTTGATGGCCTCTTCGGCGCGGTTCTGCGACCGCACACCCCAGTGGTCCTGGTCCTCACGCGAGATGCCGGTGAACTGGGCGACGTTCTCGGCGGTCTGGCCCATCGCGATGTAGATGTCGGGCAGATCGCCACCCTCGCGGGGGTCGGTCCAGCCGCCGGAGCCGCCCTCGGTGCGCGTGGTGGTGCGGGCCTCGGCCGCGGCGAACTTCTCGTTGTGGGTGTCCGGCCAGCCGTCGGAGGTGCCCTTCGGGAACCGCGAGACGGTCTCGACGCCGGCGGAGATGAAGACGTCGCCCTCGCCGGCCTTGATGGCGTGCAGCGCCATGCGAGTGGTCTGCAGCGAGGACGAGCAGTACCGGTTCACGGTCACGCCGGGCAGGAAGTCGTAGCCGAGCTGGGTGGCGACCACCTTGGCGATGTTGAATCCGGCCTCGCCGCTGGGCTGTCCGCAGCCGAGCATCAGATCGTCGATGTCGGCGGGATTCAGCGCCGGGACCTTATCCAGAGCGGCGCGGACCATCTGGGTGGCGAGGTCGTCGGGACGCATGGTCACCAGCGAACCCTTGCCTGCGCGGCCGATGGGAGAGCGGGCGAACGAAACGATGACGGCCTCTGGCATGAGGACTCCTTACATCGGGGTCGCCGAATCGGTCAGCCGACCGTTTCGGTACAGGGGTACGACAAATGCAACCCCGAATCTACTGCGCGTTCTGTCTCCGCTTCGCTCGGGCGCTGGTCCTCGATTCTTCCCTCCTCGCTCGGTCGCTGCGTCAGTCCACAATCGAGGCGGGCCGAGAACCGTGGGAGGCAGCCAATCGACGCTGCGCACTCGGATCGGCGCCGATTGCGCTGAGCAGTACCGGGAGCAGGTGCCGGGCCGCCAACGCGTATCCGGCCGGCGAGGGATGGAACCCGTCGGCGGAGAAGAGCACCTCCGGTGTGCTGCGGAAGTCGTGGCCGAGCAGATCGCCCATCGCCACGGGGATGCCGCCGGCCGAACGGACCGCACCGACCTGGGCTCGGGCCAGCCGCGCGCTCCAGCGGTGCACGACCGTGCTCAACGGCTGCGGGATCGCGGCCACGGTGCCGAGATCCGGGCAGGTGCCGACTACCACGACGGCGCCCGCCTCGTGCAGGCGTCCGACCGCCTGCCGCAGCCGCTGCGCCGAACGCCGGATCGAATGTTTCTTGGTGACGTCGTTGGCGCCGACCAGGATCACCGCGGCGTCCGGTGGCGGGCCCGCGATGAACATGGCGTCGACCTGTCCGGCCAGCCCCTTCGAGGTGGCGCCGGATATCGCCTTGGTACTCAAGCGAATTCGCCATCCGGTGGCATCGGCCAGACCGCGGGCCACCAGGACGCCGGGTACCCGTTCGGCGTCGGCGCAGCCCACTCCGGCGGCGGTCGAGTCGCCGAAGATCATCAGATGCAGATCGAACGGCACACCCGCGCGCCACGGTTGCGGGGCCGCGCACTCGCGGGTGTACACACCGTCGGCCTCCGGGGGCTTCGAGGTGTCGCGGCCGATCACGGTGCGCGCCGCGCGGGCTTGCGACATCAGCAGGCGGTAGGTCGCCCAGCCCGCGGTGCCCGCCCCCGAGCCGACCGCCACGGCGGCGCCCGCGCTCGCCGCGACCGTTCGCCACGTCCTGGAAGCCACGCCCCAACCTCCCGTCTCACATCCGACGCTGCTACCGACCGGACCCTCCGCGGCGGGCTCGGCGCCCGCGGCGGTGCGAATCCGGTGCGGCCGCAGGGGCTCCCGGTCCGGTCCTACCGATTATGCGGCGCGTGCGACGCGCCGACCAGGGACAAGGCCGGTGCGGTCAGAAAACGTCGAATGCGCCGTGCGCGGGAATGTTGAGGTTGTTGGTGGTGACCGTGACCTCGATATGACCCGGTCCGGTGTTCTGGAACTCCGCGTACAGGATGCTGCCGTAGATACCGGAGACGACGTTCAGCCGGTACTCGCCGGCCGCGCCGGTGTTGGTGTTGCGCCACGCGACGGTGGTGTCGACGTTGCACAGGGGGGCCAGCGGATACTGTCCCGGCCCCACACCCTGGATCGCCAGGGCCTGGACGTTGAACACCGCCCGCCCCGGCCAGTCGGGACTGGTATCGACCCAGGTCCGGATATTGCCCCCGCACAATCCGCCGTAGAACACACTCGGCGTTTGCGGGAACTCGACGGTCTGTGCGCTGGCCGAGGCGGACGCGATGGTGGTCACGGCCCCGACGGTCGCGGCCACGACTGCGGTGGCGCGAGCTGTCTTCGGCATCCTCACGCCCCGCATACTAACCGCAGCGCTGGTGCCTCGCTGGATCGAACGCAGCGCACGCCGTACCAAACGCAAGTCGCCCGCCCGGCTCTGCGACGATGTAGCTATGCGTATCGCGAACCACGTCGTCGACCTGATCGGAAATACCCCGCTCGTTCGGTTGAACTCGGTGGTGGGCCCGAACTCCGGGGTGGTGGCCGCGAAGATCGAATATCTCAACCCGGGCGGCAGCTCCAAGGACCGCATCGCGGTGAAGATGATCGATGCCGCCGAGGAGCAGGGATTGCTGAAGCCGGGCGGGACCATCGTGGAACCGACCTCCGGCAACACCGGGGTGGGGCTGGCCCTGGTCGCCCAGCAGCGCGGTTACAAATGCGTCTTCGTCTGCCCGGACAAGGTCAGCGAGGACAAGCGCAACGTGTTGCGCGCTTACGGTGCCGAGGTGGTCGTCTGCCCGACCGCGGTGCCGCCGGAGCATCCGGACAGCTACTACAGCGTCTCGGACCGCCTCACCCGGGAGATCCCGGGTGCGTGGAAGCCCGACCAGTACTCCAACCCGGGCGGCCCGGCCAGCCACTACGAGACCACCGGTCCCGAGATCTGGCGCGACACCGAGGGCACGGTCACCCATTTCGTGGCCGGCGTGGGCACCGGCGGCACCATCACGGGTGCGGGCCGGTATCTGAAAGAGGTATCCGGCGGCAAGGTCAAGGTCGTCGGCGCCGATCCGGAGGGGTCGGTCTATTCCGGCGGCACCGGCCGGCCGTATCTGGTCGAGGGCGTCGGCGAAGACTTCTGGCCCTCGGCCTACGACCCGTCGGTGCCGGACGAGATCATCGCCGTCTCCGACGCCGACAGCTTCGAGATGACCCGCCGCCTCGCGCGCGAGGAGGGGCTGCTGGTGGGCGGTTCCTGCGGTATGGCGGTGGTCGCGGCGCTGCGGGTGGCCGAGCGTGACCCGGAGGCGGTCGTGGTGGTGCTGCTGCCCGACGGTGGCCGCGGTTACCTGTCGAAGATCTTCAACGACAACTGGATGAGCTCCTACGGCTTCCTGCAGACCCGGCTCGACGGCAGCACCGCCGAGCCGACGGTCGGCGATGTACTGCGCGGCAAGTCCGGTGCGCTGCCGGATCTGGTGCACACCCATCCGCAGGAGACGCTGCGCGACGCGATCGAGATCCTGCGCGAATACGGGGTCTCCCAAATGCCGGTGGTCGGCGCCGAACCGCCGGTGATGGCCGGCGAGGTGGCCGGCAGCGTCACCGAGCGCGATCTGCTGTCGGCGGTGTTCGAGGGCCGGGCGCATCTGACCGATCCGGTGTCGAAGCATATGAGCCCGTCGTTCCCGCTGATCGGGTCCGGCGAGCCGGTGTCGGCCGCGACCAAGGCGCTGGAGTCCACCGACGCGCTCATGGTCGTCGAGGATGGCAAGCCGATCGGTGTCATCACCCGCCATGATCTGCTCGGCTTCCTCAGCGGGTCGGGTCTGCCCACGCACTGATCCTGTACGGCCCACCACAGCAGAGTTCGCACAACAGCACAGTTCGCTCCAATCACCCGGCCGCTCACGCGAGCCGGGTGATCGCGTTTCCGCCTGCCCGCGCCGCCGGGGGCGGATCTGCCGGCCGATTACCGCGTGCCGAGCCCCAACCCTGTCGGCGGGCAACCGATCGATGCCCAAACCCCGAATTGCCCAAACCCTGAATATCGAGTGCGGCCCGACAGGGGTTACCGAGCGTTATCGATCGTTACCGAACGGTGGCCGAACGCGGAAAAAATCGGACAAAACACCCTCGAAACGCAACGACACGCGTTATTTTTCTGTGATGCGCAGCACGTTCCCGTGAAGTATGGATCCCCAGGTCAGCGCTATATAGCGGGTCGTCATCGATGCAAAACGCGAGTGGCGGCACCTTCTGTTCATTTCAAGTTAAGTTTACGTTCACCTACCGCAATCATCCTGTGACCTCGTTGGTTGTCAGACGCGAGTCTGAGTCAGTAGCCGGATCGTCATCCGAAAAAAGCATGCAGCACGCGAGGTGAGTCCCACAGGGGCCCGCCCTGGTCCAGTGCTGCCTGCCGCAGGCCACCGAGGCCGACACACAGTAGGGAAGAACATCGAATGTCGAAGACCACCACAAGCAGTAGAGCCAAGGCGGTCGCGCGTACCGCCGGATCAGCCACCCTGGCCCTCGCCGCTTTCGCCGCCATCACCTCCGCCGGTGGCCACAAGACCGACGATGTGAAGCCGGCCGCGTTGGCATCCACGCTGGTCGCCGCCGCCGAGAAGACCCAGCCCACCGCTGCCGCCGAGCCCATCGCCGCGGCCGCCCCGGCGCCGGCCGCCCCCGCCGCCGCCATCCCGGCCCCGATGCCGGCTCCCGCGCCCGCCCCCGCGCCGGTTCCGCCGCCGCCCCCGCCGGCGCCGGTCTACCCGGACAACCTGGACGGGTGGATCCACAACGCCCTCGACATCATGGCCGCGCACGGTATCCCGGGCAGCTACAACGGCATCTATCGCAACATCATGCGGGAGTCCTCGGGTAACACCCAGGCCATCAACCTGTACGACTCCAACGCCGCCATGGGCATCCCGTCCAAGGGTCTGCTGCAGGTCATCGACCCGACCTTCGCGGCCTACCACGTCGACGGCACCTCCTGGGACATCTGGGATCCGGTCGCCAACATCGTGGCCGCCTGCAACTACGCAGCGCACCGCTACGGCTCGATGGACAACGTCAACTCGGCGTACTGAGCCGGGGCGATCGGTCCCGGGCGGGCATGACCCCGCTCACATCGATCCAGGGCCGGGGGTTCCCGGCTCGAGCGTCGCGACGGCGCGGATCTAGGCTGGTCGGCATGACCGACGATCAGCTGGGGTTCTCCACACGAGCCGTGCATGCCGGGTTCGATCCCGACCCGCAGACCGGTGCGGTGAATGTGCCGATCTATGCGAGCTCGACCTTCGCCCAGGACGGCGTGGGCGGGCTGCGTGGCGGCTACGAGTACGCCCGCACCGGTAACCCGACCCGCGCCGCGCTGGAAGCGAATCTGGCCGCGCTGGAATCCGGGAGTTACGGGCGGGCATTCTCCTCGGGGATGGCGGCCACCGACTGTGTGCTGCGGGCGTCGCTGCGCCCGGGGGATCACCTGGTGATTCCGAACGACGCCTACGGCGGGACGTTCCGGCTCATCGACAAGGTGTTCACGCAGTGGGGTATCGAATACTCCGTGGCCCCGGTGTCGGATCCGGACGCCGTCGCACACGCGTTGCGTCCCAACACCAAACTGGTGTGGCTGGAGACGCCGACCAATCCGCTGCTCAATGTCGGCGACATCTCGGCACTGGCCGACGTCGCCCACGGCGGCGGGGCGAAACTGGTGGTGGACAACACCTTCGCCTCGCCGTACCTGCAGCAGCCGCTGCTGCTCGGCGCGGATATCGTGCTGCATTCGACCACCAAATATCTGGGCGGTCATTCCGATGTGGTCGGCGGTGCACTGATCACGAACGACGCCGAACTCGACGCCGCCTTCGCCTTCCTGCAGAACGGCGCCGGCGCGGTCCCGGGGCCCACCGACGCCTTCCTCACCATGCGCGGCATCAAAACCCTTGCGCTGCGGATGGATCGGCATTGCGACAACGCGGAGACCCTCGCCGGATTCCTCGCCGAGCACTCGTCCATTTCGGAGGTGATCTACCCCGGCCTGCCGGAACATCCCGGAAATCCGGTGGCGCAGAAGCAGATGCGCCGTTTCGGCGGCATGATCTCGGTACGGCTGCGCGGCGGCAAGCAGGCCGCGCACGACTTCTGCGCGCGGACGAAGATCTTCACCCTCGCCGAATCGCTCGGTGGAGTGGAATCGCTGATCGAACACCCCGGTGCGATGACCCACGCTTCGACCGAGGGCTCCGAACTGGAGGTGCCCGCGGATCTGGTGCGACTGTCGGTCGGCATCGAGGACATCGGCGATCTGCTCGCCGATGTGGAGCGGGCGCTGGGCTGAGCAGCAAAAACAACGAACGGCCGCACCGGAATCGGTGCGGCCGTTCGTGTCGGTAGAGCTATGTCAGATGGTCGTATGTCAGATGGTCGGCCGGGCTGCTGCCGACCCGGCCGAATCTGCCGAGGAGCGCGCGCAGCGCAGCCGCGGTGGTATCCCCGCCGCTGCTCGCGTGCATCGACGACACCTTCCCGTCAGCTGTGGTACGGCTCCGCGCTGACCAGGGTCACCTTCATCATGTTGCCGTTGGGCAGGCGGTATTCGCGCGTCTCGCCGACCTTCGCGTCGATCAGGGCGCCGCCGAGCGGGGAGCTCGGCGAGTAGGTCTCCAGGTCCGATCGGCCCAGGCCCTCTTCGCGGGTCGCGATCAGGAAGGTCTCGGTATCGGTTTCGTCGCCGTCGTAGTAGACCTTGACCACCGAGCCCGGCAGCGCCACACCGGATTTGGTCGGCGCGACGCCGACCTTGGCGTTGTTCAGCAGCTCCTGCAGCTGACGGATGCGGGCCTCCTGCTGACCCTGCTCCTCGCGCGCGGCGTGGTAGCCGCCGTTCTCCTTCAGGTCGCCTTCTTCGCGGCGTTCGTTGATCTCAGCCGCGATGACCGGACGGTTGGCAATGAGCGCGTCGAGTTCGCTCTTGAGCCTCTCATGCGACTCCGGTGTGAGCCAGGTCACTTGCGTCTCAGTCATCTCGATCACTCCCTAGTAGTTGTTCCCGGCGTGCCGGGGTCCGTAATACCCGTCGCGCGTGCGCAAGCACGTGTCCGCGCACAGCAACAGTCGACGGCTAGAGCGATCCGGGGGATGTTCCTCGAACCCCGACGGTGTCGCGGGCATTGTGTGCCCGGGAACCGGCAGCGCTGGCCGTCAATGCAGCAAACACGGCTCCGAGCGTTCGGAACCGTGTTCGCGCCATTCTAGCACGAATTGGATATGTGCAGGTAGAAGGCTTGAATGCGGGGGTGTCAGCCGGCCTTCAGGTAGGCCGGTACCTGATCGCTGCACCCGTAGATATTGCCGTTGGCGGGCCGGGCGGTGGTCCGCACCGTGGTGGTGAGTTCGACGGTTCCGCTGTCGGAGCCGGGGATCAGCACCTCGCGGCGGCCGATCTCGCTGGCCTCGGTGTCCATGCCCCGGACCAGGCACACCACCGGCTGCTCCGGATGCTTGCGGGTCACCTTGAAATGCACGGTCAGCGTGGAATCGTCGACGACGTCGTAGCCGAGTTGGTCGGGCTCGATATCCTGGGGACCGTACTGCCGATAACCCACGTAGGCGACGACCAGCCCGAGTATCACCACCACGATGCCGAGCGCGATCGGAACCCAGCGGCGGTTGCGTGCGGGACCGGTTCCGTAACGATTCGACACTCGATCGTTGCTCACTCCCGTCGCCCCGGTGGCGGCGTCGGCGGTGCGCCCGTCCGGATCGGTCCGGTCGGACTGCGATGCCGCCTCGCTCATGGTGTGGTTGCTCCCGTGGTCGATCAGGGGGTAGGTCGGAACAAAAGACCGTCGGATGGAACTATAGGGAATGCAGTTCGGACACCCGCGTGCCGCTCGGGCACGGCGGACGGCTATGAGGTGAAACGGTGAGCAACGAGGTGAACGAGAAGTGAGCGGCAGCTTCGATCGGCCGCTGCGCCTCATGGCGGTGCACGCCCACCCCGACGACGAGTCGAGCAAGGGCGCCGCCACCACCGCAAAATACGCCGCGGAGGGTGACGATGTGCTGGTCGTGAGCCTGACCGGAGGTGAGCGCGGCTCGATCCTCAATCCGGCGATGGATGTGCCGGGAATTCTCGACCGCATCGACGATGTCCGCCGCGAGGAGATGGCGGCCGCGGCGAAGGCCCTGGGCGTCCAGCACCGTTGGCTCGGATTCGTGGATTCCGGCCTGCCTGAAGGAGATCCGCTGCCCCCGCTGCCCGAGGGCAGTTTCGCGCTGGTGCCGCTCGAGGAGGCCACCGAGGCCCTGGTGCGGGTGGTGCGCGAATTCAGGCCGCACGTGATGACCACCTACGACGAGAACGGTGGCTATCCGCATCCGGACCACATCATGTGCCACAAGGTGTCGATGGCGGCCTTCGAGGCGGCCGGCGACCCCGAGCGCTTCCCCGACGCGGGCGAACCGTGGACCCCGCTCAAGCTCTACTACAACCACGGTTTCAGCCTGCAGCGGCTGGAGACCTTCGCCGACGAGTACGACCGGATCGGTGAGCCGTTCCCGATGCGCGACTGGATGGAACGCATCCGCAAGGCCGCCCAGGAACACGGCGATGTGATGTCGCGGGTGACCACGCAGATCGACTGCGGCAAGTACTTCCCGCAGCGTGACGAGGCGCTGCGCGCGCACGCCACGCAGATCGACCCCAACGGCATGTTCTTCGCGATCCCGCTGGAGATGCAGCAGCGGCTGTGGCCCACGGAGGAATTCGAACTGGCCAAGACCCGGGTGCGCACCGCGATTCCGGAGACCGACCTGTTCGCCGGCATCCGGGACGCCGACGATACGGACGCCGACGAAATGGTCGCCGACCGGGCTGTCGAGGGCACGGTTCGATGATGTCGACGTTGTTCGCGCACACCGCGCTGCTGGCTCAGAACACCACCACGAACCCGACCGGCCCGGAGTTCGGCAAGGCGTCGCCGCTGGGTCTGGTGATCATTCTCGTGCTGCTGGTCGGCACGGTGCTGTTGATCCGCTCGATGAACAAGCACATCAAGAAGCTGCCCGCCGATTTCTCCCGCGAACATCCCGAACCGGACCAGGAAGCCGACGAGGGCACCGAACACGGTGTCGCCGGCGATGGTGGCGATGCGGCGGGCGGCGATCGGGCGGAGCAACAGCGCGACGGCGCCGCCAACGGATCCGGCGGCGATTCGGGTCCGTCCGCCCCTCCGCCGGCCTCCGGTAAGGGCTCCTGAGATCCGCTGATTCGCCGCGCCGTCGCCGATTCGCCGCCCAATCGCAATCCGAGGCCGGCGACGGCCTCGGGCGGCGACGTCGATTGATGCTCTGATCTGCTTCGATGTTGCCCGGGTCGTAAGACCCGGCGGTCGCTCGCGCATGTCGCGATACCGCGCTTCGGCGGGAATCGGCCGGACGACTCCTATGGGATCCCACACGATACGTGCGGGTAACCCCTGCATGGCGTAAACATTCGTGGAATAAAGGTGCACACTTCGCGGAGCCGCGATACCTCGAATTCTGCCCATGCACCGGGCCTACGCTGTGGAAAGGAGTCGGCGAGTGTTCAGCCGCATCGCCATCGTGAACCGGGGTGAGGCCGCAATGCGCCTCATCCACGCCGTCCGAGATTTGGCCGCGGCGACCGCGCGACAGATCGAAACCGTCGCTCTGTACACCGATGTCGACCGGAACGCGACGTTCGTGCGCGAGGCCGATATCGCCTACGACCTCGGTCCGGCCTCCGCCCGCCCCTACCTGGACCTGAAGGCGCTGGAGAAGGCGCTGGTGGCGACCAAGGCCGACGCCGCCTGGGTCGGCTGGGGTTTCGTCGCCGAGGATCCCGCTTTCGCGGAACTGTGCGAACACATCGGTATCACGTTCATCGGTCCGAGCCCGGACGCCATGCGCAAACTCGGCGACAAGATCGGCGCGAAGCTGATCGCCGAAGAGGTCGGGGTTCCGGTGGCGCCCTGGAGCCGCGGTGCGGTCGAGACGCTGGACGCCGCCATCGCGGCCGCCAAGGACATCGGCTATCCGCTGATGCTGAAGGCCACTGCCGGTGGTGGTGGTCGCGGTATCCGCGTCATCACCAACGAAGCCGAACTGGTCGACGCCTACGAGCGCACCAGCCAGGAAGCGGCTCGCGCGTTCGGTAGCGGTGTCGTCTTCTTGGAGCGGCTGGTCACCGGCGCTCGCCACGTCGAGGTCCAGGTGATCGCCGACGGTCAGGGCACCGCGTGGGCGCTGGGCGTGCGCGACTGCTCGGTGCAGCGGCGCAATCAGAAGGTCATCGAGGAGTCCGCCTCGCCGGTGCTGCGGCCCGAGCAGGTCGCCGATCTGAAGGCCTCGGCCGAGCGGCTCGCGGTGGCGGTCGGTTACCGCGGCGCGGCGACCGTCGAATTCCTTTACCACCCCGGCGACGAGTTGTTCGCCTTCCTGGAGGTCAACACCCGCCTGCAGGTCGAGCACCCGATCACCGAGTACACCACCGGGTTCGACCTGGTCCGCGCGCAGTTGCACGTGGCCTCCGGCGGACGGCTCGAGGGTGAGCCGCCGGCCGAACGCGGGCACGCCATCGAGGCCCGCCTCAACGCCGAGGACCCCGATCGCGACTTCGCTCCGGCGCCGGGCCGCATCGCCCTGCTGGATCTGCCGGCCGGTCCGGGCATCCGCGTCGACACCGGTGTCAGCGCGGGCGACACCATCCCCGCCGACTTCGACTCGATGATCGCCAAGATCATCGCCTACGGCCGCGATCGGGAAGAGGCCCTGGGCCGGCTGCGCCGCGCGGTCGGCGAGACCCGCGTGATCATCGAGGGCGGCGCGACCAACAAGAGTTTCGTCCTGGACCTGCTCGACCAGCCCGAGGTCATCGACGCCAGCGCCGACACCGGCTGGATCGATCGGGTGCGTGGCGAGGGCCGGCTGGTGGCCCAGCGGCACACCGCGGTCGCCCTGGCCGCTGCCGCCATCGACGCCTACGAGGAAGAAGAGCGGGCCGAGCGGCATCGGCTGCTGTCCACCGCCGCTGGTGGCCGTCCGCAGGTGCAGCACGAGAGCGGCCGTCCGCTGGATCTGAAGCTGCGTGGCGCGAGCTACCGCCTGCGGGTCGCGCGGGTCGGCGCGCACCGATTCCGGATCGGCATCGAGGCTGCCGGCGAGATCGCCACCGCCGACGTCGATCTGGAGCGCTTCGACCGCCACACCGGTCAGATCGTGGTCAACGGCACTCGGTATCGGCTGGTCACCGGCACGCACGGCCCTACCCACGTGGTGGATGTCGACGGCGTGACGCATCGGGTGAGCCGTGACGAAGGCGGTGTCGTGCGCTCGCCCGCGCCCGCGCTGGTCGTCGCCAAGCCGCTCGAGGTCGGCGACGAGGTCGAGGCGGGTGCGCCCGTCCTGGTTCTCGAGTCGATGAAGATGGAGACCGTGCTGCGGTCGCCGTTCAAGGCGCGCGTCAAGGAATGCAGCGTCTCGGTCGGCTCGCAGGTCGAGGCCGGTGCGCCGCTGCTGCGCCTGGAACCGATCGCCGACGACGATCAGGCCGACGAGGCCGCCGCCGCGGTCGAGTCGGTCGAACTGGACCTGCCCGCCGCGCCCACCGAGGTGCTGGCCCACGAGCGCACCGCGCGCGGCCAGGAGGATCTGCGCGGGCTGCTGCTCGGTTTCGACGTCGACCCGCACGACGGCGGCCGTGTCCTGGCGGACTACCTGGCCGCGCGCCGCGCGGCGATCGCGGACAACCGCCGCCCGCTCGGCGAGGAACTGGAACTGATCGAGGTCTTCACCGATCTCGCCGAGCTGAGCCAGTTCTGGGGTGAGGACGCCGGCCACGGCCACGTCCACAGCGCCCGCGAATATTTCCACACCTATCTGCAGAGCCTCGACGTCGAGCGGGCCGGATTGCCGGAGTCCTACCGGGCCAAGTTGTCGAAGGCGCTCGCGCACTACGGCGTCACCGATCTGGAACGCACCCCGGAACTCGAGGCCGCGGTCTTCCGGATCTTCCTCGCGCAGCAGCGCCCGTCCGACACGGTCACCGTCGTCACCACGCTGCTGCGCGAATGGCTGGGCGAGCCGGTGCCGGATCGGGTGCTGCAGGAACCGGTGGGCCTGGCGCTGGAGCGGCTGGTGGCCGCGACCCAGGTGCGCTTCCCGGTGATCGCCGATATCACCCGGGGTGTGGTCTACGCCTGGTACGGCCAGCCGCTGCTGCGCCGCAACCGCGCCCGCGTGTACACCACGGTCCGCAAGCATCTGAGCCATCTGGACGCGCATCCGGATGCCGCCGACCGCGCCGATCGCATCGCCGAGATGGTGCGCAGCACCGAGCCGCTGGTTCGGCTGCTGGCCCAGCGGCTGGTGCGGGGCAACCCCGACAACACCGTCATGCTCGAGGTGCTGACCCGGCGGTACTACGGCAACAAGGGCCTGACCGACGTCCGCACCCAGGAAGTGGACGGCTGCACCTTCGTGGTCGCCGAACGCCGCGGTGTGAATCTGGTCTCCGCGGCGGTCAGTTTCGACTCGCTCGACACGGTGCTGAGCGGGCTCACCGAACTGGCCGGCGGCGCCGCCTCCATCGAGGCCGACATCTACCTCGGCTGGGAGAACCAGCCGGAGGACTTCGACGCGATGGCCGCCGCCCTGCAGGAAGTGCTCGGCGCCCGGTCGCTGCCCAATCAGGTGAATCGGATCACGGCCACCGTCGCGGGCAGCAACGGCGCGGTGATGCACCACCACTTCACCTTCCGCCCGTCGGCGACGGGTCTGGCCGAGGAGCGGTTGATCCGCGGCCTGCACCCCTATATCGCCGAGCGGATGCAGATGCGCCGCCTGCGTAAATTCGATCTCACCCGGCTGCCGTCCTCCGACGAGGAGGTCTACCTCTTCCGGGGGGTCGCGAAGGAGAACCCCGCCGACGAGCGGCTGATCGCGTTCGCGCAGGTGCGCGACCTGACCGCGCTGCGCGATCACGAGGGCCGGCTGCTGTCGCTGCCGACCGCCGAGAGCACGGTCGCGACCTGTGTCGACTCCATCCGCCGGGCACAGTCGCGGCGGCCGTCGGCCAAGCGCCTCCACACCAACCGGATCGTGCTCTACATCTGGCCGCCGCTGGATGTGACCCGCGCCGAACTGGACACCATCGTCGGTCGCGTCGAACCGGCCACCGCGGGCGCCGGGCTGGAGGAGATCCTGATCATCGCCCGCCAGCCCGACGAGAAGACCGGCGAGCTGGTCAAGATCGTGGTGCGCATCCGGTTCGATGCCACCGGCGGCACCGAGGTGACCGTCGGGGAGCGCACCGACGACCCGGTCGAACCGCTCGACGAGTACCGCCAGAAGGTGCTGCGGGCCGCCAGTCGCGGCACCGTCTATCCGTACGAATTGACCGGTCTGCTCGGCACTTTCACCGAATACGACCTCGACGCCGAGCACGCGCTGGTCCCCGTCGACCGGCCCAAGGGCCACAACACCGCGGCCATGGTCGTCGGTGTGGTGACCACGCCGACCGAGCGGCATCCGCAGGGCGTCACCCGCGTGACGCTGCTCGGCGATCCGACCAAGTCGCTGGGCGCACTGTCGGAGCCCGAATGCCGCCGGGTGATCGCGGCGCTGGATCTGGCCGAGCGGATGCAGGTGCCGCTCGAGTGGTACGCGCTGTCCTCCGGCGCCCGGATCTCGATGGACTCCGGTACGGAGAACATGGACTGGGTGGCGGCGGCGCTCAAGCGCATCGTCGAATTCACCCAGGACGGCGGCGAGATCAACATCGTGGTCGCGGGCATCAACGTCGGTGCGCAGCCGTACTGGAACGCCGAGGCGACGATGCTCATGCACACCAAGGGCATCCTCGTGATGACCCCGGATTCGGCGATGGTGCTGACCGGTAAGCAGGCGCTGGACTTCTCCGGCGGTGTGTCGGCCGAGGACAACTTCGGCATCGGCGGCTACGACCGCGTGATGGGCCCCAACGGTCAGGCGCAGTACTGGGCGCCGAATCTGGCCGGGGCCCGCGATGTGCTGATGTCGCACTACGACCACACCTACATCGCTCCCGGGGAGCAGGGTCCGCGCCGCGCGCAGACCACCGACCCGATCGACCGCGATGTGTGCACGTTCCCGCACACCGTCCCGGACAGCGATTTCACGACCGTCGGCGAGATCTTCTCCGCGACCACGAACCCGGATCGCAAGAAGCCCTTCGATATTCGCACCGTGATGCGGGCGCTGGCCGATCAGGACCACGCCGTGCTGGAGCGCTGGGCGGGTATGGCCGATGCGGAGACCGCCGTCGTCCAGGACGCGCATCTGGGTGGTATCCCGGTCTGCCTGCTGGGCATCGAATCGCGGGGTGTGCCGCGGCGCGGCTTCCCGTCCACCGACGGTCCCGACACTTACACCGCGGGCACGCTGTTCCCGCGGTCGTCGAAGAAGGCGGCTCGCGCGATCAACGCGGCCAGCGGCAACCGCCCGCTGGTGGTGCTGGCGAATCTGTCCGGCTTCGACGGATCGCCGGAGTCGATGCGCAAGCTGCAGCTCGAATACGGTGCCGAAATCGGCCGCGCGATCGTGAACTTCCGCGGGCCCATCGTGTTCTGCGTGATCTCGCGCTACCACGGCGGTGCGTTCGTGGTGTTCTCGAAGGCGCTGAACCCGAATATGACCGTGCTCGCGCTGGAGGGTTCGTTCGCCTCGGTGCTCGGTGGCGCCCCGGCCGCGGCCGTGGTGTTCGTCGGTGACGTCAACACCCGCACCGCCTCCGATTCGCGGGTGCGCGAACTGGAGTCGCGGGTCGCGAACGCGTCGGGTACCGAGCGCGCGGAGCTGTCCGCCGAGCTCGACGAAGTCCGCTCGCAGGTGCGCGCGGAGAAGCTGGGCGAGGTCGCCGCCGAGTTCGACCGGGTGCACAACATCCACCGTGCCGTCGAGGTCGGCTCGGTCGACGCGGTAATCAGCGCCCGCGAGCTGCGCCCGCGCATCATCGAGGCGATCGAGGCGCGGCTCGGCTGATGTCGACGCCCGTGACCGGCCGCGCTCCGGCCGGTCACGGGTCGGCCGCGTGGCGATGATCATGACGGGGTAGTCCCTTGTCGTGACGGTAATCACGCGACTTCTCGTAATGATGTGTGCGGTCGTTGCCGGGGGTGCGTTCCCGGCGGGTTCTGCCGCGGCAGCCCCGGCGGCGCATGTGGTGGGCGAACATCCGCTAAGCCCGGCGGCGGTCGAGATGGACGTCTATTCGCCAGCGATGGACCGGGTGATCACGAACCGGGTGATCCGCGCGGCCGGTGGTGGACCGGCGCCCACGCTCTATCTGCTCACCGGCATCGGCGGCGGTGTGGACAACATCTCCTGGTGGGACGACACCGATGTGCGGGCGTTCTTCGCCGACAAGCATGTCAATGTGGTGATGCCGATCGGCGGGCCCAACAGCATGTACACCGATTGGATCGCCGACGACCCGGTCGCGGGCCGCAATCGCTGGCAGAGCTACCTCACCCAGGAATTGCCCGATGTCATCGACAGCCGGCTGGAGACCACCGGCCGCAATGCGATCGCCGGGGTGTCGATGAGCGGCGCGTCAGCGGTGGACCTCGCGATCCAGGTGCCGGAGCGCTTCGGCGCGGTGGCCTCCTATAGCGGGTGCCCGTGGTCGAACGATCCGGCCGGGATCGCGATGGTGAGTGCCCAGGTCGTGCGGGGCGGCGGTAATCCGGGCAATATGTGGGGCCTCCCGGGAACCGGAGCGTGGCCAGTGCACGATGCGTTCGCGCGGGCCGGCGCCCTGGCGGGCAAGGCCATCTACCTGTCGGCGGCGTCCGGCATCCCGGGCGGCATCGACCGGGGACTGCCATTCCCACCGGTGGAGGCTGTCGCGAGGGCGTGTACCGGTGCTTTCGCCGGTCGGCTCGGACAGCTCGGCATCCCGGCGGTGTACGTGGACCGGCCCGAGGGCTCCCACACCTGGGGACTGTTCGAGGCGGATCTCCACGATTCCTGGCCCGTACTGGCCGGTGGTATCGGCGCCTGAGCGAGGCGGCGCCGAAACCCGGCCGCGGCCGACTGCTCCCCTAAAACCGAACGGCGCGAAGAATTTTCAGACCGCCACGGGCCGGAACCGCCGGTGGCAGATCTCGCAATCACAATCGAAATAGCCGAGCCCGGCATTGCCGTGGGCGCCACGTCGTTCGGCTTCTTCCAGATCCGCGAACCAGGGCCGCCGCCGCATCGGTACCGGTCGAATCTGCGCGCTGTCGTCCATGGCGACGGAGTACCCATTTCGGACAGTGCGTACGGTCACGGTTTCGGCGCGATGGGTGTGGTGATACTGGAGGGGATGGCGAGCACAGATCCCGAACCGATCCGGGAAGCGCGGACGCCGACGGCGCGCGCCGGATGGTCGGCCGCCGACCGCGCGGCCTACCGCCGATTCGTGCGCACCCAGCACCCCGACGTCGGCGGCGACCCGGCCGCATTCCGGGAAGGTCTGGCTCGCTACGAGGCCGCCCGCCGGGCCGGCACCGCCGCCTCCGACGTCGACCCGACGGACCGATTCGACGGGCCGGTGCGGTTCGTCGCCACACCGCGTGGCTGGCGGCGGGCGGTCCGCGTGCTGCGTCCGCGCCGGCGTACCCGGCGCCTGCACTGATCGATATGCCGGAACTCCCTCCGCCTGATGGCCGACAGCGGCGATAGCTGGGTATACGCTGATGTAAGGCCATTCTGTGATGTGGCTCACTCCAAACATCGGGGTGTCATCGCTCGGCCGATCCCGCGGCAATGCAGCCGTGCCGGCACGCGAGCAAACAAGGAGAGGGCCATGAAGGGTGGCACAAGTATCGCGATAGGGGTGGGCATCGGCTACGTACTGGGTCGCACCCGCAAGATGCGCTTCGCGCTGGGCGTGGCGGGGGCCATGATGGCGAAACGTTCGTCGGACATTCCCGGGGAGTTGCTGGAGCGGGGGACCTCGCTGCTCAAATCGTCGGCGGACCTGACGCAGCTCACCGATACCGTTCGCGACGAATTGGTGGGCGCGGCCCGATCCGCCGCGGTGACCGCCGCGAGCAACCAGCTCGACGCACTCAACACCCGGCTGCAGCAGGGCTCGTCTCTGTTGTCGGGCGAGTCCCTGTTGTCGGGCAAGGACCGCGAAGCACCGGAAGCGGAGTCGGGCGACGAGGGCGAGAAGGAGCCCGTCCGGGAGGCGGCCGCGGCGTCCTCCGACGAGGATCTCGAGGAAGTCGATTCCGGCCAGGAGGAGGAAGGCCAGGAGGAGGAAGAAGACCGGGAGCCGCCCGCCCCGCGGGCACGGAAGCGCGCAGCCCCCCGCGCGCGGAAGACGACCTCTGGGACTTCGACTCGCAAATCCGCGGAACGCAAACCCGTAGCGGTCAGCCGACGCCGTAGCAGCTCCGATTCCGACGAACCGCCCGTGCGACGCACGAGGAGGTGAGAGCGATGGCGAAAACGACTGAGCTGGTCGGCCCGCTCCAGCAATCGGTGCAGAATCTCGCGGGGACGCTTGCCGAACGCGCGGTGGTCGGACTTACGGACCGGGTCTCGAAGACCGCCGGCCGGTTGAACGACTACGCGGGCGGCGAAGGGAATCTGATCGCGGCGGTGACCGGCGTCGACAAGCTGGCCGGCGGCGCCTCCCCGCTGCAGGCCGTGATGAGCGGAGGTATGAGCAAACTCAAGCACACGGCCCGGGAGAAGTTCGAGTCGGTCAAGGATTCGCTGACCGGGGGCGGCGGCAAAGGGGGCGGCGGCAAGAAGCTCAAGCTGACCAATATCGTCGAGGAGATCGACGTCGGCGTGCCGATCGATCTGGCCTACGACCAGTGGACCCAGTTCGCGGACTTTCCGAAATTCACGAAGAAGCTCGAGCAGGTCGAGCAGGTCTCCGATGAGAAACTCAGCTGGACCGGCAAGGTGTTCTGGTCGAGACGGACCTGGGAGTCCACGATCATCGAGCAGATTCCGTTCGAGCGGATCGTGTGGCGGTCGAAAGGCGCCAAGGGCTATATCGACGGTGCCGTCGCCTTTCACGACATCACCCCGAACCTCACTCGCATCCTGGTGGTGCTCGAGTACCACCCACAGGGAGTGTTCGAGAAGACGGCCAATATTTGGCGCGCGGCGGGCCGTCGATGCCGGTTGGAGCTCAAGCACTTTCAGCGCCATGTCATGACCGATGCCGTCCTGCACAGCGACGACATCGTCGGGTGGCACGGCGAGATCCGCGACGGCGAGGTCGTCGAGGACGACGAGACGGCGCGGCAGCGCGAAGAAGCCGACGAGGCGCGCGCCGATGAAGAAGCCGATGAAGAAGCCGGTGAAGAGGGCGACGAAGAAGCCGATGAAGAAGCCGGTGAAGAGGGCGACGAAGACGCCGATGAGGAAACGGACGAAGACGAGCAGGAGGAGGACGAGGAGGAAGAACCGGAGCCACCGCGCCGCCGCACGCGTCCGGGGAACCGTCCGTCCCGAGTGAGCGGAGGAGCAAGCAGATGACAATCGAACCAGCAGGAGGCGGAGGCGGCGGCGGAGCGGGCACGATGGCGCGGCCGAATTCGTCCAGCCTGGCCGACGTAATCGACACCATTCTCGACAAAGGTCTGGTCATCGACGCGTTCGCGAGAGTGTCGCTGGTCGGCATCGAATTGGTGACCATCGACGCGCGCGTCGTCGTGGCCAGCGTCGACACCTACCTGCGTTTCGCCGAAGCGGTGAACCGGCTGGAGATATCGAGCAGCGAGCCGAAGGGGCTGACCGACATCGTCGGCGACGTCACCGAAGGCGCGGCCGAGCACAAGACGAAGGGTGCTCTCGACGCAGCCGGCAAGAAGGTCGCGGACTTCCTCGGCGATGTGCAGGACAAGCGGCAGACGGTGCACAGGCCGTCCAGGCGGGAGGAGTAGTGATGGCTGCCGATTCCACCGCCGTATATGTCTACGGCATCGTGCCCGCCGACGTCGAGCCGCAGCCACACGCCACCGGAGTCGGCGATCCGCCGGGTGAGGTCGAGGTCGTGCGGCACGGCGAGATCGCCGCGCTGGTCAGTACGCTCTCCTCCGATCGGCCGCTGGGCACACCCGAGGACCTCACCGCCCACGAGAAACTGCTCGACGGGTCCGCGGCAGTGAGTCCGGTGTTGCCATTGCGGTTCGGTGCGGTCATGACCGACACCGACGCGGTGGAGAGCGAACTGCTCGAGGCGAACGAAGACGAATTTCGCGCGGCCCTGGCGGAACTCGAGGGCCGGGTGCAGTTCGTCGTCAGAGGACGTTACGTCGAGGACGCGATTCTGCGGGAACTGCTCGACGAGAATGCCGACGCCGCCCGCCTCCGAGACGAGATCCGTGGGAAACCGGAGGACGCGACCCGCAATGAGCGAATCATGTTGGGCGAGATGATCAATCAAGCCATCGAGGCGAAGCGAGCCGAGGACACCCGCAAGGTGACCTCCGAGCTCGAGAAACTCGAGGCGATGGTCAATCTGCGCGACCCCACCCACGAGGAGGACGCCGTCCACCTCGCGGTGCTGGTCGAAACGGCCCGGCAAGACGAGCTGGAGGAATTGCTGCGCCGGCTCATGGCGGAGTGGGACGGCCGGGTGGAGTTGGATTTGCTGGGGCCGATGGCCGCCTACGACTTCGTGACAAAGCGAGCTCCGGAGGGGTGAGGCATGGGTCTGTTCTCTTCGATACTTCTGCTCCCCGCCGCGCCGGTTCGCGGCGTGATCTGGCTAAGCGGATTGATCCAGGAGCAAGTCGAACAGCAGCTGCAGGATCCCGTGAGGTTGCGGCGCGAGCTAGAGGAGATCGACCGCGCCGCAGCCGCCGGTGACCTGTCCGCGGAGGAGGCCGCGCAAGCGCAACAGGAGATTCTGAATCGGATGACCGGCCCGACGTAGGCCCGACCGGAGGAAGTGACTCACGTGGCCCGCGACACCATCTCCGACAATTCCGACGATGCTCAGGCATCGGAGGAAGAACCGACCCTGACCGCGGCGCAAGCCGCCGGGGTCGCGCTCGAACGCCTCGCCGAGCTGACTTCCCATGCCCTGCAGGGCGTCACGAGTGTGGAACCGACCGAAGACGGCTGGCTGGTGGAGATCGAGGTGCTAGAGGATCGCCGAATCCCCTCGTCGGCGGACATCATGGCGCTCTATCAAGTGGAGATCGATTTCGACGAGAATCTCCTGGCCTACCGCAGAATCAAGCGCTACAGCCGCGGCAGCACCGACATCGGCCCGAGGGAGCAGTGATGACGGTAGTCGGAGGCGAGTCGTACGCGCCGCAGCCCTACGGGGCCGGGGGTGGGGGCGGGCACTCCACCAACCTCGCCGACATCCTGGAACGAGTCCTCGACAAAGGTTTGGTGATCGCGGGCGATATCCAGGTGAACCTCCTCGACATCGAACTGCTCACCATCAAACTGCGGTTGGTGGTCGCATCCTTGGAGACGGCCAAGGCGGTGGGCATCGACTGGTGGGAGACCGATCCCTGGCTCAACAGCAAGGCCCACACGCTGGAGAAGCGGGACCGGGACCGCGACCTCGAACTCGAGAACCGGGAACTGCGGGACCGGATCGCCCAACTGGAGGCGGCGAACGAACGCAGGGAGCCCATCGAACGCGGTCGTGAACGCAGGAAGCCCATCGAACGCGGTCGTGAACGCAGGAAGCCCATCGAACGCGGTCGTGAACGCAGAAGGACCGACCGTGACCGGTAATCGCGCGGTCTGGTTGTACGCCGTGGTGGCGTCTCGCGACGACGCGGTGGATCCCACCGGGCTGACCGGAGTTGCGGGGGAGCCGGTGCGGACGGTCGTCGCGGGCGACCTCTCCGCAGTCGTCGGCTCGGTGCCGCTCGACCTGTTCGGCGAAGAACCGCTGCGCAGGAACTTCGAGGACCTCGACTGGCTGGAGACGACAGCACGGGCGCACGACGCCGTGGTGTCGGCCGCCGTCCGGCGGGGTCCGGCCGTCCCGATGCGGCTGGCCACCGTCTTCCACGACGACGAGCGGGTGCGCGAGCTGCTCGACGAACGGCGAGCGAATTTCACCGCGGCGCTCGAATTGGTGAGCGGACGGACCGAATGGGGTGTACGGGCCTACGGCGACCGCGCCGCCCTCACCGCCGCTGTGGCCGAGGCGAGGGCCGAAGGCAGCACGACGTCGCCCGGAGCGGCGTATCTGGCCCGGCGTCGCGCGCAATTGTCCGCGCAGGAGACCGTCGAACGGGACGCGGCCGAGCGCGCCGGGCAGATTCACGCGCGGCTGCTGCGCGGGGCGGCGGCCGGACGATCTCAGACGCTGACCGATCCGGCGGTGAGTGGCCGCCGGGACTGGATGGTGCTCAACGGGACCTACCTCGTCGACGACGACCGGACCGAGGACTTCGCGGCGACCGTCTCCGCGCTCGACGCCGAATTCCCCGGCATCCGGCTCGAACTCACCGGCCCGTGGCCGCCGTATTCGTTCGCGGGCGTACAACGCGAGACGACATGACTCGGGCCGATATGACGCCGGCCGACCGCGCCGTCGACACCGAGCGGCGTATCGCGCTGGTCGACCTCTTGGACCGGGTGCTGGCCGGTGGTGTCATCATCACCGGCGATATCCGGCTCGCCATCGCCGATGTGGATCTGGTGCAGATCTCGCTACGAGCCCTCATCTCCTCGATCAGCACCCTGTTCCCGCCGGCCGTATCCGCGGCGCGCGAGGGACCGGAACCCGGCGATGACTGAATTCGGCGGTATCCCACCGCGAATCGACACCGATCCCGAATCCGTCGAGCGCGGACTGGTGACCCTCGTCCTCACCCTGGTCGAGTTGCTGCGCCAGCTGATGGAGCGGCAGGCGCTGCGTCGCGTGGACGCGGGCGACCTCACCGACGCCCAGGTCGAACGCATCGGAACCACGCTGATGTTGCTCGAACAACGCATGGACGAACTGCGCGAGCATTTCGGGCTCACGCCGGAAGATCTCAACATCGATCTCGGCCCGCTCGGGCCACTACTGCCCCCGCCGGAGTGAGAAAGCTCCGGTGCGCTCGCCGCCGCGGAGCCCGAAAAACGGTGGACGGGTTCCCTGTCTTGTTCCGTTATCTGCGGCGTTCGTGTCTCGCGGCGCACCGACGAAGCCCCGTATCCACAGCAGCGGATACGGGGACTCGGGGCGTCCGAGTGTTGTGGTGCGGTTCGGAGGATCGCTCAGAAGCGAAGTTCGGGAATGGTATTCAGGTCGAATCCGTGGCGAGCGTAGATCTTGATCGTGTTCTCGCCGGTGAGGTCAGACTCCGTATAGCCGAGCAGTTCGGCGACACGGATCACGTCCTCCGTCGTCGCTGCTTCGATCTCCAGATATGGAGGAATCAGGGGCCACGTATCTATTTCGAGCTGGGCACCTTCGAGAGTGAAGCCCACGCGCTTGGTCTCTTGGTACGACTTGGGCATGAAGCCCATCAGCTTCAGCAGTTCGTTGGTGGCGGTGAAGTCACTGACGGTGACCTCTACCTCGTGAGTGCCGTCAATGGAGTCGTTGGTGATCTGCTTGACGGCGAGCGTGATGTCGTTTCCGTTGTCGCGCAGTCTGATCCACTTGGATTCATCGCCGGGGGTGACGTCGTAGACGTAGCGCCGCATGAACCGGTCGCCGAGCTTGCTTCCCCCTTTGTCGAGGATGCTACGTTCGGCGGTCCGAGGATCGATGCCGAGAATCCTGGCTTCGTGCTCGATAGGCAATGTGTCTCCAAACGTGCTGTGTCACAGTGAGGTTTGTCCGGCACGCCGGGCGGCGAGTCGGACATACTCGGTGTCGCGCAAGGTGAGGATCTCGCGGCGTAGCGGGCTGCTCAGGAAGTCGGACAGCGGTAGGCACAGGTCCATGCGCTGGATGCACACGCCGACCTGGAATGTGCCGGTCCGGTCGTAGTACAGCCGTACACCGTAGAAGCCCTCTTCGCAATCGCTCCCATTGTTGAACCGGCATCCGGAACATGTGCCTGGCAAGCGGACCGGCCGAATCTGCTTGAAGTAGATGTGTCGTCCATCCGGCAGACGGTAGGCGGTCCGTGCACCGGATGCGCCTGCCGTGATATGCAGAGACTCGGCGACGGCACCCCGATCAGCGAGGATCCGCGAGATGGCTTCGATCGAGGTTTGTCCGCCATCGAGCGAGTTGAGTAGCCGTACGGTCAGCCGCGGGGAGTGCTCGTCGAGGAGGCGATGTACCCGCGGCGCGTGCGTGTAGTCAGGAACCACGAGATTGGCGTTGGCGTCGACTCCGTTCACGTCGCACGCGGCGATGGAGAGCGCGAGCGCTTCGAGCTTCCGTTGTGCCAGAACAGGGTTGCGGTAACGGCTGTGTTGAACCTCGGCTAGTTCAGCCGCGGTTGTGCCGAAGATTGAGAAGTTCACCCGACCGAGTCCAGCCTCAGCGCAATCCGGGATTACTCGTTCACCGCGTTCTCCGTTCGAGGTCATGCCCACCCGAAAACCGGCCTCGGTTGCTATCGCGGTCAATCGCGCTACGCCTGGGTGCAAGGTGGGTTCACCGCCGGTGAGGTGCAACTCGTCGAGCTCGAGGGCGTCGCGCAGCGCAATGATCGCGTTGCGGAAGTCGTCATTGTCAGGCATCGAGGCCGGCAGGAAGGCTGCGCCATTGGTTGTGGCATATATCGAGGCGCGGCCACTCCTACCGGTTGTCACGAATTCGCCTGGTAGGCGGTGTCGATTGTCGACGGTGACCGGCGTTCCTTCGTTATGGCAGAACGTGCAGGTCAAACCGCAGGTGTCATGGATTTTGACGCGCAGAGTGGTGTCTTTGTGGACGTGGACAGGGATTCCGACACGGAACATGGTGGCCGTACCCCCCCTTCGTTTCAATTGCGTGTGTGGTATCGAGCCGAGCCCGACCGCTGGCTTCGGTCTTTTCAGTCGGCGCTTCCAAGCGCATCGGGCTCGAAATCTGGTCTCGCTACACCGAGGGTTGTCAGCGCGAGGATGTCCTCCTCCGTAGGAGGCGCTGGTGGCAGCCCGGTTGGCTGCCATGCCCGCAGCGCCGCGAGCAGGCGGTCCAATGACGCGATGACCGCCGACCAGTCGGACGCGTTGATGTCGCACGGATATTGCTGCGGCAGTGGCAATCTGGTGCCCGTCATGATGTCGCCAGCGGGTTCGAGCGGTGGCCCTCGACGGGCGTGTACGCACCCTCGCGTTCGTAGATTCGGTTGGCGCCGAGGTCGTGGATATCGGTGAGATCGGCGAGGTCGGCAGGTATCCGACCGCGCAGATGCATCATGTCGGGGACGATCAGCAGTTCGATCCTGTGCGTGGTGACGTGGTCCAGCAGTGCCTCGGGCGCGATCAGACTGGTGCTGCGGCACAATCCGGCGTACTCGTAGCCGAGCCGCACGGCGACCTTCCGGGCCTGAAAGTCCATCCCAGTAATAGTTTTCACCAGGTCGATACAGACGTAACCCATCGCGCGGGGCGGGTCGTCAGCGTCCATGTGCGGTTCCTCCCGGGTGGTGGGCCCGGCGCTCAGATTCGACCCGGCGTCGGATCGCCGTCACGCTGCGATCTTTCGGTATGCGTTGCGGCCAATGCACAATGACGAAATAGATCCCGGTCGCCCCCACCACGCTGCAGATCGCTAACGTGATCACGATCGCCCTCCGAGGTTGTGCGTGTAGTGGCAGTTGGACGATGGATCGCGGAGTACAGCGGTGCTCACGGTCACCTCACTTCCGATATGCGAATTGGTTCGCACCCGCCGCCGAGGTCTGCGACACCCGGCGGCGGGGCTCGGTTCGACTGTGCTGCAGACCGAGCGCGCGAAGTACCAAAGCTTTTCGCACTTTGGGCGCGTGGGCCGCGGTTGAATAGACGATGTGAGCGGACACGGTGATACCCAGGTAGGGGTCGGTGCGCGCGTTGCACAGCTACGGAAGCTGGGCGGCCTCACTCAACAGAGGCTCGCTGACCGCGCCCACATCTCGGTGGGCCTGATTCGGTCCGTCGAACAAGAGCGAGTCCCAGCCACCCCGGCGTTTCTGGGGGCGGTTTCCAAAGCCCTACGAACGAGTGTCGCCGACCTCACAGGACAGCCCTACATTCCTGCGACCGGTCCGGACACCGAAGTGCACGCCGCGATCGCGGTTCTGCGCACCGAGCTGGCTGCCTACGACCTGGACAACGCCGATATTCGTGACACTCGCCCAATGCCGCAGATCAGCGGGGAAGTGAATCAGATCTGCCGGTACCGACGTAACGCGTCGTTCCATCACCTCGGCGAGGAACTGCCACCGCTGCTCGGCGAAGTTCGTGCCATCGTCCACCGCACTACCGGTGAAGTCCGAGACCGTGCGCTGGTCATGATGTGCGAGCTGTACTACTCGGCGCACAGTCTCGCCCACAAGCTGGGATACGCCGACCTGGCGGCACTCGCTGTAGACCGGATCGCCTGGGCGGCACGCGAGTCCGGCAACCAACTGTGGACGGCAACCAGCCAGTTCCAGCGGGCTGCGCTACTCACCTCCGGCGGAGACTGGACGGCAGCCTTGAATTTCCTCGAGCGCTGCAGGTCCGATATCGAACCGCGGCTCGACGTCGGCCGACGCTCCGATCTGATCGCCTGGGGCGGGCTGCATTTGCAGTCCGGGCTGGCAGCGTCGCGGGCCGGGAACCGCGACGTTGCCGACGCGCACCTCGCCGAAGCGCGAGAGACAGCCACGCGTGTCGGTGATGACCGTGACCCGATCCTGTCGTTCGGTCCAACGAACGTCGATATCTGGTCGGTCGCTCTCGCGGTGGAGGCGATGGACGGAACCGAGGCGCTGAGGCGTGCGCAGTCGTTGGTCATTCCGGCCGGGGCCTCGAAAGAGCGCGCGGGCCATCACTTCATCGACCTTTCACGGGCCTACCTGCTGCACGGCGACCGTCGCCAAGCCTTCGGCGCTCTACAGAAGGCGAGGGCAATTACGCCGGCCCAAACTCGCTACAATCCGATGGTTCACGAGACGGTGCGGGCACTGGCACGCGCGGAGGCTCGCAGTGTGGACACCGTGCACGGGTTCGCTGTGTGGTGCGGAATTGCTGATCGGCTCTGATCAGTCCGGTAGCCCTTTCGTCGCGCCGGGAGCCAGGAACTCGACGCGGAACGACTCGATATATTGGCTTCGCTGTTCGAGAAAGTGGCGGGTGTGCGGCTGCTGCTCATGTTCATCGAATGCTGCACGGTCGCGATAGACCTCGTAGAAGACACGCGCCAACGGTTCGTCGCTAACCCTATGGGTGGCATAAACGAGAGTGCCGGGCTCATGGTCGATGATCGCCTGGACGGTGTCGGCGACCAGCGCATCGAAAGCTGCTGCTTTCGTTTCGTTCTCCAGATTGAATTTCACGACCAGCGCGAACGACATGAGGCTCCCTCGAACAGCGTGTGCGGACAGTCCGGAGGATAACCCGCACGACCGTGCGGCCCTCATGTCATGAGTATGGGGCCGCTTCCCGTCTCGTGGACGATGGCTCGAGTGCTCGGCCTGGACCGGCCGGTCACCGCGCCGTGCGGCTCGGCTGCCCGGTCAGCGGGTGTCGCTGTGTGTCGGTCCTGTGGGAGGGTGGACCCATGAACCGCTTGGCCGACGCAACATCGCCCTACCTGCGCCAGCACGCCGACAACCCCGTCGACTGGCGGGAATGGAGCGCCGAGGCGCTGGCGGAGGCGCGGTCGCGCGATGTGCCGATCCTGCTGTCGGTCGGTTACGCCTCCTGTCACTGGTGTCATGTGATGGCGCACGAGTCGTTCTCCGATCCCGCCACCGCCGAACTGATGAACGCGAATTTCGTCTGCGTGAAGGTCGATCGCGAGGAACGGCCCGATATCGACGCGGTGTACATGTCCGCGACCGTGGCGATGACCGGGCAGGGCGGCTGGCCGATGACGTGTTTCCTCACGCCGGCGGGGGAGCCGTTCTACTGCGGTACCTACTATCCGAAATCGCCGCGCGGCGGCATGCCGTCGTTCACCCAGTTGCTGACCGCGGTCGCCGATACCTGGACCAATCGCCGCGACGAGGTCGACCAGGCCGCCGGTCAGGTGGCGCAGGCGTTGCGAGACCAGGGCGCCGGGCTGCCCGCGAGCGAGTTGACCGTCACGCCCGAGTTGCTCGCGCACGCGGTCGCCACGGTGCTGCGCGATGCCGACGAGCGCTACGCCGGATTCGGCGGGGCGCCGAAATTCCCGCCCTCGGCGTTGCTGGAGGGTCTGCTCCGCCATTACGAGCGCACCGGGGAAGATGCTGCGCGCCAAGCGGTTTCGGCGACCTGCGCGGCCATGGCGCGCGGGGGAATCTACGATCAGCTGCGCGGTGGCTTCGCGCGCTACTCGGTCGATGCCGCCTGGGTGGTACCGCATTTCGAGAAGATGCTCTACGACAATGCGCAACTGCTGCGTGCCTACGCGCATCTGGCGCGGCTGGAGGCGAGCGGTGAACCGGGTACGGGCGACCCACTGCCGCAGCGGATCACCGAGGAGACCGCGGCCTTCCTGCTCACCGATCTGCTGACCGCCGAGGGCGGGTTCGCCTCGGCCTTCGATGCCGACACCCACCTGGAACCCGGCGCGCCCGGAATCGAGGGTGCCACCTATGTGTGGACGCCCCAGCAGCTCACGGAAGCCCTCGGCCCCGAGGACGGTCCATGGGCCGCAACGATTTTCGGCGTGACGCCCGAGGGCACGTTCGAACACGGCACCTCCGTGCTCACCCGATACACCGATCCCGGCGCCGGGCCGGGCGAGGATCCCGCCGATACCCGCCGCTTCGACGACATCCGGCAGCGGCTGCGCGCGGTGCGGGACCGGCGGCCGCAACCCGAGCGCGACGACAAGGTGGTCACCGCCTGGAACGGCATCGCGATCACCGCCCTCGCCGAGGCCGGTGTCGCCCACGACCGACCGGAATGGGTCGACGCCGCGGCGCGGTGCGCGCGGTACCTGCTGGACACCCATCTCGTCGACGGCCGTTTGATGCGCGCCTCACTGGGCGGCGCGACCGGTAGCGCACCCGGTGTGCTCGAGGATTACGCATGGCTGGCAACCGGACTGCTGACTCTGCACCAGGCCACCGGCGAACTGTCCTGGCTCGACCGGGCACAGCAGCTGATCGACACCGCCGCAACCCTTTTCGAGGATCCGGCGCAACCCGGCAGTTGGTTCGACACGGCCGCCGATGCCGAGGAACTCGTCGCCCGCCCGCGCGATCCGCTCGACGGGGCGACCCCGGCCGGGGCCTCGGCCTTCGCCGAGGCCCTGCTCACCGCCGCTGCCCTGAGCGCCCCGGACCGCGCGGCCCGCTATCGCACGCTGGCCGATGCCACCCTCAACGCCGGCGCCATCGTCCTGGCCCGTGCGCCGCGCTCCGGCGGCCAGTGGCTCAGCGTCGCCGAGGCGGCACTGGCCGGGCCGATCCAGATCGCGATCTCGCAATCGCCCGACACCGCGGCGACGGCCGAATTGCTGCGCACCGCACGCCTTTTCGCTCCCGGCGGCGCGGTGGTCGTTGCGGGGCAATCCGATTCGGTCCCGCTGCTCGCGGACCGTCCCGCCCGGGGCGGCGCCCCCGCGGCCTACGTCTGCCGCGGCTCCGTGTGCGATCTACCGGTATCCGAACCGCATGAGGTGCGCACTGCGCTCGTAGGCTCCTGACCGCAGCCGGCCGACAGAGCGGCCCGAATCGAAGGTCGACAGAGACACGCGTGGTGGCGATCGGCGCGCGGCTTCCGGCCCGGCGCAGCCCCTCACTCCTCGACCGGGGCGTTTGCGCCCAGTCCCACCGGTTTGCGATCGGTCCAGCACCCCGTCGGCTCCCGTCGGCCGCGCAACTGGATCTTGTCGTAGAGCACCCACCGGGAACGTTCGGATTCGGACGCGGCGTCGATCACGGCCTGGCTGGCGAGGATCCGGCGGGGGACCTCCTTGGCCTCGGTGGTGAGCCGCGAGGCCTCGTTGACGGCGTCGCCGATCACGGTGAATTCCAGCCGGGTGTCGGTGCCCACGTCACCGGCGAAGACGCTGCCGCGCGCCAGGCCGATGCCGATATCGAACTCGCCGCCGAGCGCCACCTCGTCGCGGATGCGCCGCGCCGCGCGCAGGGCCGGAGTCGCGTTGTCGCCCAGGGCGATCGGAGCGCCGAAGATGCACAGCGCCGCATCGCCCTCGAATTTGTTGACCAGCCCGCCGTTGTCCTCGGTCGCCGAGACGACCACGGCGAGTAGCCGATTGAGCTGATCGACGAATTCGCGCGGCGCGAGTTCGGTCGACATCTCGACCGATCCGGTCACGTCCACGAACAGCGCGGTCACCACCCGCACATCGCCGGTCAGGTCGACACCGCCGGCCAGCGCGCGTTCGGCCACCTCGTTGCCCACGTGGCGGCCGAAGACGTCGCGCATGCGTTCGCGTTCGGACAGATTCTCGGCCAGCTCGTTCACCGACAGTTCCAGGCGCCCGATCTCACTGGCGCTGGTGATCGGCACCCGCGCCGACAGTTCACCGCGCGCGATCCGGTCCAGCGCGCGCCGCAGCGTCCCCAGCGGCGCCGCCACCGAACGGGCCAGGGCGGCAGTGGTCAGCGCTCCGACCAGCAGCCCGACCAGCGACATATACAGCGCGGTCTGCACCCGATCGGTGGCGTCGGCCACCGGATCGCCGAGGACGGTGATCAACATCAGCAGCGGCATCGCCCCGGCCACCGCCCACGAGATAACCAGTCGGTTGAGCACCGTGGCACTCCAGTGCGAGGTACCGCCGAGCGCCCGCGCGATCACCGGGATCGTCGGCCGGATGAGCCGGTCCACCACCAGGAAGGTGAAGCCCGCGGACTCCAGCCCGCCCAGGAAGAACATCGCCCCGATCGCCCACAGGGCCCGGGCGGGCACCACCTGAGCACACAGTGCCGTGGCGATGGCGACGCCCGGTATCCAGATGGCCAGCGCTCGGGTAGTGATGACGATCGGCAGTTTCAGCAGGCGTTCGGCCTCGAGCCGGGTGGGCCGGCGGGCCTGATCGATCCAGCTGAAGTAGTACACCCGGTCGCGTACCGCCAGCACGATGCCGGCCAGCGCGCCGAGGACCGGGTAGATCGCGGCCTGGGCGAGGGCGCCGAGCCAGTCCTCACCGAGGTTGCCGAGAAATCCGCTCAGCCACAGTTCGACGACGATGACCCCGAGGCCGCCCAGGTTGCAGACCATCACCACAGTCGAAAGGCCCCAGCGCGCACGCAGGGCCCAGAGCACGAGTCGACTGGTCATAGCCCCTGGCAGTGGTCTGGTTCGGCATTACCGGTTTCGGACGTATAGCACGAACGAGCATAGAACCCGCCCGTACGGCCGCGGCAGGTTACCGGTGATCTTGCCTACGAGAAGACGACCAACCAGATCGCGACGTAATGGCACAGCGCCGCGAAAACCGTTGCCGCATGGAAGAATTCGTGGTGACCGAAGACCTCCGGCCACGGATTCGGCCATTTCGCGGCGTACAGGATCGCCCCGACGCTGTAGGCGATGCCGCCGATCAGCAGCAGCACCATCGGCGTGACGCCCACATTGTGGGTGAGCGTCGCCGCGACCGGCACAATGGCCCAGCCCAGCAGCAGATACAGCGGTACCCCGACCCAGCGCGGCGCGGCCGGCCACAGCACTTTCAGCGCCACCCCGGCCACGGCACCGGCCCAGACCACGCTCAGCAGGGTGACTCCGGTGCGTCCCGGCAGCCCCAGCAGGGCGAACGGTGTGTAGCTGCCGGCGATGAACAGGAAGATCATCGAATGGTCGGCGCGCTTCATCCGCGTCCGGGTGCGCACGGACCGCCACGTCACCCGGTGGTAGATCGCACTGATGCCGAAGATGCCGCAGACGGTCACGCCGTAGACCAGCGTCGACCAGCCGGCGGTAGCGGAGACGGTCGCCGCGGCCGCGACCAGCACGGCCCCGGCGACCGCCGCGACGGCGACCGCGTAGGTGTGGATCCAACCGCGCATCCGCGGCTTGACGGCCAGGGTGCGCAGCCCCTCTGTGGCCAGATGCTCGAGCGAGGACACCTCCCCGGAGACCGGATTTGCCGAGCTCACCGATTCGGTCACTGGTTCCCTCCTGAGTAACCTACGGTTGCGTAGGTTAGTTCTCCAGTCACTGTACCGGCAGTAGGCTCCGCGTGCCGGACGCCGCCGCGATAGGGTCGATCGGAACCGGGGAACTGATTCGTGGTGTCCGCCGCCATCCCTGCGCAGCAGAAATTGGCGGAGAACTCGGGCGGCACGCGAGAGGTGGATAAGGTTGGCAGCCGTGAAGCTTGCTAGTCGGGTGCTCAGCGGTAAGGTGCGCAACCTGCCCTATCGCATCTACGAGGCGCAGCTGTCGAAACAGCTGGCAGGCAAACAGCATCCGCGTCACGTCGCGGTCGTCTGTGACGGAAATCGCCGCTGGGCGCGGGAGAACGGCTTCACCGACGTCACCCACGGCCACCGGGTCGGTGCGCTGAAGATCGCCGAACTGGTCGGCTGGTGCGAGGCCGAGGGCATCGAGATGGTGACGGTGTATCTGCTCTCGACCGAGAATCTCAGCCGCTCCGCCGACGAACTGGAAACCCTGTTCGAGGTGATCACCGACGTGGTCGAGGAACTGTCCGCGCCGGAGAACAACTGGGGTGTGCGCATCGTCGGGTCGCTGAAGGGCCTGCCCGAGGATGTCGCCCGCCGCATGCAGAAGGCGGCCGACGAAACGCACGGTCGCGGTGGCGTGCATGTGAACGTGGCCATCGGCTACGGCGGCCGGCAGGAGATCGCCGACGCGGTGCGCTCGCTGGTGCGGCAGGAGATCGCGGCCGGGGAGACCGGTGAGGACCTGGTGCAGTCGATCACCGTCAACGCGATCGGCCAGCATCTCTACACCTCCGGTCAGCCCGATCCGGACCTGGTCATCCGCACCTCAGGGGAGCAGCGGCTCTCGGGCTTCCTGCTGTGGCAGAGCGCCTACTCCGAGATCTGGTTCACCGAGGCCTACTGGCCGGAGTTCCGCCGCGTCGACTTCCTGCGCGCGCTGCGCGACTACGCCGCGCGGCATCGCCGTTACGGAGTGTGAGCGGGGGACCGCAGATAACGGCCCGGCGCATCTGGCGAAGGCCTCGGCGCAGGTGCAGCTCGGTGATCCGGTGTGGGAGCGCTCGGTCGACGAGGTCGTCGGCTTCGAGCTCGCCATCCCGCTCGATATCGATCTGCTGTGGCCCCCGCGACGGGAGCGAACCGAATCAGAGTTTGCGCAGCCGGATCCGGTTGATGCTGTGGTCGGAATCCTTGCGCAGCACCAGGGTTGCGCGCGGCCGCGTCGGCAGGATGTTCTCCACCAGGTTCGGCCGGTTGGTGCCATTCCAGATCTCCTGGGCAGCGACGGTCGCCTCGGAATCACTGAACTTCGCGTAGTGGTGGAAATGCGACTGCGGGTCCGCGAACGCCGTTTTCCGCAGGGAGAGAAAACGATCCACGTACCACCGCTCGATATTCTCGATCCGCGCGTCGACGTAGATCGAGAAGTCGAACAGGTCCGAAACCATCAGCCGCGGCCCGGTCTGCAGGACGTTGAGCCCTTCCATGATGAGGATGTCGGGCTGGCGCACACAGTGGAACTGGTCCGGCAGAATGTCGTAGGCGATATGCGAATACATCGGCGCGCACACCTCGGGCGCACCGGATTTGACCTCGGTGACGAAGCGCAGCAGCTTGCGCCGGTTGTAGCTTTCCGGAAAACCCTTGCGATGCATGATGCCGCGCCGGGTGAGCTCCGTGGTGGGGTAGAGGAATCCGTCGGTGGTCACCAGATCGACGCGCGGATGATGATCCCAGCGCGCCAGCAGCGCCTGCAATACGCGGGCAGTGGTCGATTTCCCGACCGCCACGCTGCCGGCGATGCCGATGACGAACGGCACCTGATGGTCCGGATGCGTTTCCCCGAGGAAGGTCGCGGTGGCGGCGAACAGCCGCTGCCGGGCGGCGACCTGGAGATGGATCAATCGGGCCAGCGGCAGATAGACCTCGGCGACTTCTTCGAGATCGATCTGCTCGCCGAGACCGCGCAGGCCGGTCAGTTCTTCCTCGGTGAGGATCAGCGGAGTCGATTTACGCAGGGTGCGCCATTGTTCGCGATCGAATTCGACATACGGACTCGGCTCGCTCATCCGGGCCACCTACGCACACTCCCGGTCCGGAGTCCGCCGGGCGGGCGGGCGCGCCACCACCCGTAACGACGTCACCGATGAACCTGTGCCGTGCCCGGCGCGGTGAAATGCGCTCGACAGTCCTCGCATAGGCGAATTCTCCTCGCGATGGGCACCGCGCCGAACGCGGGGTGTTATTACTCGCTGGTAACCAGGGGTGACATTTCTCTCTCGACCGACGGGTTTCGGTCGCAGACGGGGCCGGGGACGGGGAAGCGGCTATCGTCGGATGTCATGGCTGCGCATCCGCTCGTCACCGAATATCTGCGCCTGGGACTGGCATTCGACCGATTGGAACCCGGCTTCGTCGACGCCTACACCGGCGATCCCGCGCTGCGCCGGGCCGTGGAGTCGGCGCCCGCGCCACAGGCGCGCGAACTGGCCGACCAGGCGGCGGCCCTGCGCAAGGAACTGCCCGAGGCCGGGCTGAGCGAGCAGCGCACCGAATTCCTGGAGGCGCATCTGCGCGCGCTGGAATGCTCGGGACGCAAGTTCGCCGGCGACGACATCTCCTTCATCGAGGAGGTGCGGTCCTATTTCGACGTCGATATCGCCCTCGGTGACGTCGAGGACTATCGGGACGCGCACCGGCAACTCGACGAGGTGCTGGCCGGTGACGGCTCGCTGCTGGATCGGATGACCGCGCATCGGCGCGCCGACGAGATTCCGCCGCACCGCCTCACCGAATGTGTGCAGGCATTCTCGGGCGCCCTGCGCGAGTTGGTGCGCGAACGCTATCCGCTGCCGGATCACGAGCAGGTGGAATACGAGATCGTCGGCGACAAACCGTGGTCGGGATTCAATTACTACCTGGGCAATTTCCGGTCCCGGGTCGCGATCAATTCCGATCTCAAACAACATATGGCGCAGCTGCCGGCGCTGATCGCGCACGAGGCCTATCCCGGTCACCACGCCGAACACTGCCGCAAGGAGGCCGGGCTGGTCGCCGGCGGACAGGACGAACAGACGCTGTTCGTGGTGAACACGCCGCAATGCCTGATGGCGGAGGGGCTGGCGGATCTGGCGCTGACATCGATCATCGGCCCGGATTGGGGAATCTGGGCGCAGGAGATCTACGCCGACCTCGGCCTGCGATTCGACGGCGAACGCGCACAACGACTGTCGAGCGCCGCGGCGAAACTGCTGGCGGTCCGCCAGGATGCGGCGCTGTTGCTGCACGATCGCGGCCGCAGTGCCGACGAAGTCGCCGAATTCTTGCAGCGCTGGAGTCTGACGACGCCCGAGCGTGCGCGGCAGTCCCTGCGCTTTCTGTCCTCGCCGCTGTGGCGGGCATACATCAGCACCTATGTGGAGGGGTATCGCCTGCTGGGCGGATGGCTGGATCGCGCGGTCGACGCCGACGAGCGAGTGGCGCGCTTCGGCCGGCTGCTCGACGAGCCGCTGACGCCGGCGGCGCTGCGCAGGACATGAGGAACGCGCCGGACCGGGAATCGGGGAATATTCGGCCGCGAACATTCGGCGGCGATGTTCGTACGCGGAAATAGTCAGCTCCGCAAACAATGGCGACAGTGATCGCCATCGCAATTTCCGGTTCGGGGCTATCGGCCAATTCGCCGGAATTTCGGTTTCGAGCACCGACCGGATCCGCGCCCCGACTCGCGAACCCGGCCGAAGGGTATCGGCGCTATCTACGCGCCCCAGCCCGCGCACCCGGCGTTGCCGCCGGAGGAGATCGTGCAGGCCGACTTCAGGATGGCGAAAAGCATGTCCTGAATCGAGTTACCGGTACCCGCGGTGAAAAACAGCATGTGAACCCCTGATGTGATCGAATGAGTCGATGACGCTGTCACAGTCGTCGGCAGCGCGGCGAATGTTACGCCTTTTTTACGAAGTGGGCAGCCCCGGATTATGGGGGCGCAACGGCCGGTGTGCAGTCGCTATTACGTCTCGGCGGTATCGAGGTGGGCGCGCCCGGTGCCGGTGCGGGCCACGACGGGGCGGCCGGGGGCCACCACATAGACTGTGCGCGTGACCCAGACGACCGCCCCCTCTGTCAACACCCAGTCGCTCGCCGATCTCGATCCCGAGCTCGCCGCCGCGATGGCGGGCGAACTCGCCCGTGAGCGCGACACCCTCGAGATGATCGCCTCCGAGAACTTCGTGCCGCGCGCGGTGCTGCAGGCGCAGGGCAGCGTGCTGACCAACAAATATGCCGAGGGCTATCCCGGTCGCCGCTATTACGGCGGTTGCGAGCACGTCGACGTGGTGGAGAACCTCGCGCGCGAGCGGGTCAAGGAGTTGTTCGGCGCCGAATTCGCCAACGTGCAGCCGCATTCGGGCGCACAGGCCAACGCCGCGGTGCTGATGTCGCTGATGAATCCGGGCGAGAAATTGCTCGGCCTGGATCTGGCGCACGGTGGTCACCTCACCCACGGCATGCGGCTCAACTTCTCCGGCAAGCTCTACGAGGTGCACGCCTACGGCGTGAGCAAGGAAGACCACCGCGTCGACATGGACGAGCTGCGCAAGCAGGCGCGCGAGGTCCGGCCGAAGGTGATCGTGGCCGGCTGGTCGGCCTACCCGCGTCACCTGGACTTCGCGGCGTTCCGCGAGATCGCCGACGAGGTGGGCGCTTACCTCTGGGTGGACATGGCGCACTTCGCCGGTCTCGTCGCCGCCGGTCTGCACCCCTCGCCGGTGCGGCACGCGGATGTGGTGTCCTCGACCGTGCACAAGACCCTGGGGGGTCCGCGTTCGGGTCTGATCCTGGCCAAGCAGGAGTATGCGAAGAAGCTCAACAGCGCCGTGTTCCCGGGCCAGCAGGGCGGTCCGCTCATGCACGTGATCGCGGCGAAGGCCGCCGCCTTCAAGATCGCCGGCACCGAGGAGTTCAAGCAGCGTCAGGAACGCACCCTGTCGGGCGCCAAGATCCTGGCCGAGCGCCTGACCGCCGCCGATGTCGCCGGTAACGGCGTCACCGTGCTGACCGGCGGCACCGATGTGCACCTGGTGCTGGTGGATCTGCGCAACTCGCAGATGGACGGCCAGCAGGGCGAGGATCTGCTGCACGAGGTCGGAATCACGGTGAACCGCAACGCCGTTCCGTTCGATCCCCGTCCGCCGATGGTCACCTCCGGTCTGCGCATCGGCACCGCCGCGCTGGCCACCCGCGGCTTCGGCGACACCGAATTCGCCGAGGTGTCCGACATCATCGCCACCGCGCTGGCGGGCCATGCCGATCTCGCCGCCCTGCGCGCGCGAGTGTCCAAGCTGGCCCGGGACTTCCCGCTCTACGACGGCCTGGAGGACTGGAAGCTGCTGGGCTGAGCCGTACCGCGGTGCGATCGACCCCGGCAGCCGGACCCGGCCGCCGGGGTCGATCTGTCAGTCACCTTGTCCGACCGATCTTTTCGGTTCCCGACCGCTCGGGACGAGCCTTCACGGTGCGGACCGTGCGGCCGGGGAGGGCTCAGTCGCGGGTGCTCAGATATTCGATGTACAACGGCCGCAACGCCTCGGCGATCTCGCCCTCACCCGCGTGCACGTAGTCGTCGAGCATCGGCAGCACATATTTGATGTCCGCCTCGCTCTCGCCAATGTTCCCTGTGGCTGCCTCAGCTGCCGGAATCACCTCCAGCAGCCGCCACAGGAACTTGACATCGCCGTGCCGGACGGCGTGCTTGACCGCGCGGTCGTGCAATTCCTTCGACGACAGCTTCTCCAGCTCTGCCACATCGCTCATGTAGCGACTCTAGCGGGTTCGGCCGGGTGGCCGGGCAACTCTGTAGCTGACCGATAGCTACCGGTCGGCGTTCACTACCTATTCATCGACATGCCTGTCATCTCGGGAGCCGGAATCGCGAAATCGCAGTACCGTCGAAGTGCGAGCCGCGTCGGTGTGGCTCGTCCGGGAGGTTCTGATCGTGGCTGAGCAACTCAGTACGAGGGGGCCGGTACCCGGCCCTCGGGTCGTTTGACCCCAGGGCGGACCGGCCCAGCGAGAACGTCCGTGCGGGTATGGCACGGACAACAAAGGAGCCCACCGTGACTGATGCACGCTCCGTCATCGCTCCCTCGAAAGCCCGCTCCGACAAGAGCGGAGGCTCCGGAAAGGGAGCCGGCACCTCGCCCCGCAAATCCTTCGTGATCGACACCTCCGTGTTGTTGTCCGACCCCTGGGCCATGACGCGTTTCGGTGAACATCACGTGGTGTTACCGCTGGTGGTCATCAGCGAACTGGAGGCCAAACGGCACCATCACGAACTCGGCTGGTTCGCCCGCGAAGCCCTGCGCAATCTCGACGATCTGCGTTTGGAATTCGGCCGGTTGGACCTGCAGGTCCCGATCGGCACCGAGGGCGGCACGCTGCAGGTGGAGTTGAATCACACCGACCCGGAGGTGCTTCCGGTCGGGTTCCGCACCGACACCAACGATTCCCGGATCCTCGCCTGTGCGCTCAACCTCGCCGCCGAGGGGCAGCGAGTAGTGCTGGTGTCCAAGGACATTCCGCTGCGGGTGAAGGCGGGCGCGGTGGGCCTGCCCGCCGAGGAATATCACGCCCAGGACGTGGTGATCTCCGGCTGGACCGGAATGACCGAGCTGGAGGTCGGCGCCGAGTGCGTCGACCGGCTCTACGCCGATTCGGTCATCGATCTGGACGAGGCCCGGGACCTGCCCTGCCACACCGGGATTCGGTTGCTCGGGACCAAAGGCAGCGCGCTGGCGCGGGTGACCGCGGACAAGCGGGTGCAGCTGGTGCGCGGCGATCGGGAGGCCTTCGGTCTGCACGGCCGCTCGGCCGAACAGCGCATCGCCCTCGATCTGCTGCTGGACGAGAGTGTGGGCATCGTCTCGCTGGGCGGCAAGGCCGGCACCGGCAAATCGGCCCTGGCACTCACCGCGGGCCTGGAAGCGGTGCTGGAACGGCGTTCTCAGCGCAAGGTGGTGGTCTTCCGGCCGCTGTATGCGGTGGGCGGCCAGGAGTTGGGCTATCTGCCGGGCAGTGAGAGCGAGAAGATGGGCCCGTGGGCCCAGGCGGTCTTCGACACCCTCGACGGCCTGGCGAGCCCGGAGGTGATGGAGGAGGTGCTCTCCCGCGGCATGCTGGAGGTCTTGCCGCTCACCCACATTCGCGGCCGGTCGCTGCACGATTCGTTCGTGATCGTGGACGAGGCGCAGTCGCTGGAACGTAATGTGCTGCTCACGGTGCTGAGCCGGTTGGGCAGCGGCTCGCGGGTGGTGCTCACCCACGACGTCGCCCAGCGCGACAACCTGCGGGTGGGCCGCCACGACGGTGTCGCGGCGGTGATCGAAAAGCTCAAGGGCCACCCGCTTTTCGCCCACGTCACACTGACTCGCAGCGAGCGCTCGCCGATCGCCGCGCTGGTCACCGAGATGCTGGAGGAATACGGGCCCAACGCCTGAGGGCGGTCGGCCGAGCGAAACCGCGAGGCGGTAGCGGACAAGTTCCGCTACCGCCTCGGCGGTAAAAGGTGTGCCACAGCAAACATTTGGAATATGGTTCATCTCACATAGTGATGGGTATATTTCCGTAAGAACCCTGCTCGACGTGGTAGTCGATGTTTCGGATAGGTTCGCCGGACCATTGCCGGACCATTGCCGGGAACTCGGCTATCCGACCAGCGACGAGAAGGGCAACCCGGCCGGTAAGGAGAGCGACTTCACCGGCGGCACGATCACCTGGAACTCCGCCGATCGCCAGACCACGGCAACCACCAAATAGGCGACCCGCACGGCGCGGCAGCGAGGCATCGTCACGGTGTCGGGGGCCGCGCCGCTGTGTATCGCACGGCGTCCGTGCATAATTCCCCGCTCGGCCGGAACAATCGGTACCTTGTCGGGGTGCAAACTCAGTTGACCGATCGTGAGCTGCTGGAATCGCTCGCGCATGCGGTGGAAGACAATCTCCGGCGCCACACCGAGCTGGCGGAGGTCTGGCAGCCGCACGAGTATGTGCCCTTCGGTGACGGACGCAATTTCGGCTTCCTCGGTGGTGTCGACTGGGATCCGGAACAGGCCACCCTGGGTGAGGTTGCCGCGGTGGCGCTCACTGTGAGCGTGCTGATCGCCGACAATTTGCCGTCGTATCATCGGGAGCTCGGCAAGTACCTGCGCACCGGGCCGTGGTGGCGCTGGGTCGGCCGGTGGACGGCCGAGGAGAACCGGCACGAGATCCTCATCCGCAACTATCTGATGGTGACGCGGGCGGTGGATCCGGTCGAACTCGAGCGCGCGCGGATGGAGCATATGACCACGGGCTTTCGCCGGCCGCCGCTACATCTGCTCGATGTGCTTGCGCTGTGCGCCTTCGAGGAGTCCGCCTCGGCCGTGCGGCATCGCAATATCGCCGCGCTGCAGGAGAATTCGATGGTGTCCGCGATCGCGGATCGGATCGCACTCGACGACGAGTTGCAGTCGGAGTTCTTCGGCAATCTGGTCGCCGCGGCACTGGAGCTGGTGCCGGATCAGACCATGCGGGCGATCGCCGATCGGATCGCCGAGTTCCGGATTCCCGAACTCACCCTGCCCGACGGCCGCAACAGTACCGACGTCTTGGCCGAGGCCGGCATCTACGAACCGAAGCGTGCCGGCGAGCTGGTATTCGCACCCCTGCTGGAACGCTGGAACATCTTCTCGCGCACAGACTTCGGTACCGCCGGCGAGTCGGCACGAGCGGAGATCGACCACCTGCGCGGCTGAGGTCGCGACGGTCGTGGTGTGCCGATGCGCGTACCACGACCGGCAGCCCCGGCCCGTGCGGGTCCACGGTGATCCACGCCGGGTACTGCTCGGCCGCGCGCGCTCAGCGCCTGCGCACCAGATTCCAGATCCCCGCCGCGGTGCCGCGCAGGAAGTTCTCCCAGCTGAAATGGTCGTGCCACAGGGTGATGCGGCCGTCGACGAGTTCGAACGTGCCGCACACCCACAACCCGATTTCCAGCGGGCCCATGCGCAGGTAGTCGGTGCGCTCGGTCAGAACCGTCTCGCCCTCGACCGCGGGCGCGCCGTCGGTCTCGGCGGCGATGTGGTGTATATCGGCGCGGAAACCGAACGCATCACGACTGAGCCCGCGCAGCACCGCACCGACCCGATGGATGCCCCGGATGTCGGGCAGCGACGTGTTCTTCCAGACGATGTCGGGATCCAGCAGATCCAGCGCCTCGTTCACCGCGCTCATTTCCATCGCGGCGAAGAACTCGCGCACCGTGGTCACGGCGTTCTGTTGTAGCTCCGGTAATTCGGCCATAGTCCGACTGTAGGCGTGCGGGAGCGCGGACGGGGGATGATCGCGGTCGTTTCGGCTCGTCGTCCGGTGTTCGGCGAGGTTCAGCCGCGCCGCCGGGCGATCAGCGCGGCCACACCGTCGAGGATGCGCTCGATGCCGTAGCTCAGGGCCGCGTTGCGACCGTCCGCGGGGGTGTCGGCGAAGGCGGCCATGACCTCAGGGTAACGGTCGGCGTGGGCGGCCAGTACCTCGCCGACCTGCCGGGCCATTTCGCTTTCGGCCTGTTCGGGGCCGGTCGACGCGGTCTGCTGCACCAGGCTGCGCACGTGGCCGTTCAGCAGCACCACGGTGTCGAGGCGTTCGGAGCCGTGTAATCCGGTGCCGGCCAGCGGGGCGAGTGCGGCCTCCATCCAGCCCAGTTCGTTCGGGCCGAGCGGTCGCGCACCGGCGGTGAGTTCGATGGTCCACGGATGCGCGCGGTACCGCTCGTACATCGTGGCGGCCCACTGCCGCAGCGCCTCGCGCCAGGGTTCGGGATCCGAGTCGGCGACCGCGACCTGCGGCGGCTGTCCCATCCCGTAGTCCAGCATCAGCGCGGTGAGCTCGGCTTTTCCTGGCACGTACCGGTACAGCGCCATCTTGGCGCAGCCCAGTCGCTCGGCCAGTCGCTGCATCGATACCGCGGCCATCCCGTCGGCGTCGGCCAGCGCGATGGCCTCGGTCACGATGCGTTCCAACGACAGCGACGGCTTGGGGCCACGCCGAGGGCGCTGGGAAGTACCCCACAGCAGTTCATGGGCAGTCGGTCCGGTCATGACGCCATCCTCTCCGAATTCGGGCTTGACGGGTAACTGCGTCCTACATACGCTAATTAGCGTCCGGCAGACACAGTTACTGATCGAGGGGTCATCATGCGGAATACGACAGTTCTCATCTCCGGTGCGAGCATCGCCGGACCGGCGCTGGCCTACTGGTTGCAGCGCTACGGCTTCGCCGTCACCGTCGTCGAGCGGGCGCCCGAATTGCGGGCCGGTGGTCAGGCCGTCGACTTCAAGGGCGCCACCCACCGCGCGGTGCTCGAGCGGATGGGCGTGTGGGAGGAGATCCACCGCCGGCGGACCGGGAAGACCGATATGGTGCTCACCGACGCGGAGGGTCGCGAATTGGCCGTCATGTCAGGCGATTTCACCGGGGGCGATGTCGAGATCCTGCGCGGGGACCTGGCCGAGATCTTCTACGAGCGCGCTGCGGACAGCTGCGAATACCTGTTCGGCGATTCCGTCACCGCGCTGCGGGAGGCGGCCACCGGCGTCGAGGTGGAGTTCGAGAACGCCCCCGCCCGCACCTTCGACCTGGTGGTCGGATGCGACGGTATCCACTCCCGGGTGCGCGCCCTGGCCTTCGGTCCCGAGGCCGACTACGTCAAGCATCTGGGCTACTACTACTGCACCGCCGGTGCGGCCGGTTGGGGCCACGATCCGGACGGGCCGCGGCAGCGCAACCGCTCGCTCGCCTACAACGAACCCGGACGGCTCGCGGTCCGCGGCGGCAACAAAGCCGCGCACATGTACATGTTCGCCGCCGATCGGCTCAGCTACGACCGCCGCGACGAAGCGGCCCAGCGGCGGATGCTGGCCGAGGCCTTCGCCGGAGCCGGGGGACCGGTCCCGGCGATGCTGGCCGAACTGTCGGGACTCGACTCGTTCTATCTGGACTCGATCGGGCAGGTGCGGATGAAGGGCCGCTACACCACGGGGCGGATCGCCCTGGTCGGCGACTCCGCGTACGGAAATACGCTCGGCGGCTTCGGAACCGGGCTCGCGGTGGTCGGCGCCTATGTGCTCGCCGGTGAGCTGGCGCTGGCCGACGGCGACCACACCGCCGCCTTCGCCCGCTACGACGAACTGATGAAGCGCTACGCCAAGATCGCGGGCAACAGCAACGCCGGCCGCTTCCTCGCCCCGCGCACCGCCAGGGGAATCCGGATGCGCAACTGGTTCCTCGGCTCGCGCATGTTCGACTTGATGCTCGAGTACAGCGACAATGCCGCCAACGACATCGAATTGCGCGACTATCCGGCGCTGGTGGTGGCCTGAGCCGCAATTCGCGGATCCGACCTCCCGGCGGCCGGATCCGGAGACCGTGTGCTCAGTCGTGTTCCTCGACCTTCGCCATCGACAGCACGTCCAGCCGGCGGTCGAGCTCCTCCTCCGACAGTTTCTCGCCGATCAGTCCGCGATCGATGACCGTTTCCCGGATCGTCTTGTTCTCGCGCAGTGCCTGTTTGGCCACGGCGGCCGCTTCCTCGTAGCCGATGGCCGAGTTCAGCGGTGTGACGATGGACGGCGAGGACTCCGCGAGCCGGCGCAGCCGTTCGGTATCGGCGGTCAGGCCGGCCACGCACTTGTCGGCGAAGAGGCGAGACACGTTGGCCAGCAACCGAATCGACTCCAGCACGTTGCGGGCCATCATCGGAATGTAGACGTTCAGTTCGAAGGCGCCGTTGCCGCCGCCCCACGCCACCGCGGCATCGTTGCCGATCACCTGGGCGGCGACCTGAGTCACGGCTTCCGGCAGAACGGGATTCACCTTGCCGGGCATGATCGAGGAGCCCGGCTGCAGATCCGGCAGCTGGATTTCCGCGAGCCCGGTGAGCGGTCCGGATCCCATCCAGCGAATATCGTTGGCGATCTTGGTGAGGCTGATGGCGATGGTCCGCAGCGAACCGGAGATCTCGACCAGACCGTCCCGGGCGGCCTGGGCCTCGAAGTGGTTGCGGGCCTCGGACAGTTCGTCGAGCCCGGTCGTCGTGCGCAGTTCCGCAACGACTTTCGCGCCGAACTCGGCGGGGGCGTTGAGTCCGGTGCCGACGGCGGTGCCGCCGATGGGCAGCTCACCGAGGCGCGGCAGCGCGGCGACCAGGCGTTCGGTACCGGCCTCGACCTGGCGGGTGTAGCCGCTGAACTCCTGGCCGAGCGTCACCGGGACGGCGTCCATCAGGTGGGTGCGGCCGGACTTCACCACCGTCCGCCATTCGGTGGCCTTGTCCAGCAGCCGCAGCCGCAGATGATCCAGCGCCGGAAGCAGTTCCTTCACCACGGCCTCGGTGGCGGCCAGATGCGTCGCGGTGGGGAAGGTGTCGTTGGACGACTGGGACATGTTCACGTCGTCGTTCGGGTGCACGGTGACGCCGCGGGCGGCGGCCAGGCTCGCGATCACCTCGTTGGCGTTCATATTCGAGCTGGTGCCGGAGCCGGTCTGGAAGACGTCGATGGGGAACTGGTCGTCGTGGCGACCCTCGGCGATCTCGTTCGCGGCGGCGATGATCGCCTCGGCCTTCACACCGTCGAGCAGCCCCAGATCCCGGTTCACCGCCGCGCACGCGGCCTTCAGCAGGCCGAGGGCGCGGATCTGAGCGCGTTCGAGGGCGCGGCCGCTGATCGGGAAGTTCTCCACCGCCCGCTGCGTCTGCGCCCGCCACAGCGCGTTCACCGGAACGCGGACCTCGCCCATGGTGTCGTGTTCGATGCGGTACTGCGTCTGGTCGTCGGTCATAACTCGACACTAAGCCGGTTGGCGGAGGGAGCGGGCTGCCACGCCTGAGGCGTTTCGCACAGGGATCGGTGGAATACCGGCGGTTCGGTCGGATCGCGGCGCGGCGCGTGCTTTGTCACATGTGCCGGCGGCATCTGCTGATCGATTAGACCTAGCGGCACAGTTCGGCCCCCGCATCGCGCGATCCGGGGGCCGAACTCACTCGCCGAGCGGAGTATCAGGGCAGCGGGGGGATGGCGTCCTCGTCGCCGACGAAGTCGACCGAGGCGTATTCGTGCAACTTGGTGAGGCGGTGGTAGGCGTCGATGATGCGCACGGTCCCGGACTTGGAGCGCATCACGATCGACTGGGTCGAGGCGCCGCCGCTGAAGTACCGCACGCCGCGCAGCAGGTCGCCGTCGGTGACGCCGGTGGCGGAGAAGAAGACGTTCTCACCCGAGACCAGGTCCTCGGTGTTCAGGATGCGGTCGAGGTCATGACCGGCATCGAGCGCCTTCTGCTTCTCGGCGTCGTCGGTGGGAGCCAGCTTGCCCTGCAGCGCACCGCCCATACAGCGCAGCGCGGCCGCGGCGATGATGCCCTCGGGGGTGCCGCCGATGCCGACCAGCATGTCGGTGCCCGACTCGGGACGGGCGCAGGCGATGGCGCCGGCCACGTCGCCGTCGGAGATCAGGCGGATGCGAGCGCCCGCGTCCCGGACCTCCTGGATGTGGCGAGCGTGGCGAGGCCGGTCCAGCACACATACGGTGAGGTCGGAAACCAGCGAATTCTTGGCCTTCGCCACCCGGCGCAGATTCTCCGCAATGGGAACGGAGAGATCGATGACGTCGGCCGCCTCCGGCCCGACCGCGATCTTCTCCATGTAGAACACCGCCGAGGGATCGAACATGGCGCCGCGTTCGGCAACAGCCAGCACCGAGATGGCGCCCGGCGAACCCTTGGACATCAGCGTGGTGCCGTCGATCGGGTCGACCGCGAAGTCGACCTCCGGACCGGTCCCGTCGCCCACGGCCTCGCCGTTGTAGAGCATCGGGGCTTCGTCCTTCTCGCCCTCGCCGATCACGACGGTGCCGCGCATGGAGACGGTGGCCACCAGTTGCCGCATCGCGTCGACGGCCGCACCATCGCCGCCCTCCTTGTCACCGCGGCCGACCCAGCGGCCCGCGGCCATCGCACCGGCCTCGGTCACCCGGACCAACTCCAGTGCGAGGTTGCGGTCCGGGGCCTCGCGGCGGCGACTGGTTGCGGGTGTGGGTGCCGTCATGACGGTGCCTCCTCGAGTTGTGTATTGCTGCGTAAATTGTCGCAGAACGGTCGGATCCGCCATTCAGGTACTGCTGTTCCACTTCGCGGGGGGAGCGTCCGCGCCGGTGAAGGCGGCTGTGATGTCGGCCTCGTGGCCGGAGGGTGAGGCTCGGCGGCTTCGGCCGCGCGTGGATACTTGGGACGTGTCGCAGAAACCACGCATCCTCAACGACTACCGGGATCTGATCTGGTCGCTGATCCCGCTGGTACTGATCTGTGTGGTGCTGGCCGCGGTGGCCAGTCAGTGCAGCTTCTCCGCGCACGGGCCCACGCCCGGTCAGGTGCCGAATTTCGATGTCCAGTCGGCATTGCACGACGACGCCAGGGCGCTGCCCTTCCCGATTCGCGACCCCGCGGTCCCGGCGGACTGGAAGGCCAATTCCGGCAGTCGCGACACTGTGACCGGGGCCGGTGGCGGCACCGTCAGCACGGTCGGTTTCATCACCTCCGACGGCACCTACCTGCAGCTGAGCCAGAGCAATGCCAGCGAGAGCGCGCTGGCCAACCACATCGTCGACACCCGCAGCGCCTCGGGGGCCCGGATGGTGGGCAACCAGAAATGGACCGTCTACCACGTGCAGGGCAGTGAATCGGCCTGGATCTCCGACTTCGGGCAGAGCCGCGTGTTGCTCAAGGGCGCCGCGAACGAGGCGGCCTATCTGACGCTCGCGCAGGCCGTCGGCGCGGCGGCCCCGCTGCAGCCCTGAGAACCGCCGCAGTTCCCCGTGGCTCAGCGGTGGCTCACGACGTTGACCACCGTGCCGTCCGGATCGCGGACGAAGAATCGCCGCACACCCCACGGCTCGTCCCGCAGCGCGTAGACCACCTCGGCTCCGGCGGCGGCCATCGTTTCGTGCGCGGCGTCCACATCGGCGACCTCGACGCTGATATCCGGCTGCGGCTCATCGGCATTCGCGCCGATCAGCAGGATCTGCGCGGTCGGATTGCTCGGTGCGGCCAGCCCGACAGCCCAGCCGAGATCCATCACCTCGTCCAGGCCCAGCGCCCGGTAGAAAGCGCGGGCCCGCTCCATATCGGTGACCCGCAGATCCGGGACGACACGACGGATGTCCATGTTCAGTCCTGCTCTGCGCCGCGCCGCGACAGGGCGTCCTCGACCCGGCGGCGGGCTCCGGCGAGATGTTCCTCGCAGCGGTTGGCCAGCGCCTCGCCGCGTTCCCACAGGGCCAGCGAATCGTCGAGGTCCATTCCGCCCTGTTCGAGCATCTTCACGACGTTGACCAGCTCGTCGCGGGCGCGTTCGTAGCCGAAGGTCGCGATTTCGGCGGCTTCGCTCTCGGTCATGACGACTCCTCCTGTTCGGATGTCGGTGCCAGCCGATCCGTAATCCGCTGGGCCGGTAAGGGATTCGCGAGGGCCTGACTACCCAGCGCCGCGGCGCTGATCGCGCCGTCGGCGACCCGGATGCGCAATTGGGTGCCCGGCGGGGAGTCGGCGACGGTCCGCACGACATGGCGTTCGGTACCGGTAACCCGTTGTACGACAGCGTATCCGCGCGCCATGGTGGCGGCCGGGCCCACCGCGGTGAGCTTGTCGCGCAGATGTCGCGCGGTGGTGGCCTGGGTGGTGAGGCAGTGTTCGACCGCGCGGTGGGCCGCGGTGCGCAGCCGCTCGACCTCGTCGTGGCGCTGGTCCAGAATCCGCAGCGGATCGGCCAGAACCGGGCGCGACCGCAACTGCTGCAGCGCGCGCGCCTCGCGATCGACCCAGCCGCGCAAGGCCGCGGCCGAGCGGGCGCGCAGGTCCCGGACGCCCGCAAGTTCGGCCGCGGCGTCGGGGACCAGGGTTTTGGCCGCGTCGGTCGGGGTGGCCGCGCGCAGATCGGCGACGTAGTCCGAGAGCGGATTGTCCGGCTCGTGCCCGATCGCACTGACGATCGGGGTGGTCGCCGAAACGATGGCGCGGCACAGTGTTTCATCGGAGAACGGCAGCAGATCCTCGACGCTGCCACCACCGCGCGCCAAAACGATCACTTCGACCTCCGGGTGATCGTTCAGCTCGGCGAGCGCGTCGAGTATCTGCGGCACCGCGGTGGGGCCCTGCACGGCGGTATTGCGAATCTCGAAACGCACTGCGGGCCACCGCTGCTGGGCCACGGTCACCACATCGTGTTCGGCGGCACTGGCGCGACCGGTGATCAGGCCGATCACCTTGGGCAGGAACGGTATCGGCCGCTTCAGCCGCGGATCGAACAAACCCTCGGCCGCCAGCAGCGCCTTCAGTCGTTCGATGCGGGCCAGCAGCTCGCCGATGCCGACGGGGCGAATCTCGGTGACGCGCAACGAGATCGTGCCCCGGCCGGTGAAATACGACAGCTTGCCGTAGACCACCACCCGGCTGCCCTCCTGCAGCGGGACGGCCGAGGCGCGCAGCAGTTGCGGATCGCAGGTGATCGACAGCGACATGTCGGCGGCGGTATCGCGCAGCACCAGGAATGCGGTGCGGGTGCCGGGGCGCAGATTGATCTGGGTGATCTGTCCCTCCACCCAGACGCTGCCGAGCCGGTCGATCCACTGCGCGACCTTCATCGCGATGGTGCGCACCGGCCACGGTTGTTCGGCCGAGTTGGCGGGGCGGGCAGCAGAACGCGCCGGCTCCCCGGAGGCTCGGGCCCCGGCGGCCGGCGCGTCGGCGTGTGAGTCGGTCACTTGGCCTGCACGGTGGCGATCCGGTTCGTCAGCATGGTCACGAACGGCGCCCGGTCGAGGGTCTGCTGCTCGTAGGCCAGCAGGTCGGCCAGTTCCTCGACGCTGAGCATGCGCAGCCGGGCCCGCAGCTGAGCCAGCGTCATGTTCGCGTAGTCGTACCGGCCGGCGACCTCGGGTTCGATCACGCCGCGCGGTTGCGCCGGTGCGGACGCCGCGGTGCCGGCGTTCCCTGTTTCGGTGGTGTCCGTGTCCTCGCCGGTCGCCTCGGTGGAGCCCGTTCCCAATTCGGGCGCCTCAGCGGCGGTGCTCTCCGTTTCCGGAGTGCCCGCTTCGGTAGTGTCCGATTCCGCAGTGTGAGATGCGGCATAGCCGTTGGTCGCCGAGGAGGTGACCGATACCGTCGGTTCCGGGACGCCCGCGGCCGGGTCGGATTCGGTGAACAGATCGAAGCGGCTGAGCCGGGCGGCGAAATCGCTGTCGCCGCGCGCGCCGAAATCGCCGCCGCCGAACGGTTGCTCGTCGTCGAGGTCCTCGTCGAATGTGGCCCATTCGGGCTGCTCCACCGGGCGATTGGCCAACCGGTCGAAGACCTCGTCGCCCTTGAGGGCGAGGCTGGTAACGAACTGCTGCACATGCATCGAGGTCTGCAGCAACTGGCTGATCGCGGTGATCGGCAGATGGATTGCCGCACTGGGTAACCGGCGCGTTTCCTCGAAGGCGTACACGGCGGCTCCAGCGGCGACCCGGGCCAGGTAGGGAGGTCGGAACATGTCCCTAGCCTGCCCGAAACGGCCGGTGATGCAAAGAACAGAGTTCACATGTTCCATTGTCCGTGTCCCGTCACGCCGACGCACCCGCCGTCCGCGGTTGGGACGTTCCCCGTCGGCCGGCGCACGTAAGCTGTGGACATGTCCTCGGCTATCCCCCTGAATGTCGGAATCGCCCGGTCGGCCGATGCGGCCGGTGCCGGCGCGGGCAAGCGGGTGCTGCTCGCCGAACCACGCGGCTACTGCGCGGGTGTGGACCGGGCGGTGGAAACCGTGGAGCGCACCCTCGAGAAGCACGGTGCGCCGATCTACGTGCGCAAGGAGATCGTGCACAATCGCCACGTGGTGGAGACCCTGCGCGAGCGCGGCGTGGTCTTCGTCGACGAGACCGACGAGGTGCCCGAGGGTGCGGTGGTGGTCTTCTCCGCACACGGCGTGTCGCCGGCGGTGCACGAGTCCGCGGCCGCCCGCAATCTGCACACCATCGACGCGACCTGCCCGCTGGTGACGAAGGTGCACCAGGAGGCCAAGCGCTTCGCCCGCGACGACTTCGACATTCTGCTCATCGGCCACGAGGGGCACGAGGAGGTCGAGGGCACCGCCGGTGAGGCGCCCGACCACGTGCAGCTGGTCGACGGCCCCGACGCGGTCGACGGCGTCGAGGTGCGCGACGAGAACAAGGTGATCTGGCTGTCGCAGACCACCCTCTCGGTGGACGAGACCATGGAGACGGTGCAGCGGCTACGCAAGCGCTTCCCGAATCTGCAGGATCCGCCCAGCGACGACATCTGCTACGCCACCCAGAACCGCCAGGTCGCGGTGAAGGCGATGGCCCCCGAATGCGATCTGGTGATCGTCGTCGGCTCCCGCAACTCCTCCAACTCCAAGCGGCTGGTGGAGGTCGCCCTGAACGCCGGCGCTCGCGCGTCCTACCTGGTCGACTTCGCCCGCGAGGTCGACCCGGCCTGGTTCGAGGGCGTGCGGACCGTCGGCGTCACCTCCGGTGCCTCGGTCCCCGAGATCCTGGTGCGTGGTGTCCTCGACCTGCTCGCCGAACATGGCTACGGCGAGGTCCAGCCCGTCACCACCGCGAACGAAACCCTGGTCTTCGCCCTCCCGCGCGAACTGCGCACCACCGGCCGCCGCTGAGTGAGCGGGGGCTGCGACGCCCTCGGCCGCACCCTCGAGGCCACTGCTTTTCGTGAGGCCACTGCTTCCCGAGCTCGAACGACGGTGGGGGCGTGCTGTTTTGCGACACCGGTAACGGCGCGCGCCATCGAGACGATGAGTGGGCGTGGGGATTTCGGGGATGACCGCTGCGGGCGCAGCCGTAACCGGTTCGGCGCCCGCGACGTTCGGCTCAGCGATCGCGGTAGCGCACGTTCGGCCGCGGATGCGGGGGCACATCGCCCTGCGGCTGCGGCCGGCCGCGGCGGGGCTGCGGTTCGGCGACTCGCGTGCGTTCCGCGGTTCGGGTGCGCTCACCCGTGCGAGGGTAGGCCGCGGCGGCGGAGACGCGCGGCGGGCGTTCGGCCACCTTGCCGCCGGTGCGGCGCGCCGCGCGGGCGGGTTCCGGCTCCGCGCTGCGCTTGGCCGTCCCGGACCCGCGAGCGGCCGAATCGCCGCGCTGGGGAGTCTTGGCAGCCTTGGTGGCCTCCGCAGCGCGCTTCTGACCCCGGGAGCTACGCCGCAGGTTGTCCCCGGCGCCGACTTCGCTCCGCGTGCGACGCGCACGACCGGCGGCCGAGCGTGGATTCCAGCTGTCGCTGCCACGCGCGCGTTCCCGGCCGGGGCGCGCGGTGGTGTCGGCATTGCGGTACAGCCAGACCCGCAGGGCGCCCACCCCCAGCACCAGGACCGTCGCCAGTGCCATGGTCGGGAATCTGTTCACCAGCGGAATCGCCAGATTCAGCAGAATGTCCTTCACCGAGGTGGAGCTGTGCCCGGTCAGCTGCTGATAGGCCAGCGGGACGGCGATGAACAGCAGTAGCGGCGGAGTCACCATGGTGGTGAACAGGCCGCGATAGCGCACCACGCATGCCGCGATCACACATCCGATGATGTAGAACGCGGCGAACACATGGGTCAGCTCCTTGCCGCTGTTTCCGGAGTCGATGAAGAATCCGATGAAAGTGCACGCCACCGCGATCAGTACCGCGGCGCCGGCGGGGATGCCGGGCACCGACGGGACGATCGAGAGGTGCGAGGCGGGTACATCGGATCGCTCGCGTTGGGTAGCTGCCACGTAAAGCACACTATCTGCCGCGGCCGGAACGTGTGTCGAGGCCGGGCTGCTGCCGGAGTTACTCGTTGGTGTCCGAAAAGCCTACCGCGCGCGGCCACGACTGGACGGGAGCAATTGCCGGTACGGCGCGATCGCCGATATCGAGTTCGTGCAGCCGGCGTGCGGTGACCATCACGCGGGATTCGATCGAGGCCACTGTGTGGTTGAAAGCGTCGACGGCCTTACCGAGTTGGGTGCCGAGCTTGTCGAGATGGTTGCCCGTGGTGGACAGCCGGTTGTACAGCTCCCGGCCCAATTGCTGAACGGTTGCCATATCTCGGGAAAGTGCTTCCTGCCGCCAGCCGAACGCGACGGTGCGCAGTAATGCGATCAAGGTCGTCGGTGTAGCGAGAATCACGTTGCGACCGAAGGCGTACTCGAGAAGTCCGGCATCGGCGGTCAGCGCGGCGTCGAGGAACGGATCGCCGGGGATGAACAGGACCACGAATTCCGGGCTGGGATCGAAGGCCTCCCAATAGGCCTTGCCGGCCAGTTGGTCGACATGCGCCCGCAGGTGTTTGGCGTGCCGGGCCAGATGCTCGGTGCGCCGGCGCGGATCCGTCTCCCCGGTGGCGTCCAGATAGGCCGTCAGCGGCACCTTGGCGTCGACCACCAGTTGGCGGTCACCGGCCAGCCGTACCACCAGGTCGGGGCGGATCAGGCCGTCGCGGCCGTTCGCGGTGACCTGCGTGTCGAAGTCGCAGTGTTTGGCCATCCCCGCCAGTTCGACGACCCGCTCGAGTTGAATTTCACCCCAGCGCCCGCGCACCTGCGGCGCCCGCAGTGCCGACACCAGCTCACCGGTCTGTGTGGACAACTGCTGGGAGATCCGCTGCATCCCCGCGACCTGTTCACGCAGCCCGGAGTAGGCGTTGATGCGATTGTGCTCGACCTGCTGGATGTGCTGGTTCAAACTGCCCAGCGCCTCGCGTAGCGGTTCGACCAGCGTGCCGATGGCCTGCGAATTCTGCCGTGCCGCATCGGCGCTCGCGGCGCCGAGCGAGTGTCGCAGCAGCTGTTCGTTCTCCCGCAGCGCCGCGAGTTGAGCTTCGGCCGCGACCGCCCGCTGCCCCGCCCGGGCGGCATGCCCCAGCCACCCCAGGCCGGCCCCCGCGCAGAACACCAACAACAACGCGAACAGCATCGATGCGGTCATGAGCCCGATAGTGCCCTATCCCACCGACAAGTTCGCGGATCCCGGCAATTCTCCAGCACCACTCGTCGACACGCCGGAGCGATTCAACCTTGTCGGTGAGATGGCTTAGCCTCTTGCCACATGCGGATGCTGCATACCTCGGACTGGCACATCGGGCGCACCTTTCACGGTGTCGACCTGCTGGCCGATCAGGCGCGTGCGCTGGAGGCGGTGGCGGAGCTGGTGGCCGCGCAGCAGGTCGACGTGGTCGTGGTACCGGGTGACGTCTACGACCGGTCGATTCCGAGTGCGGACGCGATAGCGGTGTGCAACAAGGGCTTCGAGGCCATTCGCGCCGCGGGGGCGACGATCGTCGCGACCTCGGGTAATCACGATTCGCCCACGCGGCTGGGCGCCCTGGGCAGCTTCGCCGCGGCGGGCGGACTGCATCTGCGGACGTCGGTGGCGGAGGTCGACCGGCCGGTGCTGCTCGCCGACGAGCACGGAACGATCGCCTGCTACGGCATTCCGTATCTGGAACCCGAAATCACCCGCGCGGAACTGGATGTGCCGCAGGCGCGTTCGCACGCCGAGGTTCTCGATGCCGCGCTGGCCCGTATCCGCGCGGACCGGCAGCGCCGCGGTGATCCGCGAACCGTGGTGCTGGCACACGCCTTCGTGGTCGGCGCCGAGGCGACCGGGTCGGAACGTTCGATCGCGGTGGGCGGGGTGGAGACTGTGCCGCTGAGCGCGTTCGAGGGCATCGACTACGTGGCGCTGGGTCACCTGCATTCGCCGCAGACGTTGTCGGAGTCGGTCCGATATTCCGGCTCACCGTTACCGTATTCGTTCGCCGAGCGTTCGCATCGCAAGGCGGTGTGGATCGTCGATCTGGACGCCGACGGGCTGGCATCGGTGCAGCGGCACGATCTTCCGGTGGTACGGGGCCTGCGGCAGCTGACCGGCGTGCTGGACGAGCTGCTGTCCGCGGCCGAATATGCCGATGCCGAGGACGATTACGTCTCGGCGGTGCTCACCGATCAGGCGCGCCCGGTCGATGCGCTGCGCCGGCTACGCGAACGCTTCCCGCACGCGGTGCACGTGGAATGGACTCGCCCGGAGGCGAATTCGCAGTTGCGTTACCGCGAGCGGGTGCACGGCCGCCGTGACAGCGAGATCGCGCACAGCTTCCTCAGCGATGTGCGCGGTGAACCGACGGCGGGGGAGATGGCGCTGATCGAGCAGGCACTGTCCGCGGCTCGGCGTGAACCCGTCTCCGAAGTGATGGCGGCCTCGGCGGAGCTGTCGGCATGACCGGCGCCCGGGCGGGTGGCGCATGAGGCTGCATCGGCTGGAGCTCACAGCATTCGGGCCGTTCGCCGAGACGGCGCGGGTCGACTTCGACGAGCTCGGCGCCGACGGGCTGTTCCTGCTGCACGGTCATACCGGCGCCGGGAAGACGACGGTGCTCGATGCGATCGCCTTCGCGCTCTACGGCCGAGTGCCGGGAGCCCGCGGCGAGAGCAAACGCCTGCATTCCGACCACGCCGATCCGCAGACCGCGCCCCGGGTGGTGCTGGAGGCGACGCTCGGCGGCCGCCGGTTGCGCCTGACCAGGTCGCCGGAGTTCGAGCGGCCGAAGAAGCGCGGCACCGGTATGCGGACCGAACAGGCCGCGGCGACACTGGAATGGCTCGACGGGCGCGGACAACATCTGTCCCGCATCCCCGATATCGGCGACGAGGTGAGCCGGCTGCTGGGGATGAGCGCCGATCAGTTCTTCCAGGTGGTGCTGCTTCCGCAGGGCGATTTCGCGCGGTTCCTGCGCTCGGACAACGAAGATCGGGAGAAGCTGCTCGAGCGGCTGTTCGACACCGAACGCTTCGGCACCGCCGAACAGTGGCTGGCCCAGCGGCGACGCGAAAGCGCCGCACAACTGGACAATCACCGCCAGAGTGTCGACCGCTTGATCGCTCAGGTCGCCATCACCGCCGGCCTGGGCGCGAGCGAAGCCGTCGGGCCGCTCGAGGCCGTGGAATGGTCACAGCAGCTCCTTTCGCAGGCTCGCACCCAGGCCGCGCGCTTTGCGGCGGATTTGGCTCGCTGCCAAGAGGATTCGGCGCGGCGGCATACCGCGGCCGAGGAACACCGCCGGGTTCAGGAGCGTCGCGAGCGCGCCGCGATCGCCCGCCGCCAACTCGACGATTACACCGCCGGCGCGCCCCACCGCGATCGCATGCAGGCCGATCTGGACCGCGCCCGCCGCGTCGAACCGGTGGCGGCCGCACTCGCCGACGCCCGCACGGCCGCTGTCACCCTGCGCCGCCGCACCGACGAAGCCCGCGACTTGGCCAAACGCCTGGCCGTCCGCTTGCTCGAACCCGAATCCGCAGAGCTTCCCGGAACAACGTGGGCCGCAGCCGATCTCGCCGCCGCCGAATTGGCGGATACCGATATGGCCGAGGAACTTTCGGCGATTCCGGATGTCGGTCGCGCCGCCGCCGCCGAATCGACCGACGACGCAATGTTGTTCGCAATTTCCGAGCCCCCGCCGGAGGACCCCGGTGCGGTGGATGAACCGATCGAATTGGAGTTGTTCTCCATCGACCTCGTCCGGCCCGCGACGGCGTCGGAGTCGCGCGGTAACCGGACCCGCTCCGATGCGGGCGCGCAGAACCAGCCGGACCGTTCGGGCGGGCAGAAGGTTGCCGGCGCGCTCGACGACTCGGGCGCCGATGCGGCGGGAGCTGCCGTCGCAGCCGAGGCCGGGACGCCTGATACCTCGACCGGCGCAATGGGTGGGTGCGCGAACCCGCGCCCGGCGGAAGACAGCCCGCGCCCGGCGGACGACAGGCACCCCGCGACCCCGCGCGGTCTCGACGCCGCGGTACAACGGTGGTCCGCGCACATCGGCTCCCTGGAGGAGGTTCGCGCGCACGCCGAGTCGGCAGTCCGCGTGACCGCCGAATTGACCGGGCTGCGAACGGAATACGCCACCGTATCGCGCGAGCTGGAACAGCTGTCGCAGCGCAGGGAGCAGTTGCCGCAGGCCATTCGATCGGCCGAGGTGGCGCTACGGGAGGCAGCGGACGCGAAGGCCGCGCTGCCGGGTCTGGAACGCGAATGCGAGCGAACGCGCGCCGCCGCGGAGGCGGCGGTCGAGCTCGTCGGCACGCGGAAGGAATTGGCCACAGCGACCGAGGAATTCGAGCGGGCCCGGGTGGCCCATACCGATGCGCGCGAGCGCACCCTCGATCTTCGCGAACGCCGCCTCGCCGGGATGGCGGCGGAGCTGGCGGGTGCACTCGTCGAGGGACAACCGTGCAACGTATGCGGTTCCGCCGACCATCCGGCCCCCGCTCGGCCCACCGCCGTCACCGTCGCGAAATCCGACGAGGACGCGGCGGTACAGGCCGAACGCGACGCCGAACAACGACGCGACCGCGCTCTCACCCGCCGCACGGAACTGGAACGCCGGATCGAACTGCTCATGGAGCGCGGCGGCAACGGCGACCACGCGGAATTGGCCGCCGCCGTGAACGTAGCGACCGAGCAGTTCCGCTCCGCTCGGCAGCAGGCGAGCGTTGCCGCCGATCGCAGCGCCGAGGTGGAGCGGCTGCGCACCGCCGAAACCGAACTGCACCGCCGCCTCCGAGAACTCGAAAGCCGATCCAGCGCAGCGCAGGAACGCATTCTGGCCGCCGACCGTCGGCTGGCCGAACTGACGGATCGAGTCCGGGTGGTGGCTGGAGCTGACGGCACGGTCGAGCGCCGCCGTGCCCGGCTGGAAGCGCTCATCGCCGACGCCACGGATTTGCTCACCGCCCGCACCGACGCCGCCGTCGCCGACGACCAGTTCGCCGACCTCGCCCGCCGCGTCGAACAGACCGCCCGCGCCGCCGACCTGCCGGCAGCTCCGGAGCCCGAGCGTCCCGCGTCCGGCGCGCCCGACCAGGCAGTGCTCGCGGCCTACGCGAAAGTCGTTGCGGCCGCGACCCGTACACCGCAGCAGCAGAAGGAGATGGAGGCCGAGCTCGTCGCCGCCGACCGTCGTCGTGCCCACGCCGAAGCGGTTCTGGCCGAACCCGAGGTCCGAGCAGCGGCTGACGCCGAAGCGGTGGACCTCACCGAGGTCGAGGCGGCCGTGGCCGAGGCCCGCCGCGCGCTGGACGCCGCGGTCGCCGCGCACGCCGAAAGCACCCGCCGCGTGGCCCAACTCGAGGAACTCGGCAGTCAGCTGTGGGCCGCGGCCGACCGTATCGCGCCCCTGCAGCAGGCGCATACCGAACTCGAGGGGCTGGCCGACGTGGTCGCGGGCCGCGGTGCCAACAACCGCCGTATGTCCCTGCGCTCCTATGTGCTCGCCGCGCGACTGGAGGAGGTCGCCATCGCCGGCTCGGCACGCCTGCGACGGATGTCCGGTGGTCGGTACGAATTCGTCCATTCCGATGCGGCCGGCCCGCGCGGCCGCCGCGGCGGCCTCGGCCTGGACATCCGCGACGACTACACCGGCGCGGTCCGTCCCGCGAAAACCCTGTCCGGTGGTGAAACGTTCATGGCCTCGCTGTCCCTGGCGCTCGGCCTCGCGGATGTGGTCGCGGCGGAATCCGGCGGCCTGGTACTGGACACCCTGTTCATCGATGAGGGATTCGGCAGCCTCGACGCCGACACCCTCGACGCCGTGATGGGTGTACTGGACGAATTGCGTTCCGGGGGGCGGGTTGTCGGCGTGGTCAGCCATGTCGACGAGATGCGACAGCGCATCCCCAGCCGGCTCCACGTCATCCGGGAACCGACCGGCTCTCGCCTGCGTACGATCGTCGCCTGATCACCGGCGGCGCAATCGGCTCCCTGATTCGCGCAGCGCCAGGAGTTCCGCGCCGTGTGGGTCGGGCACGGTGGCCGAGCTCGGGAAGTCGAACCGCCGCACCTGCCGGTCCGTTCCGAACGGCGCCCAACCCGGGTCGCCGTGCGTCGCGAAATCCACCCAGGCCCGGTGGATGTCGTCGGCCAGTGGTTGTGGCGGGTTCGGTCCGGTCAGCGGATGCGCCTCGGAGAGTTTGTCGAAGACGAACGGGATCTCCAGCACGTGACAGGCGCCCAGATCGGGAACCCCACTGCGCCAGCCGAATTCGTACACGTGCGTCGGCGCGCCGGCGGCCGCGTTGGCCGCCGCGATGCGCATCGAATCGTCGCGGAAGACCACGTCGGTGATCACGGCCGCGAACAGATCGGCGGGGGTGGCCTGCGGCCGATGCTCGGCATACACCTCCACCACGGCGGGGTCGACGCCGTAGCGGGACAGCACCGGCCCCAGCGTGTCGTCGGTGAGCGTGGCCGCGATGCCGGTCGGAAAGGTGAAGAACCGGAATTCCTCGGCCGTCCAGCCGATGAGCAACGGCACCGCGTGGGCGGTGGAGCGGTCCAGCACATCGATCGGCCGGTCCTCGATGAGTTCATCGTCGATCACCGGGAAGAAACTCAGGATCCCGAGACCGTTGTCGATGATCGTGCGGCCCCACCGATTCGGGTCGGGATTCGTGATCAACTCCAGCGCCACCGCGTCCTGTGCGGTCCGCAGCCGGTCCGGTCCGAGCTCGCCGAAGGCCGCCGCCGTCGGCTCGATTCCCAGTGTGCGAGCGAGATTTTCGGCGACCTTGACCGCGTCGTCGGCCGCGGCGACCGCGGAGCCGTTGCCGCTCTGCACGATCGCGCGACGAAACAGGCCCCGGGCCGGCGTGGCGGTCAGCAGATCGACCACGCTCATCCCGCCCGCCGATTCACCGAAGACGGTCACATTATCGGGATCCCCGCCGAACGCCGCGATATTGTCGCGCACCCAGCGCAGCGCGAAGATCTGGTCGTGCAGCCCGCGGTTGAGCGGTGCGCCGGGCACGGCGGCGAAGCCGGAGATCCCGAGCCGGTAGTTGATCGACACCACGACGACCCCGTCGCGGGCGAAGGTACTTCCGTCGTACATGGTCCGGGCGTTCGAGCCGCGGGTGAAGGCCCCGCCGTGAATCCAGACCATGACCGGCAGGCCGGAGCCGCCGACCTCGGGTGTCCACACGTTCAGGTTCAGATACTCGTCCCCCGGCAACCCGTCGCTGCCGATCAGGGCGTGGATCGGCGCGGGATACCGCGACTGGACACAGGTCGCCCCGTAGGTCAGCGCATCGCGCACGCCATCCCACTCCGGAACCGGCCGCGGCAGATCGAACCGGGCGGGACCGACGGGGGCGGCCGCATAGGGGATGCCGAGGAATGTGCTCACCGCGTTCTCGGTGTTGCCCCGGACCTTGCCACCTGTGACCGACACGATCGTTTCCACACAGAACTCCTTCGTCGTTCCGCATTCTGCCCGGCGAAGCGACGGTTCGACACGAGTTCGGCGCGCCGGATCCGGGAGACCGGGCGCTCAGCGGCTGGGGTGGGCGCTGTCCTTCGCCGCCCGCTCGTGGGCGAGCAGCCAGCGTTTACAGCCCAACCCCCAGCGGAAGCCGCCGAGCGAGCCGTCGGTCCGCAGAATCCGGTGGCACGGAACGAAGAGGGCGGCGGCATTGCGCGCGCAGGCGTTGGCGGCGGCGCGAATGGCCTCCGGACGGCCGGACCGGAGGGCGAAGGCGGTGTAGGTGATCGGCGTGCCGGCCGGCACCGCTCGCAGGACCGACCAGGCGTGCTCGAGGAACGGACCGGACACCTGCCGGACCGCCACTCCGTCGATGGCGTCCAGTTCGCCCTGGTGATACCGCTCGACGGTGTCGGTGAGCTCGTCGAGCGCGTCGTAGCGGCGCAGCGCGTCCGGCCGCAGCCGCGGATGGACGAGACCGCGCAGACCTTCCGCGTCGGCGGTCCAGCCGGAGGCCAGGACCGCGCCGTCGGCATCGGCGATGACCGTGAACGGCCCGATCGGGGTCGGGACGGTCGCGTAATCGGCGGTGCTCATCGCCGTGCGCCCAGATAGGCCGCGCGACGGCCGGCCTCGGCGGCCGCGACTCCGGTGCGCGCGTCGCCACGACGGTCGAGCGTGGTGCGCGCGGGTGCGGGCCGGGTGGCGTCGTCGCGGCCGGCGGGGTATCCACCGTTGCGTGCGAGGGCGGCTCGCGCGGTCGCGGCGCCGGCCACCGCGGTGCGTTCGGAGAGCGCGCGCTTCCACAGATGCATCGACAGATACGACCGCCACGGCGCCCATCGCGACGTATCGGTGAGGTCGATGCCGTAGTGGGCCGCGCCCTGCCGGACCACGAGATCGGTGTGCAGCAGGATGTCGGGGTCGGCGAGCAGGCGCATCGTCACGTAGTCGGCCGTCCACGGGCCGACCCCGTCGAGGGCGAGCAGATCGCGGCGGACGTCGGCGGCGGTCCGGCCGGCATGCAGACGCAGGTCGCCCGAGGCGAGGGCACGCGCGGCGCCCACGATCGAGGCGGTCCGCCGGGCCGGTCCGGTCAGTACGTCGGCGCCCCGTTCAGCGATGGCTTCGGCGGTGGGGAACAGGCGCGGCATCGGGCCGTTGACGTTCTCACCCAGTGCGTCGACCAGGCGGGCAGTGTGCGTGGTCGCCGCCGACACCGAGATCTGCTGTCCGATCATGGTGCGCAGCAACAACTCCGAGCCGTCCAGGCAGCCCGGCACGCGGATGCCCGCGCCGATAGTCGGCGTCCCGGCCGCGAAGCCCTCGGTGAGTGCGGCATCGATCCCGACCGGATCGGCGTCCAGGTCGAGCAGGTGGCGGATCCGCGCGACGGTCGGCGCCAGATCGCGCATATCGTGCAGCGCCAGGCTCGCCCGCACATGGCCGGGGTGGATACTCGCGCGCACGGTGGCATGCCCGTGCGGAGTGCGCAGACTGCGTGTGTAGACGCCGTCCTCCCAGCTCTCCAGCCCGGGGACCGCATGCGCGGAGAGGAACCATTCGAGCCAGCTCGCGTCGAGCGGTTCGCGATAGGGCAGGCGCAGGGTGAGGACACCGTTGGTGGCGGGCAGTGCGTCGCCGCGCAGCCGCCGCGCCTCCTCGCGCAACACCGTCGGACTCACCACGAACACCTCGCGCACGGTGTCGTTGAACTGCCGGATGCTGGCGAAGCCGGCCGCGAAGGCGATGTCGGACATGGGCATTCGCGTGGTCTGGATGAGCAGCCGGGCGGTGTGAGCGCGATGGGCGCGAGCCAGGGCGAGCGGACCGGCGCCGAGTTCGGCGGTGAGTACCCGGGTCAGTTGCCGCTGCGAATAGCCGAGCTGGTCGGCCAGGCCGGGGACGCCGCTGCGTTCGATCACTCCGTCGGCGATCAGTCGCATCGCCCGCGCGGCCAGATCGGCGCGGGTGTTCCACAGTGGCGAGCCGGGCGCGGCATCGGGCAGGCACCGGCGGCAGGCGCGAAACCCGTTCTGCTGCGCGGCGGCCGCGGTGGGGAGGAACGTGACATTCGTACGCTTCGGAGTGATAGCAGGACACGATGGCCGACAGTAGATTCCGGTGGTGCGCACCGCCGTGACGAATTGCCCGTCGAAACGGGCATCGCGGGTGGCCACCGCTCGATAACAGCGCTCGAAGTCCAGACCGTTCACACTCACGCAGTCCACCTTGTCAGCCCGAGGCCGCCTGCGCTAGCGGGAATCAGACAACTACCCCGGATGGTCAACGTTTCAAGAACATAGCTGTCGGCTATTGATAGTCCGTTTGGTGAGAGCAGCTGGGTATAACCGCCGCAAAGGGCCTATTCCGCAGCGTCGCAAGGGTTTCGGGTCGGCTGGAGCGGGCGGGTGCGGGGTGATCGGTTGGTTGCAGATCACACGCGAACGTCCCGGCCACCGGGGCCGCGTGCCGGCGGCCGGACCGCACCGGAACCGGCCGCCTCGCCATCGGGTGCGGCCACCGCGACGAGCCGGATGCCGGGAACCGCTTCCGGCTGCCACGTCGATCGGCTCGGCCGCCGCCGATCAGCTGCCTGAGCGAGCTCAGCAGCACCGGGTCCCGGGGTTGCGATCGGCCGCCGCGTGCCGCTCGCGCCAGTATTCGCTCTCGGTCGGAATCGGCCGGCCGGGATGCCGGCGTCGCAGGTGTTCCACATATCGCGGGTAGTCCTGCCCGCCGAGCACCGCGTTCATATAGCGGGCTCCCGCCCGGACCGCACGCAGCGGCGCCCGTAGCACAGTGCCGGTCCGCCGGTGCGTCTTCGCCGCATCTGTGCCGGCGGATGGACTCGGCGCGGCTCCTGCTGCCGTGCCGAAATCCTCGAATTCGCTTGCTAAGAAGCCGGTTCCGGTGTCGCCGTGGCCGCCGTGCCAGGGGCCTTCACCGCGCCCGCGCGCTCGTGTTCCGCCCATTCGCGTTGCACCTCCTTCTCGGCCTTCGTCGTCACGAAACCCGACGGTCCGAAGATCTTCGACGGCACCTCCGGAGTCTCGGTGGTGGCCCCACCGCCGCGGCGCACCGCCTGCACACAGACGATCACACCGACCACCGCCACGATCAACACCAGCACCGCGAAAATGATCGACAGTGAGCCCTGGATGAATGTGTTGCGCACGACTTTGTCCATGTCGGCCATGCTCTTGGCCGGCGCCAGCACCTTCCCGGCGTCACGAGCGTCGCTGTAGATGCGGTGCTGGGTCCAGTAGCCGATGTTCTTGTCGCCGGAGAAGATCTTCTGCCATGAGGCCGTCATGGTGACAATGAGATCCCAGATCAGCGGCAGCGCCGGAATCCAGGCCCACTTCCACAGCCCCTTCTTCATCACGATCACCAGCACCACCGTCAGCGCGACCGCGGCCAGCAGCTGATTGGCGATGCCGAACAGCGGATAGAGCGTGTAGATACCGCCGAGCGGATCGGTCACACCCATCAGCAGCACCGAACCCCAGGCCGCGACCACGACGAACGTGCACAGCCAGGCTCCGGGCCGCCAGGACGGATCCTTGAATTTGCGCGCCGGGCCGCCGAGGTTGCCGAGCGTGTCCGACAGCATGAAGCGCGCGACGCGAGTGCCCGCATCGATGGTGGTCAGGATGAACAGCGCCTCGAACATGATCGCGAAGTGGTACCAGAACGACTTCATCGCGGTGCCGCCGATGAAATTGTGCATCACCTCGGCCATACCGACGGCCAGGGTGGGCGCGCCGCCGGTGCGCGAGTAGATCGCCTGCTCACCCACGTCGTGCGCGGCTTGGTTCAACTCGTTCGCGGTGATCGGTGTGCCGCCCAGTCCGAGGGCGTTCACCTTGTCGGCGGCGGCCTGCGCGCTGGTGATGCCGCCGGTGTTCATCGCGAAGTACAGATGCTGGTCGAGAATGCTGGCGGCGATGATCGCCATCACCGCGACGAACGACTCCATCAGCATGCCGCCGTAGCCGATCATCCGTGCCTGCGACTGCTTTTCGAGAAGTTTCGGCGTGGTGCCCGAGGAGACCAGTGCGTGGAATCCGGAGAGCGCACCGCAGGCGATGGTGATGAACAGGAAGGGGAACAGGCTGCCGGCGAACGCCGGACCCTTGGAGTTCCCGGCGAACTGGGAGACCGCGGGCGCGTGCAGCACCGGCATGGTGATCACCACGCCCACCGCCAGCAGCACGATGGTGCCGACCTTCATGAACGTCGACAGGTAGTCGCGCGGAGCCAGCAACAGCCACACCGGCAGCACCGAGGCGATGAAGCCGTAGATGATCAGCATCCACGCGATGGTGGTGCCCGAGAGGGTGAACAGGTCACGGCCCCAGCCGGATTCCGACACCCAGCGCCCGGAGACGATGGCCAGCAGCAACAGCACGAAGCCGACGACGGAGATCTCGCCGACCTTGCCCGGCCGCACATAGCGCAGGTACAGGCCCATCAGCAGCGCGATCGGAATCGTCATCGATATCGAGAACACACCCCACGGGCTGCCGCCGTGCAGTTGCCCGTCGGCCCCCTTGGTCGCGGCGAGCGCGTTGACCACCACGATGCCCAGCACGGCCAGCAGAATCACCATGATCACGAGCACCGCGATCAGCGCCGCGATACCGCCCACCACACCGAGTTCGTCGCGGGCCATCTGCCCGAGGCTGCGGCCGCGGCGCTTCACCGATGCCCACAGCACCAGATAGTCCTGAACGGCCCCGGCGAGCACGACGCCGATGACGATCCACAGCGTGCCCGGCAGATAACCCATCTGCGCCGCGAGGACCGGCCCGACCAGCGGCCCGGCGCCGGCGATGGCGGCGAAATGGTGGCCGAACAGGACCCGCCGGTCCATCGGCATGTAGTCGGTGCCGTTCTCCAGTTCCTCTGCCGGAGTGGCGGTGTCGTCGCGCGGTGTGGTGATCTTCCATTCGATCAGCCGGGCGTAGAACTGGTAGGCGATGATGTAGGTGCACACCGCCGCGATGACGATCCATACCGCGTTGACGTTCTCGCCACGGGCGATGGCGAGAATCGCCCAGGCGATCGCACCGAAGACGGCGACGGCCGCGAAGATCGCCTTCTTGGCGGGCGTGATCGGCCGGCGGTCGACAATCCCGACGGGAGGCAGGTCCGGCTCGGTTCGGAGGTATTCGATGGTCGCCATGCGAGCTACTCTCCCGTGCTGGTGTAGGTCCGATCGGCGACGAGCTTGCCCGCCCGGCCGGACATCTGGTGGAACTGACTCAAGGTAGCGGAACCCCGCCGAATCGGGCGAGCCCACCGTGGTATCCGCACCCCGTTCAGGAACTGTTCACCGGGCCGGATCCCGGTGCCCGCCACGGAACCGCAGGTCGCCGCATGTCGGACGGGCTGCGCGCGGGTGCGGATCCGTAAGCTTCGGACCTGGTCTGCGGTTGGTTGCCGCACCTCCGGCAGCACGCGAACCCGTCGGGGCCGATTCGCTTCGGTCGCGGGTCGGCGACACTGCCGATGCGTCCTCAGTGGTCCAACTACGGCCGGGTGTTCGATCTGCTGCCGCTGGGTCGCATGCTGGTCAACACCGCCGGTTGCGTCACCGCCGGGCAGGTGCTGTTCTGCTCCCTCGCCGGTTATGCCTTCGCACGCTTGCGGGTTCCCGGCCGCGCCGTGCTGTTCGTCGCCTACCTCGCCCCCCTGATGGTGCCGCCCACCGTCGGTAAACCGTTGGCGTGTCCAACGATTATCGGAGGTGGAGAAGATGTTGCTCACACCGGATGAAGCGCACGTTATCAGCACTCGGATACGCTCTCGCGCTGCCGAATTGGGTGCGCGGGTGACCGTGGCCGTCGTGGACGAGGGTGGACACGTGCGCGTGCTGGATCGGATGGACGGTGCGCCACCGCTATCGGTCCGGATCGCTCCCGCGAAGGCGACCGGGGTCGCTGTTCCATCGTGACGGCGGTGAACTGCACGAACTCCGGTAGGCCTGGCCCGCCCTGTTCGGTCGGATCGATCAGCTGTCGCCGACACCGGACCCGGTGTAGTGGGCGCGCTGCGAATCAGGCCGTGTGCGAACGATATTCGTGCCAACGCTGCACGGCTACCTGCACGGCCTCTTCGTCCTGCGTCGCATGAGCACCCGAAGCGCCGGCGGCCCCGAGAATCACCCCGTTCTCGGTGACGAGCACGCCACCCGCGAACGGAATGTAATCACCGTCGTAGAGATGCTGAATGCTGTCGACTATCTCACCCGGCAGGGGGAGTTGTCCCGACGGATGCAGTGTCAGTAGTGCCGTGCGTGCCTTGGCCACCGCGAGGCGACTCGTCATCGGCATCCCGCCGTCCGCCCGGCGCAGCGCGATCACCGCACCGCTCACATCGGTAACCGCCACCGCCAGTGGCGGAAATCGGCGTTCGGAGGCCACCGTCAGTGCGGTGCTTACCAGCCAATCGGCATCGGCCAAGCCCAATCCGGGAAGTCGAGGGATCTGCGCCATGGGACGACTTTAGCCGGGTGCCGTCACAGTGTGCGGGGGACGGTGTGGATGGCCGAATCCGTTGCGTGGCAGCCGATCATCGTCGAGAGCCTCCACCTCCGCACGCACGGCGGAGAGGGGCGCCGAGGGGGTGCCGAGGGGGTGCCGGTCCTACCCCAATCCGCTCGCACGCCGCCGTGACACTCTCGCGTTCTGGATGCGGCGATCGACAGCGCGCTCGCGCTGCCCGCCCACTGCCGGAGCGCCCGGCCGCGCACAGGTGACACAATGTCCGGATACGTGACGGCCAGGGCGCGCGCTGGCGTGGTGGTCGCGGCTTCCCCGTCCGCGAGACACTCGATCAGGTCGGTGCGGTCGCCGCGCCGAGGCACTCCATCCAGTGGTCGCGACCTGGGCAGATTCGGTCGCCGAACGTGCGCCGCGTAGACTCTTGCACTCGTGAGTCTCACCCTCGGTATCGTCGGCCTGCCCAACGTCGGAAAGTCGACGCTGTTCAACGCGCTGACCCGCAACGACGTGCTGGCGGCGAACTACCCCTTCGCCACCATCGAGCCGAACGTCGGTGTGGTGCCGCTGCCCGACCCGAGGCTGGACAAGCTCGCCGAGATCTTCGGCTCCGAGCGCGTCGTCCCCGCGACGGTCTCGTTCGTCGACATCGCCGGCATCGTCAAGGGCGCCTCCGAGGGCGCCGGGCTGGGCAACAAGTTCCTCGCCAACATCCGCGAAGCCGACGCCATCTGTCAGGTGGTCCGCGTCTTCGCCGACGACGACGTGGTCCACGTCGACGGCAAGGTCGACCCGCTCAGCGACATCGAGGTCATCGAAACCGAGCTCATCCTCGCGGACCTCCAAACCCTGGAGAAGGCGGTCGTCCGCCTCGACAAGGAAGCCAAGGTCAAAAAGGACCGCAAGCCGGTAGCCGACGCCGCCAAGCAGGCGCAGGAATTCCTCAACGAGGGCAAGACGCTGTACGCCGTCCGCGACAAGCTCGACGCCGACCTCCTGCGCGAACTGTCGCTGCTGACCACCAAGCCGTTCCTCTACGTCTTCAACGCCGACGAGTCGGTCCTGACCGATGAGGCCCGGATCGCCGAACTGAAAGCCGCTGTGGCTCCGGCGGATTCGGTCTTCCTGGACGCCAAGGTCGAAGCCGAACTCCTGGAGCTGGACGCGGACTCCGCCCTGGAGCTGCTGGAATCCATCGGCCAAACCGAACCCGGCCTGCACGCCCTGGCCCGAGCCGGCTTCCACACCCTCGGCCTCCAGACCTACCTCACCGCCGGCCCGAAAGAAGCTCGCGCGTGGACGATCCACCAGGGTGACACCGCCCCGAAGGCGGCAGGCGTCATCCACACCGACTTCGAACGAGGCTTCATCAAGGCCGAAATCGTGGCCTTCGACGACCTGGTCGAGGCCGGTTCGATGGCCGCCGCCAAGGCCGCGGGCAAGGTACGGATGGAAGGTAAGGACTACGTCATGCACGACGGTGACGTGGTCGAGTTCCGCTTCAACGTGTAGTCGAGTTCGGGTTCAACGTGTGGCCCTCGCATTGGTGAGCCTCGCCCTCAGCTGACGTGCACCGTCCAGCCCCGGATTGCATAACGCTGGGCAAAGATCGTGACGCCCTCGGCCGTGGCGCCTGTTGATCCCCCGAGTTGGAGCTGACAAACCCGTCGAATGACGGGCGCCGCATCTTCAGGCGAGGAGGAAGCGGGTCACAGCCCGTAGTGCTACATGCGCGGCCGTATCGTTGGGCGTGGTACTCGATCGACTCAGAGCGAAGTAATGAGCGAGTAGATCACGGTCTGTGGCGGTCCCACACCGTAGCCAACTCTGCTACTCGTGTATCCCCGAGAATCGCGGAGATGTCTTCGCCGAGGAGGTGTAGCGACGCAATGCTGACGTCCAGGTCGGCCTCGATCAGCAGATCAGTACGTCTGCCGTAAAGTGATGATCGGATGTCGGCGTCCTCCTGATACCACGTGCATATAGTGGCGATGTCGCTGGCATCCTTGTATTCGCCGTTTGGTGACCGGTCGCACCAAGCCTTCATCTTCAACGCGGCGTAGCCGGCAGGCGCAGGAAGCGCGATCCGAGAACCGCTCGGCAGTGGCAAACGGATCGACTTGGCGAAGACCTCTTGGAACCCGAAAACATCGAACGACTCCCTTCTGTCCGGCAGGGAAGTAGTACCGGCGGGGTTTTCGATCTCTCCGAACGGCACGACATCGACTGCGATTCCAGCGATCAAGTAGCGGATGTCGGTGCTGCCAGATTTGGAAAGCGCTTCGACGATCTGCCGGTATTCGACCTCGCCATCGACGGCTATAGCTACGTCCACGTCATTGGTCGAACGCAGCGGCTCGGTATGTCCGAATCCTTTATGCAGTAGGTCGCGACAGTGCGCGCCGATCAGCATTATCGATTCAGTGTCGGCCTCGGCGCGTGACACTAATTCGACCACCACGCTGTCGATCAGATCCATGGACCGTGGATCGATGCGGTGGAGGTCAAACAAGGCGGTCCTTTCTCAGCATTCGCGCTACTTCAGCCTGTCGCGGTTCTTTGGATGCCAGTAGATCTGCATAGATCATGACTGGGGGAGCGGTGGATGCACCGAAGACGCTGTGGTGGTCTGTCGGCGCAGCCCAGTCGGGCTCCTTCCAAAATTTCCGGCGGACATAAATGTTCGGGGCGTCGGATTTCTGCCAACCGCTTCGGATAGCTTCGGCGAGTTCGAAGCGCTCGATGTAGAGCGTTAGTGTCTGAGGGCTGCGGATCAGCTCGACGGCCGACTCTCCGCTGATGAGGTATCCCGAAGGTGGAGACCAGCCTTCAATACTTCCGCTGAACGAGCTCTGCTCCAGCTTGGGAAGTAGCGAGCCTTGGTAGGCGGCGGCCCATAGGTCGAGTAGCTCATCGCGACGGTGTAGCGAGCCGCTGAGCAAGAAGCCAGCGTCTTGCATGATCTCCAGTGTCGACTGTGTGATTCCCACCGAGGTTCCGGCCGAGGTGGCGATCCGGCGAACTGGTTTGTCTGCAAGATCAGGCCATGCGAGCAGTACGAAGAGCACCTGCATTCGTTTGGCGCTGAACAGGTTGGCTCTGGTCGGTAGTCTGATCGGCGCTGCGGCGAGGCGTCGTTGCCCTCGGGTGTGTACGAAGACTGGACCGAATGCCAGATGGGCATTTCCCATGCTGTCGATATAGTCCACGTCGGTGGCCGCAAGAGCATCGGCGGTGCGATCAGAGATCTGGGAGCTGGCTACCAACAGGGGGAGCTTCTCGTCTGGTCGTGCGAGGCGCGATAGTTCCGAGAGGGTCGCGTGTGGCAACCACGCCAACTGATATTCCGCCCGGAATCCCTGGCGGCTGACAGTTGCGATCGCGGTCTGCTCCGACGTCCAGCGGTGCACCGAGAGCTCGACCGAGTATTCCGACAACGATCGAGCCACCAAGTGCTCGATCGCGGTCTGCTGTGTTCGGTCTGTCATTCTGTTCAGTTTAATTGAACAGGGGAGAATATTGAACATCCGCTGCGGCGTGGGACGCTGAGAGGCGGCGGACTGAGTTGATCGGGGCAAAGCCTGGAGCGGCCGTTCGGGCACGCCGATCCGAGCGCGCTGTTCGCCTGGTGCGGCCCGACCGTGCACTGGCCTACTCGCACCGAACCGGGTGGGACCTATGGCCTCGACGACTACTTCACTCGCGACTATCGCAACAATGTCGGCGCGGGATCTTGGGGCGCAACAAGTTCGGCCCGCAGCGCGGGCCGTGGGAGAATCTCGACCGGCAGGGCTGGTGGGGCGACGAACCGCCGTTCCGCACACCGGTATTCGTCCTCGTCCACTATCCACGGCCCTCTATCGCGCTGGGGGACACCGCATTTCATTTTCTCGATGCCTCGCCGAAAGAGGCCCTGGAAAAGGCTTTCGATGGTACCCGCGCGAACTTTCCGTGCGAACTCCGCGATCCTGCACAACCGCATAACCCGACGCGGTTTGCGCGATGTGTTCGGGCCTCGATCGGTGCGCTTGGGCGCCACCCGGACAGAGCCGCTAGAAGTCCATGCCGCCGAGTCCTCGGGGTGAGGATTCGGGTTCGCCGGGCTGCTTACCGCCGGTGGGGTCGCTCGTGGTCGAGTGGTGTTCGGCGGCGAGATCGGTGTTCGGTTCGCGGCGGGGATGGTGGACCATGGCCCAGGCCGAATGTGCCGCTGCCGATATTCGCTGTCCCAGGTGGTCCGCAATTCCTGACATCGGATTACTCCTCGTCGGATGGGCTGTTCTTGCCTCGCGCATACCCGCTGCTGCCTGGAGCATGCCCATCCGCGCTCGTGAAACCGGGGCCGAAAGCCATATCGAGCGCGGGACATCAGAGGACGTTCTGCCCTTGGTCCGGCCGATCGAAGCAGCGACGCTGGACAGCGACGGATACGGGATCCTGCCGGGATCGCACCGCTTCGAGAGGGCAAGAATATGAAACCGTTGTCGGAATCACTGATGGATCTCGCGGTCCGGGTGAAGCAGTTCGAAGACTCCTCCGCCGGGGCGCGGGACAAGAGCCGTGCCGCGCTGCAGGCTCAACGGGAAAAGCTGACCGCGACTCTCGGACATGAGGGGCACGAGTTCGAGAAGACCGCGGCGGAACTCCGGGAGGCCGCGCAGAGTTGGTGGTCGGACACCCAGGAAGCCATCGAACGTCAGATCGGTGCGATGCGGGCCGACTTCGAGAAGTGGCAGGCGAGCATCAAGTCGCAGCGCACCGGGCAAACTGCCGAGCTCACGGAGCCGGTGAGCAAGGACTGATCGAACCCCTAGCGGGGATGTGATACACATCACTACTCGTTCCTGTCAGGAATTCGCGTTCTGTCTCGTTCAGGCAGCACGCGAACCAGACAGGAGCGAATCATGAAGCACCGCATCGTCGTTCTCGGGGCCGGATATGCCGGAACCTTCTGCGCCGGATACCTGGCCCGCCAACTGCACGCCGACGACTTCGACATCACCGTCGTCAATGCCGAACCCGATTTCGTCGAGCGGTTGCGGCTGCATCAGCTCGCCGCCGGGCAGGAACTGCGCCATCGGCCGCTGGCCGAGGTGTTCGCGGGTACGGGCATCCGGTTGCGCGTGGCACGGGTGACCGCCCTCGACGTCGAGGCCCGGACCGTCACCGTCGCCGACGATGCCGGCATCGACCGGCTCGAATACGACACGCTGCTCTACGCGCTCGGCAGCACCGCCGCCGATCAAGGGGTTCCGGGCGTCCACGAACATGCCTTCCACGTGGCCGCGCGGCCGGCGGCGCTGCGTCTGCGCGCCCGCCTCGACGAGCTGGGCGAAGACGGAAAAGTGCTGGTCGTCGGCGGTAATCTGACCGCGATCGAGGCCGCCACCGAACTCGCCGAATCCCGGCCGGGACTTCGAGTCGGCCTCGTCACCAGTGGCGAGTTGGGCGGGTGGCTGGGCGCGAAGGGCCGCCGTCATCTGCTGGGTGCCTTCGACCGATTCGGCATCACGGTTCACGAGCACACCACGATCGGAAGCGTCGAGAAGGACGCCGCGGTCGCGACCGGCGGCACCGTTTTCGCGTCCGACGCGACAGTGTGGGCAGCAGGCTTCGCCGTCCCCCCGATCGCCGCCGCCAGCGGTCTCGAGGTGGTCGCAGGCGGTCAGATCACCGTCGACCGTCAGATGCGGTCGGTCTCGCATCCGGACGTCTACGTCGCAGGTGACAGCGTCTTCGTCATCGGCGAGAACGGCCGCCCGTTGCCGATGTCCTGTGCTTCGGCCGGATTCACCGGCATGCAGGCGACCGCGGCGATCATCGGCGACCGGACGGGGCGCAAGATACCGACAACCTCGCTGTCGTATGTCGGCAACCACATCAGCCTCGGTCGCAAGGACGGGATCTTCCAACTGGTCGACGGCGACGCGCACGCGAAGTCGTGGGCCCTGTGTGGCCGGTCGGCCGCGGTCGTCAAGTCGAAAATTCTTGACACCGCCGCCTGGAGCCTGAGCCACCCGACGTTCGGGAAGCCCAGTCACAAGTACCGCTGGGCCGGTACCCGAGAGAAGTCGGCACCCGTGGTCGCCGCTTAGAGTCGTGCTCATGGATACCGCCACCGTGGCGAGTTTCGAGGCCAGTCGGAATCGGCTGGCCTCGCTGGCCTACCGTCTGCTCGGCTCGGCCGCCGACGCCGAGGACACGGTGCAGGACGCGTTCCTACGGTGGCAGGCCGCCGACCGAGGGTATGTCGAGGTGGCCGAGGCGTGGCTGACCAAGGTCGTCACCAATCTGGCGCTCGACCGCCTCCGTTCGGCGACGACGCGGCGCGAACGCGCGGTCGGCGCCTGGATGCCCGAACCGCTGCTCGACGGCGACCCGATGCTCGGCCCGGCCGATACCGTCGAGCAGCGCGAATCGGTGACCCTGGCGGTGCTCATGCTCATGGAGCGACTGTCGCCGATCGAACGCGCCGTTTACGTACTGCGCGAAGCCTTTTCGTACAGCCACGCCGAAACGGCCGAAATCCTCGGCATCACCGAATCCGCGAGTCAGCAATATCTGCACCGGGCGCGACGTCGAATCGCCGCCGCCGGCACGACCACCGAAACCGACCGTGCGACCGCGCGCCGAATCGTCGAGGCGTTCGTCGCCGCCGCCTCCTCAGGGCGGACCGAACAGCTGGTGGCACTGCTGACCGACGACGCGACCGGCATTTCCGACGGCGCCGGTCTGGGTTGGGCCGCCAAACTCATCCGGTACGCGACCCCGGAGCGGATCGCCAGTGCGGTGCGGGCCGGATTCAGACCGACTCCGGCGAAGCGCAAACTCGCCGGCGGCTCGCCCGCCATCCATGCCGACGTGGTCAACGGCTGTCCGGCCATGCTCGCCACGCTCGACGATCGCGTCGTGGGTGTGCTGATCCTGGAGGTCCGCGAGGGCAAGATCGCGGGCGTGCGCGGTATCGCCGCCCGGCAGCGACTCGGCCGCCTCACCGAGGAATGGCAGCGGCAGGAACACGATGTCCCGCTGATCGAATCGTGGTAACTACGAGCGGCCTATACCTGCTCGTCCAGCACCGCCAGAACCGCAATCGCCCCCGGCTGAAGACGACGACCCGGTCGCCGTCGCTGAGGAACTGCTGGTCGTCGAACCATAGTCCGTCCCAGCTGTCGCCCATTGCGGTGATGAACTGCCGGAAGCCGTCGTGTCCATGCCATTCGCCCCCGTAGGGCAGGCTCGACGCCTGGTACATGATGACATCGGATGCCAGATGCCGAGCCATCTCCCCGAACGCGGCACCTTCCGTGAGGTAGGCCCCGTTCGATCCCGAGGGAGGTCATGGTGACCTCTTCGTTCGAGCTTGTACAAGATATCGTACAAGAAGATGCGGGGGGTACCGCAACGATCGCCACCGAGAGGGTCTCCGGCGGTGCTAGTTGATGATGTGGTCGAGGATGCCGCTGACGTAGAGTGTGTCGCCCATGCGCATGTCGTCATCCTGCAGAGGCTGAAGGTTGTTGGCGGCCAGGAGATCTCGGATGGTGGCTCCCGTGAGGGTCCAGCCGCGGTCGGTCAGATAGGGGGCGGGTTCGTTGCGTTCGCCGAAATAGCGCAGCTTCGTCATGTCGGAATCGAAATCGTGTGCGCGCCAGCGATCCGAGATGCTTTGCAGGCCTTGCCTTGTCGTGGCGTCGTCGCCCGGCTTCGGATTGGGCCTGCTTTCGGTGGCCATCCGGCTGCCCGGGGCGCTGAGTTCGGTGATGGTGTCGAGCAGCCGATCCTGTGCCTCGGGTGGCAGGTAAGCCAGCAGTCCTTCGGCGCTCCACGCGGTCGGCCGGGCCGGATCGAATCCGGCGGTGCGCAGGACGGTGGGCCAATCGTCGCGCAGATCGACGCCGACCGCGCGCCGGTCGGCGGTGGGTGTGGCGCCCAGCTCCGCGAGGGTGCGGGTCTTGAATTCGATGACCTGCGGCTGGTCGACCTCGTATACGACGGTCCCGCTCGGCCACGGCAGGCGATACCCACGCGAATCCAACCCCGAAGCCAGAATCACGGGCTGCGTGATGCCCGCCCTCGTCGCGTCGAGGAAGAACTCGTCGTAGAACCGGGTGCGTATCGTGGCGATGTCGATCCATACCTGTTCGACCAAGTCGCCGGGCGGCGTCTCGCCGGTCGCGAGCCGGGTGAGCAGGTCGATGCCGACCGCCCGGACGAGCGGTGCGGCGAACGGATCATCGATGAGCTCCGGATCCGCGCGAGTCGCAATCGCCCGGGCCGCGGCCGCCATGGTGGCGGTCGAACCGACGCCGGTCGCCGGATCCCAGGTGTCTCCGTCGTACCTGGAAGTCATGGTCTCCCTTGTCTGCACCGTAGCTCGCTGTCACCGGTACGGATGTGAGCTGTTGCGTTGTCGGGGAACGATTCCCGTGGACACGCCACGATACGCCCGCCGATCGTCCGAGCCGCTGCGGCACCCGAACGCTCCTACGGCGATGACCCGGCCCTCGCCGTAGGTGGTGGCGCGGCGCCGAGGCTGCGGAGATAGTCTTGCGGGATAAGCGATTACGTACCGCCGCGGAATCGTTCCCCGGTGGGTCAGCCGGCGACCGATCGGAAGAACTCGCGAATATCGGTGACAAGTTCCGCCGGCGCCTGGAGGGAAGCGAAGTGGCCGCCCACGGGGTATTCCTTCCAGCGCACGACCGTGTTGGCGGCCTCCGCCAGGCCGCGCACGGCCCGATCGCCCCGGAAGTTCGCGACCCCGGTGGGCACGCCCGAGGGCTCGGGTTTACTGCCCCACGACGCCCATCCCGGCCCCGCCGTGGATGCCGATCAGCTCACCGCCATATCCGCCGCCATCCGCGCCGCCGAGACGCTGCGCTTCGACTATCGCGGCCACACCGGCGACAACTCCCGGCGCAGCGTCGAGCCGCACCGCATCGCGCATTGGGGCCATCGGTGGTACCTCGTCGGCTGGGACTGCGACCGGGCTGATTGGCGTACCTTCCGCGTCGACCGGATGTCGCTGCGGACGCCCAACGGCCCGCGCTTCACGCACCGCCCGTCGCCCGACGGCGATGTGGTCGCCTACCTGCGCCGCACCATGGGCTTCGCGATGTGGCCGTACCGGTCGGTCATGCGCGTCCGTGTCCCGGCCGAGCAGCTCGCCAGCCGCATCGAAGGTCTCGTCACCCCCATCGACGAACACACCTGCCGACTCGAAATGGGTTCGGACTCCTACGCTTTGGTGGCCCTGGTGGTCGGCATGCTGGATGTGGAATTCGAGGTCGAATCTCCGCCCGAACTGTTAGAACACCTACGGGCCCTGGCCGAGCGATTCACCCGCGCGGCGGGCTGGAAGCGATGATTCGCGGCGATGAGTTTCCGGGTGTCGCCGCGTCGTCATGCGCGTAGCCGTCGGCCGCGGCGGCCGGCGATCGGACTGTGGCGATCGAGCGGGTGGACAACGTGCTCATCGTGGTCGAGGACATCGACGCGGTGATCGCGTTCTTCGTCGAACTCGGTATGGAGCCGGAGAACAAGGGGCCGGTCGAGGGGCGGTGGGTGGAACGCATCGTCCGGCTCTGCGGTCCGGAGGGCACCATCGTCGGCCTGGCCGAGGAGATCCGCTGGCGGCGCGCACACCCGGGAGGCGTCGGATTCACCCCGAACGGTGGAGCAACCACCGGTTGTGTATGGCGATACTGGCCCATGAGCGCCGTTGTCGTTGATCACCGTTTCGAGGAAAGTGAGGATGACTCCCGATGTCCACTCATCAGGCTGTGCACATCCGATCCGCCGGTGAAGCGTTGGAAGTGGTGGATGTCGACACCACTGCTCCGCCCCGCGACCATGTGCGAATCCGGGTCTCGGCGTGTGGTGTCTGCGGCACGGATCGGGCGTTCGCCGGTGGCGGGTTTCCGGGCATGTCCTGGCCGCTCACCCTGGGACACGAGATCGCAGGCACTATCGCCGAACTCGGCGACGGTGTGGACAACTACGCGCTCGGCGACCGCGTCGCGGTGGGCTGGTTCGGCGGGCACTGCGCCGAGTGCATCCCCTGCCGGCAGGGAGATTTCATTCATTGCGTGAATCTGCGGGTTCCCAGTTGGCACTACCCCGGCGGATACGCCGAGTCGGTGACGGTCCCGGCCAACGCGCTGGCCCGCATCCCCGACGAGCTGTCGTTCAGCGAGGCCGCGCCGATGGGATGTGCCGGCGTCACCACCTTCCACGCCCTGCGCGAGAGCAGGGCACGGCCCGGCGACCGTGTTGCGATCCTCGGCATCGGCGGACTCGGGCACCTGGGCGTTCAATTCGCGCGTGCGATGGGCTTCGAAACGATCGCGATAGCGCGCGGTGCGGGCAAGGCCGACGACGCCCGCGCGCTGGGCGCCCACCACTACATCGACTCGACCGCGGTCGAGGTCGGCGAAGCATTGCAGCGACTCGGGGGCGCGGCGGCCGTCCTGGCGACGGCGGGCAATTCCGCCGCCATGGCCGACACGGTCGGCGGGCTGCAGCCGCGCGGTGAACTGATCACCATCGGCGTCACGGCCGATCCGCTGCCCATCAGCCCGATGCAGCTGATCGTCCCCGGCCTGCGCATCATCGGCCATCCGTCCGGCACCGCACGTGACGTGGAGGAAACGATGCGGTTCGCGGTGCAATCGGGCGTCCGCGCGCGCATTCAGGAACTACCGCTCGAACGGGCAGCGCAGGCCTACGCCGATATGGAGCAGGGCCGCGCCCGCTACCGCATGGTCCTCACAATGTGATCGCCACGGGGCCCGATTCATGCCTCTGAACTGGTCAAACCTCGTATCAGCGACCGTGTCAGGCCGACGTCAGGGGCGTATCAGCCGGCCACCGCACAGTTGTCCCCATGAACAGCACAGCAATCGCCGCCTCCGGGTTGCGGAAGGCATACGGGGACAAGACGATCCTCGACGGGATCGATCTGACCATCGAGGCCGGGACGATCTTCTCGCTGCTCGGCCCGAACGGGGCCGGGAAGACGACGACCGTGAACGTGTTGACCACGTTGGCGAAGGCCGACGGGGGAACGGCCCGGATCGCGGGACACGACCTCGCCACCGAGCGGAAGGCCGTCCGGGCGGCGATCGGGGTGACCGGGCAGTTCGCGGCCGTGGACGATCTGCTGACAGGGGAGGAGAACCTGCGGCTGATGGCCGGGCTGCATCGCCTGCGCGGTGATGCGGGCAAGCGGGTGGTGGCCGAACTGCTGGAGCGGTTCGATCTGGTGGAGTCCGCGGGTAAGCGGGCGGCGACCTACTCCGGCGGTATGCGCCGGAAGCTGGATCTGGCGATGACGCTGGTCACCAAACCACAGATCGTCTTCCTCGACGAGCCGACGACCGGCCTGGATCCGCGCAGCCGGCGCACCATGTGGGACATTGTGCGGGAGTTGACATCCGAGGGCGTGACGATCTTCCTCACCACCCAGTACCTCGAGGAGGCCGACCAGCTGGCCGACCGGATCGCGGTACTCGATCAGGGACGCCTCGTCGCCGAGGGCACCCCCGACGACCTCAAGCGCCTGGTGCCCGGCAGTCACATCCAGCTTCGTTTCGCACAACCCGAGGAACTGGACGCGGCCGCGCACAGCCTGCCCGGCGCCACCCGCGACGACAGCGCACTGACCTTGCGCGTCCCCGGCAACGGCGGCACGAAATCGCTGCGCCACCTGCTGGATCGGCTCGCCGAATCCTCGGTCGAGGCCGAGGAGGTCACCGTCCACACCCCCGATCTCGACGACGTTTTCCTTTCCCTGACCGGTCACGCGACCACGGAGGTGTCCCCGCGATGAGTACGATTACCCTGCCCGCCCCCCTGTCCGATGCGTCGATGATGTTGGGCCGCAACTTCGCCCACATCGCCCGCACTCCCGTCACCATCTTCAACGCGGCACTGATGCCGGTCGTGATGATGCTGATCTTCGTCTACGTCTTCGGCAACGCCTTCGATGTCGGCGGCCACTACATCGATTACGCCACACCGGGTTTGATCCTGCTGGCCATCAGCTACGGGCTCTCCGGCACCGCGGTGTCGGTGAGCTCCGATATGGCGAAGGGCATCATCAACCGGTTCAAGGTCATGGACGTCTCCCGCAGCGCCATCCTGATCGGTCACGTGGTGGCGACCATGCTGACCAACCTGGTGGCCATCGCGGCCGTCATCGGTGTGGCCTTCGCGCTGGGGTTCCGCCCGCCGGCGAGTGCGACGGACTGGCTCGCCGCCCTCGGCATCATGGTCGCGACCTCGTTCGCGGCATCGTGGCTCACCGTCGCGCTGGGGATGGCCGCGAAGACGCCGGAATCCGCCGGGATGAGCGTGGTGCCGCTGATCATGCTGCCCTTCGTGAGCAGCGCGATCGTGCCGGCCGACAAGATGGGCCAGGGCATCCGGCAGTTCGCGCAGTACCAGCCGTTCACGCCGATCATCGAATCGCTGCGCGGATTTCTCGAAGGACACCCGTCCGGCGGCTACACCGCCGCCGCGCTCGCCTGGTGCGCCGGATTCGCCGTGGTCGGATTCTTCTGGTCGCGTGCCACGTTCAACAAGCGAGCGTAGCCGCCGCCAGTTCCTCCCAATTCACTTGTGTCCCTTCCGTCGTCGCCTCGGTGAACCGCTGGTCACCGAGGCGACGTCGTGCTGTCTGCTCGATCCGCTCCACATCCGGCTGGGATCGGTCGACCAGTCCGCGAACCGCGGCACTGGCCGCCAGCAACCGGACCGCCTGTTCGTCCTGTCCGGCTCGTGACGCCAGATCCGCGATCCCGACCAGTATCAAGGCGGTGAGCGGTGCGTAGCCGGCGCCGGTCGCGGCTCGCAACGCGGCGGCGTGCAGCATGCGTGCGCCATCCAGATCCGTTGTGAGACAACCCAGCTGATGGTTCATCAACGCGTCGACGTAGCTCCGATCGGTGTCGCCACCCTGCATAGATGTCGCGATCTCGATCTGCCGGCGAGCCTGTTCGGCATCGCCTTGCCAACGGGCCAGTTCTGCCTTGGTGAAGGCGAATTCGGCCAGAGCGTTCGGCCACGCGGACCGGTCCGCGTACCGCTGCGCCTCGGCCATGGCGTCGGCGCTCGCCTCCGCATCGCTCAGCAGCCAATACAATTGAGCCTGGCGCGCCCGGATCAGGAAGACGTCCTCGATGGCGCCGACCTCGGTGACCACCGCGATCGCCTCGTCCAGATGTGCACACGCCGTGGCGAATTCGCCGCGCATCGCGATCCTGTTCGCCAGCTCGGTCAGGGCGAACGACATTCCCCAGCGCTCGCCGAGCGCCCGGAATTCGGCCAGTGCCGTCTCGAGATGGTCGTCCGCCTCCCGGCCGGGGAAGCCGAGGGCGATGCGTGCCTTGCCCACCTGCAAGCGGGACAGCGCCCGCACCCAGGGATCGTCGTGGGTGAGCAATGGCTCGAAGGCGGTCAGGAACGCGTCTCCGCCGCGCAACATGCGTTGCAGGGCGCCGATGAATGCCAGGAGCGGATAGTCGGATTCGCTGTTTCGGCCGAGGCGATAGGCCTTGTGGACCCATTCCGCGACCTGGTGTTCGTCGTTCGGCCCGGAGCTCATGAAATGCACGATCAGGCCGTAGACCCTGGCCCGGAACTCGTCGTCGGCGGCGCTCGCGAGGGCACTGCGTGGTGACGCTTCGCTGCCGCCTTCGTGCCCGCCGATTCGCGCTGTGTCGTCGGCGGCGCTCGCGAGGGCACTGCGTGGTGACGCTTCGCTGCCGCCTTCGCGCCCGCCGATTCGCGCCGCGGCGGTAATCAGTTCCATGCCTTCGGCTTTGTGCCCGCCGAGCCACCAGTACCAGCCGGCGGCCGCCGCGAGCCGTAGCGCGCCCGCCGCGTCGTCGTCGGCGAGCGCGCCGCGCAGGGCGACCGCGATGTTGTCGTGTTCGGCCTCGAGCCTGGCGAGCCACTCCAACTGCTCGGCGCGGCGCAGATGCGGCTCCGCGGTGTCGGCGAGGGTGGTGAAGTACGAAAGATGTTGCCGTCGTATGCGTTCCGATTCACCCGCCGCGACCAGGCGGTCGTATGCGTACTGTCGGATCGTCTCGAGCATTCGGTAGCGTGGTTCGCTGTCCGCCGTGTTGAGCAGCAGCGACTTCTCGGTCAGTGTCGTCAGCAAGTCGAGCACTTCCCACCGCTCGACTTCCCCCGGCTCGTCGGATATGGCGGCGCAGATCTGCTCGGCCGCTTCGAGACTCGCACCGCCGGCGAAGACCGCCAGCCTGCGCAGCACCGTCCGCTCCGCATCGGTGAGCAGTTCCCAGCTCCAATCGACCACCGCGCGCAACGTCCGGTGCTGCGGGATGGCGGTGCGGCTGCCGCCCGTGAGCAGGCGGAACCGATCATCGAGGCGGTCGGCGAGCTGCTCCAAGGACATGGTGCGCAACCGGGCCGCGGCCAATTCGATGGCCAGCGGTATGCCGTCGAGGGCACGGCAGACGCGCGCGATGGTCGACAGGGTGGCGGGATTCGTCATATTCAGATCGGTACGGACCGCGCCGGCCCGGTCGCGCAACAACTGCACGGCGGGGGAGGATTCGATCTCGGCCGGTCCGGCGTCCTCGGCGGGCAACGCCAGCGGCGCCACCTGCCACAGCGCCTCGCCCGTGATGCCGAGCGGTTCCCGGCTCGTGGCGAGAATCCGCAGGCCCCGGCATTCTCCGAGCACCCGGTGGGCGAAGGCCGCCGCGGCGTCGATCACGTGCTCGCAGTTGTCGAGGATCAGCAGCGTCTCGCGGTCGCGGATCGCCGCGACGAGCCGGTCGACCGGTTCCGCATCCGGTGTGCCGCCGAGTAGCGCGTCGCGCAGCCCGAATGCGGCCAGCGCCGATTGCGCCACGTCACCGCCGGCGCCGATGGATGCCAGTTCCACCAGCCAGGCACCGTCCGGCAGATCGTCGAGCAGGGTGCGGGCGGTTTCGAGCGCCAGCCTGGTCTTCCCCGAGCCGCCCGGACCGGTCACGGTGGTGAGCCGATGGTTCGCGATGAGTTCGCGCACGGCGGCGACATCGGTGTATTTGCCGACGTACGTGGTCAATTCGGCGCGCAGATTGGTTTTGCGTTCGCTGTCTCGCGGTCCCGCTTCGCCGCGCAGCAGGGCCACGTGCAGATCGGACAGTTCCGGTGCGGGATCCACGCCCAGGGTGTCGGCGAGCGCCTCGCGGGCCCGTTGGTAGACCAGGAGGGCCTCGGCGCCGCGGCCCGCGGCGGCCAGGGCTCGCATCAGTGCGGCGACCAGTCGTTCCCGGACCGGATGCCGGGCCACCAACTCCGTGAGTTCGGCGACCAGTTCCGGTCCGCGCCCGAGGCGAATCTCCGCTTCGTACAGATCTTCCAGCGCGGCCAGCTGCAACCCCTCGAAGCGGGTGACCACCGCCGCGACCGCCTCGCGGTCGCGCACATCGATGTCCTGCATCGGCGCCCCGCGCCACAACGCCAGGGCCTCGCGCAGCAGGTGCGTCTGCCGGACGGCGTCGCCGCCACGCGCCTGCTCGAGGAGCCGTTCGAACCGCAACGCGTCGACCGCGCTCGGATCCACCGCCAGCCGGTAGCCGCCCGCCTGCCCGTCGAGCGAACCGTCCGGCAGCGCCCGCCGCAGCCGGGAAACCAACGCCTGCAACGCATTCGCCGCGTCGGCGGGCGGTCGCTCACCCCAGATCCAGTCGATCAGCGTCGCTTTGGCGACCGCGCGGCCGGGTTCGAGTGCGAGGGCGATCAACAGCGCCCGCAACCGGGCGCCCGGTACCTCGATCACTTCACCGTCATCTGCCCGGATGTCGAGCGTTCCAAGCATCCCGATTCGCACCGGATCATTCTGCCGTGATCGGTCCACCCGCGTGAGACCGCCCGGTCCACGGCTGACAAGAACACCGGAGAAACCGGACTCGACCCCTGTGACCAGCGGAAATATCGTGTCAGCGGGCATGTCAGCCCGGCATCAGGGCGATATCAGCCGGGTCGGCGACTGTAGTTCTCGTGAACAGCACAGCGATCCGCACCGCGGACCGGTTCACCGGCCGGATCCCCCAATCCCGCCGCCCGATTCCCAGCAGAACCCAGGAGAACACCATGCCTACTTTCCAGACCCCGGAATCGATCGCCGTCGCCGTCGAGGTGCTGTCCGGCACTGTCACCGTCATCGCCTCCGACCGCACCGACACCGTCGTCGCGGTCCGTCCCGCTGACGCGGCCAAGAATGCCGACGTGCGCGCCGCCGAGCAGACGCGGGTCGATTTCGCCGCCGGCGCCCTGACTGTGACGACGCCGAAGGACTGGCGGACCTACACCCCCTTCGGCGGCAACCCGTCGATCGAGGTGACCGTCGAGGTGCCCACCGGTTCCAGTTTCCAGGGCACCGCTGGTGTGGGCCGAATCCTCGGCGCCGGCGGGCTCGGCGACTGCGTGCTGGAGATATCGGCCGGCGACATCGTCGTCGAGCGTCCGCTCGGTTCGGTGACCGCGAAGACCGCCCAGGGCAATATCCGGATCGGCGAGGCCACCCGCGGTGTGCTGCGGTTGGAAACCTCGGTGGGCGATCTGGAGGTCGGCATCCGTCCGGGTAGCGCGGCGCGGCTGGAAACCACCGTCGCGAGCGGCGCCGTGCACAACCAGCTGGGGCCGGTCGACGGTGCGCAGGACGACGAGCACACCGTTCGGGTGTACGCGCGCAGCGCTCTCGGCAACGTCGTCATCCAGCACGCGTCCGCCGTCTAGTTCGCCTCGATCTCCGCCGATCGATCTCTCCGAGCGGAAAACGCCATGGCACGAACTTCCGGTGACGTGGACCGATGTCGCGGAGTAGCCGGAGTGGTCGGGTGCAGCGGTTCAGGCGGCGGAGGTGATGTGTTCGGCCGATCCGCCGATCACAGCCGCATCGGGACCGGCGAGGGTACGGATGAAGGCCAGCTGCGCGGCCCGGCCTTCGGCTACGACGCGCTCGAACTGTCCCGGGATCAGCCGGGCCCGTGCCGACCGCGCGAGGTTGACGGGTATGCGCAGCACGGGATACCAGGGAAGGGTGCGACCGGGCAGGCCGAGTCGTTTCATGGCCGACGGGCCCAGATACATCATCGCGATCGACAGGTGCTGGGACCGGGCGATCCGCCGCCGCAGTCCCGGCAGTCGGTCGTAGTGCCAGCCGAGCGGTTCGTCACGCATCGGGATCGCGAGTTGGCGGGAGGTGTCGTCCGGGTTCGTGATGGCGGTCATCGTGTGGTAGAGAATGCGGACGCTGTCGCGAAAGTCGTTGGGCAGGAAGCGTTCCTCGACACCCATCACCCAGCCGACGTAGCGGGCCAGGTGGGCCATGGCCTCCGCGTCGCGGGGCGTGATGACGACTCCCATGCCGATGGCGCCGATCATCGGGGCGATCAGCGCGCCGACCAGTGTGGCGGCCATATCGGTCTGATTGATCGGCAGCCCCCACTCCTCGGCCCGCCAGTCGGGCATCGCGGCCACGTGACGGCGCACCAGCGAGTGGATCAGCCGGACGCGCACCGTCGAGCGAAAACCCATGCCGCCCGGCGCCATTCCGCCGGCCGCGGTGACATCCATCGCCCATTGCGTGGTCTCGGCGAATCGTTTGGCCGGGCCCTTCTCCAGGGCGCCGGTGCGCAGCAGGGTCTTGTTGAAACCGGAGGCCAGGTATCCGCCGAGGAACGACATGTCGCGGGCGACGTAGATCCCGTCGCGGCCGCCCAGGCAGGAGACGCGTTCGGCGTGGCGGATCGTTCGCCGATTCACCCACTCGGGTACCGCCTCGACGTATTCGAAGAATTCGCGCAGCGGCGCGGGGGCGTCCGGTACCGCGGCGATGCCCTCCCGCAGGGCGCGCTCGAACAGTGGCCGGGTTGTGGCCATACCCTCGCGATACATCCAGTCCACGAGCTCGTCCATCGGCCGGTCGCCGACGGTCAGCGCCTCGCCCAGCTCGCGAAATTCGGCCGGGCTCGGTGTGCCGAGCCCGAGCATCCGGGCGAGCGTGCCGAGAGCGGGCCCGGGGACGGGCCGGGGCGAGCTCGGGTGCCGCAGCGGAACGGTCGGCGTCACGATGTCCTCCTCGACGAAGATCTGGCAAGATCCTCTACCAGAAATCGACTTTTGGCAAGAACTCCTACCAAAAGCGAGGACTTCAGTTTCGCCGCGAGTCGCACTCGTGGCGTCGATGGCCGAAGCCCTGACCGCCGGGTAGCCGTGGCGGGTGATCGGTGACACCACGGTGATGTAGATCACTGTGGCGGGTTGTCATGCGACGGGCTCGGCGAGCGTCTGGTGTGCGTCCACGCAACGAAGGGGGCTCGGCGAAGGCGGCGGATATCGTCTCGCCCACCGCTGGTCCGCCTCCTCTGTCCGAAGGAAAAGCCATGCGTATCACCATCTTCGGGGCCAACGGTCCCACCGGTCGCCAGGTCGCCGCGCAGTCTCTGGCGGCCGGACATCAGGTCGCGGCGGTGACACGGCAGCCGGGCGAATTCCCGCTGCGCCATGATCGGCTCGAGGTGATCGGCGCCGATGTCTTCGACCCGGCCGCGGTCGACGCCGCCGTGAAGGGGTGCGACGCGGTGCTGTCCGCGCTCGGGGTGCCGCCGGGCAAGGAACCGATCACCACCTATTCGGAGGGCGTGTCGAACATCGTGACGGCGATGCGGCGGCACGGGGTGAGCCGGATCGTGGTGGTGAGTTCGGCCGGCGTCGATCCGCGCCCCTATAGCGAGGGCGGCTTCCTCTTCAATCGGCTGCTGGTGCCGTATGTGACGCGGGTGGCGGGCAAGACGCTCTACGACGATATGCGGCGGATGGAAGCACTGCTGCGCGACAGTGATCGGGAGTGGACCGTGGTGCGCCCGAGTGGACTCTACGACCGCCCCGATGTCACCGATTACACGATGGTCGAGGGGTACGCCGACGGGATCTTCACCGCCCGGAGCGATCTGGCCGCGAGCATGCTCGCCGCCGTGACCGAGCGCCGTTTCGTCCGCGCCGCGGCCGGTGTGATCACCACCGATTCCGGTAATCCCACCCTGCTGCGATGGATCCGGCAGCAGGTCAGCGGCGGCCACTGAATCACACCTGCCGGTGACGGTCGACGCGGGCAGCCTGCTCGAGTAGCCCTGAATTCGGTCAGGCCCCGCCGAACGGGTCGAAACCCGCTGTCGCGCACGGAGGTTCGCATGAGCGACGCTCGTCGGTACGTGGTGATCGGTGGTGGTCTGGCCGGGCTGGCGTCGGCCGTCTGGCTGGCCGAGGCCGGGAAGCGGGTGACGGTGCTGGAGCGCCGGGCCCGGCTCGGTGGTCGCACCAGGCGATGACGGTCGCCGAGGTCGGCGATACGCCCGACAACGGTCAGCACGGGATCGCCAGCGGCTACCACCACCTCTTCCGGTATCTGGCGAGCGTCGGCACCGAGAAATGTCTGGAATTTCCCACCGGGGGCGGATCTGGCCGACATCACCACCGAGCAGTGGTTCGAGCGCATCGGTATGCCCGCGAAAGCGCGTGAGGCACTGTGGGATTGGCTGGCACTGTGCAGAGCGCCTCCAAGGCGGTGGCGGCGATGCTGCGACTGCCGCCGCTCTAGCGAGTTCGCGGCCTGCGAAGCGGCTCCAGGAAGGCCCGGGCGACCTCGAGGTGGTCGGGAGTCAAACCGGTGTGGCGGTCGACCGGGACGAGCAGGGTCGGGGCGCCGGTGGCGGTGCGGCGTTCGGCCCAGCCCTGGTCGGCGGGCTGGAATTCGTCGTCGAACCAGCACAGCGGCCGGCGTCCGGCCCAGCGGTCGATGGTCGGCAGCTTGCCGTGGTGGCCCTCGCGATGCCGAATTCCGGTGTCCTCGAAGATGATCACCTCCAGCGGCGGCAGGCCGAGGACGGGGCCGAGGACCGTATTCGCCGCATACTCCCACGCGGTCGCCCACACCAGTTCGGCGTCGGTGATGTCGGCCAGTTCCAGCAGCCGCGAGCCGACGGCGGCGTCGAGCAGCACTTGCTGGTCGATGGGCGGAATCGCGGGAATGATGCTGTGCTGCAACACATAAGGCCGGTAGCCGTGCGGGGGTGGGTGCGTGGGCCGGGGGTAGGGATTGAGGGGGCCGTCGACATCGAGCAAGATCGCCGCCCGTGATGTTTCGGTCATGACGCCCCCGTTCGCTCATCCCAGGCTACGACGGCATCTGCGGATGAGTCCGCCACTCGCGGCAACGGTTTCGTGTCGACCCGATAACCGGGGCGAACGCACCGAAAATCGCCTCGGGAACCGCCCCGGCGGGCCGTCTGCGACGCGCCGAGCGACACGCGAGCAATCCCGTTAAATTTACGCCACACCTGCATTGTCGACGGCACATGTTCGGTTATCGTTCATCTCACTGTCCGATGCTGCTGCCGGCGCGCCAGGACTGGTCGTCGATCCGGAGCGTTGTGGGCCGGTGTGACGATCGTTGGGCGTTACCGGAGTCCGTCCCGAAAGATCGAGGGAACGTGCCTGCACCCGTCATCCTGACCGGCCGCCTCGTGCGGCTGGAACCTTTGGCACCGCACCATGTTCCGGGGCTCGCCGAGGCGGGCGCCGCGGATCGCGATGCGTTCGCGTTCACCCCCGTACCGCACGGTCGGGCCGAGGCCGCGGACTATGTCGCGCAGGCCGCGGCGGCGCACGCCGTCGGTTCGGCGCTGGCCTTCGCGGTCGTCGCGACGGCCGACAACCGTGTACTGGGCTCGACGCGCTTCAACCGCTTCGACTACTGGCAGGGGCCGCTGGTGTGGCCGATCGTGCACGGTATGCCGACGGGAGATCCGCTGCTCGCGGTGCCCGACGCCGCCGAGATCGGCAATACCTGGCTCTGCTCGCAGGCGCGCGGCGCCGGTATCAATATGGAATCGAAACTGTTGCTGCTCGAGCACGCCTTCGACGTATGGCGGGTCCGCCGGATCGCGCTGCGCGCCGATGTGCGAAACGTCCGCTCGCGCATGGCGATCGAGCGGCTGGGCGCGACCAGCGACGGCGTCCGCCGGGCGCATTCGCGCGGTTTGGACGGTACCGTGCGCAGTACCGCGTTCTATTCCATCCTGGACGAGGAATGGCCGGCGGTGCGCCGGCGCATCGACTCGGAGCTGGCCCGCCTGCCACGGTTGCTGAACGCCTGATCGCTCCCCGCAAGCAACCGGATAGCGAATTCCGGATATCGCGTCGTGTCCCGGGCTCCTATAATTCATGGCACAACGGTCGGACGTCGAGGAGATCGGTCCGAGTCGGGTAACTCGGCGGCCGGCGCATGCTTCGGACCTCGTACCAGCGCGTTCGCGGGAGGGTCGATCGCCCTCCCCTCCAGGAGACCGCATGTCCGACCCGATTTCCACGCCCCAGTCCACGCCCGCCGCGTCGCGTGCGCACGATCGATCCCATACCCGGATATGCCTGACCGATGCCGCCCACACCGGCCCGATGGTGAGTCTGTTCCTGGTGCCCGAGCCGCGGGTGCGGGGGGCCGCCATGCTGCATCTGCTCGAGCAGGTGCCGGTGCGCGATGTGCCGGGGCCGGATCCCGAGCTGACCGCCGCGCTGGAAGCGCCCAGGCTGCCCGGTGCGGCAATTCGATTGCTGCCCTGCGCGTCTCGACGCTCGGATACCTCGGAGACGCGCCACATCTTCCATGATCATTACATCGCCGACGGGCCGATGGGCCTCGACGTCTGCGATCGGGAGGAGATGGCGCGGCTGGCCGCACTGCCCGAACGTGCGATCGGCCCGCGCCGCATCGACGATTTCGCCGACTACTCCGTGCGACAGGCGATGCTGGCCGTCTTCCGCTATTTCGGTGTGGATCAACGGATTCCGCTGATGTACCACGGCTACGCCGACCCGGGCGGCCGCTGGCTGGCGGTGCGCACGGCGCTCGCCTGATCTCAGCCCGCGGTGACGAATCCCTGACGGATCAGCCAATCGCGCGCGATGGTGGCCGGTTCGGCGCCGTCGACGTCGACCTTGCGGTTCAACTCGGTGATCGTCTCGTTGGTGAGCAGCGCGGAGATCGGCGCCATGACCTGCGCCACCTGCGGATGCGCCTCGGCGAACGATTTCCGCATCACCAGTGCCGCATTGTATTTGGGGAAGAAGTTCAGATCGTCGGCGAGCTGTACCAGATTCAGTGCTTTGGTGCGGCCGTCGGTCGCGGTGACGTCGCCGAATTGACAGGTGCCGTTCGCCGTGGCCGAGTACACCAGCGAATCCTGCATGATCTGCTTGTGCACCTTGCCGAGGTCGATGCCGTATTTACGGGCCAGACCCGGAAATCCGTCCTGCCGGACGCTGAATTCGGTACCGAGGCAGGTCGGCCCGGTACTCGTATCGGTGTTCACCAGACGGGCGTAATCGGAAATCGTCTTCGCGCCGGTGCGGGCGGCGCTGCCCGCATTGGTGACCATGGTGTAGGTGTTGTTCATCGGGGCCGGATCGGCCCACACCATGCCGTGTTGTGCGAAGTCCGTATCGCGTACCGCCTCGAATTGCCGGGTGGAGTCCGGAATCGGTGTCTCGTTACCCAGATAATTGATCCATCCGGTCCCGGTGTAGTCGTAGGCGACATCGACCTGTCCGTGCAACTGCGCATCGCGCAGGCTGTTCGATCCGGTGATGTTGGTGAGATCACGGACCTGAGCCCCGGCGGCGGTCAGCGCGAATTCGATGAGGTAGCCGAGGATGTTCTGTTCGGTGAAATCCTTGGAGCCCACGGTGATCCGCACACCGTCGAGAGCGGAAATCGGCTCGATACTGCCCGGCCCGACCGGCAACGGGACGGCGCCACCGGCCTCGAGACCGCAGGCGGCGACCACGGCGACCAGCAGCGTCGCCGCCGCAGTGGCCGCGCTGCGTCCGAGGTGACGTGCTCGACGCTTCATCGCAGCCCCCGGGGTCCGAGGAATTGTTCGGCCAGCGCACCCAGCCAGTCGACGAGCAGTGCGAGCGCCACCGCGAGAATCGCTCCCACCCACAGCGTCACGTCGTCGCGCAGCTTGTAGCCGGTGTCGATCAGAATGCCCAGACCGCCGGCGCTGACCAGGAAGGACAGCGTGGCCGTGCCGACCGCCAGCACCAGCGAGGTGCGCAGCCCGGCCAGGATGTAGGGCACCGCGAGCGGGAATTCGATCCGGGCCAGCACCGCCATCGCCGACATGCCCTGTCCTCGTCCGGCATCGACGAGAGCGGGATCGACCTGCTGATAACCCAGAATCGTATTGCGCAGCACCGGAAGTAGCGCGTAGAACGCGATCGGCGCGACACCCACCCAGAAGCCCGTCTTCTCGGTCCACAGATAGGTGAGCACGATCAGGCCGATCGCCGGCGCCGCCGCACCGATATTGGCGATGCCGACGAACAGGGGAGTGAAACGCCGATAGCGCGGCCGAGTCAGCAAGGTGCCCAACGGCACCGACACCGCGACGACGATCAGCACCACGGTCGCGGTGATCGCCACATGCTGGCGGACCACGGTGCCGATGGTGGTGGGGTTGATACTGGCCTGCTGCGTCGCGGTGAGGCTGCGGTCGAAGGCCCACACCAGCACACCCGCCGCCAGGGCCACGGCCAGCACCGGCTGGGCGAACAACCGGATCCGGTCGGCGCGGCGCTCGTGTCGCTGGACGGGGCTCATGGCCGGTCGCCCGAATTCGCCGTGGCCCCTTGATGTTCGGCGCGGGTGCGCGACAGGTGTGCGACCAGGGTGTCGATCGCGATCAGCCCGGCGTATTCACCGCGCGGCCCGGTCACGACGGCCTTGGCGGTACGTTCGGCGAGCAGCGTCTCGAGCGCCGCCTGCAACGTCGAATCCGCCGTGACCGTGCCGGTCACCGGGACGCCGGCGTCGTGTAGCGAGCGTGCCTGCGCCAGTAGCGGTTCGGATACCCAGCGCAGCGGCCGGTGGTCGGAGTCGAGGATCAGACCCCACTTCCACTCCTGCGCGGCCAGCCCCGCGCGCAGCGTGTCGACCGGATCGTCGCGCGCGGCTGTGGCGCAGCCGCCCAGTTCCACATCGGCGACCCGGACCAGCGTCAGCTGTTTGAGCGCGGCGTCGGCGCCGACGAAACCGGCCACCGTTTCGTCGGCGGGCCCGGCGAGGATCGCGGCCGGGGTGTCGTACTGGAGGACCCGTGAAGTGTTGCCGAGCACCGCTATTCGGTCCCCGAGCTTGACGGCCTCGTTGAAATCGTGGGTGACGAAGACGATCGTCTTGTGCAGTTCGGTCTGCAGCCGTAGCAGTTCGTCCTGCAGCAGTCCGCGGGTGATGGGGTCGACCGCGCCGAACGGCTCGTCCATCAGCAATACCGGCGGATCGGCCGCGAGCGCGCGGGCGACACCGACTCGCTGCTGCTGGCCGCCGGACAGTTGGCGCGGATAGCGGCCGCGGAAGGTCTCGGGGTCGAGTCCCACGAGATTCAGCATCTCGTCGACGCGCGCCCGGACCCGGCCACGATCCCAGCCGAGCAGTCCCGGGACCGTGGCGATGTTGCGGGCCACCGTCATATGCGGAAAGAGGCCGGCCTGCTGAATCGAATAGCCGATCCGGCGCCGCAGCCGGTCCGGGTCCACCGCGGTCACGTCCCGCCCGGCGATGGTGATGGTGCCGGAGGTCGGTTCGATCAGGCGGTTGATCATCCGCATCGTGGTGGTCTTACCGCAGCCCGAGGGGCCGACGAACACCACGATCTCCCCCGCCGGAATCGTCAGTGAAATCCGGTCCACGGCCGGGTCGCGTTGGCCCGGATAGTGTTTGGTCACCGCGTCGAGCACGATCTCCGCGGGTTCGTGGTCGGTGCGGTCGGCGGTCGCGGTATCAGTCACGGATTCCCCTCGAGGTGGTGAGCCGGCCGATGCCCACGAGGACGGCATCGAGCAACAGGGCCAGCACGATGATCAGCACCGTGCCGGACAGTGCCTGCGGGACGGCGGTGGGACTGCCCAGCCGGGCCAGGCCGGTGAAGATCAGATTGCCCAGACCCGGCCCCTTCGCGTAGGCGGCCATCGCCAGAATGCCCATGCTCATCTGGGTGCTGATCCGCACGCCGGCCAGAATCGACGGCCACGCCAGCGGCATTTCGATCCGGGCGAGAATCCGGGCGCGGTTCATGCCCACCCCGCGCGCGGCGTCCGAGACCGCCTGATTCACCGATGCCAGCCCGATGATCGTGTTGCGCAGAATCGGTAGCAGTGCGTACAGCACCAGCGCGGTGACCGTCGGCCGCACGCCGAGGCCCAACACGGGAATGAGCAGTCCCAGCAGCGCGAACGACGGCACGGTGAGGACGATGCTCGCCGCCGCGGTGGCCGCCGCCGAACCCCACGGGCTGCGATAGACGACCACGCCCAGGCACACCGCCACCGCGGTCGCGATCAGCACGGACTGCACGACGGCCGAAACATGCAGATAGGAATCGGTGAGCAGTTGGCCGCGATGGTCCACCAGAAAGGTCCACAGAGTATCCAGGGCGATGACCTCCCAGAGCTCGGCGGCGTCCGAGCAGTGTATCGATCCCGCGGCGTGGGCGCAGGAAACGAGCGGGACCGGCGCGTGCGTCCCGGCGCCGGATGCGGCGGAACCATGACGGTCCCTCGTACGTCCTAGACCTCAGGAGGCCGACTTCCGGCCGGGGACGGAGGGATTCCATGAGTGCCACGGGGGCTCGGGGGCTCGGGCGTAGACGCTGGGTGTTGCCGGCGGCGCTGGTGGTGATCGGCGTGCTGGCAGTGGGAGCCGTGGTGGCTCTGCCCTGGTGGCACGATCGCACCGCCGCCATCGCCGGGCAGCGACTGGACGATTTCCCGGATGTCGATGCGAGCGCACTGGATTCGAATCGCAGTCGCATCGTCGCGGTCCTGCGCACGGAATACGCACACCCCGGTGACGGACCCAAATACGCACAGGGCGCGGATGAGCCATGGTGTGCCGATTTCGTCAGCTGGACCATGCGTCAGGCCGGACAGCCGCTGTCCAATCCGAATTCCGGGTCTTGGCGGATTCCCGGTGTGGCGACGCTGCAGGAGTATTTCGAAGCGAACGGCCGATTTTCGGCGCTGGATTCCGGATATTCGCCACGCCCGGGGGATGTGGTGATCTACGCGCCCGGCAGTCCGTTCGGGCAGCACACGAATATCGTGCTGGCCGCGGGTGACCACACCCTGACCACGATCGGCGGTAACGAGCGCGGTTCGGTGCGCATTCACCGTTACGACCCGGCGGCCGTTGGCGGTATCGTCGGGTTCGGACGGATGTGAAACGTTTTCGTCCACCGTTGGGCGATCTCGATCGGTGGGGAGGGTTTCGCGACACCGAACCCTACGATCAACCCGGCGGCGCCGGCTGCGCGGTCGTGGCTGTCTCCGCCCTGTCGGCCCCTCATCGGCAGGACGGGGATCTGCGTGTAGGTGATCGGTGGAGGAGTGGGAGCAGATGGCAGAGCCCGGCGCGCACGACGAGCCCGAATGGATGGACTACTCGGAATTCGGTGAACGTTTCGTGGTGCACGCGGTCAACCGGGATCGGATCGAGGCCGCGGTGTCCGGGATGGCCGGACGGGGGATGAGTATCGGGCCGTTCTCGATCGGTCCGGCGGGGCTGGCCGGGCTGGTGGCCGAGGGCAAGGTCGGCAAGCCGGTGATCGCCCGCAGCGAACCGCACGTCACCTTCGAGGTCCGGGTGCCGGTGTCGATGCACCTCACAGTCACCCTCGGCGGGCAGCAGTTCCGGATCGAGGCCACCGTCGAGATCGACCTCACCCTGCACGCGCGAACCGCCGATCCGTTGCTGATCGTCATCGACATTCCCCGGGTGCGCTCGCGCGACGTGAGTTTCGCCGTCCGGGCGGAGGCGATCGGCGCCGCCGTGGACGTACTGCTCGACCCGATCGCGACTCTGGTTCCGCGTGAGGTCGCGAGCCGGCTCAACGCCATGCTCGCCGATCCAGCGGCCCGTCGCGGGCGAGTGTTCGACATCGAGGCGATCATGAACGGCACGTGTTCGGAGCACCTGCTGCGCACGGAGTTCGAATGGATCGAGTACGCCGAGTTCGGGCGGCGTTTCTTCCCGCTCATCGTCACCCCGGATCGGGTACGCGACGTCGTGGAAGGTCTGGCCGGCCGCGCGGTCGAGGTGGGGCCGCTGCGTACCGGGCCCGGCGAGGCGGCGACGGTCGAGGCGCAGGGGTCCGTGCGGATGCCGCGGCTGGCCCGGCGGGACGGCGACCATCCGGTGTCGTTCGATCTGACCATTCCGGTCGGGCTCGACATCACCGTCGACGTGCTCACGGCGAATCGCTATCGCGCCGAGGTGGAGGTCGGATTGCTCCTGGTGGCGCGGGCGGGAGAACCCCTGCTCATCGTCATCGATGTGACGCCGCCGCGCAGCGCCGATGTCGCCGTCGAACTGCGGGCCGAGGGATGGCGCGCGAAGGTGCTGGGGTCGGTCGGCAAGATCCGCCGCCAGGTCGCCGCGCAGGTCGCGCAAGTCATCCGCGCGGAACTGGCCGATCCTCGGGGGCGCACGATCGACGTCGCCGGCCGGATCGACGCGGCGATCTCCTGACACCTGTTACTTGTGGTGTTCATGTGACCGGATTGGCCTAGCGGTTCATATGTGCATGTGGTGAAATGAGTTTACGTTCGAGGCTTCCGGCGCGTGGATGGCAGCAGTGTTGTCGTCGGGGAAGGCGCGCCGGACACGCTTGCGTTTCCACCGGTCCGCGAGGTGGTGGCCGGCATCAGGTGAGATCTCTATATCGCTGCAGCGCGAAGGAGTTTTCGATGCGTTCCGTTCCGATGACCCGCCGCACCCTGTTCGGGTATGCCGGTGCCGCCGCGACCGCCGCCGGGGTGGCCGCGCTCGCTCCCGCCGTCCTCGCGCCGATCGCCACGGCCGACAATGTCCTCGGCACCCTGCTCGACTATGCCGGCGGCGTGCCCGACGCGGCGGCTATCCGCGCCGCGGGACATGCCGGCGCGATTCGATATGTCTCCGACCGGCGCCCGGGCGCGGAGTGGATGGCGGGAAAGCCGTTGCGCGCGAGCGAGGTCGACGCGCTGCACGCGGCCGGGCTCACCGTGGTGTCGTGCTACCAGTTCGGCAAGGGTGCCACCGCGGACTGGAAGGGCGGGCTCGAGGCCGGCAAGCGCCACGCTGACCGCGGTCTGCGGCTGCACCGCGAGGCGGGCGGGCCCGACGGGGTGCCGATCTACGCCTCCATCGACGACAACCCGACGCCGGTCGATTTCGCCACCCTCATCGCGCCGTACCTCGAGGGCTGGAAATCGGTGCTCGGCAACGAGAATGTCGGTGTCTACGCCAATGCGCCGACCATCGAACTGGCCAAGGTCGCCGGCCTGGGTTCCTGGTACTGGCAACACAATTGGGGCACCCCGAAGGGGTTCGTACACCCTGCGGCGAATCTGCACCAGGTCGAAATCGACGATCGCACGGTCGACGGCGTGGGAGTGGATGTGAACAACATCCTCACCGCGCAGTACGGGCAATGGTGATCACGAGCGCGTGGTGAATCGGCAGCTACCTACGTTTGGCAGTGGCAGGTGGGGTCGGCGAGAAGATCGGGTTCGTCCGGGACGACCGTCAGCGCCGGCCGCGCCTCGGGTGCGTCGCGCACGCCCATCCACGACAGCAGCGACCATCGCGACAGGCCCGCGAAGGCCGAGCCGAGGCTGAAGAACGAGCCCACCGAACCGACCGACAGCACCGATCCGACGCTGCCGATCGACAGGACGGAGTAGGCCGAGCCGATCGAGAGGATCGATCGTTCGGATCGGAGCGACAGGATCGAGCGATGCGAGCGGGTGGACAACACCGATCGATAGGAGCGTCGCGACAGCACCGAATGCCCGGCTTTCCCACGCCGCCCGCGGGAGGCGGCGCCGGTGTCCGACGTGGTGGGTGCAGACCGTTCGAGCTGATCGACAGTCGACATACCTAGCGGTCTACCACAGTCCGGGACATCCCATGGCGCATTGACAGCAAGCGGCCCGGAGTGTCGCCTTCGCGACATCTCCGGGCCGTCGGGAGCTCGAGATCAGTTCTGCGGGCGGACCGCTGCGGGCTGCCGCACCACGTGCGCGGCGGGCACCGTGCCGGCCGGGTTCACCGGCGCCGCGGCCTGGGCGGCACCCGGCGCCACCGTGAACAGACCCAGCGTGGGCAGGAAGGAGCAGGTAATCGGCGCCTGATCGGCGGCCGGCTGGGTGGTCAGGGAACCCGCGATCACGGAGACGACGCGACCCGGGCCGGTGTCGACGATGGCCGACAGAGTGGCCGGACCGTCGGGGTTGATGTGCGCCTCGTCGGTCAGCGCCACGGTGCCGCCGCGGTGGTTGTCCAGGTTGTACCACTGGACGGTCATCGGCGGATTCTGCTGCGGTGTGAGACCTTTGGTGCCCAGCGCGGTGAAGACGAAGCCGGCCTGACCGGCGGCCGGTCCGGGCGGGGGCAGTTCGGCCGGGCCCGGAACGGCGAGTGCGGTGCCGACCGAGTCGGAGCCGGGGCCGATGCAGTTCTTGCCGATGGTCGGGTACAGGAACTGCGCGATGGCCGGACCGTTCTTCGGGATTTCGGGCCCGCCGCCACCGCTGCCGTTGAGGAAGGCGACGATGGCCTGCAAAGTCTGCTTGACCTGCGGCGGCAGATTGGACTGCTCGAGCAGCTGGATCGCTTGATCGAGGATGGTCTGAGCGCCCGGCGAGGCGATATTGCCGGCCTGGGCGGCAGCGCCGACGATGGCCGGAGCCAGCGACGCGATCGCATCGACCGGAACGCCCTCCGGGACCAGCGGAACATCAACGGCCTGGGCCTTCGGTGCCGGTTCGGCAACCGCGATCGTCGACGCGGCGATTGTCGCGCCGGCTGTCAGGGCCAGCACGGACAATGCGAACCGCGTTCCTCTGGTGCGAAGCACTGGTGTTGCCGTCCTTAACCTCGGGGTTACCTCGTCATGCGATGCGAGAACATCGGGCGATGCGGGCATCGCTTCGCGACACTCTAAAGACAGTGCCGCCGTATTGTACAGCCGTGAGTGTGATCTTGCCTGCACTGCTCGGTAATTCCGATTACCCGCTCCGGCGAGTTATCAGAACATAGCGCGACCGCAGGGTTACGCAAGTGAACAGTGATGCCTTTGTTACTGAGTTTTTGGCCTCCGCTTCGCTTCGGCGGGGGCTCGGCCCCGTGGGTCTCGTTTTTTTTTTCACTCCGCTGCCGCTCCTCGATCGAGGCGGGCCGAGACCCACCGAGGCTGTACGTAATCGTCGACGTATGCCCGGGGGTTCGCACGCCGGGAAGCGAAGGCAGAATTACAGCCCGTGACCCGACACCTCCGTTTGGCCGACATCCGCGTGGCCGGGGCTGTTCTGGCCGTATCGGTCGTGGCCCGTCTGGTGCTGATGTTCGTGCTTCCGCACGGGCTCGACGTGGTCGACCTGCGCGTCTACGTCGAGGGCGCGGCTAATTTGGGCAGTGGGCATCTCTACGACTTCGTGTATGCCGACAAGACTCCGGATTTCCCCCTTCCCTTCACCTATCCGCCCTTCGCCGCGGTGGTGTTCTATCCGCTGCATTTCCTGCCGTTCGGGCTGGTGACCCTGCTGTGGTTCGGGTTGATCGTGGCGGCGCTGTACGCATCCGTGCGGATCACGTTCGCGCTGTTGCGGGGTCCGGCGGCGGCCGGACCGGATCGGCGGGCGGCGGCGATGCTGTGGACTGCGCTGGGGCTGTGGTTGGAGCCGACGCGGACGACACTGGACTACGGACAGGTGAATGTGTTCCTGCTGCTGGCCGGGCTGGCGGCGGCGTATGCCGCGCGCTGGTGGCTGTCGGGGCTGCTGGTGGGTGTGGCCGCGGGAGTCAAGCTGACGCCGGGGATCACCGGCTTGTATTTCCTGGCGCAGCGACGGTGGGCGGCCGCGGTGTGGTCGGCGGTGGTGTTCGCGGCGACGATCGGAGTGAGCTATCTGATCTCGCCGTCGGAGACCCGGACCTATTTCGGGCCGCTGATCGGCGATGCCAACCGCATCGGCCCGGTCGGCTCGGTGGTCAACCAGTCGCTGCGCGGGGCACTGAGCCGCATTCTCGGCCACGACGCGGGAGCACCCTGGCACGTGGCGGGGCATCGCATTCCGTTCGGGCCGTGGTGGCTGGGTGCGGTGCTGCTGACCGTGGTACTGGCCTGGTTCGCTTGGCGCGCGGTCGATTTCGGCGATCGTCTCGGAGTGCTGCTGGTGGTGCAGCTGTTCGGGTTGATGGTGTCGCCGATTTCCTGGTCGCACCACTGGGTGTGGTTGCTGCCGCTGATGATGTGGCTGGTGCACGGTCCGCTGCGTTCGATCACGGGGGCGCGGGTGGTGGCCGGATTCTGGCTGGTCACCACCGCGGTCGGCATTCCGTGGATCCTGACCTTCTTCCAGCCGACGATCTGGGAGATCTCTCGCCCGGCCGTCCTGGCCTGGCTGGGCGCGATCTACGTTTTCGGCGTGGTCGCGACCTACCTGTGGATCATCTGGGCGGGCGCGCAGCGCAAGCGGCCGGGCGCACCGGCGCCAGCGCCCGCGGTCGCGGCGGGTTCGGTCCGGGCGGGTTAGGCCGGTTCAGCTCTGGTCGGCCAGGCGGTCGATCTGGCCCGCCAGCGCGAGGTCCTTGCGGGTGATGCCGCCCTCGGAGTGGGTGGAGAGGGTGAAGGTGACCCGCCGCCACCGAATATCGATATCGGGGTGGTGGTTGACCTTCTCGGCGGATTCGGCCACTCGTCGCACCAGTTCGATGCCGGCCATGAAGGACGGGGCTTCCACGGTTCGGGAGATGCTGCTGCCGGTGTGGGTCCAGGCGGGTAGTTCACGCAACCCAGTGGCGATCTCACTGTCGGAGAGCAATGGGGTACTCATACTCTCGGTTCTACCCCAGCGGTCGCGGCTCAGGCCGCACGCGCGAGTTTGAGAGCCTTTTCGAGATCTTTGCCCTTGACCCCGGCGGCCTGGCACTTCTTCATTTTCGAGACCACGACAGGGCATTTCAGGCAGCGCTTCTTCTTACGGCAGCACTTCTTCTTCGGTGTGAGGTGTGCGACCTCCTTGGCCTTCACCTTGCCCATGCGGCCCAGGGTAACCAACCATGACGCCGGAAACGGCGGCCGACCGGGTTTCGGTACTGTGTAGCTGGCCGCATGTCCGGTGAGATCAATCCACCTGCCTTGTTCGGACCCGCTACGGCGCGGGTCGGCCGCAACCCATTCATTCAGCAGGAGGATTCAACGTGTCGTCTGTCGAGTTCCGCAATGTCGCCATTGTGGCTCATGTCGACCACGGCAAGACGACGCTGGTCGACGCCATGTTGCGGCAGTCCGGTGCCTTCGCCGAGCGCGCCGAGCCGGTCGACCGGGTGATGGACTCCGGTGATCTGGAGCGAGAGAAGGGCATCACCATTCTCGCCAAGAACACCGCGGTACATCGTCATCACAGCGACGGGAGCGTCACTGTGATCAACGTCATCGACACCCCCGGTCACGCCGATTTCGGCGGCGAGGTCGAGCGCGGTCTGTCCATGGTCGACGGTGTCGTGCTGCTGGTCGACGCCTCCGAGGGGCCGTTGCCGCAGACCCGGTTCGTGCTGCGCAAGGCGCTGGCCGCCTCGCTGCCGGTGATCCTGGTCGTGAACAAGACCGACCGCCCCGACGCCCGGATCGAGGAGGTCGTCGAAGAGAGCCACGACCTGCTGCTGGATCTGGCCTCCGACCTCGACGACGAAGCGTCCGAGGCAGCCGAGCTGGCGCTGGACCTGCCGGTGCTCTACGCCTCCGGCCGCGAGGGCAAGGCCTCCACCCAGCGTCCCGAGAACGGCAGCGCGCCCGCCGCGGAGAACCTCGACGAGCTGTTCGAGGTGCTGCTGAAGTACGTGCCCGCGCCCAAGGGCGACCCGTCGGCCCCGCTGCAGGCGCACGTCACCAACCTGGACGCTTCGCCGTTCCTCGGCCGGATCGGCCTGGTCCGCATCCACAACGGCACCCTGCGCAAGGGCCAGAACGTCGCGTGGATGCACGGCGACGGCGTCAAGACCGTGAAGATCACCGAGCTGCTGCAGACCATCGGCGTCGAGCGCAAGCCGGGTGAGCAGGCCGTGGCCGGCGATATCGTCGCCGTCGCCGGCATTCCGGAGATCATGATCGGTGACACTCTCGCCGATGTGGAGAACCCGGTGGCGCTGCCGCGTATCACCGTCGACGAGCCGGCCATCTCGGTGACCATCGGCACCAACACCTCGCCACTGGTCGGCCGGGTGCAGGGCCACAAGCTGACCGCGCGGATGGTGAAGTCGCGGCTGGATCAGGAGCTGGTCGGCAACGTGTCGCTGCGGGTGCTCGACATCGGGCGCCCGGATGCCTGGGAGGTACAGGGCCGTGGTGAGCTGGCGCTGGCGATCCTGGTCGAGCAGATGCGCCGCGAAGGTTTCGAGCTGACCGTCGGCAAGCCGCAGGTGGTCACCAAACAGGTCGACGGCAAGGTGCACGAGCCGTTCGAAGAGCTGACCATCGATTGCCCGGACGAGTACCTGGGTGCGGTTACGCAGCTGCTGGCCGCTCGCAAGGGCAAGATGGTCCAGATGAGCAACCACTCCGCCGGGTGGGTGCGCATGGAGTTCATCGTCCCCTCGCGCGGTCTGATCGGTTTCCGCACCGACTTCCTCACCGAGACGCGCGGCACCGGCATCGCCAACGCGGTCTTCGACGGTTACGCGCCGTGGGCCGGTGAGATCCGCGCCCGCCACACCGGCTCGCTGGTCTCCGACCGTGCCGGCACGGTGACCCCGTTCGCGATGATTCAGCTCGCCGACCGCGGCCAGTTCTTCGTGGAGCCGGGCGCCGACACCTACGAGGGCCACGTGGTGGGTATCAACCCCCGCGCCGAGGATCTCGACATCAACGTCACCCGCGAGAAGAAGCTGACCAATATGCGCTCGGCCACCGGTGACGTGCTCGAGACACTGGCCAAGCCGCTGCAGCTGGACCTCGAGGGCGCGATGGAGTTCTGCGCCGCCGACGAGTGCGTCGAGGTGACCCCCGAGATCGTGCGCGTGCGCAAGGTGATCCTGGGCGCCACCGAGCGCGGCCGCGAGACGTCGCGCCGCAAGGCCCGCGACCGCGCCGCCCAGAACGCGTAGGCACACTTCCGCTGAGTCCGAGAGGCGCACGTCCAGAAGACGTGCGCCTCTCTGGATTCCAGGTGACAGCGCGTCCCAGGCATACATCTACGAGCCGTACACCATGGTGGGTTTCGGACCGAGGGGCCGAAACCCCGCCGGAACGAAGCGAAGGCCGAAAACATTAGAGTACGTCTCGTGATGTCGGGAGTTCGAATGCGTGCAGGGCGGCGCGTGGCACTGGTGCTGATGCTGGCGCTCGGAGTGCTCACCGCGTGCACCGCCAATCCGCCGCCGCCGATCGAGAGCACCGACAGCCCGAAGACGACTCCGGCGACGCCGACGAAGTCCACGGTAGTGGTGGCGGTGGACGATATCGGGATCGGATTCAATCCACATCTGCGGTCGAACCAGTCGCCGGCGACGAATGCCGTTGCGTCGATGGTGTTTCCGAGCCCGTTTCGTCCGGTGCCGTCGCCGACCGTGCCCGGGGGAACGGATTGGGTGCCGGATGCGGCGTTGATGGTGTCGGCGGATGTCACGCCATCGGATCCGTCGCAGCCGGACCTGTTCACGCTGACCTACAAGATTCAGAACCAGGCGTCGTGGTCGGACGGGGCGCCGATCGCGGCCGAGGATTTCCGGTATCTGTGGCAGCAGATGATCAGCCAGCCCGGGGTGGTGGATCCGGCGGGCTACCGGTTGATCAACGATGTGAAGTCCTCGGAGGGCGGCAAGACGGTCACGGTGGCGATGAGTCAGCCGTATCCGGCGTGGCGGCAACTGTTTTCGGATCTGCTGCCCTCGCATCTGCTCAAGGACGCACCCGGTGGATTCCAGCGGGCGCTGGCCGTGGAGCGTGGGCTGATCGATCAGAATCCGATCTCCGGCGGGCAGTTCCGGGTGAAGCAGGCCGACGCGGGCCGCGAGGAGATCCTGCTCGAACGCAACGATCGCTACTGGGGTACTCCGGCGGTGCCGGATCAGATTCTGTTGCGGCGCGGCGGAACTCCGGCGCAGCTGGCCGAATCGCTGCGCGCGGGTGACGCCCAGATGGCGCTGGTGCACGGCGGTGTCGCGACGCAGGCGCAGCTGGCGGCGATTCCGCAGGTGCGCACCGCGATCATGCCGCAGGCGCGGGAAATGCAGATGGTGTTGAACGGGCGCACCGGGGATCTGGCCGATCCGCGGGTGCGCCACGCGATGCTGGGTCTGCTCGATCCGGCGTTGCTGGCCTCGGTGGGCGCCGAGACCGGTGCGTGGGTGGATCCGGTGCGGGCGCAGATTCTGGCGCCCTCGGATCCGGGATACGCGCCGACGGCCCCGCCGCGGCCGTCTCCCGATCAAGCGTTCGGGCTGCTGGCCGAGGCCGGATTCGGCCGTGCGCCTGAGTCTCCCGCGTCGGGTAATCCGACGACTTCGCCGGCGCCGCAGCCGCGTCCGGTCGCCAAGAACGGCCGCACCCTGACCATCCGGATCGGCGCGGTCGACAAGGATCCGACCACGCTGGCCGTCGCGAATACCGCTGCCGACCAGCTGCGCAGCGCCGGAATCGACGCGTCGGTGCGCAGCCTGCCGGCCGATGAGCTCTACGGCAAGGATCTCGCGGAGGGAACCGTCGACGCGGTGGTCGGCTGGGAGCGGGCCGGCGAGGATCCGGCGACGATCCTGGCCTCGCGGTACGGCTGCCCGCCGGTGGCCGCGCCCGGTCAGCAGGACACCTCGCAGACCGATGCCATCCGCAAGGCGCCGAGCAATGTGTCCGGGATCTGTGATCCGTCGCTGCAACCGCAGATCGATGCGGCGCTGCGCGGGGTGGATGTGCCCAAGGCGATCGGTGATGCGGAGCCGAAGCTGTGGGATCTGGCGACCGTGCTGCCGATCGTGCAGGACACCGGCGTCGCCGCGGCGAGTTCGCGGATGGACGGGGTCTCGCTGAGCGGTTCGATACAGGTCGGGATCTTCGGCGGCGCGAGTACCTGGCGGCGGCTGTCGTGACCGCAACCGGCGGACTGGTTCTGGTACACGCCCATCCCGACGACGAGTCGATCACCACCGGCGGCACCATCGCGCACTACCGCGCCCGCGGCGTTCCGGTGACCGTGGTGACCTGCACGCTGGGCGAGGAGGGCGAGGTCATCGGCGAGCGTTGGCAACAGCTCACCAGCGCGCACGCCGATCAGCTGGGCGGCTTCCGCATTCACGAGCTGACCGCCGCACTGGCCGCCCTCGGTGTCGAGGCGCCGCATTTTCTCGGCGGGGCGGGGCGCTGGCGGGATTCGGGGATGACCGGTACGACCGCCGACCCCGAGCCCCTGGTGCCGACGCACCCGCGTGCCTTCGTCGATTCCGGGCCGGCCGCCGTCGCGGAGTTGAGCGAGGTGCTGGTGCGGCTGCGCCCGCGCGTGGTGGTGGGCTACGACCCGCGTGGCGGTTACGGCCATCCGGACCATATGCGTGCCCACCGGGTGACCATGGACGCGGTGGCCGCGGCGGCCGAAAAGGGTTGGGACACACCGAAGGTGTACTGGACGGTGACCGACGCCGACGTGCTGCGCCGGCATACCGAGGCCTTGGCCCGCCGCACGGTCGACCGTCTGCCCGGGGCCTTGCCGAGCGGATGGCGGTTGCCGGCGCTCGGCGAGCTGGCATGTGTGGCGAGTGAGACCGTGACCACCACGATCGATGTCTCGGATGCGCTGGCGGCCAAGCGCGCCGCCTTGCGCGCGCACGCCACTCAGGTGACGGTCGCGCCATCGGGCCGCGAATTCGCGCTGTCGAACAATATTGCCCAGCCGGTGCTGCCGGAGGAGCACTACGTGCTGGTGCGTGGGCGTCTGGGGCCGGTGGGCCCGGACGGACACGAGGACGATCTGTTCGCCGGACTGGATTGACCACGGGAGCCGGTGCCGGGGGCCGGCCGGATCGTGGGTGCTTCGGCTTAGACTGCTGGGCATGTACAACTGGAGCCTGCAGGACGCCATCGTCGCGTTCGTCGAGAGCCAGAAGCCGAACTGGCAGGCGCAGCACGATCTGTACCTGTCCGTGCTCTACGGATTCGTCGATCTGCAGAGTCATCTGTTGACCCTGCTCGGCTTCCCGCCGGCACCGTGACGGCCGCGACAACCAGCCGGACCGCCTATGTGCCCGGCGGGTCGAAGTATGCCTGGCCGCTGCTCGGCGGCGTGCTGGCGGTGGTGCTGGTGTTCGACGGGCTGCTTTCGGTCGTGCTCGAAGTGCTCTATCTGCCGCTCTACGTCGGCGCCACGCCATTCCCGATCGCGGCCTTGGTCGCCGCGGTGGTGAACGTGCTGCTGGTGCGAGGAATGGGTGTGGTCGTGACGCGCCCGGCCGCGATGGGGCTGCCGGTGATCGCGTGGCTGTTCGGGTTCCTGATCTGCTCCACCACCGGGCCCGGCGGCGATGTGCTGCTGACCGACTCGTGGACCTCTCCGCTGCTGCTGGCGTGCGGCATCGTGCCGGTGGGTCTGTATCTGTTCCGCCGCGCGTTCCTGCGCCCGAAAGCCACGCCCGCCACGCTCTGAACCGGTGCCGGTCGCCGGAAGGGCACTGCCGGAAAGAGATATCGGCGAACCGCCGTAGCGGGCCGGAGGGTCGGTTAATCTCTCAGGCGTTATATGTGTTCTGCCGCCCGCCGGGCGGTGCGGTTAGGAAGTGGGGGACGGTTGCTCAGCTGGCCGTTTGGCGCGGGTGCGCCCAGATCCGAATGCACGCGGATATCGCCCGACAACAGGAAGATCACCCGTGGTTGAGTGGTCGAAGTTTCCTGGATTGCCTGTGAACACAAAGCATTCGCGCCGGCTCGGACTGATGAGCCGGGGTGTGCGTGGGCGGGTCAGTGTGCGCGTGCGCCTGCTCGCGATCGTGCTGATCTCCAGCGTCACGTTGCTCGCCATCGGCGTGGGCGCGGCGGCGTATCTGGTGCGGTCGGGCCGCGATGCCCGGCAGTGGGCCGAACTGGCCAGCAGCACCGCGGCTCCCGCGGTCGCCATCATGGAGACCTTCGGTGAGGAACGCCGGCTCTCGATGCTGCAGTTGGCGGGTGATCCCAGCGCCACAGCGCAATTGCCGGCGGCGCGGCAGCGTTCGGATGCGGCGCTGGCCGCCCTCACCGCCAAGGGCGATGAAGCGCAGAAGATGAATCCGGACAACTCCGGAGCCGATATCGCCGCCTACGGACAGCTGCTCGCGCAGTTGCCGCTGGTGCGGCGCGGCATCGATTCCGGTCAGGCGCCCGCCGATCAGGTCTTCGGGTTGTTCAGCCGTTTCACCGCGGCGATCATCGATGCCTTGATGCTGGCGGCCCGGGTCGCGCCGGATGCCGGCATCGCTGTCCAACTCGGATATGCCGTCCAGGTGATGCGCGCCGCGGAGGCGCTGTCCGAAGCCACGACGTGGGGTGAATATTTCCTGGTGACAGGCACTTCGACGCCCGCGCAGTGGACTCGGTACACCAATTACCTGGGTGAATTCCGCGGCCAGATCGCCTATTCGCTGTCGGTGCTGAAGGGCCGACGCGCGGATCAGCTCGACACGATCGTGAACAGTCCGGCGTGGGCCCAGATCAACGAGATGGCCGATGCGATCGCCGCCCGCGGTCCGATGCCGGCCACCGACGATGCCGACGCGAGTACGCGGGCCGGCGATACCGCACATGCGCGCACGACCCGGCAGACCGCGAAGCCGCTGCCGATGACCCTGCAGGCCTGGCAGGACGGCTCGGCGCAGATCGCTTCCGGACTGCTGACGCTGTGGCAGGACAAGAGCCGGGACGCACATGCCGAGGCGCGGGATCAGGGTGACCGCACCGCCACCGGGTCGCTGGCCGGCGGCGGTGCGGTGTTGCTGGTGTCGATTCTGGCTTTCCTCGCCTCGCTGGTGCTGGCGAACCGGTTCATCGGCCGGATGCGCCGATTGCGGCGCGACACACTGGAATTGGCCGATGAGCGGCTGCCCGACATCATGCGCCGGGTGTCGGCGGGCGAGACGGTGGACGCCCCGCTGGAGGTGTCGCGGCTGGACTTCGGTTCCGACGAACTCGGCCAGGTCGCGCAGGCGTTCAACCGGGCGCAGGTGGCGGCGGTATCGGCCGCGGTCGCGGAATCGAATACCCGCGCTGGTATCAACACGATCTTCCTGGATATCGCCCATCGCAGCCAGGCGCTGGTGCATCGTCAGTTGGCGCTGCTGGACCAGGCCGAGCGGCGCGAGGAGAATGCCGACCAGCTCGAATTGCTCTTCCAGCTCGACCATTTGGCGACTCGTGCCCGCCGCAATGCCGAGAATCTGATCATCCTCGGTGGTAAGCAGCCCGGCCGGCGCTGGCGCAATCCGGTGCCGCTGATCGAGGTGATTCGCGGCGCGGTCGCGGAAAGCCTGGACTACACCAGAATTCGCATCGGCCGCATTCCACGCACCCGGGTGATGGGCACCGCGGTCGCTGACCTGATCCACCTGCTGGCCGAACTGATGGACAACGCCACTTCGTATTCGCCGCCGCAGGCGCGGGTGGAGGTGCATGCCGCGGTGGTGGGGCGCGGGGTCGCGGTGGAGATCGTCGACCAGGGGCTGGGCATGACCGCCGACGAACTCGACCGGCGCAACGAGATGCTGTCGCATCCGCCGGAGTTCAGCGTGGCCGCACTCTCCAGCGACACCCGGCTCGGACTGTTCGTGGTCGCGAAACTGACCAATCGCCACGGCATTTCGGTGAAGCTGCGCGAGTCGGTGTACGGCGGCGTGTGCGCGGTGGTGCTGATCGGCACGCCGGTGCTGGAAGCCGGCGATGCGAACGGTACGGAGTTCGAGGATCCGGGACCCGCCACCGGGGAGTTCGCCGTGCTCGGACCGGTCACCAGCGCTTCCGCCGCCCGCGCCGAAGTGGTTGTCGCCGAGGATGTTCCGGTGGTGACCGAGGCGACGACGCCACCGGCCGCCGATCCGGACCCGGGCCCACGACGCTCGGCCTGGTTCACCCCGGTCTCGGAGCGCATCGATTCCGCGCCCGCGACCGGAGTGTTCGGTGCGCCCGTGACCACTCCGGGCGTGGTTCGCGCCGACGAGGGACGCCCGCCGCTGCCGCGCCGGGTGCGTTCGGCCGAACGCGCCGATACTCCCGCGCCCGGCACGAATACCGTTCGGCAACGCACCGCCGATCAAGCTCGCAACCTGATCAGCGCCGTCGAGCAGGGCACTCGGCAGGGCCGCCGACCCGCTGCCGAAACCGGCTCCACGGCATCACATTTCGATACAGACGAGGGTGAAGATGGCTAATCCCAACCGAAGTGACGTCGGCTGGCTGCTCGATGATCTGGTGAAGGGTCTCACCGGGGTCCGCTACGCGGTCTTGCTGTCCACCGACGGACTGCTGCTGGGTAACTCCTCGGAGCTCGAGAACTCCGATGCCGAGCGATTCTGTGCGATGGCTTCCGCGCTGCACAGCCTGGCCCGCAGCGCCGGACACCATTTCGACGCCGGCGGTGTCTGCCAGACCATGGTGGAACTCGACCGGGCGGTGCTGTTCATCACCGCCGCGGGCGACAACGCCTGCCTGGGCCTGCTGGCCGCCGACAACGCCGATCTGGGCATGGTCGCGTATGCGATGAACCAGACCGTGCAGCGGGTCGGTTCACATCTCGCCGTCGACCGACGATGAGTCACCGTGAACGACGGTGACGCCTGGTTCGACGACGAGGCCGGACCGCTGGTCCGGTTGTACGCGGTCACACAGGGGCGTGGCCGCAGCAACCGGCCGGAGCTGGATATGCTGACCCTGGTGGTCGATATCGGCCGGGGCGCGGCGCTGCGCCGCCACGAACCCGAGTACGCCGCCATCGTGGAGTTGTGCCGCACACCGCAGTCGGTCGCGGAAGTCGCTGCGCGGCTGGAACTTCCGTTGACGATGACGAAGGTGCTCGTCGGCGACCTCATCGACGACGGGCGCCTCGAATACCGCCAGCCCCGTCAGGATGAGGCATTCGACGTCGGCCTGCTACAGGCGCTGCTGGACGGCATTCGCGGGCTCTGACACGGCTCAGCGCAACCCTGCCGCGAGGCGTTTCGCGCTCATCCGGGCGATCGCCTCGATCGAGACCATCGGATTCACCCCGGACGCGTCCGCACCCGCGTAATCGACGCAACTCGGCTCTCCTGGTTGAACCACCCCGTCCGCGTGTAGACCGCCGTGTCGGTCACCTCCCACCGATGCGCCGCATACCGCCACACCGGCACGACCCCGACGCTGGACACCGCGGCGACCACCGGCGCCGCCACCCGACCGAGCGCCCACCCCCGATGCGAGCCGTCCAGCACCACCCATACCAGCCCACCCACAGCACGAACGTCCAGAAGATCGCCGGCCCGGCCGCCCGCAACTGCGGTGCCCGCCGACTGGCCCGCCACGCCGGAGACACGGAATCGGGCAGGAGGGTCCGTGTGTTTGCGGTCACGCAACGCCGCGCAGAACCGGGCAAGCGGTGTAGCCGGTCTCGCGCCGCGGACGCGCCGTCGGGGTTGCCGCCGTACCAGCCGATCCCGGAGGCCTCGCGTCCCGCGATGCCTGGACGGCTGGAAGGCTCTCACCAGCGCACTCGTCCGCGGTGTCGGTCGGGGCGCAAACTGGTCGCCCGAAGCAGGAATAACCCGTGAAGGCCCCTGGGTTGTCTCACGTCACAGGGCACCGAAGGGAGAACACTCGGATGGTTGGCGCATGATCGACGGCGTGAACGAACAACCGCACACTGGGCTACCGACTCCTGGTGTACCGCCCGTTCCGCCGAGTTCTTCGGCCATGCGCAGAGCCTTGCGGCGTGCGCGCGACGGGGCGACGCTCAATCTCGACGAGGCCGTGGTGCTCCTGCATGCGCGCGGTGCGGATCTCGAGGATCTGGCCGCGTCGGCGGTGCGGGTGCGGGATGCGGGGCTGCGGGAGACGTATTCCGGGGACACCCTGCCCATTACCTATTCCCGCAAGGTGTTCATTCCGCTCACCCGCCTGTGTCGCGACAAATGTCATTACTGCACGTTCGTGACGGTGCCCGGCAAGCTGCGCGCCGAGGGCCACGGCATGTATCTGGAACCCGACGAGGTGCTCGAAATCGCCCGTAAGGGTGCCGAATTGGGTTGTAAGGAAGCGCTTTTCACGCTGGGTGATCGCCCGGAGGATCGCTGGCCGGAGGCGCGGCAGTGGCTGGACGAGCGCGGCTACGATTCCACGCTCGACTACGTGCGCGCCATGTCGATCCGGGTGCTCGAGGAAACCGGCCTGCTGCCGCATCTGAATCCCGGGGTGATGAGCTGGGCGGAGATGTCGCGGCTCAAGCCGGTCGCCCCGTCGATGGGCATGATGCTGGAGACCACCTCCGAGCGCCTGTTCACCGAGCGCGGTCAGGCGCATTACGGCAGCCCGGACAAGGATCCGCAGGTCCGGCTGCGTGCCCTCACCGATGCCGGACGGCTGAGCATCCCGTTCACCACCGGCATCCTCGTCGGTATCGGTGAGACCTACGCTGAGCGGGTCGACTCGATTCTGGCGATTCGTCAGTCGCACAAGGCTTTCGGGCATGTGCAGGAGGTGATCGTGCAGAACTTCCTGGCGAAGTCCGATACCGCCATGCGCGACACCCCCGATGCGGATCTGGCGGAGTTCCGCGCCACGATCGCGGTGGCCCGGTTGCTGCTGGGGCCCAAGATGCGGATTCAGGCTCCGCCCAATCTGGTGTCGCTCGACGAGTGCCGGGCCCTCATCGATGCCGGTATCGACGATTGGGGCGGGGTGTCGCCACTGACCCCGGACCATGTGAATCCCGAGCGGCCGTGGCCGAACCTGGAGGTGCTCGCCGAGGTGACCGCGCAGGCCGGCTATGTGCTGACCGAGCGGCTCACGGCGCATCCGAGATATGTGCTCGCCGGCAATCCCTGGATCGACCCCCGCGTGCTGGGACATGTTGGCGCACTGGCCGATTCGCGCACCGGTCTGGCCCGAGACGTGAATCCGTCCGGTCGCCCGTGGCAGGAACCCGACCAGTCCTGGGAGTCGCTGGGGCGGGTGGATCTCAACACCGCCATCGACACCGAGGGCCGCAATACCGAGGCCCGCAGCGATTCCGGGCTCGACAGCGACGGCCTCGGCGCCTTCGGCGACTGGGAAACCGTTCGGGAACAAGTACTTTCGCTCAGTGCCCCGGTGAAACTCGATACCGACGTGTTGGGCGCTCTGCGTGCCGCGGAGAAGGATCCGGCCGGGCTCACCGACGACCAGTACCTGGCGCTGGCCACCGCCGACGGCCCGGAACTCGACGCCATCGCCACGCTGGCCGATCAGCTGCGTCGCGACACCGTCGGCGACGACGTGACCTACGTGGTGAACCGCAATATCAACTTCACCAACATCTGCTACACCGGCTGCCGGTTCTGCGCGTTCGCGCAGCGCAAGGGCGATGCCGACGCCTTCACCCTCTCCGCCGACGAGGTCGCCGAACGCGCCTGGGAAGCGTATGTGGAAGGCGCGACCGAGGTGTGCATGCAGGGCGGCATCGATCCCGACCTGCCGGTCACCGGGTACGCCGATCTGGTGCGGGCGGTCAAGAAGCGGGTGCCGTCGATGCATGTGCACGCGTTCAGCCCGATGGAGATCGTCAACGGCGCCTCACGCGGCGGGCAGAGTGTGCACGATTGGCTCTCGGCGCTGAAAGAGGCCGGACTGGACACGATTCCGGGCACGGCGGCGGAGATTCTCGACGACGAGGTGCGCTGGGTGCTCACCAAGGGCAAGCTGCCCACCTCGGCGTGGATCGACGTCATCACCACCGCACACAAACTCGGTATTCCGTCGAGCTCGACGATGATGTACGGCCACGTCGACAATCCGAAGCACTGGGTCGGCCACCTGCGGGTGCTGCGCGGTATCCAGGACGAGACCGGTGGGTTCACCGAATTCGTGCTGCTGCCGTTCGTGCACCAGAGCGCGCCGCTGTATCTGGCGGGCGCCTCGCGGCCGGGGCCGACGATCCGGGACAATCGCGCCGCGCACGCGCTGGCCCGCATCATGCTGCACGGACGCATCGCCAATATCCAGACCAGCTGGGTGAAGCTGGGCATCACCGGCACCCAGGTGATGCTCAACGGCGGCGCCAACGATCTGGGCGGTACGTTGATGGAGGAGACCATTTCCCGGATGGCCGGATCGGAGCACGGCTCGGCGAAGTCGGTGGCCGAACTGGTCGAGATCGGCGCCGGGATCGGTCGCCCGGTGCGGGAGCGCACCACCACCTACGGGATACCGAAACACCAGGTGTCGGCCCTGCCGCTGACGGTTGGCTGATCCGGCGGCCCCGGCGAATTGGACACCTGCCGGTCCGGCGAATGAGGTACCGCCGGACCGGGTTGGGGCACATCGCCGGAGGCGGGTGTGTCGCATCCCGTCGGGATCGACAAGTTAGGCAAGGCTGACCAGTTGTAATGTGAGTCCCCGGGATACTGTTGCGCGGGCGGAAGTGTCCCGTAGGCAAGGACAGACTAGGAGAACGGCAGTGCCGTACATCATCGCTGAACCGTGCGTTGACGTGAAGGACAAGGCGTGCATCGAGGAATGCCCCGTGGACTGCATCTACGAGGGCAATCGCATGCTGTACATCCAACCCGACGAGTGCGTGGACTGTGGTGCATGTGAGCCGGTGTGCCCGGTGGAAGCGATCTTCTACGAGGACGACACTCCGGACCAGTGGAGCGGGTACATCAACGCGAACGTCGACTTCTTCGACGACCTCGGCTCGCCCGGCGGCGCAACCAAGGTCGGCAAGACCGACTACGACGTGCCGTTCATCGCCGCGCTGCCGCCGATGGCGAACGAGTAGGTAGCGCCTCGGTGATCCGCGATCGTGTGCGGGTCAGCAGTTTGCTGCCCGATTTTCCCTGGGACACCATCGCCGGGGCCAAGGCTCGCGCCGCGGCGCATCCCGACGGCATCGTCGACCTGTCGGTGGGCACGCCGGTCGATCCGGTCGACCCGCTGATCCGCGCCGCGCTCGATGCGGCCGCCGACGTACCCGGTTATCCCGCCACCTACGGCACTCCCGAATTGCGGGAGGCCGCGGTAGCGGCGGTCGCGCGCCGCTTCGGCATGTCCGGCATCGGCTCCGATGCGGTGCTGCCGGTGATCGGCACCAAGGAACTGATCGCCGGATTGCCGCGACTGCTGGGCCTCGGCCCCGCCGATCTGGTCGTGATTCCCGAGGTGGCGTATCCGACCTACGAGGTGGGTGCGCTGCTGTCGGGTTCGCGAATCCTGCGGGCGGACGGCATGACTCGGCTCGGCCCCGAATCGCCGGCGCTGATCTACCTGAACTCGCCGTCCAACCCCACCGGCCGGGTGCTCGGCATCGACCATCTGCGTAAGGTGGTGTCCTTCGCCCGCGAACGCGGCGCGATCGTCGCCTCCGACGAGTGCTACCTGGGCCTGACCTGGGATGCCGAGGCGGTATCCATCCTCGACCCGCGCGTCAGCGACGGCGACCACACCGGTCTGCTGGCCATCCACTCGCTGTCGAAGACGTCGAATCTGGCCAGCTACCGGGCCGGTTTCGTCACCGGCGACGTCGAGTTGATCCGGGAGCTGCTGGAGGTACGCAAACATTCCGGCATGATGGTCCCGTACCCGATCCAGGCTGCGATGACCGCGGCGCTGGCCGACGACCGGCACGAGGCGCAGCAGCGCGAACGCTACCGCGCCCGCCGCGAGGTGCTGCGAAAGGCGTTGGAGGAGGCGGGTTTCCGCATCGACCACTCCGAGGCCGGCCTGTACCTGTGGTCCACGCGCGGCGAGAACTGCCGCACCACGCTGGACTGGCTCGCCGAGCGCGGTATCCTCGCCGCACCCGGTGACTTCTACGGCCCCACCGGCACCGAGCACGTGCGCATCGCCCTGACCGCGACCGACGAGCGCATCGCGGCCGCGGCGGTCCGGCTGTCCGCCTGAGACGGCGGCCGGGTCGCGCCCAGGCTCGGTCAGCAATCGACCGGCGACGCGACGCGCGTCGTACTCGTCGGTTTACCGCGGCATCACCCTGTTGCGGGACTAGCCTGGCGTTATGGACGCTGTCACGGTTGTCCCGACTCCGGCGAACGAGCCGGTTCACTCGTATGCGCCGGGGAGCCGGGAACGAGAACTACTGATCGGCAAACTCGCCGAGATTTCCGGGCGAACGGTCGATGTGCCGCTCGTGATCGGCGGCAAGCATCGGCCGGGGACCGGGCCCCGCTCCGAGATCGTGATGCCGCATCGGCACGCGCACGCGCTGGGCACCTACGCCGATGTGACGCAGGAGGAAGGCCGCGCCGCGATCGAGGCCGCGACGGCCGCGGCGCCGCAGTGGCGGGCACTGCCGTTCACCGAGCGCGCCGCGGTGCTGCTGCGGGCCGCCGATCTGCTGGCCGGGCCGTGGCGGGAGACGGTGGCCGCCGCGACCATGCTGGGGCAGTCGAAATCGGTGTATCAGGCCGAGATCGACGCACCCTGTGAGCTGGTGGACTTCTGGCGGTTCAACGTCGCCTTCGCGAGCCACATCCTGGCACAGCAGCCGGAATCGTCTGCGGGGGTGTGGAATCGGATGGATTATCGCCCGCTCGAGGGATTCGTCTACGCGATCACCCCGTTCAACTTCAGCGCGATCGCTGGGAATCTGCCGACCGCGCCCGCGCTGATGGGCAATACCGTGGTGTGGAAGCCCTCGCCCACCCAGACGCTGGCGGCGTATTACACGATGCGGGTGCTCGAGGAGGCCGGGCTGCCGCCGGGTGTGATCAATCTGGTCACCGGTGACGGCATCGAACTGTCCGAGGTCGCGCTGACCGATCCGCGCCTGGCCGGTATCCACTTCACCGGCTCGACCCGCACCTTCCAGCACCTGTGGCAGCGGGTGAGCACGAATATCGGTCTCTACCACGGATATCCGCGGTTGGTGGGGGAGACCGGCGGGAAGGATTTCGTTCTGGCGCACCGCTCGGCCGATCCGGACGCGTTGCGCACCGCGCTGATTCGCGGCGCCTACGAATATCAGGGACAGAAATGTTCGGCCGCCTCCCGCGCCTACATTCCGCGCTCGCTGTGGCGGGAGATGGGCGACGATTTCCTCACCCAGGTCGACGAACTGAGCTATGGCGATGTGGCCGATCTGACGAATTTCGGTGGGGCCGTGATCGATCGGCGCGCCTACGACAAGAGTGTCGCCGCGATCGAGCGGGCCCGCGCGGCCGGTCTGGGCCTACCGGCGGGTGGCACCTACGACGACAGTGAGGGCTTCTTCGTCGAGCCCACCGTGCTTCTCGCCGATACCCCGCGCGACGAGGCGTTCACCACCGAATACTTCGGCCCGATCCTGGCGGTGTACGTGTACGACGACGATCACCCCGAAGCCTTCGATTCGCTACTGGCGGAGGTGGATTCGGCCGCGCCCTATGCGCTGACCGGCGCGGTCTTCGCCCGCGATCGGACCGCGATCGACCGAGCCGCCACCACGCTGCGCTTCACCGCCGGCAATTTCTATATCAACGACAAGCCGACCGGCGCGGTGGTCGGTCAGCAGCCCTTCGGTGGTGCCCGCGCGTCCGGCACCGACGACAAGGCCGGGTCGTATCTGAATCTGCTGCGCTGGGTCGCGCCCCGCACGCTGAAGGAGACCTTCGTTCCACCGACCGATTACCGGTATCCGCACATGGAGTCGGAATGAACGGCGAACCGGCGGTCACCCCCGGCGGGTGGCGATGAACCCGCTGCGCCCCGCGATCCTCGCCGCCGCCGGATCGGTGCGGATGAAGCGGGCGATCACCGGGTTTCCGGTCACCGCCGAGGTCGTGCATCGGTTCGTGGCCGGGGAGACCCGCACCGACCTGGCCCCGGTCGTCGGCGAGCTGCTGAGCAGCGGCCGGATGGTGAGCGTGGACTTTCTCGGTGAGTACACGACCGAGCGCTCGATGGCCGACGACGCCGTCGCCGAATACCTCGCGTTGATCGATGATCTGGCCCGATGGAACCGCTGGCAAACGGCGCAACCCGTTGCGCCGGTGGAGGTTTCGGTGAAGCTCTCCGCGCTGGGGCAGTCGCTGGGACCGGCGGGCCCAGAGATCGCCACCGCGAATCTGCGGACCCTGTGCGAGCGGGCGCAGCAGGCGGGGGTGTGGATCACCGTCGACGCGGAGGACCACACCACTACCGAAACCACCGAGTCGACCGTGCACGGGGTGCGTGCCGACTATCCCTGGCTGGCGGTCGCCACCCAGACCTATCTGCGCCGCGCGCAGGATCGCTGCCGCCTCGCCGCGGCCGAGGGCGCGCGAATCCGGTTGTGCAAGGGCGCGTATCGCGAACCGGAGTATGTCGCCTACCAGCGCACCGCCGATGTGGACGAGTCGTATCTGCGGTGCCTGGAACTGCTCATGGCCGGTTCGGGGTATCCGATGGTCGCCACCCACGACCCGGTCATGATCACCGCCGCTCACGACATGGCCGGCCGGAACGGGCGCGCACCGGGCGATTTCGAATTTCAGATGCTCTACGGCATCCGCCCGCCCGAACAGCGACGCCTCGCCGAGGACGGGCACGCGGTGCGCGTCTACATCCCCTACGGCAACCAGTGGTACGGCTACCTGATGCGGAGGTTGGCCGAACGTCCGGCCAACCTCGGCTTCTTCCTCCGTGCCCTCGCCGAGCGCTGAATCAGACCAGCGGTCGCCCGAAGCGCCGGCGCAACCGCATATCCGCGAGATAGAAGTTGAACGGGAAGACCCGGATCACCGTGGGCATCCGCGTCCACACCGCCGAGATCGCGCGCAGGACGAACCGGAACCGGCGTTCGTCGCGCGCGGTCCAGCGCATCCCCATCTCGTCGCGCAGATGCTGCGGCAGCAGGGCGGTGACGGTGAAGCGATGGAAACGCCCGGCCAGCACCTGAATCACGCGCGGCTGCATTCTCAGGTCGATCAGATCGTTGAAGTAGCGGCGCACCGGCTCGTCGATGGCCTTCGTCGCGAGGTTCTCATCCCAGAACGCGGAGAACGCGTCCCGGTCGGCCGGCCACATCTCCGGGCGCATCTGCAGCCCGGTGCCGAGCCGGACGCTGTAGCGGTAGAAACGCTCGGCGAGTTCGGGATCCATCGGTCCCCGCATGCGCCGGTACAGATCGTCGACGCCCCAGTACAGGCAGGCCGCCACCCACAACTGCAACTTCGGATCGAAGGCGTTGTACTTGACCGGGCTGTTCGGTCCCGAACGCACCGGGCGGTGTGAGGCGTTGACCGCCTCCCGATAGCTCCGCACGTCCTCGTCGTTGCCCAGCCAGGCCACGGCCAGATAGGTCAGCGTGGTGCGCAGCCGCTTGAGCGGGTGCAACGTCACCTTGCCGCTGTCGACCGTGCTCTCCAGTACGCCGTAGCCGACCGGCGGATGGCTGAGCTGCATGATCACGTTCGCGGCACCGCCCAGGAAGGCGGCCACGCCGTCGATGTGTTCGCGCACCGTCTCCGGGGTCAGCTCGTCGCCCGGAATCTCGGGCAGCGGCTCGGTCGCGCGCAGGGGGGCGGTCATCGTCGACTCGTCTCCTGTTCCTCCCCGCCGGATCGGCGAGAGAATATGAGAAGCTTTCGTATAAACCTTCTCATCGGCATGGCATCGTGTCAATCGAGGCCGCTGACCATATGGGATGATGAGAGCGTCACCGTGTCCGCGACCCGGGCGAACGAGAGGAACCACCATGACCGGCTCGACCAGACTGTCGACTCGGCTCCTGCCGCTGGTTCGCGGCGCGGGTCCGGAAGACCGCAATCAGACCACGGTACTCGACGCGGCACTGCTGGCTTTCCTCGATTTCGGCATCAAACGCACCAGCATGGTCGAGGTCGCGCGGCGCGGCCGGCTGTCGCTGGCGACGCTGTATCGGCGCTTCGCCGGCAAATCCGATCTGATTCAGGCCGTCGGGCTATGGCAGGCACGCCAGTTCGTGGAACAGGTCGACGCCGCGGTGCAGCGCCAGATCGATCGCGACGCCAGCGCCGAGGATCAGATCGTCGAACTGTTCGTCGCCTTCCTGGACGGGTTGCGCGGCAACAAACTGCTGGACCGGCTGCTGACCACCGAACCGGAGGTCGTGCTGCCCTATCTCACCGTGCAGGGCGCGCCGGTGATCGAGCTGGGGCGCGACTACGTCGCCGAATTCATCACCCGCCTCCAGTCGGAAGGCAAACTGCCGCAGTATGATCCGCTGCCGCTGGCCGAGCTGGTCGCGCGCAACGCGCTCTCGCTCGCACTGACTCCGCAGACGCTGATCCCGGTGGACGACGAGGCCGCCTGCCGCCAGTTCGCCCGCGACCACGTGGTCCCCGGTTTCCGGATTTCCTAGTCGCTGATCCTGGTGCAAGATCGTCACGGCATCAGCCACAGCCGTTCGCATGGAAGCCGGCCGCAGCGCCCGTCGGGTGGTGCGAATACGACGGCGCCGCAGCGCCCGTATCTGCGCCAGTGATCGGCGAAGCGGCGGGCAGCCGATTCGCAGGCCACGAACGTGAGCGGATGCGGACTGCCGGCGGTGAGGTGGATCGACAGCATGAGGTCCGGCTCGTCGGGTCGTGGTGATATCGGTTCTGCCGCAAGGGATTCGTGGTAACTCACGGATGAAATCTGTTGTGCGAGTGTTAGACTGAGGTATCGGGTGCCGAGTACCTCGGCGCTATGGCATTCGCTTGACGCATTGGTCTGCTGTTCCATTGCTGTCTTCGTGACCTCTCCAGATCTTCGCGGCGGTGCCACGCCGCGAACCGGTTCATAGGGCCGGACCCGTGCCTCGGGGGTTGCCGGGTGAGCGCGCACAGAACATCACGATCGAGCTGTGGGGACCGGCGGAGATGGATTTCCCGGGGGCACTTGGGCGTATCGCCTGCACGATCCCCAAGAATCCGGGACGAGTCCGGTCCGGATCGAAGCTCCTCGAACCCGAGAAGGAGATAGTCGACATGTCAGAACCCGGCAGTACGGTACCCAGGCGGCAACTCGGCCGATACCTTCGCGACCTGCGATCACAGACCGGGATGACGCTTCACGAGGTTGCGCAGAAGGCCGAGATCAGCGCGAGTACGGTGCAGCGCTACGAGCACGGCCGCTTCCCGGCCAAACTCCGATCGGCGGACATCCGCGAACTCTGCGCGGTCCTCGGCGCGGACGAAACCCTGACCGCAGCGTTGGAAGGGCTTGCGCAGCAGGCGAACGCGCAGAATTGGTGGCATGAATACGACGATGTGATCCCCCAGGACTTCGACGTCTACATGGGGTTGGAGGCGGCGGCGGAGCGGTTGGTGGTCTACTCGCCGGACGCGGTGATCGGATTGCTCCAAACTCCGGACTACGCACGAGTATTGACGCTCGGGGTATATCCCGACGCTACTCCGGAAGAGATCGCGCAGCGCGTGCACATGCGCATGCGCAGGCAGTCTCTTATCACTCGTCGGCGCGGTGCAGCGGAACTGGGCGTGGTATTGGGTGAGGCGGCGATTCGGCGGGTGGTCGGCGGGCCACGCGTGATGGCTGCTCAGTTGAGGCGCCTTGCCGATATGAGCACGATGCCGAACGTGTCGTTGCGAATCTTGCCCTTCTCTGCGGGCATGCCGCTCGGTGTGGCCTTCAATCGATTCATTCTTCTGCGATTTGGCAACGACGCCAAGGGCCACCCGATGGAACCTCCGATCGTCTACCTCGAACACTCGACGGGCGGAATGTATTTGGAGAAGCCGAATGATGTCCGTCACTACACTGAGGCGTACCAGGTCATGGAGCAGGCGGCTCTGGACGAGAGGGCAAGCCGGGACCTGTGTCGTCGGGTAGCGAGGGAGTTTGCAGCATGACCAGCAAGTACGACGTGGATCTATCGAATGCGCAGTGGTTCACCAGCAGCCGCACCAATGGCGGGCGGGAATGCGTTGAGGTCGCGTTCCTGGACGGCGGTCTCGTCGGAGTGCGGGACAGTAAGGACCGCACCCGGCCGCCGCTCGTGTTCACACCCGGCGAGTGGCGGGCATTCATCGGCGGCGCGAAGGACGGGGAGTTCGACCAGGCGTAGCGATCCGATGCGGGCCGCCGCAACACTTGCGATGCAAGGATTGGGGCGGTCGCGTCCTGTTCGAGGTCGTTTTCGGCATCGGATCGGCTGACTGCGCTGGGCATTCCGGGCTTGGCGCTGGCTGCGGCATACGGGCCATACTGACCGGAATGCGCCGGCCCCGTCGAAGGCAAAGATTGCCTGATCCGGTGTGCTGGTCCAGTTTACCTTGTCTCAGGGAATGGCTGGTGATGGAGGGCTCTGATAAAGTCCCGGTCGGGGGCGTCAACCGCGTCCTGGCCCGGTAGAGCGCAGGAGGGGCAGAATTGATGCGGCAGCGGCACATACGGTCCGCTGGGGGGCGGTGGGCGATCTCCGCTGTGGGTGCTGGTCTTTTGATCGGAATGCTCTTGGGGGCCATTGGTTGTTCGGCGAAATCCGACTCGGCCTCCGAGGGGAAATCTTCAGCAACAACGGTAGCGGCCGCGTCGGTTTCTCCGGAGCCGGTGTCGAACACCGCATGGAACCCGTGTTCGATTCCTGACGCCGATATTGCTGCGGCTGGGTTGAATCCGGCAAAAAAGCACCCGGACACCGGTAAATACTCTGAGAAATTTCCCGGCTGGGATATTTGTGGCTGGTTGAGTGATAGCTGGTACAGTCTAAATATTTATTCGACCAATTCCCACACGTTCGATGAAGTCATAAACAACACCACGCTGTTCCGTGATCCGCAGCCAGTGTCGGTAGGTGAACGTCGCGGTGTCCTGCTACATCATGTCGATAATCCGCAGGCCTGCACGATTGCGCTCGACATCCCCAACGATCCGGTGCAGATGGATGTCGACGCGAAAGCGAGTGCCGATACGGTCGGAGACTCGTGCAGTGAGGTGACGCGCATCGCAAGAGTATTGGAAAAGAATCTTCCGGCAGGAAAATAGCAGGGGGGTGAACTGTGTCGGAATTGGATGTGTGGCGCGATCTTGCGAACGAAGCGGCGCAGGGAAATCTTAGACTAAAGGTCCACAGAGATGCTCTGGATAGGGCGGTAAAGCTCCTTCAGGACTACATCGATCACATTGATGGCATGAATCTGGATGTCGCTACCGTTAAGCGTGTTACCGGCTTCGGCGGATTTCAAATGGGAGTTGACCTCGCGCAAAAATTCAGCCGGAAAGGTGATGGTGACGAGTCGATCAGCCAGCGCCTCAAAGAACTCACCCAAGAAGCCAAAGCTATCCAAGACACGCTGCGTAAAGCGGCAATCGCCTACGCCGAGACGGATGCCGAGTACGGCAAAGAGTTCAAAGATCTCGAACAGGGAATCAAGCCGTGACGCAGCCCCCAAACCCTTCGAGTTATCTGGATCAGAGCAGTGGTGCCAATCTTCGGGCTCAGCTGGATGCGATGAAGAACGGCACGTACGCGACGTTGGTGTCGGCGGAGCATACGCAGGCGTGGGATGCCGATCAGTTGGGGCTCCAGCGTCAGATCAATGATCTGGCGGGGCAGTTGGGCGCGGATGTCGATCCGGCGAACGTCACCGGCGGTGACAATTTCGAGAGTTTGTCGCTGGAACAGATTCGCGATCTGACCTACGAGATCAAACCCGATGTGGTGCATGCGGTTTCAGAGGCATGGGGAAAGATCGGGTCCGGCTTGGGGGACGCCACCCGCACCTTGAGTGACGGCTTGAAGAAGGAGATCGCCGAGGGGTGGCAGGGTATGGCCGCCGGGAAGGCCGCCGAGGCGCTCGGCGGCTTTCTGCAGACGTCCGAATCGATCGGCAAATCGGCGAGCCTGGTGGGGATGAAAGTCGCCTTCGCGCAGCGCGGTAGCGACGAAACGTTTCGGATGCTGGGCCCGGTGTTGTCGGCGGTGGCCCCGGTGAGCGGCGCATTGGTGCAGAATCCGGGATTGCCGAACTTGGCTCCCGCGGCTGCGCCCTCGGGTCCGCAGCTTCCTATTCTCGCGGAGCAGCAGGGGCAGGACTCGAAGCGGGACGAGGCGAAGCAGGCCTGCTTGCAGGTATTGCGGAACGTGTACGCACCGGGCATTCGAGGCGGAGACCAAGGCGTGCCGGTGATTCCGCCGGTGCAGCCGGTCGCGAATCCGGTGGGGCCGCCGAATGTGGGGCCCGGGCCCTCGGGGCCGGGCATCCCGAATCTCGGGGGCGGTAATCAACCGTCGCCCGGCGGCAACGAGTCGAACAGTGGCACTCCGAACGGCGATCCGAATACCGGAAACGACGGTGGCGCGACCTCGAATCCCGGATCGACCACGTCACCCGGCACACGGCCGAGTGCGGTCGACGGCACCGGGCTGAGCCAGCAGGGCACCGGCGGGCCGGCCCTGCCCACTGCGGCTTCCACCACGGTGGCAGGTTTCGATCCCACCGGTGGCCTGGGCGGCGGGCCCTCGGGATCCGGAATCGGCGGCGGTGCCGCCGGACACGGATTCGGCGGCGGCTCGTCGAGTTCGGGCGGCGGCATGCCGCGAGCGGGTGGTCCTGCGGTGAGTGTGCCCGGCAAGCCTTTCGTGGAACCGTTGGCGCCCTTGGGTTTACGCAGCCCGGGGCAAGCCGGCGCACCCGGCGCGCCCGGTATGGCCCCGGGCATGGGTGGTCGCGGCGGCGGGAAGTCCGAGGAGGACAAGGAGCGTGCCTCGTCCGAGCTGTTGCGCGGACAGCACCTCGAGGAATGGATCGACGACGGTCGCGCAGTGATGCCCGCCTACGGTGCCATCGGGGAGAGCCCGCCGCAGGAACGACATCCCGATTCCCGGCCGCCGCGTACACCCGCGCCGAACGCGCCGGACCAGGGGCGAGCTCCGGGAGAATATCGGTGATCCACTGGCAGCTGACGAGTGCCCAGTACGAGGCGGCGTTCTTCGCCGCGCAGCGCGACCGCCTGCCCTATCCGACGTGGAATGGGTTGCGCGCCGGCGACGACATCGAACTCGGCCGGCAGCGCCGGGAGGCGATCGATACCCTGTTGCCTCGCGTGGACGACGACTTCGCCCGCCTGGTGCATACGCTGGCCGAACCGCAGGTGCGGTTGCACGTGCACGGCCGCCTCGGAACCGACGCCGACAATCCCGATACCCAGCTGCGGGGTTATGCGGGGTTCGGGCCGGATATCGCGGGGGTGGCCATCCAAGACGCCGATCCGGAACCCGGTGTGAGCGGCGATGTTTCGGTCAGTCTGTGCACGCATGTGCAGGCGTTGACACTGCTGGCCCGCATGCTTCCCGACCAACCACCCGGCCGCCACGAACTCCACGCACTGAAATCCGAACTCGACATCGAACCCGATTCGAATGGCGGCTGGAACCGCCCGCCCACACCGCGCGAACGCCTCGACCGATTCTTCTCCCGCCCGCGCACCGGATGGGGCGAGGTGCTGTGCTACCCGGGACCATTCCTGGACAACCGCACCGACGGTGTGGAGGGCTTCTTCTGGATGGACTTCGCAGGCGACGGCCGCTACTACGTCCGCGAGGACTCGGTTTCCTATACCGTCCAGCCGATGACACACGATGGGTTGGTCGGTCACGCACGGGCATTGGCCCGAAGGGTCCGGGAACTCGGGTCGCGGTCGGCGCGCGTGTAGACAACGCCGCGCCGCACACCTCGGACGCATCGTATACGTGATGTTACATGTGCTAGCATCGGTACATGTCGCTCAAACGGACCAACGTTTACGCAGACCCTGGCGACCTGGCTTTGATCAAGGAAGCAGCGGCCAAACTGGGCATCGCCGAAGCGGAGATCATTCGGCGCGGTATTCATCTCGCGGCGATGAGCACTCGCGTGTGGGCCGATGATTTGGAGTTTCCGACCTTCGATGAGATCGATGGTCCCATCGACGACGAGGTGACTCGTGCCGTCGTCGAGGGAACTCGGTACCGGTGATAGTCGTCGGCGACACCTCGGGAATTATCGAGGCATTCGCCAAAGGGGCCGAGTCGGAATCGTGCCGCGTCGTGCTGAACGACGCCAGCCTTGTGGTGGTGTCACCGTTGGTGCTCGCCGAGGTTGATCACCTCGCCAAGGCGCGGTTCGGATCGAAGGCTCGTGACAAGGTGCTGGCGTTCATTTTCGATCAGGTCGACCGGATGCGATTCACACTCGCCGATGTCACGAACCACATCAAGTCGGCCCGCCGTGTCAACGATGCCTACCGCGGTCTGGACCTCGACATGGCCGATGCGTTCACCGTCTGTTTGGCCGCCGAATATCAAACCGAGGCGATCTTGACTCTGGATCGTCGTGACTTCCGTGCCCTGCGCCCGCTGACCCAGGAACATACGCACTTCCGATTGCTCCCCGACGACATGGTGTGAGAAGCAGCCCTGCTGCCGGTGTCGGTGTGGGGGAGGGGGTTTCGTGTTTGCCTCATACCAGCGGCAGCCCCAAACGCTGCCGCAGGCGCATATCGAGCATGTAGGCGTTGATCGGAAACATCTTGAGCTGCTTGGGAACTCGGCTTTCCACCGCGCCGACCGCGTGTAACAGCCGGCCCAGGCGGCGGTCGTCGGATTCGGTCCACGGCATCTCCATCTGCGTGCGGAGATTCGGCGGCAGCAGTCCGGCGACCACCCAGCGGTGAAATCGCCCGAACGCCAGGCGGATCGGCGGCGGGAACATCTTCAGGTCCACCAGATCGTCGAAGTACGCGCGGATCGTCGGATCGATCCGGACCTCGGCGATCTGCCGGTTCCAGTAGGCGTCGAAGGCGGTGCGGTCGGCCGGCCACAGTGCCTGCGGCATTTGCAGGGTGGTCCCGAACCGGGCGGCGTGGCGGTAGAAGGCCTCGGCCTCCTGCTCGGGCATCGGGCCGTGCATGCGCTCGTAGAGGTCGCGCGAACCCCAGTACAGGCAGGCCGCCACCCACAGCTGCAACGTCGGATCGAAGGCGTTGTACTTGACCGGGCTCTGCGCGGTGGAGCGGACCTGACGATGCTGCCAGTTCACCGCCGCGCGGTAGGCGGCGCGTTCGTCGTCGCTGCCCAGCATGGCCACGGCGAGGTAGGTCAGCGTCGTGCGGGTGCGTTTGACCGGATGCACCATCACCTTGCCGCTGTCGACGGTGCTCTCCACCACGCCGTAGCCGACGGGCGGAAGCGACAACTGCATGATGACGTTGGCCGCGGCACCGAAGAAGGCGGCCGAACCGCCCAGGTGTGCCGCGACATCGTATTCGGCGACCGGTTGCCCGGACGACGTGCGAATGGACGTGGTCATCGTCGACCCCCATCTCCGCGTGAGAAGGCTGTACTTCGACAGTCTCACCACCTCAATGCGCTGTCAACGGCCGCGGGACGACGAGACGAATTCGCAATCGGCCGCTCGGTCGGGGAGAGTGCCGGCAGTGCCGGATCGTCGAGCCGGATTGATAGGTTGGCGCGATGTCCTACGGTTCGCTGCCGCTGTTGCCCTCGCTGAATCCGGCCGCCGTGGCCGCCGGATACGACATTCCCGATGCGGTCACCATCGACGGTGAGACGCTGTCCCGCAGCGATCTGGTCGGTGCCGCGACCTCGGTGGCCGAACGCATCGCCGGCGCCGGTCGCGTCGCGATTCTCGCCCGCCCGACCGCCACCACTGTGCTGGGCATCCTCGGCTGCCTGATCGCCGGGGTCGCCGCCGTGCCGGTGCCGCCGGATGCCGGATCGGCCGAACTGGACCATATCCTCGCCGATTCCGGGGCGCGGGCCTGGCTCGGTGCGGCGCCGGACAACCCCACGCTGCCGGTGATTCCGGTGCGCAAACACGCCCGCTCCTGGCACAGCCATCCCGAACCGGCCGCGAACACAACGGCTTTCATCCTCTACACCTCGGGGACCACGGGTGCGCCCAAGGGGGTCGTGCTCAGTCGCGGCGCGATCGCCGCCGGTCTCGACGCCCTGTTCGAGGCGTGGTCGTGGACCTCGAAAGACACGCTCGTGCACGGTCTTCCGCTGTTCCACGTGCACGGACTGATCCTCGGCGTGCTCGGGCCGCTGCGAGTCGGCAGCCCGCTCGTGCACACCGGAAAGCCCACGCCCGCCGCCTATGCGGCCGCGGCCGGCACCCTGTACTTCGGCGTGCCGACGGTGTGGTCGCGTATCGCCGAAGACCCGGATGCCGCAAAGGAATTGGCGAATGCCCGGTTGTTGATCTCCGGCAGCGCGCCGCTGCCGATTCCGGTCTTCGAACGGCTGCGTGAGCTCACCGGGCAGGCGCCGGTGGAGCGCTACGGCATGAGCGAAACCATGATCACGCTCTCCACCCGGGCCGACGGCGAGCGCCGGGCGGGCTGGGTCGGCCTGCCGGTGGCGGGCGTGCAGACCCGGTTGCGCGACGAGACGGGCGCGCCGGTGCCGCACGACGGCGAGAGCATCGGCGGACTGCAGGTGCGCGGGCCCATGCTGTTCGACGGCTATCTCGGCCGGCCGGAGGCCACCGCCGACAGCTGGACCGAGGACGGCTGGTTCATCACCGGCGATGTGGCGGCCATCGACGCCGAGGGATTCCATCGCATCGTCGGGCGCGAATCGGTGGATCTGATCAAATCCGGTGGCTACCGCGTCGGGGCCGGGGAGGTCGAAACCTGCCTGCTCGGCCACCCGAGTGTGGCCGAGGTCGCGGTGGTCGGGATCGAGGACGCGGATCTGGGGCAGCGCATCCGGGCCTACGTCGTGCCGCGCGCCGACACCCCGATTTCGGAGCGGGAACTGATCGACTTCGTCGCCCAGCAGCTGTCGGCGCACAAACGGCCGCGCGAGGTGCTGATGGTGACCGAGTTGCCCCGCAACGCCATGGGCAAGGTGCAGAAGAAGAAGTTGCGCTGAACCAGCGATCTGGTGCCGGGAACGTGGCGGGTTGACCTGTACCGCGCTCGAGGTTCTAAGGTCGGCGCATGATCGCAACGCTGTCTGCAGCCCAGATCGAGTATCTGGCGGGCCAACGCCTGGGTCGGCTGGCCACCATCCGCCCGGACGGATCGCCGCAGAACAACCCGGTGGGTTTCCGCTACAACGAAGCCCTCGGCACCATCGATATCGCGGGCCACAACATGGGCGCCTCGCAGAAGTTCCGCAATCTCGCCAAGGAGGAGCGGGTCGCGTTCGTCGTCGACGATATCGCCTCGGTGAATCCCTGGCAGGTGCGCTGCCTCGAAATCCGTGGCGTGGCACAGGCTTTGCGGGATGTCGACACCTATCTCGACGGCGGCTCGCGGGAACTGATCCGCATCACCCCGCAGCGCGTGCTCGCCTTCGGCATCGAATAGACCGGCATCGAATAGACCGGCATCGATCAGGCCGGCATCGATCAGGCCGGAAGCGATCAGGCCGGAAGCGCGGCGGCCCGCACGACACGAAACGCCCCTCCCACGCTCGGGTTGGAGTCCCAGCGGAAGGGGCGTTTCGCGTGAGATCAGTTGGCGTGCAGGGCGGCGTTGAGTTCGATGCCGGTGCCCTTGCGCGCGACCACCTCGACGCTGCCGGTCAGCGAGTTACGCCGGAACAGCAGATTCGACTGGCCGGACAGCTCCGCGGCCTTGATCGTGCGGCCGTCCGGCAGCGCGACCTTGGTGCCCGCGGTGACGTAGAGGCCGGCCTCGACGACGCAATCGTCGCCCAGTGAAATGCCCAGGCCCGCGTTCGCGCCGAGCAGGCAGCGCTCGCCGATGGAGATGACCTGCTTACCGCCCCCGGACAGGGTGCCCATGATGGAGGCGCCGCCGCCCACATCGGAACCGTCGCCGACCACCACACCGGCGGAGATGCGGCCCTCGACCATGGAGGCGCCGAGCGTGCCGGCGTTGAAGTTCACGAAACCCTCGTGCATGACCGTGGTGCCCTCGGCCAGATGCGCGCCCAGCCGCACCCGGTCCGCATCCGCGATGCGGACGCCGGCGGGCAGCACGTAGTCGACCATGCGGGGGAATTTGTCGACGCCGTAGACGGTGACCGGGCCGCGGGCGCGCAACTTTCCGCGCACCAGCTCGAAGTCCTCGACCGCGCACGGGCCGTAATTGGTCCACACGACATTGGCCAGCAGGCCGAACTGCCCCTCCAGGCTGAGCCCGTGCGGGCGGACCAGCCGGTGCGAGAGCAGGTGCAGGCGCAGATATTCGTCGTGGGTGTCGATCGGCGGCGCGGACAGGTCCGCGATCGTGGTGCGCACCGCGACGATCTCGACCCGGCGGGCCTCGTCGGGGCCGACCAGGTCGGCGAAGCGCGCGTACTCCGGGTCGCTCGGGCTCAGCCGCGTGGTCTCGGACGTCTCGAACGTGCCCAATTCCGGATACGGGTACCAGGTGTCGAGGACCGTCCCGTTCACGGTCACCGTCGCTAGGCCGACTGCGGATGCTCCCTGTGTGCTCACGGCCCCTCAGCCTACTGGGTGCGGATCGCGAGGTGGCGGGCTCCCTGTGCCGCCCGGCCCGGCCCGCTCGGCCCGGTCGTGAGACGAGCGAACAATTAGGCTGGCCCGGTGACCATCGATCTGCGCGCCGACCCGATTTCGATCACCGCGACCCTCGTCGACATCCCGAGCGTCTCCCGCGACGAGGCGGCGATCACCGACACCGTCGCCTGGGCACTGCGTGAGCAGACCGAGGGCTTCGAGGTGCTGCGGCACGGCAACACCGTGCTGGCTCGCACGAATCGCGGGCTGCCGCACCGGGTGATCATGGCCGGTCACCTGGATACCGTGCCGATCGCCGACAACGTGCCAGGCAGGTTCGAGACGATCGACGGTGAGGACGTGCTGTTCGGCTGCGGCAGCGTCGACATGAAGTCCGGCGACGCGGTCTTCCTGCACCTGGCCGCGACCGTCGCCGACCCGGTCTGCGATCTGACCCTGATCTTCTACGACTGCGAGGAGATCGCCGCCGAATACAACGGTCTCGGCCGCATCGAACGCGAGCTGCCGGAATGGCTGGACGGCGATCTGGCCATCCTCGGCGAACCGTCGGGCGGGTGGATCGAGGCGGGCTGCCAGGGCACGCTGCGGGTCCGCCTCGGCCTCGGCGGCACCCGCGCCCACACCGCGCGAGCGTGGCTGGGCGACAACGCGATTCACAAGCTGGCGCCCGTCCTGCAGCGGCTGCGTGACTACGTGCCGCGTGAGGTGGACATCGACGGTTGCGTGTACCGCGAGGGATTGTCAGCGGTGAAGGTCGAGGGCGGCGTGGCCGGCAATGTGGTGCCCGACGAGGCGGAGGTGCTGGTGAACTTCCGGTTCGCCCCCGATCGCACTCTCGACGAAGCGACCCAGCACGTGCGCGAGGTGTTCGACGGACTGGATGTGAGCTTCGAGCGGACCGACGGTGCGCCCGGCGCGCTGCCGGGTCTGTCGGCTCCGGCCGCGAAGAACCTGGTGGAGCGCGTCCACTCTCACGGCGGCGGCGGGGTGCGCGCGAAATACGGCTGGACCGATGTGTCGCGATTCGCCGCGCGTGGCATCCCGGCGGTCAACTTCGGACCCGGCGACCCCAATCTGGCGCACAAAGTGGACGAGCGCGTACCCACCCGCCAGATCACCGTCGTCACCGAGATCCTGCGCAACTACCTGACCGGTCACCAGGGCTGAACCGGTAGGTTCGGTCCCATGTCCACTGCGTCCGAGCCGGCACCGACCAGATCACCGAAGTCCACTCCGAAGTTCAGGGGCCCGATCATGTTGCGCCGGGCCCGCAAACAGGGCACCGGAACCACCGATCAGCATCTGCTCGACGGCCGCGGACCCACCGACTGGGTGCACACCGACCCGTGGCGAGTGCTCCGAATCCAGAGCGAATTCGTGGAGGGCTTCGGCGCACTCGCCGAAATACCCAGGGCCGTCGCGGTTTTCGGTTCGGCGCGCACCCCCGTGGACACGCCCGAATACGAGGCGGCGCGGGCCATCGGCGCAGCCCTGGCCGAGGCCGGTTTCGCGGTGATCACCGGCGGCGGCCCCGGAGTGATGGAGGCGGCCAATCGCGGCGCCTGTGAGGCGGGCGGATTCTCCGTGGGCCTCGGCATCGAACTGCCGATGGAACAGGGGCTCAACGAGTGGGTCGATCTCGGCATCAACTTCCGCTACTTCTTCGCCCGCAAGACGATGTTCGTCAAGTACTCCCAGGCGTTCATCTGCCTCCCCGGCGGCTTCGGCACCCTGGACGAGATGTTCGAGGCGCTCACGCTGGTGCAGACCCACAAGATCACCCGCTTCCCGGTCATCCTGTTCGGCAGCCGGTACTGGGCGGGGCTGGTCGACTGGATGCGGGATTCGCCGGCCGGCGCGGGCAAGATCTCGCCCGGTGATCTGGAACTGCTGCACGTGACCGACAGTGTGGAGGAGCTGGTCGACATCGTGCTGCAGGCCGCCGCGCGCCGCGGCGAAGAGTCCACGGGAACGGAGGGGCAGTGGTGAGCGGGCAGCCGTACGCGGTGTGTGTCTACTGTTCGGCCAGCGCCGCGGATCCCGGCGCGCTGCAGCTGGCCGCCGATGTGGGCAGTGAAATCGCCCGGCGCGGTTGGCAACTGGTCTCCGGCGGCGGACATGTGTCGATGATGGGTGCGGTGGCGGTGGCCGCGCGCGCCGGAGGCGCCCGCACCACGGGCGTGATCCCGAAACGCCTGGTGCATCAGGAAGTCGCCGATGTGGACAGCGACGAGTTGATCGTCACCGACACCATGCGCGAGCGCAAACAGATCATGGAGGATCGCGCCGACGCCTTCCTGACCCTGCCGGGCGGAATCGGCACGCTGGAGGAATTCTTCGAGGCGTGGACCGGCGGATACCTGGGACTGCATGGCAAGCCACTGGTGGTGCTGGATCCGTACGGCCACTACCGCGGGCTGTTCGCGTGGCTGGACGAACTGAGCGCGGCCGGATTCATCGGGCGGCCCGCACTGGATCGGATTACCGTGACCGCGGATGTGGCATCCGCATTCCGAGCCCTGACCGCGCCGCGCATCGGCACCGCCTGAGCGATTCGACACCGCTCGACCGGAACCCGTTGGAGGAGAATGTGAGCACCGAGGTCCGACACACGATCAGTCTCTGGGATCTGGTGCGCAGGCTGCCCGCGATGGTGGTGGAGACGCCGAGCATGCTGCGCGGGGCCATCGGCATGCTGGTGCGCTCCGAGAACAAATCCTCGGTCGGGCTGTACTTCCAGAAGGCGGCACGGCGATATCCCGATCGGCCGTTCCTGCGCTTCGAGGGCCGCGAATACACCTACGGTGAGGCCAATACCGAGGTGAACTGCTTCGCGCAGGTGCTGGCGCAGCGCGGTGTGCGCCGCGGCGACGTGGTGGGCGTGCTGATGACCAACCGCCCCGAGACGCTGTTCGTGGTCCTGGCGACGGTGAAGCTGGGCGCGACCGTCGGGTTGCTCAATCACAATCAGCGCGAACAGGTGCTCGCCCACAGCTTCGGCCTGCTCGACAGCACGGTCAACGTGGTCGGCGAGGAATGCGAGGACGCGGTGCGCTCGCTGCCCGAGCCGCCGCCGAATCTGCTGTATTCCGAGGAACTGCGGGAACTGGCCCGCGACGCCGATCCGGCGGACCCGCAGGTGTGCGCCGACATCCGTGCCCGCGAGCGCGCGTTCCTGATCTTCACCTCCGGCACGACGGGCTTGCCGAAGGCCAGCGTGATGACCCACCTGCGCTGGACGAAGAGTATGGCCGGGCTGGGCGGTCTGGGCATCCGCCTGCGTGGTGGTGACACCATGTACTGCTGCCTGCCGCTGTATCACAACAACGCCATGACCGTCGCGCTCGGCGCGGTGCTCGGCTCGCGGGCCACGTTGGCGCTGGGACGCAAATTCTCGGTGTCGAACTTCTGGAACGAGGTCATCGCGACCAGGTCGACGGCCTTCATCTACATCGGCGAGCTCTGCCGCTACCTGCTCAACCAGCCGGAATCGCCTCGCGAACACGAACATTCGGTGCGGCTTGCCGTCGGCAACGGCCTGCGCCCGGAGTTGTGGGACGAATTCCGGCGGCGCTTCGGCATCGGCCGGGTGGTGGAGTTCTACGGCGCGAGTGAGGGGAATATCGCCTTCATCAACGCCTTCGGCGTGGACCGCACTGCCGGATTCGGGCCGCTGCCCTACGCCGTGGTGGAATTCGACGAGGAGACCGGTAAGGCGCGGCGATACCCCGACGGGCGACTGCGCAAGGTTGCCTCCGGTGGTGTGGGCCTGCTCCTGGCGAAGGTCACCGACCGTTCTCCGTTCGACGGGTACACCGACAAGTCGGCGACCGAATCGAAGTTGGTGCGCAACGCATTCGACGACGGCGACTGCTGGTTCGACACCGGAGATCTTGTGCGCGACCAGCATTGGCGCCACATCGCCTTCGTCGACCGTCTCGGCGACACCTACCGCTGGAAGGGGGAGAACGTCGCGACCACCGAAGTCGAGGGCGCCTTCGACGGTGCGCCCGGTATCACCGAGGCGGTGGTGTACGGGGTGGACGTGCCCGGAGCCGACGGCAAGGCGGGAATGGCCGCGGTAACCCTCGCCGCCGGCGCCGCCTTCGACGGCTCCGGCCTGGCCGCCCAGCTCTACGACCGCCTGCCCGGGTATGCGGTGCCGCTGTTCGTCCGCGTGGTGCCCGAACTGGAGACCACGTCGACCTTCAAGAGCCGCAAGGTGGATCTGCGCAAGCAGGGATTCACCCCTGACGATTCGACCGAGGTCTATGCGCTGAAGGGCCGCGACCCGGGATATGTGCCGTTCTACCCGAGCTATCCCGACGAGGTGGCGGCCGGTACCGCACCCCGGGGTTAGGTCGTGGCCGAGGGCGCCGCCGGCCCGGCAACTAGAATCACCGCCATGAGTTCTGCGTCACCGCTGTCCACCCTGTGCGGTAAGCCGGTGGCGACGGATCGGGCGCTGGTGATGGCGATCGTCAACCGAACCCCCGATTCCTTCTACGACCAGGGTGCCACTTTCTCCGACGACGCCGCGATGGCCGCGGTGGCCCGCGCCGTGTCCGAGGGGGCGGATCTGGTCGACATCGGCGGGGTCAAGGCCGGGCCGGGGGACGAGGTCGACGCCGCGGAGGAGGCGCGGCGCGTGGTGCCGTTCGTGGCGGCCATCCGCGCGCGCTATCCGGACCTGTTGATCAGTGTGGACACCTGGCGCAGCGAGGTGGCGCGGGCGGCGGTGGCCGAGGGAGCGGATCTGATCAACGACACCTGGGCCGGGGCGGACCCACAGCTCGCGGGCGTGGCCGCCGAACTGGGCGTGGGGATCGTGTGCAGCCATACCGGCGGCGCTCGGCCACGTACCCGGCCGCATCGGGTCCGGTACGCCGATGTGGTGTCCGAGGTCACCGATACCTTGGTCCGGGCCGCCGAGGCGGCGCGCGCGGCAGGGGTCGCCGCGGATGCGATTCTCATCGATCCGACCCACGATTTCGGGAAAAACACCTATCACGGGCTCGAACTGTTGCGGGCCGTGGACATTCTTGTAAATACCGGATGGCCGGTCTTGATGGCGCTGAGTAATAAGGATTTCATCGGAGAGACTCTTGGTGTCGGACTTTCCGAGCGATTGGAGGGGACATTGGCGGCAACCGCGTGGGCGGCCGCGGCCGGCGCCCGGGTCTTCCGAGTTCACGAGGTCGCCGCAACCCGGCGAGTAGTGGACATGATCGCGGCGATTCAGGGCATCCGGCCCCCCGCACGAACCTTGCGAGGTCTGGTATGACGTTCGATTGGACTGCCACGAATACGTGGGACCGACCACAGTGGGCGATCGACGAATTGGTCGACGCGAAGGACGGGCGCACCGTTTCGGTGGTGTTGCCCGCATTGAACGAGGAACGCACGGTCGCCGATGTGGTGGCCAGTATCCGGCCGTTGCTCGGCACGCTGGTCGACGAATTGGTGGTGCTGGATTCCGGTTCCGTGGACGCGACGGCCGAGCGGGCCCGGGCGGCGGGGGCGCAGGTGGTCACCCGCGAGCAGGCCGTGCCCGAACTGGAGCCGGTGCCCGGCAAGGGCGAGGTGCTCTGGCGTTCGCTGGCCGCGACCTCCGGTGACCTGGTGGCGTTCGTCGATTCGGACCTGATCGATCCGGATCCGATGTTCGTGCCGAAACTGCTGGGTCCGCTGCTGACCGTGGACGGTATGCATCTGGTGAAGGCCTACTACCGGCGTCCGCTGCGCCAGGGTGCGGCGGTGGAGCAGCACGGTGGCGGCCGGGTGACCGAACTGGTGGCGCGGCCGCTGCTGGCGGCGTTGCGCCCGGATCTGTCGAAGGTGTTGCAGCCCTTGGGCGGTGAGTACGCGGGAACGCGCGAACTGTTGACCGCGGTGCCGTTCGCCCCGGGCTACGGCGTGGAGATCGGTCTGCTGCTGGACACATTCGACATGCTGGGCCTGTCGGCGATCGGTCAGGTGAATCTGGGCGTGCGCACGCATCGCAATCGTCCGCTGTCCGATCTGGGCGTCATGAGCCGACAGATTCTCGGAACCGTTCTGGGACGCAGCGGAATTCGTGACTCCGGTGCGGCATTGACGCAATTCCCGTTGGTCGGGGAGGAATTCACGGCGCTGACCACCGATGTGCACCTCGAAGATCGGCCGCCGATGAACACTCTGCGCCCCGAAGAGGTTGCCGCCTGAACCCCGCTGCGAGCCGGTAATCCTGAAACCTCGCGGCGGCGGAGCCGACGCCGGAGACTCAGCGTTCGTGGCGGTAGATCGGGGTCAAGAGATCCACTTCGATCGGTTCGCCGGTGTGGCGGTCGTAGCGGACGCCGACCACGGTTGAGAAGGCGCGGGTGTCGGCGCGTTCGTGCAGGGTCGCCAGCCGCGTCCCGAGAAGCCGTATCGCGCCCAGCGATCCGGGCGGATGCAGTCCGTCGATGACGAGAATGGTTCCGTGGCCGTCGGGGCGGGGCAGGCGCGCCAGATAGGCGATGTCGTAGGGCTCGGTGCCGCCCGGGCGGTAGATCCGCCGGGCGGCCCGGTCCTCGATCGCGCGGCGGACCCGCCCGGCCCGGGCCAGAGTCCGGCGCAGCCGCGGGTCGGCCGCCACCAGATAGCGCAGGCTGGGCGACAATTCGGGGCCGCCGAGTACGATCAGGCCCTCGCGGTCGAGATTCAGGGGACGTCCGGGGAGGAATCGTTCGACCGTGACGGTGAATCCCAGCTGTCGCAACAGTTCTGCCAGCCGGTGCGGGGCGGCAGCGTCCGGCGCGCCGATCAGCGGCGTGGCGCGTGTGACCGCGCGGAGGTCCGGGGTGAGCACGGTGAGCGGGCCGTGCCCGAAGAACAGCCCCTCCGGTACCGGGCCCTGGGTGCTGACCTGGTGAATCCGGGCGCGTGAAAGTCCTGCTGCCGCACCGATCCTGGCGAAGGTCCAGCCCTCGGCATGCAACTCCCTGATCACCGCTCGGCGGATGCGGGTGAGCTCGTTGATGGTCTGCTGGGCCGCCGCGACCCCTTCGGTGGCAGCTTTGAGGCGTTCGACCTTGTCCTCGATCGCGAACACCCGTGCCACCTCGTCGGCTGACATGTGCGAAGTCTAGATAGCTCGACACCCGGATGTGTCTAGTCCGGTTGACGAATCCGCCGCAGGGGCCGAATCCATCGAGCGCACCGGGCATTTGGGCCGGACCGGACGGTCCGTAATGGGTGCTATCAGTGCTTTTCGATCAGGTGGCGTCGAAATCGATCGGCGGTTTTTCGTTGCGGTCGAGCGGTTTCGGCGGCTCGGGCACCGAATAGTTGGGTGGGGTCACAGAATTCGGCGATCCGGTCTGTGAGGTGCCGGAATCGCCGGACGAGCCGTTGCCCGGACTCGCGGCCCCGAAGGTGCCGGTGAACAGCGAATCGTCACCGTCGAACAGGTGCTTGGTGACCATCGACCGCGGCGTCATACCGCGCAGACCTTCGAGTGGTTTGCGCAGTTCGTTGAGCTCTTCGAGCGGCTTGCGCAGCTCGTCGAGCTCGGGTCCCAGATCGTTGCGCAGCTGGCTGGTGGCGCCGGAGGCGTAGTCGCGGACCTGACGCAGACTCTGCGCGGTCCAGCGAATCGCCCCCGGCAGCCGTTCCGGGCCGAGAATCACCAGCGCGGCGACCACCAGGATCACCATCTCGGGCCAGCCGATATTGAACATAAGACCAGGCTACTGGGGTGCTTGCGGGGCGTTCTTATCGGATTCCAGCGTCACCGGCACATCGACCTGACGGCCGTCGCGGATCAATTGGAAATTCACCGTCTCGCCGATCTGGTGGGACTGGACGGCGACGGTGAGTTCGGCCGGTTCGGTGACCTGCCGATCGCCCACCTTGACGATCACGTCGCCCTCGGCGATACCGGCCTTGGCGGCCGGGCTGTTGCCGACCACGTCGGCCACCGCGGCGCCACTCATGACGTCATTTTCGACCTGCTTGGTCTTCGCGCTGACGCCGAGCCACGGGTGGTACATCACGCCGTCGCGGATCAGGGTCTGCGAGACCCGCTGCACCAGATCCACGGGAATCGCGAAGCCGAGGCCGACCGACCCGCCGCTCTCGCTGCGGATGGCGGTGTTGATCCCGATCAACCGGCCCTCGCCGTCGACCAGGGCGCCGCCGGAGTTGCCGTGGTTGATCGCGGCATCGGTCTGCACGGCGTCGAAGGCGCCGGCGGTGTCGTCACCGGCCTCCGGGCTCTCCTGGATCGCGCGATGCAACGCGCTGACGATGCCGGAGGTGACGGTCTTGCTCAGGCCCAGCGGCGAGCCGATGGCCAGCACGTCGTCACCGACTTGCACATCGCTCGACTTTCCGAGCCGGGCCACGGTGAGGTTTTTCACGTCGACCTTCAGCACCGCGAGGTCGGTCTTCGGGTCGCGGCCGACCAGCCGGGCCGGGGCCTTGGTGCCGTCGGAGAAGGTGGCCTGGATCTTGGCCCGCCCGGATTTGTCCTGTGCCGCCATCGAGATGACGTGATTGTTGGTGACGATATAGCCGTTTCCGTCGATGACCACGCCGGAACCGAGGGCGCCGTTGTCGCCGACGGTCTCGCGGATCGAGACGACCGAGGGCAGCACCGCGTCGGCCACCTTGGCGACCTGGCTGTGTGGTTTGTCGGTGTTGCTCTCCTGCTGCAGCGCGATCTTGCGCGAGGTCAGCGCCCCGGTGTTCTCGGCCGTGAACCGGCCCACCAGGCCGCCGAGCACGCCGATGATCAGGGCCACCACACCCAGGACGGCCAATGCCTTGGGCGCTACCTTGCCGCCGAACAGTACTTCGCGGGCGCCGAGTTTGACACCCGGCGGCAGCGGCTGCGGGGCGGGGGTGTGGATGGCGGGATCGCCGAGGCGGGCCGCGGCCGCGGGATCGCGCCAGGGATCGACCGGTGCGCCGCTATCGGGCGTGTCGGCTCCGGCGTCGGGATCGCGCTGCAGGAGTTCGTCCGAACCCGCGGGCCGTCCGAAGGCCTCGGCCAGCACCGCGTCCGGCGGGCGATTGACCAATTCGGGAGTGTCGTGACGCGGCGCGGGTGCGGCCTGGGTGTGCGGTGCGAAGGATCCGGCCTGCCCGTCGGGGCGGCGGAAAGCGCGGGCGGTGTGGTTATCGATATCCGGGCGGTACACCGGGCGCGGCCCCAGCACGGGCGCGTCCGACGGCCTCAGGTTCCCCCTGGCCGCCGAATCCGATGAAGCGGACGGCGTCGATTCGGTGGTCACGTTGGCAAACTCTACTTGCGCCACCATCCCGTCCACCGCCTGCTCTCGAATCCCAATTCTCGATTCGAGGAGGAGGCGAAACGGAACGAATCCGCCCGCAGGCCGAAGAAACTCGCGCCGCGGGACATATTTTCGGCGCTACTTCCGGTCAGGTCGGCCAATGGAATTCGGCTGAGCGTGTCCTGCAGGTCGGTCGGCACGGAAATCTGCATTTGCGCGGCCCGGCGCAACGCCACCCGGGCCTGCTGCTGCGCCTCGACCTCGGCGGCGCATTCGGGGCAGCGGGACAGATGTTCGGCCGCGCGCAGATAGGCGTTCATTCTCAGCTCGCCGTCGACATATGCGACGACGGCCTCACTGGCCAGGTGTTCGGTGGGGGCGAAACGACCCTCGCCGGTCATACGGATGCACACCCTTCCGACGGACTACAGCTTCGCCGGGCACGGCCGCGGCGATGCACCGCTGTTTACCCGACTTTCTCCTCAGCGGCGAACCGCTGCTGAGAACCATTATGCGCAAGGTATTCCCGCAGTGCCTGACGGCCGCGATGGATCCGGCTGCGCACGGTACCCAACTTCACCCCGAGGGTAGCGCCGATCTCCTCGTAGGACAGGCCTTCGATATCGCACAGCACGACGGCCGCGCGGAACTCCGGAGCCAGCGCGTCGAGCGCCCGCTGCAGGTCCGGATCCAGCCGGGCATCGTGATAGACCTGCTCGGGCCCGGGACCTTCGGACGGCACCCGGTCGTAGTCCTCGGGCAGCGCCTCCATCCGGATGCGGTTGCGTCGGCGGACCATGTCGAGGAACAGGTTCGTGGTGATCCGGTGCAGCCAGCCCTCGAACGTGCCGGGCTGGTAGTTCTGCAACGAGCGGAAGACGCGGATGAACGTCTCCTGAGTGAGATCCTCGGCATCCTGCGGGTCTCCGGTCAGCCGGTAGGCCAGCCGATACACCCGGTCGGCGTGCTCGCGGACCAGCTCGTCCCAGGACGGCATCATGGTCCGGTCGCCGGTGGCGTCGAAGGCGGCGGTCCCGCTGAGGGCGTCGTCCGCGGCATCGCCCGCGACAGATTCGGCATCGCCCGCGACAGATTCGGTATCGTCGAAGTCGGCGCCGTTCGCGACGACGGCCCGCGCTTGGGGACCGACTTCGGCTTCCGGACGCACCTCGACTTCGGTACGGACATCGCTACGAGCGGCACCAGGCAACTCGTAATCGGCCGAGACGCCGATCGGCAGACTCGACTCGGGCAGGGTGGCGTGCTCGCGCGCCGCATCGACCTTGTGGATGGGGTGACCTCCTACTCGGGACCGTGGTAGGCGCACGACGAGTGGTGGTCGTCGCGTACCGGGTACAACCCCGGACCTGAGTCCGGTGTTCCCGGGCGCCGTCCGGCGGTCGGCCGGCCCTTGCTTGGTCAATACTCTGACGGTTCCCGATGTGCCGGTGGTATGGGGAGGCTGAGGGACACCTGAGAAAAAGAGCGGGCCGTCGTCGCGCCCCCGGACTGTCACGCCGTTAGCCTCATATTCGTGAGCCACATCCCAGCGGCATCGGCCCTGCAGCGCAACCTCGCCTACGTGGAGGAATCCGTGGTCGAGGACGAGATCCTCATCGCCGCGCGGGAGCGGGCCACGGAACTGGGCGCCGCGCCGGTACCGCCGTCGGTGGGAGCGCTGCTCAGTATGTACGCCCAGCTGCTCGGCGCCCGAGCGGTGGTCGAGGTCGGCACCGGCGCCGGAATCAGCGGCCTGTGGCTGCTCGATGGCATGCGTGAGGACGGCACGCTGACCACGATCGACTCCGAGCCGGAACATCAGCGTGCGGCCAAGGACGCTTTCCGCGCCGCCGATATCGCGCCCGCGCGTACCCGGCTGATCAACGGCCGGGCTCTGGATGTGCTGCCACGGCTCGCCGACGGCGCCTACGATCTGGTGTTCATCGACGCGGCCCCGCTCGAACATCCGCAATACGTCGAGCAGGCCGTACGTTTGCTGCGCGAGGGCGGGGCGGTGCTGATGTACAACGCCCTGCTGGGCGGGCGGGTGCCCGATCCGGCGCAGCGCGATGCCGCGACCCAGGCGGTGCGGGCTGCGACCCGGGCGGTGGCCGAGGACCCCGACCTGACCAGCGTGCTGATCCCGGTCGGCGACGGGCTGCTCTGCGCCTCGCGCGGCTAGTCGCCGTTCGCCGGTTGTCCGGCGGTTCGATCGGGCCGGTGCCGGAATTAGCTCGCGCAATGCTGTCGACCTGCGCATTCGGCTTTCGAAATTTGTCTCGTGCCGAGTCTTGCGTGCGGATTGAACGAGTGTTTAGTATATTGAACATGTGTTTAAGGGAGCAGCCGTACCGGAAGGATCCGCCTCGGATCTGAGCACGCCCGCCCGCATCCGGGACGCGGCGATCGTCGTCTTCGGAGAAGAGGGATTCGGGGTCGGGGTGCGGGCCATCGCCAAGGCGGCGGGGGTTTCGCCCGGACTCGTCAATCACCACTTCGGTTCCAAGGAGGGCCTGCGCGAGGCGTGTGACGAGCACGTACGGGCCGTCGTCCGGGCCGCGAAGACGGAATACGTCCAGCAGCCCTCGCCGAGTTCGACCCTGAAGGCCCTCGCCGAAATCGAGGAGTTCGCGCCCTACATCGCGTATCTGATGCGCAGCTTCCAGGCCGGCGGAACGCTGATGACCTCGCTGTTCGATCAGATGCGCGCGGATGTGGAGTCCTACCTCGAGGTTGGTATCGAGGCCGGCACATTGCGCCGGCCCAGAGACGTAACGGCGACGGCGAACTATCTGGCGGTGCAGAACGGCGGCGGATTCTTCTTCTACCTGCAGCTTTACGCCGCCCGCCATGAAGGAAAGCTCGACTTTCGAAAAGCGCTGCGCGAGTACGCCGACCAGATGATGCTGCCGGCCATCGAGGCCAACACCCACGGCCTGTTCGCCGATTCCTCGGTGCTCGACTCGTTGCTCGCCGAAATGTGAACCCTTATCTCGCAAGGAGATTCGATGTCATCGGCAATCGAGGTCCGGAAGTTGCACAAGCACTTCGGATCGGTACGCGCCCTGGACGGCCTCGACCTCGAGGTCGCCGAGGGAGAGGTGCACGGCTTCCTCGGGCCCAACGGGGCCGGCAAGTCGACCACCATTCGCATTCTGCTCGGCATCCTGGCGCGCACCTCGGGGCAGGCCCGGGTGCTGGGGCGCGATCCGTGGACCGATGCGGTCGAGCTGCATCGCGATATCGCCTACGTCCCGGGCGATGTCACGCTGTGGCCGTCGCTGTCGGGTGGGGAGACGATCGATCTGCTGGCGCGGATGCGGGGCGGCATCGATACCGGGCGCCGCGCCGAGATGATCGAGCGCTTCGAACTCGATCCGCGCAAGAAGGCGCGCGCATACTCCAAGGGCAACCGGCAGAAGGTCGCGCTCGTCTCCGCCTTCTCCTCGAACGCGCGACTGCTGCTGCTCGACGAACCGACCTCGGGCCTGGATCCGTTGATGGAACAGGTCTTTCGCGAATGTGCGCGAGAGGCGGCCGGGCGCGGCGCCACCGTGCTGCTGTCGAGCCACATCCTCTCCGAGGTGGAGGCGCTGTGCGATCGAGTAACGATCATTCGCGCCGGTAAGACCGTCGAGAGCGGCACTCTGGCCGAGATGCGTCATCTCAGCCGCACGTCGATCACGGCCGAACTCATCGGCGACCCGGGCGCTATCGGCGCCATCGCGGGCGTCGAGGATGTGACGATCGAGGACCACACGCTGCACTGCCAGGTCGACAGCGAACATCTGGGCGAACTGATCCGGGTGCTCGGCGACGCCGGAGTCCGCAGCCTCGTCAGTCAGCCGCCGACTCTGGAAGAGCTGTTCCTGCGCCATTATTCGCTCGCCGGCGACGCGCCGGCCGATGCCCGGCGACCGGCGCGCACCTCCGCGTCGCGGGACGAGCAGGCATTGAGCGAGGCGACGAAATGACCACCGCGACCCTCGACCGCCCGCACGGCGGATTCGCCGAACGCTCCACCCGCTCTTCGGATTTCACCGGCACCGGGCAACTGCTGCGCCTGTATCTGCGGCGGGACCGGATCGTCTTGCCGCTGTGGGTGCTGCTGCTCTCGGCGCCGCTGGGCAGCGTCTACGTCTCCAGCGTGAAGAATCTGTACTCGTCGCCGGCCGATCTGCAGAATTTCGCGCACACCATCCTGTCCAGCCCGGCACAGCTGGCGTTGTACGGCCCGATCTACAACACCAGCATCGGTGCGTCCGGCGTGTGGAAAGCGGGGGCGTTCTACACCCTGATCGGCATCGCCATCATTCTCACCGTCATCCGGCACACCCGCGCCGAGGAGGAGACCGGACGCGAGGAGCTGCTCGCCTCGACCCGGGTGGGCCGCTTCGCCGCCCTGTCCGCGACCCTGCTGCTGACCTGCGCCGCCTGCGTGGCGGTCGGAATCGTCGCGACGCTGAGCATCGCCTCGTCGGGAGTGCCGTTCGACGGCTCGCTGGCCTTCGGCGCGGCGCTGGCTGCCGCGGGCATCGTCTTCGCGGCTGTCGCCGCGGTCGCCGCGCAGCTGAGTGCGAGCGCACGGCTGTCGCGCGGCATCGCCCTCGCGGTGCTCGCGGCGACCTTCACTCTGCGTGCCATCGGTGACGCGCGGGCCGGTGACGGTCCCACCGACATCCTCACCTGGCTGTCGCCGCAGGGCTGGTCCCTGCAGGTCCGCCCCTTCGCGGGCGATCGCTGGTGGGTGCTGCTGTTGCACGCGGTGACCACCGTGGTGTTGATCGCGGTCGCCTATGCGCTGCTGCGGCGGCGCGACATGGGGGCCGGCCTGATCGCCGACCGGCCCGGTCCCACGGTCGGATCGGCCCTGCTGAGCGGGCCGTTCGGGCTGGCCTGGCGGTTGCAGCGCGGCACCCTGGCGGCATGGACGGTCGGGCTCGCGCTCTACGGTCTGCTCATCGGCAGCGTGGTTCACGGCATCGGTGACGAGATCGGCTCCAGCCAGACCGTACGCGACATCATCGCCCGGCTCGGCGGTTCGCAGGGGGTGGAACAGGCCTTTCTGAACACCGCCTTCTCAATCGTCGGCCTGGGCGCGGCGGCCTTCTCGATCTCGGCCGCGCTGCGGATGTACGCGGAGGAGAGCGACGATCGCGCCGAAACCGTCCTCACCGGCGCCGTCGGCCGAATTCGCTGGGCCGCAAGCCATCTGATCTTCGCCTTCGGCGGTCCGGTGGTGGCGCTGTTCGTCTCCGGCGTGATCGGCGGCCTGGCCTACGGGATCGCCGCATCGGATCTGGGCGGCAGGTTCCCGCAGGCGCTGGAAGCGGCGATGATCCAGATTCCCGCGGTATGGGTGTTCACCGCGATCACCGTGCTGCTGTTCGGACTGCTGCCGCGCTGGACTCCGGTGGCGTGGGGTTTGTTCACCGCGGGGGTGGCGATCTATCTGCTCGGCTCGATCTCCGGTATGCCGCAATGGGTTCTGGACCTCAACCCCTACGGTCATCTGCCGAAACTGCCGGCGGAGGATTTCCGCGCGGTGCCGGTCATCGTGCTGCTGGTGCTCGCGGCGCTGATCACCGCGGTCGGACTCGTGGGCTGGCGCCGGCGCGATCTGCGCTGATCCGCAAGGCATTTCACCGCCCGGTCGCTCCCGCCCCCGGAGCGCCGGGCGGCACTTTCCGTGGCCGGGATCGGGGTGCTGCCGATACCATTGGCACAGTGGGTAATTCGGCGGTACCGGGAGGCGGGGAGTGTACGAGCGCGGAATCCTGATCGAGGTCGCGCCTCGCGGATGGCTGGTCCTGGCTCTTGTCAGCCTCGGCGCGGCGGTCTTCGTGGCACTGCTGGTGATGTTGCTGGTCAGTGGCGACAACTTCGACGATCCGTCGAGATATCCGAGAGTCCCGCACGGTACCTGTGCGCCGTTCTGTTACACGCCGGAAAGTCCGGGCGTCACCGAACCGGCCCCGCCACCGCAGTATCCGATGCCGGGTCGCTGAGCCGGCTGCTCGGCTCGAATTCGGAGCTCAGACCCAGACGCCCTTGCCGACGGTGACCACGCCGCCGTTGCTCACGGCGAACCGCTCGCGGTCGCGGTCCAGATCGACGCCGATGATCTCGCCCTCGCCGACCATCACGTTCTTGTCCAGGATCGCGTGCCGCACCACCGCACCGCGGCCGATCCGCACCCCGGGCATCAGCACACTGCCCTCCACGGTCGCCCCGTCCTCGATGAACACATTCGAGCTCAGCACCGAATTGCGCACCGTCGCCGCGGACAGAATGCTGCCCGCACCCACGATGCACTCCTGGGCGAGCCCGCCCTGCGCGAATTTCGCCGGCGCCAAGTTCTCCGCCGTGCCTCGAATGGGCCAGTGCTTGTTGTAGAGATTGAAGATCGGGTGCACCGAGACCAGATCCATATGCGCTGCGTAGAAGGCGTCGATCGTCCCGACGTCGCGCCAGTAGCCGCGGTCGCGGTCCGTGGAGCCGGGAACGTCGTTGCGCGCGAAATCGTAGACGCCGGCCTGCCCCTGGGCGACCAGCGCCGGAATGATGTCGCCGCCCATGTCGTGATCGGAATCGACATCATCGGCATCGGCGCGGATCGCGTCGACCAGCACCTTCGTGGTGAAGACGTAATTGCCCATCGAGGCGAAGGTCACATTCGGATCGTCGGGCGTGCCGGGCGGATGTACCGGTTTCTCCAGAAATTGCGTGATGCGGCCCGATTCGTCGGAATCGATACAGCCGAAAGCGCTGGCCTCGCTGCGCGGCACCCGAATTCCGGCCACGGTCACTCCCGCACCGGAATCGATGTGATGGGCGACCATCTGTTCGGGATCCATGCGATAGACGTGGTCGGCGCCGAACACCACGATGTAGTCGGGGTCCTCGTCGTAGATCAGATTCAGCGACTGCATGATCGCGTCGGCGCTGCCGGTATACCAGCGCGGCCCCAGCCGCTGCTGGGCCGGGACCGGAGTGATGTATTCGCCGCCGAAGCCGGACAGGCGCCAGGTCTGGGAGATGTGCCGGTCCAGGGAATGCGATTTGTACTGGGTCAGCACACAGATGCGCAGATACCCGGCGTTGACGAGGTTGGAGAGGACGAAGTCGATCAGGCGGTACGCGCCCCCGAACGGGACCGCCGGCTTGGCGCGGTCCTTGGTGAGGGGAAAGAGTCGTTTGCCCTCACCACCGGCTAGCACTACTCCGAGTACGTGCGGCTGGCTCCTCACGGAATTCAACCTACCGTCCCAGGCCACGGCGTGTCCGACGCGGTTCACTCCGGCGTGGCCGGGCAGGTGTGGTGGGACGGGGGCGCACGGATTAGGTTGGACCGGTGAGTTTCGCGGATGGCGGCCGCGAGCCGATATCGCCTGCCGACCCCGACCGGCTCCGGGTCGCGATGTTGACCCGCGAATATCCCCCCGAGGTGTACGGCGGGGCCGGAGTACACGTGACCGAACTGGTCCCGCAGTTGCGCCGGCTGTGCGACGTGACGGTGCACTGCATGGGCGCCGAACGCGGTGATGCGGTGGTCCATCAACCCGATCCGATGCTCTACGCCGCCAATTCCGCTTTGCAGATGATGTCGGCGCAGCTGCGCATGGCCGATGCCGTCGGCGCTGTCGACGTGGTTCACTCCCACACCTGGTACACCGGGCTCGGAGGGCATCTGGCCGCGAGTCTGTACGGCATCCCGCACGTCCTCACCGCGCATTCGCTCGAACCGCGCCGGCCGTGGAAGGCCGAACAGCTGGGCGGCGGTTACCGATTGTCGTCGTGGTCGGAGCGCACCGCGATGGAGAATGCCGACGCGGTGATCGCGGTGAGCGAGGGCATGCGCCGCGATGTCCTCGATGCCTACCCGACCGTCGACCCCGGACGAGTACATGTCGTGCACAACGGAATCGACACCCGGGCGTGGTTCCCGGGCGGACCGGTGCCCGCGGCCCGTGATGTGCTCGCCGAACTGGGGGTACGCGCCGATGCGCCGATCGCGGCGTTCGTCGGCCGCATCACCCGGCAGAAGGGGGTCGCGCACCTGCTCGCCGCGGCCCGCGATATCGACCCGGGGATCCAGCTGGTGCTGTGTGCCGGCGCACCGGATACGCCGGAGCTGGAGGCCGAGGCGACCGCGGCGGTGCGCGAACTCGCGGCGACGCGCGGCGGGGTGTTCTGGGTCCGCGATATGTTGCCGACCGAACAGGTGCGCCAGATCCTCTCCGCCGCAAGCGTTTTCATTTGTCCCTCGGTGTACGAGCCGCTCGGGATCGTGAATCTGGAGGCGATGGCCTGCGGCACCGCGGTGGTCGCCTCGGACGTCGGCGGGATCCCGGAGGTGGTCGCCGATGGGCAGACCGGGCGACTGGCGCATTACGACCCGCAGGCGCCCCGCGACTTCGAACGAGACCTCGCCAACCTGGTCAACGACCTCGCCGGCGATGCCGAGACCGCGGCGCGGCTCGGGGCGGCCGGCCGGGCACGCGCGGCGGCCGAATTCAGCTGGGCGCAGGTCGCCGCCCGCACCACCGATCTCTACGACCGCATCCGCAAGGGCTGAGCGCCGGGCAGGCAGCGGTCCGCCGGTCGCAACGCCCACGAGGTGACGGTCAGCGCGGTCATCACGCTCAAAACCCCCACTTCCGCACGGGCATAACCGGTGACCAGATGCGAGACGATCGCGCCGGTATAGACGAAAAATGTTCCGGCATACGCCCATTCCTTGCACAGTGGCAGTCGGGGAGCGGCCAGTACGATCGCGGCCGGGATCTTCCACGCGCCGAGCAGCACCAGGAAATAGCGTGGATATCCGAGGTGGGTGACCACATCACTGACGAACGGGATGCGCGCGATATCCCAGACACCGCCCACTGCGGCCTCGGCGACGACGGCGGCGGTCGCGACCCGGTAGGCGGCGGTGCGGTAACGCCCGGCGTTCGCGATCGGAGCCGGCGGGCGGTCGCGGCGGAAAATGCGTCCGGCGGTGGCGAAGGGCGTGGTCGGACGGGCCGGCTGGATGCGGGTAAGGCTGCGCATGGCTGCCTCCTTGCTGGTTATGGTGGGTGGTCGCACTGATACGGCGTAGCGGGTGGCGAGGATGTGACCGGGGTGAGCGAGCGCGAACAGGCCCTGCAACGGCTGCACGAACAGCGGCCGCGATTGCGGGCGCTCGCGCACCACATTCTCGGCTCGGCGGTCGATGCGGAGGACGCCGTTCAGGAGACCTGGCTGCGCGTGCATCGCAGCCCACCCCGCGCGGTCGGCAATCTCGACGCCTGGCTCAACACGGCCGTGGCGCACACCTGTTTGGACCTGTTGCGCGCCAGGCGGTCTCGGCCGGAGCGTCTGAGCGACACCCGGTTTCCGGATCCGCTGCTCGTCGTCGCCGATCAGGGCTCGGCACCGGAAGAGCAAGCGGTGCTGAGGGATTCGGTGGGCCTGGCGATGCAGATGGTGCTGTCACAGCTGGACCCGGCCGAACGTATCGCCTTCGTCCTACACGACATCTTCGCGGTGCCGTTCGATCACATCGCCGCGCTCTTGGATCGAACCTCCGCCGCCACCAGGCAATTGGCCAGCCGCGCCCGGCGTCGCCTGCGAGCCGCGCCGGTGACCGACGAGGATCCCGGCGACCGGCGTGCCGTGGTGGACGCATTCTTCGCGGCCGCTCGCCGCGGCGATTTCGAGGCCCTGGTGGCGCAGTTGGATCCGGAGGTCGTCCTGCGCGCCGCCGCCGGCGCGGGAGGTGGCTGGGAAATTCGCGGTCCGCGCGACACGGCCAGTCGTGCACTGCTGTTCGCCCGGCCCTCCTCGGATGTGCGGCCGGTGCTGGTGAACGACGCACCCGGTGCGGTAGTCATGTTCGACGGACAGCCGGGAGTGTTGCTGGCTTTCACGGTGGCGGACGGACGCATCGCGGAGATCTACGTCTATGCCGACCGGCAGCGGGTGGGGGCGTTCTTCCGGTGAGAGCCAGGTAGATGTTGATGCGTCGATGTTCGAGACCGGGAGCGTGTGCCGGCTCGTCCTGCCTCCCATGTTGGACGCGGAGGAAAACGGGGGCGGTCGTGCTGTCGGCTGGGTTGTCGCCGGATCGGGCGGATGCCGGCGGCCGGGGCCGATATCAGCGGCCGTAGACGGCGACCGTGACAGAGGCGGTGACCGGCATCGACTCGGGCAGCGTGGCGATCCGGTCGCCGCGGGATTCGGCGGCGTGGTGAGCCGACGGTCCCATACCGGCCACATTCGCGATCGCGGCGTGATCCAGAGTCATCTCGTATTCGACCGTGACGCGTCCGGCAGGCCGGAAATCCGCGGACAGCGCGTCGATCAGGCGCGCGTCCTTACCCGTCTGCACGCCCACCATCCCCAGCGGGGCGATGAGTTCGGCCAAGTGGCGCGGCGTGGGTGTGACGACGACGAAGGTGCCGCCGGGGCGCAGCACCCGCGCGACCTCGGCCGGATTGCGCGGGGCGAAGACGCACAGCACCCGGTCGAGCGCATGGTCCCGGATCGGCAGCCCCTGCCAGACGTCGGCGAGGATCGATGCCGCACGCGAATGGGCCCGAGCGGCCCGGCGCGCCGCCGGTTTCGAGACGTCGAGTGCGATGCCGTGTGCGGCGGGCGCCGCCTCCAGCCCGGCCGCCAGGTAGTAACCGGTGCCGGCGCCGATTTCGAGAATCGTTCCGGTCGGTGCGCCGTCCGCGACGACGTCGGCCGTCGCGCGCGCGATCGGGTCGAAATGGCCCGCGCTCTGGAATCGCGCCCGGGCGTCCAGCATGTCCGCGGTATCGCCGGTCATCTTGGTCGCGGCGCCGGTCAGCAGGCTCACGTAGCCCTGTTTCGCGATATCGAAGCTGTGGCCGGACTCGCACACCAGGCGACGGTCCCGGAGCGCGACACCCCCATGACATTCCGGGCAGGCCACCGCGGATGCGACCGCCGCCAGGGGTGCGGCGGGGGCTGTGGGCGGGTCCGGTGCCGTGCCGGGTGTCGCCTGGCGTGTCCCGGGGTTCGGACCGGTCATGTGATCCGCCGGACACTCGCGGCCGCCCGGTCGAGGAAGCCGACGCGACGGGCGTAGATCCGGCCGGTTACCCGGCCGGATCTGCGCGCGCGGGTCGGCGCCGGCAATTTCAGCACCGGTGTATGTCGTTGGGTCGAGCGGCTAGCTGGTCACCGCGGTGAGCTCTTTACCGAGAGCTGCCGCTTCCTCCGGCGTGAGCTCGACGACCAAACGCCCGCCACCCTCGAGTGGAACCCGCATGACGATTCCACGCCCTTCCTTGGTTGCCTCGAGGGGACCGTCCCCGGTGCGGGGCTTCATGGCCGCCATCCTCTGCTCCCTCCAGATCCGCGCGGTCTGCTGCGCACTTCTCGGAACTAATGTGTTGTCACCAACAGGCAGCCGCCGGACGCGACAGGCATGTCCGGTGGGCTGCACCACGCCTATTCTTCCTTATCAGCGAACCGGTCGGGTACCTGAGTTCGAAAACCGACCGGCGTGGCGCGAGATCAACGCCGCAGATCGACCCAGCAATCGGCCAGATGGTCATCGACCATTCCGGTCGCCTGCATCAATGCGTAGGCCGTGGTCGGACCCACGAACCGGAACCCGCGCTTCTTGAGTTCTCTTGCGAGAGCGACGGATTCGGGTGTGACGGCGGGCACGTCGGACAGTTCTCGCGGACGCGGGCGAGCGGGCGGCGCGAAGGACCAGAGCAGCTCGTCCAGCCCGGGGCTCAGCTCTCGCGCAACCTGGGCATTGGCGACACACGCAAGGATTTTGGCGCGATTGCGCACGATGCCTGGATCGGCCAGGAGCCGCTCCACATCGTCGTCCCCGAATTCGGCCACCCGGTCGATGGCGAATCCGGCGAAGGCCGCCCGGAACGCCGGCCGCTTGCGCAGGATCGTGATCCAGGACAGCCCCGACTGGAATGCCTCGAGACACATCCGCTCGAACAGCGCATCGTCCCCGTGCAGCGGCCGTCCCCATTCGGTGTCGTGATAGTCCCGGTAGAGCTGCGAGGACTGCGACCAGCCGCAGCGCACCTTCCCGTCGTCCACCACCGCTTCGACGCTCATCGAAGCCCTCCGGCGGCCGAAGGCGGGTCGCCCGGTAACGGCGGCGGCGCCCAGCCGGTGGCGGGTGCCTGCGTCGCCGGGGCGAATCCGGTCTTCGAGTCCGGCCCGGGGGCGGCGATGTAACCGGTGGTTCCGGCCGCTCCCGGTTCGGTCGTGGTCTCCGAATCGGGTGGGCGGACGGTCGTCGACCGATCGGTCGGCGCCACCCCGTCGTTCCCGGCGGAAGCCTGCGGGGTGGTGGCCTGCTCGACGGAGCCCGATGCCGGTGCCGCGGCCTGTGCGGTGACGTCGGTCGGCGAAGCGACACCACCGACTGTGCCGTGGGCCTGACCGATGCTGCCCGGCTCACCCACGGTGGACCCGGTGGGCGTGTCGGTGCGGGGACCCGCGACTGTCGGGGCGGTGCCGGTGGCCGGTGCGTACCCGTTCGCCGGGTATCCGGTTGCGGGAAAGGCGGTGCCGGTCGGCATTCCCGGTCCGGCGGGCAGGCTGCCGAAACCGACGCCGGGGGCGAAGCCCGCCGGGGACGTGAAGCCGGCGCCGCCGTAGAAGGTTCCGGTGCCGAAGTTGGTGGTCGTGCCGTTACCGGCGGCCGGGGGAGCGTCCGTGGGAGGGCGCACGCTTCCCGTATTCGGTTGCGCCGGTGGGGTTTCCGGTTCTCCGGCGGTGGACGGGGAGGTGCTGCGGCTGCGCTCGAGTTGCATTTCCAGCTCGTCGATCCGGGCGGCCAATCGGCTCAGCGCCCAGTCGACCTCGCCCGCCTTGTACCCCCGGAACACCTGCTGGAACCGCAACGCGCGCACATCCGATCCGCGAATCCCCGCGGCGGGCAGCACCGTCACCGTCGTCCCCTCCGGCAGCGGCCCCAATTCCTCCCCGCGCCCGAACACCGCACTGGCCACCAGGAACAGCAACCCGGCCACCAAGCCGACGATGAGCACGTACAACAGCAGCGTGAGCATAGGTCGAGCTTAGTGGCGACACCGACAGCGATCTCGGCAGCTGCGGCGGGCCGGTGTCGCTTTACAGGTGACGGGTGGTGTCGATGCCCAACGACATACCGGCCAGCCCGCGGCGGCGCACCGCCAATTTGTCGGCGATCCCTCGAAGGGCTTGTGCCGCGGGGTTTTCCGGGTCGCTCAGCACGATCGGGGTGCCCTCGTCACCGGCCTCGCGCAATTCCTGGGTGATCGGGATCTGGCCGAGCAGCGGCACCTCGGCGCCAACCGCGCGGGTAAGCCGGTCGGCGACGGCCTGGCCGCCGCCCGAACCGTAGAGCTCCATGCGGGACCCGTCGGGCAGATCCAGCCACGACATGTTCTCCACCACGCCGGCGATGCGCTGCCGGGTCTGCAGGGCGATCGCCCCGGCTCGTTCGGCGACCTCGGCGGCGGCCGGCTGCGGCGTGGTCACCACCAGGATCTCGGCATTGGGAATGAGCTGAGCGATGGAGATAGCGACGTCACCGGTGCCGGGCGGCAGGTCCAGCAGCAGCACGTCCAGATCGCCCCAGAACACGTCGGCCAGGAACTGCTGCAGTGCCCGGTGCAGCATCGGGCCGCGCCACACCACCGGGGTGTTGCCCTGGGTGAACATGGCGATCGAGATGACCTTCACGTCGTGGGCGACCGGTGGCATGATCATCCGCTCGACCTGCGTGGGCCGCTGGTCCGTGCCGAGCATGCGCGGTACGGAATGGCCGTAGATATCGGCGTCCAGCACGCCGACCGACAGACCGCGCGCGGCGAGCGCGGACGCGAGATTGACGGTGACGCTCGACTTTCCGACGCCGCCCTTGCCGGAGGCGACCGCGTATACGCGGGTCAGCGACCCCGGCTGGGCGAACGGGATCACCGGGTCGGCGGAATCGCCGCGCAGCTGCTTGCGCAGTTCGGTGCGCTGCTCGTCGCTCATCACATCGAGGTCGACGGTCACGGCACCGACGCCGGCGACGTCGGCCACCGCCTTGGTGACCATCTCGGTGAGCTTGGTACGCAGCGGGCAGGCCGCGGTCGTCAGATAGATCTCGACGTGCACACTACTGTCGTCGCGGACCGAGACGCTCTTGACCATGCCGAGTTCGGTGATCGGCTTGCGAATCTCCGGGTCGTCCACCTTTGCGAGCGCGCCCCGCACATCCGCTTCCGTAACCACTGGCATAGTGGTGAGTCTAGCGACCGGAGCGATGGGCCGGAGGCGGCAGCCTGCGTAACCACGGAGGCCACCGCGTAGGTCGCCATAGACACAGCGACCGGAGCGACGGGGCCGGAGGCGGCAGCCTGGGCCCGTCACTGTTCGACTCAGATGCGCGGCAGCTGGCTGGGCTTGGGCGCTACACCCGTCCGGTACGCGACCTCCCACGCCATCACATTGGCGACGTAGGCCATCGAGTTGTTGTAGCGCATGATCGCCTTGGACTGCTGCGACAGATCCGTCATGTCCAGCCCGCCAGAGCAGAGGTAATTGCCCGCGGTCAGGGCGGCGTCGAACAGGTTCTGCGGATCGGCGATGCCGTCGCCGTCGCCGTCTCCGGCGTATTTGCGCCACGTCTCGGGCAGGAACTGCATCGGGCCGACCGCGCGGGTGAAACCCTGCATACCGCCGTCGAGATCGTCGCCGGTCGCGTGCACGACGTTGTTGCCCGCCAGGCTGCCGTCGAGGACGGGCCCGTAGATCGGGTCGAGCGCGACGCCCTTGGAATCGGCCTTGCCGTAGGCGTGATGCGATTCGACCTGTCCGATCCCGGCCAGCACCGACCACGGCATGTGGCAGTCCGGTTCCTCTTGGGCCAGAATGCGTTCGGCGTTCTGGTAGGCCGCGTAGGCGATGCCTGGCATACCGTTCGGTCCTGGCGGCAGATCGGCGGCGACCCGGCCTTCGGGTTGAGCAACGGTTTTCACGATCGGCGGGCCGGGATGCTTTGCGGCGCGCATCATTTCGTCCGGCGCCGCCTGTTGGTCGACGGACTGCTGGGCGTCCGGAATGTGTTGCGGCAGAGCCACAGCGGTGAATTCGCCGGTGTTGACCTCGGCGACAGAGGCGCCGACGGCGACGAGTCCCGCGGGGACGAGTCCGGTCAGAGCGATAACGGATCCTCGCCGGACAGGGGTGGCCGGCTGCTTACGGTGACGTCCCACGATGTGGTGACCCTCCAATGCTCGCTGTGAGCTTTTCGTGACACAACGAGATCAGATTACCGCACCCGAGACCTTTTCGTTACTGCTTCGTGACCGCTCGTCCCGTTTACGCCGAAACCCCCGCCTCAGCGGGGGTTTCGGATCGGGCGAGGGTCACGAACGACTACTGCGGCGGCGCCGGCGGACCCGGCAGGACGGGCAGCGGGACGACGATTCCGAACGGCAGCGTGATTCCCGGCTGCTGTGTCGGGCTCGGCGGCGCCGCCGGTGCGGGCGCGGCAGCCTCCGGACCGGGTTCCGGTGTCTTGGAAGGCGTTTGCGACTGCTGCTCGGGCTCGTCCGGCGCCGGTGCGCCGTTCGGCTGTGCCGGTGCCCCGGGCTGGGCGCCGGGCGCCGGCTGGCCCTGCGGCTGCGTGCACGCCGGGGCCGCCGGCTTCGGTGCGTTCGGATCGGCCGGGGCCGCATTGGGATTCGCGGGCGCGTTCGGATCGACGGGCTTGCCTTCGGCGGCCTGCGGATCGATCGGGCGCACCGGCTCGCCCGCCGCCCAGCGCTGGGTCTGGGCGGGTGCGGCCGGTTGTGCGGGTTGCCCGGGTTGCGGCATCGGCGCCGGCACCACGGCCGGATCGCACGGGTTCGGCTGCGGTGGCGGGCAGAAGATGCCGCACGGAATCGGCGGCAGCCCCGGGATATTGATCATGACCTGGGTCGGCTGCTGCGGCGTGGGCACGGTGGTGGTGGCCTGCGACGGCGGCGCGGTGGTGGTCGGAATGCTGCCGTTCGCGGCGAGGATGTCCGGGCCTGCGGGCGGGGCCTGCATCGTGCCCGGCGGAATCAGATCGGGCGAGATCTGCACCTGGGTCGGCGCGCCGCCGGTCTTGTAGGCATTGGCCCAGCTCAGCACGTTGGCGGCGTAGGCCATCGAGTTGTTGTAGCGCAGGACCGCGCGCAGTTCCTGCTGCGGGTCACGCAGATTCAGCCCGCCCGAGCACAGGTACTTGCCCGCGGCCAGCGACGCGTCGAAGACGTTGTTCGGATCCGCGACGCCGTCGCCGTTACCGTCGGACGCGTACAGCGACCAGGTGCTGGGCAGGAACTGCATCGGCCCCACCGCCCGCACGAAATTGCCGTCGGCGGCCTTGATGACCTCGTTACCCGGCAGCGTGCCGTCCAGCGACGGTCCGTAGATGGTGCCGATGGTCGTCCCGGCGGCGTCGGTGCGGCCGTGCCCGGCGTGATTGGACTCGATCCGCCCGATGCCGGCGAGCAGGCTCCAGCTCAGACCGCAGTTCGGCTCCGAGGACTGCAGTGTCAGTTCGGCATTGCGATAGGCGGCGAGCACGATCTCCGGAATTCCGAAGGCACCGCTACCGCCCGGCAATGCGATGTCCTGCAGCGGCACGGTACCGCCGAACAACGGCGCCCCATCCGCGGGCGCCGTCATAGCTCTGAGTTTGCGAGGGGGTTCGGGAGCGGCGGGTACCAGCCCCACCGCCTCGGCGTCGGAGTTGCCGGCGTCGGTGGGGGAGCTCGCTGCCGCCAAGCGCGCCTCGGCCGTCCTGGGGGCACTGGTTCGGGCGGTCGTGTGCGCCGCCGAACCCGTAGCCATCAAGCCCGCAACCACCAGCGCCGATACGGTGATCGGTCCAGATATTCGCATCGGCACAACCAATCCCCTCGTAGTCGTTGAGCGACCTGATTCGCGCGGGGCCGCCACGGACAACGTGATCCAGGTTACCTGTCGGTCAGCAACCTGTTATCGATAATTCCGGTCAGCCGCCATCTATTTGAGGCGAAATCGGTACTCGACTCCTCTTTCTATCGGTACTTTTCTTGGACTTCGCGGTCTCGACAGCATCTTCGTCGTCCAGAGGCGTATGGAGTTGGAGCCGCGCCAGAGCGTCTTTGATGTCCTCGAGTTCCCGGCGCAGATAGTCGCGAGTAGCCACCTCGCCCACCGCGATCCGCAGCGCGGCCAGCTCCCGGGCCAGGAATTCGGTGTCCGCCTTGGTCTGTGCCGCGCGGCGGCGATCCTCCTCGAGAGATACCTTGTCGCGGTTGTCCTGCCGGTTCTGGGCCAGCAGGATCAGCGGTGCGGCATACGCGGCCTGGGTGGAAAAGGCCAGGTTGAGCAGGATGAACGGATACGGATCCCACTGCAGGCTGACCGCGAAGACATTGAGCCCGATCCACACCACGACCACGACCGTCTGCAACAGCAGATAACGACCGGTGCCCAGGAATCGGGCCACCGTCTCGCTGCCCCGCGCCACCGCCTCGGCGTCGATCTCGAAGCGAAACCGCGATTCGACGGGAGTCTCCAAGCGCTGCCGGGCGATCGGCTTGTCCGTGCGGGCCGTGCGTTCGCCGCGCTCACTCATGCCTTCGCCCTCCCGGCCGCCGCCCTACTTGCCTCCGCTGCGCGTGCGGCCACGGCGATGGAATGAATCGTGTGCGCCGGTTCGGAGGCGTCCTCGTCCTGTTCGCGCCAGTCCTCGGGCAGCAGATGGTCCAGCACGTCGTCGACGCTGACCGCGCCGAGCAGGTGATTCTCCTCGTCCACCACCGGCCCGCAGACCAGGTTGTAGGTCGCGAAGTAGCGGGTGACCGCGGTCAGCGGGGCATCGGGATGCAGCTGGGTCAGGTCGCTGTCGACCAGCCCGCCGACCAGCGTCGCGGGCGGTTCCCGCAGCAGCGCCTGGGTATGCACACAGCCCAGATAGCGGCCGGTCGGCGTCGCGGTCGGCGGGCGGACCACGAACACCATCGACGCCAGCGCGGGTGTCAGGTCGGGGTCGCGGATGCGGGCCAGTGCCTCGGCGACGGTCGCCGCGGGGGTGAGCACCACCGGGCGGGGCGTCATCATGCCGCCCGCGGTGTAGGGCGAATATTCGAGCAGGCGCCGCACCGGCTCCGATTCCTCCGGATCCATCAGCGCCAGCAGCGCCTCGGCCTCGCCGGTGGGCAGTTCGCCGAGCAGGTCGGCGGCGTCGTCGGGGTCCATCGCCTCGAGCAGGTCTGCAGCGCGTTCTACACCCAGATTCTGCAGCACGTCGACCTGGTCGTTCTCCGGAAGTTCCTGCACCACGTCGGCGAGTCGTTCGTCGTCGAGGGCCCGGGCCAATTCGATCCGGCGTTTCTCGGGCAGTTCGCGCAGCAGATGCGCCACATCGGCCGGGCGCAGGCCCTCGAACTGGCCGAGCAGTTGGGTGACGTCCTGACCGGGCAGATTCAATTCGTGCTGGGTCAGCCCGCGCACATCCGACCACTCGACCACGTGCACCTCGCGGCGTCGGCCCAGTCGCCGATGTCCGCGCACCGCCACCCGCGAGAGCACCCAGTCGCGGGTGCGGCTCTGTTCGATGCCGAGGTCGACGACGAAGACGTCCACCCCCTCGAGGTCCGGGAGTTCGGGATCGACCACGCGCACCTTGGAGTCGAGCACCTGCGCCAACGCCAGCATTTCGCCGGGCCGCTGTTCGAATCGGCGCAGGCTCACGGTGCCGGTGTTGAGGTTGACCGAGTTCGGCTCGATCGCGTTGACCCGGAGCATCGGGACGAAAATACGTTTGCGCGTGGGTAGTTCGACCAGAAGTCCCAGCACCCGGGGTTGCTGGCGGTCGTAGCGGATGGAGATCACCACGTCCCGCAGACGGCCGATAGACTCGCCGTCCGGACCCAGTACCACCAGGCCCGCCAGCCTGGCGGCGAAAACTTTCGTTGCTGCCATAAGTGCAAGGCTATGTGGTGCAGCCCCGCGAGACGATTCAGGAGCCGCCCATGTCAACGCGTCGATCGGTGTTAGCCGTACCCGGCAGTAATCTACGGATGATCGACAAGGCCAAGGGTTTGCCCGCCGACGAGATCTTTCTCGATCTCGAGGATGCGGTCGCCCCGCCCGCCAAGGCCGCCGCCCGCGCCAATATCGTGGCCGCGCTGAACTCGCCCGGCTGGGGCAAGCAGATCAAGGTGGTGCGGGTCAACGACTGGACGACGGAATGGACCTACGCCGACGTCATTTCGGTGGTCGAGGGCGCCGGCCGCGATCTGGACGCGATTCTGCTGCCCAAGGTGCTCGACGGCGCCCAGGTGCGCGCGCTCGATCTGCTGCTGACGCAGTTGGAGAAGGCCAACGGCCTCGAGGTGGGCCGCATCGGCATCGAGCCGCAGATCGAGAACGCGCAGGGACTGCGCAACATCGACGAGATCGCCAGCGCCGGCCCGCGCGTGCAGACCCTGGTCTTCGGCCCCGCCGACTTCATGGCCAGCATCAATATGCGCACCCTGGTGGTCGGTGAACAGCCCGAGGGCTACGAACCCGGCGACGCCTACCACCACATTCTGATGACCATCCTGCTCGCCGCCCGGGCTCACGGCCTGCAGGCCATCGACGGCCCCTATCTGCAGATTCGCGACCTCGACGGCTTCCGCCGCGCGGCATCCCGCACCGCGGCCCTCGGTTTCGACGGCAAATGGGTGCTGCATCCCACTCAGGTCGAGGCGTGCAACGAGATCTTCAGCCCTCGCCAGGCCGACTACGACCGCGCCGAGGAGATCCTGGACGCCTACGCCTATCACACCTCGACCGCCGGCGGCGCCCGCGGCGCGGTCATGCTCGGCGACGAGATGATCGACGAGGCCAGCGCGAAGATGGCGCAGGTCGTCGCGGAGAAGGGCCGGGCCGCCGGAATGACTCGCACGACGAGTTTCGTGCCGCCGCAGGCGTAGGAGCAGCGTCGCCGTCGAGCCCATCGCCACCGCTGGTGCGACGCGACCTCACAACCTCACAACCACGCGGCCCGCGGATCATGAAATGTCCTGAGGCCCCCGCGGATCGACAGCTCGGCGGTTGGGCCCCGCGTAGACTTCGGCGCAGCCGAGAGTTGAGGAGTCGGGCTTGTCGCAGGCAGCCGTGGATGTGGCGGCGTACACCAGGTCATTGGTCGGGTACGCGTACCGGGCCGACGACTACTACGAGGTCGGGCGGGAGAAGATCCGCGAGTATGCGCGTGCCGTACAGGATTACTGTCCGGTGCACTGGCGGGAGGACGCCGCGGCCGGCTACGGCTACGGCGCGGTGGTCGCACCGCCCACCTTCATGTCGATCCCCGCGCTGCTGGCCAATCGCCGGCTGTTCGAACGCGTCATCACCGGCTACGACGTGTACGTGCAGACCGATCAGGTCTTCGAGTTCCATCGGCCGGTGGTCTCCGGCGACCGTCTGGTGAGCGATGTCGAGGTCGCCGCGGTGCGCAGCATCGCCGGGAAGGATCTGATCACCGTCACCAACACCTTCACCGATCACCTCGACGAGGTCGTCCATGTGATGCACACGACCGCGGTCGGTGTCACCGGCGCCGACATCGACGCGGGAATCGGCGGCGCGATCGAACGGGTGATCATGCACGGTGTCCGGGCTCCGTCGGCGGCGCAGGGTCTTTCGGAGGCGGACGTGCTCGAAGCCGCCGTAGCGCCACGCCGCGCCCACCGCTTCTCCGAGGTATCGCGAGAGCGTGTGCTGCACAATGTGGTTCGCTTCGAAGAGGTCGCGGTCGGCGATGAGCTCCCGCCGCGCACCGCGCGGGTCACACGCGGTGATCTGGTGAACTACGCGGGTGTCTCGGGGGACGCCAACCCCATCCACTGGCACGATGGCGTCGCCGCGCTCGCGGGCCTGCCCGACGTCATCGCACACGGCATGCTGACGATGGGGCTCGGCGCGGGCTTCGTCACCGGATGGCTCGGCGACCCCGGAGCGCTGACCAGATACGCCGTGCGGCTGTCGAACTACACGATCGTGGATGCCCGGTCCGCCGGCGTCGTCGAATTCACCGGCCGGATCAAATCCCTCGATCCCCAGACGCGCACCGCCGTGGTGGTGGTCGTCGCGAAGTCGGCGGGCCGCAAGATATTCGGTCTGGCCACCGCCGAGGTCCGCTTGGCGTGATGCGGGGTTCCTCCGGGTCGATGATCACTGTCCCCCTGTGCGATCCTCAGCGGTGTGATGTCCGATTCGCTACCCTTCGGCGGTAAAATCGGACACGCGGGGCTGCCGCCGGGGCGCCGCATCCAGCCGCAGCGCCGATATCGACCTAGGATCGTGGAGTTATGACCAATCCGTTGGGTAGTTCGAATCGCAATCGGCCCGGCTTGCCGACGCCGCCGTCGGGGTGGCCGGTCGCCTCCTATCCGACCTACGCCGAGGCACAGCGGGCGGTCGACTATCTGGCCGACAACCAGTTCCCGGTGGAGAACATGACCATCGTGGGTGTCGACTTGATGCAGGTCGAACGAGTGCTGGGCCGGCTGACCTGGGGCAAAGTTATTGGCGGCGGCATGGTTTCGGGCGCCTGGCTGGGGCTGTTCCTGGGGTTGCTGCTGAGCCTGTTCACCACGGGCGGCGTGATCGGGCCGCTGGTGGTCGGCCTGGTCGGCGGCGTCATCTTCGGGCTCATCTCGGCGGTGATCCCGTACGCCGCCACCCGAGGCACCCGCGATTTCGCCTCCACCATGCAGTTGGTCGCCGGCCGCTACGACGTCCTGTGTGACCCGAAGGTGGCCGAGCAGGCGCGGGATATGCTGGCGCGCCTGGCGCTGTAGGGCTCTGGCACGCTCTAGGACCATGGAACTCGATCAGGTGCGCGCCGCGGTACTGACGCATTTCGACATCCCCCGAACGGGGTCGGGATTCGACGACACCCGCTTCGACTCCGCGTCGGTGACCTTCCTCGGCCTGGAGCCGATCGACATCCTGCGCATCCCCGACGGCGAGTTCGTGCACTACGTCACCCTCGGCGGCTCCCGGCATCCGATGACCGATTCCGCGGCGGCGCTGGCCGACCCCGTGCGCGGCCCGCGCGCCGAACTGGTGCTGACGCTGCGCGGCGGTGCCGGTGCCCAGGCGGGGCTGCCGCGCGGACTCGGCGTGTTGATCGCCGCGCCCGCGGTGGAAGGCGTTGTGCTGCAACAGGATGCGCTGCTCGACCTGGGAGAACCGTTGTGGCACAACGCTCCTTTCACCGCGGTCTTGCTGGGCGAGGCCGATATCGCCGAGGTTCCACTGCCGGAACCCGCCGATCCGGTGCGATTCCTGGCGGTCGCGCCGATCACCGCCACCGAGGCGGCGTGGGTGCGAGTGCGCGGGGCCGCGGCGCTACGGGACGCGTGGGCAGAAGCGGGGATCGACGTCCGGGATCCGCACCGGGCCGCCGCGAACCTGTAGACCGCGCGGGCGCACGGCAGGCGCGGTGCGGCGAAACTCAGGGTCTCGGAACGACTTCGAGCCTCACAACCACTTGTTGCGCCGCAGCGCGACGAACAGCGCACCGCAGATGACCAGGATCACGATCCACACCATCCCGTATCCGTAGGTCCACGACAGCTCCGGCATATGCGTGAAATTCATGCCGTAGATACCGGCGATCATGGTCGGCACCGCGGCCATCGCGGCCCAAGCCGAGATCTTGCGCATATCGGTGTTCTGCTGGACGCTGACCTTCGCCAGCGCCGCGTTGATCAGCGCGCTGAGCGCCTCGTCGAAATCGCTGATCCGCTCGGCGACCGCGGTGTGGTGGTCGGCGACATCACGCAGATAGCGGCTGATCTCCTTCGGCATCGGCAGCTCCGAACTGCGGCTGAGCACTTGCAACGGCAAGGCCAGCGGATTGACCGCCCGCCGCAACTCGACCACCTCGCGCTTGAGCTGATAGATGGCCTCGATGGTGAGCCGGCTGCGCGGGGTGAAGACCTCTTCCTCCATGCCCTCCACATCGTCTTCGACCGACTGAGTCACCAGGAGATACGAATCCACCACGTGGTCGGCCACGGCGTGCAGCACCGCGCCCGGTCCCAGCGCCAGGCGTTCGGGACGCTTCTCCATCTCCTCGCGGACCACCTTCAGCGCGGTGTGCTCGCCGTGGCGGACGGTGACCACGAAATCCGCGCCCATGAAGATCATGATCTCGCCGGTCTGCACGATCTCGCTGACCGAATTGGGGTCGTGTTCGAGGTATTTCACGGTGCGTAACACCAGGAACAGCGTGTCGTCGTAGCGTTCCAGTTTGGGGCGTTGATGGGCGTGCACGGCATCTTCGACCGCGAGTTCGTGCAGGCCGAATATCTCGGCTACCTCTGCCATCTGATCCACGTCGGGAGCGTGCATGCCCACCCAGACGAAGCCGTCACCGCGCTCGCGCACCTGTGCCAGCGCGGCAGCCGGGGTCACATGTCCGGACTGGCGGCGGCCGTCGATATAGACGCCGCAGTCGACGATCGCGCGGGCGGTGGGAACCGGAATCCGGGGCAGCTGCGGCCCGCGCCGCGACCTCCCGGAGCCACGGAACGGGGGAAACGGCGGTATCGAGGGCACGCCCCGGATGCTAGTTGGGCAAGATGGAACGCGTGCGTATCGACCTCCACACCCATTCGACCGCCTCCGACGGCACCGACACCCCCGGCGATCTGATGCGCGCGGCCGCGGCGGCGGGGCTGGACGTGGTGGCGATCACCGATCACGACACCACCTCCGGATGGGACGAGGCGGTCGCCGCGCTGCCGCCGGGGCTGCGATTGGTGCGCGGGATGGAGATGTCCTGCGTCGGCATGGGGGAGGACGGCCGGCCGGTGCCGGTGCATCTGCTGGCCTACCTGTTCGATCCGAGCGATGCCGCCTTCGCCGCCGAACGCGAGCGGTTGCGCACCGAACGCGTCTCACGGGTGCGCGCGATGGCCGATCTCATGGTGGCCGATGGTCTGCCGATCGATCCGGATGCGGTACTCGCCGCGGCGGGCCCGGCAGCGGGACGCCCACATCTGGCGCGAGCGCTGGTCGAGGCCGGTGTGGTCCCGACGGTCGGCGCGGCCTTCGACGATCTGCTCGCTCCGCGCGGCCGCTATTACGTCGAGAAGGCCGACACTCCGTTGCGGCAGGCGGTGGAAATGGTGGCCGCGGCCGGAGGGGTGACCGTGGTCGCGCACGCGCGCGCCCGCACCCGGGGGCGGCTGCTGGCCATCGACGACATCCGCGATCTGGCCGAGCACGGGCTGGGGGGACTCGAGATCGATCACCCCGACCACAATCCCGCCGACCGGGCGGTGCTGCGCGAGCTGGCACGCGAACTGGACCTCATAGGTACCGGATCCTCGGATTACCACGGCGCCGACAAACCCGTGGGGCTGGGCGAATGCCGCACGGGCGCAGAGCAATTCGAGCGTCTGGCCGAGAAGGCGAGCGGCGTCGCGGTGATCGCCTCGTGAGAGTCGTGCGGGCGCTCAGCGGAACCGTGGCCGCCGGACTGGTCGTGCTGGCGGCGGTGGTCGTCGGCGCTGCGGTCCTGGGGGCGCGGCGCGGGTTTCCGGGGCCGGGTGCGAGCAGTGTCGGCTGGCATATCGGAATGGCGGCGCTGGCACTAGGCGCGCAAATTCTTTCCGACCGGCGTCGGGGAATTCCGGCGTTTTTCGGATCTCTGGTCGTCTTTGTGGCGGCGGGTTACCTATTGGTTACGCAATGGTGGAATTGAACCCCGCGTAACCGTTGCGGCCGGATGAATTGTGGCCGAATATTTTCCTTTGTGAGCGTGCGTAACCGGTCCACTATTCGCGCGGAATCCGAGTTCGCGGCGGAGACGTCCGCCGATGTGCTGGTGGTGGGTGGCGGCCCGGCGGGCGCCTGGGCGGCGTTGACGGCGGCGACGGCTGGGGCGCGAGTGATCCTGGTCGACAAGGGCCGTTGCGGGGAATGCGGTCCGACGTCGAAAGGTGTTGTCGCACTGTGGGATATCCCGCCGGGAGTGGATCGGGAGCGAGCCCTGGCGCACAGCCTGTCGTGCGGCGGCGATCTCGGTGACCTCGAGTGGATGGATCGGGTGCTCGGCGAAACTCATCACCGCATCGCCCATCTGCTGCGCTGGGGCTACCGGCAGACCGGAGGCGGACCGTCGGCGCGCGTCTATCTCGAGGGCCGGAGATATCTGGCTGCGCTGCGGCGCACGCTGTTCCGATTGGGTGTCCAGGTCGTCGACCATCATCCGGCGCTGTATCTGCTGGTGGATGCCGACGGCGTGGTATGCGGGGCCGGTGGGCTCGCTGGTGACGACCGGTATCGCGGCTGGACCGTTCGCGCGGGCGCTGTGGTGCTGGCCACCGGTGGGTGCGCCTTCCTGGCCGGCGGCGCGGGAACCGATGTCGATACCGGTGAGGGCCTGCTGATGGCGGCGGAGGCGGGCACCGAATTGTCGGGGATGGAGTTCTCCGGCGCGTACGGTCTCGCGACGATGAGAGATCTGCGTGAGCCCCGGTTCGCGTCGCTGTACGACGAATCGGGGGCTCGCATCGACGGTGACGACTTCACGGCCCGGTCCGTGGCCCTCGCCGCGCTGGCGGAGGGGAGGGCGGTCTACGCCGACATTCCGCCGGACTCCGCGGTCCGGTACGGCCCCGCGTCGGCGGCGCCGCCGGGAACCACGGCGGTACCGGCGAGCACCGGGGCCGGCGTCGGCGGGTCGCCGTCGGCCGGCCGGGTGCGTCTGCGTCCGGTCCTGCAGGGCACCGTGCGCGGCTCCGGCGGGATCAGGCTGGTCGGATTCGATTGCGCCACAACGGTTGCCGGATTGTACGCCGCAGGGGACGTGGCATCGCGGGAGCCGATCACCGGTGCGGTCGGCGGGTTCGACGGGCACGGTGGCGGGTGGGCGATCTCGTCCGGCATGTGGGCCGGATCGGGCGCGGCGCGGTTCGCTCGCCGCCGGGGCCGCGTCGGCGAACCGCGGCCGGTTCCGGGGGCCGGGCTGAATTCGCATCCCGGGGCCGATCCGCGCGCGGACATCGATCCTCGTGCCGTGATCGGGCTGGTGCAGGAACATACGTTGCCGCTGCGGCGCAGCTATTGGCGCAGTGCGGGCAGTCTGCGCGACAGCATCGCCGAACTCGACGCGATGTGGCCGGTCACCGAATACGGGCTCGGCGGTACCGGGGCCGACCAGGTGCGGGCCCGGCAGGCCGCGGCCTTGCTGGCGGTGGCCCGCTGGACGAAGTACAGCGCCTTGGCGCGCACCGAGACCCGGGGCCTGCATCGGCGCACCGATCATCCCGGCCCGGTCCGCAACTGGCGCCGCCGCCTGCTGACCGGCGGCGTGAACGAGATCTGGGTGCGCCCGGCGTGAGCGAATAGGGCATGAGCTCACATCGGCGTTCCGGGTGGCGGTGGGACTGTTCACCGCTGCTTCCCAGCGGGGGCGAGTATCCCCTTACGCGCAGGTAATTCGGCGGCCCTACCCTCGGAAGATGGCAGTAGACACCCGGCCCCGGGCCGGTCCCGCATCGAGGGGACCACGCCCGGGGTCGAGGAGCGATTTTGCAACTCCCTGTCCGTACTGGCAGAATGTTGCGGATTCCCGGCCGACGCCACCGCCCGGTCCGGGACGGTTGGTGACTTTCGGTTCGTGACGCACGGCTCCGATCCGCGGATCACCCCGCAGCCTTGCCCGGACCACCCGTCCGGTTCTCGCTCGATGGATCGTGCGCGGCCAGATCGCAATGAAGCAAGCCCGCAAAGGCGCAAACGCGCGTATGCCGTAGTCGGAAGTACCTCCACGGCATGCCGCGACCTGACAACCGACGGTTTTACGCGACCGCGTGAACGCCCGGTCGGCGCACATCGTTCGAATTTCGACGACCTTTTAAACGAAAACCCGGCGGTAACCGTGAGCCGGTTCAGCCCGGACCGAGCAGGAGTGAAATCGTGTCATCTGTGACTGACGCACCGAATGCCACTACAGCGAGCCGTGAAACCGATACGACCGATCTGTCCGCTATCACGCACGAGGAAATTTTCGCCGGCCATCTCGGTGGCAAGCTTTCGGTGGAATTGTCCGCACCGTTGGAGACCCAGCGGGATCTGTCCATCGCGTACACGCCGGGCGTCGCGCAGGTGAGTCGCGCCATCCACAAGGACGAGGCGCTGGCCAAGCGCTACACGTGGACCGATCGTCTGGTGGTCGTGGTCAGTGACGGCACCGCGGTTCTCGGCCTGGGTGACATCGGTCCGCGGGCGTCGCTGCCGGTCATGGAGGGCAAGGCCGCGCTGTTCAAGAAGTTCGCCGGACTGGACTCGATTCCGATCGTGCTCGACACCAAGGATGTCGACGAGATCGTGGAAACCCTGGTGCGCCTGCGTCCGAGCTTCGGTGCGGTGAACCTGGAGGACATCTCCGCCCCGCGCTGCTTCGAGATCGAGAAGCGCGTCATCGAGGCGCTGGACTGCCCGGTCATGCACGACGACCAGCACGGCACCGCCATCGTGGTGCTGGCGGCGCTCAACGGTGCGGCCACGGTGCAGGGGCGCGATATCGCCGACCTGAAGGTGGTCGTCTCCGGCGCCGGCGCCGCGGGTGTGGCCTGCTCGAACATCCTGCTGGCCGCCGGCGTGTCGGATGTGGTGGTGCTCGACTCGAAGGGCATCGTCAGCCGCGACCGCGGGGACCTCAACGAGGTGAAGGCCGATCTGGCCGAGCGCACCAACCCGCGTGGCGTCACCGGCGGTGCGGCCGAGGCGCTGGCCGGTGCGGATGTGTTCCTGGGCCTGTCGGCCGGGACCATCGCCGAGGAGCTGATCGCCTCGATGGCGCCGGAGTCCATCGTGTTCGCCATGTCGAACCCGGACCCGGAGATCCACCCGGAGGTCGCGCACCGCTACGCCGCCATCGTGGCGACCGGTCGCAGCGACTTCCCGAACCAGATCAACAACGTGCTCGCCTTCCCGGGCGTGTTCAAAGGCGCGCTGGATGCCGGTGCGCGCCGGATCACCGAGGGCATGAAGGTCGCCGCCGCCAACGCCATCTTCGGTGTGGTGGCCGACGAACTCTCGGTCGACAAGATCATCCCCAGCCCGCTCGATCCTCGGGTCGCTCCGGCGGTCGCCGAGGCCGTGGCCGCGGCCGCGCGCGCGGAAGGTGTTGCGTAACACCAGGTTCGACCACAGTGAGGGCGCCCCGGGAACTCCCGGGGCGCCCTCGCCGTATTCCGCTGCCGATGCGCGGCCGCTACTTCTTGTGGCAGGACTTGTGGTAGTCGATCATCGGCTGCCGTACCCCGCGGAAGTCCTTCAGCTCCTGCCGGTGGCCCTGGCGGTAGGCCTGCATCTCGGCCTTGCGCTGATCCTTCGGCATACCCTTCACCTTGGCGAGCTCGGCGGCCAGATCCGGGTGGCTCGCCAGGAATGCGGCGACCTGCGGGGCGGTCTGGGCTTGGACCTGGGCGCGTGCCTGCGGGCTGCACTGCGGGGCGTCGGCCGAGGCGACGCCGGGCACGGCGACGGCGAGGGCGGCGATTCCGGCGGTGCCGGCCAGCAGGGCGGCGACAGTGCGCTTCATACCGGTAACTCCATTCGTGACGGGAACGTGTCGGATCCGAATCTGCGCGCCGAATCTGAAAGGACCCTGAAAACGCCGAGTGGACCCGGCGGATCTTCAGCCGAACTTCAGCAAGGGGGGCGGCCCTCGGCGCTCCCTGCGCGGCTGGGGTGAGCACCGGCCGGCGGCGGAGCCGGCGGAAGCGTGAGTACGAATACCGCGCCGGTGGTTCCGGGCGGCGGCTCGACGCAGCGGAGGTCACCCCCGTGGGCCCTGGCGATCCCGCGCGCGATGGCCAGGCCCATACCCGCGCCGTCGCGGCGACGGTCGCGGGCGGCGTCGAGGCGGACCAGGCGGTCGAAGATGTGCTCGCGTTCCGAGGCGGGTACGCCCGGACCGGTATCGGCGACACGGATTTCGGCGACGGGGGCCATGCCGTGCGGCCCGGTCGGTGCGGCGATCGCATGCGGGTCGCCGCCCGGTTCGTGATCCGGCGTGGCGGGGCCGGCGACGGTCACGCTCACCGTTCCGCCCGGTCCCATGGCCTGGCAGGCGTTGGCCAGCAGATTGACCAGAACTTGGCCGATGCGTTCGGGGTCGACGAGCGCCCGCACCGGCCGGCCGGCGAGTCGGACATCGATATCGGGATTCAGGACTCGCATTCGATCCAGCTGGATGCGAACCAGGTCGTGGAGATCGACCGATTGCGGGTGCAGCGTGAGGCCGGCGTCGATGCGAGCCATATCCAGCAGGTCCTCCACCAGCCGACCGGCTCTCTGGGCCTCGCGCACCAGCAGCAGGTACATGTGTTCGCGCTCTTCGGTGTCGATATCGGCGGGCTGGTGCAGCACCGCTTCGGCCATGGCCTTGATCCCCGCGATCGGGGTGCGCAGTTCGTGCGCGGCATCGCCGACGAAGGCGCGCATCTGCTGCTCGGAGGCTCGCGCCCGCACTTCGGCGCCCTCCAGGGCGTCCAGCATCTCATCGAAAGCGCTGGCGGTGCGGCCCAATTCGGTATCGGTGCGGGCGGGGGAGAGGCGGCGGCCGCGGCCGCCGTGGGCGATCTCGCGGGCCAGCCGGGTCATCGAATCCAGTGGCGCCAGCGCCCGGCGCAGCCCGAACCACAGTGCCGCTGTGATGACGACGATGGCGGTCGCGGTCACGCCGATCAGAACCAGTCCCAGGCGTGAGCGCAGTTTGTCCAGCAGCGGGGTGTCGACCTGCAGGGTAAGCCGCGCCCGGTCCACCGCGCCGCCCGCGAGGGTGATGGTTCTGGTGCGGGCGCTGCCGTCACCGACGTGCCGGGGCGAGAGGCTGCCGTAGACACTGCCGTCGGCCAGGATCAGCCGCGCCCGCACCGAGCGATTGTCCAGGCGCGCGATCAATTCCGTGGGCGGGGTGTTCTGCTGCGCGAGTTGGCGGGCCAGCTGGACTCGGTCGGTGAGTACCGTATTCTCGCTGCGCGCCACCACGATCGCGAACAAGCTGTGCACCGCCAGCGCCACCACGATCAGTGCGAGGCCGGAAACCGCTGCCGCCGTGACGGTTACCCGGCGTCGCAGCGATATCGTCGGCAGTGTGCGCGATTCGGGTTCCGCTGCGGCCGGTGGAGACGGCCGGTCTCGGCCCGGCTGGGAACCGGAAAGGGGGAACCCCGCATCGTCCGGGCGGCCGGGCGGCGCGGCTGCGATGTCGTCCGGGTTGCCGCTCATCGCGAGTTCGCCCGTAACGTGTAGCCCATACCGCGCACCGTGTGCAGCAGTCGCGGTCCGTGTTCCTCCAGTTTGCGGCGCACCGCGCTGACGTAGACCTCCACGAGGTTCGGGTCGTAGTCCTCGTAACCCCAGACCGCGGTGAGGATTTGGGTTTTGGTGACGACTCGGTCGCGATGGGAGGCGAGGTAGGCGAGGAGTTTGAATTCGGTGGCCGTGAGGCCGATCGGATCGCGGCCGCGCAGCACCACGCCGGAATCGGTTTCCAGCACCAGATCGTCGATGACGATGCGACGGTGCATGCGCCCCATCCGCCGCAGCAACGCCTCGATCCGTGCCACCAGTTCGGCGAGGTCGAAGGGTTTCACCACGTAGTCGTCGGAACCGGAGCGCAGTCCGCGCACCCGATCCTCCACACCGTCGCGCGCGGTCAGCATCACCACCCCGGCGCTGCTGCGGGCGCGCACCACCTCGAGCAGGCCGAAACCGTCGCGACCCGGCAGCATCACGTCGAGGACGACGACGTCGGGTCGGAATCGCTCCAGGTCGGGCTCGAGCCGATCGCCGTGCTCGCGGGCCAGGACCTCGTGCCCGGCGGCGTGCACGGCCGCGGCGACCGCCGTGCGAATGGCGTCGGCGTCTTCGATCAGGAGAATGCGTCCCGGCTGCACCCGCACATTATTCGTCGCGCCCGCTGAGACCCGGCTGAATCCTGCTCGAGAGTCCGGTTCGCGGGTCGGCGGGGAGTGCGGGGCGGGTGCGGGTCGGCCGCCCGGACGCGGCCCACCTACGATTCCTGTGCCGGGGCGCCCCGGCCGCCGGATGTGGTTGTCGCTGACTATCGGGAGTGGGTGTCGCCGGATGGGATTGGCCGGATCGGTGCGAGTGACGGCCCGGGTTCTGGTCGCCGTCACCGTCGCCACGCTCGCGGTGGCATGTGCCAACGACGACGGCGAATCGACGATCACTGTCGGCGCCGGCGATTCGGCGCAGTCGGAGGTGCTCGCCGAAATCTATGCCCAGGCGCTCGCGCGCGCCGGTACGCCGACGATGGTGAAGAAGCATCTCGGACAGCGTGCGGACTATCTGGCGGCCCTGGACGCGGGCACGATCACTCTGGTCGGCGATACCAGCGGTGATCTCCTGACCACCTTCGACTCCTCGTCGTCGGCGACCGCGCCGGATCGGGCGACGGCCGAGAGCGTCGCAGCACATCATGCGCCCGGCCCGGCGGTCGACATGACGGCGGGGTCGCCGGTCACGCTCGAGGCGCGCTATGTCGGCTCGGTCGCCGACGACTTGAGCCGGGCCGTCCCGGAGGGACTGGCGGTGTCCGATCTCGCCGACGCCACCGATCTGCGCCCGCAACTCGCGCTCGGTGCCGCGGCGGCCGCGCGCTATCCGGCGAACGCGGCCGATCTGGCGCCGCATTGCGGTGAACTGACCGTCGGCATCGCTGGCGGGCGCGAACTCGACCCGCTCCGGACGCCGCCGGACCCGCAGCGCGACGTCGTAACGCCGCTGCGCACGGTCTACGGCTGCGACATCACCCACCACGCCGAATTTCCGGGCGACGCCGAGCTACGACAGGCATTGCGTGACCGAACCGTCGACGCGGGCGTGTTCACCTCCGCCGTCGCCCTGCTGCCGGGCGGCCCCGGCGATTCGGCTGCCGGCGCGGATCCGGCCGTCGTCGCAGATCCGGCTTATGCCTTCCGCGCCCAGAACGTCGTCCCGCTACTGCGTCAGGGCGCCTTGGACCAGCGGCAGGTCAAAAAACTCAACTACGTCGCCGGCGAGCTCACCACAGCCGAATTCGCGGCCATGATCCGCCGCGTGCGTGACGAACATGCCTCGGCGGCCGACCTCGCCCGCGCCTGGCTCGACGAACACGCCCTCTAAGCACCCCGCTTGTCCGCCGTTCCCGCTCATCGGTCATGATCAGGTTCGATACGGATTCGGGCGTACAGTGCGAATAGATCACCTGAGCGGAGTTCCGCATGGTTCTGGTCATTGCGTTGGGAGTGTTGGCCGCATTCTTGTTCGCCGCGGCCGGCTATCTGCAGCAGCGCGCGGCACGTACCGTGGTCGCCGAACAACCCCGGGCGGCCCGGGTCTTCGGGATGACCACGCTCATGCACCGGCTGCTGCGCAGTGGCACGTGGCTGCGCGGCTGGATCACGAATCTCGCGGGCTTCTTCACTCAGGCGGCGGCGCTGCATCTGGGCTCGGTGGCCGCCGTGCAGCCGCTGATGTCGACGCAGCTGCTGTTCGCGGTTCCGCTCGAGGCGTTCGGCCGTCGGCGTCGCCCGCGCGGGCGCGACATCTGGTTCGCGCTGCTGGTCTGCGCCGGCCTGGGCGTGCTGTTCGGCGTCGGCGGCGTGGCGCCGCTGGCGGGTGACCCGGATCGCGCGCGCGTCCTGCTGGCCACCTTCTCCGCCGCGGCGCTGGTGGCGTTGCTGGCCCTGATCAGTATCCGCTGTCCGATCTGGGTGGCGGCGAATCTCGTCGCGATGGCCGCCGGCGTCTGTTTCGCGATGAGCGCCGTCTTCATGAAGCTGACCACCGAGGATCTGATCGATCGCGGCATTCCCGCCACCGCCACCGACTGGCCCGGCTATCTGCTCGCCGTTTCCACCCTCAGTGGGCTGGTCCTGGAACAGACCGCCTTCGCCGCCGGGCCGCTGCCGTGGGCGATCGCGGCCATGAGTGTGACGAATCCGATAGTCAGTTACGTGGTCGGCGTGCTGGCCTTCAAGGTCGCGCTACCGCACACCGCCGGGTCGCTGGCCGGGGTCGCGGTCGCCGGAGCGCTGATCGCGGCGGGAATCGGCGGACTCGCCCATTCGCCGCTGGCCCGCGCCTTCTACGCCGGTAACAAGGAGATTACCGACGAATCGCCCAGCCTGATGTCGTAAAAGCTTGCGACACATGTGTTATGACGGTTGTGTGGGGAATCCGTCGCGTCCGGTGCTATGGCGGGACTGTGTGGTCGGGCTCGCGGTCTTCGGGCTGTACCTGGCGGTCGACGCGCTGCACACCCCGGCCCGCCGCGAACTGGCCGATCGCAATGCTCATCGCATCTTCGATCTCGAACAGTGGCTCGCGATCGACTTCGAGCATCCGCTCAACCGCTGGCTCGAGTCGCGCGCGCTGCTCGCGACACTGGCCAACTACGAATACGCCTTCACCTACATCGTCAGTGCCTTCGCGCTGCTGTTCTGGCTGTATTTTCGCCGCCGCGCCGACTACGCCCGCGCCCGTGACTCGTTCCTGCTGCTGAACATCCTGGCCATCGCGTGTTTCGCGCTCTTCCCGGTCACCCCGCCGCGACTGCTGCCCGAGCTGGGCTTCACCGACACCGTCGTCAACGGCCACACCTGGGGGTCCTGGGGTTCGTCGCTGGTGTCGGGTGCGAATCAACTCGCGGCCGTGCCGTCGCTGCACGTCGGCTGGGCGCTGTGGGTGAGCGTGGTGCTGGCCCGGGTCTCCGGCGGCTGGGTGGTGCAGGTGCTCAGCGCCGTGCACGTCGGGCTGACCACCTATGTGATCGTTGCGACCGCGAACCACTTCGTCCTCGATGCGGTGATCGCGGTAGCCTTCGTCGCGGTGAGTATCCAGCTGGTCGACCGCTGGTATGCGCGACCGCCCGTGGTGCCTCCCGCCGACGCGTTCTTCCTGCACATCGAGAAGTCCGGCATTCCGCAGCAGGTGGGTGGCATGGTCGTGTTCCAGCCGCGGGCCGACGGCGGGCCCGGCCTCGCCGCGGTGCGGGAGCTGGTCCAGGGCGAGCTGGCACATCTGCCGCGGTTCCAGCAGCGTCTGGACCAGCCGGGGCGGTGGCGCCGGGCACGCTGGGTGGACAGTCCGGTCGACTGGGACTGGCACGTGACCGAGCGCACGATTCCGGGTAGCGATCCGGGTGTCGCCGATGAGCCGAGTGGTCGAGAGGCCGGGCCCGGGACGGCTTTCGGTGCGGCGACGGCCGAAGTGGCGATGACGCCGAGCGCGGTGGCGCGGCGGGTGGACGGAATCGGCCGGGTGGTCACGGATCTGGCCGCCGAGGTGCTGCCCAAGGATCGGCCGCTGTGGCGCCTCGTGCTGGTGCGCGACCCGGAGGCGGGCGCGATCGGCGTGGTCCTGCTGCTGCATCACGTGGTCGCCGACGGCATCGGCACGGTGGTGCAGGCGCTGCGACTGCTGCGACCGACCATCGATCTGCCGGTGGCCGAGCGTAAACCGCCGAGCTGGGGTACCGCCGTCGCCGGTACCGCGGCCGGCCTGGCGCAGCTGGCCGCCGACGCCCAGCCGAAGGGAACACTGCCCGACGACTGTGTGCGACGCGTGTTCACCGTCTGCTCGCTGGATCTGGAAACCGTTCGGGCCGTGGCCCGTTCGCACCGCGCCCGGGTGACCGACGTGCTGCTGAGCGTCACCGTCACCGCGCTGCAGCGTCTGCGCCCCGACCTGGGTGAGCGATTGCACGGGCAGATCCGGGTGGCGGTGCCGTTGATGGTGCGCGACCCTACGACGGGGGCGGAGGGCAATTCGACCGCCGCCGTGATGATCGATATCCCGCTGACGGCGGCGACCCCGGCCCAGCGACTGGCCGAGATTCGCACTCGCAGCGACCGGCTGCATTCCGGAACCCGGGCGCTCGCCTCGCATTTCGTGATGGATCGGGTGCTCAGGCTGTTTCCCGAACCGGCGGTGGGAGCCTTCGCGCGGTCGGTGTACGGCGGGCGGTTCTTCCACGCGATCGTCTCCAATATGGCCGGCCCCGATGTGGCGATGACTTTCGCGAATATGCCGATCACCCAGGTGTTTCCGATTCTGCCGTCGGCGCCGGGAGTGCCGCTGGTCGCCGGGGTGCTGAGCTGGAACGGCGAATTGGGGATCGGGCTGTCGGTGGATCCGGCGATCCTCGATGCCCGGGCAGTCGTCGCCGAGTTGCCCGACGTACTGGCCGAACTCGCCGACGCCACATTCGTGTCCGATAAGCGTCCGTAGCCCCGGCCCGGCGAGTAGTCTTCGAGCGAGTTGATCACCGAGCCTACCGTCACCGAGGGAGGCCGCATTATGTTCAATCGTGGGATCGCGGCGAAAATGCTTGCGGCATGCGCACTTACCGCGCTGGTGGCCGCGGCGGCCGCCTGCGGCAGCGGTGATTCCGACGGCAAGTCCGCCGAATCGTCGAGTAGCGGGGCCCAGACGGTGACCCAGGCGGTCAGCCGGAACTTCGAGCGCTTCTTCGACGGATCCACCTCCGCCGACCAGAAGATCGCCCTCTTGGAAAACGGGCCCGCCTTCGCCGCCGTGATCAAGGCGCAGGCCGATTCGCCGATGGCCGAATCGGCCTCGGCCAAGGTCACCAATGTCGCGAGCATCAGCACCGATCACGCCGACGTCACCTTCGACGTGCTGTTCAACGGCACCCCGGCGCTGTCCGGGCAGCAGGGCGGCGCGGTGCAGATCGAGGGCACCTGGAAGGTGACGGCCGCGACCTTCTGCGCGCTGCTCACACTGGAAGGCGCGGCCCCGCCGGTGTGCGGTGCGGCCTCGGGGACGCCGAGTCCGGCTGCGCCGCCGGCCTCCGGCGCGACCCCCGCGGCGCCCGGTAACCCCACCATTCTTCCCGCGCCGACCAGTTGAGGTCGCGATGACGTCGTCGGACCCGTCGGACCGCCCCGGTGCCGGATCGGGTCGCCCGCAGCGCCGCGACGCCTCGGCCGCACCGGCTGCCGGGGCGGGGGCGGGCTCCGAATCCGCTGCGCCGGGGACCGGTCCCGTCGCGAGTGCGCGTGCCGAGACCGCGGCGGCGAGCGGTGCGGTCGGCGCGCAGCCGGTGGATTCCACTGCGGCGCAACCTGTATCGCCCGGCGCCGCGCGTCCCTACGTGGCGCTCGCGGTGGTCACGGCCGTCCTGTTCGTCACCTTCCTCGACACCACGATCGTCAGCATCACCCTCGGCGCTGTCCAGTCCGACCTGCATGCCGGTGTCGTGTCGCTGCAGTGGGTGGTGAATGCCTACACGCTGGTGTTCGCGAGTCTGATGCTCACCGCGGGAACCCTCGGCGACCGGTGGGGCCGCAAACGCGTCATGGTCGGCGGGCTGGTGGTGTTCGCCCTCGGCTCGGTGTTGTCCGCGGTGGCCGGCAGTGTCTCGATCTTGATCGCCGGCCGTGCGGTGATGGGGGTCGGTGCGGCCGCCTCCGAACCGGGCACGCTGTCGGTGATCCGGCACATCTTCCCCGGTCGCGGCGCCCGCGCGAAGGCGCTGGGCGCGTGGGCGGCGGTCTCCGGATTGGCGCTGGCGCTGGGGCCGGTGATCGGCGGCCTGCTGGTCGGGGCGTTCGGCTGGCGCTCGATCTTCTGGTTCAACCTGATCGTCGGCGTGATCGTGCTGGCGGCGGCGCTGAAATTCGTGCCGGAGAGCGCCGATCCGCAGCCGGGCCCGGTCGACTGGGCCGGATTCGTCCTGGGCGCGACATTTCTCGGCTGCGTGATCTACGCGGCCATCTCCGGTGAGCAGGTGGGCTATTCGGCCGCCTCGGTGATCACGCTGTTCGTGATCGGAGCGATCGCCCTCGTCGCCTTCCTGGTGGTGGAGTCGCGCGCGGCCAATCCGATGTTCGACTTCCACTACCTGGAGCGCCCACTGGTGCGCAGTGCGCTGGTGGTCGCGTTCGCGGTCTACTTCGGGATCTTCTCGATCTTCTTCTTCACCGCGCTGTATCTGCAGGAGGTGGTCGACTATTCGGGCTGGCGAACCGCGGCGGTGTTCGGCCCGATGGCCGTGGCCATCATCGTCGGCTCGCTGATCTCCGGATTCTGGGTGGCACTGCGCGGCTCCCGCACACCGATGATCGCCGGCTGCGTGCTCGGCGCCGCGGGGATTCTGCTCACTCGCCAGTTCCTGGGCGTCACAGTCGAATTCACGCCCCTGGCACTGGCCCTGATGCTGGCGGGACTCGGGTTCGGGATCGCCGTGGTGCCGCTCACCTCCGCCGTTCTGTCCGGGGTGCCGGCAGAACACTCCGGTATGGCCGCCGCGGCCACCAACACCATGCGTCAGGTCGGCGCCGTGGTGGGTGTGGCCGTATTGGGGTCGCTGGTCAACTCTTTCCTGAACTCCGACCTGCGGGATCGGTTGCAGCAGATCGGCGTTCCGGCGAATTTCCAGGCCATCGTCATCGACGCCATCGAGACCGGCGACGTTCCGGCCGGGGGTGACGCGGCGGCCTCGGCCGCCTACGGGCCGATCGTGAACCGGGTCATCCATGCCACCTACGAGGCCTTCCATCGCGGACTCGAGGTGGCGCTGCTGGTGTCGGCGATCATGATTCTGGTCGCCGCCGTGGTCACCGCGCTCTGGCTACCCCGGCGCGGCGATCGCGCCGGATACGTGCACGAGGAGTGAGATCACGCGGGCAGGATGCTGCCGTCGGCCGAACCGGCCAGCCATTCGGTGAGCACGGGATGCATGGCGAGCGCGGGCAGTGCGCCGACCAGGGTGTCGATCAACTCGGTACGGCCGATCTGCTCCTCCCGCAACCAGATCAGCGTCGTCTCCTCGACGAACGCGATCCAGCCGCGGAAGACCAGGCGAAGTCGCGGCAGTTCGGGATCGTCTGCCGCGAGCGGGGTTTCGGTGAGGATGCGGTCCACCATGGCATCGCGGGTGGCGTCGGCGAGGGCCATCAGTTCGGGGCTGCCGCTGGCGGGACCGCGCAGCAAGCCCTGATAGGAGATCCGGTTCTCGCTGACATAGTCGATGTAGCGTTCGACCGCGTCGCGCAGCATGCTGAACAGATCGAGGCTGCGGTCGGGCATGGTGCGAGCGAGTAGTTCCTCGTTGGCGCGACGCACGATGGCGCGCTGGAAATCCTGTTTCGAGGCGAAATAGTGGAAGAGCAGGCCGCGCGAAATTCCCGCCTGCCGCGCGATCTCCCCGATGGAAATGTCCTCCAGCGTGCGGTCGCGCAGCATTTTCACGCCCAGAGACACCAGCTGTTCGCGGCGTTCGTCCGGGCTCAGCCGTACCCGTTTGGTGCCGGGACCGTTGTGACTCACGGTTGCCATCCTACTGAACGGTAGTCAATACTGTTGACTCCTGCTCAATAGGATCGTAGGGTTTGATACATGAGTCGTAGGGTTACAGACATCGACCGTAGCGCCGCGCTCGGAGGTGGCAGCTTGCGTGACCACGGAGAGCACCGCGGAGGCCGGGATGAGCGGAGCCGCAGTGCAGCGGGGGCGCGTCATGTGCATACGTTGATCGTCGGCAGTGGATTCTCGGGGCTGGGTCTGGCCATCCGGTTGAGCCAGCAGGGTCGCGACGACTACCTTGTGCTCGAGCGCGGCAACGACGTCGGTGGCACCTGGCGCGACAACACTTACCCCGGCGCGGCCTGTGATGTGCCGTCGCAGCTGTACTCCTACTCGTTCGCGCTCAATCCGAACTGGTCGCGCTCGTTCTCCAAGCAGCCGGAGATCCAGTCCTACATCCAGAGCGTGGCCGACCGTCACGGCGTGCGAGACAAGCACATCTTCGACTGCGAGATGACCGGCGCCCGGTGGAACGAGGAGCAGGCCCGCTGGGAGGTGCAGACCAGCAAGGGCGCGTTCACCGCCGATATCCTGGTCTCCGCCGTCGGCGCGCTGTGTGAGCCGAACCTGCCGGATATCAAGGGCATCAACGATTTTCGGGGCCGTGTCTTCCACTCCGCGCGCTGGGATCACGAGGCGGATCTGACCGGCAAGCGGGTCGCGGTGATCGGCACCGGCGCCTCGGCCATTCAGATCGTGCCGTCGATCGCGCCGAAGGTGGCCCATCTCGACGTGTACCAGCGCACCGCGCCGTGGCTGCTGCCGCGGTTCGACCGCCCGTACACGCTGCCCGAGCGGCTGGCCTTCAAATACGTTCCGGGCGTGCAGAAGTTGTCGCGCGCGGCCATCTACGCCGCCCGCGAAACGCAGGTCGTCGGCCTGGCGAAATTCCCGCCGGCCATGCTCGCGCTGGAGGGCCTCGCCCGGCTGAAGCTGCGGCTCGAGGTGCCGGACGCGCGGCTGCGGGAGAAGGTCACGCCGAACTTCCGCATCGGCTGCAAGCGCATGCTGATCTCCAACGAGTACTATCCGGCGCTCGGCCGCGACAACGTCGACCTGGTGACCGACGGCATCCGCGAGATTCGCGCGAATTCCATCGTCACCGCCGACGGCACCGAGCGCGAGATCGACGCGCTCATCGTGGCGACCGGATTCCACGTCACCGATTCGCCGGTGTACGAGACGATCTCCGGTCGCGACGGCCGCACGCTCACCGAACTGTTCGACGAGATCGGGCAGCAGGGCTACAAGGGCGCGGCGATCCACAACTTCCCGAACATGTTCTTTTTGCTCGGCCCGAACGTCGGCCTCGGCCACACCTCGATGGTGTACATGATCGAATCGCAGATCAACTACATCGCCGACGCGATCGCCACGTTCGACCAGCGCGGCCTGCGCACGGTCGAGGTGCGAAAAGACGCGCAGGACAGCTACAACCGCGATCTGCAGCACCGCATGTCCAACAGCGTCTGGCTCAACGGTGGTTGTGCCAGCTGGTATCTGGACAAGCACGGCAACAACACCACGCTGTGGCCCGATTTCACGTTCCGCTTCCGCAAGCTGACCGAGAAATTCGACGTCGCGGCATACGACACGACCCGAGCGACCGACGGGGCCGCGGGTCCCGATCTGAAAGTGGTAGCAGCACAGTGAGCAATGACGCGTATTTCACGGGCAAGGTATGTGTGATCACGGGCGCCGGCTCGGGTATCGGCCGCGCGCTGGCCGAGAATCTGGCCCGCCGGGGCGCGAAACTCGCCCTCTCCGATATCGATACCGACGGCCTGGCCGAAACCGTCCGCCGCGTCGAGGCGCTGGGTGCGCAGGTGAAGTCCGATCGGCTCAACGTGGCCGAGCGTGAAGCGGTGCTGCTCTACGCCGACGAGGTGAAAAAGCACTTCGGCGTGGTGCACCAGATCTACAACAACGCCGGTATCGCCTTCCACGGCGAGGTGGTCGACTCCCAGTTCAAAGACATCGAGCGGATCATGGATGTCGATTTCTGGGGCGTCGTCAACGGCACCAAGGCGTTCCTGCCGTACCTCATCGACTCCGGTGACGGCCACGTGATCAATGTGTCGAGCCTGTTCGGCCTCATCGCGGTGCCGGGCCAGAGTGCTTACAACGCGGCCAAATTCGCGGTGCGCGGATTCACCGAATCGTTGCGCCAGGAGATGATGGCGCGCAAGCACCCGGTCAAGGTCACTTGCGTCCACCCCGGCGGTATCAAGACCGCCGTGGCGCGCAACGCCACCTACGCCGAGGGGATCGACGCCCAGAAGTTCTCCTCGTTCTTCGACAAGCAACTCGCGCTGCACACCCCGGAGATGGCCGCGCAGGTCATCACCGAGGCCGTACGCAAGGGCCACGGCCGGGTGCTGATCGGCTGGGAGGCGAAGGCGCTCGATCTGTTCGTGCGCACCACCGCGTCCTACTACCAGCGCATCGCGAACCTCGTCAACAGCCGATTCCTGCCCTGATTCGCCGCGGGAACCGACTGTGATGCCTGGTCGTTCGAAACCCTTGTCCTTGCCGCTGCCCGTCGCGCGGGCCGTCCTCGGGCCGATGTTCCGGTTCGCGATGCACAGCCGGCTGCCGTGGGAGGCCCAGCGCTACCTGCTCGACGCCGGTTCGGTGCTGCAGACGCTGCCCGCCGGCACCCGGGTGCATCGGATGCGGCTGGGCGGGCGTCCCGCCGAGCGCGTGACCGCCGGACCGGCCGACGGCCCGGGTGCGGTGCTGTACCTGCACGGTGGTGGATACACCATCGGGTCGCCGGCCACCCATCGGTCGCTTGCGGCGCATCTGTCGCGCGAAATCGGTTGTCCGGTCTATGTTCCGGACTATCGGCTGGCGCCGGAACATCCGTATCCGGCCGCGCTCGACGATGCCGAGGCGGCATTTTCGGAGCTGGTGTCCACCGGGCTCGCGCCGCAGCAGATCGCGGTCGCGGGCGATTCCGCCGGCGGCGGCCTGTCGCTCGCGCTGGCGTTGCGCCTGCGTGACGGGCACGGAATGCGGCCCGCCGCACTGGGTTTGATCGCCCCGTGGGCCGATCCGAACGAGCTGCCGGCGCGCGAGCGGGATCTGGTGGTCAACAGGGCGTGGTCGCGGTTGTGCGCCGCCGCCTATCTGGGCGACGGCGATCCGCTGGATCCGGGCTACGCGCCGCTGCTGGGGTCGCTGGATGGGCTGCCCGCGACCTACGTCCAGGTCGACGAGGGTGAGTTGCTGCATTCGCAGTGCGTGCGCCTGGCGGCCGCGCTGCGGGCCGCGGAGGTGCCGGTTCGGTTCTCGGTGACGCGCGGGCTCTGGCACGTCTCGCAGCTGCAGGCCTCGCTGGTGGCGCCGGCCGCGCTCGCCGCGCGCGAACTGGCAGGATTCCTCGGTCAGTCGCTGCAACCAGCGCAAACCGGATCCATAGGATAGAAGCCGTAGGACAGGTTCCGCCCGGCCGCACCCTTGTCGGAAATCCTCGACCGGGCGGCCAGGCGGAACCTGCCGTTGTGGCTGGCGTAAATTACTGGCGAGTAGACCACGTGGAAGGGCACCGATGCGAGAGTTCGAAGTCCCGGCTACCTACACCATCCCCGAAGACGCCAATATGTCCGATGGCGCCTTCCGGCACGCCGAGCGCACGCCCGGCCTGGTGGTGTTCAACAGGCCGGACGGCAAGGGCGGTTGGACAGATGTCACCGCGGCGGAATTCGCGAAGCACGTCACCGCGGTGGCCAAGGGACTGATCGCCTCCGGCATCGAACTCGGCGACCGGGTCGCCATCCTGGCCTCCACCCGGTACGAGTGGGTCGTGCTGGACTTCGCCATCTGGGCGGCAGGCGGCTGCACGGTCGCGATCTTCGACAGCTCCTCCGCCGAACAGGCGCGCTGGATCCTGTCGGATTCGGGCACCAAGCTGATCGTGGTCGAGAACGCCCGGCACCGGGCCACCATCGCCGACATCGAGGATGGCCTGCCCGAACTGGGTGAACCGCTGGTGATCGACGACGGTGCGATCGACACCCTGGTCGCCCGGGGCAAGGACCTCGGCGACGAGGCCGTGCACGAGCGCCGCAAGCAGGTCAAGGCCGCGTCGCCGGCGTCGCTGATCTATACCTCCGGCACTACCGGCCGGCCCAAGGGCGTCATGCTCTCGCATGCCAACCTCTACGCCGAATCGGCTGCCGACCGCGCCGCGATGCCGCAGTTCCTCAAGCCGGGCCACCGGTCGCTGCTGTTCCTGCCGCTGGCCCACGTCTTCGCCCGCGCGGTCGCGCTGGCGGCCTTCGACGCGGGCGTCACCGTCGCGCACACGGCCGACTGGTCGACGCTGGTCGAGCAGTTCGGCGAGTACAAGCCGGACTTCATCCTCTCGGTGCCGCGCGTCTTCGAGAAGGTGTTCAACGGCGCGAAGCAGCAGGCGCACGACGGCGGCAAGGGCAAGATCTTCGATGTGGCCGCCGACACCGCCGTCGAGTACAGCCAGGCGCTGGACAACGGTGGCCCGGGCCTCGTACTCAAGGTCAAACACACCGTGTTCGACAAGCTGGTCTACGGCAAGCTGCGCGAGGCCATGGGCGGGCAGTGCAAGTCCGCGGTCTCCGGCGGCGGCCCCCTCGGGGCGCGGCTGGGCCACTTCTTCCGTGGCATCGGCGTCACGATCTACGAGGGCTACGGCCTGACCGAGAGCACCGCCGCGGTGTCGGTGAACACCCCCGAGCACCTGAAGGTCGGCTCGGTGGGCCGCCCGCTCGGTGGTCACGCCGCCAAAGTGGCCGACGACGGCGAGCTACTGCTGCGCGGTCCGGTCGTCTTCGCCGGCTACTGGAACAACCCGGCCGCCACCGAGGACGCCTTCGACGACGGCTGGTTCAAGACCGGCGATCTCGGTGCGATCGACGAGCAGGGCTTCATCACGATCACCGGTCGCAAGAAGGAAATCATCGTCACCGCCGGCGGTAAGAACGTCTCTCCGGCGATGCTCGAGGATTCCCTGCGCTCGCATCCGCTGATCAGCCAGGTGATGGTGGTGGGCGACGGCAAGCCGTTCGTCGGCGCGCTGATCACCCTCGACCCGGAGGCGCTGCCCGGCTGGAAGACCCGTAACAACGTGCCCGAGGACACGCCGATCGAGAAGCTGATCGAGCTACCCGAACTGACCGCCGAGATCGATAAGGCGGTCAAGGACACCAACAAGCTGGTCTCGCACGCGGAGGCGATCAAGAAGACCCGCATCCTGCCGGTCGACTGGACCGAGGAGAGCGGTGAGCTGACGCCGAAGATGTCGCTCAAACGCAACGTGGTGATGAAGAACTACGCGGACGAGGTCGAGGCGATCTACGGCTGAGCCCGCCCGTACGCCGAACGGCCCGCCTTCTCGAAGGCGGGCCGTTCTGGTTCGCGACGTGCGACGATATGCGCGATCACCGGCGATGATTTTCTCCGGCTGCCGCCGTCTCATCTGTGGGGCCGCGGCCGCCGGCCGCAGGCCCGTATTCATTCCGGAGGAGGCACTCGTGAAGTCGGCTACCGCATATCTGTTGTTCGACGGTGATGCCGAGGAGGCATTCACCTTCTATCAGTCGGTACTGGGTGGGGAACTGCAGATGGTCCGCTATCGCGACATGGGTGACGGCGGTGGCGGGAATCTGCCCGACGAGGTGGGCAAACGAATCGCCAACGCCGCGTTGACCTGGCGGGAGGACCAGCTGCTGATGGGGTCGGACTGTCCGCCCGATCAGCAGATCAACCACGACAACGTGCCGTTCAGCGTCTGCCTGGATGTGGACGACGAGGCCGAGGCCGGACGGATCTTCACCGGGTTGTCCGCGGGCGGACAGGTCACCATGCCGCTGGGCAAAACCGAGTGGGCGCAGCAGTTCGGCATGGTCACCGACAAATTCTCGGTGCCGTGGATGATCAATCTGTACGGCGGCGAATAGATTTCGACCGCATGCCGTGTCCCGCCGCATCGTCCGCGGCGGGGCGGCGTCGGTGGTGGAAGAGTTAGCTGTAGGGAATGGGTTCGTTGGCGCGCACCCATGCCTTTTCGGCCTCGCTGCCGGCGTCCGGTGGGAACAGTCCGTCGATCATCCACAGATCGCGCGGGGATTCGTAGGTGTGGAATTCCCAGTGCAATCCACGCGCGCCGGTGTAGGGCTCCATGATCGAGTTGAGCCGCTGCGTCGACCGCTTGCGCATCTGCGGGTCGTCCAGATGGCGGGCGAGATGTTCCACGACGATTCGCACGGTGGTGTTCGACGGCTTCCCGCCGACGAAGAAGGACGTCTCCTCGATCTCCCGAAACAGTACGACGACGTAGAACTCCGGCAAGCCGAACGAGGTGTACAACGCGGTGATATCTCGGGCGAAGTCTTGTTTGTCGGCGTCGGAGTAGGTGTCGGCGGGATGGTAGACATGCCACAGTGGCATCGGTGATTCCCTTCGAAAGATGATGTGCGGTAACGGGTTCAGCGGGAGATGGTCAGTGCGAGGCCCTCGACGGGGCCGGACAGCGCCGCCTTCACGCCGCGCGTGACGTCGTCGACCAGCACCTCGGTATCGCCGCGCAGCACGCCGTCGAAGACGGCCTCGGCCACCACACTCGGCGCGAGCTTGTCGCCCGGGAGGCGCTGCACCATCTCGGTGTCGGCGAATCCCAGATGAACGCCGACCACCTGCGTGCGCTGTGCGGCCAGTTCCAGCCGCAGCGAATTGGTCAGCGACCACAGCGCCGCCTTCGACGCACCGTAGGCCGCCGCGCCCGCGGCCCAGGACAGCACCGAATGGATGTCGATCAGGACGCCGCCGCCGTTGTCCGCCAGAATCGGCGCGAATGCCTGGGCTACTCGCAGCGCGCCGAAGACGTTGGTATCGAACGTGGTGACGATGTCGGCCATATCGGCGGTCAGCAGCGGTGCGGGCAGGAGAACGCCCGCATTGTTCACCACGATCTCGACGTCGCGGGCCCGCAGTGCCGCGGCGGCAACCGAATCTGCGTCGGTGACATCCAGGGCGAGCGGCTCGATGCGGGGGTCGCCGGCGGTTTTCGGGGCGCGGGCGGTGGTGTAGACCTTGGCGGCGCCGCGCCTGAGCAGCTCGTCGGTGAAAGCTCTGCCGAGCCCCCGCTGCCCGCCGGTCACCAGTGCGACCGCGCCTTCGATTTCGGCCATCGTTCGTCCTTTCGGATCGTTCGGGGCGACCGTCCGCCCTGGGTAACGATTTCGTTAGTTAGATGACAGCACAGCTGGCTGAGTAACGCAAGCGTTAGGTAACATGGTCTCGTGTCGATGATGTTCGAGCCGCGACTGAGCGACCGGGATGCCTGGTCGATCGGTGACCGATGTTCGGCCGGACGGGTGCTCGAGTTGCTCAGCACTCGGACGGTATTCCTCGTCGTTCGCGAATGTTTCTACGGGACAACCCGATTCGAGGACTTCACGACCCGGATCGGGACGTCGGCGCCGGCGGTCTCGCGCGCGCTCAAACAGCTCGAATCGGCGGGCGTCGTGGAGCGGGTGCCGTATCGCGAACCCGGTCGGCGCGAACGCGCGGAGTATCGCCTGACCGCGGCCGGTGAGGATCTGTTGCCGATATTCCTGTCGCTGATGCAGTGGGGCGACAAATATCTGCAGGACGGAAAGCCGCCGCTGTCGTTCGTCGACCGGGAATCCGGGGCGGTGGTGAGGGTGCGGGTGACGCCTGAGCAGGTACCGGACAAGAAGGCCGACGAGATCGAGATCCGGGTGAACTCGTCGGGGCGGAAGCGACCTTCGCCGGCCGCGGACTGAGAGGACGGCGGCCGATACGCGAACCCCGCCGCATCCTCGCTGGGATGCGGCGGGGTCGGATGTCGTCGGCCGCAGGGTCAGCCGACGGGTCCCTGGGCGAGCGACGCTCGACCGGATTCGCTCTGTCCGGAGCGGTCGACCCACGTGAGTGTGACGGTGTCGCCCGGGTGATGCTGATCCATCGTGTTGGTCATGGTGGTCGCCGAATCGATGCTGTGACCGTCCAGCCCGGTGATCACATCGCCTGGGGCCAGGCCCGCGGCCTGTGCTGGACCGCCGCTCACGATGTTGCGGACCAGCGCACCCGAACCGTTGGCATCGCTCATCGTGATACCGAGGAACGCCGAATCGCCGATGTGCACGTGGTCCGAACTCTTACCCGCCTGGATCTGCGCGGCGATCGTCTTCGCCGTGTCGATGGGAATCGCGAAGCCCTGACCGCCGCTCGCGCCGAGCTGGAAACCCTGGGAGGCAGCGGTATTCACGCCGACCACCTGGCCGGAGCTGTTGATGAGCGGACCGCCGGAATCACCCGGCTGAATGTTCGCGGCCACCTGGATGAGCCCGGTCAGCTGCTCGGCGGCGCCGGCCGATTCGTCGCTGGCGGTGATGGACCGGTCCAGTGCGGTGACGCGTCCGGCCGCGGCGGTCGGGGAGCCGGTGCCGCCCGCGTTGCCGACACCGACGATGGCGTCGCCGACCTTCACCTGGTCCGAATCGCCGAGCGGCGCTGTCTGCAGGCCGGAGGCGCCCTGCAACGTCACCACGGCCAGATCGTCTCGACGGTCGAATCCGGCGACGCTGCCGCTGTAGGTGCGGCCGTTGCCGAGGTCGGTGACCGAGATGTCCGTAGCACCTTCCACGACGTGGTTGTTGGTGAGGATGGTGCCGCCCGAGCCGAGCACGATGCCGGTTCCGGCGCCCGCGCCGTTCTGCATGCCGAGCTCGGTGTTGATCACGACGATGCCCGGCACTACCGCATTCGCCGCCTGCTCCAGCGCCGTGGACTGCGGTTGCGAATCGACCGGCTGCACCACCGAACCCTGGCCGTGGCCGAACGGGGCCGCCTGGCCGGGGCCGTGGGCGTCGATGCGGGAGCCGACCAGGGCGATGGCGAGCGCCACCACCGCGACCAGGGCCGCCAGCATTCCGAAGGTCAGGCCGTGCCGTGGCGCGCGTCCTCGCGGCGGGTACTGCTGCTGTCCCGGATACTGCCCCGGGTAGGGCGGCTGACCTGGATACCCGTGCGGACCATACGCGCCCGACCGTGGTTCGTACGGTCCGGGCTGGTGCGGCCGATTGCCCTCGTTCGGATACACGCTCATCACGTCCTGTTCGGTCACATCCTGTGTGTCGGCTCGGACCCGGGCCCCGACGCATTCGGATCCTTGTATCAATTAAGCGCGCGATTCCTGAGAAGTGGCTGGGTCCTTGCCGTGGAACTGCCGACGTGGGCCGGATCACGCCGGGCGTGAGTGGTGGTTGCGTGGTCATCGAGGTCGGTCCCGCCGTCCGGCAGGCGGAATCCGCCCTTTCTGACGAATCTGTGACGCTGTGGTCGGTGCGGCCGTTCGGGCGGGATCGTCGGGTGGAATCCGCAGTACGCTCGCGGTTATGGCCGGATCGGGACTGCGCGCGGCCTGCGGGATCGTCTCCGCGGGGCTGGCGCTGGGTGTCGCGGAACTGGTGTCGGTGCCGGTGGGGTCGGGGAGCGCGCCGTTGGCGGCGATCGGGGCGACGGTGGTCGACCACACGCCCGACGGGGTGCGGGAATGGGCGATCGACACCTTCGGCACCGACGACAAGATGATGTTGTACCTGCTGATGGGTGTGGTGGCGCTGATCGTCGCGGCGCTGGCCGGGGTGGTCGAGCGAACCGCGCGGCCGATCGGATCGGTGGTGCTCGGCGTCTTCGGTATCGGTGCGGCATGGGCTGCGCTCGAACGCCCTGCGGCCGATTGGACCTGGGCGTTGCCGTCGTTCGTCGGGGTGGCGCTGGCAATTGTGTCGCTGCGGTGGCTGATCCGGCGATACGAGGCGGTCGGTGCGCCGGCCATGGCTCGGGGTGGTAGCGGTGGCGGGGCCGCGGCGGCGGAAATTCGGATCGAAGGTGAACAGGTCGGCGCGGGCTCGGGTGGCGGTGCCGGCGCACACGGAGCCGCATGGCCGCGCCTGGCGAAACCCGATGTGGCGCAGGTCGATCGGCGGCAGGTGATCCGGGGGATCGTCGGGGTGGGAGTACTGGCGGTGGCGGCCGGAATCGCCGGGCGCGTACTCGGGGCGAGCGCGCGCAGTGTGGCGGGGGAACGGGCGGCGGTGCGGTTGCCGCCGCCGAATGTGCCTGTGCCCCCGGTGGATCCGGCCGCGGATCTGCGGGTACCGGGACTGGCGTCGTATTTCACCCCGAATTCCGACTTCTACCGGATCGACACCGCCCTGACCGTTCCGCAGGTCAGCAAGGAGACGTGGTCACTGCGGATCCACGGCATGGTGGACCGCGAAATCCGGCTCGATTACGCCGATCTGGCGCGCCGGCCGTCGGTGGAGCGCTTGGTGACGCTGACCTGCGTCTCGAATCCGATCGGCGGCGATCTGATCGGCAACGCGAGCTGGCTGGGCTATCGGCTCGACGAGTTGATCGCCGAGGCTGGGCCGCATCCGGACGCCGATATGGTGTTGTCGCGCAGTGCCGACGGCTTCACCGCTGGAAGTCCGCTCGCCGCGCTCACCGACGGTCGCGACGCCCTGCTCGCGGTCGGCATGAACGGTGAGCCGTTGCCCGTCGAACACGGGTATCCGGCCCGGTTGGTCGTGCCCGGACTCTACGGTTACGTCTCGGCCACCAAGTGGGTCACCGAACTCGAGATCACGAGATTCGATCGCGCCCAGGCCTATTGGACGCGGCGCGGCTGGTCCGAACGTGGGCCGATCAAGACCGGCACCCGTATCGACACCCCGCGCGGTGCCGTCCGGGCCGGGAAGGTGACGATCGCCGGTGTGGCCTGGGCGCAACATCGCGGCATCGACGCCGTCGAGGTCCAGATCGACAACGGCCCGTGGCAACCCGCCCGCCTGGCCGCCGAACCGTCCGTCGACACGTGGCGGCAATGGAGTTACGACTGGGACGCCTCCGCGGGCACGCATACCGTCCGCGCCCGCGCCACCGACGGCACTGGAACGGTTCAGACCGCGGAGGTCGCCGACGTCATCCCGGACGGGGCGAGCGGCTACCCGTCGCGGACGATCCGAGTCGGGTAGCCGCGCGACCTCCGCCGGCCCGGTTCAGCCGGGGATGCCTGCCTTCTCCGGTTCGGTACCCGCTTCGGCCTTCTGCTGCTTCTTCGCCGAGTTGCCGATGAACAGGGCCGAAGCCACCACACCGATCAGCAGAATCGCGCCGGGCAGGATCATCGCCTGGCCCAGGGCCGTGCTGAATTTGTCGAGGATCTGCTCGGGGATGTGGCCCATCCCGGTGCCGCCGCCCTCGCCGAACTGACCGCTGCCCAGCCCCTGAGCGGACATGCGGGCCGAGATCAGCGCGCTGATCGCCGCGCTACCGAGCACCGAACCAACCTGCCGGGTGGTGTTGTAGACACCCGCACCGGCGCCCGCCTGATGAATCGGCAGGTTGCGGGTGGCGGTGGAGGCCAGCGGAGCCCAGATGCAGGAGTTCGACAGACCGGCGACGGCCGCGACCACCAGGAACAGCACGATGGAGCTGTCCGGCTTCATCAACGCCGCGAAGCCGAAGACGGTCAGGGCGAACACCAGGAAACCGAGAGTGGGCAGAATGCGCGGCGGCATCCGGTCGGAGATCTTGCCGATGAACGGCGCGGTCAGACCGGTGACGATCGCCATCGGCGCGAAGACCAGCGCGGCGCGGGTGGGGGTGTATTCGCGCACCGCCTCCAGGTAGAAGTACGCCGGCACCATCAGCGCGGTGACCGCGGCGCCCATAGCGGCGATCGCGACGCTGGACATCGAGAAATTGCGGTCGCGGAACAGGCTCAGCGGCACGAGTGGCTCGTCCTTGTTGCGTGCCTGGTTCACCACGAACAGACCCAGCACCACCAGGCCCGCGATGATCATCGTCCAGATCCAGGCGTCCCAATCCCGGGTATTGCCCTCCTGAATGCCGAAGACCAGCAGGAACATGCCGACACCACTGAGCGCCACACCCACGAAGTCGAACTTGTGCTGGTGAGTCTCCAGATTCGGAACCAGCCACATCGCCAGCGCGAACGCCACCACGCCGATCGGCACGTTGATGTAGAAGATCCAGTTCCAGCCCTGCCAGTCGACCAGCACACCGCCGAGGATCGGGCCGACCAGTGTCGCGAGGCCGGCGACGCCGCCCCACAGCCCCATCGCCGCACCACGCTTGTCCGGCGGGAAGGTGCGGGTGATGACGGCCATGGTCTGCGGCGTCATCAACGCCGCGCCCAAGCCCTGCACCGCGCGGGCGGCGATCAGCATCTCCACATTGGCCGAGACCGCGCACCACAGCGAGGCCAGGGTGAAGACCGCCAGACCGGCCAGGTAGACGTTCTTCGGGCCGAAGCGATCGCCGAGGCGCCCGGTGACCAGCAGCGGTACCGCGTAGGTGAGCAGATAGGCGCTGGTCACCCAGACGACCTTGTTGATGTCGGTATGCAGATGCTGCATGATCGCCGGATTGGCCACCGCGACGATGGTCATATCCAGCAGGATCATGAAGAATCCGACGACCAGCGCGGTCAGCGCCAGCCACGGATTTCTTTGCGATGTCATAGATTTCGTTCCTGTTCCCGGGATCGATCGACGACGACGACCGATGGGTGGTTCGTATGAAGGTCTCGGGGCGCGCCGCGTACCTGCGCCCGATCAGTGCTCGGCAGTGGTCGCACCACCTTTCCGCAGCTCGGCGAGTACGTCGTCGGTCAAGGCCGCGCCCCAATCGTGGCCGAGGTCACCGGTTCCGTTGGGGCAACGGGTTCCGCTGTCGTCGAATTCCAGCCACGGCAGCGAACCGTCGCGCAACTCCTCGATGAGACCGCGTAACCAGGTGACTTCGTGCTGTGCCACCCCTCGCAGATAGTCGATCACCATCCAGTACCGCCGGGGTACCTCGCGGGAGCGCGCCCATTCGCGGATGGCGTCGAGATCGGTGATGTCGTTGTCCAGCCAGCCGATCCGCTCGGTGATCAAGGTGATCACCTCATCGACCGGAAGATTGTGTGCCTCCGCCAAGCCGATGGGAAAGATCGGATATTCGCGCGTCGGCTGCCGGACGATATCGGCGATCCGGGTGCGCAGCGCCGCGGTACCCGCCTCGGTGATGGAGTACGTGGTGCGTTCCGGCCGATTACCCGAACGCTCAGTACCCTCCGCCTGGACCAGTCCTTCTTCGGCCAGCCGGGTCACCGTGTGATAAAGCGAGCCGGGGCGAATCTTGAGCAGATTGTCCTTCCGGCGTTTGAGCAGCAGTTGATACATCTCGTACGGGTGCATCCGGTCTTCTTCCAGCAGCGCCAGTACCGAGATCGCCAACGGCGTCAACGTGGCACCCGGCTGCTTGGACATCGGTCTCGACTCCCTTCGTCACTGCCGCCGCACACTACGCGGGCGGACCGACATGTTCCGGCTCAAATATTCCACGCCGAATATACGACGCGGAAGTCGGTAGGTGCAAGGTTGTTTCACTCAGTACGACGATCGAAGACCCCCGAATGTGACGCGGCGGGACGTGACGCGGCCCGATGTTGGGTGCCGGGTCGGGCCCCGGATACGACGAACGCCGGGTCGAACCGCTCGGCAGAGCGATTCGACCCGGCGTCCGGGGCGGTACGACCTAGTCGGTGGGGGCGAAGGCTTCGTCCACGATCTCCTGCTGCTCCACGGCGTGCACCTTCGACGAACCCGAGGACGGGGCCGACATGGCGCGGCGAGAGATGCGGCGCAGCTTGTTGAACCGGTCCGGCAGGATCTCCGGCAGGTTCAGCCCGAAGAACGGCCAGGCGCCCTGGTTGGCCGGCTCCTCCTGCACCCACGCCAGATCCGTGGCGTTGGGGTAGGTCGCGAGCTTCTCGTTGAGCCGGTAGGACGGGATCGGGTACAGCTGTTCGATGCGCACGATCGCGACGTCGTCACGGTTCTTCTTGGCCTTCTCGGCGACCAGTTCGTAGTAGAGCTTGCCGCTGGTCAGCAGGATCCGCTTGACCTTCGACCGGTCGCCGTCGCCGCTTTCGTAGGTCGGTTCCTCGAGCACCGAGCGGAACTTCGCGTCGGTGAAGTCCTCGACGTTGGAGACCACGGCCTTGTTGCGCAGCATCGACTTCGGGGTGAAGACGATCAGCGGACGGCGGATGCCGTCGAGCGCGTGCCGGCGCAGCAGGTGGAAGTAGTTCGACGGGGTGGAGGGGACCGCCACCGTCATCGAACCCTCGGCGCACAGCTGCAGGAACCGCTCGATGCGACCGGAGGTGTGGTCGGGACCCTGACCCTCGTGTCCGTGCGGTAGCAGCAGCACGACCTCCGAGAGCTGACCCCACTTGGCCTCACCGGAGGAGATGAACTCGTCGATGATCGACTGGGCGCCGTTGACGAAGTCGCCGAACTGCGCCTCCCACAGCACCAGCGCATCCGGATTGCCCAGCGAGTAGCCGTATTCGAAACCGACCGCGGCGAATTCGCTCAGCGCCGAATCGTGTACCGCGAACCAGCCGGGGTTCTCGCTGCCGATGTTGTGCAGCGGGGTGTACTCGGCGCCGGTCTTGCGGTCGATGATCACCGAATGCCGCTGGGTGAAGGTGCCGCGACGCGAGTCCTGGCCGGTCAGCCGGACCGCTCGGCCCTCGTCGATCAGCGTGCCGAAGGCCAGCAGCTCGGCGAAGGCCCAGTCGATCTTGCCCTCGTAGGCCATCTCCCGGCGGCGCTCCAGCACCGGCTTGACGCGCGGGTGCACGTTGAAACCGTCCGGCACGCCGAGGAAGGCGTCGCCGATGCGCTGCAGCACCGACTTGTCCACGGCGGTGACGACGGTGCCCGGAACAGTCTGCTCCTGCTCGACCGACTCGCTCGGCTCCGGCGGGTACTTCTCCAGCTCGCGGACCTCGTTGAACACCCGCTCCAGCTGACCCTGGTAGTCGCGCAGGGCGTCCTCGGCCTCTTTCATCGAGATGTCACCGCGGCCGATCAGGGCCTCGGTGTAGGACTTGCGGACGCTGCGCTTGGTGTCGATGACGTCGTACATGTACGGCTGGGTCATCGACGGGTCGTCGCCCTCGTTGTGGCCGCGGCGGCGGTAGCAGATGAGGTCGATCACCACGTCCTTGTGGAACCGCTCGCGGAAGTCGGTGGCCAGCCGGGCCACCCAGGTGCACGCCTCCGGGTCGTCGCCGTTGACGTGGAAGATCGGCGCGCCGATCGACTTGGCGATATCGGTGGCGTACTCGGTGGAGCGGCTGTTCTCCGGAGCGGTGGTGAAGCCGATCTGGTTGTTCACCACGATGTGCACCGTGCCGCCGACGCGGTAGCCGCGCAGGCCCGACATGTTCAGCGTCTCGGCGACCACACCCTGGCCGGCGAAGGCCGCGTCACCATGCAGCATCAGCGGCACGACCGAGAAGGTGCGCGCCTCCTCGCCCTTGGTGACCAGGTCTTCCTTGGTGAGCAGGTCCTGCTTCGCGCGGACCAGACCCTCCAGCACCGGGTCGACGGCCTCGAGGTGCGACGGGTTGGCCGTCAGCGAGACCTCGATGTCGTTGTCGCCGAACATCTGGATGTAGGTGCCATGCGCGCCGAGGTGGTACTTCACATCGCCCGAGCCATGGGTGGCGGCCGGGTTCATATTGCCCTCGAACTCGGTGAAAATCTGCGAGTACGGCTTACCGACGATATTGGCCAGCACGTTCAGGCGGCCGCGGTGCGGCATGCCGATGACGACCTCATCGAGCCCGTGCTCGGCGCACTGGTCGATGACGGCGTCCATCATCGGGATGGTCGACTCGGCGCCCTCCAGCGAGAAGCGCTTCTGGCCGACGTACTTGGTCTGCAGGAAGGTCTCGAACGCCTCGGCCGCGTTCAGCCGCGACAGGATGTACTTCTGCTGCGCGACGGTTGGCTTCTCGTGCTTCTGCTCGACCCGGTCCTGAATCCATTGCAGCTGTTCGGTTTCCAGGATGTGGGTGTACTCCACACCGACGTGGCGGCAGTACGCGTCGCGCAGCACCGACAGCACGTCGCGCAGCTTCATCCGCTCCTGGCCGTGGAAGCCCGCGACGTTGAATTCGCGGTCGAGATCCCACAGGGTTAGACCGTGCTGGGTGACGTCGAGGTCGGGATGGCTGCGGAACTTGTCCTTCACCAGCCGCAGCGGATCGGTGTCGGCCATCAGGTGGCCGCGACTGCGATACGCCGCGATCAGCTCCTGGACGCGCACGCTCTTGTCGACGCCGCGCTCTTTGATGTCCTTGCGCCAGCGGACCGGCTCGTAGGGCACACCCATGCCGTGGAAGATCTCGTCGAAGAATTCGTCGGAGATCAGCAGGTTGTGGATGGTGCGCAGGAAATCACCCGACTCCGCGCCCTGAATGATGCGGTGGTCGTAGGTGGAGGTCAGCGTCATCAGCTTGCCGATACCGATCTCGGCGAGCTGCTGATCGCTCATGCCCTGGAATTCGGCCGGGTACTCCATCGCGCCCGCGCCGATGATCGCGCCCTGACCCGGCATCAGCCGCGGCACCGAGTGGTTGGTGCCGATCGTGCCCGGGTTGGTCAGCGAGATGGTGACGCCGGTGAAGTCATCGGTGGTGAGCTTGCCGTCGCGCGCCCGGCGCACGATGTCCTCGTAGGCGCTGTGGAACTGCGCGAACGACATCGTCTCGGTGTTCTTGATCGCCGCGACGACGAGGGTGCGACTGCCGTCCTTGCCCGGCAGGTCGATCGCCAGGCCGAGGTTGGTATGCGCGGGGGTGACCGCGTTCGGCTTACCGTCGACCTCGGCGAAGTGGCGGTTCATGTTCGGGAACGCCTTGACCGCCTGGACGATCGCGTAGCCGAGCAGGTGGGTGAACGAGATCTTGCCGCCGCGGGTGCGGGCGAGGTGGTTGTTGATGACCAGCCGGTTGTCGATCATCAGCTTGGCCGGGATGGCGCGCACGCTGGTCGCGGTCGGAATGGTCAGCGAGGACGACATGTTCTTGACGATCGCCGCGGCCGGTCCGCGCAGCACCTTCGACTCGTCGGCGGCCGGTTCGGCCGGGGCGGTCTTGGCGGGAGCGGCGTTGGAGGTCGGCGCCGGGGTGGTGCTGGCCTGTGGCTTGCTGCCGCGGGCCTGCGGCGGCGCGGCGGCGGCCGAGGCGGCGGCGGTGGCCTTGGGCGCGGCCGGAGCGGGGGCCGCCGG
>NZ_PSZE01000089.1 GCF_002933465.1 Nocardia nova
TGGCCGGTCCCCGATAACGGGACCACCCGGGTTTTGAGTCCGGGTTGTTTTCGATCCAGTTTCAGTTGATGGTGCAGGCCACGGGGTGGTGGGTGTGGCCGCAGCGGACAGCGTACTCGGTCGGCGTGAGGTAGCCCAGCGCCGAGTGGCGGTGGCGCAGGTTGTGTTCGGTCTTGAAGTCGCCGATGACCACGCGGGCTTCCAGCAGGGAGGTCCAGTGGTTGCGGTTCAGGCATTCTGCGCGCAGCCGCCGGTTGAACGATTCGATGTAGCCGTTGTTCCACGGCGTGCCCGGCGGAATGTAGGAGATCCCGACCCGGTCGACGCAGAACTGTTGCAGCGCAGTCGAAATCATCTCTGGTCCGTTGTCCATGCGGAGCACCATCGGCGGACCGCCCCGCGCCGTGAACACCTTCTCCAGTTCGGCTACGAGCTTCTCGGCGGTGATCGAACGCTCCACGAGATGCAGCAGCGACTCGCGGGTATGTTCGTCGATCATCGACGCGATCTTCACGGCCTTGCCGTCGACGGTGGAATCGAACTGGAAATCCAACGCCCACACCACCTTCGGTGCGTCGGCATCGGTCCGCGGCACCGACGAGGTGCCGGCTCGCTTGCGCGGGGAATGCGCGCGCACCTGCAGGCCCTCCTCGCGCCAGAGCCGATGAACCTTCTTCTTGTTCACCTCGGCGCCCTCGTCATGGCGCAGCGCAGCCCAGGCGCGCCGGAATCCGTGGCCGGGATGTTTCGTCGCGTAGGCGCGAAGCCAGGCCCGAAGATCGGCATCCGGATCGGCAGGGGTCTGCGCCAACGGAATACGGCGATAGCTCGCCCGTGCGAGCCCAACAACCTTGCACGCGAACCGTTCCGACAGGCTCTGAACATTCTTGAGCATGTCCACGGCGCGGCGCTTGGCGGCTGGGCTCAGAATTTTCCCTTCGCGATCTCCCGCAGCGCGTCCTTCTCCAGCTCGGCGTCGGCCAGCAGCCGCTTCAACCGTGCGTTCTGTTCGCGCAGCTCCTTGAGCTCTTTCGCAGCGTCGGTGTCCATACCGCCGAACTGGCGGCGCCAGTTGTACATCGTCGCCGCCGAGACTCCCAGCTCGGCAGCGATCTGTTCGCCGGTCTTGCCTTCCGCGGCCAACTCGTCCGCGCGGCGCAGCTTGCGCACGATGTCCTCCGCGGAATGCCGCTTCCGACCAGCCATATCTCTCATCGTCCCTTCCAGCCCCTTGCAGGGCCAACAGGACTCTAATACCAAGCGGTCTCATCCATCGGGGACAGGCCA
>NZ_PSZE01000090.1 GCF_002933465.1 Nocardia nova
GGTTGAGTCCAGCAGGATGGTGTACGACTCGGGCGTCAGACCAAATCTGAGCGTGTCGTAGCCGGGAAAAGGGTGGTCACCGCGTGATCCTTCAGAAGACCTACCAAGTCGTTCAGAAGGAAGAAGACCACGCGATGACCTCTGTCCAGCCTATCGACCCGTCCAAGATGCTGTCGGACCAACTCGCCGTCGCGAGCCCTGACCTACTGCGAGACATGATGTCCACGTTCATCGGGGCCCTGATGAGCGCCGAGGCCGACTCGATGTGCGGTGCCGGCTACGGCGAACGCTCCGAGGACCGGGTGAACTCCCGAAACGGTTACCGCCACCGCGATTTCGACACTCGTGTCGGCACGATCGACGTCGCCATACCGAAACTGCGGTCCGGTAGTTATTTCCCGGATTGGCTGCTCGAGCGCCGCAAACGCGCCGAACGAGCCCTGACCTCGGTGGTCGCCACGTGTTATCTGCTCGGGGTGTCTACCCGCCGGATGGAGAAGCTGGTCGAATCACTGGGCGTGACAAAGCTTTCCAAGTCCCAGGTGTCGATCATGGCCAGCGAACTCGACGCCCAGGTCGAAGCGTTCCGCACCCGCCCCCTCGATCAAGGCCCGTATACGTTCGTCGCCGCGGACGCTCTGGTGTTGAAGGTGCGTGAGAACGGGCACGTGGTCAACGTGCACGCCCTGGTCGCCACCGGTGTCAACGCCGACGGATACCGTGAAATCCTCGGTATCCAGGTCACCAGCGGCGAAGACGGCGCAGGCTGGCTGGCGTTCTTCCGTGACCTGGTCGCCCGCGGCCTGTCCGGAGTCTCACTGGTCACCTCCGACGCCCACGCCGGGCTGGTCGCCGCGATCGGAGCCACACTGCCCGGAGCTGCCTGGCAACGCTGCAGAACCCACTACACCGTGAATCTGATGTCGATCACCCCGAAATCGTCATGGCCGTGGGTACGGACCCTGCTCCACTCGGTGTTCGACCAAGCCGACACCGAATCAGTTGCCGCCCAATATGATCGGATGCTCGACGCGCTGGGCGAGAAACTACCCAAAGTGGCCGCTCACCTCGACGCGGCCCGCGCGGACCTGCTGTCGTTCACCGCGTTCCCCAAACAGATCTGGCGCCAAATCTGGTCGAACAATCCGCAAGAACGATTGAACAAGGAAATCCGCCGCCGCACCGACGTCGTCGGTATATTCCCCGACCGGCAAGCCATCATCCGCCTCGTCGGCGCCGTGCTCGCCGAAC
>NZ_PSZE01000091.1 GCF_002933465.1 Nocardia nova
GGATGTTCAGTCCTCGCGCCACCGGATGGCGCTCATCGGGCAGGCCGTAAGCCCGGATTCGGCCTCCTCGACGAGGTCGGGCGCGACCTCGAAATCGGCCCGCAGGGCGAATCCGTCGTCGTCGAGTTCGTAAAGCCGCGGCGCCACGGCCGCGCACTGACCGTGTCCTTCGCACTGGTCGAGAGCGATGTGAATGCGCTGGTGGGTGCTCATGGTGCCTTCCTTCTCGGCGGGGGCGGATTGTCGGCGGCCAGCTGCCGCAGGCGATTGCGGTCGAGTTTGGACATCGCGGTGCGCGGCAGGTCGCCCACCACGATCAGATGATCGGGCGCCTTGTAGTCGGCCAGCCTGGCCTTGGCCCAATCCCGGAGTTCGACAAGCGAAATCGGTGCGTCCGGATCCTCCGGGACGATGAATGCCACCCCGATCTCGCCGATCACCTCGGCCGCCAGGCCCACCACGGCCGCGGCGCGGACGCGGGGATGTTCGGCCAGGACCTGTTCGACCTCGACCGGGTGGATGTTGAACCCGCCGCGGATGTACATGTCCCCGGATCGACCGGCCAGGACCAGGTTCCCGTCGACGTCGAAGCGTCCCAGATCGCCGCTGACCAGGTAGCCCCGATCGTCGAATGCGACGGTGGTGAGCTCGGGATCGTTCCAGTAGCCGCGCATCGAACAACCACTCTTGATGCGCACCCGGCCGATCTGCCCGGCCGGTAGCGGCGAGCCGCCGGCATCGGTGATCACGACCTCGACGCCGGTCTGGGGCCGGCCGACGGTCCGGTACAGCACCTCTGGGGGATCGCCGGGCTCGGTACCGCAGATCGTCGGCGATTCGGTCATCGCATACCGCACGACCAGCGGCGCTCCGATGCGTTCGGTGGTCTGCTGGACCAGCGTCGGCGAGGCCGGTGCGGTCGCGACCACACCGATGCGAAGGTGCGGCAGCGCCCCCGGCGTGAGGGCGGGCAGTTCCAGCAATTTCGCCCACTGCGTCGGCACCGCGCCCGCGACGGTGATCCGTTCCGCGCGAAGGACATCGAACATCGCCGCGGCCGACCAGGGCACCGGCGCGATCAC
>NZ_PSZE01000092.1 GCF_002933465.1 Nocardia nova
GTTTCCGGCGCCCGTACTCCGGTGGGTCGGTTGCTTGGTGGGTTGTCCGGGTTCTCCGGGTCGGATCTGGGTGGTTTCGCCATCAAGGCGGCGCTGGAGCGTGGTGGGGTGGCGCCCGAGCAGGTCGATTACGTGATCATGGGTCAGGTGCTGACCGCGGGTGCGGGCCAGATGCCGGCGCGTCAGGCCGCGGTGGCCGGTGGGATCCCGATGGATGTTGCGGCGTTGACGCTGAACAAGGTGTGTTTGTCGGGTATCAACGCGATCGCGTTGGCGGATCAGCTGATTCGCGCCGGTGAGTACGAGATCGTGGTCGCCGGTGGTCAGGAGTCGATGAGCAGGGCCCCGCACATGCTGGAGAAGTCGCGTGAGGGCTTCAAGTACGGCGATGTGACTTTGCGTGACCACATGGCCTACGACGGGTTGCACGACATCTTCACCGATCAGGCGATGGGCGCTTTGACCGAGTCGCGCAACGCCGGTGACGGGATCGGCCGCGCCGAGCAGGACGCTTTTGCTGCCGCCTCGCATCAGAAGGCCGCGGCGGCGTGGAAGAACGGTGTGTTCGCCGACGAGGTGGTGCCGGTGTCGGTGCCGCAGCGCAAGGGCGATCCGATCGTGGTGAGCGAGGACGAGGGTGTGCGCCCGGATACGACGGTGGAGTCGCTGGGCAAGCTGCGCCCCGCGTTCGCCAAGGACGGCACCATCACCGCGGGTTCGGCGTCGCAGATTTCCGACGGCGCGGCCGCGGTGGTCGTGATGAGCAAGCAGAAGGCTCAGGCGCTGGGGTTGAGCTGGATCGCCGAGATCGGGGCCGCGGGTGTGGTGGCCGGTCCGGATTCCACGCTGCAGGACCAGCCGGCCAACGCGATCGCGAAAGCCTGCGCGAAGGAAGGTATTGCGCCGGCGGATCTGGATCTGGTGGAGATCAACGAGGCGTTCGCGGCGGTCGGTATCGCCTCGACCCGCAAGCTGGGGATCGATCCGGACAAGGTGAACGTCAACGGTGGTGCGATCGCGATCGGTCACCCGCTGGGCATGTCGGGCGCGCGGATCGTGTTGCA
>NZ_PSZE01000093.1 GCF_002933465.1 Nocardia nova
GTCGCCGGCCGGGCGGTGAGTTACTACCAGATTCCGGGATTCGGCGAGCAGCTCGCTCAGGTCAATGATTGGGACCCGGACCAGCTCGCGGTGCTGCGCGCACATCCGCAATTGGCCGGCATACGCGGGTCCGCCGACTCGGTCCGGACCGCCGCGCAGCTGGCGGAGGCCGCCGCGGCGCTGCCGGCCCGCTGGCTGAACGAGGCATCGGCGGGCGGCACCGCGGCGCAGTGTCACGCCGTATTCGACCGCTACCTCGACGCGGGCGCCGACGAACTGATCCTGCACGGCAGTACACCGGATCGACTGGCATCGGTCGTCGGCTGAACCGGCCCTTGCGGATAAAGTGACATTACTGCCAGAATTCAGTCATTGCGGCCGGATGGATCCCGGCCGGCTCTGGCGCAGTATCGGACGGAAGAGGTAGCAGTGCGCGACTTTGCAGGGTGTTATATCGCCGGGCAGTGGCGAGCCTCCGACGGGCCGCGGATCGAAGTGCTCTCGCCCGCGTCCGGTGCGCTGCTGGGCACCGTGACCGAGGCGACCGGCGCCGATGTCGAGGCGGCGGTCACCGCGGCCCGCACTGCGCTCGACGGGCCGGAGTGGGCGGCCACCACCCCTGCCGACCGGGCCGAATTGCTGAGCGGCCTGGCCGCCGCACTGAAACGGCGCTCGGGCGAATTCGCCGATCTGCTCTGCGCCGAGGTCGGGTCGCCGCGCAGCTTCTCCTCCTTCGGCCAGGTCGGATTCGCTGTCGGGGTGTATCGCTCCCACGCCCGGATGGTGGCGGATTTCAGCTTCGAAGAGATCCGTCCGGCCGGAGCTGGGGGCGAGGTTCTCGTACGCCGCGTGCCCGTGGGCGTCACCGCGGCGATCGTGCCGTGGAACGTCCCCTTGTTCATGGCCGCGATGAAACTGGCGCCGGCGCTCGCGGCCGGATGCACCGTGGTGATCAAGCCCGCCCCGGACGCACCGCTGGGTGTGTCGCTGTTCAGCGAGGTCGTCGAGGAGGCGGGGATACCGCCGGGCGTGATCAATATCGTGTCCGGCGG
>NZ_PSZE01000094.1 GCF_002933465.1 Nocardia nova
TGGAGTTCCGCGAGGAGGTCCGCACGTGGCTGCGCGAGCACAAGCCCACCGAGCCGCGGCCCCGCGATCACGCGGGCATCCGGGAATTCGATCTGGCCTGGCAGCGCACCCAGTGGGACGGCGGCTGGGCTGGAATCGCCTGGCCCCGCGAGTACGGCGGCGGCGGCCTGACGCTGTTGCAACAGCTCATCTGGTACGAGGAATACGCAGCGGCGGGGCTGCCCGGCATCGATGCCAACTTCGTCGGCCTCAGCCACGCGGGCCCCACCCTGATCACCCGCGCCGCCGAGGAGCACAAGCAGTTCCATCTGCCCAAGATTCTGCGCGGCGAGGTGGTGTGGTGCCAGGGATTCTCCGAGCCCGACGCGGGTTCGGACCTGGCGGCGTTGCGCACCAGGGCGGTACTCGACGGCGACGAGTTCGTGGTCAACGGCCAGAAGATCTGGACCAGCTTCGCTGCCTGCGCCGACTATCAGGAGCTGCTCGTGCGCACCGATGCCTCGGGATCCAAACACCAGGGCATCACCTGGCTGATCTGCGATATGCACAGTCCGGGCATCAAGGTCCGCGCCATCGAGACGATCGAGGGCGGCGCCGACTTCTGCGAGGTGTTCTACGACAATGTGCGAATCCCGGTCTCGAATGTGGTCGGTGAGGTCGGGGACGGGTGGAGCGTGGCCATGTCGACGCTGTCGTTCGAGCGCGGCACCGCCTTCACCGCCAATCAGGTGCGCCTGTCCAAGGTCGTCGAGGACCTGATCGAATTCGCCCGCGATCACGTCGGGCCCGACGGTAAGCGGCCGGCGATCCTCGACGACGAGATCGCCCGCCGCCTCGCCACCGCCCGCGCCTCGGTCACCTCGCTGCGGGCCATGACCTATGCCGGCATCTGCCGGGCCATGCAGACCGAGACGCCCGGGCCGAAGGGATCGATGCTCAAACTCTTCTACGGCGACCTCGCCAAACA
>NZ_PSZE01000095.1 GCF_002933465.1 Nocardia nova
ATGGAGCTACCACAGGTTTCTTTGCAAGAACTGCACTTAATTCCAGAGCAAAAAAATGCCTTCTTCCAAGTAAGTTTCACAAGAAAAATCCTTAAGGCCAATTTCTCACAACTGAATCATAGAATCATAGAATCATAGAATATCCTGAGTTGGAAGGGACCCTTAAGGATCATCAAGTCCAACTCTTGACACCGCACAGGTCTACCCAAAAGTTCAGACCATGTGACTAAGTGCACAGTCCAATCTCTTCTTAAATTCAGACAGGCTCGGTGCAGTGACCACTTCCCTGGGGAGCCTGTTCCAGTGTGCAACCACCCTCTCTGTGAAGAACCCCCTCCTGATGTCAAGCCTAAATTTCCCCTGCCTCAGCTTAACCCCGTTCCCGCGGGTCCTGTCACTGGTGTTAATGGAGAAAAGGTCTCCTGCCTCTCGACACCCCCTTACGAGGAAGTTGTAGACTGCAATGAGGTCTCCCCTCAGCCTCCGCTTCTCCAGGCTGAACAGGCCCAGTGCCCTCAGCCGTTCCTCGTACGTCTTCCCCTCCAGGCCTCTCACCATCTTCGTAGCCCTCCTCTGGACACTCTCCAACAGTTTCATGTCCTTTTTATACTGTGGTGCCCAGAACTGCACACAGTACTCGAGGTGAGGCCGCACCAGCGCAGAGTAGAGCGGGACAATCACCTCCCTCGACCTACTAGCGATGCCGTGCTTGATGCACCCCAGGACACGGTTGGCCCTCCTGGCTGCCAGGGCACACTGCTGGCTCATATTCAACTTGCTGTCTACCACCACCCCCAGATCCCTCTCTTCTAGGCTGCTCTCCAGCGTCTCATCGCCCAGTCTGTACGTGCAGCCAGGGTTTCCCCGTCCCAGGTGCAGGACCCGGCACTTGCTCTTATTGAACTTCATGTGGTTGGTGAT
>NZ_PSZE01000096.1 GCF_002933465.1 Nocardia nova
CTGTCCCCAGGCCACAGGTCCAACCTCTCCTTGAACACCCCCAGGGACGGTGACTCCACCACCTCCCTGGGCAACCCGTCCCAGTGCCTGACTGCTCTTTCTGAGCAGAAATGTCTCTGAGCAGAGTACAGGGGGATGATCACCTCCCTGGCCCTGCTGGCTGCACTATTCCTGATAGTGCCAGGATGCCGTTGGCCTTCTTGGCCACCTGAGCACACTGCTGGCTCATATTCAGCCGACTGTCCACCATCACTCCCAGGTCCTTCTCTGCCTGGCAGCTCTCCAACCACTCATCTCCCAGCCTGTAGCTCTGCTTGGGGTTATTGCGCCCCAGGTGCAGGACCCGGCACTTGGCCTTGTTGAACTTCATGCAGTTGACCTCAGCCCATCGGTGCAGCCTATCCAGATCCTCCTGCAGAGCCTTCCTACCCTCAAGCAGATCGACACACGCACCTAGCTTGGTGTCATCTGCAAACTTACTGAGGGTGCACTCAATGCCCTTGTCCAGATCATTGATGAAGATATTAAAGAGGACCGGCCCCAGCACTGAGCCATGGGGGACGCCACTAGTGACTGGCCTCCAACTGGACTTGGCTCCATTCACCACAACTCTTTGGGCCCGGCTATCCAGCCAGTTTCTAACCCAACGAAGCGTGCGCCAGTCCAAGCCAAGAGCAGCCAGTTTCTTGAGGAGAATGCTGTGGGAGACGGTGTCAAAAGCCTTGCTGAAGTCAAGGTAGACCACATCCACAGCCTTTCCCTCATCCACCCAGCGCGTCACTTTGTCGTAGAAGGAGATCAGGTTCGTCAAGCAGGACCTGCCTTTCATAAACCCATGCTGGCTGGGCCCGAAATGAATGAACATGTGAAAAGTCTGCCTTTAACATGTAGACATCATTAGCTCTTGTTCAT
>NZ_PSZE01000097.1 GCF_002933465.1 Nocardia nova
ACGGGGCCATAGGAGTGGCTTTTGTGAGAAGGATCTGGAAGCTGCCCCCTGTTTGCTAAGGGCCCCTCTGCTGACCAGAGCTGAGCCAATAAGTCACAGAATCACAGAATCACAGAATTTCTAGGTTGGAAGAGACCTCAAGATCATCGAGTCCAACCTCTGACCTAACACTAACAGTCCCCACTAAACCATATCCCTAAGCTCTACATCTAAACGTCTTTTAAAGACTTCCAGGGATGGTGACTCCACCACTTCCCTGGGCAGCCCGTTCCAGTGCCTAACAACCCTTTCAGTAAAGAAGTTCTTCCTAACATCCAACCTAAAACTCCCCTGGCGCAACTTTAGCCCATTCCCCCTCGTCCTGTCACCAGGCACGTGGGAGAACAGGCCAACCCCCACCTCGCTACAGCCTCCTTTAAGGTATCTGTAGAGAGCGATAAGGTCGCCCCTGAGCCTCCTCTTCTCCAGGCTGAACAAGCCCAGCTCCTTCAGCCGCTCCTCATAGGACTTGCTCTCCAGGCCCCTCACCAGCTTCGTCGCCCTTCTCTGGACCCGCTCAAGCACCTCGATGTCCTTCTTGTAGCGAGGGGCCCAAAACTGAACACAGTACTCGAGGTGCGGCCTCACCAGAGCCGAGTACAGGGGGACGATCACCTCCCTAGCCCTGCTGGTCACACTGTTTCTGTTTTTTCAAGCAGAAGACGGCATACGCGATACTGATCGGTCTCGTGGGCTCGGAGATGTGTATAAGAGACAGGTCGGAGACCTGGCACAAGTCGCGACCCAGCACCGCGATCCGATCGTCGATCGACAGCAGCGCGCGGCCGTGGGCTACGACGAACGGATCGTTGTCGACGTAGACGATCGGTGCGTCGGG
>NZ_PSZE01000009.1 GCF_002933465.1 Nocardia nova
TGATCTTCAGCATGCCGTCTTCGTTGACGATCGAGCCGCCGTCGGTCTTGATAACGGCCTTGTCGTTGTCGACGACGCTGGCCTTGTAGTAGACGCTCTCGGGCGCCGCGGGAGCAGCGGGGTCGGCCGTGGCGGTACCGGCCGCGACGCCGACAGCAGCAACCAACATCGCGGCGGTCGCGACGAATTTCCTCATCATCATTTTCTGCGGAACCTCGATACAGAGTGGTTCTGGGACATGAGAAATAGAAATCGACGTCAGCTAACGAGCGGTGAACCTGTTGTGTCCGTTCATTCAAATTCTGTTCACCATCGGGCTCTTGCCGATTGTCAGGTTGCGGAAACATGCAGTATGCGTGCGGTTTTCGGACACCACCTACAATTCGAACAAAAAGGACATCGAAGGTGTAGTGTGATGAAGGTCACATCCCCTTGTGGCCCGGTGTGACTCGCCGGTGATTCAAAGTCCGTATTCGCGCCCACGATAGGGTGGCACGGTGCGATTGCTCGTAACCGGCGGAGCCGGATTCATCGGCGCGAACTTCGTCCATCAGACCGTGTCGGATCGACCGGACGTCCGCATCACCGTGCTCGACGCACTGACCTATGCTGGAAATCGCGCCTCGCTGGCGTCGATCGCGGATCGGATCGAGTTCGTACACGGCGATATCGCCGATTCGGGTCTGGTCGACCGACTGGTCTCCGGAGCCGACGCCGTGGTGCATTTCGCGGCCGAATCCCACAACGACAATTCGCTGGCCCGGCCGCGGTCGTTCGTGCAAACCAATATCGTCGGCACATTCACCCTGCTCGAGGCGGTGCGCAAATACGACGTGCGCTATCACCACATCTCGACAGATGAGGTCTACGGCGATCTCGAGCCGGACGACCCGGCATTCACCGAAAACACTCCTTATCAACCGTCCAGCCCGTATTCGGCGACCAAGGCGTCCAGTGATCTGCTCGTCCGTGCCTGGGTGCGCTCGTTCGGGGTGCGGGCGACGATCTCCAACTGCAGTAACAACTACGGTCCGTATCAGCATGTGGAGAAATTCATCCCGCGCCAGATCACCAATCTGATCGACGGGGTGCGACCGCGCCTCTACGGTGCCGGACATCAGATCCGGGACTGGATTCACGTCGCCGATCACAATCGCGCGGTCTGGGAGATTCTCGACCGCGGGCGCATCGGGCAGACCTATCTGATCGGCGCCGACGGTGAACTGGACAACCGGACCGTCGTGGAGTTGCTGCTCGCCGAATTCGGCCGGGACCCCGGCGATTTCGACCACGTCACCGATCGGCCCGGACACGATCAGCGCTACGCCATCGATGCCACCCTGCTGCGCACCGAACTGGGCTGGCGGCCCCGGTACGGCGATTTCCGGGCCGGACTGGCCGCGACCGTCGCCTGGTACCGCGACAACGAAGCGTGGTGGCGCCCGCAGAAGGAACACACCGAACGCGCGTACGCGGCGGCCGGCGAAAAGGTGCTCTAACCCCAGATCACGACGTTGTATTTGATCGCGGCCGCGGCCAGTGCCACCACAGTCGCGACCACCACCGTGATCGCGGGCCCGCGTACCGGCGTCACACCGCGAGAATCGCTCAGCCGCAACGGCATCCACCGCAGCAGCACCGCGAATCCGGCGATCGCCAGCGGTACGAAATAGCGGCCCTGCACGCCGTCGATCATCCAGTAACCGACGGGCGTGAACGACATGTAGAGCGTCACGTAGATCATCGCCACACTGGCCAGTACGGTGAGCGCGACGATCCAGGTGCGCCACCGGTTACCGGTCAGCCGATCCGCGATTCCGGCGCTCACCGCCAGCGCCAGCAGGCAGGCCAGGATCGACAGCGCGGGAACGTCCACATAGGCGAATCCCAGCTCGCCGAAGAATTGGGTGAACCATTTCTCGTCCCGATACCAGATGCTGTCACCGAAGGTATTCGCGAAATGCACCGGATTCGAAAGAATCTCGTGTAGCTGATCGCCCGGACGCACCGAATGCCATTCCGCCGGCTTGCGCATCAGGCCCATACCGTCGCCGGTCGGCGCGGCGATCTTCATCCAGACCGCGAACAGGATCGCGCCCAGCGCCGCGAAGCACCACGGCAGCCAGCGCAGCACGTTCCCGAAGCCGTACTGCCGGGCGGGAATCAGCACCACCAGCATGGCGAGGATGACGTAGGTCGGCTTGCTCAGCGGCAGCGCCAGCGTCGCCGCCAATGCGGCCACCACCTCCGGCTTCGTCAGCCGGGTGTCGAGGAAGACGCCCTTCACCAGCAGGCACGACACCAAGACCGCCAGGGCGTTGGTGACGGTGTCGGCGGTGACCGTACCCGCCTGGAACAGTGCGATCGGCAGCACCGAGACCGTGAAGGCCAGCCACTGGATCCGGAACGCCCGCAGCGCCCGCAGCGCGAATGCCACGATCACCAGATAGGCCAGTAATCCGGCCAGCCGGGTGAGCAGCACCGTATCGCCGACATCGAGGCCGACGGCCTGCGCGAGCCGAATGCCCACGGCCGCGGGCACATACGGCAGCGGGGAGTAGGCGGCGGTGTTGGTGAACCACATCTGCTTGGTCGCGGTCGCGGTCACCGGCGCGGAACCCAGCCGGTCGTAGGCGGTCTCGTCGGCGGCGAGCGGGGCCGGCTCGGTCGGGTGACGGTTGTAGTCGGTGAAGGCGTAGCCCATCAGCCCGTCGATACTCAACGGGATCTGGCCGCCGTAGGAGATGCCGCGGTCGTCGGTGATCCGTTCGGGGGTGAATCCGCCGTGCGCCACCTGATACGCGCGGCCGAACTGCGTGATCTCGTCATGACCCCAGAACGGCGGGGTGATGGTCGCGAACACGATACCGAAGACGCCCGCCACCAGGACGAATACGGCCGCGGCCGGGCCCAGGTGATGCGCGACGGGAGACCAGGCGCGCCGGAGCAGATCCGCGGTCCGCCGCTGATCGGTGGCCCGGCTACTTCCGCGGCTCACCTCGTCGCGCTTCGGCTGCTCGGTGTCGGCTTCGCCGGTCACGGCGCCGGGGTCGGAAGCCTGCCTATCGGCTGCCTCCTTGTCGGCCTGGGTCGTCATCAGTGTGCCTGCCGGACCTGTTCGGGCGTCTCGACGCCGACGGCCGAATACCGCAGGTACATCAGGCGGGCGGCCTCGTGCCGGGACCTGCGGATGCCGTCGAGGATCAGACCGGCGGTCCACGCCAGGCTGCCCAGCAGCAGCAAGGTGAAACCGAGGAACAGCGTCGGGAACCGCGGCACCTGGTGGATTTCGTAGAACTGGATCACGATCGGCACGATCAGGATGATCGAGATCAGCCAGGCCAGCGTTCCGAACAGCCCGTAGAACGCGACCGGTCGTTCGTGCCGGGCCAAGCCGAAGATCAGGCCCAGGATCTTGAATCCGTCGTGGTAGGTGCGCAGTTTGGATTCACTGCCCTCCGGCCGATCGCGGAAGCCCACCCGCACCGAGGTCTGCGGTACCCGCAGGTGCAGCGAATGCACGGTCAATTCGGTTTCGATCTCGAATTCGCGCGACACCGCGGGGAAACTCTTCACGAAGCGGCGGGAGAACACCCGGTATCCGGAAAGCATATCTTCGACGTTTTCGCCGAAGACCTTGCCGACTACGCCGTTGAGCACGCGGTTACCGGCTTCGTGGCCCGCGCGGTACGCCTGCGTGCCCTCGTCCTCTTTCCGCACGCCGAGGACATGGTCGTAGGGGCCGGACAGCAGCGCCTCGATCATCTTCGGGGCGGCGAAGGCGTCGTAGGTGTCGTCGCCGTCGATCATCAGGTAGATATCGGCCTCGATATCGGCGAATGCGCGCCGGACCACGTTGCCCTTGCCCTTGACGGTCTCGGTGCGCACGATCGCGCCCGCCTCGCGGGCACGTTCGGCGGTGGCGTCCGTGCTGCGGTTGTCGTAGACGTAGACGTCGATGCCCGGCACGGCAGCCTTGAGGTCCGTGACGACCTTGGCGACCGCAGCCTCCTCGTTGTGGCAGGGCACGACTGCGGCGATGCGAAGCTCGGTGGGGTTCACCCCGTCAATCCCTCATTTGATCGGCCGATGAAATACGGAACACCGGGAGGGTACAGGTCGGCGCGGGACCCGCGCCCGCTAACCCTCACTGTGTCGGATGCGGGCCGGCGTGCCCCGCCTCGACCTCGCGCCCTGTGCATCCGCTGTGCGGCGCCTGATCACACCCGCCGCGAGCCGCGCTCCCACCTGCGTCACGCGGTGGGGAACCCGGGTGCGGTACCGTCGCCGGGTGGCCAGCAGTGAGACGGCGACCGAACCGGTCGATCGAACCGGCGATAGCTTGCGACACAAGGTCGTCACCGCCTTGCGGCAGGGGGCGGCGTTTCTGGTGGTCGGCGCGATCGGATTTCTCGTCGACGCCGGAACCTACAATGTGCTGGTCTTCTGGGGCGGCGACGGAGTTCTGAATCAGGCGCCGTTGGTCGCGAAGATCATCTCGATTCTGGTGGCCACGGTGGTCACGTATTTCGGCAACAAATGGTGGACTTTCGCGCACAAGCAGGGCGGAAGTCCCGCTCGCGAATATCTGCTGTACGCCGTTTTCAATGTGGTTGCCATCGGATTGCAGCTGGGGTGTCTCGGATTCTCCCGATATGTGCTGCACCTGTCTTCCCCGCTGGCGGACAACATCTCCGGCACCCTGATCGGCCAGATCGTGGCGGTGGTTTTCCGCTACTGGGCCTACGACACTTTCGTCTTCGCCGAGTCCCGCTCGGGTCGGGATATGCGGGACACCCGCACCCGGTCGGGCCGGTGATCGTGCTTCGCAATTGTCGATCACCGGCCCTCCGGTCGGACTCCGCGACGTGAGACGGACATAATGGGTATCGCTCACACCGAGCCTGCACTTAACCGCGCCCGCGCCGGATTCGGCGCCATCGGACACTGTTTACGAGGGATTCCACCATGGATCAGTCGGCTGGCCAGGCCGTGACCGCAACCGAGAACGATCCGCGGATCGCCGAGCCCGCGCCCGGCGCCCTGCGGACCGAGCACCGCGCCCCCGACCGCCTGGTTCTGGCCCGCGGCATTTTCACCGGGCCGGCGCCCAAGATCAGCGACGAACTGTACGCGGTGGTCAAGGGCAAATCGCATCGCGAACGGCTGTCGCTGCGGCTGGAAAAAGGCGCGCACGCCCACACCAACACCTATTTCGGCCGGTTCGCGGCCAGCTACTGGCAGCGCTGGACGACGGTGACCCAGGTCGAGGTCTCGATGCGGGTCGCGGTCGGCGATCGGGCCCGGATCCGGCTGGCCGCCTCCGATATCGCCGGGCACCGGCGCATCATCGACTCCGCGGACGTGGATTCCGACGGCATGGTCACCCTGCGGGCCCCGCTGGATCAGTACGTGGACGGTGGTGCGCTGTGGGTCGAATTCGATGCTGTCGGAGGCGAACTCGGGATCGGTGAGCTCACCTGGACCGCCGCCGCTCCGGACCGGGTCCGCCCGGTCGCGATCGCGATCTGCACTTTCAATCGGGCCGAGGACTGCGCGCACACGGTCGCCGCACTCGCCTCGGATCCGGAAGTGCTGGCCGCCATCGACGCGGTGTACGTGGTCGACCAGGGCACCGACCTGGTTTCGGACCGGGAGCTGTTCCAGCGGACGCAGCCGCTCTTCGGTGACAAACTGCGCTACATCCGGCAGCCGAATCTCGGCGGTGCGGGCGGATTCACCCGCGGGTTGTACGAGGTGTCGGCGGCCAACGAGCACGCCGATGTCATCCTGATGGACGACGATATCCTCTGCGAACCCGAAACGGTGTTGCGGCTCAATGCCTTTGCCAATCTAACGGTGGAACCGACACTGGTCGGCGCGCAGATGCTGTTCCTGCTGAACCCCGACTATCTCAACGTCGGCGCCGAGGAGGTGCACCTGAACGAGTTGCGGCACGGTCAGAAGGTGCCCAAGGCGTTGCGCAACACCAGCATGCTCAAGCGCAATCAGGAGCGCCGCGTCGACGCCGGCTACAACGCCTGGTGGACCTGCCTGATCCCGGCCGAGGTGGTGGCCCGGATCGGGCTGCCGCTGCCGATCTTCTTCCAGTGGGACGACGTCGAATACGGTGTCCGCGCCCGCGAGGCGGGATTCGTGACCGTGACGCTGCCGAACGCGGCGGTCTGGCACGCGGACTTCTACTGGAAGGATTTCGACGACTGGGCGCGCTACTTCAGCATGCGCAATTCGCTCATCGTCAGCTCCATGCACACCGATCTCGACCCGAAGGCGGTGACCCGCAAGCTGTTCCGTGAGATCGCGGAATATCTGGTCGGTATGCAGTACGGCCTCGCGCACACCACGCTGCAGGGCATCGAGGACTTCCTGCAGGGCCCGAAGATTCTGCGCGACGGCGGAATTCAGGCTTTGGCCACCGCTCGAACCAGCCGCGCCGACTACGGCGAGACCAAGAAGCACGCGGCCGCGACCGCACCGGTCCGGCAGTCGGACATCCAGCTCCGCCGCGCGGGCGGTGAACCGAGCCGTCCGCTGCTGGTGCTGGTCAAGCGCGCGATCCAGCAGTGGACCGGGCGTACCCAGCACGGCATCGTGGGCGTCACCCGTGAGGATGCGCACTGGTGGCATCTGGCCCTGTTCGATCACGTCGTGGTCACCGACGCGTCCCAGTCCGGCGTGCGAATCAGGCAGCGCGACAAGGAGAAAGCTCGCACCCTGCTGCTGCGCACCATCCGAGTCCTGCGCCGGCTGCGCCGCGAACTCCCGGAGCTGAGCCGGCAGTACCGCGCGGCGGCGCCGGAATTGACCAGCCGCGAGAACTGGGAACGGCTGTACGGCATCTGATTCGGGTGTCCGCCCGGCACGTCACCGGGCGGGCCTCGGCGAATTCGGTAGTGGCAACACCACTGTGTTCGCGGAGTGCGGACCGAGTTACAGGAACAGGTCCGTGGTCAGCGGGCCGTCACCGGGGACGACGCGGTACTTGTCCAGATCGGTGATGCCGTGCGCGTTCAGCACCTCGTCGTCGATGAAGAAGTTGCCGGTGGTGTCCTTGGCGGAAGAGGTGAGGACAAGGTACGCGGCGTCGGCGTAGATGTCGGGGGTGCGGGAGGTCTGGACCATTTCCTCACCGCCGAGCAGGTTGCGGACCGCGGCGGTGGCGATCGTGGTGCGCGGCCACAGCGAGTTGACGCCGATGCCGTACTTGCGCAGTTCCTCGGCCAAACCCAAGGTGGTGAGCGACATTCCGTACTTGGCGATGGTGTAGCCCAGTGAGCTTCCCGCCCATTTCGGGTCGAGGTTCAGCGGCGGTGACAGGGTGAGGATGTGCGGATTGCGCCCGGCCTCGGCCGACTCCTTCAATGCCGGGATGCTCGTCTTCGACAGCAGAAAACTGCCGCGGCAGTTGATGTCCTGCATCAGGTCGTACTTCTTCATCGACAGCGTTTCGGTCGGTGACAGATCGATCGCCGAGGCGTTGTTGACGACGATATCGATACCGCCGAACCGCTCCACCGTCTGCCGCACGGCTTCGGCGACGCCCTCGTCGTCGCGCACATCGCCGACGAATTTGTGCACCCGACCGCCCGCGGCCTCGAGCTCCTCGGCGGCGGTGTGGATCGTGCCCGGCAGTTTCGGATGCGGCTGATCGGTCTTGGCGATCAGCGTGATGTTCGCACCGTCGGCGGCGGCCCGCTTGGCGATCTCCAGGCCGATGCCGCGGCTACCGCCCGACATGATCATGGTGCGGCCGGCCAGTGGCTTACCAGCTTCGGTCATATCCCTGCTCCCATCTGTGCGATCACCCCGGGCTCCATGATCGGCGATGCCGTGGAGGCCGGGGTGCTGAACTACTCGATTCGCACAGTAGGGCACCGAGCGAGACTATGCAATCAGTTGCATAGCAGTCAGTGTCGATGGCGACGAGGATCACGTTCCTTGTACATCCGCCGCTGCGATTTGCTGATCTCGCGCCACACCCGCTCCCGTTCGGCCCGCAACCGCGCATCGCTGCGGGCGGCGAGCCGCTCGTTCTCGCGCTGCAATTTGCGGTAGCTGTCCAGTCGTCGCGGCGGCAGTTCGCCGCTCTCGAGGGCCGCGAGGATCGCGCATCCGGGTTCGGTGCGGTGACCGCAGTCGGAGAATCGGCACTGCGCTGCCAGCGATTCGATATCGGTGAAGGTCCGGGCCAGACCCTGTTCGGCGTCCCAGAGACCGATCGCCCGAAGTCCGGGTGTGTCGATCAGAGTTCCGCCGCCGGGAATCGGCCGCAACTCGCGATGCGCCGTGGTGTGCCGCCCGCGCTTGTCCGAGGCGCGAACCCGGTCCGTCGCGAAGACTTCTTCGCCCAGTAGCGCATTCGCCAGGGTCGACTTGCCGGCGCCGGACGATCCGATCAGTGCGACCGTTCCGGCCGCCACCGCGCGCAGCGTATCCATACCGGCAGCGGTGGTGGCCGAAACGGCCAGCACCGTCGCACCCGGCGCGGCGGCGCGCACTTCTGACAGTGAAATATCCGGCGCCAGATCGCATTTCGTCAGCACCACCACCGGCTGCGCACCGGACTCCCACACCAGGGCCAGCATCCGCTCGATGCGACCCAGGTCGATCTCGCCGTCGGCGGCGACACAGATCGCGACGGTATCCACATTGGTGGCCAGTACCTGTGCGTCGGAACGGCCGGATACCGTCGCGCGCTGCAGAATCGTGCGGCGCGGCAACAACTTTCGTACCGTGAACGCCGGGCCGGCGGTCGTTTCGGCCGGTGCGACGGCGACCCAGTCACCGGTACACAGGCCGTTGATGTTGGTATCCGCCCGCGGACAGTCGGCGCGTGCGAGCCCGTCGGGCGTCGCGACATCGCATTCACTGCGATCCATCCGGATCACGCGGGCCGGGACCCAGCCGGTATCGAGCAGTCCTGTGTACGCGGCGGAGAGGTCGGCGGTCCAGCCGTAAGGAATGAGACGGTCGTCATCGACCATGAGGGGAGACATCCTTCGTCGGGCACCGAGCCCGCGAAGGGCTCAGTGCATGGGGAGAAGAGTGGAAATACATGCGGCGGAGCGCTTTTCGGTCTGATACCGGGCTCCGGCCGCGACAATTCGACTGTCGACGTTCACGTATTCCACCTCCTCGACCCTCTCGTGTCTCGATACTCGGTTCGGTCGCGTGCGCGACCGGATGGATAAACGATGACAGCCCGCCGCGCGGGCCGCAACGTATTTTTCGGGCCTACTTCTTCCCGGGCTGCGCGTCAGAGCGAGCAGGCGAGCAGCAACTGCAGCAGGATGAGCACCCCGACCACGCCGAGGCTGATGTAGGACACGATCGCGCCCGGCGCGGCTTGCGGCACAGGCCCGATCGCACCGTTGATGAAGGCGATAGCAGGCGATTTGTAGTACACGTGGGTGCTGTGGCCCTCGGTGACCGGCACGGTCGTCTCGGCCGGTCCCATATCCCACAGCCACTTGGTCGCCACTCGTACGTGGTGCTGCCCGGGGCCGACCGGAATGTGGGTTTGTCCCCACTTCGCCACCGGCACCTCCATGCCGTTGACGATGATCTTCGGGCCGGTCAGCGCGAGCAGGAACCCCAGCGGGAAGTACGAGGCGTCGACGACGATGCCCTGCGGTCCGGGTTGCGGCTGGAACTGAACCGTCGGACCGTAGGGGCCGTATTGGCCTTGCGGTGCAACGGGATTGGGCGCACCGTAGGGCATCGGCATCGGCATCGGCATCGGCATCGGCATCGGCATCGGCCCGCCGGTGAACTGCGGCTGGCCCGGGTACGGTTGCGCCCCGTAGGGATTCGCCGGCGGTTGACCGTAGGGCTGTGGCGGAGCCGGGGGAGCGCCCCAACCCGGCGTCTGATGCGGCTGAGAGACGTTGTGCGGCTGGGGGATATGTGGCTGCGAGCCCGCGTGCGGTTGCGGATATCCCGGTGCGGCAACGGCTCCGCTACCGCCGTTCGGCGGCGGCGCGCCGTAGGGACCGTTCGGCTGCGGCGGGGGATACGGCTGTGCACCGTTCGGTGGGAATGGTTGCCCATAGGGTGGCTGCCCACCGTAGGGGTTGCTCACAGCCGTACCTCCTCATGCGAAAAGCACTGATCTAACCGGGTTTATGGAACTGCTCGCGTCGCCCCAGACGCCGCAGCCGCAACCATTCTCGCAGACCGGCCGGATCTTTTTGCTGTACGAGGAAGAACCAGGAGAACCGCGCCCATTCTTGGGGTAGCAGTTTCCGCATCCCGGGCTGTGCCATCAAATAGCCACGGTTGCGGTAGGTGAAATAGCGTTTGACCGGATCGTCCGGATATTGGGTGTGCATGCGGCCGCCCAGAATCGGCTTGAATTCCGCCGACCCGTTCGGATGCAGATACGCCGTCTGCAAACAGGTCCCGAACGGCAGGCCCGAGCGCACCAGCCGCCGGTGCACCTCCACTTCGTCGCCGCGCACGAACAGTCGCAGATCCGGCACGCCGATCACCTCGAGCGCCTCGGCGGAGATCAGGGCGCCGTTGAACAGCGAGGCGATACCGGGCAGGAAGTCCTCGTCACCGAGTTCGGACCGCAGCCGCCGCCACACCACCCCGCGGCGCAGCGGAAATGCCAGCCGATCCGGATCGTCGATATCGGCCACCACCGGCGAGACCTCCGAAAGGCCGTGGCGCTCGGCGCAATCGAGCAACTTCTCGAGCACGTCCGGGCCTTCGGGGCGGCCGTCGTCGTCGGCCAGCCACACCCAGTCCGCGCCCATGGTCAGCGCGTGCAACATGCCGAGGGCGAAGCCGCCCGCACCACCCAGGTTGTGTTCGGAACCCAGATAGGTGGATTCGATCGGCTGTTCTTCCACCAGTTCGCCGACCTCGGGCTCGTTGCCGTTGTCGATGACGATCAAATGGTCGATCGGGCGGGTCTGCGAGGCGAGCACCTTCAGCGATTCGCTCAGCAGTTCCCGGCGTTTGTGGGTCACGACCACCGCGATGATCCGGGCCACTCCGCTGTCCGCGGACGAGGCCGCCTGATCATCCATGGTCGTGTCCTTGCTCTCTGCCGCCGTGGTCATGCGGGATTGCGTTCCAGTTCGAGCTCACGCAGGATCTGCTTCACGTGATCGCCCGCCTCCGGGCCTTCGTACGCGCGCACCACATCCTCGATATCACCCTGCATCCGCAGCGTGCCGTGGTCGATCCACATTGCGGTATCGCACAATTGGGCCAGGAATTCGTTGGAATGGCTGCAGAACACCAGGATTCCGGAGCGCGCCACCAGGTCGCGCAGCCGGTTGCGGGCCTTCTTCATGAATTCCGCGTCGACCGCGCCGATCCCCTCGTCCAGCAGCAGGATCTCCGGATCGATCGAGGTCACCACGCCCATCGCCAACCGCACTCGCATACCGGTGGAATAGGTGCGCAGCGGCATGTTCAGGTATTCACCGAGTTCGGTGAAGTCGGCGATCTCGTCGACCTTGGCGAGCATCTGCTTGCGGGTCTGACCGAGGAACAGCCCGCGGATGATGATGTTCTCGTAGCCGGAGATCTCCGGATCCATCCCGACGCCCAGGTCGAACACCGGCGCCACCCGGCCGCACACCCGCGCGCTGCCGCGGGTGGGCTCGTAGATGCCCGAGAGCAGCCGCAGCAGTGTCGACTTCCCGGCGCCGTTGTGGCCCACCAGGCCGACCCGGTCACCCTCCTTCAGCGACAGCGTGATGTCGCGCAGGGCCTCGACCACGACCACATCGGACTGATTGCGCCCGATGGATCCGCCGGCCTTGCCCAGGAACGCCTTCTTCAGCGAACGTGACTTGGCGTCGAAGATGGGAAACTCCACCCACGCCTGGTGGGTTTCGATGCTTACTCCGGTCATATCGTCCTCTACACCCAGTACGGCACGCGGGAACGGTATTGCTTCAACGCCAGGATCGCCACCGCCCAGCCGACCACGGTGATCGCGCCCACGACCAGCCACGACCGCACCTGCACCGGGTCACCGAGCAAGGGTGCGCGCACGATCTCGAGATAGTGGTAGGTCGGCACCAACTCGACCAGCTTGGCCCGTTCGCTCACCGCCCCGCCCTGATCCCGCAGCGATTTCGTGGTCCACATGACCGGGGTCAGCACGAACAGCATCAGCGTCATACTGCCCAGAATCGGGGCGATATCGCGGTAGCGGGTGGAGAAGATGCCGAACACGATCGACACCCACGCCGAGTTCAGGAACACCAGCGCGATGGCGGGAATCGCCAGCAGCACCGTCCAATCCAGATGTTCCCAGACGCCGAAAGCTACCAGCATGACCAGATAGATCACGATGTTGTGTGCGAAGAACAGGAACTGCCGCCACACCAGCCGATAGACGTGCACGCTCAGCGCCGAGGGCAGCTGTTTGATCAGCCCCTCGTTGGCGATGAACACGTCCGAACCCTCGAGGATGCTGGCGTTGATCACGTTCCAGACGATCAGGCCGACGGTCACATACGGCAGATACGTCCACAGGTCCTGATTCAGGATCGCCGCGTAGAGGACACCCATCGCGGCCGCCTGCACGCCGGTGGCGATGGTGATCCAGAACGGGCCGATCACCGATCGCCGGTAGCGCTGCTTGATGTCTTGCCAGCCCAGCTGTAGCCACAGCTCACGCTGAGCGAACCCCTCGCGGAGGTCTTTGAAGGCCCGCGGGAACGTTTGCGCATCCGACATCAGGGGCACCGAGGCGTCGGCCGGGCGTTCGGCTGTGGCCGAATCGGCAGGGGCAGCTGCTGGCACAGTGCACGACTGTAGCGCAGAGCCGGTCCCCGCCGGTGGGGGCTCGAGGGTATCCGATGATCGGCGGTGTTCAGAGGTACTGACCGCCCCCGGTGACCGATCCACCCTGTCCGCCTTCGCGCGGGATGTGCGCACCCGACGGCAGAGCGTGACGCATCTGCTCGAGCTGCGCGCGGGCCGCCATCTGCTGGGCGAACAGCGCGGTCTGAATGCCGTGGAACAGACCCTCCAGCCAGCCGACCAGCTGGGCCTGGGCGATCCGCAGTTCCGCATCGGACGGCACGGAATCCTCGCTGAACGGCAGCGCGAGCCGCTCGAGTTCGTCGCGCAGCTCAGGGGAGAGACCCTGCTCGAGCTCGTGCACCGAGGTCCTGTGGATCTCTTTGAGCCGGCTGCGGCTCGCGTCGTCCAGCGGAGCCGCGCGTACCTCCTCGAGCAGCTGCTTGATCATGGTGCCGATCCGCATCACCTTCGCGGGCTGCTCGACCATATCGGCGAGTGATTCCTCGCCGCTGGTCTGCGCGCCCTCGGCGTCGGTCTCGCCCTCGCCGACCACCTGCCCGGCGAACGGCGCCTCACCCTGGGCGCCGGCCGGAATAACCAGCGGCCGCCCCTCGGGTCCGATCACCACGATGGAATCCGGTGCTCCGTCCGATTGCGTCATGGCATCCATGATGTCTGCTTCCCGCGCCGAGCGCTAAGTGAACGACGCATCGCCCGGTGGGGGCGCCGTGCCGGAACGGGGTATGCGGTCCGATTTCGGGCGGAAGTATTCTGTTGCGGTTCTGTCAGCCTCGTGTGTGGTTCGGTTTGTGAAAGTCGGTTGCCATGTCGCGTGATATCGCATTGGGTCGGCGCACGGTTCCGCCGACTTGCCCGCTGCCCTTAGAGTGGCCAGCATGACTTACGACGTCGCGAGGGTTCGGGGGTTGATACCGTCCCTGGGCGACGGCTGGATCCATCTGGACCCACAGGCAGGAATGCTGGTCCCGGATTCGGTATCGCGCGCCGTGTCAACCGGTTTCCGGACCTCTGCGTTTTCGCACACCAATCGTCATGCCGCCGCGCGCCGCAGTGGTGCGATTCTCGACGCGGCCCGGGAGGCGGTAGCCGATCTCGTCGGCGGCGATCCGGCGGGTGTCGTACTCGGCCCGGACCGGGCCGTCCTGCTGGCCTGGTTGGCCGAATCGCTGAGTTCGCGGCTCGGGCTCGGCACCGGCATCGTGCTCTCGCGCCTGGACGACGAGGCCAATGTGGCCCCATGGCTGCGCATCGCCAACCGCTACGGCGCCCACGTGCGCTGGGCCGAGGTGGAGATCGAAACCTGCGAGATGCCGGCCTGGCAGTTCGAGGAACTGATCGGCCCGACCGCGCGACTGGTCGCCGTCACCGCCGCCTCGCCGATCGTCGGTTCCGCGCCCGCGGTCCGGGTCGCCGCCGACCGGGTGCACGAGGTGGGCGGGCTGCTGGTGGCCGACTGTTTCGGCGCGGCGCCCTACGCTCTGATCGACATCGATGAACTCAATGCCGATGTCGTCGCTCTCTCCGCGCCGGCCTGGGGTGGCCCGCAGATCGGCGCGCTGGTGTTCCGCGATCCGGCATTTCTGGATCGCATTCCCTCGATGTCGCTCAATCCCTACGCCAAGGGCGCCGAGCGGCTCGAGGTCGGCGGACATCAGTACGCGTTGCTGGCGGGCCTGACCACCTCCATCGACTATCTCGCCGGGCTGGACGAACAGGCCACCGGCAGCCGCCGGGAGCGGCTGGAGGTATCGATTACCTCGCTGCAGGACTATCACGACCAGCTGTTCGAACATCTGATGGAGGTGCTCGACGCGGTCCCGGATCTGACCGTGATCGGCCGCGCTTCCACCCGCATCCCCACGGTCAGCTTCACCATCGCGGGGATGCAGGCGGAGAAGATCTCCGCCGAACTCGCCGATCACCGCATCGGAACGGTCAGCGGCGCGCACGGCGGCAGCCGCTTGCTCGACGCGCTGGGCGTCAACGACGAGGGCGGCGCGGTCACCCTCGGATTGGCGCCCTACACATCGAAATTCGAGATCGAACAGCTCGGCCGGGCGCTGAACTCACTGGAGAAGTAGGTCACGGCCGTCCGACGCGTGGTCGCCGGGTGCGGCGGACGTTCACGCCTCGTCGATGCGCAGGACCACCTTGCCGACGGTTTCGGCCGAATCGAGCAGTTCGTGCGCGTGCGCCGCCTCCGTGACCGGGATCTCGGCATGTACCACCGGCACCACCGCGCCCTCCGCGATCAGCGGCCACAGCTGCCGCCGCAACTCCGCGATGATCTCGGCCTTACTCGACCGCCCGGTGGCCGGCCGCTTACGCAGATTGGTGGCATGGATGGTGCCGCGCTTACCGAGCAGCTCCGCCAGATTCAGTTCGCCCTTCGCTCCGCCCTGCATGCCGATCACACACAGCTGTCCGTCCTCGGCGAGGGCGGTGACGTTACGCGGCAAGTATTTCGCGCCCATATTGTCGAGAATGATGTCGGCGCCACCCAATTCGCCGATAACTTCCACGAAATCCTGTTCCCGATAATTGATTCCGATGCTCGCACCCAATTCGGCGCAGCGATCCAATTTGTATTGTGAACCAGCGGTCACCGCGACGCGCGCACCGCGATTCACCGCGACCTGAATGGCATGGGTCCCGATGCCGCTACCGCCGCCGTGGACGAGTAGCAGTTGCCCGGCGTGTAATCCGGCGCGCATTACCAGATTCGACCACACGGTGGCGGCGACCTCCGGAAGTGCCGCTGCCGCAGCCAGATCCAGGCCTTCGGGCACCGGCAGTACCTGACTCGCGGCGACCACCACGCGCTGGGCGTAGCCGCCGCCGGACAGCAGTGCGCACACCCGATCGCCCGGCCGCGGATCCCGCACGCCTGCGCCGGCCTCGGCCACGACGCCGGACACCTCGAGGCCCAGGATGTCGCTGGCACCCGGCGGTGGCGGATAGAAACCCTGGCGCTGCAATAGATCCGCGCGATTGACCCCGGCCGCCACCACGTCGATCGCCACCTCGCCCGGCCCGGGCGGCGGCAGATCCGGCACCTCCGCCCAGCGGATCACCTCGGGTCCACCGAAACCGTCCAATGTCACCGCATACATAACTCGACTCTATGTGCTCGCCGCGCTGGAACGGGTGCGGCTGTGGATCCGCTCCGGGTGATCTTGTCCGCGGGTCGCTGACCAGGCGACATTGCTTCCATTCGGGCCAATAGAATGACGCCATGGCTTACGAACCGAGTGGTCGCCCGGCATCGCCGCCGTGGTTGAGCTCGGCACAGCAGCGGGCGTGGCGTGCCTTCATGGACGGGCACCAGCGTCTGATGGTGGAACTGAACCGCCAGCTCCAGGCCGACAGCGATATGAGCCTGCCCGAATACCGCATCCTGGTGATGCTCTCCGAGGCCCCGGGCGGTTCGCTGCGGATGAGCGATCTCGCCGACGGTGTGCTGTCCTCGCGCAGCCGCCTCACCCACCAGATCCGCCGCATGGAGGATCAGGGCATGGTCCGCCGCACCAGCTGCGAAGAGGACGGCCGCGGTGTCCGCGCCCACCTCACCGAGGAAGGTATGCGCCGCCTGCGCGCCGCCGCCCCCGGCCATGTAGCCGCGGTCCGCCGCACTTTCGTAGACCTGCTCAGCCCCGAAGAACTCACCGCCATCGGCGACGCCTTCGACCGAGTGAACGCCAAGACCGATCCGCGGCGAACCTGAGCTGACGCGCGGCGAACGTCGGCGTGCCGGGTGTAGCTCCACCGATACCCCGTTCGAACCGAATCGCCCGCCGGCGTTCCGATCGGAGAAGCAGGCGGGTAACGCTCCTGTCACTGCACCCGATCGAACTGCAGTACCCGCTGTGGGAACGATTCCGATTTCGATTGGATTGGGGGACGGCCGGCCCGATGAGCACTCACCGAAAGCACGGCACAGCACCGATTTTGATCCTGGTACCCGCCGTCGCGGGGATGTATCTGGCAGCTGGTTGCGCACTTCCCGATTCGCCCGCGGCCACCGGAACCACGAGCACGACGACCCTGTCGACCCCACCGACCACCGCATCGATACCGACGTCCACCGCGTGGACGGCGATGCGCACTCTCAGCACGCCGACCACGACCGTCGCGCCGGCCACGATCGAGCCGGTGGCCGACGACTATGCCGCGGTGTGTGCCGACGCTGTCAGCGGGGTCCGCGTCGACGACACCGAGTGCGACGATGCGACGGAAACCTATGTCGGCGACGATGCCACCGCCGCCGAGTACGCCGCGGCCGGCCTCGCGGGCGGTGCTGTGGGTGCTGCCATGTGGTACTACTACACGACTCGCAACCGGGTGGTCGCCCCAGCGATCGGCGCTCGCGTCGCGGGCGGTAGCTACGCCACCCCGCTCCCGAGCCTCGCCCGCACCCCCGCCATCTACCGATCCGGCAGCATCGACCCTAGCGGTGGAGCGATCACCAGCAGCACCATCCATCGTGGCGGCCTCGGACACCGAGATCACAGCGGCTCTTAGCGGAGTTGACCAGGGACGTTGTTCCCGTTTGTCCGTCGATGTGCACACGACGACGAGCAGGCATGTGCCGGACCGGAGATAGCCATGCCGCTCGGCGCCGTGGCGGCGCCCATCGCCTCTGCAGATAGCCCTTCCGGCACCACGGCGAAACCGAATCAAGACTGGAAACGACTGCGGCGCCGACCGATACGCCGGTTGGCGCCATAGTCGTCGACGCGCATGCCTGCGAACCGGTGTTGCTTCGCTCACCTGACGAATCGGCACAAGGCGGCCGTGGAACCACGGTGTCGGCTAGAGACGTGTCGCGGTGCGGACGAGGTCGGCGACGGCTTTGGATCTGCTGTGTGGTGGCCAGGCGATGACGGTCGTGACCGCCGGCGCGTCCGGCACCGGCACGATCGCGTGACCGTCGCGTAGCTGGGTTCGGACCGACTCGGGCATCACCGCGCAGGTTCGTCCGAGCGCGATCAGCTGGGCCAGCTGGGTGTGGTCGCGAACCTGCGGGCCGGAGCCGTCGGGATAGCTCCCGTCCCGTCGGGGCCAGCGCGGCAGGGGCAGATCGGTCAGCGCGGAGACCTCGGCCAACGACAGGTGGGGCCGGTCGGCGAGGGGATGGCCCGCGGGCAGGACCAGAACCTGTCGTTCGGTGTGCAGAGCCTCGGTGTCGAGTCCGGCGGTCGTGTCGAAGGGCCGGTGGAGCAGAGCGACGTCGGCACGGCCGTCGCGCAGCAGCGCCTCCTGCTCGCCGGGCCCGCACAGCAGCACCTCGACGGGGACAGCGCCCGGTTCGGCGGCGTAGGCGTCCAGCAGCTTCGACAGCAGTTCGCTGGACGCTCCGGCCTTCGTGGCCAGCACGACACCGGGCCGACCGGCGGCGCGGCGAGTGCGGCGCTCCGCGGCTTCGACCGCGGCGAGCGCGGCACGGGCCTCCCGCAAAAGCACCGACCCGGCCTCGGTCAGGGCGATCGAACGAGTGGTGCGATGCAGCAGAACCACGCCGAGACGCCGTTCGAGCTGTCGGATCGCCCGGGACAGCGGTGGTTGTGCCATGGCGAGCCGCCGCGCCGCTCGCCCGAAATGCAACTCCTCGGCGACGGCGACGAAGTATCGCAACTCCCGCGTCTCCACCACGTCATCGTATCCGGCATTGATACCCGTGCGGTATCAACGGCCACCCAGTCGGTGTTGGACCCGCCACCTGAGACCGAACCAGGATCGACGGTATGAGTGAACAGACGATCGCGCTGGTGACCGGCGCGAACAAGGGAATCGGATACGAGATCGCGGCGGGGCTGGGCGCCCTCGGCTGGCGCATCGGTGTGGGCGCGCGCGATGGACACCGCCGCGACACGGCGGTGGAGAAGTTACGCGCGGCCGGGATCGATGCCTTCGGCGTTCCGCTCGACGTGACCGACGGCGCGAGCGTGGCCGCCGCGGCCGATCTGATCGCCGACCGCGCCGGAGGGCTCGACGTCCTGGTCAACAACGCCGCGATCACCGGCGGCATGCCGCAGGCTCCCACCTCGGTCGATCCCGCGACCGTGCGAGCTGCCGTGGAAACCAACGTGATCGGGGTCATCCGTGTCACCAACGCGATGCTGCCCATGTTGCGCGCTTCGGCAGCGCCGCGAATCGTGAACATGTCCAGCAGCGTCGGCTCCCTCACGCTGCAGACCACACCCGGCACGGACACCGGCCCGATTTCCGCTGCCTACGCGGCGTCGAAGACCTTCCTGAACGCAGTCACCGTCCAATACGTCAAGGAACTGGCCGACACCAACATCCTGATCAACGCCGGCTGCCCCGGTTTCACCGCCACCGACCTCAACGGCTTCCGCGGCGTCCGAACCCCGCAACAGGGCGCCGCGATCGCAATCCACCTCGCCACCTTGCCCGACGACGGACCGACCGGCGGATTCTTTTCCGACGCCGGAACAGTGCCCTGGTGACAGGCCCCTGACCTGCGGTGGGTGTGGGATTTGAACCCACGGTGGCGTGAACCACGACGGTTTTCAAAGTAGCCCGGCGGGCTTTTGGTGATTCGTGGCGGTTTTGTGACGTTGGGCGTGTGAGCTGACCAGTTGCTGGCTAAGTTGGTGGAGGTTGGTTGCGTCGGAGGCTGCCGCGGGCCGGTTGCTGGCCCGCGGCAGAAAACCTCGTCGGCTGGTGACATGAATGCAGTTTCAGAGGCACTCGTCGGGATCGTTCAACCCCTTATATCTTGTGTAGCCATGCATTAGAAAATCGGCATAAGCCAACAATGCTCGTGCTCGGGCTCGAACAAAAGTCTCGTAATCGTCATCGAAGAGCGAGTTAGGGCATGCGGCAGACCTTAGAATTTCGTCGATTGACGCGGGCGGCATCTTCTTCTTGTAAACGCTTGGTGCATCGCCGGAGAGCAAGTTGTTGTCGATCGCCGAGATAATTGCAAAGTTTGCCAGCCTATTGATTTCTGTGGTGGTTTTTCCAAGCTTCTTCAGGAAACTCCTGGGCATTAAGTGATGGAACTGGTCTCGATTGTAGGATTGAAGCACCGGGCCTAAGTCAATAACTGTGCCAGATATGAATGAACGGGGCATCCTGTTAGCCAAGAGTAGTATCAAAGTTTTGGTGTGGACGGTCCCTATTGTGAAGGATTGGTCCAAAAAGTACTCTTCGTCGAGCGTGACTCCGAAGGAATCAATATTTGATGTGCCACGCTCCCTCAGTGCAATCATCTCGGTGATATCGCGCGTTAGATTGCGTAGTACGCCAGCGCTAAATCTGCGCGAGAAGCAGGATTTCCAGATCCATCTCTCGATTGCGGCGCGTTGTCCATCGCTCATCCTTATGCTCTTACCGTCTTCGACAGCAAAGAATACCGCAAGTGGTACCAGTAACGACGAATAGGGAAGGTTGGCAAGCGTCCTTACCTTCAAATTTGATCGCAAGAAATCAATCGCTCCCTTGACGCCGTTCTCGATCTCGTCGAACCGCGCACGTACATCCGCACCCTTAAGGCCCATCAAGGTGGCTGGGGAAGCGTCCTTAGCCACAACGGCCGCGCAGCATCGGAGTATGAGATTAGTGTCTTCTGATATATCCCCGAATCCGTGATCTGATACTTCGTCTGCGAGTGTTCTTATCCGCTCTTGCAGGTTAAAGTCGTCGCTCCATGTCCAGGCCGATAGAAGTTGGAACGTGTCCAACTCGACACCTAGCCGATTAACACGTTCGAATACAATCGCAACCTTAGCCCTGTCCTCAGTAGCAACCTCCTGTGTCGGGATCGTTGCTTCCTTGAAGACGGACTGTACGCGGTCTATCAGTTCAGCTTGCTTCGCCGGAAGAGGTTCGGTCGCCTTACGGTAAGCTGTGACGTCGAAAAATGTTCCTATCGGAAAGTGCTGACTCGCATCCAGCTCACCTGCCTGCGGGCAGACAAATTGACTTTCCTGAAGATCCGCCTCTGCGCTCATGTCGAAGTAGACCTTAGTCCACGGCGCATCCTCCGCCGGAGTCAGCTCTGTCTGAAACACCCCGAAAATGGAAGTTAGTCGCTGCTGCCCGTCGAGAACGTAGTCAATTGGGTACTCAGGTTCGACATCCGGCAACTCAAATGGCCCGAGCTGTCGCTCATAATTTAGCTTTTCTTTTGTCCGCCACAAGATGAGCGCTCCGAAAGGATAGCCTTTATAGATCGAGTCCATTAAATAAGCAACACGCTCAGCATCCCAGACGAACCCGCGCTGGAATGCTGGCACTCTGATGGTGCCGTTTTGGACCTGCTCAAGGATTCTCCGGATGGTTAGTGGCATCATTTCCTCGGTCGCTTGTGGTAACTGGTCTAGCTGTACTCTACAACCAGATAATGAAACGTGGCGGCACAAACGGAAGACGGAGCCGGACTCTTGAAGGCGGGCTTCTGTCCATCCTTAAGAGCCAGCTAAGTTTCCCTGTCGACCCGCGGTTTTCGAGGTGGCGTCTGGCAGGCAGCTAGACAGTTGAGTACTTAGCGCTGGTCGGCGCGGCCAAGCGCGAGAAGAGAGGACTGAAAGAAGGAATCTGGGCCAGGGAAGACCGGCACGAGGATAACCGGCACCCGCACTGGGGAAAGGTTCCAATTCGGGGCGGCGTGGTGCCCGGCCCCGGTCTGTAGCCAGAATTACCGGGGAGGCATTTATGCGGATCCGCCGGCGGGCTAAACCCAATACGCTGCGGCTGCGAGTGTGTCGACGTGCTCAATACGAATAGCCAGCGGGCGTGGCACCTTGTCGCGGACGTCGAAGGAGCTCAAGCAGCTCATCGAGTGCCCCGGTGAACGGGGTGCCCGATCGACAGATATGCGGATCAAGTCGCGATAGATCGGCGCCGTACATCGCTGGCTATCAGTGCCGGCGCCAACATCAAGGTCGTGCAACGCATGCTCGGGCACAAGACCGCGACTCTGACACTCGACCTCTACGGCCACCTGTTCCCCGATGACCTGGACACCGTTGCTGCTGGGATGGACGCGGGCGCCGAAGCCGCTGCGGGCCAGCTGCGGGCGAACCCGTGCAGGACTCGACCGACGAACCGGAAAACAGCCCCTCACCTGCGGTGGGTGTGGGATTTGAACCCACGGTGGCGTGAACCACGACGGTTTTCAAGACCGTTCCCTTAGGCCGCTCGGGCAACCCACCTCGTTCCGGGCACGCCGGAACGGTGTCTCAGCCTACTGGCGAGGGTGCGGGGATGCCGAATCGGTCCGGGGAGCCCCGGAAGACTCGCCGGGGATCGGGCCGTCGTGGGTTTTCGACGCCTCGGGCGACCTCTGGCAGGATGGCGGCCATGGTTCGTCGCCGGATACGGCGTCGGCTGTCCGGCGCCATCATCGCCGCACTCCTGGTGAGTGGGGCGATCTGGGGAGCGCCGCTGACGGCCGCCGCGCCCGCGCCCCCGGCCGATTCGGGTTCCGCGGAGGGGCCGCCTCCGGCGCTGGACGATCCCCGTCCGGCCACCGCCTCGATCGACCGCATCGAACCGATCAACGATCGCTGGTTGCGGGTCTTCGTGAATTCCCCGGCGATGGGACGCACGGTGCAGGTGCAGGTGCTGCTTCCGGCGGACCGTAGTCATCCGCGCCCGACCCTCTATCTGCTCGACGGGCGCAGCGCGAGCAACGCGTACAACAACTGGACCGAGCGCGGTGGTGCGGTGCAGTTCTTCGCCGACAAGGATCTCAACGTGGTCCTCACGATCGGCGGCCCGGCGGGGTACTACACGGATTGGCAGCATCCCGATCCGGTGCTCGGCACCAACAAGTGGGAGACCTTTCTCACTCGCGAACTGCCGCCGCTGATCGACGCGACATTCGAAGGCAACGGCCGCGATGCCGTGGAGGGCGTCTCGATGGGGGCGGAGGCGGCGATGATGCTGGCGATACGCAACCCGCAGGCTTATCGCGCTATCGCGGCCCACAGTGGTTGCTACGCAATGGGTTCCGATTTCGGCCAGGCGCAGGCACGCGCGGTGGTGCGCACCTACGGCGGCGATCCGGACAATATGTTCGGCAAGCAGGACGATCCGGACTGGCTCGCCCACGACGTGATGATGCACGCCGACACTCTTCGCGGTAAGGCGATCTTCCTGTCCGCCGGTTCGGGCGTGCCGGGTCCCTACGACGGCCCGGGTAATCCGGAAGCGCTCTCGACCGTCGGTTTCGGCGGTCCGCTCGAGGCCGGTGCCAACGCCTGCACCATGGCGCTCGCGGATCGGCTGGAGCGCATGCAGATCCCGGCGGATGTCGATCTGCGTCCGGTGGGGACGCATTCCTGGCCGTACTGGAAGGACGAGCTGCCGAGGGCCTGGCCGACGCTAGCGGGAGCCCTCGGCGTGCACTGACCGCCGCGGAGCCGGGTCAGCCGGCGAAGCGCGCGACCGTGTCCGGGGCGGTGGCGAAACTCAGGAACCGATCGTTCTCGTGTGGATCGCCCGCGGTCACCCGCACCCCGTCGGTGCCGTAGGGCCGCACCAGAACTCCGGCTTCGGCACTGGCCGCGCCGAACTCCGCGCTGTGCTCGCCCAGCGGCAGCCAGACGAAATTGGCCTGGGTCGGCGGCACCCGGTATCCGGCCGCCAGCAGCGTCTCGCGCATGCGTTCCCGCTCGGCCACCACATGATCGGTGCGGTCGAGCAGTTCGTGCCGCGCCTGCAGGCAGGCGACGGCCGCGGCCTGCGCCAGCCGATTCACGCTGAACGGGATGTGCACCTTCATCAGCGCGGTGATCAGTTCCGGATCGCCCACGGCGTAACCGACACGCAGCCCCGCCAGCCCGTATGCCTTCGAAAAGGTGCGCAGCACAACGACATTCGAGCGGCCTCGGCCGATCTTGACGCCGTCGGCCCGATCGTCGGCCGGCAGGCGCAGATATTCGAAGTACGCCTCGTCGAGCACTACCAGCACGTCGTCGGGGATCGCGTCGAGGAAGCGGGTCAATTCGGCGCGGCCGTACGCCGTTCCGGTCGGGTTGTTCGGATTGCAGACGAAAACGAGCCGGGTCCGCTCGGTGATCGCCGCCGTCATCGCATCCAGATCGTGCGCGAATTCGGCGTTCAGCGGCACCGGCACGGCCGTCGCGTTGCCGACCTGCGTGACGATCGGATACGCCTCGAACGAGCGCCAGGCGAACACCACCTCGTCGGCGGGGGAGGCGCATGTAATCTGCACCAGCTCTTGACACAGCGCGACGCTGCCGCAGCCGATGGCGACATTCTCGACCGCTACGTCGTGGAATTCGGCCAGGGCCGCTCGAAGTTCGCCCGAGGAGTTGTCCGGGTACCGGTTGATGAGTTCGGCCGCCTCGGCGATCACCTTGGCGACGCTCGGGAGCGGCCCCTGGGTGGTTTCGTTGCTGGCCAGTTTCACGGCGCCCGGATGGCTGCGCCCCGGAGCGTAGGCCGGAATGGACTCCAGGTCCGGACGAATACGAGCACTCACCCCAACACCTTAATTCCTCGCACGTCGCGACGGCTCGCCGCGGTTGTTTCGGAGGTCCCGGCGGCCCGCCGGCCACTCCGAACCGGCTGGGCGGTATGTCGGAAAATTTTCCGAGGAATGGGTACTTCCGTGCAACTTCTCCCGAATGTAACGGATGCGAACTACCCTGGTTTCATGTCGGGCATCTATCGAGATGAAGCACCATTGCGCGACAGCGGGCAGGTGGTCGACGGCGCTCCGGACCCGGCGGCCGGAGGTCGGGTGCCCATCACGGTAATCGAGCCGGAGGGCTACGCGCGCGGCGGCATTGTCGTACTCCACGAGTCCCGTCAGTTTGCCGATGTATTGCTGGAAATGATGAAATCGCTCGCCGGCGAAGGCTGGATCATGGTGGCGCCCAATCTGTTCCACCGCTTCGATCGGCAGCGCGGCCACGGGGACGGCGCCGGGACGGCCAACGATCGCGATCTCGCCGCGGTCGGGGCGCGCGTCTCCGACGGGCCGGGTGCGCTCGCCACCGCGGTCGCGGACGGCGCGGAGGTCGAGCAGGTGTTCGGCGCGGATCTGTTCGCCGATTTCGACGCATGCTTCGACTGGCTGGTCGGCCGGGGAGTCTTCCCCGACACCGTCGGCGTGCTCGGCTTCGACAATGCCGGCACCGCCGCCCTGTTGGTCGCTACGAACCGGCCCATCGGGGCCGCGGTGAGCGTCGCGGCACCCGGCATCATTGAGCCGCTGACCGCGGAGGCGACGGCGCTGGTGGACGCCGCCCCACAGTTGCAGGCTCCGTGGCTCGGTCTCTACGGCAACGACGATCCCGTCAACCCGGCCGACCATGTGGAACGCCTGCGCGACGCGGCGGCGCGAGCCGCGGTGGCCACTCTGGTGGTCAGCTACCCCGGCTTGCATCACCGGCCGGACACGCCCGGATTCGATATGGCCGACTTCGAGCAGCTGCCCGAAGACGAGAAGCGGCTGCTGATCGACGCACAGACCAGAATCTTCGATTGGTTCGACAGCCACCTGCGTTGACCAGCCGTTTTGCGTCCTGACCGGTTGCTCTGTACTCTTGCCTCTCGGCGGTTCGAAAGGACCGGCGCCCTCGAAAGAAGGCTCCAGGAGGCGTGCCAGAGCGGCCGAATGGGACTCACTGCTAATGAGTTGTCCCTTCACGGGGACCGGAGGTTCAAATCCTCTCGCCTCCGCCACGCCCGGGTAACCGGGCACACAACTGAACAGGACCTGCGCCCGTAGCTCAACGGATAGAGCATCTGACTACGGATCAGAAGGTTGGGAGTTCGAGTCTCTCCGGGCGCGCAGAAAAGAGCCCCCGAGCTGCATCAGCAGATCGGGGGCTCTTTCCTTCCAAGATCATCGGGGTGAAATCCCTCACTTTCCCCTTACATTCGGATCCGTATTTTCCTTCGCGTACCGGTCGAGGACCTCGCGAACGTCCGGTCCGTGCGTGCGCCGTTCGACGTAGTGATGTTCGGTCGTCGCCAGCTGAGCGTGCGACAGCTGGGCCTGTGCCTGCTCGACACCGAGCCCGTCACGAATCACCGTTCCGATGGTCCGCCGCAGCGAGTACGGGGTGATCCACTTCAGGTCATCGGGTAGGGCGGCGCGCAGCGATCGACGAAGGTTGTTCTGCAGCACGCCGGTAGTCGTAGCTATCGGGATCAGCGGCCGATCCATCCGAGCACGGTTTGCCGTCTGCGTTGGTGGCGCCGTCACGATTGATTTTTCCGTAGGAGTCCAGGGCGTAGGAGTCCAGGGTGAGCGTGATGAACATTGAGGGCCGGTACTTGCCCGCGTACTGACGGCCGATCGTGGCCTTGTCGATCTTCTTGCGTGGCAGATCGGGGACGTCCTGGCGGCGGCGGGTGGAGCGTTTGCGCTCCGATTTCGGCTCGGGATCGAGAGCCGGAAGGCGCCCGCGCCCACCGGTTTCGCGCAGATCCGCATCCACGTCCGAGACCACTTCGCGGATACCGGCCATCATGTCCTGGTCGCCGGATGCCTTGGCTTCCTGATAGTTGGTCATCAGGCTTGCGCGGGTCTCGACCACCTCCAGTTGGTGTTGGGTGGGGTCGCGTTTGATGTCGACGGGTTCGGTTTCGATGTGCCAGCCTTCGTGGGCTTGCTGCATCCGCAGGGAGCGAGCCTTGGCCGCGCACGAGGGGCACACATTTTCCAGCGTCGATTTGCACGGGGCGCCAACATATTTCGTATCCCCGGTATCGGGGTCATAGGTGTACATCGGGATCGGGCGCCGGCACTCGCCGTGTTTGTCGGCGGCGGCCTGGGCGATCTCGTGCAGGTTCGGAATCGAGCGGCGATCGGCGGCGGTGTCCCGGACAGGGCCGAGCGAGGCCGGATCGGTGTCAGGCTGTTGGTCTGCCATAGTCTGGCCTCCCTCGAGGTTGATGGGTTTCACGCGGCGTTTCCGCCTTCCTGACGGGGCAGCCCGCCCAGTCCGCCGGGGATTGTGTGCGAACAGGGGCCGAAATCGGCTTAGCGAGCGAATCAGTGCGCCGGAACGCCAGTTCCAAGCGAGCCGGGCCGGTGATGCTGACGCGGCATTCCTGCGCGCCGAATGCGTGTGGCAGATGGCTTGCACGGTTGGCCCAGTCGTCGGGCCATTGACCCAGCAGCATCGCGGCTCGCACGGTGTCGGTGGCCTTCCCGATGTCGATGCCCAGCAGCCGCGGAATCTTCACCGCTGCGCCGAGGTCGTCACGAACGGACAGGCTGCAATAGTCCAGCCGCGGCGACCACTGCCGCCGATACCGGAACCAGGACAGGAACCGCGACCGGACACGGCGAGTGATCCAGCGGGAGAACGATTCCGGGGCCTTCACCCGCCACAGGGCCAGCGCAGCGACCGAGGCCATTGTCATGCCGAGGGCCGGGAACCAGCCGTAGAACCAGAAATGGCCGGCCACCGCGGCGATCGGCAGCGACACCATCGGGAACAGCCGCGCCCACCAGGCCGCGAGGAACTGGTCAGCGCGCCGAAGGAGCCTTGTCCGTATACGTATCTTCGTATACGCTGAGCGATGTGAGGACGCTATTGCCGCCGGTCGAGAGCTTGCTGACGATCGACACGCGCGGCATCACGGGACAAGAAGGTGTGCGCAATGAGATTCCGCCCTACGGCTCTCGCGTGGATCGACCCCGATGTGACCGTCGCGCCAGACTGGGATCGGGCTCAGGTCCAGCGCCTGGCGAGGCATCTGGGCTATGCCCTCATTTGGCCGGCGAGTTCGTTGCTGCCGTTGCCTGATCAGGTCCGCGCGGCCGACGTCGATGCGGTGATCGTCCCTTCGGCAAGCCACCTGGACCCGCTAACCCTGAACAACCTCATGGGCTTAGCTGATGTCGAGGCCGTCCTACCTCGACTGTCGTTCGCTCGATGGCCGATGCAGCAGAGTGGACGGCGGGGGTGAACGCCGTGGAAACCCTCGGACTGCTTTTCGTGGTCCTGCCTCTGTCGGTCGTGGTGTATTGCGTGGTGGCGTACTGGCCGGAGCGCCGTCCCTTAGATCGTCGGACGAGGCGGGCTGAACTGGAGGTTGTCGATTCGGATACAGATTCGAATACATGAATATTTCGCGCGATAACCAGTCCGAATACGGTTTTACGTATACGAAGTGCGCTACACTAGTTTCCGGTCCTACGTGCTAGTGATTTTCGAATTGAAGGGAATGAGCCTCATGGCGGAACCTGCCTACGTTTCCATCGCAGGCGAATATGCTCGCCGAATTCGCGGCGGAGAATTGCCGCCCGGAACTCAACTGCCGAGCTATTCGGAAATCGCGGCGCGCAACAATGTCTCCGACATCGTGGTGCGGAAGGCGCTCGAGCTACTTCAGAGCCAAGGGCTCGTCCGGTCTGTGCGTAGGCGCGGAGTGTTCGTATCGGATCGGCCGAACCTGATCCGGATCTCGCCCGAACGTCAGATGGAGGACCCGGAAGTGACGTTCGCGAACGAGTCCGACAGCACGGTTCAGATCGACCGGGCAACGGAGAAGGTTCCGGCCACAGAAGCACTGGCCGATGCTCTCGGCGTAGCAGTCGGCGAAGAGATCACCCACGTTGTCACTCGCGCCAGCGAAGATGGCCGGCCTATCTCCGTGTCGGACAGCTACCAACCCGTCGACGTAGCGGACACATCCGACGCTGCCACACTCGAGGAAACAGTGGCGGACAGCATCCCGGTGCCGTCACACGCGGAGTGGCTGAAGACCACCCCCGGCGACCTCGTGAAGACCGTCCATCAGCGTTACATCACCGCGACAGGGCGAGTAATTATGGTCTCGGATGTGTCCTATCCGAGGGATCGCTATTACGCATTTGTTTTCCGCATGAATTTGAAACCGGAACTTGAAGCAGCTAGCGAGAACTAAAGCTCTGCACAACCGCCGGTCATCCGAAGATGGATGACCGGCGGTTTTCTTTTATTTCCGGACCCAGGCCTGAGCCCGATCGGCGAGATTCCACCAAGAGACGAATTTCGAATCCTCTGATTGGATCCTCCATCGCGATTCCAGCGCGTCGAAAAAGGCTTCGTCGCCGGTCTTTCCGCCTTTCGGCTCACCGATGTAGATCAACCGGCGACCGCCGTTCGCTTCGAAGGCCGCCAGCGCATCCGACGCCATCGTGTTGCCCCATCCAGGCGGCCAGCACAGGAACAGAACCTCATCGGCACTGCCGACTGACCGCGCAGCGAACTGCCCGAGATCACCAACGCTCAGCCAGACATCCGCTTGGCCTTCGGCCTGAGTGAACGACGGATTGTCGGACCGGTCCGGCGGTTCCGAGTCATACGCCGCAACGTCCAGGCCTGCGTTCGCCAGCTGCGCAGCCCAGTAGCCGCGGCCGGCTCCGAGCTCGACTACCGAACGCCCATTGCAGAATTGATGCATCCAAGCCACGGTCTCCGGCGACGGAACCGCATAAGCGTAGGCGGCCTGCAAGATGGTCTGCGCGAATCCCAGTCGCGCGCTTCCTCGAGGCCGGCCACCGTCGACGACCCGGCGCCCCTGATGTTCGGACACCGATGGCGCCACGATGTTCCAGTATGGGTTCGCGCTGATCGAGGGCCCGCCTGTCATGTAGTGCACGAGCCGCAAATCGAACGCTGCGTCGGCCTGGTCGTTCCCCGTCCCCGGCAGCATCGGCGCGGTGTCGAGGTACTCCGCCACCTTCGGATACTCGGTCCGAAGACGCTGTTCGTCCCCCAACAATCCGGCCAGTTCTTCACGACGGTCCGCCGTCAGCGCAAGCTCAGCCATGCTCCAAGTCTCTCCGCGCACAGCCTGTTTCGGCGAGCAAATGCACTCACCTGCATGGGTCGTTGCCGAATTTGGCTATAGAGGATCAAGGGCGGCGCTGGCGCGCCGCCGAGCGGCGCCGCCACGCGGCGCCGCGCAACCGCTCGCTGAAAAGACGTCGCTCGCGGCGCGTCGGGCGCGTCGGCGCCGCTCTGGCGACGTGGCAGAACGCCAACTGATCCTCTCTGACCACTTTCATCAACGAGGCAGTGCAGGGCGCGACGCCTGCCGTCCCCGACTGACCTCCCGCAGCCGAGCGCGAATGGCCGGCACCCAGCCCAGTCGACCGCTCGTGTCGCCTGGCCGAATCTACTTCCAACCGATCCTCCCGAGCGGAAGGCTGGCGCTCTGCCTGATCGAAAGCTATCAGCGCACCGCTCCCATTCGGTGCTGCCGCACGAGCTTCGCTCTGTGGCCTCACAGAACCCTTACCGCACGCAGCCTTGACGATGCCATCTTCGATGGTGGTCTCCACCCAGCTCTCGCCCTTGGGCACCTGGACGAGGCCAGCAGGTCGTCGGGTCAAACTCGGTGGGAACGACGTTTTGGATGGCGCTGCCTTCGTAATCGACATAATCTGGCTCGATGCAGGAAAGAGCCTGCGGCAGCGGCGATGTGACCGGGGGAAGGTGTTCGACTGGTCTACGTCAAGACCTGCTGTGAACATCGAGTGCGAGCAACTGGGGGTTGAGCAAGTGATCGTGGGCCGGGTCAGGACAGATGAAGGGCAGAAATAGGCGTGCCGGATCAAACAATCTGGGAAATTGAACCCCACACGTTGGCAAAACACGAAATTCTAAGACGCTATCTCGAGGCATGGTTTCCCATCATGTCCAGTTGGAACACAAGGGTGCTCTTCATTGACGGATTCGCTGGACCCGGCGTATACGCCAACGGTGAGCCGGGCTCACCTCGAATTGCGCTTGAGGCTGCGGCAAAGATTCGTCCTGCCGCCGGCACCACAGCACTCTTCCTATTCAACGAGAAGGATCCCGCCAGATTCGCGACGCTCGATAAATGGTGCAGCGAACATAAGCAGTCGTCCGACGTGAAAGTCGCTACGCGGAACCAGGATTTTACGGAGCTTGCCGAGGAGATCATCGAGCGCCGTGGCGTCAAGACCCTGGTGCCAACGTTCGCATTCGTCGACCCATTCGGATTCAAAGTACCAATTGAAACGATAGCCTCGCTCGTCAGGGATCAACGATCCGAACTCTTCATACTCTTTTCGTATAACAGTGTCAACCGCTGGATCGGACATCCTCAGCAGCAGGAGAATATGCAGGCATTGTTTGGATGTGACGAATATCGAGGAGCAGAAGGATTGCCGCCGACGCAGAGAAAGGAATTCCTCGCCAACCTCTATGAACGCCAACTAACCCATTACGGAAAATTCGAGCATGTTAGCCGCTTCGAGATGGTTGAATCCCGAGGGCGCACTAGTTACTTCCTGTACCACTGCACCAGGAGCCTCAAGGGCCTGGAGGTGATGCGGTCTGCCATGTGGAAGATTGACCCCGAGTCAGGTTGCCAATTCTCGGATCGGGTGGCCGGACTGGATTCACTATTTGATGAACCGATCGCCTTTGATCTCGACCAGCGGTTGGCGGCACATTTCTCGGGTCGGACTGTTTCCGTCAAGGAGGTTCAGAACTTTGTTTTGACGGGGACGCCGTTTGCCCTTGAGCATCTCAAGGTTAAGACCTTGAAGCCGATGCAGGAGAGGGGGGAAATTACCTGCCTCAATCAGAAACGCGTGGGGACGTTCCCCGACCGTGTGCTTATCAAGTTCCTATAGTCCCATAGCGGTCGGCATCTCGTTCCATAGTTGACCGTCGAGCTCGCGGCCGAGCGCTTTTGGGGTTCGGCCGCCCCACTGTTTGAAGAAGAATGGCACAGATGCCGCAGTGCACGAGTCTCGGATATCACGCGCCCACGCGAGATCCATCGGACGATAGTTCGTGCCGGACTCCCCGCCGGCGATAACCCAATCTATGCCGTTAAGGTCGATTCCAGTGAGCGGTCCAAGCAGCGGCTCGCAGGAGAGGAATCTGACCGCGGCGGGCACGCGCCGTAGGTGATCTACTCGCTTGAGTGCGTCGCAGTTCTCGACGGAAACTCCCATCCATACATTCTTTGGCCAGTCGAGCTTATCGGCCAATCGCGCCAGTCGCAGCGACCGCTTGGTGAGGATCTGGTAGGTATGCCGGGGCGTATCGGCCATGACGTCGAATACGTCACGTATGAAGCTCAATGGGACTTGGGCGTGGAATAGATCGCTCATTGAGTTGACGAACACGACACGCGGTGAACGCCATCGGTACGGCTGGTCGAGGACGGCAGGGTGGACTGTGACACCAAAACCAGGGCCGGAAGTTGCAGGGTTGCCGTCGTTCTGATACTTCTGCGCGCCCATTGCTTTTAGTCGCTTGGCAAGGGTCATCGCGTAGCAGTGGTCACATCCCGCCGAGACCCGGTCGCAACCGGTAACAGGGTTCCAGGTTGCCTCGGTCCACTCGATGGACGACTTGTCCGCCACCTCAGCCTCCGTCGCTAGAACACACGTTCGAATATCGCTACCTACTCAAAGTACGCGAATCACCGCGATACCGCACCCGCCGAGTCGCCAAGGGTGGTCCGTATGATCCTCGACCCGCGCCGATCGTCCGAAACTCGTGCACCGCACATCATTACAGCAATGGTTGGTTCACAACAGAGAATGGAGGCGGCGATTGCATGGGATTGTCATCCTGCCACGGAACTCCCTTGGGATCGGGTCATGTCCATCGGAAGGCCGTGCGGAGCCGCTACACGGCGAAGGGGCAGAACTGCAAGCCGGAGCGATCAACCGAAGAGAGTGCCGTTACCACCGTGGTGACCCAATGCCCTGAGCATCATTACGGTGTCACAGGGAGGGTGAGGCCCGTCGGACTCGGACATGAACCGTCGTTACTTTGGCCGCACAAACGTCTGCGTACATCGGCGTACCGACCCAGATGTCATAGACCGTCCAAGGCAGAAGCCGTTGCTTCACAAGCACTCTGAACGATTCCAGCGGACAGCTATGTACACCCGAACCCATCAGAAGGTTGGGAGTTCGAGTCTCTCCGGGCGCGCAGTGGAACGGCCTCTCACCTGTCAACAGGTGAGAGGCCGTTTCGCATTCGTCGACAGTGCCCTATCGCGCCTACGAGCAAGCCGGGCCTCTTCGCTTCCGCAATCCGGAAGTTATCGACGCCCTTCGGAGGGCGGTTTCGTCGCCCAGCGGGCAAAGCTGAGCCGCGGCAGCACGGTCTCGACGTCGGCCACCACCATCACCGCGTTCAGCGTAACTGGGTCGAAATGGGCGGTAGAGGGCGCGATTACGGCCTCGGCGCCCGATTCCCGCACTTGGTCTGCCAGTGGAATCCGGCTTGTCTCCGGCGGCCATACAAGGCGGTAGCCGAGGCGGCTCGCCAGCCGTCGAACCTGGGCCATATCCCAGTCCGGTGCCCTCGCCTCCGGATGGACCCATCCCAATGCGATCGGCCGGGGATCAGTCATCGGCCTTCCTCGCGCCGCTCGTCCCGCGACGGAAGTCGGATCAGGGCCCAGGTGAGATCCGACAACCTCATGGCAAGCAGAACCAAGATCCAGTCACAACCGGTCATAGTGTCGAGCCCCCTTCGCCGAACCGCCATTGGTCGGGCCAGGGCGCCGAGGACTGCGACACCCGACGTCCGGACCGCATTCAGAGTCGCTGCCGAAGGCGCCTGCGTAATGCCACAGCCTGTGGCACTGTGGGCTTATGGACGAGATGGGGGCTGGTGAACGCGTTGCCAGGGCGCGGAAACTAGGGCGTCTCACGCAGGTCCAACTGGCTCAGAGGGCGTCTGTCTCCCTCTCCTTGCTCCGGAAGGTCGAACAGGGTGACCGCGCCGCGTCGCCGGCGTTCATCGCCGCTGTGGCGCGGGTTCTGGGCGTCGGGATCGGCGACCTGACCGGGCAGCCCTATTCGCCGGTCCGGGCGGACGCGGCGGCGCACGCGACGATCCCCGAACTGCGGCGGTCGATTCTGTCTTTCGACGATGAGCCGCCCGCATTGCCGGTGACATTCGAGGACCTCAGCGCCGCTTTGGACCGGGTGCGAGAGGGAATGCGTCGCGCACGCTACACCGACCTCACGGCTGAACTTCCGGATGTGATCCGGGGCCTGCACCTGCTGGCCGACGCGGAGAGTTCCGGCAGTCGCTCGGAAGAGATACATTCCGCTCTCGCGTACGCCTATTCCAAGGCAATGCTTTTCGCCTACCAGTACGGGTATCTGGATCTCGCGGGGCTGGCCGCCGACCGTTGCGGTTGGGCCGCATCGCGCAGCGGTGATCCGATCTGGCCGGTTGCAGCCGAATACAACCGAGCCCTCATCCTGCTCTACTCGGGCGCATACGCCGGTGGTCAGAAGACGATCGAACGTGCCTATGTCGCAAGCGAAGACATCGCCACCTCGCCGAATCTGCTGGCAGTTCGTGGCGCTCTGCATCTCCGCGGATCGATTCTCGCGGCCCGCGCTGCCGACGCCGCGACCGCGGACTCACACCTCACCGAGGCGCGGCAGATCGCAGATGCGATCGGCTCGTCCCGATTCCGCCACTACGGCACCGGCTTTCGGCCTTCCAACGTCGACATCCATTCGGTAGCAATACCAGTCGAACTGTCCGACGGAACCACCGCGATCTCCCGTGCCGCAGATATCCGCCTGCCGGCCTCGGTGGCGCCCTCACGAGCCGGCCACCACTTCATCGACCTCTCCCGCGCTTGGCTGCTGCACGGCGACAAACAGCGAGCCCTGCTGACCCTCCAGCAGGCCCGCAAGGTCGCTCCGGAGTTGACCCGCAACCACTCTCAGGTCCACGAGACCATCCGGGTCCTGGCGCACAGCCGTCGCGGCACGGACAACCTCGCGCAGTTCGCCCGATGGGCGAACGTCAAGATCTGACTACCTGAGCGCGCATTCGGCACTCACCGAGCATCTCATCGACGAACCGGTCGAACCGACTCAGGCCGCGCCGCACCGCGTCCTGGATTTCCTCGCCGAACGACTCGAGGTACCGGCGCGAACGGACCGCTGATACCGGCGCCTCACAGCCACGCGGGCAGATTCGGCAGGTATCCGGTGAGCCCCACGCCCTCGCTGCGGCCGATCAACCACGCCAGCAGCTCCGCTGCGGGCCCGGAAATGGTATCGGAAGGGTCGGGGCCCACCTTGGCGGTGAAATCGGTATCGGTGGCGACGAGGGTGAAGCTCGGCGGCGGTGGCTGATCCGGGTCGGAGGTCATCGGCTTGGCGTCGGCGGGGCGATGCGCGGAGGCCGCGTGGTCGAATCCGGCGGCCACCTCCGGCAGCATCCGGGCCACGAAGGCGGGCGGCCAGTCCGCGGGCCGGTAGCCGATGTTCAGGTCGACGCGGTGAATCTCGAGCTCGCGCAGGCGCAACCACGGCACCACCGCGGCGGCCAGATCCTTACCCGTGCGAGCCCGCACCCGGTGCTGCCAGCGTTGCGGCGGCATGGCCCGGGCCAGGCCGAGGAAGCGATCCGCGGAGGCGCGCAGATCGCTCAGCTGCTCGGCAAGCGGGCGCGGCGCACCGGCCTCGATATCGGAATCGCGCAGCAGTTGGCTTGCGTACTGCGGGGTTTCGATGCCGGTGCGGGCCCACAGCAGCAGGTTCACCAGGCCGTCGGCATTGCGGGACAGGTGGGCCAGCAAATGGCCGCGCGTCCAGCCCGGCAACAGTGAGGGCTCGGCGATATCGCTGTCGTGCAAGGCGTCCACCGCGGTGACGAGCGACTCGGTCGCCGCGTGCACGGCTTCGAGCAGGTCGACGGGAACGGCTGATTCCGGCGCTTCGCTGGTCACGTGGGTGACCCTACCCAGCGCTGGGAACGCGCGCTGGTCGAACTCGATTGCCGTCGGATAACTGTTCACTGTCCCGACAGCTGACCGTCGACTCGGCAGGATAGGTATCACCGGTGGGAACCAGTCATCTGCTCCGATTCGCCCTCGCCGGCGCCGTACTCTGCGCGGCCGCCGCCTGTTCGTCCGGCGGTGGCGAACCGCAATGGCACACCGACCGGGACCGGCCGCTGACGGTCTCGCTCGACGATCTGTCCGCCCGCACCGGCGGCGGCGCGGCCGTCGCCTTCGGCGCACCGGCCCACGGCCGCCTGGACCGCACGGCCGACGGTTCCCTGCGCTACACGCCGGAGCCCGGATACCAGGGCGAGGACACCTTCACGGTGACCACCTCCGATGCGGTTCACCTTTACACCACCGATATCGCGCCGCTCGGCGAGTTCGGTGGAACCACGGTGCAGGGCAGCGGATTCGGGTCCGCGTGGACACCGGTGCCGGGCTCGGCCGACGAGTTCTACGGCCTCACCGACCGCGGCCCGAACGCCGACGGGCCCGGCAAGAACGAAAAGATCGTTCCCATCCCGAGTTTCGTGCCGAAGATCGGCAAATTCCGGCTGACTGGAACGCGTGCGGTGCTGGAATCCACCATCGACCTGAAGAACCGTGCCGGCGTCGGCTTCAACGGACTCGTCGACACCGCGGCGTCGACCGGGGAGACCATGCGCGACCTGGACGGCCACCCCTTGCCGCCCATCGACCACGGTCTGGACCCGGAAGGACTGGTCGCGCTGGCCGACGGCACCTTCTGGGTCTCCGACGAATACGGTCCGTTCCTGCTGCACTTCGGCGCGTCCGGTACCGAAATCGACCGCCTCGCACCCGGTTCCGGGCTGCCGCGCGAATTGTCGCTGCGGACGCCGAATCAGGGTATGGAAGGCCTGACCGTCACGCCGGACGGGCGGCGATTGGTCGGTGTGATTCAAAGTGGTTTGCAGACACCGGGATTGGATTCCGCTCGGGAGGTGCCGATGACCCGAATCGTCACTGTGGACTTGCCGACCCGCGCCGTAGCCGAATTCGTCTACCCGCTCGAGGATCCGAAGCGCAAACTGGCCGTCTCCGAAATCACCGCACTCGACGACCACACCTTTCTCGTGGACGAACGCGACGGTGAACTCGCGCCGAAGGCGAACAAGAAACTGTGGACGATCGATCTGAACGGCGCCACCGATATCGGACCGCGAGCCGCCGTTCCCGGAACTCGATACGACCCGAATCTCGGCCTGCTCGTCGGCGATAAACCGCTGGAAACCTATGTCGGCAAGGTATCGACCGCCGAGGGAATCGCCGCGCTCGGCAAGGCGGGTATCACCCCGGTCGCGAAGAAGTCGAACCTGGATCTCGCCGGATTGGTCGCAGGGCTGAATCCGGCCGGCGCGTTCTTCGGCCACGACAAAATCGAGGGCGTCGCCACTACCGACGGCGGCCGCACGCTCTACATCTCCGACGACAGTGATTTCGGATTGGCCGCAAGCACCGGCAGCCAGCCGCCCTTCGGCCTGAAACCGAAGATCTTGCCGGACGGCCGCCAGGACACCGGCGAAATTCTGCGAGTCGATACCGGGGCGCTTCCGGCACACACCACCACGCACACCGTCACCGTCTCGGTGGGCCAGCGCTAGCCGGCATTCTCAGGTTTTACCCATGTTCTGCACAAAGGCATGCCAGTCGCCGCTGTCACCGTGGGTATATGAACACAGTTGTCGAGGTACTGGTCATGGGCGTCATGCTCGCCACCTTCGCGGCCATGGCGATCGCGGGGGCGGTGGCGGAATCGGCGCCCCGCTCACTGGTCATGCTGCGGAACGACGATCCCGAGGCCCTACGCGCTTCCGCCCGCCGCCGCTGATCACGCGCTGCGCGACCCAGATCTGCACCGCGAGCGCGATCAGCCACAGCGACATGGATCCGACCTGGATGCGCTGGGCGATGCCCAGTGCGTAATTGCCCGGCAGATTGTCGGCGATCAGCATCCAGGCCGTAGCGGTCGAGCCGATGATGAGGATCCACAATCCGGAATGCCGCAGAATCGGCCAGCGCCGGTAGCGGAAGGCGGCGACGCTGAAGGCGATCATCGCCACGAATATCGACGTGACCGCGAGCGTGCTGGTCAGCGCGTGAATCTGGTGCAATTGCGGAAACAAGCCGCTGTCCGACGGCGGGCACGGCGCCCGGCAGGTATGCAACGGCCATTGCGCATCGGCGATCGTGGACGCGCCGAAACAGCCCAGCGCCACCCAGCCGACGGTCGACAAACGCCGCCGTGAGAAGACGAACATCGCCGTGACCGCGGAAACCAAGGTGAGCGAACCGGCGATGGTGTCGCCCAGATCGAACACCCAGCGGTAAGGGCGCCCCTCGGCGTCCAACTCGCTGAGGAACGACCTGATCGGGTTCAGATGGATCGGCAGGACGAATTCCAGGACCCACGACGAATAGCAGACCCCCGCGACGGCGACAGCGGCCGCGATCAGTGAGCGGACCAGGCGGAACCGCACGCGCGCGGGTGCGTGGTCTCGCTCCAGTACGGCGACCGCACCGGATTGGTCCGCCACACGATCATGCGGCTCGCTCGGCGTCATTGCCCTCGTTTCACGTCATCGCCCACGTCCGGAATGTGCCGTATTTCCGCTGCAATGTCGGCTGCACTTCCATCATTGTCTATCGATCCGACAAAGCCGACTGCACCCGATCCGCGGCGGCCACCGACTCCTCGTGTTCCCAGACCCGCACCACCAGCCAGCCCGCGGCGGCGAGCCGCGCATCGGTATCGCGGTCGCGGGCCACGTTGCCGGCCAGTTTCTCCGCCCACCACTGGGCGTTGTTCCTCGGATAGGTGGCGTGTTCGGGGCAGCAGTGCCAGAAACACCCGTCCACGTACACCGCCACCTTGCGGCGCGGAAAAACCAGGTCGGCGCGGCGGCGCAGACCCGGAAGCGGTGCGCGGTCCACGAAGTAGCGCAGGCCCCGCCGATGCAGTTCGGTACGCAGCGCGGTCTCCGGGGCGGTACCCGTCCGCCGCTGCCGGGCCATCCGGGCACTGGTCACCGCGTCGGTGACGGGACGGCCGGAACTCATGCACAATCCTTACAGCGTCCACCGGCGGGCCGGTGTTCCCGGGGCCGGATTCGGTGACCTATTCGACACCTCACGCCGCCGCTGAGACGTGCGGGACACCCGCGCCCGGTCGGCTGCGCATCATCACTCACGCCGCCTCCTGCGGCAGGCCTCCCATGCGGATCAGGTGGTTCTCCACATCGGCGATGAAACCGGGAGGGAAGCGCAGCGTGCCGCGGGCGGCGCGGCGCAGAAAACCGGCGGTCGCGCGGGCCGACAGCAGGCGGGCGTCGTCGAGGAACCAGCGCAGATCTTCGTACGGCTCGTGCACCGGCCACGTCGAGACCGGGACCCGATAGGCCGTGCCGGCATGGCCCCACGCCGCCGTCGGCCAGCGATGCGCGGTCAGCGGCGTGTACTCCGCGGCCACGCCGCCGGACGGGGTGGCCAGGCGGGAGCCGATCCACGACGCCATCCGCACACTCACCGCATTGCCGACCAGCTTCCACCGATGTCCGGGGCGGACCCCGGCCGCGCCGAGCGCCGGTGCGGTCCAATCGTGGGAAAACCCTTGCAGCCGTTCGGCATCGGTGATTCCTGGGGTGACAATCTCACCGGCCGGCAACCGGACCGCGGGCGGACTGGCGATCCCGAGCCCGGACCCGCCTTTCAACGTCGGCACCGCATTCACCGCCCAGCCCAGTCCGCGCACACCCTCGGTCCAGTAGAAGCCGCACGGATCCACCTCCGGATCGCCGATCGTGCGCGGCCCCGCATCGGTTCCGAACAGCACCGGCCGCGGATCCTCCGACCGCGACGCCAGCATCAGCACGCGCTGCCGCCGCTGTGGCAGCCCGAAGGCGCGCGCGTCGACCACTCGGTAGGCCCAGGTGTAGCCCAGTTCCTCCAAGGCGGCCGTGATGTGCCGCATCGCCTGTCCACGCCCCAGCTGCAACATGAACGGGACGTTCTCGATCAGCAGCCAGCGCGGACCGCGTTTGCGCCGAACCAGCCGGAACACCTCGTCGACCAGGCCGGAGCGCTCGCCGGTGATTCCCGCCGTCCGTCCCGCCTGCGACAGATCCTGACAGGGAAATCCGGCGGCGACCAGCTCCGTGCGGGCGGGGAGTCCGCGCAGGCGGGTAACATCGGCGTGTGTTTCGACCTCGGGAAAGCGGGCGGAGAGGACGGCGCGAGCGCCGGGGTCGATCTCGCACAGTAGCTCGGTATGCCAACCATGGGCGCTGAGCCCGAGTTCCAACCCCCCGATTCCGGCGAACAACCCGACCATGCTGAATTTTCGGCCTACGCTCCGCTTCGGCGGGTTCTCGGCCCCTGTGGCCTCGATTTTTCCCTCCTCCGCTCAGTCGCTGCGCTCCCTCGCTCCGTCAGTCCACAATCGAGCCGGGCCGAGAACACTGGCGTGCACCGCTCGAGAATCTATAACGCGCCGCGGGCGAGCCATCCGGGGGCACACCGAAAATTGGTTGGCGGGCGGGGGCGTCGCTGGCAATCTGGAAGGTCGTACGCGCGCTCGGTCGGGGGCCGGGCGGTGCGGTAGTGATCGATTCGGCGAAGGACGACCTGGCGAAGGGGGATTGTTGTGTCCGTCGCTACGACGGAGACCGTATCCGATTCGGAGGACGACAGAACCGGAACGGTCGACGAAAACTCCACCACCCGAGTGACGGGCGCGGGTTCGCTGCGGCGTCTGTGGCCGGAGATCCTGCCCTACCGGGCGGCGCTGTTCGGCAGCGCCGTGCTGTCGGGGCTCGGCATGCTGTGCGATATCGCGTTGCCGCTCGTCACCGCGCGGATCGTCGACGGGCCGGTCGCGCAGCGGGATTTCAGCGGCATCTGGGTGCCAATCGGCCTGGTGGTGGTGCTGGCGGTGCTCAGCACGGTCGCCTCGTGGTGGCGGCGGTGGATCATCGCGGCGCCCGCGAGCCGGCTCGAGGTGTCGTTGCGCGGCAAGCTCTTCCAGCGATTGCAGGTGCTGTCGGTCGGCGTGCACGACGGGATGGAGTCCGGGCAGCTCACCTCGCGGGCGATCACCGACATGTCCACCTTGCGGCGCTTCTTCGCCTTCGTCGCGCCGTCGCTGCTGTCGCTGAGTGCGACGCTGGGCGTGGGTGTGGCGCTGCTGTTCGTCTTGAGCTGGCAGATCGGGTTGATCGAACTGCTCATCGCGGTTCCGCTCGTCCTGCTCGCACTGCAATTCGAACAGGGCTACGGTCGTGCCTCCCGTCGCGCGCAGGACCAGTCCGGCCATCTCGCCACCACGGTCGAGGAATCCGCACAGGGCATTCGCGTCCTGAAGGCGTTCGGCCGCGGCCCGTGGTTCGCCCGCCGGTTCCGCGCCGAGGCGCGCGAACTGCAAACCCTCGAGCTGGCCAAGGTGCGGTTGGCGGCGCGGTTGTGGACCGCGCTGAACACGCTGTCCGCGTTGGGTATCGCGGCCGCACTCGCCATCGGCGGATATCTGCACACCGAGCACGCGATGACGGTCGGCGCCCTGGTCGCCGGAATCACGCTGACCACCTACCTGCAGTGGCCGATCATGGGCTTCGGCTTCCTGCTGGCCGAGATGAACCACGCCCGTACCGCGGCGCAACGGTTCTGGGAGGTGATCGACACCCCCGTCGAGATCACCGATCCGGAGCATCCCGTGCCCGCGCCGCAGCCGCTGCGTGGTGAATTGCGGTTCGAGCGGGTGCGTTTCCGCTTCCCCGACGCCGAACGCGATCTGCTGCACGATATTTCGCTGCACGTGCGTCCCGGGGAGACAGTTGCGGTGGTCGGCGCCACCGGCAGCGGTAAGTCGGCGTTGCTGGGCCTCGTGCCGCGACTGTTCGACGTCGCGGCGGGTGCGGTGACGATCGACGGGATCGACGTGCGCTCCATGCGACTGTCGGATCTGCGGTCACAGGTCTCGGTGGCCTTCGAGGATCCGGTGCTGTTCTCGGCCAGCGTGCGCGAGAACATCACCCTCGGCTACCCCGACGCCGGCGAGGACCGGATCCGCGCCGCACTGGACGTGGCCTGCGCCGTGCAGTTCGTCGACGAGTTGCCGTGGGGTCTGGGCACCCGGATCGGGGAGCAGGGCCTGAGCCTTTCCGGCGGTCAGCGGCAGCGGCTCGCGCTGGCGCGAGCAGTCCTGGACCGGCAGAAACATTCGGGCGGGCACGTCGTGGTCCTGGACGACCCGCTCTCGGCCCTGGATGTGAGCACCGAAGAACAGGTTCAGAAGCGACTGCGGGAGGCGCTGGCCGGTGCCACCGTGCTGCTGGTGGCCCACCGCCCGTCGACCGCGGCCTGGGCGGATCGCGTCGCCGTCCTCGAGGGGGGCCGCATCATCGCCGACGGACCTCATGAACGACTACTCGAAACCTGTTCGCGCTACCGGGAATTGATGGGAGGTGATCTCGATGCCGGAGATCCCGAGCGAGGACGTAGCTTCGCGCACGAACACTGACCGGGCGGGCACGAACGGCGGCCGCCCGGAAGCCGCGGACCACGACGAGGCTGCCGGCGCCGGGGCCCTCCGGGTCGACGCCGATTTCGAGGCCGAGTGGCGGGGCGTGGCCGCCGAGGAAGGGGAGCAGACCGATGCGGTCAACCTCGCCCTGGCGGCACGGTCACGCCGCCTGCTGTGGTCGCTGATCCGGCCCTACCGCCGGTGGGCGGCCGCCGCGCTGGTGTTGATCGTGATCGACAATGCCGCCCTGGTGGCGACGCCGCTGTTCGTCGCACACGGAGTCGACACCGGTGTGGGGCGCGCGCTCGACGGCGACTGGTTGCCGCTGGCGCTGGCCGTGGGCGGCATCCTCGGCTGCACCGCGCTCGGCGGCGTGACGACCTATCTCTTTCTGCGTATCTCCGGCAGGTTGAGCCAGCAGGTGCTGTTCGATCTGCGGCTGCGGGTTTTCACGCACGTGCAGCGGCTCTCGATCGATTTCCACGAGAACTACACCTCCGGCAAGATCGTCGCGCGGCTCACCAGCGACCTGGAATCGCTCGAAGATCTGCTCGAGCGCGCGCTGAACGACGCGCTGAGCGCCGTGCTGTCGGTGGTGACGATCGCGGGAATTCTGCTGTGGCTGGATATTCCGCTCGCCGCGGTGGTGCTGCTCGGTTTCGTCCCGCTGGTCTTCGTGACCCGCTGGGCACAGCGGCGTCAGCGCGCCGGCTACCGCCGCACCCGAGGCGCGATCGCGACGGTGGTCGTGCACTTCGTCGAGACGATGGGCGGAATCCGTGCGGTGCAGGCCTTTCGGCGCGAGGAGCGCAACGAGGCCATCCTCGTCGACTCCGATGCCGAATACCGCGCGGCCAATATCAGTGCGCTGCACGGGATGGCGGCCTACATCGGCCTGGTGCGGTTGATCAGCAATGTGACGAATGTCGTCATCCTGGTCGTCGGTGCGTGGCGAGTGATCCACGGCGACACCGAAATCGGTGTGCTCGCGGCATTCCTGCTCTACCTGCGGCAGTTCTACGGCCCCTTGGACGAATTGGCCCAGGTGTTCAACTCCTATCAGTCCGCGGCGGCCGCGCTGGAGCGGATATCGGGCGTGCTGGAGGAGCGGCCGAGCGTGGCCGAACCCGACGCCCCGCATCCGCTCGATCGTGCGCGAGGTGAATTGCGCCTGAGCGATGTCGTCTTCGGCTACCCGAGCCGAGACGACGTGTCCGGCACCGCGGATCGGCTGGTGCGGTCGGTGCTGCCACGCTTCTCGCTCACCGTAGCGGCCGGGCAGGTGGTCGCGCTGGTCGGTGCCACCGGTGCCGGAAAGTCGACCCTGGCCAAGCTGATCGCGCGGTTCTACGATCCGTCGTCGGGCACGGTGTCGCTGGACGGTATCGATCTGCGCACGATCGCCGACGCGGATCTGCGCCGCGCGGTCGCGATGGTGACGCAGGAGTCGTACCTGTTCTCCGGTTCGGTTGCCGACAACATCCGGCTCGGCAGACCCGAGGCCACCGATGCCGAGGTGTTCGCGGCGGCCCGCGCGGTCGGCTTGTACGACTTCGTGATGTCGCTGCCGGACGGATTCGACACCGATGTGCGCAAGCGTGGCGGGCGATTGTCGGCCGGCCAGCGCCAGCTCGTCGCCTTCGCGCGTGTCTTCCTGGCCGATCCCGCGGTGATCGTGCTGGATGAGGCCACCTCGAGTCTGGACATCCCGGGTGAGCGCCAGGTACAGCGTGCGCTCGAGACCGTGCTGCGCGGGCGCACCGCGGTGATCATCGCGCATCGCCTGTCGACCGTCGCCATCGCCGACCGGGTGCTGGTGATGGATTCCGGGCGCATCGTCGAGGACGGGACGCCCGCGGATCTGATCGCATCGACCGGACGGTTCGCCGCTCTGCACACCGCGTGGCGCGAATCGCTGGTGTAGCGCAGGTGAACAACTCGCGCGCCGCGACCACACCGCAAGCCCGGTTGTCACCTACGGTAGAGGGGTGAGTAAGCCAGCCCAGGGCAATTCCGAGACCGCCCAGGCGAGCGAGGCCGCGACGCCCCGCTGGCCGGCCGTGCTCACCTGGCGCGCGCACGACGGATCCCGGATGGAATCGGTCCGCGTGGTCCTCACGGGCAACCGGATTCGCGCGTCCGGGCGCATCATCGCCGGCGGCTGCGGTGAACATCCGGCCTTCAGCGCGTCCTACGACCTCGTCACCGACGAGATGGGACGCACCAAGCGGCTGTCGCTGCGCAGTACGGTCGCCTCGGGCGAACGCCATGCCTCGATCGCCCGCGACGAGGAGAGCTACTGGCTCGTCGATGCCGGCGGCACCCACGTGCGGTCCATGTTCGGCGGCGCGCTGGATGTGGACGTGGTGTTGAGCCCGTTCTTCAACACCCTGCCGATTCGCCGTTTCGGGCTGGCCCATGCCACCGAGGATGTGCAGGTTCCGGTGGTCTACGTGCGGGTTCCGGATCTGCTTGTGCAGGAGGCGATCCTCACCTACAGCAGCGGCGCCGACGGCATCCACGTGCTCTCGCCGGTGTCGAGTGCGACCGTCACCGTCGACGACGACGGATTCGTCCTCGACTATCCGGGCCTGGCCGAGCGGGTCTGACGCCGCGCGGTCGCTCAGTCCAGCGAGCGGATAACCCCGCCCCGCCGTCCCGCATCGCGCAACCGTTCCAGCCAATCATGATCGCCCGGGCGGATATCGGTGATGTCCCAGCGGCGCAGGGTGTCGTAGCGGTCGCGTTCGCTGTAGCCCGCGTCGATCAGTTCGCCGAGGGTGCCCTCGTCACGCAGGCTGTCGCGCGCGGCCGCGAGCAGGCGCAGCGCATCGTCGATCGCCTCGGTGAGCGCGGCCGCGTTCGGTTCGCAGATCGCGCGCACCAGGTCGGGTGCGGTCGCCGCGACCCGGGTGCCGTCGCGAAACGATCCGGCGGCCAGGCCCAGTGCTAAATCGCCGCCCGCGGCCCCCGCGACCGCCAGCGCCTCGGCCAGCACGTGCGGCAGATGCGAAATGCGCGCCACCGCACGGTCGTGTTCGTCCGCCAGGACCGGCACCACGATCGCACCGCAGTCCAGCGCCAGCCGCGCGACCCGGTTCCACGGCTCGGCGCGAGTGCCCGGATCCACGCCGACCGCCCAGGCCGCGTCGCGAAACAGGTCGGGAGACGATGCGGCCCAGCCGGATTCGGCCGTCCCCGCCATCGGATGCCCGCCGACGTAGTGCGCGCCCAATTCCTGCCGGTGCACCTCGACGCGCACCGGTTCCTTCACACTCACCACATCGGTCAGCGGGCAGTCGGCCGCGAACGTCTTCACATCCGCGAGAACGGTATCGATCGCCGGCATCGGCACCGCCAGCACGATCAGCGCATCGTCGGCGGCGGCCCGGGACAGCACCGCCGCGATATCGGATTCGACGTCGAATCCGTCGGCCCGGGCGGCCTGCGCACCCGGGGCCGACCGGTTGTAACCCCAGGCCCGGTAGCCGGCCGCGGTCGCCGCGCGCAGCAGCGAACCACCGATCAAACCCGTACCGAGTACGCACACCGAGGAATTCCGATCGCCCGTCATCGGATCAGATTCGCATACGACTTCAACATTTCCGCCGAAGCCGACTACCGTTGCGGCCATGGCACAGCGCTCGAGCACGAACAGGGCCGCGTCGGACGATTACGACGATGTGGAAGGGTTCGCCGTGGCGGTCGTCCGCGAAGACAGCACGTGGCGCTGCAGCCCGCTCAGTGCCGCGGCACTGTCCAGTCTGTCCGCGGCCGAGAACGAACTGCGCGCCCTGCGCAGTACCGGTGCGGTGTTCGGACTGCTGGACGTCGACGACGAATTCTTCATCGTCCTGCGGCCGGGGCCGACCGGTAGCCGGTTGCTGATCTCGGACGCCACCGCCGCGATCGATTACGACATCGCCGTCGAGGTGCTCGACGCGCTGAATGTCGAAGTCCCCGATATCGATCCGGACGAACTGGACGAGATCGATCCGTGGGAGGAAGGCGATCTGGGTGTGCTGGCGGACCTCGGCCTGCCCGAGCCCGTGCTCAGCGTCATCCTCACCGAAACCGATCTCTATCCGGACGAGCAGCTGGGCATGGTCGCACAGCGGCTGGGCTTCGCCGACGAATTCTCCGCGGTCCTGGACAAGCTGCACCGTTGAGCCCGGCGTCACCGCGCGGAGACGAGGACCTCGTCCGGGCCGCGCTCGCCGCCGCGGCGCAGACGGACCCGCGCGACGTCCCGGTCGGTGCCGTGGTCTTCGGCCCGGACGGCCGTGAGCTGGCCCGCGCCGGCAACGCCCGCGAGGCGCTCGGCGACCCGACCGCGCACGCCGAGATCCTGGCGCTGCGCCGCGCGGCGCAGGTGTACGGCGACGGCTGGCGGCTCGAGGGCGCGACCTTGGCCGTGACGTTGGAACCGTGCACGATGTGCGCCGGAGCTCTGGTGTTGGCGCGGGTCCACCGCCTGGTCTTCGGCGCCTGGGAGCCCAAGACCGGTGCGGTCGGCTCGCTCTGGGACGTGGTGCGTGACCGTCGCCTCAATCATCGCCCCGAGGTGCGAGGCGGCGTGCTGGAGGCCGAATGTGCGGCCGTGCTGGACGCCTTCTTCCGCGCTCAGCGGCCTTGACCACCCGATTTCGGTTTCGCTCCGCCCGTCCGGTAAAGTCACCTGCGGTGGCGTGTCCGAGCGGCCTAAGGAGCACGCCTCGAAAGCGTGTGTGGGGTAACCCCCCACCGAGGGTTCAAATCCCTCCGCCACCGCCACAGCGCCCTACCTGAATTGCCAGGTAGGGCGCTTTTCGTGTCGCTGGGACGTGCTGGTGCCCACATTTTGCCCACAATCTCCGGCGTCGTTCCTTGACCGCCGAATCGAGCACGCCTGCGAGCACACCGTAGGCACGGATAACTACGGTGGCGCTGTACCCGTGCTCGACCAGTTCGGCTATCCAGGGCTCGACGGTCCCGATGTCTCGACGGTTCCGATGTTCAGCGCCGCTTGGTCGCCGATACGCACCCCGTGGCGCAGCCGGCGGTGTCGTGGCTCGAGGCCGAGCGTGGGCAGGCTCCGGAGTCCGGACGTGCCGGTGAATCGGCATGTCGCGGCCCGGTACGTTGGTGCTCGTGGAACTACGAATCTTCACCGAGCCTCAGCAGGGGGCTACCTACGATGATCTGCTCCGGGTTGCGAAGGTGACCGAGGATGCGGGGTTCGACGCATTCTTCCGGTCGGATCACTATCTGAAGATGGGCGGGGTCTCCGGTCTGCCCGGACCCACCGACGCGTGGATCACGCTGGCCGGGCTGGCGCGCGAGACCTCCCGGATTCGGCTGGGCACACTGGTCACCGCAGCGACGTTCCGCCATCCGTCGGTGCTCGCGATCTCGGTCGCCCAGGTCGACCAGATGTCCGGCGGCCGGGTCGAACTCGGGCTCGGTTCGGGGTGGTTCGCCGACGAGCATCGCGCCTACGGCATCGAACTGCCGGAACTCGGCGAGCGCTTCGACCGCTACGCCGAGCAACTGGCCGTCATCACCGGCCTGTGGCAGACACCGGTCGGGGAGACCTTCGATTTCACGGGCAAACACTATGAGCTGCAGGGCAGTCCGGCACTGCCCAAGCCGGTGCAGCAGCCCGGCCCGCCGGTGATCATCGGCGGCGCCGGCAAGAAGCGCACACCGGCCCTGGCCGCGCGGTACGCGCACGAGTTCAATCTGCCGTTCACGGATGCGGAAACGGCTGCGGCGCAATTCGATCGGGTTGCCGCGGCCGCGCGCGACATCGGCCGCGATCCCGGTGAGATCGTCCGCTCGGCCGCCCAGGTGCTGTGCGTGGGCCGCGACGAGGCCGAGATCGCCCGCCGCGCCGAGGCGATCGGCCGCAAGGTGGACGAACTGCGCGCCAACGGCCTGGCCGGCACCCCGGCGGAGGTGGTCGACAAGATCGGCCGCTACCGCGAAACCACCGGCATCACCCGCCTCTACCTGCAGGTACTCGACCTGTCCGACCTCGACCACCTGGAATTGGTCGCCGGCGAGGTCGCCGCCCAGCTGGGCTGATCCATCCGATAGCAGGGTCGGCTCAGCCGACCTTCACCCGACTCCTGGGTTCGTCCGGATTGTCGACGTGGAGTTCGCGCAACCGCGCGCCCTCCACGTCGATATCCGGCACGATCCGGCTGAGCCACCCCGGAATCCACCAGGCCGCGTTGCCCATCAGCACCAGCAGCGACGGGATCAGGACCATCCGCACCAGGAAGGCGTCGAACAGGACGCCCGCGGCGAGCGCGAAACCCATCGACTTGGCCGTCGCATCCGATTCCAGCAGGAACGAACCGAAGACCGAGATCATGATGACGGCGGCCGAGGTCACCACGCGAGCGCCGTGATGGTAGCCGGAGATCATGGCCTCGGTGGGTGATTTCCCGTGCACGTATTCCTCGCGCATGCGGGTGACGAGGAAGACCTGGTAGTCCATGGCGAGGCCGAAGACCAAGCCGATCAACATGATCGGCAGGAAGCTCACGATCGGCCGTGGTTCGGAGATGAGACCCAGCGCGCCCTTCTGGAAGATCAGCACCGTGGCGCCGAACGTCGCCGCCATGGAGAGCAGGAATCCCAACGCGGCGGTGAAAGGTACCAGCACCGAACGGAACACCGCGATCAGCAACAGGAATGCCGCACCCGCCACGATGGCCAGATAGGGCAGGATCTTACTGAGCAGCGCATGGTCCACATCCGCGTATATGGCTGTGGTCCCGGTGATGCCGTAGTCGATGCCGTATCTGTCGTGTAGTGCGGCTTCGGCGTTGCGCGCGTTGCGAACCAGATCCTTGGTGGCCTGATCGTTGGGCCCAGTGGTGGGTACCGCGGTCATCAACGCGCCGCCGCCGTCCCTGCTCGGCTGCGGCTGGGTCACATAATCCATACCCGGATAGGCCGCCAGCTCGTCGTGTAGCGCGGTCAGCGCCGCCGGCCGCTGATCGGCGGGCACCTGCGACAGATCTGCGACGACTTCCAGCTTGCCGTTGCTGCCCGCACCGAATCCCTCGGTGCGCAGGTCGTAGGCCTTGCGAATGGTCGTGGTCTTCGGCTGGCTGTCCTCACCGGGCAGGCCCAGATTCAAGTTCAGCGCGGGCGCGCCCAGCAGGCCCAGCACGATGATGCTCGCGACCAGCGTCAGCCACGGCATCCGCCCGATCACCCGTGCCACCCGCATACCGTTGGTGACCACCGAATCGTCCTCGGGATCGTGTTGCGCGATCATCGGAAGCTTCGGCTTGAACAGGTACTTGCCGAAGGCGCCGAGCAGTGCCGGCATCAGGGTGATGGCGGTGAGCACCGCGAAGGCCGCCGCGATCGCCCCGCCCAGACCCATGAAGGTGAGGAAGCGGATGTTGACGATGGCCAGGGCGACCAGCGCGATGATCACCGTCGCGCCCGCGAAGACCACCGCCGAACCGGCCGTCCCCAAGGCTGTGCCCGCCGCGATCTCCGGCGAACTCTGCACCGCGCGTTCGTGTTTGTAGCGCGAGACGATGAACAGCGCGTAGTCGATCGAGAGCGCGATGCCGATCATCGAGGCCAGGAATGTGGTGAAGCTCGGTACCGACATGAACGACGTGCCGAGGAAGATCACCGAGGTCGCCAATCCGAGTCCGACGATCGCGGTGATGATCGGCACGAAGGCGGCCACGATCGCGCCGAAGGCCACCACCATCACCACCAGCGCCACGGCCATGCCGATCATCTCGGCCCGACCACTGGGTTGCTGTTGTTCCATCGCCAGCGACCCGCTCATCTCCACCTGCAGTCCGGCGGCGCGCGCCTCGTCACCGACCGCGTAGGCGGCCGCGCGGTCGTCGGCGGTGATATCGGTGAACTTCTGGATCGTGAACGGAACGGTCAGCACCGCAACGGCATCCGGATTCTCCTTGTTCAGGACGTCGACCGGCGCGGCACTGCAGCGCGAGACGAATTCCGGCGAACCGCGATCGGGAGCGAAGCAGCCCATCTGTTCGGTGGCGGTGATCGGATCGGCCAGGGGAGTCTTGTGGTCGACGATGTTCAGATCGTTCAGTTTGGTGACCGTACCCGCGACGGCCGCCCGCTGGGATGCGTCGGTGAGTTTCTGTCCCGGTGCCGCCCCGAAGACATAGGTGCCGGTGACCGCCTCGAAACTGAACGCCTCCGACATCCCCGGAAAGTGTTTGTCCATGATCTCGGTGGCACGTTCCGACGGCAGATTCGGAATCGTGAAGTCGTCGTTCATCGGCTTTTTCAGTTGCGTGCCCAGGCTGCCGATGATCACGAACAGAATCAGCCAGACCGGGAGCACGATCCACTTGTGCCGAAAGGCGAACCTTCCCCACCGATACAGATACACGGACACGAGGCGCTCCTAGTGGTCGCGGGCCTCGATTGGCGCTGACTGCGAACCGGGGCCGGTCGCTGATCGAGCTGTGCGGTTGCCAGTGCGCTCGCCGGTACCGTCGGTCCGCCGAGTGGCCGAGCTGGAGAGCATTAGGTTCGAGTGTGCTGGTTCGTTGCTGCAAGATCAAGATCTGTGCGGTCCGAGATCCGCCGGATACGGCACGAGCCCCCATCCGGTGTTCGGATGAGGGCTCGTAACGTGGTTCGCCGATCAGCCGACCGGGGCCGGCTCCTTCTGCGCCGCGGTTTCGCGGTCACGCTGCTGCAACTCGCGCAGCTTGGTGCCCTCGACGTCGATATCGGGCAGGATCCGATCCAGCCACTTCGGCATCCACCAGGACCACTTGCCCAGCAGCACGAGCAGCGACGGAATCAGCACCATCCGTACCAGGAAGGCGTCGAACAGCACGCCGGCAGCCAGCGCGAAGCCCATGGATTTCGCGGTCACGTCGGACTCCATCATGAATCCGCCGAAGACGAAGATCATGATGACGGCCGCGGAGGTGACCACCCGGGCGCCGTGGTGGTAACCGGACACCATGGCGTCCTTCGGCGACTTGCCGTGCACGTATTCCTCACGCATCCGGGACACAAGGAACACCTGGTAGTCCATCGCGAGACCGAATACCAAGCCGATCAACACGATCGGCAGGAAGCTGACGATCGGATGCTGGTCGCCGATCAGGCCGAGCTTATCCTGCTGGAAGATCAGCACGGTGGCGCCGAAAGTGGCCGCCATCGACAACAGGAATCCCAATGCGGCGGTCAGCGGCACCAGGATCGAGCGGAACACGAGCACCAGCAGGATGAACGCCGCGATTGCCACGATCGTCATATACGGCACGATCTTGCTGAGCAGGGCATTGGACACATCGGCGTAGATCGCGGTGGAGCCGGTGATGCCGTATTCCATGCCGTATTTCGCCTGCAGGTCCGACTCCGCGTCACGTGCGTGTTTCACCAGGTCCTGGGTGTCGGAGTTGTTCGGGCCGTGATCAGGCACCGCGGTCAGCTGGGCTCCGGTGCTGTTCACATAGTCCGGAGTCTTGTCCGGGTTGAGCTTGTTCGTCGACGGCATGGTCACGAAGTCCATGCCCTGGTAGGCGGCCAGTTTGTCGTGCAGGGCCATGACGGCTTCCTGACGCTGCTCCGGCTTCACCTTCGTCAGATCCGCGACGACCAGCAAGGTACCGTTAGTGCCCTCGCCGAAACCTTCGGTGCGCAGGTCGTAGGCCTTCCGGACCGTGGTGGTCTTGGGCTGGCTGTCCTCACCCGGCAGGCCGAGGCTCAGATTTACCGCGGGTGCGGCGAGCAGGCCGAGCACGATCACGCTCGCGCCGAGGGTCACCCACGGTGCCTTGGCGATCAGCCGAGCGAAACGCTTGCCATTGGTGACGGCGTTGTCGTCCTCGGTGTCGGTGCGCGCCACCAGCGGCAGCCTCGGCTTGAACAGGAAGCGGCCGAAGGCGCCCATCATCGCGGGCAGCAGGGTCAGTGCGACCAGGATCGCGAACAGCGCGGCCAGCGCGCCACCCAGACCCATCCAGGTCAGGAAGCTGACGCCGACGATGCTCAGCCCGCACAGCGCGATGATCACCGTCATACCCGCGAAGACGACCGCGGAACCGGCGGTGCCGATGGCGACGCCTGCGGCCTCCTCCGGCGAATCCTGCACGGCGAGTTCGTGTTTGTAGCGTGAGACGATGAACAGCGCGTAGTCGATCGACAGCGCGATACCGATCATCGCCGCCAGCACGGTGGTGAAGTTCGGGATGTTCGCGATCGAAGTGCCGGCCATGATCAGCGAGGACGCCATGCCGACGCCCACGATGCCGGTGAGAATCGGCACGAACGCCGCGATCAGCGCGCCGAAGGCGACCATCATCACGATGAAGGCGACGGCGTAGCCGATCATTTCCGACTGTCCGCCCGGCGGCGCCTGCTCGGTGGCGATGGTGCCGCTGATCTCGACCTCGAGGCCGGCCGCGCGTGCGGCGTCGGCGACGTTGTAGGCCTCTTCTCGATCGGCCTGGGTGACGTCGGAGAACGACTTGATCTTGAACGGCACGCTGAAGTGGGCGACGGTATCGGCGTTGTTGTTCTTGCCGAGCACGTTCAGCGGCGCGAGACCGCATTTCGCAACGAAATTCGGGTCGCTGCGATCACCGGAGGTACAGCCGATCGCCGCCGTCGCGGTGACCGGATCGACCAGGATGCCAGGATTCTGCGGGTCCTGCTTGATCTTGGACTTGTCGACGATGTCGAGATTGTTGATCTTCTCGACAAGCGCGGTGAGCGCCTGGTGATTGTCCGGATCGGTGAGCTTGCCCTGTTTGGCCGCGGCGACATACGTGCCGGTCACCGCATCGAATTTGAAGGCTTCCGATTGTCCTGGGAATTCCCTGTCCAGGATGTCGGTGGCCTTCTGCGAGGGAAGGTTGGGCAGGGTGAAGTCGTCCTGGCTCTGCTTCTTCAGTCCGACGCCGAGGGCGCCCACGATCACGAAGATCAGCAACCAGACCGGTAGCACGATCCATTTTCGGCGGAAGGCGAACTTCCCCCACCGGTAGAGGTACACGGACACGCGGTATCTCCTAGCGATAGCTGATGTGCGGTGCTGAGTTCAGGCCCCGTAGACAGCACTACTGCGGACGCCGCACTGCGACCCGCGTCCATCGACACTTCTGCCTACCGTGCGGTAGGTAGACTACCCAATCAATAAGCGGAGGAACAGCCTCGATTTTTCGGGGCGCGCCCTCCGCTTGGATCGGTGGATGAGAGGATCATCGCATGCGCGCCCGAACTACCTCAGGATCCGTTGTTCCAGTTCAGAGCACCAAGGACGCGATTCGTGAGGCGGCGCTCCAGCTTTTTACGAACAAGGGTTTCGAGCAGACGAGCCTGCGCGAGGTCGCGGATGCGGTAGGAATCACAAAGGCGTCGCTCTACTATCACTACGCGTCGAAGCTCGATCTACTGCTCGCGATCATCGAACCGATCTTCGACGACATGAAGCTCGTGGTCGACGAACTCGACGGTGTGCCGCACAGTCCGGCGGGCGCTCGGGAGGTGCTGAATCGCCAGCTCCGCACCCTGTTACGACATCGCACCGCGGGTGCGATGTGCGTGCGCGACACCGCGGCCATTCTCAACGCGATCGGAGATCGGCGGCCGGACATGTTCGATATGCACCGGCGACTGTGTGTCTGGCTGGCCGGACCCGCCCCCTCACACGAGGCGCAATTGCGAGCCAGCGCCGCCCTGGAGGTGCTGGGCACGGCGCTGTGGTCGAACGAGCTCGTGCCCGACGCCGGTGACGAGGTGATCGAGCGGGTCCTCATCGAGGCCGCCCTCGGCGTGCTGAACGGACCGGGTGGACAGCGCTAGTGCACATCTCGGCGAGGATCGACTACGCGGTCCGCATCCTGTTGGAAATCGCTTGCGCGCAATCGAATTCGGTGAAGGCGGAGACGATCGCGACGGCACAGGACATTTCCCCGAAGATTCTGGAATCCATTGCGGCGCAACTGCGCCGGGCCGATCTGGTGGTCAGCAGGCGCGGCCCCGACGGCGGATACCGGCTCGCCCGTGCGGCCGGTGAGATCAGCATCGCCGACGTGATCCGCGCGGTCGAGGGGCCGCTCGCCTCGGTGCGCGGGCAGCGCCCCGAGGACGTGGTGTATTCGGGGGTGGCCGAACCTCTGCAGCGGGTGTGGATCGCGCTGCGGGTCAATATCCGTGCGGTGCTGGAACAGGTCTCGATCGCGGATATCGCCACCGACGAACTGCCCGATTTCATCGCGGACCTGGTCTCCGATCCCGGTGCCTGGACGCGGCGGCCCGCACCTGTCCCGCCCGGCGTCACCAACCTCACGACCCACAACGCCTAGGCCGCAAGTGGGACCGGGTGGTGGGGACTGTGCCGGTCGAGCCGGCTTCGCCGGTGTCCGGGCCGGCTTTCGCCGAGCGAAAAAATCTTGCCGACACCGCCCCGGATTGACGGTAGCCTGCACCCATCATGTTGATCAGGTTGCTGCGCGCCTTTCTCGCCCCCTACCGCACCCAGTTGGTGGGGGTTGTTGTGTTGCAGCTCATCTCCGTCATCGCGATGCTCTACCTGCCCAGCCTGAACGCCGACATCATCGACAACGGCGTCACCAAGGGCGATATCGGCTACATCTGGACCACCGGTCTGTGGATGCTGCTGGTGTCGGGCGTGCAGATCGTCGCCTCGGCGAGTTCGGTCTATCTGGGCGCACAGGCCGCGATGGGTGCGGGGCGGGAAATGCGCGCCGCGCTGCTGCACCGGGTGGGCACCTTCTCCGCCCGTGAGGTCGGCATCTTCGGCGCGCCGTCGCTGATCACCCGCAACACCAACGATGTGCAGCAGGTGCAGCTACTGGTCGTGATGAGCGTGACCATTTTGGTGATGGCGCCGATCATGTGCATCGGCGGCATCGTGATGGCGCTGCGCCAGGACCTCGGACTCTCCTGGATCCTGCTGGTCGCGGTGCCGGTGCTCGGCCTGACGATGGCGCTGATCATCTCCCGGATGGTGCCCGGATTCCGGCGCGTGCAGGAGCGCATCGACGCGGTGAACCGCGTGCTGCGCGAGCAGATCACCGGTATCCGCGTGGTGCGGGCGTTCGTGCGCGAGCGCTATGAATCGCAGCGCTTCGGCGTGGCCAACGACGAGCTGACCTCGGCCTCACTGCTCGTGGGCCGATTGGCCGCGCTGATGTTCCCGGCCGTGATGCTGATCAGCAACGTGACCACGGTCGCGGTGATCTGGTTCGGCGGGCACGCCATCGACTCCGGCAGTATGCAGATCGGTTCGCTGACCGCGCTGCTGTCCTACATCATGCAGATCCTGATGGCGGTCATGATGGCCTCCTTCCTGGCGATGATCGCCCCGCGCGCGGCGGTCTCGGCCGAACGCATCGCCGAGGTCCTCGAAACCGACTCCTCGGTGCTGCCGCCGGCGCAGCCGCAGACCTTCGTCGCCGATCCGGGAACGGTCGAGTTGGCCGGCGCGGAATTCGCATTTCCCGGCGCCGCGGAACCGGTGCTGCGCGATATCAGCTTCCGGGTCTCGCCCGGGCAGACCACCGCGATCGTCGGTTCCACGGGATCCGGTAAGACCACGCTGATCAATCTGATTCCCCGGCTGATCGACGTCACCTCCGGTGTGGTGCGAGTCGGCGGCACCGATGTGCGGCAGGTGGATATGGATCTGCTGCGCTCGCAGATCGGGCTGGTGCCGCAGAAGGCCTATCTGTTCTCCGGGACCATCGCGGAGAACCTGCGCTACGGCGATCCCGAGGCGACCGACGAACAGCTGTGGTACGCACTGGAAATCGCGCAGGCCGCCGACTTCGTGCGGGCCATGCCCGAAGGGTTGCAGACCCCGGTCGCCCAGGGCGGCACCACCGTCTCGGGCGGCCAGCGGCAGCGGCTCGCCATCGCGCGCGCCCTGGTGAAGAAGCCCAAGATCTATCTGTTCGACGACTGCTTCTCCGCGCTCGACGTCGCCACCGACGCCCGGGTGCGCGACGCGCTGCGGCCGGAGACGCGTGAATCCGCGGTGATCACCGTGGCACAGCGCGTGTCGACCATCCGCGACGCCGACCAGATCGTCGTCCTCGAGGACGGTGCCATGGTCGGCCTCGGCACCCACGAACAGCTGTTGCGCGAATGCGAGGAGTACCGGGAGATCGTGGAATCGCAGTTCAGTCCCGAAGAGGTGGCGCGATGAGCTACCTTGGCGCAGCCGCTTATCGGGCCGCCCGGGTGCGGGTGTCCCGCAAGACACAGGAGGCGGCGCGATGAGCTACCTTGGCGCAGCCGCTTATCGGGCCGCCCGGGTGCGGGTGTCCCGCAAGACACAGGAGGCGGCGCGATGAGGCCCGGGGGGCCGATGCCGGGTGCTCCCGGGCAGAAGGCGAAATCGTTCGGGCCGACGCTGAAGCGGTTGTTGCGCCGCCTGGCTCCGGACCGGACGGCCGTCGTGGCGATCCTGGTGCTGGCCGTCGCCTCGGTCGTCATGAACACCCTGGGCCCGCAGATCCTCGGTAAGGCGACCAACCTCATCTTCGACGGCGTCGTCAGCAAGCAGCTGCCGGCGGGGCTGACCAAGGATCAGGCGGTGGCGTCGCTGCGTGCGCAGGGCCAGGACCGGCTCGCGGACATGATGTCCTCGATGAACATCAACCCCGGCCACGGTGTCGACTTCGGTGCGGTCGGCCAGGTGCTGACGCTGGTTCTGGTGCTCTACGTGCTGGCTTCCTTGTTCAACTGGTTGCAGGCGTATCTGCTGGCCACGGTGATCAACCGCGCGGTGCAGCGACTGCGCACCGAGGTGGAGGAGAAGATCCACCGGCTGCCGCTGAGCTATTTCGACACCAATGCCCGCGGCGATGTGCTCTCCCGCGTGACCAACGACGTCGACAATGTGGCGCAGAGCCTGCAGCAGACCATGAGCCAGCTGGTCACATCGGTGCTATCGGTGATCGGCATCCTGATCATGATGTTCTGGATTTCGCCGCTGCTGGCGGTGATCGCGCTGCTCACGGTTCCGGCCGCGGTGATCGTCACGGCCCAGATCGCGAAGCGGTCGAAACCGCATTTCGTCGATCAGTGGAAGTACACCGGCCTGGTCAACGCCCAGGTGGAGGAGGCCTTCACCGGCCACGAGGTGGTCACGGCGTTCGGCCGCATCCGTGAGGTCGGCGAGGAATTCGACAAGCGCAACGACAAGCTCTACCAGGCCAGCTTCAAGGCGCAGTTCATCTCCGGGCTGATCATGCCGGTGATGATGTTCATCGGAAACCTGAACTACGTGCTGATCGCCGTGGTGGGTGGTCTGCGCGTGGCCTCGGGCAGCCTGTCGCTGGGTGAGGTGCAGGCCTTCATCCAGTACTCGCGCCAGTTCAGCCAGCCGCTCACGCAGATCGGTTCGATGGTCAATCTGCTGCAGTCGGGCGTGGCCTCGGCCGAGCGCATCTTCGAAATCCTCGATGCCGATGAGCAGGTTCCGGATCCGCGCGAGGAGGATCCGCGTCCGATCGATCGCGGCCGGGTCGAATTCGACGCGGTGTCGTTCCGCTATGAGCCCGACAAGCCGGTGATCGACGATCTCTCCCTGGTCGCCGAGCCGGGCCACGTGGTCGCCATCGTGGGTCCGACGGGTGCCGGTAAGACGACGCTGGTCAATCTGCTCGAGCGGTTCTACGAACTGGATTCCGGCACGATCACCATCGACGGGGTCGACATCACCGGCATCGGCCGCGACCGGCTGCGTTCCCGGATCGGCATGGTGCTGCAGGACACCTGGTTGTTCGGCGGCACCATCCGCGAGAACATCGCCTACGGCAGCCCGGAGGCGAGCGAAGAGGAGATCCGCGCGGCCGCCCGCGCCGCCTACGTGGACCGTTTCGTCCATTCGCTGCCGCTGGGTTACGACACGGTGATCGACGAGGAGGGCTCCGGAGTCAGCGCCGGTGAGAAGCAGCTGATCACCATCGCCCGCGCCTTCCTGGCCAAGCCGACCATCCTGATCCTCGACGAGGCCACCAGTTCGGTCGACACCCGCACCGAACTGCTGGTGCAGCAGGCGATGGCCGCGCTGCGCCGCGACCGCACCAGTTTCGTTATCGCGCACCGTCTTTCGACAATCCGCGATGCCGATCTGATCGTGGTGATGGAGGGTGGCCACATCGTCGAGCAGGGCACCCACGAGCGGCTGCTGGCCGCCCGCGGCGCCTACTTCCGCCTCTACAACGCGCAGTTCACCGGCGCGGCGATCGATCAGGATCTGGTCGACGAGCCGACGCTGGATGTGGTGTAGGGGCCGTGGTCACCGGCCTGGCAGGATAGCGGCGTGTCCGATCCCGACCAGTTCTCCTTCACCGTCGGTACGTCGCTACCGGGGCGCCGCGGCGGCCGCACCGGTGTGATCGCCACCCCGCACGGGCAGATCGCCACGCCGGCGTTCATTCCGGTCGGCACCAAGGCCACGGTCAAGGCGGTACTGCCGGAGGCGATGGCCGAGATCGGCGCGCAGGCCCTGCTCGCCAACGCCTACCACCTGTATCTGCAGCCGGGATCCGACATCGTGGACGAGGCGGGCGGTCTGGGCCGGTTCATGAACTGGCCGGGCCCCACCTTCACCGACAGCGGCGGATTCCAGGTGATGTCGCTCGGCGTCGGCTTCAAGAAGGTGCTGGCCATGGAGGCCGTCGGTGTGCGGAGCGACGAGGTGATCGCGAAGGGAAAGGAGCGGCTGGCCGTGGTCGACGACGACGGCGTCACCTTCCGCTCCCATCTGGACGGATCGAGCCACCGGTTCACCCCGGAGGTGTCGATGGGGATCCAGCACCGCCTCGGCGCCGACATCATGTTCGCCTTCGACGAACTGACCACGCTGTTCAATACCCGTGGCTATCAGGAGAAGTCGCTGCGGCGCACGCACGAGTGGGCGCAGCGCTGCATCGACGAACACGAGCGCCTCACCGCCGAACGCGCGCACCGGCCGTATCAGGCACTGTTCGCGGTGATTCAGGGCGCTCAGTACGAAGATCTGCGCCGCAAGGCCTGTCGCGATCTGGACGCGATGCGGGGAAGTGGCGGAACGGGTTTCGACGGGTACGGCATCGGCGGTGCGTTGGAAAAGGCCAATCTCGGCACCATCGTGGGCTGGTGCTGCGACGAACTGCCGCCGGAGAAACCGCGGCATCTGCTGGGTATCAGCGAACCCGAGGACTTCTTCGTGGCGATCGAGAACGGCGCCGACACCTTCGACTGCGTCAATCCGTCCCGCGTCGCGCGCAATGCCGCGATCTATGTGGCAGCCGGGCGATTCAACATCAACACCAGCCGGTTCCGCCGCGACTTCACCCCGATCGACGACACCTGCGACTGTTACACCTGCGCCCACTACACCCGTGCCTACATCCATCACCTGTTCAAGGCGAAGGAGATGCTCGCCGCGACGCTGTGCACGATTCACAACGAGCGCTTCACGATTCGGCTCGTGGACGATATCCGCGCGAGTATCGAGGGCGGCTACTACGACGACTTCAAGGCGGAGTTCCTGGGACGGTGGCAGGGCCGGATCCGCTTCGACTGAACGGAACGGCCCTGCCCCGCGTCAGCTGTAGAGCGCGGGCTTGTCCAGCGGTGCGTAGCTGGGTTCGTGCTTCTTCAGGTAGGCGATGCAGCGGTAGCTGATCGGCATGATCAGCACCTCACACAGCGTCTTCCACACGAAGCCGACGATCACGTAGTTGATGAACGCGCCCCACGTGTTGATTCCGATGGCGGTCGCCGCGATCGAGCAGAACACCAGCGTGTCACCGAATTCGCCGGCGACGGTGGAGCCCAGCAGCCGGGCCCACAGATGCTTCTCCTTGGTGCGCTCCTTGATCAGCACCAGCGTCATCGAGTTCAGGAACTGGCCCACCACATAACCGGCGAGCCCGGCCGCGACGAGCTGCGGCGTGGTCCCCGCGACGGTGCGGAACGCGTCCTGATTGTCGTAGAACTCGGCCGCCGGCAGGCCGATCGCGATCCAGAAGCAGACCACCATCAGAATCAGCATGCCGAAGCCGTAGTAGATGGTGCGGCGGGCTGCCTTGAAGCCGTACACCTCGCTCAGCACGTCGCCGATCACATAGGCGAGGGGGAACAGAAAAAATGCGCCGTCGGTGGTGATCGGCAGGATTTCGATGGGCCCGAGGGACACCTCGTGGCCGGTGAAGAACTGCACGCCCTTGGTCGCGCAGATGTTGGAAATCATCAGCGTCGCCGTGAACAAGGTCACGATCAACGTGAAGGGACCCCCCGCGGCCTGCGCGAATGCTGCGTGTTCGACCGCGGGGCGTCCAGACTCCCCGGTCGGTGTCGTTTCTTGTGTCTCACTCACGACCTGTGCACGATACCGGCAACCGGGCCCGGTGGAATAGGCTGGACCGATGACGAATCCCGGCGATTCCGACGAATGGTGGAAACAGTACGGCGGCGAAGGTGTCTCGTCCGATTCGGGCGGCCACCAGTCGGTTCCGCCGACCCCGCCGCAGCAGCCCACCCCGCCGCCCAATCCGCAGGCCGGATACTCCTCGGCCCCGCATCAGCAGTCGTCTCCCTACCAGCAGCCGACCCCGCCGCCGCAACAGCAGCCGTCCTACCCGAGCTATCCGCAGCAGCCCTACGGCCAGCCCAGTTACGGCTATCCGGCCGCGACGCCGTATCAGCCCTACGGCTACGCGGCGCCGCAGCAAGGCACCAACGGCCTGGCGATCGGTTCGTTGATCGCGTCGATCCTGGGACTGTGCACCTGTATCGGATCGATCGTCGGGATCATCCTGGGTGTGATCGCGCTGAACCAGATCAAGGAACGCGGCGGTCAGGGCCGCGGTATGGCGCTCGGCGGAATCTGGGTCGGTGCCGTCGGCATCGTGCTCACCATCGTGTGGGTGATCGTCAACATCGCGGCCGCGAACTGGTAGGAGCCCGGAAGGAGCAGCAGTGCGTCCGGATCGCCGGGCGCACCGTCGCCGGATCAGCTGTGGCGCAGCGGATCCGGATGTTCGGGGTCCAGAATCCACGGTTCGTGCGGCACCGTCGCCGGGGTGAACTGATCCAGTAGTGCTCGCGGTGTCTCGCCCCGCAGGCCGAGCGAGGCCGCGAGCATGGCGAAGATCTGACGCGGCGTCTCACCGAGAGCGGTTCTGTCGCGCAGGGTTACGGCACCGTCGCGCTTGGCCAGGCGCGCACCCTCGGTGTTGAGCACCAGCGGGACGTGCGCGTACGCGGGCACGGCGAGTCCGAGGAGGGTGGCCAGATAGGCCTGCCGCGGTGTCGAGGGCAGCAGATCGTCACCGCGAACGACCTGGTCGAAGCCTTGGGCCGCATCGTCTACCACGACCGCGAGGTTGTACGCCGCCGTTCCGTCGCCGCGACGCAGCACGAAATCGTCTACCAACCCTCGATACCGGCCGTGGATCTCGTCGGTGATCTCGAATTCCGTTGTCTGTGAGCGCAACCGCAGTGCGGCGGGGCGTCCCTCGGCGCGTTTGGCCGCCCGCTGGGCCTCGGTCAGGTCGCGGCAGGTTCCCGGATAGGCGCCCATCGGGCCGTGCGGTGCTGATACGGCCTTCTGAATCTCTCTTCGCGTGCAATAACATTCGTAGGTCATTCCGCCCGCGGTGAGCCGCTCGATCGCCGCGGCGTAGCGCGGGGTGCGATCCGATTGCCGGACCACCTCGCCGTCCCAGTCCAGCCCGATCGCGGCCAGATCCTCGAGCTGGCGCTGCTCCGCACCTGTCCGCACCCGGTCCAGGTCCTCGATTCGCAGCCGGAAATTGCGTGCGGTGCTGCGGGCGAACAGCCACGCCAGCAGGGCGGTGCGGAGATTGCCCAGATGCAGATCACCGGAGGGGCTGGGGGCGAAGCGCCCCGCCCCGGCGGTATGCGGGATCATCCGCGCAGCCGGGGGCACAGCCCGTCCTCCGGAATATCGCGGCCGGCATCCAGATCCGCCAGCAGACCCTCGGCATGGGCGACGAGCCCGGTCGCATCGATGCCGTGCGGCGGCGACGGCGTGGCCGACAACCGGCCGATCGCCCGCTCGAGCAGGGTGCGAGCACCCTTCGGATTACCGCGCTGGATGTGCGTGATTCCGACCGCGTACTGCGCCAGCCCCTGCCACAGCATCCTTTCCGCGAACGGTCCGTTCTTCCATGCGGCCTCCAGCACCTCGTGCGCGTTGAAGGCCAGCCCCTCGTTCAGAAGGCGCTGGGCATAGTCCAGGGTTTCGTCCGGCGGGAGGTCGAGATCATCCGGAATACGGACGACGCCGACGCTACCGGGCGGTAGCGGTCGACCGAACCGGTCTCGAGGACGGGCATTTCGGGCGTGTCCGGCATCGTCGCGATCTCGTTCCACCACTACTCCATGATCCATACCGAGCAACCGCACGGTTTATCCGGGGCCCGGTGCGGCCGTGTCCGAGCGAATTTCGCGGATCGGTTTTGTTTAGCGGATCATTCTCCTGTCATTTGGCAATTTCTCCGCTATTAGTGAACGGGAATTATCTACCGGAATTCGAGTGATTGAAAGCGAAAAGACGCGGGACATCGATTGTAGGTACTGCTAGGGTGCTCTCCCGGAGTCAACGCGAGGGCGCACCACGGCGGTGTGCACCTCGTGACCATTCCGTTCATTGAGCAGTTCGTGCGCTATGACCAGGCGCATTGTGGAGCCGTCGAGTCTCGAGAAGCTCGGGTCCGGCGACGAGGAAGCACGATTGTCGCGTTATCTACGGTGGTAAAGGAGAGGTTGAGGTGAAGGTTGATTCGACCGGTGCGGTGTGGCGCAAGAGTAAATACAGCGGTCCCGACGGAAACTGTGTCGAGGTCGCTTTTCTGAGTGATGGCAATGTCGGGGTTCGCGATACCAAAGACTGCGGCAGCGGGCCGATTCTGGCTTTCACGCCCGGCGAGTGGGATGCGTTCGTATCGGGTGTGACCGACGGGAAGTTAGGTTCCGCCTGACCGCGGGCGACCGGGTGATGGGCCCCGAGTCACGGCGACTCGGGGCCTTGTTGTGCCGGTTGGCGTTGTGCCGGTTGGCGTTGTGCCGGTTGGCGTTGTGCCGGTTGGCGTTGTGCCGGTTGGCGTTGTGCCGGTTGGCGCGGCCGATCCTGATGGTCACGCAATGCCGGCGTCAGGCAACGTTCCTGCTCGTGCGCGGCCGCTACGCGGGATTTGTGGACGGCTGTGGATATCGTCGGCGGGTGGATCTACTGACCCCGCAGGATGCCACCAGGTTCTGGCTGTCGCGCCGAGCCTGCAACGACCTGTTCCTGCTCTATTGCTTCGACGAGGCCGGATGGTCCGCCGACGCGCTGCGGGCGGCGGTGATCGCGCGCAGCGCCGAAATCCCGGAGTTGCGCGTCCGTATCCGGGAGCACCGTTTCGCTTATCCGGCCTGGGAGCCTGCCGATCTCGACGAGGCGCAGATCGTCGTCCACACGCCCGAGGAGCCGCTGTGGACAACTGTGGAAGCATCGCTGGGTGAGATCCTGGCGCATTCGGTACCGGCGCGGCGATACGCCTGGCGTATCCATCTGTATCGCGGCATCCGGGACGCGCCGGGCGGGTCGGGGCCCGCACTCGTTGTGGTGCTGCAACTTTCGCATGCGCTGGCGGACGGACGACGGGCCGCGCATATCGCGCGCGAGTTGTTGCGGGGCCTGGACGCGGTAGCTCGGGCGGTCGCCGATCCGGATGGTGGTTCGGGTCGCGTCGGATCGCCTCACGGATCGATGGCCAACCGGCATCGCGGCAGAGCGCGAGTCCGGCTCTCCTCGACTGCGGAAACCCTTGCGGTCGAGGCGGTATCGCTTCTTTCGTTCCTGCCCGGCGTGGCACGCACGGTGCGGCGGGGATTCGTCGCGGCACGTGCGGACGCGGAATTGAACAGCCTCGCCGAGACCGGTGAGATTCCCGCCGCGGCACCGGATTTCGCACCGACCCGGCTGAATCGCCCGCCGGCGCCGGAGCGTCGGGCCGTCCGCGTGATCGCGGGGGAGAGCCTGCACATTCCCGGCTATACGGTCACGGTCGTCGCGCTGACCGCGATCTCGGTCGCGATGAGTGGATATCTCGCCGCCCACGGCGAATCCGTCGACTCGTTGGGCGCGCAGGTCTCGATGGCCCTGCCTGTGATGACGGACCGAAAAGTGTTTCCGCGCAACAACTATCGCGACCTCGGTGTCGATCTGCGCGTCGCGGAACCGGACCTGCGGCTGCGGGCGCGCCGCATCGCCGCGGCGCTGGCCGAACGACGAATCCGAGCGACCCACCCGCTGCAGTCAGCGCGTGACCGCGTCACCGACGCGATCCCGGCCCCGGTTCTCCGTCGCGATATCGCCGGCTATCCCTTGGATCTGGTTCCCGACCGGATCTCGGGCCACACCGTGCTGTCCAGCGTCCACCGCGGCGAGGCGGACTTCTCGATCGCCGGCGGTGCGGTCCGCTTCACCGCCGGTTTCCCCGCCCTCGGCGCGGTGATGCATCTGACCCACGGCCTGCACGGCCTCGGAACGACGGTGACCCTGTCGGTCCACGCCGATCCCCGGGTGGTGGATGTAGACGATTACGCCCGCCGCTTGCGTGGCGCGGTGCGTGAGATCGGTGCGCGGTTGACCGCCGAGTAATCGCGAAAGAGGCTGGTACACCTCTTTCCATATTCAATATATAGCGGAGTCGGGGGCTTGCGGCAAGGCCCCGGTCGTGCCGCACAATGGCCCGCCGAGGCCGTGTACCTGCGGAAACGGGGAGGAGACGCGCAGCGGCCGAGACGGACACGGGTGTCCACATGAACCATGCCGGCCAGGGAAGTGAGTGACACATGTCGGAACCGGGGTATCAGGACGAGTTGCGGGCCGAACAGGACTACGTGTCCGGGCTCTACGCGCGACTCGACGGCGAGCGCGCCGAGGCGAAGGGCCGCTACACCGCGGCGCTGCGCGGCAACGGCGGTGCGCTGGTGGACCGCGATGTGGAGGTGCGCACGCTGGCGCGCGAGGTGAAGCGTTTGGACGTGGCCGACAACGGGCTGTGTTTCGGTCGATTGGACAGTGACTCCGGTGAGCGGTCCTATATCGGCCGGATCGGGCTGTTCGACCGGAGCCACGACTTCGAGCCGTTGCTGCTGGATTGGCGGGCTCCGGCGGCACGGGCGTTCTACACCGCCACCGCCGCCAGCCCGGAGCGGATGCGGCGGCGCCGGCAATTCCATTCCCGCGGCCGCCGCGTCGTCGACTACACCGACGAGGTCTTCGGCCGTCCGGGCGCCGGGGAACGCGGGGATGCGGCACTGCTCGCAGCGGTCGACGCACCTCGCGGCGAGAGCATGCGCGACATCGTGGCAACCATCCAGGCCGAACAGGACGAGATCATCCGGCTCGATCATCCCGGCGTGCTGGTGATCGAGGGCGGACCCGGTACGGGCAAGACGGTGGTGGCACTGCATCGCGTCGCCTATCTGCTCTACACCCAACGTGAGCAGATGGAACGCCACGGCGTGCTCGTGGTCGGACCCAATCCGGCCTTTCTGCGTCATATCGATCGGGTACTGCCGTCGCTCGGCGAAACCAACGTCGTCTTCACCACTACGGGCGATCTGGTGCCGGGCCTGCACGTCACTGCCGAGGACACTCCGGATGCGGTGCGCATCAAGGGTTCGCTGCGCATGCTGAATGTGCTCGCCGCCGCGGTCGCGGACCGGCAGTGCTTGCCGGCGGAACCGCTGACCGTCGAATTGGCCGATGTCACCGCGCGCATCGATGCGGCGACCGCGGAATGGGCGCGTGAGGAGGCGCGCACGAGCGGTCTGCCGCACAACGAGGCGCGTGCGGTGTTCCGCGAGATCGTCACCTATGTGATCACCGAGCGCGCGATCGCCCGGATCGGCACGGGCTGGATCACCCGCGACGACCGGGAGGCGTGGGAGAACCTGCGGGCCGACCTCGTCGGCGAGCTCGCCGAGAGTGAGCAGTTCACTGCCGCGCTCGACCTGCTCTGGCCCGTGCTCACCCCGGAAAAGCTGCTGGCCGAGCTGTATTCGTCGCCCGAGCGGTTGCGTGCGGCAGGCGCCGACCCGGCCCTCCGGCGTGCCGACGGCGCCGCATGGACGGTGTCGGATGTACCGCTGCTCGACGAATTGGTCGATCTGCTGGGCCGGGAGAAGCCGGCGGACGACAGCGCTGAACGCGAACGTGCGGCCGAAGCTCGATACGCCGCAGGCGTATTGGAGCTCATGACCGGCCGCGAGGATTCGATGGACGACGAGGACCACCTCTTCGCCACCGACCTGCTCTACGCCGAGGACCTCGCCGACCGATTCGCCGATCGTGATACCCGTGATCTGGCCGAACGCGCTGCCGCCGACCGGGATTGGACCTATCGCCATATCGTGGTCGACGAGGCGCAGGAGCTCTCCGACATGGATTGGCGGGTGTTGATGCGGCGGTGTCCAGGCCGCTCCTTCACCGTGGTCGGCGACCTTGCCCAGCGTCGTTCGACCGCCGGTGCGATGTCGTGGGACGCGATCCTCGAGCCCTACGTTCCCGGCCGGTGGCGCTACCGCTGCCTGACGGTGAACTACCGCACGCCGGCGGAGATCATGGCGGTCGCGGCGGCGCTGCTCGCCGAATTCGCGCCAGGTGTGCGGCCTCCCGAGTCGGTGCGTGCCTGTGGTGTGCGGCCGTGGTCGCGCCGAGTCGATGAGAGCGAATTGGCCTCCGCCATCGAGGAATTCGTTCGTGACGAGGAGGGCCGCGACGGAACCGCCGTCGTGATCGGCCCGCCCGGCCTGCCCGGTACGGTTCCGGCGTCGGAGACGAAGGGGCTCGAGTTCGATGCAGTACTCGTCGTCGAACCGGAGCGCATCCTCGCCGACGGGCCACGCGGCGCGGCCGAACTCTACGTGGCCCTCACCCGCGCCACCCAGCGCCTCGGAGTTGTGCACCGAGCCCCGCTGCCCGCAGCACTCACCGGTCTGGTTCCGGTCGACGCGCCCGCGGCGGCCGGAAACCTCCGCTCCGCGTAGCGATGTCGCGGGCCGCTAATCCGGCGGCCCGCACCCGCCGCGCATGATCAACGCATGCGCCGGACACCATTGGGTCACCGGCAGGCGACTGCGCCCGTTCCCGGTGCGCAACTCGAATTCCACCAGCCCCAACCACGTTCCGTCCGCCGCCCGCGCCCAGGCATGCAGGCGCCCCGGAATCCGGCCGGTGATCTCGAGCCCGCCCGCCCGCACCTGCCCCGCCACCGCTTCGTGATCGGCCATCCGCGGATACGTGGGGATAGCTGCAGCCACGTCCACCAGCACCGGCATCGGCGGAACCACCACCCGATGCAGCGCGAACTCCCCCTTCTCCGGCCAATGCTCGAACATGTGTTCGATCATAAACCGGAGCGCCGACAAATAGCTCGCGGATGTGCCGGCCGCGTCGCAGTGTCATCGGCTCCGGAACTCCAGTGCGGTCCGACCGTCCGCCACCGGGGTTTCGGAGTGCAGCATCAGGCCGCATTTCGCACCCAGCGCGCCCAGCTCCGTCACCGTCCGCTCCCGCCCGCCGAAGCACATCGACATGAACAGGTCGATCGCCGTATCGGCGCCCCGACCGCGAATCGGCTCGATCACCACAACCGTCCCGTAAGGCCCTGCGGCGCGGGCGCATTCGGCGAGGATGTCAGCGGCGAGCTCGTCGTCCCAGTCGTGCAGGATGTCGGACAGAAGGTAGGCGTCGGCCCCGGTGGGCAGCGGGTCGAAGAAGCTGCCCGCTACGGCGGTCGCTCGGTCACCCAGGGCGGTTGCCGCGAATCGCTCGGTGGCGGCGTCGGCCGCCGGCGCCAGGTCCAGCACTCGCCCGCGCACGCCGGGATGCGCGCGCAGGATCGCCGTCAGGAGGGTGCCGTTGCCGCCGCCGACGTCGAGAACCTCGGGGAAGCGACTCCAGTCGAACCGCGCCGCGATCTGGTCCGCGTAAACCCGGAAGCGGCAATTCATCTGGGCGTCGAAGGACGTGCGCAGCGCGGGTTCGGCTGCCAGATCGGCCCAGAAGTCGCGTCCGTACCTGCGTGGATAGGCGGGCCCGCCGGACGTGATCGTGCTCAGCAGTTCCACGAAAGCCAGTTCGGCGCGCCCGCCCGCGCTGCCGATATCGAGAAGCAGCAGTGTCAACGCGTCGGGAGATTCCGCGCTCATCTGGTCGCCGAGGCTCGTGGGCCGGTAGCGGCCGGACGCCGCTTCGTATCCGAAGACGCCGACGGTGACCAGATGGTCGAGCAGTCGCCCGAGTGCGGGAGCCGAGGTTTGGGTGCGAGCCGCCAGTTCTTCGGCGGTCGCCCCCACGGTGCCCGCATGGTCCACCAGCCGCAGCGTCGCGGCCACGCGGATTGCCATCGGTGTGGCCAGATCGGCCAGGGCGAGGATCGAGGCGGGGTGTTCCGGCGAACGCACCGGCCCAGACTATCCGGCGTCATCGCATCCGTCATCGAATTTCGTTGCGGCGCAGGGGTTGTGGTCCCTCGAAACTCAGCGGCTGACGGTGATCTGCTGTTCGACGCGGGAGAGCTTCTCCGGGTTGCGGACCACGTAGAGGCCGGTGATCAGACCGTCGTCGAGCCGCATCGCCACCACGTCGTCGATCCGTCCGTCGATCCGCACGATCAGTGCGGGGCAGCCGTTGATCTGTACCGCTTCGACGGTTGCCTCGGTGCGCAGTCGCGGCAGTCCGCTACGCAGGGCGCGGGCTACCCGGCCGGCGCCCGCGATCGGCCGCAGGACCGCCTGGACCACGCCGCCACCATCGCCGAGCAGCACCACGTCGGGGGCCAGCATGTCGACCAGATGCTGCAGGTCGCCGGTTTCGATGGCTTGCTGGAAGGCTTCGACGGCGCGGCGGGATTCGTCGGCGGACACCACACCGCGGGGTCGGCGCGCGGCGACGTGAGCCCGTGCGCGATGGGCGATCTGGCGCACCGCGGCGGGCGTCTTGTCGACGGCCGCGGCGATCTCGTCGTAGCTCAGGTCGAACACCTCGCGCAGCACGAACACCGCTCGTTCCGTCGGCGCGAGCGTTTCCAGCACCAGTAGCATCGCCATCGACACGCTGTCGGCCAGTTCGACGTCCTCGGCCACATCGGGCGCGGTCAGCAGCGGTTCCGGCAGCCACGGGCCGACGTAGGACTCCTTGCGGCGGCCGAGCGTGCGGAGCCGGGTCAGCGCCTGGCGGGTGACGACTCGGACCAGGTAGGCACGTTGGTCACGGACTTCGTCGAGGTCCACGTCCACCCATCGCAACCAGGCCTCCTGCAGGACGTCCTCGGCGTCGGCCGCCGAACCGAGCATCTCGTAGGCAACCGTGAACAGCAGATTTCGATGGGTGACGAACGCTTCGGTGGCGCCGTCGATGCGCTCGCTCATGGGTGGCTCCTGTCCGTGCTGTCCCGACTCTGGCACACACGAGACGCCCGCCGGTTCCACCGTGTGACACCTCCTGCAAGTGATGCGCATCACTGCAGCGGTGAGTGACGCCACCCCGCCCGAAACAACTCGATTCCCCGCTGCTGCCCAAAATTTTCAAGATCGTGGGCCGCGCGAAGGTGTGGACCCGGCCGTCCTGCGTCCCCGCCCGGACGGCCGCTGACGAGAAGTATCACGGACAACAGAAACGCCCGCTACCACTCGGGTAGCGGGCGTTTCTCTGCGGAGGATAGGGGATTTGAACCCCTGAGGGCGTTAACCCAACCCGCGTTCCAGGCGAGCGCCATAGGCCACTAGGCGAATCCTCCGCAGAGCAATATACCGGGTGGACCCCCCGGAACCGCAAACCGGGCTACTTGTGCAGGCCGGCGAGGGCCTTCTTCAATTGGTCCTTGCAGGTCGTGCCGACGTCGTTGCTGTCGATGCTGCCCTCGGCCTGAATCCGCAGTTCCACCTTCACCGAGACGTTGGAGTCCAGGGCCGCGCAGGTGTAGTCGAGGGTGACGAAGCTCGAGTAGTTCTGCTGGTAGGCCGCGTAGTAGGCCTGGCTGCCGATGCCCGCGATATCGCCGGAGGTACGGCCGCTGCCGGTGGTCTTGGTGTCGTAGTTCTTCCAGCTGTTGAACTGCGGATCGCTGTATTTGCTCTGGAAGTCGGCCTCGAGGTCGATATCGGAGCCGTCGGTGCCGTACTTGCCGGCGCCGTCGTACCGGGCCCGGCAGGTCAGGTTGCCGCCACCGAAGCTGGAGTCGGGTGCGCGTTCGGTGTGCTCGGGCGCGTCCTTGGGCGTGGGCGCCCACTTGCGCAGCACCGTGGTATCGATCAGTGAGCAGGCATCGGTGACATTGGCCATCGAATAGTTGCCGTCGATACCCTTCTTGTCGCCGAGCGGTCCCTTACTTCCGCCCCCGCCCCCGCCGGTGAGCGCGATCACGCCGATCACGATGCCGATCACCACGACCAGGCCGACCACGCCGCCGACGATCCACGGCGTGTTGTTCTTCTTGGGCGGCTGTGGATAGGCCGGCTGTTGTGCATAAGGCGGCGGGAACTGCTGCTGTGGATAATTCGGCACGGACGGCGGTGGCTGCTGTGCGTAGGGCTGCTGTGGGGCGCCACCGTGATAGGCATCGAAACCCGCCCCCAGAACGGTCGGATCCGTGCCGGTGACGGGCCCGGGACGCCCACCCATGACGGTCGGATCGGTGCCGGTGAGCGGCTGCTCCGGAGCCGCCGGCGTCGACCACCAGTGCACGGTTTCGTTGGGCGGATTGCCTTGCCCCGGATACTCGGGCCCACCGTGCGGTGGATTACTGCCTGTCACGTCTTTCCTCCGGTCCTGGCGCGGAAGCCCCCTCGAAAAATGTCGCAGGTGATCGTATCGACTCCGCCCGGATTCCACTCGAGTGGACAGTTGTGACTACACTGGCCGACGGATCCCGCGCGGCGCGCATCCTGTGAACTCCCCCAGGGCCGGAAGGCAGCAAGGGTCAACGGGCTCTGCCGGGTGCGCGGGGTCCCCTTTTCTTTCTCGGGGGAAATACTCTTATCTGCCACGGGGCGCATCCGGCGAGTAACGTGGTCGGCTGGGTCGGCGCCAGAAGCGCACGATCCGTCAACCCTGTTACCTCGCTGCTTGAAAGGCTGCTCAGGATGCCCCGGCAAACGCAGATCGGTTTGATGAGCCATGCGGAACTCGTATCGGAACACGAGACGCAGACCGCGAACTACGCGCAGCTCCAGACCGAGAAGCTCACGCTGGATCTGACGAGGGGTAAGCCCTCGCCGGAGCAACTCGATCTCTCCACCGGCCTGCTCGCCCTGCCGGGCGCCGACGACTACCGCGACGGCACCGGCACCGACTGCCGCAACTACGGCGGCCTGCACGGACTGCCGGAGTTGCGTGCGATCTTCGGTGAACTGCTGGGCATTCCGGTCGAAAACCTGCTCGCCGGCAACAACGCCAGCCTGGAGCTGATGCACGACGTGATCGTGTTCGCGATGCTGCACGGTACGGCCGATTCGCAGGGCCGCTGGGCCGACGAGCCGATCAAATTCCTGTGTCCGAGCCCGGGATACGACCGCCACTTCGCGATCACCGAATCGCTGGGCGTGCGGATGATTCCGATCGCCATCAACCACGACGGCCCGGACGTGCACGCCATCGCGGAGCTGGTCGCCGCCGACCCGCAGATCAAGGGTCTGTGGGCGGTCCCCAACTACTCCAACCCGACCGGCGTGAACTTCTCCGAAGAGGTTGTGCGCGAACTCGTTTCGATGCCCACCGCGGCGCCGGACTTCCGTCTGTTCTGGGACAACGCCTACGCGGTGCACCCGCTGACCGATACCGCCGCCCCGGTGTTCGACGTGCTCGGATTGGCGGCTGCGGCCGGAAACCCCAACCGGCCCTTCGTCTTCGCTTCCACCTCGAAGATCACCTTCGCCGGTTCCGGTGTCAGTTTCTTCGGCGCGTCCACCGAGAACCTGACCTGGTACCTGAAGTACGCCGCCAAGAAGAGCATCGGCCCGGACAAGGTGAACCAGCTGCGTCACCTGCGCTTCTTCGGCGATGCCGAGGGTGTGCGCCGGCATATGCAGGCCCACCGCGCGCTGCTGGAGCCGAAATTCAAACTGGTGCTGCGCATTCTGGAGGATCGCCTGGGCGCCTCCAAGGTCGCCTCCTGGACCGAGCCCAAGGGCGGCTACTTCATCAGCCTGGACGTTGTCGAGGGTACGGCCGCGCGCGTGGTGGCGCTGGCCAAGGAGGCCGGCATCGCCCTGACGCCCGCCGGTTCGGCGTTCCCCTACGGAAAAGACCCGGAGGACAAGAACATTCGCATCGCGCCCAGTTTCCCGTCGCTCGCCGACCTGGAGAAGGCGATGGACGGTCTGGCGACCTGCGTCCTGCTCGCGGCGACCGAGAAGCTGCTGGAGAAGTAGGGTCGGCGCGATCCGCCACGGATTCGGATGAGCGGTTCGCGGCCCCTGCTCGGGGCCGCGAACCTGTCTCCGCGAACCTGTCTCCGCCGAGGCGCGGCTGTCCGGTCGGAACCGGTTACCGCGGCTTGTGCGCCAGTACCGCGAACATCGTCACCGAGAGGTGGATGTCCCCGGTGCGCGCGCCGGCTTCCAGGTCCGCCAGCAACTGCCGCCGCTGTGCCTCGGTGATCGCCCCGCGCGCCTCTGCCATCCCGGCGATGCGGGCCACCAGCGCCCCCGCGCCCGCGCTCGCGTCCTGGACCAGCGCATGCGAGCCGATATCGTCGACGACCAGTCCGGCCCCCGCGAGCAGGCCCGGCAGCCGCCGTCCCGAGAACGGGTTGGTGGTGTTGGTGATCAGGGTTTCGACCACCTCGTGCACGACCCTCCGGTCGCCGGGGTGCACGATGGCGGTGCCCCAGTCGCTGTCCATGACGACGACGCGTCCGCCCGGTTTCAATACCCGGGCGATCTCCCGTGCGGCGCGCGCCGGGGCGGTCAAATGCTGGAAGACCCGCTCGCACAGGGCGACGTCGAAGGTGTCACCGCCGAACGGCAGCCCGTAGGCATCGCCGGGTACGAACCGGGCCGGCGAATTGTGCTGGGCCGCACGGCGTTCCGCCCCGGCCAGCAAATTCGGATCGGGTTCGACGCCGACCGCGTCACCGGTCGGGCCGACCGCGTCGGCGAAGACCAGCACCTCCGAGCCGGTGCCGGAGCCGATGTCGACCGCACTTTCGCCCGGAGCGACGGCCAGGGCGTCGTGCGCCCAGCGGCGTAGTCCGCGAATCCCGGGAAGTGCTGCCTGCAGATCGTGAATGTCGATGAGTTGGTCGCGGCCCGCGCGATCGAATCGGTCCGGCCTCAGCCCCGAGGGTGAGGAATTGTCTGCCGAGGAGCTGTGTGTGGGCGCCATATCTTCCACCGTGGGTGTTGCCAAAGTGTCGGGCATGAAGATTCACCCTACGCGCGCAGAAAAGCTACGGGTGGGTAGCCATGTGAGTCCGGTCACGTCCGTCGGTAGGCGGATATCCGGCGGTCTGCCATGATCGATACATGGTGAGCCGCAAAGTGTGCCTCGCGCAGGAACCGGAGGCGGACAAGCTGTTGTCGGAGGACGACTTCGCCCTCTTGACCGGGATGCTGCTGGATCAGCAGTTTCCCCTCGAACATGCTTTCCGCGGTCCGAAGAAGATCGCCGACCGCATGAACGGTTTCGATATCCACCGGATCGCGGAGGCCGATCCGGAGGAGTTCGAGGAATTGGGCGCGACCCCGCCCGCCATTCACCGCTACGGCCGGTCGATGGCCCGGCGCACCCAGGAGCTGGCCCGATACGTCGTCGAACACTACGACGGCATCACCTCCGAAATCTGGACCCGCGACGATCCCGACGGCAAGGAAGTGCTGCGCCGGCTGAGGGAACTGCCCGGCTACGGCGACCAGAAGGCACGCATCTTTCTGGCGTTGCTGGGCAAACAACTCGGTGTGCGCCCGGCCGGGTGGGAGAAGGCGGCCGGCGCCTACTCGGAGCCGAATTCGCGCCGCTCCGCCGCCGACATCGTCGACAACGAGTCACTGCTCGAGGTGCGGGCCTTCAAGAAGCAGATGAAGGCCGCGGCCAAGGAAGCCAGGGCGAAATAGCCCGAGCTTGCGGCGATCCGGCTACTGCGCGTGTATCCGCCGTCGACCAGGTGTTAGGTCCCGGTGATGAACGTGGCCGCATCGCCGGTCAGGAATGTGGCCAGCCCCGCGACCTCCGCGGTTGTGCCCAGCCTGTCCAGAGCGTGTTTCCGCGACTGTCGGACGGGTGGTGCCGAATCGGTGCTGTCCGCACCGCGGCGGTGCGGGACGCCGGACTGCGCGGCCGGTTAGCTGCTGCTCGCCGCCGTGGCGAACGGTGTTGTGGCGATGCGATTTTCGCGATGGGTGGGCGGCTGCCACAGTCCGCGACGCCGCAGGATCGGCAAGACTCCCTCACCGAACCAGTACGCCTCCTCCACATGCGGATAACCGGAGAGAATGAACTGCGTGATGCCGAGGCGGGAGTATTCGATCAGCCGCTCGGCCACCTCTTCGTGCGAGCCGACCAGCGCCGTCCCCGCGCCGCCGCGCACGAGTCCGACCCCCGCCCACAGGTTGGGTGCGATCTCGAGCCGATCGGTGTTGCCGCCGTGCAGTTCCAGCATGCGCCGCTGGCCCTCGGATTCGCTCTGCGCCAGATTCGCCTGCACCCGTTCGATATCCGCGGGATCGACCGCCGACAGCAACCGGTCGGCCTCCGCCCACGCCTGTTCGGTGGTATCGCGGGAAATGACATGGATGCGCAGGCCGTAGTCGAGAATCCGCCCCTGATCGACCGCGAGGCGGCGGATCCACTCCAGCTTCTTGCTCACCGCGAACAGCGGCTCGCCCCAGGTGAGATAGGTGTCGACATAGCGGGCGGCCACCGGCCCGGCGGCGGCCGAGGAGCCACCGAAGAACACCGGCGGAATCGGATCGGGCCGGTTGTTCAGTTGCGCGTTGCGCACCTGCAAATGTTTGCCCTCGAACGTCACCGGAGCCTCGGACTCCCACAGTTCCCGCACGATGTGCAGGAATTCGCCGGTGCGCTCGTACCGCTGTTCCTTGTCCAGGAAGTCGCCGTAGGCCTGCTGTTCGTGCGGTTCGCCGCCGGTTACGACGTTGAGTAACAGACGTCCCCGCGAATGCCGCTGGAAGGTTCCGGCCATCTGCGCGGCGAGGGTGGGACTCACCACCCCGGGCCGGAACGCGACCAGGAATTTGAGAGTTTCGGTGGTCTCCACCAGCATGGCCGTCGTCAGCCAGGCGTCCTCGCACCATGCGCCCGTCGGCGTCAGCACCGCCTCGAAACCGTTCTCCTCCGCGGCACCCGCGATCTGATTCAGATAGCGCAGCGACGCCGGACGGTCACCCGACATCGAGGTGCCGTGACCGCCCGCGACCAGATTGCGGGAATCGCCATAGGTGGGAAGAAACCAGTGGAACGAAAGGCTCATTTCGGACATGATGGCCGACGACCGGAAGTGCGTCACCGGTTGTAATCGGGCTGGTTATTACTCTGGCCCATCCGCATCGAACGCCCGCAAACTCCACCGATGCCGTGTGTCTGTGCCGGACACGGCAACCTGTGCTGCCGCGTGCCGGCAGTCGGAAAGTCGAGGAATCAAGCAGTGAAGATGAGGAAATTCGCCGTGCTCACGGCGCTGGTCGCGACGACGTTGGGTGCGCTGGCGGGGACGGTTCAGGCCGCTCCGGCTGCCGACGACGGCGTCGTGAACTACCAGGCGAGGTCCACCGAGAACGCGGCGATCATTTCGACCGACGCCGGGTCGATGAATGTCGAGGACGGCGTATTCAAGATCAAGGCCGCCGATGGGACCACCGTGGCCGGAACCGAACTGAATTTCCGGGTCGACGATTTCGAGTTTCCGATCGCCGCCGACATCTCCGGTCGTACGGCGACGCTCACTCCGCAGTTCGATCTGCAGCATGCGACCTACAAGCCGGTCGCGCTCCCGTTCGAGGACAGCGCGCCGTGGAAGACCCCCTATGAGCGCGAGGTCGCCGCCTTCACCCGTCTCAAGGACACCATCGCCACCGGCGCTGCCATCGGCACCGCGGCCGGTGGTATCGGTGGCGCGGTCATCGGCTGCATCGCGGGCGCTGCCCTCGGTGTCGTCGCCACCGGTGCGCTGGCCACCCTGTTCGGCCTCGGCCCGCTCGGCGGCTGTGTCGCCGGTGCCGCCGCCGTCGGCTTCCTGGGTGTGCTCGCCGGCCAGATCTTCGTGACCGCCCCGGTCGCGATCGGCGCCGCGATCCAGTACTTCTCCACCATCAACGAGCCGTTCAAGGCCCCGGCCAAATGAAGCGGTTACCGGCCCCACCCCTGAGTCGGTAATTATTTCAGCGGTCGAATCGAAGGATCCCCGCGTTTTCGAATGCGGGGATCCTTTTTAATTTGTGAGATTCGATTTATTTTGTCCTGTCAGGCTATTCGAATCGACCTGGTTATTAACCTCGTCACTTTTTCGTATTCACCGCAAACTGGATAAAGCCGTTCCGGCCGAATGCAATGAGTGATGAGGAAAAAGCAGTGAAGATGAGGAACTTTGCCGTGGTTGCGGCCACGGTGGCCGCCGCCGTCGGCGTGACGGCCGGCACCGTGAATGCCACGCCCAACGCACCCGGCGAGGGTGCCGTCAATTACCAGGCATCGACGAACGAGAAGTCGACGATCATATCCACCGACGCCGGTTCGCTGGGCGTGGAAAATGGTGTCTTCAAGATCAACGCCGTCGATGGGACCACTCTCGCCGGAACCGAATTGAAGTTCCGGGTCGACGATTTCGAATTCCCGATCGCGGCCGATATCGCAGGCCGCACCGCCACCCTGACCCCGCAGTTCGATCTGCAGCACGCGGTCTACAAGCCGGTCGCGCTCCCCTTCGAGGACCAGGCGCCGTGGAAGACGCCCTATGACCGGGAAGTGGCGGCGTGGACCCGCCTGACCAGCACTATTACCGCGGGAGCCACGATCGGCACGCTGGTCGGTGGTATCACCGGCGGAGCCGTGGGCTGCTTGCTCGGCGGTATCGCGGGTGCGACCGTCGCCGCGGCCGCGATCGTCGGACTGTTCGGCGCCTTCCTGCCCGCGGCCGTGATCGGCTGCTTCGGCGGCATCGTCGCGGTCGGCGCGCTGGGCACCCTGGCGGGCCAGTTGCTGGTCACCGCGCCGGTGGCGATTCTGGCGGCAGCCCAGTACTTCACCACCATCAATGCGCCGTTCACCCCTGCGCCGGCTCCGGCCAAGTAGGGGGAGAGCGGTATTCAGCCGGGTACCCCGGGTCGATCGGCACCGACCCGGGGTACCCGGTCCTTGCGGAAAACCCGGTAGCACAAGCCGATTCGGCACGTTCAGCGTGGAATCGGGGTGCCGTCCACGGTGGCGATCGCGATCGTGGCGGCACGGGCGATCGCCGCATTGTCGTATTCGGCGTCCGGCCGGTCGCGCGTGGACAGGATCGTCAGCACGATCGGCGCGCGTCCCGGCGGCCACGCCACGGCGATATCGTTGCGCGTTCCGTAGTCGCCGGCGCCGGTCTTGTCGCCGACCTGCCAGCCTGCCGGCACCCCGGCCCGGATCAGCGCACCGCCGGTGGTGTTGGCACGCAGCAGTCCGGTGAGCACGTCGCGATCGTCGGCGGCGACCGACGGGTCGAGCACAAAGTGCCGTAGATCGGCGGCCAGCGCGCGCGGCGTACTGGTGTCGCGCTCGTCGCCGGGCAGGGCCTCGTTCAGCGTGGTCTCGGTGCGGTCCATCCGCGTGGTCGTATCGCCGATGGCGCGCAGCCGCTGCTGCAACCCCTGCGGGCCGCCGAGTTCGGCGAACATCAGATTGCCGGCGGTGTTGTCGCTGAACCGCACCGCGGCGTCCATGATCTCGCGCAGGGTCAGGCCCTGGTCGACATGTTGTTCGGTGACCGGGGAATTGGGCACCAGATCGGCCCGGGTGTAGGTGATGCGACGGTCGAGTTCGGCGGGTGGAAGGGTGCTCAGCAACGCGCCTGCGGCCAGCGCCTTGAACGTCGAGCAATACGGAAACCGCTCGTCCGAGCGGTATTCCACGACCCGTCCGGTTCCGGTGTCGAGCGCGTAGACGCCGAGCCGGCCGCGCAGGCGAGCCTCCAGATCGTGGAATTCGGCCAGTGACTCGGCGGCGAGCGGAACCGTCGATGTGGGCACCGCGGTCGATACGGGTGCGGTCGATACGGGTGCGGCGCTTCGATCGGCACCGCAGGCGCTCAGGGGTATGAGCGTGGCAGCGGTCGCGACCAGCACGGCCGAGCGGGTGAAGCGAGGGGACATCATTTGCGTTCCTTGTGGATCGATGGCTGTGAGCGCTCGCAGCAAGAGTGGCAGCCCTCGCTCATGCTGTCCAAGACACCCGTGGCGGTATCCAAGCCGTTTCGGCATCGACTGCGCGATCGTGGATATGGTCGCCGCCTGTACGGCGTTCGTCTTCTCCATGACGAACTGCGTATGCGCCCTACTGAGCATGTGACGGATAGTTATGTTCCCGCTGCGCGTAACGGGTGAGCGAATCGCGCTGCCGGGTCATCGTCGGGTATGGCCTCCACAGCACCGCAGCAGATCACCGATCGCGACCTCGACGACATCTTCGGCCCCGTATTCGACCGCATCGCCGCCGGGGCGGTGGCGCGCGAGATCGATCGCCGCCTGGCCTACGAGGAGGTCGACTGGCTACGGCAAGCCGGATTGGGGGCGCTACGGGTACCGGCCGAATACGGCGGCTTCGGCGCCAGCGTGCGACAGCTGTTCCGGCTGCTGATCGACCTCGCCGCCGCGGAATCCAATCTGCCGCAGGCGCTTCGGGTGCACTTCTCGTTCGTCGAGGATCAGCTGCTGGCCGAGCCCGGTCCCGCGCGCGAGCACTGGCTGCGCGCGGCCGGCTCGGGCGCCCTGGTGGGCAATGCCATCACCGAACCGGGCGTCGGCGCGGTCGACCGCTACCGCACCCGGCTGACCCGCGGCACCGATAACGACTGGCTGCTCAACGGCACCAAGTACTACAGCACCGGTTCGCTGTACGCCGACCATATTCTGGTCGCGGCCGACCGTGACGGGGAGCGGGTGTCGGTGCTGGTCGACGCGAATGCCGACGGTGTGCGGCGAAGCGACGACTGGGACGGTTTCGGGCAGCGGCTGACCGCCAGCGGCACCACGGAATTCAACGATGTGCGGGTTCCCGAAGAGCGGGTGCTCGGCCCGGGTTACGGTGCGCCCGGCCGTACCTACGCGACCTCGTACCTGCAGTTGGTGCAGTTGGCGGTGCTGGCCGGTATCGCCCAGCGGGCGGAATCAGACGTTCGGGCCTGGGTCGCCGACCGCACCCGCAGCTACACCCATTCGGCAGCCGATCTGCCGCGCCACGATCCACTGGTTCAGCAGGTGATCGGCAAGCTGTCGGCGGCGGCCTTCGGAGCGCGTGCCAGTGTGCTGGCCGTGGCCGACCTGCTGGACGACGTCCTGGCCACCGGCGCGCAGGACGAGGCCGCGCTGGACGCGGTCGAATTGGCCTCGGCCCAGGCACAGCTCGGTGTGATCGACACCGTCCTGACCGCCACCACCCAGCTGTTCGAGGTCGGCGGCGCCTCGATCACCTCCGAAGATCTGCGGCTGGACCGGCATTGGCGCAACGCCCGCACCATCTCGGTGCACAATCCCGCGGTTCAGAAGGCGCGTGCGATCGGCGACCACCTGCTCAACGGATCCGAACTCCCGTACGCGTGGAGCGCGGGCAGCCGCGCGGGCCAGGTGCAGCGATGACCCGGCGCATTCGTTTCAACGCCTTCGATATGAACTGCGTGGCGCACCAGTCCCCGGGCCTGTGGCGCCACCCCGAGGACCAGTCGCATCGCTACAAGGAGCTGAGCTACTGGACCGAGTTGGCGAAACTGCTGGAACGCGGCCGTTTCGACGGCATCTTCATCGCCGACGTGCTGGGCATCTACGACGTCTACGGCGGCAACGACATCGCCGCGCTGCGTCAGGGCGCGCAGGTACCGGTCGCCGATCCGCTGCTGCTGGTCTCGGCAATGGCGGCGGTGACCGAACATCTGGGTTTCGGCATCACGACCGGCACCGGGTTCGAGCATCCCTTCCCTTTCGCCCGGCGGCTGTCGACCCTGGACCATCTGACCAACGGCCGATTGGGCTGGAATGTGGTGACCGGATATCTGCCGTCGGCCGCCGCCAATATGGGTGAGTCCGAACACCTCGACCACGACGAGCGCTACAACCACGCCGACGAATACCTCGAGGTGCTGTACAAGCTCTGGGAAGGTTCCTGGGAGGACGACGCGGTCGTGCGCGACCGGGCGCAGGGTATCTACGTCGATCCGGCGAAGGTGCATCACATCGGGCATGCGGGAAAGCACTTCACGGTCCCGGGCATCCATCTGTCGGAGCCCTCGCCGCAGCGGACCCCGGTGATCTACCAGGCGGGGGCCTCACCCCGAGGCGTCGCGTTCGCCGCCGAGAACGCCGAGGCGATCTTCGTCGCCGCGCCGTCGAAACGGGTTCTGGCACAGACGGTTACCCGCATCCGCGACGCGCTGGAGGCGGCCGGTCGCGATCGCTACGCCGCCCGGATCTACGCGCTCGCCACCATCATCACCGACGCCACCGACGAAGCGGCGCAACGCAAATACGACGAATACCGCTCGTACGCCAGCGTCGAGGGCGGCCTGGTGTTCATGTCCGGCTGGATGGGCATCGACCTGTCGCGTTACGACCTCGACGACCCGATCGGCGAGGTGAACAGCAATGCGATCCTGTCCGCCGTGGCCGCGTTCCAGGAATTCGACGACGACGGCCGGGAATGGACCGTGCGGGATATCGCGGCTTGGGCCGGCATCGGCGGAATGGGCCCCGTATTCGTCGGATCGGGTACGTCGGTGGCGGACCGGCTCCAGGAATGGGTCGACGAGACCGATATCGACGGCTACAACCTGGCCTACGCGATCACGCCGGGCACATTCGAAGATATCGTGCGGCATGTGATTCCGGTGCTGACCGAGCGCGGCGCCTACCCGCGGGAGTACGTCCCGGGCACCCTGCGCAACGCGCTGTTCGGCGCGGGCGACCGGCTGCCGGACGACCATCGCGGCGCGCGTTTCCGGCTCGGCGGACCGGGTTCGACGGCGCTGCCGGACGAGCAGGTGCGACCGCGGGCGGGTATCACGGCGACCTGACCGATCGGCGGTGCGTAGACATCGATTCCCGGTGATTGCAACTGTCAACGAAAGGCGCTGGCAAGCGCAGTATTTCGGTATGACGAACGAGAATTCGAAACGCACCGCCGCCATCGTCGGCGCCGGCATCGCCGGTGTCACCGCCGCTCTCGGACTGCAGCAAGCCGGGTTCGACGTCACGATCTACAGCGATCGCGACCAACGCGGTCTGCGTGACGACATCCCCGCCACCGGAACCGCGCTCATCTTCGGAGAGGCCCAGGCCGCCGAAACCGCCCTCGGACTCGACACCTACGTGAACCGGGCCCCGCAGCACACCGGACTCAGCGTGCGGATCGCAGGTCCCGGGCCGGAACGGCCCGAATTGATCGGATTCGACGGCGATTTCGACGGGTTCGTCGGCATCGCGGTCGACACCCGGCTCAAGGTCGACGAGCGACTCACCGCGTTCGTCGAAGCCGGTGGGCGCTTCGTGGTCGAGAAGGTGACCCCCGAGAGCCTGGATGCCATCGCCGCCGCGAACGATCTGGTCCTGGTCGCGACCGGTAAGGCCGGTTTGACGGAGCTGTTCCCGATCGACACCGAGCGGACTGTCTACGACGCCCCGCAACGCAGCCTGCTCACCGTCACCGTGACCGGATTGGGTTACGAACCACAGGTTTTCGCGCACCGCAGCACGTCCGGCGGGCAGCACAGCGGATTCTCCATCTTCGCCGAGCAGGGTGAGGCGTGGTGGGGTCCGTATCTGCACAAGGATGCCGGGCCGAGCTGGGCCTTCCTCGGCTGGGCGCGGCCGGGCAGCGAATGGGAGAGCCGTTTCGCGGCCGCCGATTCCGCCGAGTCGGCGCACCGCATCGTCACCGAGCTCTACCGCGACTACATCGACTGGGATCTGCCAGAGGTGCTGGCCACCAAGGTGATTGCGGAGGACCCACACTCCTGGCTGAAGGGCGCGGTACGGCCGGTGGTTCGTCACGGTGTCGGCCGCACGGCAGGCGGGCACACCGTGGCGGCCCTCGGTGACACCGCGGTCGCCTACGACCCGATCGCCGGACAGGGCGCGCAGAGCGGCCTCATTCAGGCGCAGCGGCTCGTCGCGGCCGCCTCCGCGCACGAGGGCCCCTTCGACGCCGAGTGGATCGAGGAGCAGTACAACGCGTTCCTGCTGGCCCGCTCGGATGCTGCCGCCAAGGTGACCCGCCTGTTCCTCGGTGATCCGGAACTGGCCGAGATCGGCAACCGGTTCTTCGCCGCCGCGGCCGTCGACCAGCGCGTCGCCTCGGTGCTGGTGAGCACGTTGCACAAGCCGCAGCCGCTGTTGCAGATCAACTCGCTCGCCGACGCCGATGCCCTGCTCGAGCAGATCACGGGTGAGGGCGCCGACGAGCTGGTGGCGCGATTCCAGCCGGCGGGCCGGTTCGAACGTTCGCGGTACGGCTCGGCGGTCGCTCCGGCATAACGGCGGACCGTTGATCGGAGCACAGCGGCTGATCCGATCCTGAGGATTCAAACCCTCGTCCCCGCACGTCGGCGGTGTTGAAGTGGAGGTGCGCCGGGTGCACGATTGCCGCACCCGGCGCATTGACCACGGTTGTACCGACCACGGTTTGCGCACCGAACAGCCCGGCCGTCGGCGCGACCGGGTGCGGATGTCCCCATCACAGGAGTGTCGATGACCACCGAGAAGATCGCCGAGCAGACCCGGTTCGCCTACTGGGTGCCCAATGTCAGCGGCGGGCTGGTGACCAGCACGATCGATCAGCGCACCAGCTGGGATTTCGAATACAACAAGAAGTTGGCGCGCACGGCCGAGAACAACGGCTTCGACTACGCCCTCTCCCAGGTGCGCTACACCGCCTCCTACGGCGCGGAATACCAGCACGAGTCGACCTCGTTCAGCCTCGCGCTGCTGGGCGCCACCGAGCGGCTGAAGGTGATCGCGGCCGTGCACCCGGGGCTGTGGCATCCGGCGGTACTGGCGAAATTCGGGGTCACCGCCGACCATCTGTCCGGCGGACGCTTCGCGATCAATGTCGTATCCGGTTGGTTCGGCGGGGAGTTCACCGCGCTCGGGGAGCCGTGGCTCGAGCACGATGAGCGGTACCGGCGCAGCGCCGAATTCCTCGAGGTCATCCGCAAACTGTGGACCGAGGACGAGGTGAACTACGCCGGCGACTTCTACCGGATTCGCGATCTGACGCTGAAGCCCAAGCCGCTCAATACCGCGGAGCGGCCGAATCCCGAACTCTTCCAGGGCGGTAACTCGACCGCGGCGCGACGCAACGGCGGCCGCTACGCCGACTGGTACTTCTCCAACGGTAAGGATTTCGACGGCGTCACCGAACAGATCGAAGACGTCCGTGCGGTCGCGCGCGAGCACAACCGTGAGGTCAAGTTCGGCCTGAACGGATTCATCATCGCGCGCGACACCGAGGCCGAGGCCCGCGACACCCTGCGCGAGATCATCGAGAAGGCCGACCGGCCCGCCGTGGAGGGTTTCCGCGACTCGGTGCAGCAGGCCGGCGCTTCCACGCGTGACGGCAAGGGCATGTGGGCCGATTCCACCTACGAGGACCTGGTCCAGTACAACGACGGCTTCCGCACCCAGCTGATCGGCACTCCCGAGCAGATCGCCGAGCGGATCGTCGCCTACCGCGATCTGGGGGTCGACCTCATCCTCGCCGGCTTCCTGCACTTCCAGGAGGAGATCGAGTACTTCGGTGCCAAGGTGCTGCCGCTGGTCCGGGAGTTGGAGGCCCAGCGCGAACCACAACCGGCGGCGAGTCGATGACTGCCGTCGCCGCTGCGCGGATCACCTCCGCCGACCAGGCTCGTGAGACGGCGGCTGCCTTGGCCGCGCAGTTCGCGATCGATGCGGCCCGGCGCGACAGCGCCCGCGAGTTGCCGCATCGGGAACTGGACCAGCTCTCGGCCAGTGGACTGCTGGCCGTCACCGTACCGGCCGAGTTCGGAGGTGCGGATCTGGCGCCCGCCCAGGTGGCGGAGGTGTTCCGGCTGCTGGCGGCGGCGGATCCGAATATCGCGCAGATTCCGCACAGCCATTTCGTCTATCTGAATCTGTTGCGACTGGCGGGAACTCGGGCTCAGCGGGAGCGCTACTTCGGACGGGTGCTCACCGGTGCGCGGATCGCGAACGCGCAATCGGAGCGCAGCAGCGCGACCGTCGCCGAAATCGGCACCACACTGCGTCCCGCCGACGGCGGGTTCCGGATCGACGGCACCAAGTTCTATTGTACGGGTTCACTTTTCGCGGATCTGCTGGCCGTGCTGACCCGTCTGGACGATCCCGACGGGCGCAGCGGTCTGGACCCCGGCGAATACATCGCCTTCCTGCCCGCCGATACCGCGGGCGTGGCGATCGTCGACGACTGGAACGGCATCGGCCAGCGCACGACGGGCAGCGGGACCGTGACACTCGACGCGGTGCGGGTCACCGGTGACCAGTTGATCCCGCGAGCGGCGGCGGTGCGCGCGCCCACCGGTTACGGAGCCTTCGCGCAATTGCTGCACGTCGCGATCGATGTGGGCATCGCCCGCGGTGCGCTGGATGCGGCCGCGGGGTTCGTGCGCACCGAGAGCCGCCCGTGGTTCGAGGCCGGGGTCGAGCGGGCGAGTGAGGATCCACTGGTGATTCAGCGCATCGGCGAGTTGGCGGTCACCGTGGCCGCCGCCGAGGCAACCTTCGAGGTGGCGGGGCGAGCGGTGGACCAGGTTGTCGCACAGACGAACAGCGGCGATCTCGACACCGAGCCGGCGGCCGCGCTCGCGGCGGAGGCGTCGATCGCGGTCGCCACCGCCAAGATCACCTCCGACCGCGCCGCGAACGAGGTGTCCGCCGCACTGTTCGAGGTCGGCGGAACCCGCAGTGCCGCCGCCGATCTGGATCTGGACCGGTTCTGGCGCAATGCCCGCACGCATACGCTGCACGATCCGGTGCGGTGGAAGTACCAGCACATCGGGCGCGCGGTGCTCAACGGCACCGCACCCCCGTTGCACGGCCTTATCTGAATGGACGACCGCGAGTGAGCCGAGAAGTGGATAACCATGTCTGATCTGAGCGAAATACCCTCCGACAGTGCGGGTTTGCGTCGCGCGTTCGCGCATTTTCCGAGCGGTGTGGTCGCTGTCTGTGCGGAATCCGACGATGTTCCGGCCGGTCTGGTGGTGAGCACCTTCGTACCCGTATCCCTGGATCCGCCGCTGGTGTCGTTCTGCGTGCAGAACAGCTCGAGCACCTGGCCCAAGCTGGTCGGCGCCCGGCGGTTGGGTCTGAGCCTGCTCAGCGCCCACCAGGACGAGGCGGCGCAGCGGATGAGCAGCCGCACCGGTGACCGGTTCAGCGATGTCGAAGTGCATCGGGGAGAAGGTGGTTCCCTCTTCGTCGGCGGAGCGGCGGCCTGGTTGGAGGGCACGGTGCACACTCAGGTGTCGGCCGGCGACCATCAGGTCGTCCTGGTGCAGATCACCCGCCTGGCGACGCGCTCGCAACACGAACCGCTGGTCTTCCACGGCAGCCGATTCCGCCGCCTGCATCCCGGCGCCGATGCGACCTCAGCCGAGGTCGCGTAACCCGTCCGGTCCCGGCCGCGAAGGCCGGAAACACAGCCGCCGCCGCGGTCCGGGATCGGGAGCGGTGTGATCGAGCACCGAGGAGGCGAGCCCGCGTGCTCGCATCCCGGCGCGGTCCATGTCCTGGCTCAGCGCGTCCAGATGAATCAGCGTGTGCCGCAGCAGAATCGGGCCGATGTCGGCCGGTTCCACGCAGGCGTCGTGATAGGCCCGTACCGCCCGCGGGTCCTCGGTGAGTGCGGCGATGCCGCCCAGCCGCACCCGTTGCGTCAATCCGGTCCAGATCCGCTCGTCCTCCGCGCTGCGCAGATCCCGCCAGCCCCCGCGGTAATCCAGGTCGCGGATGATCGCATCGGCGGGCTTGCCGGTCCGGGTCTCACCGACGACTGCCCAGAGCGCCAGCAGCCAACTCAGGGCCCAGAGAACGGTATCCGGCTCGCGGCGGTACAGCGTGTGCAGATCCGACCACGCCTCGTACTGGGTGAGCAGATTGGCCCAGTCGAAGACCAGCGTCTCGACCTCCCGCAGCAGCGGCGCGGGCAGGTCCTCGTCCGAGGGCCGCACGATCTCGACCGCGCGGCCGGAAACCGGATCGCGCAGTTCGACCATATCGGTCTCGGCTGTCGCGACCCATCTATACGGTTCCCCGGCCATCCTTCGGATTGAGCCACGAATTCGCCGGGGGTGCAAGCAAAACGCCCGTGATGTCCGAAACCGGTGTCGCGGCGCGGCGCGGTCCGCCCCGCGACACCGGCCAGGGATCAGGGCTGTCCGCTGACGACCGCGTTGACGGCGTCCAGGAACGGCTGACCGCCCATCGCGTATCCGCCCGCGATGGCGCCGACCACCATGCCGATCGGCCCGGTGATGATGCTGAAGAAGCCCATCCCGAGCACGGCGCCGATCAGGCCGCCGAGCACGCCACCGGCCACCAGCCCGACGACGTTCTGATTGATTTCGTTGGTCAGCCGGGCCATCGAATTGATCGGCTGCATCTCGCCGATTTCGGTGGCGGTGGCCTTGGGCTCCAGTACGACCTTGTGCCCGTCGTCGCTGATGTGTTGCGCGACGTGGACTGTGCTGCCGGCCATCCGGTACGTCAGCGGCACCGTGACGAGGTCGGTGCCGTTGTCGGACTTCAGGGCGACAGCGGTCGCGTCCTTGTCGACCTCGAATCGCCCGTGCTCGACGACGGTGGTCAGCACCCGCGAAAAGTCGCTGAGTACAGCGTGATAGGTGACTCCGCGGTCGGTTCCGGAGGTGGTGATCTCTTTGGCGGCGGCCGGTGGTGCGGCCGGAGGACTGGCGTTCACGGTTCCCGCGGTGATCCCGACCGTGGCCACTGCCAGGATCGAGGTTGCGGCGAACGTGCCGAACTTCATTCAGGATTCCTTCTCACGAGACTTCCGGCCGAACGGTCCGGACGGAAGCTGACAATAACGCGTCGAACGCTAATTGCCAGACTTGGTAATTCCCGAACCTGAACGAGCACATTGTTGCCCAATTGTGATCGGAGCGATTAGTGAAAAAGAAACATTTTTATTTTCCACGCCTGGGGGCACCGCTCTGCCTCGACGTGCACGCGCGGATCGTGTAAGCATTTGCGAGGTCTGCAAATTCGCAAGTGTTCTTCGATCATCGTTCGGGGTGGTTCGAAGTGTTACCGCTCTGGAGGACGAGTACGTGTCGCGCCGACGTGTTCAAGCCGGTGTCACCCTGACGGGCTTCGTGATCGCCGCCGCGCTGTCGGCGGCATGTCTCATCGCCGCCGCGCTGTCGTTCACCGCCGGCCGGCATCATTCGGACCAAACGCGTGCCGCGGCAGCGGTATCACCCACCACCACGGTCGCGCCCGTGGCCGCCGAGGCGCCCGCCCAGCCGACCGTCACCGGTGTCACCTCCTCGGCGTCGGACGAGCCGCTGGTGCTGAACAAGGGCGCCGATCAGAAGCATCCGGGCGAGACCGTCGCCGTCGGCGATTGTGTGGCCGCTGTCGTCGCCACCCCCGCCACCTCCGACGCCGGCGCTCCGGTGCAGAAAACCGCCTGTGCGAGTACGGATTCGCGCTACAAGGTCACCGCGAAGGCGGTCGCGGGCGCGCGCTGCCCGGCCGATGTCGACCGCTCGGTGGCCGAAACGCTGCCCGGCGGCGCCACCGACACCCTCTGCCTCGATTTCAACTGGGTCACCGGCGCGTGCATGAATATCGCCGACGGCAGTCCCACTCCCGTCGACTGCGCCACCGCCGCCCCGGGCCGGGTGCGTGTGGTGGAAATCAAGAACGACACTACCGACGTCAACAGCTGCTCCGATGGTGATCGCGGATTCGTCTACAAGGAACGGCGTTTCGTGGTCTGCGCGACGCACTACTGAGTGCCGCGCGCCGGCGCGGGCAGCAGTTTGCTGAACTCGCGGTTGGCAATTCGCGCCACCATTTCGTACGGCCACGCGAACTTGCGGGCGAACCAGTAGCCGACGCGGATATCGGGCGAGGTGTGCACGAGGAAGCGGTTGTGCCGGATGCCGGCGATGATCCGGTCGGCCACCTTCTCCGGTGTCACCGCGTGGCCCTCGAACAGTTTGACCATCCGCCGCACTCGCGGATCGTCGCGATCCACGCCGACGATCCGCACGGTGCCCACCAGCGGCGTGCGCACCGCCCCGGGCACCACCAGGCTCACGCCGATGTCGTGGCGCTCCAAGTCGAATCGCAGCACCTCCGACACTCCGCGCAGCCCGAACTTCGCGGCGCTGTAGGCCGCATGCCACGGCAGGGCGAGCAGCCCCGCGGCCGAGGAGACGTTGACCAGATGTCCGCCGCGCCCCGCCGCCACCATCGGCGGCACGAAGTTCTCGATGATGTGGATCGGGCCCATCAGATTCACATCGACCATCGACTTCCAGTGCCGGTGCTCGAGATTCTCGACCGTGCCCCAGGTGGCGATGCCGGCGATATTCATGACGACATCGAGGCTGCCGTACTCCTCGTGCACCCGCTTCGCCCACGTGGTCACCGCCTCGTAATCGGAGACGTCGAGCACCTGCACCTCCAGCACCTCGCCGCCGTCGGCGCGGATCCGGGCCGCCGTCTCGGCCAGGCCGTCGGCATCGATATCGGTCAGCACTACCCGCATCCCCGCCGCGGTGGCCGCGACCGCCGTCGCCCGGCCGATCCCGCTGGCCGCGCCGGTGATCAGGCACTTCCGGCTGGTCAGATCTTTCATCGTGCACTCCCATTTTTGCGAACACTATTGTTCACAATAAGACCTTCGCGCCGCAGCGCTAGGCACCCTAGGGGTTCATTCCGAGTGCGTCGTCCGGTCGAACTCGTTTGATAAGGTCGGCTGACCAGGTGCAAGCATGATCCGAAGGGGGCGGACGGTGGCTGCTCGCCGACTCGCGATAGTTCTGCTGGCGGCAGTCGTGCCGGTTCTGGTCGCGTGCAACAGCGGGGACGACGGGACGAACGGTTCCGCGACCACCACCGCGGCGGTGAAGCTGTGGGATCCCTGTACGCAGATTCCGGATGATGTGTTGCGGAAGACGGGGGTGGATCCTGCGACGAAGGAGAGCGGGATCGCGGGCGTGCATCAGAGCGGGTGGGAGATCTGTAACTGGAAGGGGAAGAAGTACACCGTCAACGTGCTCTCGGGTAAGCGCTCCCTGCAGGAGATACAGAACAAAGAGGGCAACGTTGACTTTCAGGACGTAGTACTTGCTGGACGCAAGGGCCAGCAATACCGGGTCGAGGGTGCATCCAAGAACGACACTTGCGACGCCGTGTTCGCTGCTCAACAGGGAGTACTCGAAATCGTGATCACCAACAGTCTCATCGTCGACGATCCCGGTGATCCGTGCGCCACGCTGCACAACGTCGGCGAACTACTCGTCCCGCTGCTGCCGGAGTAAGTGTCGAACCAGAAGGGGAGGAACAGGCATGGCCGGTGAAGTAGAGACTTGGAAGAAGTTCGCCGAGCAAGCGCGCGGAGGCGAGCTGTATCTGGACAACGAAGCCGTTGCTCGTGAGTGCCTCACGGCATGCGACACACGGCTGACAGAGCTTCAAAGCCTGTTCAACGTTGCGCAACTGACTCAGCGGGTCTCCGGCTTCGGCGACTTCGACATGGGCCACGCCCTCGAGGGCGGCTACCTGAAACAGGCCACCGGCGAACCGAATTCGATCGACCAGGTCATCAAGGACCACATCGAAACCGTCAAGAACATGCGCGAGGTGATGGCACAGTCCATCAAGCGCCTCACCGGCCAGGACGTCGACAACGCCGGCCGAATAGCAGCGACCGATCCGGCTGCCGGGTAGGCGCCATGTCCTATCCCAATTTCGGCATTCCAGACTTCACATTGTCCGGGATCGGAAAGCGGATCGGCCACGGCCTGACGAGTCTGATTGCCGGCGAGGGCATTCCGAACGAGAAAAGCCCCCACGCCGTGCAGGACATGTACAACTCGTTCCGCGTCGGCGTCCGAAGCGAGGTTTCCAAGATCGGGTTCGAGGGCGCGTTCCGCACGCCGTCGGTGCACAGTACGGACAACTTCGAGCAGCACGACCTGCAGACCTTGCGTTCCAAGGTGGACAAGATCGATCTGAAGGCGGTCGCCGACTTGAAGGGCGCCTGGGTCACCATCGGCAGCCAGGAGGCCACGTCGTTGACGAACTTCCAGCAGGCGATGACCAAGGCCACCGACGAGTCCGTGTGGCGGGGCGCCGCGCGCGAAGCCGCCGCGCAGGCGGTCACCGACTACACGACGCGTGCCTCGCAGGTGGCCAAGGCCGCGCAGCTCACCGCGAACAAGCTCGACGAGCTCGGCACCGGCTTGTCGCCGACGAAAGAGCTTGTGCCGCATGTGCCGGAGCATCGGTCCGGTATCAGCAATGTCCGGCACTGGATCGCGGGCCGGGGATGGCGCGACGACAACACGGCTTATGACAATGCCTATGTCGAGGCCAAGCGGGTACTGAGCACCGTCTACGCCCCGGTAGTCCACGAGAGCGACACCGGCGTCCCGGTCATTCCGAAACCGAACGAGCAGAATCCGGCCGGCCCGGGTGACCAGCCGCCGCCTGCCTCGTGGCCGCCGGGCGGCAATACCCCCGGACCGTCCGGGCCTGTCGGGACGAGCGACACGAACGTACCCGAACCCGGCGAGCAGAATCCGAACGAGCGGCCGGCGAACAGTCAGGATCCGAATTCGACGGCGTCGCAATCGAGTCCAGCTGCGACCGGCCAGGCGAACGACGCGCAGGGTGGTGCCGGCCAGGCCCGGACCGACCCGTCGTCGGCGACGACGCCTTCCGGTCTGGACCCGAATTCCTTCGGTCCGCACTCTTCGGGCTCGGCTGTGCCGGGCGGTACGGGTGGAGGGCTCGGCGGGGTCAACGGAACCAATGGCCCCAACGGCCACGGCAGCAGCCTGCCCGGGGCGGTCCAGCCGGGCGTCCCGGTCGGCGCCGGCGGGCGCGCCGCGGCTGCCGCCGGTCGTGCGGGTACCAATGGCATGCCCGGGATGGGCGGGGCGGGCCGTGGTAAGGGCGACAAGGAAGAGGAGCGCACCAAGAGTGTTCCCGACTACCTGGTCAATCAGGAGAACGGCGACGAATTGACCGGCATACCGGCGCTTCCGAAGATCGCCCCTCCGGTCATCGGCGAGTAGTGATGGTTGTCGCGCGAAGATGGACGGCTCGATGAGTGAAAGAAGGTGGCGTTTCGACGCGGCCGAGTTTCGGGTGCTGTGGGAGGTTACGGGACGGGATGTGTTGCCCTACCCGCTGGCGCATCGGTTCACCGCCGAACACACGGTGGCGGAGGTGGACCGGACTCGGCGGCGCATCGCGGAGCGCCTGCTGCCACAGGTCGACGACGACCTCGAACGGGCGATCGCACTACTGCTCGATCCGGAGGTGCGAGTCGAGGTCACCGGCTTCCGGGGCCGCAACCGCGAGCACAGAATTCGCATCCATGCCGCCGCGCACGATCGCCACGGGGCCGTCGTGGTGCAGGAGCCGGGCCCGGAAGCGACGGTCGGCGGCACGGTGCGCCTGTCTCTTCTGGGAGTCGAGCGCGTTCCGGCCGCGGTCGTCGCCGAGCTTCCCGAATGTTCGCAGGGGCAGGGGAAGCCGCTGAACATCCCGGTCGACGATCTGGAAGCCCCCGCTGCCCACGTGCGAGATCCATGGGTAGTGGGGCCGAAGGAACAGCTGGCCCGCTTCCTGAAGCGTCCGGCCAGTGCGACATTCCACATCGCCGCCTACCCATGGGGTAGCCCGGACAATCGGCATACGAACGGCCGCAAGGACTTCCAGATCATGGACTTCCTGGACGACGGCCGGTACGCGATCTTCGGCGACCGGATCCTGCGTATCAAACCGACCGATTCCACGCGGATGACCGCGCAGGTGCGGGACATGATCATCCGCACCACAGCGGAGATTCGCGACGGAGTTCATCCGCGTCCCTGATCCGCTGTCGCGGTTCACTCGTCGAGCCATTGTTCGATCCGTTCGAGTGTGGTTGCGGGACAGACGACCGCGCCATCCTCCGCATCCAGCAGCGACCACGCATCGGGCAGCGCTGGATCGCGGAGCAGGCGATATCCCGCCTTCTCGGCGCGGGAGCCGAGTACGCGCAGGCGCGCGGCGGTGTCCTCCGATGTCATATGCGACCTTTCGCCTCGGTGACATGTGCCGGGTCGTGAACCGTCGGGAACGATGACCAGTACTGGTGTCTGATCGCATCCCACAGCGGGGCGAGCTTCGGCAGCCTGTCCCGCATATCTGCCAGGTCGGGAGCGTTGGCCGCGGCGGCGACATGCACCGGCTCGCGGTCGAAAGCATTGCACACCAGCAGTATTCGGATCGCTCGCCGGTCGAGTCGCCAGATCGCCAGCCACTCTCCGGCTTCGGTGTGGTGTTCGCGCATGGCGGAACTGGACCGTGAACTATTCGATTCCGGGATACCCCCCGGCCCGGGGCGATGTTAAGATCGGCTTGTCGTTGTGTGGGGATGTTCTCGTAACCAGTTGTGGTACTTCGCTATTCGTCGGCATCGTGTCGGGCTTTCGCGCTGTGGTCGACCCGATGACCGAGGCTCCAGGAGCCACCACGCGTTTCGCGTCCGTGCGATTCGGTAGTGTCCCGGCCTATTGCTGCCAGCTTTGTCTTGAGCGTTCTGTAGCTGATGGAACCGGGCCTTCCCGGTCATCGGGGTGGATTCAGTAGACATCAGAAAGGCGTTGCGGGACCGCTTATTTCGGTACATCCGGCATAAGTCGTCGGGCGTCCAGTATGGGGCGGTCCAGCATATACGGGTCCGAACTGGACCACACTCGATAGGGAGGCTGATGATGGCAGGTGGGTCCACACTTCCCCGGCGGGCACTGGGCCGACGGATGCGCGAATTGCGCGCAGCGGCGGGGAAGAGTCAGTTGGCCGCCGGGCTGGCGATCGAGGTGTCGAAACAGGGCATCGGGCGGCTGGAGGACGGGCATGTCGTCCGCATCAGCACGGCGCAGTTCCGTGATCTGCTGGAGTTCTACGCGGCGGACGAGGAGACGAAAGACGAAGTGCTGGGGCTGCTCAAAGAGGTCAAAGCGGCCAAGGGCGACGCTTCGGGTGGGTGGTGGCGGGCATACGCCGACGTTGTGAACCCGCACTTCAATCACTATATGAGCCTGGAACAGGCGAGCTCGCGAATTACCAGCTTCCAACTCACTCTGCTGCCTGGATTGCTCCACACTTCCAGCTATCGCCGGTGGATCATTGACACGACCGATCCAGCGATATCGGAGCTCGAGGCAAGGCGGCATTTGAACTTGCTGGAGACACGACAGCGCAAGCTGTCGGAGTGCCCGGACTTTCAACTCGAGGTGTTGCTCTCGGAGTCCGCCTTGCGGCATCAGTTGGGTGGGCGGGAGGTGATGGCAGAGCAGCTGCACCACATCGCGGCGGTCGCGCAGACGCCGAATGTGTCGGTCCGGGCGATACCGTTCGGTGCGGGCCCACACCCGGGACTACTCGTCCAGTCGTTCACGCTGCTCTCCTTTCCGACCCCACGCTCCAGCCGCACGGCGGAGCCTCCGGTGGTCTTTGTCGAGGGTTTCACTGGTGGGCTATTCCTCGAGGACGAGGCTGTCATCGCCCGTTACCGGGAAGCCCTGCAAGCCATTCGAGATGTAGCGTTGACTGAGGACGGCACCAGCTGCCTGGTGCGGACGATCGCAGAGGAGTACGCGCGTGAGTAGACGCTTAGAGAGCGCGGACTGGTTCACGAGCAGCTATTCGCAGCATGGGGGAGAGTGCGTCGAGGTCGCCCACCTCGACGCCAACACGATCGGAGTGCGCGACTCCAAGGACCGAACCGGCCCAACCCTCCTCTTCACCCCCGCCGAATGGGACACCTTTACCACCGCCGTCGAGGCCGGCAGGTTCGACGACTCCATCGCATAGCTCGACATCGCCTGATCGGCAGCGGCATGTTCGAGCATGCCGACCGATAGCGTCAAGCCAATTCTCTTATCTTCCAACCAAATTCGACGCAAGTACCGGACAGCTCAGCTCGGCCGGTTACACGCGTCAGTGGAACGGTCCGGATGCTGCCGCAGTAGCCGGTGGATGTCTTCCGGATTGCGGGAGGGTGTGACCGCTGTCGGCTCCGGCCAGATCGGCTAGTGTGTGCTCTCGACGATTCGATCAGGTGGGGGTTACCGAATGGCGTTGTTGCAGGCCGATATCGATGAACTGCAGAAGCTGGCGGGCACGATGACTGTGGCGGTGAATCCGAAGCCGACTCCGGAAACTGTTCGATATCCGTCTGTTCTGCAGGTCGGCAAAGATGGGCAACAAGATTTCCGGGATAAGCTGAATAAACCTTCGGCAAGGGGTGGCCAATTTTTGGACTCCGCCATCCTCGATGGTGACAATCGCACCTATGACGATGAGTACGGTCGAACCGTTGCCGCCGATCGGGTTCCTTCAGCCCGGAAGTTTTCGTTCCGTCGTTCCCTCGTCGGTCTCGGGCTCGTAGTCGGAGCAATCGCTGCTTCTGGCTGCGAAAGCGGTGATCACGATGGTCTGCCGAAGTCTGCCTTACCGACTACCTTGCCGAGTTCGTTCGACCCCTGTAAAGACATTCCCGCCGATGTTCTGGCGTCGCTCGAATTGGTTTCTGAGGGGCGGTCGATTCCTCCGCGAATCGGCGGCGTCGGTGAACAATACAAAGGCTGCGAATTCCGGACGAAGGACGGCTACGCGCCACGGAGAGGCTCGAGCACTTACATTCAAGCAACTAATATGACAATGGACTACTTCACCAGAAACTTCGCTCCAGAACATCAATTCAATAGCTTCGACATAGCCGGAAGGAAAGTCGCAACATCGTCGTATACCGGCCTACCCTGTGTTCTGTTCATTTCTCTCAAAGAAGGAGGGGTCGAAGTGGGTCCGCTCTCGGTGGCGGAGCGCGATTCGTGCCAGGTGCTGACGGAGGTTGCTACCGCAATCATCCCGCATATTCCCCAGAATGCGTAAAGTGGCGCCTGTGCGCGACGGCCGCGAAGTGCGCATCTGCTCGGAAGCTTTATCTGTTAGCCGTATGTATTGCGGCTGTCGGGCTCCTGGCAAGTGCTGGTTGCGGAAAAGATGAGAGACATGGCGCTACGCCGCCACAGCTTCCTCCGCAATTGCCTTCGAAGTTCGATCCGTGCAAGGATATTCCCGCAGATGTCCTGACATCGCTGAACCTGGTTCCGGAAGGTCGTGTAATTCCGGCGCGCACCGGCGGTCCGTTGGAACAGTACAAAGGCTGCGATTATCGAGTGCAGGCCGCTGCAGCGTCGGAGCAAGGCCCTGACGTCTTTATTCAGGTTACCAACATGACGATGGATTACTTCGCCAACAATTATGCACCGGAACGTCAATTTACGAGAATGAAGATCGGTGGGCGGAAGTTGCCACCGCTGCTGCGGCGGACCCGTCCTCGTGCACTGTGCTGATCGCCCTGCGAGACGGTGGAGTGCAGGTAGGTCCTGATGTCATCGACCGGGACCCGTGCAGGAGTCTCGTCGACGTCGCCACGGCTGTCATCCCGCACATCCCGCAGGATGCGTAAGTTACGGCATCGGCGCACGCCTGCGCTCCACTGCTCGGTGCTGAATGTGAACTCGCCTATCACCCAGATGTCCTGGGGAGGAATGCCGATCGCCACCGGAAGGCGTTCGGCCGGGTCCTCGTGCCGGGTGCGGCCACCACCTCTCATCGGAGGGCTGGGAACCGGATGGTCGTCGGGGACGTCCAATCCGGTAACGAGGCTTTTCGGGCGCGTGGGCTCGAGGAGCAGGGGCGAGAGGGAGCGCTTTGGCAGGGTTGTTGCGGGTGGACATCGATGCGTTGGGCAAGGCGGTGCAGTCGCTGCGCGGTTCCGAACAGGTACTCGATGATGCGATGGGGAAGATGGCCGAAGGGGGCCACGGCAGTATCGGCACCAAGGAGCTCGACGACGCGGCCGATAGTTTTCAGCGTCGCTGGCACTACGGCATTCAGCGCATCGGGGAAATGGCGCGGGCAACCGCGGACGGCATCGATCGGTGCCGCGATACCTACCAGCAGACCGACGACGCCCTCGCCCAAATCCTGGCGCAGGTCGGAGAGACGGTAGCGACTGAGGGGGAGACAACAGCATGAAGGCGCAGAATCCCTATCCCAATCTGGGTTTCGATCCGGTGCCCGGAGCTCCGGACGATGTGTCGGCCCTGCGCGAGCAGATCAACACAGCTGCTGACGCGGTCAAAGAAACGAACGACCTGCTGAATCGCCTGCGCAACAGTGACGACGATGTGTGGAAAGGGCATGGGGGCGACGCCTTTCGCGCGCACTTCGACTCCACGTTGGCCCAGGACCTCGGCTACGCACAGTCCTCACTCGAAGGTGCTGTCGGTCTGCTCGACGAGTGGCACACCGGCCTCGTCGGTTATCAGGAGAGCGCTCGCGGCCTGGAAACCGAGGCCGCCACGGCGCGCGGAGAACACGCCCGCGCGGTCACCGCTCTCCAGCAGGCCCAGTCCAATCCGGACCTCGGCCTGGCCGGTACGCGTTTCTCCGATCCCGACCAGTTGGCCGCCGCGCAGTCTCGCCTGGACGCGGCAACGGCTCAGGTCCGTTCGGCGAGTACCGCGGTGGACAACTGCCAGGGACAGATCAATGCGATTATTCAGCGCGCCCGCGATCTCGAAACCGAGCACGACAAACTGGCTCGGCGAATCGCCGCCGAATTGGACGCAGCGGCAAAAGATTTCGCTCCGAGTCCCCCGGACAAGAGCATCTGGGACACGATCTGCGACGCGGTGAAAGCGGTCGGAAAGTTTCTCGACGAGCACCGGCAAGGGTTGCATCAAATACTCTCCGCCGTTGCGGCGATCGGTGGCCTGGTCGCGCTCATCACTCCGCCGCCTATCGACGCCATCGGGTTCGCGGTGGGGGCGATCGCGTCGGCAGGACTGCTTGCGCTCGACCTGACCGATCCGAAAGTGCGGGCCGGCCTGATGAACGGTGAGCTCGACGCATGGAAGACAGTCGGCCTGGACGCACTCGGTCTCGCACCGGCGGGCGGGTCGGTGGTGGCCGCGGGAAAGGTGGGCTGGGGCGCTCTCCGGGCCGGCGACGCGGCGGCCGAGGCGGTAACGGCGGTGTCGGCGGGCCGGCACGCTGCCGAGTCGATCGGCATGGGTGAGCGGGTGGGCCGGGCCATGTACGAGGCGGCGACTCACGAACCAGGCCTGTTGTCGAAGGGAATAGGCTCCGCCACCGACCTCCTGGGCAAAGTTCCCGGTGTGCCGAACAGTCTCACATCGGCGTTGGGAATGAACCAGGTCGCGGCTACCGTCTTCAAAGCGACGGGGGTTGCGGACGGTACCCACGTCACGGTTTCCACCGCGGAGGCGATCGATTTGTTCGCCCGGTCCAAGAAGGTGGTTTCGTCCTTGGTCGCGCCGTTCGGCGGGAACGACTGACCGATGGACGAGACACTGTCCGACGAGACGTCGATCGATGTCGAAGTCCGGATTCCCGAGGGGTTCATCCCACTACCACTGCGAGATATCGATGCGCCCGTGGCCCAGGTCGAGGACCTCTTCGCAAGCGCCCCGCCCGGAGAGATCTCCGCCGTGGCGCCCAAGGTCCTGCAGGCTCTTCGGATCTTTCTCAACGGATTGGGCTCGCTCGGAGCCGTCTACTGCGGTCTCGGAAAGCATCATGCGGCAGACGGCTCGGATGTCACGTCGACGCTGGTCATCAGCTCGGTCCGATATGGCGAGCCGAAGAACCCGCGGCTGACACTTGTCGACTACCTCGTTACTCGGGGACGTGCGGACGAGTACTTGCACAGCGAGGTGGTCGATTACGCCGGTAAGAACTTCCTGCTGTCGGACCGAGTCCTGCGATTGCCGACACCGGAATGGCATGGGCCGGAACAAGACATCGAGGACGATGCGCGCGTGTACCAGATCGAGGCGGTCGTGCCGTCCCGCGACGGTGCCGTGATCGCGGTCGCGGAATTGTCGACCCCGTTCGTCGACAAGGGAGAGGAATTCGTTCCCATGATGCTCGCGATCGCCTATTCGCTGGAGGTTCGGGGGTCGGTCCCGGCTTTCTCCCCGTCGTCACTGAATATGTGAGTGTGCCATGACCGGTTCGATCACCACGAGTCCACCGCCGGCGATCCACTGCCCCGCAACCCGCAGTGCCATGAGACGGATGGGTTGGCCGCGCACGCTGGGCCTGCTCATCGGGTTGGCTTGCGCACCACTGTGTGTGCTGCTTGTCGCACTTCGCGACAGCGCGTCCTCGCATGCGGCGCGTACGGCGCTGAGCCTGGCCATGATGGTGGCGGCGGTCGTATTCACGATCGGGATCACGGTCGGTGGCGGGATGGTGTGGATTCACCGCCGACGCAAGCGAGCATTGAGGCGCAATCCCTGGACGGTGTGGCCGATCAACTACATCTCGACCGGGCGATACGAGTGGGTGGAGTTGCTCGACCCGCAGCGGCAGCCGATTTCCGCACTGATCTCGAGCACGTGGCGCAAGGACATCGGGAAACTGGTGGGGCACGAGACAACCGAGGTCTGGTTTGCCGGAGACCCGCAGAAGTACGGTGTCATCTCCCGGCCCGGTGGCGGTGACCTCCGCTACGCGTACTACTCACCGTCGCGACAGCCGCCGCGCTTCACCTTTCGTGCCCCGGGGCGCGAGCGAGAGCAACGCCCGAGCGGATATGTGATGGCCGAACGGAACGGCCGGATGGTGATGGAACAGACCGGACGTGCGGCGCCGGAATCGATTCGACACGGCTCCAGATCCGACCCGAATTATCCGTCGCCACGGATGGTGCGCCGCGTGTCGGCCTTCGTGCTGGATGCGACCATTCATCTCGCGTGCGGCGTGACGTTGGGAGTACTCGCGAGTCCGCATTTTTCGACCGCGGCGCTGCGTGCGGGCGACCGAGAACATCTCGGGCTGAATATCGGGCTCGTCGTCCTCGGCTGGCTGGCAGCCTCACTCGTCGACAGGGTGGTGATCCAGGCGGTAGTTCACACCACCGTCGGCAAGTCGCTGTTCGGGCTGGTTGCCCTGCGCCCGGACACCGGCCGGTATCCCTCCTTCGGTCGTCTCCTCGCCATCTGGCTGTTCGATGTCTATCTACCGCTCGCGATCATCGGAAACGGCATCGGCCCGGACCACCCCGAGCACTATTTCCTGACCGCGGTTCGCCGCCGCGATATCCGCGAGTGAACCAGCCCGCGAACGACATGCCGTGATGCGGTGCCGACGAGACGTGGATCGCGGATAGTCCTCAGTTCGACGTCGGTGCCCAGTCGGCCGGGAAGGCGCGGTAGGTGCCCAGGGGTAGCCGGGCGTCGTAGACCATCTCGCCGGTCGGTGCGAATTCCGAGATGTGCGGAGCCATACCCCAGCCCACCAGTGTGTTGCCGTTGGGCAGTGGCTGGGCATCGCCCATGGCGAATGCGGTCAGGCCGTCGGGATGAGTCTGGTTGCGTACCAATGTGGCTCGATGATTGTCGAAGTCCAGGTGTATCCACTGCACACTCGACACGCCCAGTGTCTCGAAGCCGCTGGAGTTGTTGTTGAACAGGCGCAGGGTATTCGCATCGGCGAATTCCGCATCGTGCTGGAAGGCGAATTCGACGCCGGGGCCGAGGTCGAAAGTCGAATGCACGCCACCGAGTTGCCAGTTGATCGCGCCGGTGTGGATGTCGACGTCGTAGACGGTGGAGGTGTCGCGCATCGAGATCACCAGATTCCCCGCGGGATCGAGCGCGATCGAATTCATGTGATACGGGTCGTAGGTATTGCTGCCGGGAAGTGTGCCGGGCGTGGTGGTGTCGGTGAGCGGAACGTGCTCGGCGGCGCTCCAGCGCAACAACACTCGCCTGGTCGCCACATCGACCACCGTGGCGACGGTGTCGTACATCGTGCCGTTCTTCGGGCCGCCGATCGCGGACAGATCGGCGTCCACCTCCTGGTACGACGTGATCAGCGCGCGGCCGTCGGGAGTCAAGCGGAATTCGTGCACGTCGCTGGGAGCGCCACCGGCATCCAGGGTTTCGATGACGGTGCCGTGTTCGTCGGCGATGTAGTCGGCGCCGGAACCGTGGCCGCCGACGGTACCGCCCTGCCACCACGTCAGCACCGGCTTGCCCTGATACGTCTGGGTGCGGAAATTGGAGACGTCCTGTCCGGCGGGCGGGGTGTAGCGCCACACTTCGTGCCCGGCCTTGTCCACGACGATATTCGCCGGCGCGGTCGCGGGAACGGCCGACAGCGCCTTACCGGCGCCGGGCACCAACGCCGCCGCGCTGACACCGTTGCTGTAGTAGATATAGCCGGGCGTGGCGGCCGGAGTATTCACATCCACGATGTATTCGGGTGCGCCGATCGGGAAGCTCGGCAACGGTGCCGCACTCGCGCCGTGCGAGATCGATGCCGCGCCGATGCCGACCGAGGTCGCCGCCAGCGTCGCAGCGGTGCGGCGAAGGTTCTTGGCAATCCTGCCCATGAGTTTCCCTCAGTTGAGTCGACCGATGATTGCGCAGAGCGTAGACCCGCTTCCTGTGGGAACGGTGAAGGCAGGCCGAGCCCACGCTCGGCCCGGCGAATCACCGTCTTCGGCCCTCACGCCGCCTCCAGCGTGCGGCGGGCGTAGGCGCGGACGTCGGCGTCGGTATCCGCGAGTACGACCTCGAGGGCGGCGCGGACGGCCGCGTGGTCGGGCCAATGCGAGAGCGTGAGGACGGAGGCCTTGCGGACGTCCGGATGGGGGTCGGTCAGCGCGGATTCGAGCGCCTGTGCCGCGGCTTCCGGACCCAGACCGGCCCAGCCGCGGGCGCCACCCTCGCGGACCTGCCAGGCCGAATCCTTCAGCGCCGCAGCGAGGATCGCCGCGTCGGAAGAATCGCCGAGGCGTGCCAGTGCGGCGAGGGCCGCGGCGCGGACCAGCGGATCCCGGTCGCCGACCAGGGCGCGGATCGTGTCGGCGCCGCCGGTGCCGACCTCGGCCAGGCCGCGGGCGACCGCCACCCGGACCTCCCGGTTCTCGTCGAACGCGGCGGCGGTGAGAGCGGACCAGTCGTCGAGGGAGACCAGTGCGCGCACACCTTCGATGCGCACGCGGTGGTCGCTGTCCACCACGGCCTTGCCGAACAGGTCCGCCGAGCCGCGGCGCTGGGCGCGCAGCAGGTCCACCACCGCGGCACGCACCAGCGGATCGGGCGATTCGGCGTGTGTGGTCAATTGCGGTGCGGGCGGCAGGATTTCGATCAACTCGCGCAGGCCCGAAACCGCTGCGGCGCGAACGCCGGCGTCGTCGTCGGCGAGGGCCGCGATCAGCGCGTCGGCGAATCCGTCCGGGGTGCCCTCGGTCAACACCGACAATGCGGTGGCTCGCACCCGTGGGTCGGCGTCGTCCAGGTAATCCCGCAGTTCGGCGACGGACGGGCCGTCCAGACCGAGCAGAATCGCGATCCGGGGTGCGGCGGAGTCGTCGGCAGGGGCGGGGATGGTGATTCCGGGACGGGGTGCGGCGCCGGTGGCCGATGCTCCGGTACGGGGTGGGCCGGCGATCAGTTCCGGTTGTGCCACCGCGACCGGCTCGAGCTCGGCGCGCGGCAGATCCTCCCATTCCGGCACCGGCACGAAATACGGAGCGACCGGGCGCTTCAGGAATTCCATCTCGCCGTCGGCGCCCTTGCGCAAGTTCAGGTGGTAGCGCCAGTCCTCGTCGTTGCGTTCGGGCAGGTCGGCGCGGTCGTGGTAGAGGCCCCAGCGCGATTCGGTGCGAGTCAGCGAGGAGCGGGCCGCCATCTCGGCGCAGTCGCGGATGAAATCGACCTCGGCGCATCGCATGAGTTGGTGCGGGGTGTCCGCGCCCATGCCGGCGATCTCCTGCCGCATCCGTTCGAAGGTCTCCACCGCGAGCGACAATTTGGTCTGCGTCTTCGGCGGCGCGACGTAGTCGTTCACGAACCGACGCAACTTGTATTCGACCTGCTGCTGCGGCGGGCCGTCGGGATGGCGCAGCGGACGGTAGATCAACTCGTGCGCCGCGGCCAGCTGGTCGTCCGGAAGAGTGTGCGGCGCTGGCACTTCCGTCAGAGTCGACGATGCGTGCTCGCCCGCCAGATCCCCGTAGACGAACGCCCCGATCATGTAGTTGTGTGGCACGCACGCCAAATCACCCGCCGCGTACAACCCCGGGACCGTGGTGCGCGCATGTTCGTCCACCCACACGCCCGAGGCGGAATGCCCACTGCACAAACCGATTTCGGAGATGTGCATCTCGATGTCGTGCGTTCGGTAGTCGTGACCGCGGTTGGCGTGGAAGGTGCCTCGGGTCGGCCGCTCGGTGGTGTGCAGGATGCCCTCGAGCGCGTCGAGCGTCTCCTCGGGCAGATGCGAGACCTTCAGATAGATGGGCCCGCGCGCGGACTCGATCTCCCGCTTCACCTCCGCCATCATCTGCCCGGACCAGTAGTCCGAGTCGACGAAACGCTCACCGGCGGCGTTCACCTGATATCCGCCGAACGGATTGGCGACATAGGCGCAGGCCGGCCCGTTGTAGTCCTTGATCAGCGGATTGATCTGGAAGCATTCGATGCCCGACAACTCCGCGCCGGCGTGATACGCCATCGCGTACCCGTCGCCGGCGTTGGTCGGATTCTCGTAGGTGCCGTACAGATAGCCCGACGCCGGCAGTCCGAGCCGGCCGCACGGTCCGGTCGCCAGGATCACCGCCTTCGCGCCGACTGCCACGAACTCCCCGGTCCGGGTGTTGAGGGCGGCCGCACCGACCGCGCGACCACCGTCGGTGAGTACGCGCACCGGCATGAGCCGGTTCTCGATCCGGATCCGTTCGCGCATCCTGCGCTGCCGTAGGACGCGGTAGAGCGCCTTCTTGACGTCTTTGCCCTCGGGCATCGGCAGTACATAGGAACCCGAGCGATGGACTCGGCGCACCGCGTACTCGCCGTAGGCGTCCTTCTCGAATTTCACACCGTAGCGCTCCAACCGCTGCACCATGGCGAAGCCGCGGGTCGCGGTCTGATACACCGTGCGCTGATTGACGATTCCGTCGTTGGCGCGGGTGATCTCGGCGACGTAGTCCTCCGGCTCGGCCTTACCGGGAATGACGGCGTTGTTCACCCCGTCCATACCCATGGCCAGGGCGCCGGAATGGCGTACATGTGCCTTCTCCAGCAGCAGAACGTTCGCGCCGTTCTCCGCTGCGGTGAGCGCGGCCATGGTGCCGGCGGTTCCGCCGCCGATCACCAGCACATCGCAGTCCAGCCGCACGGTGTCGGACAGCTCGGGGATCTTCATCAGCACACTCCAGAGAGGTGAATAGTCGGGGCGACAGCGCATGGGCACCGGCGCCGCGCCGGATTTGGCACAGCTCGCCATGCCGGCGGCTCGGCAGGCGGCGGGAGAGAGGCCGGGGGCGGCTCAGGCAGCGGCCGACCGCGGCGAACGATCGAGAGCGGCGAGGATTTCGGCACGCTCGGCACTGCGATCGACGTCCTTGCCGCGCGGGTTCGGCACCGCGATCAGCGAATGAAGCGCACGGTCGGTGCCGCCGAGTACCGCGACCCGGTCCCCGAGGGTCAGCGCCTCGTCCACGTCGTGGGTGACGAACACGACCGTAGTGGGGTGGGTCTGCCAGGTTTGAATCAGAAGTCGTTGCATGGTGATTCGCGTCGGAGTATCCAGAGCACCGAACGGCTCGTCCATCAACACCGCCCGCGGGGCACCCGCCAGCCCGCGCGCGAGTTGTACGCGCTGGCGCATACCGCCCGACAGGCTCTTGGGCAGATAGTCGCCGAAACCGGTGAGCCCGACCTCCTCGATCCAGCGCTCGGCCTGCGCCCGACGGGTAGCCCGCGGCTCCCCGCGCAACGTCAACGCCAGTTCGATATTGGAACGCACAGTGCGCCACGGCAACAGCGCATTGTCCTGAAACACCATCGCCCGATCGCGGGAGGGGCCGGTGATCTCGTCGCCGTCCGCGAGCGCACGTCCGGAGCGGGGCGGCAGCAGGCCGGCCAGTGCACGCAGCACCGTTGACTTCCCGCATCCGGACGGTCCGGTCAGGACGAGGATCTCGCCCGCGCGGATATCGAGCGTCAGCCCGTCCAGCACAGGAGCGCCACCGTAGCGAAGCTCCACCTGATCGAGCCGCAAACCCATTGCGGTCGAGCTCATTTCGTCACCTCCCCGGCACGCGGCAGCCAGCGAGTGGCGCGCCGTCCCAGCAATTCGATGGCCGCCGAGGTGGCGAAGCCCAGCACGCCTATGGTGATGATGCCGACGAACACACCGGGATAGTCGACGATCGTGTACGCCTGCCAGGTGCGGTAGCCGACCCCGAGGCGCCCGGATATCATTTCGGCCGAAACCACACAGATCCACGCCACCCCGATCCCGACCGACAGCCCGCTGAACACGCCCGGCAGGCTGCCCGGCAACACCACCCGCACCAGGACGTCCCAGCGGTTGCCGCCCAGCGTGCGCACCGATTCCTCCCAGATGGTCGGCAGTGCCCGCACCGCGTGCCGGGTGCTCACCATGATCGGGAAGTAGGCGGCGAGGAAGGTGATGAAGACGATGCCGGCCTCATCGGTGGGAAACAGCAGAATGGCCACCGGCACGATCGCGATCGCCGGAATCGGTCGGGCCAACTCGGTCAGTGGTCCGAAGATATCGGCGAACCAGCGCGAACGCCCCAGCGCCACGCCGGTCGCGACACCGATCACCGCGGCCAGCCCGAAGCCGCTGAGAATGCGGATCAGCGATTGGCCGAGGTCCAGCCAGAAGGTGTCGGTCTGCACCTGCACTTGCAGTCGGTGCAGGATCTGGGTGACCGTCGGCAGCGTATCGAAACGGACCCACAGCCGAATATGGTTGGCGGTCACCACCTGCCAGGCGATCAGCGCGACGACGATGGAGGCCACCCGAACCAGCCGCGAGCCCCACAGCCGCGCGGTGCCGTCGTGTCCGGCGGCCGCCGCGGGGGCAGTGGTTTCCTGTGCGGTAGTGATGTCCGGAGGGGTAGCGTCGACCGACATGGTGGTGGCGCTCATGACCGCACCTCGCCGATGGCCTGGTCGTAACTCACCGCGACCGCGCCGGGATGGCGGGCCTGATACCGCTGCACCGCACCGGGTGTGATGAAGGGCAGGTAGGTATCGCCCTCGCGCACCCACTGCGCCTTGTCCGCGAACCAGCGAGTGCCGAGTTCCGCATCCGGCACGTAGGCGGCGCGGATCTTCTGCCCCTGGGCCCGAGCGGCTTTCACCGCGCGCAGCAGATCGGTGGGGTCGGCCGCGGGCTGCGCGGCGGACCGGCCGTCAAACCAGATCTCGCCGGCGAGAGCCGCATCGGAGATCGGTTTACCGGTGCTCGGGTCGATGCCGGTAATCGGCGCGGGATTGGCGAAGTTCGCCACGGCCGCATCGTAGTTCGCACCGCGTTCGGCGAAGGCCTTGCGCAGCGGGGCATCGTCGACGAATTTGTCGATATCGAAATCGGCGAAGTCGCCGATCGACTTCAAATACGGAACGTCACCCTTGAACGCCTGGACGAGCTGCGGCTTCAGGGGCGTGTCGAACGAGGTTCCCCCGGGTCCGTTGTAGAGGTAGACGACCTCCGCCGGCAGTCCGGAGTTGTCAGCGACCAGCTGCGCGGCTTCGAGCGGTTTCGCGTGCAGGAAATCGGTGGCGTCAAGTTGCGCCTGCAGGAATGCATCGAGCACCTCGGGATGGGATTTCGAATAATCACGACGTGCCACCACACCGTGGAATGTCGGCACGTTCAACTCGGCGCCATCGTAGAGCAGCTTGGCCTTGTCCTGGAAAACGAGCAGGCCGGGCCATGCCACGAACTGCGAAAGCGCCTGCACCTGACCGGATTCCAGCGCGGACGCGCCGATCTGCGGTTGCTGATTGAGCACGTCCACACCGTGCGCGGGGTCGATGTTCGCGCGGCTCAGCGCCTGGCGCAGTGTGCCGTCACCGGCGGAGCCGACGCTCGCGGACACCTTCTTTCCGGCCAGATCCGACAGTGACGTCGCCGTCGAATTCGGGGCGGTGACAACCATATTCAGGGAGCCGCGCGGCTGGTAGCCGGTGATCGAGACCAGTTCGGTGGCCGAACGCTCACTGGCGGAGGTTCGGGAACCGTTGATCAGCAACGGATAATCGCCCATCGAACCGATATCGATCTTCTCCGCGACCATCTGTGCGGTGATCGGTGCGCCGGTGTCGTAGTCCTGCCATTCGACCTGATATTTCGGCCCGCCCTTCGCGGTCAGGTCGTTCAGGCGCTGCTCCAGGAAGCCCTTGGCGCGCAGCAGCGTTCCGGCGGTGACGGTATTGATGGTCTTGGATTGATAGCCGATGACTACCCGGACGGTGTCCCCGGATCCGGTCTGCTCGAGCGAGCATCCGGCGGCCAGGGTGGTGATCAGGGCGGCGGCGGCCAGTATGCGGGCACGACGGTACTTCATGGTATTTCCTCGAAATAGGGCCGAGGGGCGGCCACTGAAAGAATCCGCTGCGCGATTCAGCGCAGCAGATACGGCATATTGACGGTGACGGCGCCGGTGGGACAGCGCGCCGCGCACGGACCGCAGTACCAGCATTCGTCGACGTGCATGAACGCCTTGCCGTTGTCCGGATTGATCGCCAGCGAATCCAGCGGGCAGATCTCCACACACAGCGTGCACCCCTCGATGCACAGCGATTCGTCGATGGTTACCGGGACATCAGCCCGCTGATTGACCGACGCCATGGCGGCTCAGCCTCCAATCGTTGCTTTCGGTGGTGCGAATCAGGCTGTCGCGCAGTGTGATCCGATCGCCACGCATGCGTATGTACTCGAGGTCCACTGGGCGCCCGTCGGCGAGATAGGTGAGACGCTCCAGTAGCAGCAGTGCGCTGCCCTCGGGGGCCTGCAGGGTGGCGGCGCTGTGGATATCGGCGGTGATGGCCTCCACCGCCAGATCGGCCGAACCGAGCGACTGGCCGCTGATCTGTTCGATGAGCCCGAAGATGTCCTCCGACCGCAGATCGCAGTCGAGTACCTGCTCGCCGATATCCGGGGCCAGATAGGTGTGGTCCAGGCTGAGGGGCAGATCGCCGAGGTAGCGCAGCCGCTCCAGGTAGACCGCGGATTCGCCGGGGTCGAGACCGAGCCGGTTGGCGACCGCGGGCGGTGGCGTGAGGCGCACTGCCGCGCGCACCTCGTTGCGCACCTCGCCGTGCCCACGCAGCGTTTCCTTCAGGCCGCGTAGACTGTCCAGTCCGTGATCGTATTTGCGTTGCGCCACATAGGTTCCCACTCGCGGGACGCGGCCGATGAGGCCCTCGTCGCGCAGTAGTGCCAATGCCTCGCGCACCGCATTGCGGGAGACGGCGAATTCCGCGGCGAGTTCGGATTCGGTGGGTAGCGGGTCGGAGCACTGGCCGGTGTGGATCTGCTGGCGCAGCACATCGGCCACCTGGCGGGCCCGATCCACCTTGCGGATGGTGCGGGCGCCGGCCCCGGCCGTCGTATCCGCCCTGGAAGCCGGGTGGTCGGCAGCGGACCCGTGCTGCTGACGCAGGGGTACCGGATCGGCCGTCATCTCCACCTCCTCATGCTTGTGACCTGCGGTTTCCGAGCGTAACGGCGGCGCCTGGGCGGGAGTGCCGGGCGGGCGGGCGGCAATGGCCGGGCGTGCGGTTATCCGCCGCCCGCCCGAGCGGCGGACCTGCTGAAATCCGGGCGATCGAAGGTAATGCGCCACCTGCGGCGATGCGGGCCCGCATTCGAATCAGTGTGAGCGCAATACGTGCCGTGACCGTTCGCTGGCGCGGCGTGGAATCGGGATGTTACCGTTTTACACATGTCCACCAGCCGTTCGAACCGCGCACGGGTCACCTATGTGACCGTGGCGCTCGGTGTGCGGCTGCCGCGGCAGCGGGAACTGTGTTGTTCCCGGCCGCGCAGCTGAGACCGCTCCAGTCGTCCGTCTGTCGACCCTTTTCGGGCCCTTCTCGCTGCCTTGTTGCCGATGTAGTCGTCTCTTCACGAGACTTTCGACAAGGACTTCGCCCCATGACGAGCCCCACCCTCGAACGACAGTCTTCCCCTTCTCGCCCGCGGCCGATACGCAGTGTGCCTCGGCCGGTGGTGCCGCCGGAATTGCGGATCACCGACAACCCGGCGGCCGCCGTCCTACGTGCCGCCACTCGCGGGCCCATCTTCCGCGATAATGCCGCTCAGACAACCGGTTTGAGCATCGCCACCGTGAATCGGCAAGTGTCGGCGCTACTTTCGTCCGGACTGTTGCGAGAACGCGCCGACCTCACCGCATCCGGTGCGGTCGGACGCCCGCGCGTGCCGTTCGAGGTCGATACCGACCGATTCGCCACGCTGGGCGTCCATATCGGTGCGAATCTCACCCGGATCGTGGCCGCCGATCTGTCCGGCCGCATCCTCGGCGGGTTGGAGATCGCCACCCCGCAGGCCGCGCAGGAGGCGGCCGTCACCATCATCGCGCGCAGCGCCAAGGCCTTCCTGGACCGATTACCGCGGCGCCGGCCGTTGTGGGTCGGTGTGGCGCTGGCCGGACGGGTCGATCCCGTCGCCGGCGTCGTGGATCATCCCCGTCTGGATTGGCAGTCGGCGCCGGTCGGCCCGATCTTCGCCACCGTGCTGGACCTGCCGGTTTCGGTCGCCGCCCACGTGGAGGCGATGGCCGCCGCCGAACTGCTGCTCACCACCGGTGCGCCGGATCGTTCCGGCGCTCAGGACCGGCCCGGCAGCAGCCTCTACATCTACGGCCGAGAGACGGTCGGTGTCGCGGTCACGCTGCACGATCGCGTCTACACCCCGGCGAACGGTCCGGGTTCGATCGCGCATCTGCCGACCGGATCCGATATCGATTGCTCGTGCGGCCGGCGGGGCTGCTTGGAGGCCACGGTCGGTGAGGCGGCGGTGCTGGCTCGCGCCGTGCGCGCCGGCATCGTGCCGAAGCGGGAGGCGCCGCGGAAACCGGTGATCGCCGAGCTGTACCGTGCCGCCGAACAGGGTTCCGGCCCGGCTCGCGACATGCTGTTCGAGCGGGCCGAAATCCTCGGCAACACAGCGGCTCTCGTGCGCGACATGTTCAATCCCGATCGGGTGGTGCTGGGCGGTCAAGCCTTCACCGGCTACCGGCCGGGGCTCGAACGGGTCGTGCAGGCATTCGGTCGTGCCACCGCGCTTGCCCCGGCGGATCTGCGGATCAGCCGATTCGGCGGGCGGGTCCAGGAGCATGCCGCGGCCGTCACCTCGCTCAGCGTCTGCTACGCCGATCCGCTGTCGGCGCTGCGCCGGGCAACGCGCTCGCGCTGAGGAGCCGGGGCGAGTCCGTGAGCGCAAAGATCCGGCCGGGGCGGTCCACCGTCCCGGCCGTGGCTGTCGCCCTCTCGGTGAAGGTCGCGCGATCGTCGCCTCCCTGGCCTCACGCCGGCTTGAGGCCGGTCAGCACACCTGTCGACGGCTGCACCGTCCGATACTCCAGGGTCTGAAATCCTGCTCGCTCCAATGGATTCCGATATCTCCGGATATCGATCTCGGTGGGATCCATATGCCTGCTGAGCAGCTTCGTCAGCCGGCCGTGCACACCCACGGGCGCCATATCGGCCAGGAGAACTCGTCCCCCCGGACGTAGTACGCGCCACATCTCCGACAGGGCGTTCCCGCGATCCGCCTCGGGAATGTGATGCATCCCGAACGTGCAGGTGACGACGTCGAACGACGCGTCGGGCAGAGCCAGCGACTGGGCCACGCCGTAGTCGAAGCGGCAGTTCGTCCGGCTGCCGGACCGGGCGGTGGCGTACTCGACCATCTCGCGGGCGGCATCGATGCCGACGACCTCACCGCGTGGTCCGACCCGGTCGGCCAGCGCGAACACCAATGTGCCCGGGCCGCTGGCGATATCGAGGGCGCGTCCGCCCGGTTCCGCGCCACTGGCGGCGGCGAGGTCGGCCGCGTGTCGTCGGCGTCTGCCGCCGAAGAAGACGGTGGTGAACGCGCTGTAACCGCGCGGATTGGTGATCAGGATGCCGTGCGGGTCTTGTTCAATTCGGAACATGTGTTCATGATCTGGTGAAGCGGCTGCTCTCACCAGAAGCAAAAGCACCGAAACCGTTCGTTTCCGCACACCCGGAGGCACAGTGTCCGACAACGACCGCCGCGTTCGACGGACCCGTAGCACCCTGCATCGTGCCCTGATCGAGCTCATGATCGAACGTCCCTACGACCGGATCACCGTGCAGGACATCCTCGACCGCGCCGACGTCGGCCGCTCGACGTTCTACGCCCACTTCCGCAGCAAGGACGACTTGCTCGTGGTGAGCGGGACCGAATTTCTGCGGGCGGCGCTCGGCCGGCGCCCCGGTGACCCGATACGAACCATCATCGAACTGGCCGAGGGACACCGGGAGGTGTACCGCGCGCTCCTCGGCCCGAAGAGCACCATGGTCGTCGTCCGCGGCACTCAGCGGATGTTCGCCGAAATTCTCGCCGATCAGGGTAGTGAAGAGCCCGACACCACGTTCCTGTCGTGGGGGCTGGTCGGGCTCCTTCCCGCGGTAGCCGAAGGCCGCACCACCGCTCGGGCGGCCTGCGAGGTCATTCGGCGAACGAGAGTTTCCGGCGGAACCGGCCCGTCCTGATCACGGCGGCGGATCACTTATCCGCCGTCGTGAAAAGACCCTCCAGCGCGGTGATGAAAAACGGGAAATGCCCGGCGAATCGGTGCAGGTTCGGGTCGCGATCGAACCCGCCGAACCAGTAGAGCCCGGCCTGACGGTCGGCCCCGGGATCCATATCGCGGAAGGTGCGGATCCAGTTGTCGGCCCGGCCGCCGATGATGGTGAACGGCAGGGCCCGTGAGAACAACAGCTCCCGGTCGGCCGGCGGGATCTGATCCGGCCGCTGCGCGTCCAGGCCGTTCTGCAGGGCCTTCACCTGTGCGGCGAGTGCGCGGCCCGCGGCGGTCCGCGCCGGCAGATACCGCCCGAGCAGCAGCATGGCCGCGCCGCCGAGCGCGATGGCCACGCCGACCAGCGCATATCCGCCGGCTACGGCGAGGCCGACGGTGGCCCCCACCCCGATCACCAGCAGTGCGATGCCGATCCAGAAGGCGAGTCCGCGCCGATCGTGATCGATCAGCGTGCCGCGTTCGAGGGCGTCCCGGCGCAGTGCGGAGCGTACGGGCTCGGCGGCGACACGTCCCGGCGCTCGCAGTTCCGACAGCAGAACCGAGTCGGCGCCCTCGGGCAGCAGTGTCGTATAGGCGTGCTTTTCGTAGCCGCGCAGTTGATCGTCGACGGGATTCACCCGGGTGATGCGCCAGTCCGAATCGCTCACCGGCGCGATCCACAGATAGCGCCGCACCGCCAGATCCACCACGGTGGCGGCGATATCGGCGGCATCGGCGGAGCCGTCGAGCAACAGGCCCGCCTCACCGGGCAGGATGCCGTCGGGAGAGACGAATTCGCTGTGGTTTCCGTCGCGCTGCACCGGATCCAGGGTTCCGGTCGAGGTCAGGGCCGCGGCGTCCTGGCGGCGAGCCCAGGCCAGATAGGCGCCGAAGGCGGCCAGCGCCGCGAGCAGCACACCGAAGGCGATCAGCACCGGTGCGGTGACGGCGAACGCGCCCGACCCGCGGCCGCCGCGAATATCGGCGTTGGCCTTCACCGTGCCGGGCGGCACCTGCAGGGTCACATCGAGGATGTCGCCCTTGTGCAGATTCTCCTCGTGCATGGTGAGTACGCCGTCCGGTTCGACGCGGGCGTCGTTGCATTTTCGGGTGCTACCGACCGAGCCGACCGTGCAGTCGGCGATCCCCATCCGATAACTCGGGCTGATCACCGAACCGTCGAACGAGGCGACATCGGTGTTGAGGGCTCCCGTCCAGTGGAACAGTTGCGTCCCCGGCGCATCGCTGACCGTGCCGTGCACGGTGTACTTGAACGACGATTCCCCCGGCGGCGCGTCCACGCTGAACACATCACCCGCCACCTTCGCCGAACCCGGTCCGGTACTGGAGATGTCGGTCACACCGAAGCGGCGTTCACTTCCGTCGTCGCGTCCCACCCGCAGCGGCAGCGCCATGTGGAACTGCCCGCCCGGCGGCACCTTCACGGTTTCGGCCACCTCGAGCAGACCGGCCTCGCTGAGTTTGACGTCCGCGATGATCGACACACCCGTGGGCTCCTGCGCCCGCGCGGCCGGTGCTGCGGCGAACAGCCCGGCCGCAATAAACAACAGAGCGCCGAACGCGCCCCCCCGAAAGATCAGCATGGGGCAGTAGCTTAGCGGTGGGCCACTGTGCGAGCAGGCGTCGCGAATTCGGCGGCTTGCTATTCTGCGTCGGCGGCTGTCGGCGGCTGTCGGCGGCTGTCGGCGGCTGTCGGCGGCTGTCGGCGGCTGTCGGCGGAGAGCGTGGCTGTCGCGGGATGAGGAACGGACAAGGGGGAGTGGGGGAGTGAGTCGACCACCCTACGGGCACGGCCCGAATCCGCCCGGCGGACGGCCGGTTCCACCCTACGGACCGGGCGGCCGGCCGCGCCCGGGGCCGCCGCCGGGGTACGGCCACACCGCACAGCCCGGATATCCGCCACCTCCCGGCTATCCGCCCCAACCGGGTTACGCACCGCCCACCGGGCCTCCGCCGTACCCTGCCGCTCCGGCTTATGGCGGACGCCCCGGATATGGTGCGGGACAAGGTTATCGACCGTCCGCGCCGCCCGGACATCGCCCACCCGTGCCGCCGCCACGGCCGTACGGTCCGGCCGGTCCGCGCTCCGCTCCGCCGCGCAAGCGAGGCGGCGGGGGCTTCGGCGCGGTCGTCGTCGTGGTGTTGCTGATCGTCACTTCGGGCCTCATCCGCTTCGCCGTGCGGACCGGATTCGACGCGGCCTCGCACACGGGTGAACACGGCAACTACAGCTACAGCCCGCCGCCCGGAAAGGATTCCGCGGGCGTCCCCGAGACCGGCGCCAATCCACTCCTGGCCGACCCCGGTTCACCGCTGAATCCGGCGCGCTGCCCGTACACCCCGTGGAGCACGCAGGTCGACGCCGCGCGCGCATTCTTCGAAAGTGCCGCAGCCTGTCTGGCCGACGCCTGGAAGCCGGTGCTGGAGCGGGCGAAGTTGAGTTTCACCCCGCCGAAACTCGTTGTCACCGCGACCACTTCGGGCATCACCACGCCGTGCAGTGGCTCGAGCAGCAATTTCGCGGCCTTCTACTGCGGTGCGGATCAGACCATCTACATGCCGATCAGTCAGCTGCAGACGGATATGTTCCACGATCACTGGGAGATCTACCTCTCGGTTTTCGCCCACGAGTACGGTCACCACATCCAGGCGTTGTCCGGGATCCTCGGCGCCGCCAACAAACAACGCCGCCAGACCGGCCTCTACAGCGACGAGGGGCTCGATCTCTCGCGGCGAATCGAATTGCAGGCCAACTGTTTCGACGGCATGTACTTCGCGTCCTCGGCCGGCGGGAAGTCGCTGACGCCGGTGCAGGCGCAGTCCGCGCGCAAGGATGCCTACGGCCGAGGTGACAGCGCCGGCGATATGCGCAGCCACGGCACCGCGGAACACGCCGGCGACTGGTGGAGTACCGGATTCGACAAGAACGCGACCGCGCCGTGCAACACCTTCATCGCGCCGTCCGGACAGGTGAGCTGATCCGCCATGCCGCGACCGCCGAGATACCCACCGCCGCACGGTGTTCCGCCGCACGGGCGCCCGCCGTACGGCCCGCCGCCCGGGTACGGCCCGCCGCGGGGCTATCCGCGGCCACCGTACGGTGCGCCGCTGCCGCCGCCGGGTGCGTATCCGGTCGGTCCGTACGGCGGTCCGCCGTTGCCGCCGCCCGGCTATTACGGCCGTCCGTATCCGCCGCCGAGGTCCGGTGGCGGCGCGGTCGGTGCGGTCTTCGCCGTGCTGTTCGTCTTCGTGGTGGTCGGCGGCTTGGTCTCGTTCGCGACCATGGGAGGTCGTGACAATTCCTCGGCGTCGTCGTATTCGACGTCGGCGCCAAGTTTTACGTATACGTCGCCGACGTGGGCCACGAGCACGAGCGACCCGTCCACCTCGAGTTCCGAGGTCACCACCTACTCCACCTCGGCGCGCTCCACCACCACCCGGGCCGCGACGCGAACCACGCGCGCCGCGCCGACATCGACGAAACCGGCCGGACCGCAACCGGTTGCCGCCACCGCGAGCAATCCGCTGTTCGTCGATCACGACTCCGGTCTGATCAACATCGAATGTGGTTATCCGCGTTGGGGTTCGAGTGTCGCGGCGGCCACCGCCTTCTTCAACGCGGAGAAGGACTGCCTGGACCGGATGTGGCAGCCTGTTGTGCAGGGGGCGAACCTGCCGTTCTCGAGTCCGACGGTCAGCGTGCCCGCGCGCGGTGTGGACGCCGTCTCGCCCTGCACCAGTTCGGGCGGCAACTACGCGGCGTTCTACTGCTCGATCAACAATACGATCTATATGCCGCTCGATCACCTGCAGGTCGATCAGTTCGGTGACCAGGCCGAAATCTACGCCTCGGTGTTCGCACACGAATACGGACATCATGTGCAAGGGATCTCCGGCATCTCCGACAAGGAGAACAAGGATCGCTACGACGCGGGGGCGCGGTCCGCGGCCGGATTGGAGTTGTCGCGTCGCCTGGAGCTGGAAGCGCAGTGCTTCGGCGGAATGTGGGTGGGCTCATCGCAATTCGTCGGCTCGCTCACCACGGATCAGGTCGGAAGGATTCGCCGGACCAACTATCGTCGCGGCGACCAAGCGGGCGATATGCGTGATCACGGTACGCCCGACCACTACGGGGCGTGGTACGACCAGGGGCACGACAACAACCGCACCTGGATGTGCAACACCTGGAACTCGCCGTCGGATTCGGTGTCGTGACCGGCGGCCGAATCCCGTCGATGTGAGGGGCCCTACCGCTCCTCCCGCAACTGTGCCAACCATCGAGCACCCTCGTCGGGGTCCGGCGTTTCCCCGCCGATGACGTCCAGTACCGCATGTCCGAGGCAGGCCGCCGCCATGACCCGGTCGGCGACGGCTTCGGCATCACCCCACGGCAGGTGAGGTTTGGCGATGAGCAGTGACGCGATGCCGTGGGCAGCGGCCCAGAGTTCGAGCACCAGCGGCATCGGGTCGCCGGGTGCGATCACGCCGGAGTCCATCGCCTCCCGCACCGTCTGCGAAAAACGTTGGAACGCACCACTACTCAGCACCATGTCCACCGCGGAGGGACCTTCGCCGGGTGAGGCGGCGGTGGCGACTCGGTATTGACCGGGGTGCTGCAAGGCGAAGCGCACGTAGGCCAGGCCCTGCTGACGCATCCGGGACATGGGCGAGACGGTGGGGTCGCTCGCGGCGCCGACGGCGGCGTCGAGATCCTCGAAGACCTCGGCCACCGCGGCATCGATGAGGTCGTCCTTGTCGGCGAAATGGCGGTAGATCGATGGTGCGGTGACGCCCACCAGCTTGCCGACCTCGCGAATCGACACCGAATCCGCATTACCGGTGCGTGCCAGCAACTCTTGTGTCGCGGCGAGGATTTCGGCGCGCAGCTCGGTGCCGGAACCGCGGGCGGAACGAGGACGGCTCGAACGTGTCACGGGCGCCCCGCCGGTTCCGGTTCCGCGGCGCGCTCCGGCGTCGCGGGCGTGGGATGTTCGGTGAGACCGAACCGCTCGTGCCAGCGTGCCAAGGGGCGCGGAGCCCACCAGTTTCCGCGGCCCATCAGCCGCATCAGCGCCGGAACCAGCAGCATGCGGATGACGGTGGCGTCGGCCAGCACGGTGATCGTGAGACCGAGTCCGAACATCTGCATGAACGACACCTTCGCGGAGATCATGGCGCCCAGCACGATCGCCATCAGCAGGGCGGCCGCGGTGATGATGCGACCGGTCCGGGCGACACCGACGGCCACCGAACGGTCGTTGTCGGCGGCGGTGCGGTCGGAGGCCAGCCAGGCCTCGCGGATGCGGGAGAGCAGGAACACCTCGTAGTCCATCGACATCCCGAAGGCCAGGCAGAACATCAGGATCGGCATCGTGGGCACCAGGAAGCCGGTGGGCGTGAAGCCGAGCAGTCCGGAGAAATGCCCCTCCTGGAAGATCCACACCATCATGCCGAACATCGCGGTCAGCGACAGCGCGTTGATCACCACGGCTTTCAGCGGGAGCACCACGCTGCCGGTGAACAGGAACAGGACCACGAAGGTCGCCAGTGCGATCAGCGCGATCGCCAGCGGCAGCCGTTGTCCCAGTGCGTGCAGGGAGTCCACGTTCATCGCCGCCGCACCGCCGAACAGCGCCGGCGAGGGCGCGGGCACATCGCGCAACGCCTGCAGCTGATCCTTGGCCTGTTGCGAGTAGGGATCGAATGTCGATGTGACGGTGAGATATTGCCCCGAGTCGCCGGCCATCCCCGGCGCGGCGCCGCCCATCCGGGCGCCGGACACGTAGACGCCGCTGCTCGACAGCACCGCGTTCACGCCGTCGACCTTCGACAGCGCCGTGGCGTAGCCGCTGATCGCCTGGGGTTCACTCGGCGCACCCGGCAGCACGATCGTCGTCCCCGTTCCGGAGTTCACGGCGGGGAATTCCGCCCGCAACTCGTCGCCGACCGCGCGGCTGGTCGAGCCGGCGGGCAGCACCCGGTCGTCGGGATAGCCGAACTTCACCCCGAGGAACGGCGCGCCGGCCGCGAGCAGCACCGCGATGATCGCGATGGAGACCGGCACCGCCCGCCGCATCACCCAGGTGACCGTGCGATACCAGCCGGATTCCTGCTCCGGTCGCGGTGCGGGCTCGGGGCGGCCGAACAGTTTCCGGATCGCCACCCGCAGATTCCAGGAATTGATCCGGTCCCCGAGCAAGACCAGCGCCGCGGGCAGAATCACGATCGAGGCGATCGCGGCGGCCGCGACCACCGCGACCCCGGCATAGGCGAACGACTTCAGGAAGTACACGTCGAAGACGCTGAGCACCGCCAGCGCGAGCGCGACCGTCAGCGCGGAGAACAACACCGTGCGTCCCGCGGTCTGCACGGCGCGCACCGCCGCGGCCTCGTGGCTCGACCCCGCGGCCAATTCCTCGCGGTATCGGCTGACGATGAACAGGCTGTAGTCGATCGCCAGGGCCAGTCCCAGCGCGGTGGTCATATTCAGCGCGTAGATCGATACATCGGTGAAGAGGGTGAAGCTGCGCAGGATCGCGAGCGTGCACAGAATCGCGAAGATCCCGACCGCCAGCGGCAGCGAGGCCGCGATCACACTGCCGAACACCAGGATCAGCACGATCGCGGTGAGCGGGACCGCGATGCCCTCGGCCATCGCCAGATCCTTGGTGACCTGGCTGTTGACATCGTGGTAGACAGCGGCGATTCCGCCCGCCTGCACCGTGATACCCGGCGTGGAATCGGGCAGGGTGCTCGCGATCTCACCGGCGGTGCGCTGGGCCTTGTCGTCGCCCCCGGTGAGATAGGCCATGACCAACGCGCTCTTACCGTCGGTGCTACGCAGTGCGGCGGCCAGCTGCGGCGGACTGGTCCAATACGAGCGGACGCCGACGGTGTCGGAGCGACTGCCGAGCCGGGTGGCGATGTCGGCGCCGACCGAGCGGGCCGCGGCCGACTCCACGCCCTCGTCGGCGTGTACCAGCAGCACCAGATTGGGCTGGGCGCCGTTGAACTCGTCGGCCACCAATTGTGCCGCGCGGGTGGATTCGGCCTTGTCGGAGGTGAAACCGCCGGCTTGCAGGTGGGCGGTGACCGTGGCGCCGAAGCCGCCGCAGATCAGCGCCAGGGCGAGAGCAGCGAAGAGCACCCGTTTCGGGTACCGGGTGGCGAGCCGTGCGATGCGGGTCAGCATAGGTGCTCCTCGGGCGGCCGGCGTTGGGTAACGGCGTTAGCGTAACGCCGTTACCCTAGCCGGGCGCAAGCGGAAAGCCGGATCGGCGTCAGCGACCCCCGTCACCGGCGGGTCGCTCATCGCCGCCGTGCGGATGATGACCGAACAACCCGCGCGGCGCGTGGCCGTGGACGCCCTCGACATAGGCGGTCTCGGCATGCAGGGCGAAGTCGATGCCGCCGATCTCGTCCTCCTTACTGACCCGGAAGCCCATCACGCGATCGATCACCTTGCCGATCAGATAGGACACACCGAAGGACCACAGCGCGACCACCACGACGCCGACCGCCTGTTTTCCGAGCTGGGCGAGTCCGCCGCCGTAGAACAATCCGCGCGAGCCGCCGGTCATCACCCGGTTCGCCAGCAGGCCGATCAGCAGAGTGCCGACCACGCCGCCGGTGAAGTGCACGCCGACCACATCGAGCGAATCGTCGTAGCCCGCCTTGAATTTCCAGCCCACTGCGAACGAGCAGACCACACCGGCCGCCACGCCCACGATCACCGCGCCGAGGGCGTTGACCGAACCGCACGAGGGCGTGATCGCGACCAGACCGGCCACGGCGCCGGAGGCCGCGCCGAAGGTGGTCGGGCGGCCGTCGCGGATCTGCTCCACGATCAACCAGCCGAGCATGCCCAGACAGCCCGCGACCAAGGTGTTCAGGAAGACGGCGGCGGCCAATCCGTCGGCCTTGAACGCGGATCCGGCGTTGAAGCCGAACCAGCCGAACCACAACAGCCCGGCGCCCAGCAACACGAACGGCAGATTGTGCGGGCGCATCGCGTCCACCTTGAACCCGATCCGGGGCCCCAATACCAACGCCAAGGCGAGAGCCGAAGCGCCGGAAGCGATTTCGACCACCAGACCACCGGCGAAATCGAGTACGCCGAAGGAGGCCAGCCAGCCGTTCGGACCCCATACCCAGTGCGCGATCGGAGCGAACACCACCAGCGCCCACACCGGTACGAACACCATCCACGCGGAGAATTTGGCGCGATCGGCGATGGCGCCGCTGACGAGCGCGACGGTGAGGATCGCGAAGGTCAGCTCGAAGGTGGCGTACAGCAGTTCCGGAACGCCGCTGCGTACGGTGCCCGGGGTGATGCCGGTCATCGCGAAATGTTCCAGTCCGCCGATCAATCCACCGCCGGCGTCGTCACCGAAGGCCAGGGTGTAGCCGAACAGCAGCCACACTACGGTCACCAGCGGGATGGAGATGAAGCTCATCATCAGCATGTTCAGCACGCCAGTCGTGCGCACCATGCCGCCGTAGAAGATCGCCAGGCCGGGAGTCATGAGCAGGACCAGGGCGGTGCTGGTCAACAGCCACGCCGTGGCGGCGGGGTCGATGGTCGGGGGCACGGACAACTCCTTTTCCACACGCGTTCGCGTGGCAAGAAACTACCGAACCCCCTGTGTTCGGCCGACGAGCGAGTCTGGTACTTCCGTTCGGATTCAATTCCCGCGTTTGCGGGCCTGCCGGGCCAGCGCGCGCCGGCCGCGGTCCCCGGGGACCGGCAGATCGTCCTCGAGCGCGAGCCATTGCGCGGTCACGAGCCACTGCTGCTGAGCGCGGGCGTCGGCGGTGTCGTTGAACACCCGGCAGCCGCGGTCGTCGCGCAGCTCGTGCGCGAGAGCCGACCAGCGCGGCGGGCGGCCGTGTGTGGTGCGGTAGGTGTCCAGGAACTCGGCCACCAGTGTGCCGATGGTGTTGATCGGACGCAGTGACACGCGGTTGCCGTATTTCGCCGAGTGGAAGCGCCGGGCCGCGCACAGCGAACGTGGCGTGGCGTCGAAGGCGATCCACCCCGCGCGCTGCGCCCGTTCGATGAGCCACAAATGTTTGACCGCATTCGGGGCGATCTCTCCGACGCGTTCGCGGATCAGCGTCATCACCGGTTCGGCGGCGAGAATATCGCGGCGGGTCGGGCCCGTCGCGTGGGTGTGCCAATAGTTCTGAGTCAGCTCGGCGAGCGTGCGGCCGAATTCGTCGATACTGCGCTGCGCGCGCCGGCCCAGTCGTTCGATGCGTGTGGCCTCGGCGCGTATCCGATTCTGCGCGATCAGGGTGTGAATGGCCGGCAGGGTCGGAACCTGGCCGCGGCTCAGCAATTCCAGAATGGCGCCCGCGGTGGCCGGATCGGCCGCGGCCGAAACCGGAAGGGAATCGCGGTTGCGAGAGAACTCGCGGGGGCTGATGGCGCGGCTGAGCAGATCGATGGCGACCCGGTCGCCGGCGAAATCGGTATGTGAGAGCCAGGCGGCGGCGATGTCGTCACACGACGGCACGGTCGTCATTACCTGTCATTACCTCCGAAACGGGCCGGATGTTGTTGTGCCCCGGTCGGGATGAGGGACCGACCGGGGACACCAACCTGATGAAGGTTTGGCTACCGAAGTTGCCGAAATCTAACGGTAGTCAGCGAAGCGGATCGGGCGCGAATCGGGTGACGGAATCGTTACGTCCATAATTTCGGACGCAAACGGGGCGCGTGTCCGAAAGTTTTCGTTACTCGACGGCCCGCGGGCGAAATCGGCACAACATTCACACCGTTTCCAATTGCCGGGCGCGAACCGATAGTCGACCAGGTCGGTTGTCTGCGGTGAGATCGGACGAAAAGAATGGTTGTGATGTATATCATAGTTTATTTATGCCATCGGACGGTTCGGCGTACGGGGTGGATATCGGGTGCGCGAATGGTTCCCTGTCGGTGTCCGCCGGTACCCTCGGGCCGTGGCTCTGTACCGGAAGTATCGACCGGCGTCCTTCGCCGAGGTAGTGGGGCAGGAGCACGTCACCGATCCGCTGAGTACCGCGCTCGACACCGGGCGGATCAGTCATGCCTACCTGTTCTCCGGCCCGCGAGGTTGTGGCAAGACGTCCTCGGCGCGCATCTTGGCGCGCTCGCTGAACTGCGTCGAGGGTCCCACCTCGCGACCGTGCGGGGTGTGCCCGTCGTGCGTCGCGCTGGCTCCGGGCGGGCCCGGCAATCTCGACGTGATCGAACTCGACGCGGCCAGCCACGGCGGCGTGGACGACACCCGTGAGCTGCGCGATCGTGCGTTCTACGCACCCGCGGAATCGCGCTACCGCGTCTTCATCGTGGACGAGGCGCATATGGTCACCACGGCCGGATTCAATGCGCTGCTGAAGATCGTCGAGGAGCCACCGGCCCACCTGATCTTCATCTTCGCCACCACCGAGCCGGACAAGGTGCTGCCGACCATTCGCTCGCGCACCCATCACTATCCGTTCCGGCTGCTGCCGCCGGCCACCATGCGCGGGCTGCTCGGCAAGATCTGCGAGCAGGAACAGGTACAGGTCGAGGAATCGGTCTACCCGCTGGTGATTCGGGCCGGCGGTGGTTCGCCGCGCGACAGCCTCAGTGTGCTCGACCAGCTGCTGGCCGGCGCCGGCCCGGAAGGTGTCACCTATCCCCGTGCGCTGGCCCTGCTCGGCGTCACCGATATCGCGCTGATCGACGAGGCCGTCGACGCGCTGGCCGCCGACGACGGCGCGGCCCTGTTCGCCACCATCGACCGAGTGGTGGAGGCCGGTCACGATCCCCGCCGCTTTGCCACCGACCTGCTCGAACGCATCCGCGACCTGATCCTGCTGCGCGCGGTTCCCGATGCCGCCGAACGCAATCTGGTCACCGGCCCCGGCGATGTGATCGACCGGATGTCGGACCAGGCCGACCGTATCGGCCCGGCCACCCTGGCCCGCTACGCGGAGCTGCTGCACGAGGGCCTCGGCGAAATGCGCGGCGCCACCGCACCCCGCCTCCTGCTGGAGGTGGTGTGCGCCCGCATGCTGCTGCCCTCGGTCTCGGAGGCCGAATCGGCGGCGTTGCAGCGGCTGGAACGTCTGGAACGGCGGATGGAATCCGGTGGTGTTCCGGCCCTCGGGTCCGCCGCGGCGCCACAGCCGTCCGCTGCTCCCGCCGCCGCACCGGAGTCCTCCGGTGGCGTGGGCCGGCCGTCCGGGGAGCCACGCCGCCGTGGCGCCGAAGCCCTCGCCGCGTTGCGGGAGAAGAAGAGTGCGCCGCATCCGGCGCAACGGGCGCCATCGCCGACCGATCGGGATGCGGGCGAAAAGACCACAGCGCCAACCGTTTCCGGTCCCGCAGTGGACGATGCGGATCGGGGCGTCGGGTCGGAACCGCTCGCCGGATCTCCCTCCGGTGTGCAGTCGGATACCGGTACCGAGCGACATGCCGGGTCGGCGGATTCCGCTCCCGATCGGGGCGCTGCCGCGGCCGAATCGGCCGCCGTCGATCGGCCGGCCGCACCGGATTCCGTCGCTCAGCCGGAATCGTCCGACGTGCCGCATCCCGAACCTGGCAGCGCGACCCCCACTTCCCACCGAGGCGGCCTGATGTCGCCCGGATCCGATGAGGGCGCCGAGCGCGCTCATGAACGACAGAACGCCGCCGCTTCCGGCTCGGTCGTGGACGGGCCGGAGGTAGGAGGTCCGTCGGGCTCGGCCGCGCCCACCGAGAGGTCCTTCGAGCCCGATCGCGACTCGGATCCAGCCGGCGTGGCCGACCGGCCGGCGAGCGCGGTGGGTTCGAACGGTCCGCATGCCGGTGCCGGTCCGGATTCCCGCGGTGCCGAGTCCGCCACCGCGTCCGGCGATGATGCCGGTGCCGCCCTAGCTTCCACTTCCGAATCTGCTGCGGCCGCCGGCCCTGGGACGCGAGATGTGTCGGTCGCGGACCCGGCGGACCGGACCGCGGACGCGCCCGCGCAAGCGGCGGCGACGCCCGCCGATGCGGGTGGCGACGATGTCCTGCGGGAGATCGAGGCCGCCTGGGCCGATATCCGAGCCAAGGCGCGGGAGTCGAGCGCGGCCTTGCCGGCGCTGCTCTCGGGCGCGGTCGGGGCCGTCCGCATCGAAGGCGACACGATCGTGTTCGCGCATCCACATGCTCCGCTCGCGCAGCGTTTGTCGATCCCGCAGAACATCGACGCCGTGCGGGCCGCGGTACACGCGGTGATCGGCCGGCAGTACGGCGTGCGATGGGAAGTCGGGTCGGGTGATTCCGGTGGTGCGCGTGCCGGTGGTGCGGCATCCGAGCGACCTGCCCGCGGGGGTGCGGAATCGTCGGCCGCCCGGGGCGGGGGTGGGGGCAACCCCGGGCAGCCGCAACCGCCGCGATTCGTCCGGCCCAGCCAGAACCAGGCGCAGTCCGCCGACAGCGATGCACGCGGCGGTCAGACCGATACCAGGGGTGCCGCGGCCGATCGTCGCGACAGTCAGGGACAGGGCCAGCGGCGGGAGTTCCGCCCGCCGCCGCGCAGTGCCGGTGCCGCCGACCGAGCGGCGCCGGACGACGATATCCCGCCGCCCGAGGCGCCGGACTATCCGGACGATCCCGGGCCGTCGGACTACTCGCCGGTAGGTTACGACGGTGTCCCACCTGCGTTGACGCCGGAAGAAGAGCAGGAGATGTTCGCGGAATCGGCGCGCCCGGTCCCGCCGGAACAGCGCCGCGACCCTGATGAGGTGGCCTTGGAGTTGCTGCGAACTGAGTTGGGTGCCACACATCTTGGTGGTTGACAGCCACCTGCCGGAATGCGTTAAGTTAACCGGAGTTCGCATCCCGCTGTACTATGAACGGGTGGTCGTCGGCATCGGTGCTACGAGGTTCTATGGTATGCCCAGGCATACGGGCGCCCCGGGGTCTCGTAGGTCGATGCATGTCGGCGTTTGTACAGCGTTATGCGCTCGGCGGACTTGTGGAGGGAACCGTGCGTGACCTCCCGGTTCGCCGGTGTGGTGGGCCTGCGGGCTCGCCGGGATCGAACACGGTCGGTCGGATGGCCGGTCGGCACCTTTAAGGAAGGAAACACTCCGATATGACCACAGAGGCCTACATTTTCGAGGCCATCCGCACTCCGCGCGGCCGCAACAAGAAGGGCTCGCTGCACTCGGTCAAGCCGATCGATCTGACGACCGGTCTGGTCCAGGAGCTGCGCAACCGCTTCCCGAACCTCGACGAGGATCGCATCTCGGACATCATCCTGGGTGTCGTGTCGCCGATCGGTGACCAGGGCGGCGACATCGCCCGCACCACCGTGCTGACCGCGGGCCTGCCCGACACGGTCGGCGGTGTGCAGATCAACCGCTTCTGCGCCTCCGGCCTCGAGGCCGTGAACATGGCCGCGCAGAAGGTGCGCTCCGGCTTCGATGACCTGGTCATCGCCGGTGGTGTCGAGTCGATGTCGCGCGTCCCGATGGGCTCCGACGGCGGTGCGATGTTCGCCGACCCGGCCACCGGCTACGACCTCTACATCGCTCCCCAGGGCATCGGCGCCGATCTGATCGCCACCATCGAGGGCTTCACCCGCGAGGACGTCGACAAGTTCGCCGTGCGCTCGCAGGAGCTCGCCGCGCAGGCGTGGTCCGGCGGCTACTTCGCCAAGTCCGTCGTCCCGGTCAAGGACGTCAACGGCCTGACCGTGCTCGACCAGGACGAGCACATGCGTCCGGGCACCACCGTCGAGGATCTGGCCAAGCTGAAGCCGTCCTTCGCGGGCATCGGCGAAATGGGTGGCTTCGACGCCGTCGCGCTGCAGAAGTACCACTACATCGAGCAGATCGACCACGTGCACCACGGCGGTAACAGCTCGGGCATCGTCGACGGTGCCGCGCTGGTGCTGGTCGGCTCCCAGGAAGCGGGGGAGGCCTCCGGCTTGACCCCGCGCGCCCGCATCGTCGCCACCGCCACCAGCGGCGCCGACGTCACCATCATGCTCACCGGCCCGACCCCGGCGGCGCACAAGGCGCTGGCCAAGGCGGGTCTGTCGGTCGATGACATCGACCTGTTCGAGATCAACGAGGCCTTCGCCTCGGTCGCGCTGAAGTTCCAGAAGGATCTGAAGATCCCGGACGAGAAGCTGAACGTCAACGGCGGCGCCATCGCGATGGGCCACCCGCTGGGCGCCACCGGCGCGATGATCACCGGCACTATGGTCGACGAGCTGGAGCGCCGCAACGCCCGCTACGCCCTGGTGACCCTGTGCATCGGCGGCGGCATGGGCGTGGCCACCATCATCGAGCGCGTCTGACGCCAGTCCATCTAATTCTCCAGGAGAACGAAAAACTATGACAGAGAACATGATCGGCTGGGAAAAGGACGCCGACGGCATCGTCGTGCTGACCATGGACGACCCGAACCAGGGCGCCAACACGATGAACGATCTCTACAAGAGCTCGATGCACGCCACGGTGGACCGCCTGGTCGCCGAGGTCGACGACATCACCGGTGTCGTCATCACCTCCGCGAAGAAGACCTTCTTCGCCGGCGGTGACCTCAAGAACATGATGAAGACCACTCCGGAGAACGCTCCGGACATCATGGAAGAACTCACCGGCATCAAGGCCGACCTGCGTCGCCTCGAAACCCTGGGCAAGCCGGTCGTGGCCGCCATCAACGGCGCCGCGCTCGGCGGTGGCCTGGAGATCGCGCTGGCCACGCACTACCGCATCGCCGCCGACGTCAAGGGCGTGCAGATCGGTCTGCCCGAGGTCTCGCTCGGCCTGCTCCCGGCCGGTGGCGGTGTCACCCGCATCATCCGCATGCTCGGCATCGCCGACGGTCTGATGAGCGTGCTGCTGCAGGGCAACAAGTTCAACGCGCAGAAGGCCAAGGCCAAGGGCCTGATCAACGAGGTCGTCGGCAGCGTCGAGGAGCTCGTCCCGGCCGCCAAGGCGTGGATCAAGGCCAACAAGGACAACGCCGAGGCCACCACCCAGCCGTGGGACCGCAAGGGCTTCGAGATCCCCGGCGGCTCGCCGTCGAGCCCGGCGCTGGCCGGCAACCTGCCCGCCTTCCCGGCCAACCTGCGCAAGCAGCTCAAGGGCCAGAACATGCCGGCGCCGCGGGCCATCATGGCCGCCGCGGTCGAGGGCGCGCAGGTCGACTTCGACAACGCGTCGCTGATCGAGTCGCGCTACTTCGTCTCGCTGCTGGCCGGCCCGGTCGCGAAGAACATGATCCAGGCGTTCTTCTTCGACCTGCAGACCATCAACAACGGCGGTTCGCGTCCGAAGGACGTGCCGAAGCGTGAGATCAAGAAGGTCGGCGTGCTCGGCGCCGGCATGATGGGCGCGGGCATCGCCTACGTCTCGGCCAAGGCCGGCTACGAGGTCGTGCTGAAGGACGTCTCCCAGGAGAACGCCGAGCGCGGCAAGCAGTATTCGGTGAAGCTCGAGGAGAAGGCCCTCTCGCGCGGCACGACCACCGAGGAGAAGTCCAAGGCGCTGCTGGATCGCATCCACCCGACCGCCGATCCCAAGGATCTGGCCGGTGTGGACTTCGTGATCGAGGCCGTGTTCGAGAACCCCGACCTGAAGGCCAAGGTCTTCCAGGAGATCGAAGACATCGTCGACGCCGACGCGCTGCTGGGCTCCAACACCTCCAGCCTGCCGATCACCCTGCTGGCCAACGGTGTGAAGCGGGCCGAGGACTTCATCGGCATCCACTTCTTCTCCCCGGTCGACAAGATGCCGCTGGTGGAGATCATCCGTGGCGAGAAGACCTCCGACGAGGCGCTGGCCCGGGTGTACGACTACACCCTCGCGATCGGCAAGACCCCGATCGTGGTCAACGACAGCCGCGGATTCTTCACCTCTCGCGTCATCGGCACGTTCATCAACGAGGCCATCATGATGCTCGAGGAGAACATCGACCCCCAGACCATCGAGCAGGCAGGTCTGCAGGCGGGCTACCCGGCCGCGCCGCTGAAGCTGAGCGACGAGCTCAACTTCGAGACCATGCGGAAGATCTTCAAGGAGACCAAGGAGGCCGCCGAGAAGGACGGTCTCGCGATCTCCGAGTCGTCGCTGGCCTCCGGCCGCGTGATCGACACGATGATCGACAAGTTCGACCGCAAGGGCAAGCTGCACGGTGCGGGTTTCTACAACTACGCCGACGGCAAGACCGCCGGTCTGTGGGAGGGCCTGCGCGAAACCTTCAACTCCAAGCGTGAGCTGCCCGAGGGCGTCACGCTGCAGGATCTGAAGGACCGCATGCTGTTCGCCGAGGCCATCGAGACCCAGAAGTGCTTCGACGAGGGCGTGCTGACCAGCACCGCCGACGCGAACATCGGCTCGATCTTCGGTATCGGCTACCCGGCCTGGACCGGTGGTGTGCACCAGTTCATCGTCGGCTACCCCGGTGGCACGGAGGGCTTCGTCGCCCGTGCCGACGAGCTGGCCGCGAAGTTCGGTGAGCGCTTCCAGGTGCCGGACTCGCTGCGCAAGTAAGGTTCTCGCCACGCCGAGATCCCCTGCGACGGCCCGGATCACGTTCCCGCGTGATCCGGGCCGTTTGCTGTCTCGTCGCCCTCACCCGCATGGCCGCTGCTGAGGGAAACGGTCGCGAATCGAAGCGGGCGGAACTGTGTCCGGATGCGCACGGACCGCGCTACGTTGGAATGAGGGCGGAACGTTCGAGGTGGCCAGATGAATCCACAGACGGGCAAGGTCCGCAGCGACGACGATCCCGCGGCGGACTCGGAGGCAGCCGCGGGGGCGAATACCCAGCGCTACCAACCGATTCGCATCGCCGACGAACTCGAGGCGATGGGGCTGTTCGATGCCCAGGAGATCGGGCGCGGCGGTTTCGGGGTGGTCTATCGCTGTGCGCAGCGGGCGCTGGATCGCGTGGTGGCGGTGAAGGTGCTGTCCTCGGAGATCGATGAGGAGAGCCGGGAACGGTTCCTGCGCGAGGAACATGCCATGGGCCGGCTGTCGGGCCATCCGAATATCGTCGACATACTGCAGGTCGACGTCACGCCCAGCGGCCTGCCGTTCATCGTCATGCCGTTTGCCGCGCACGGCTCGCTGGAACAGCTGATCCGCGATCACGGCCCGCTGAGCTGGTCGGATTCGCTGCGGGTCGGTGTGAAACTCGCGGGTGCGATCGAGAGCGCACATCGCGTGCAGGTCCTGCATCGCGATGTGAAACCGGCGAATGTGCTGCTGAGCCGCTACGGCGAGCCGCAGCTGACCGATTTCGGCATCGCGCGCATCCCGGGTGGTTTCCAGACCTCGACCAGCATGATCACGGGATCACCGGCCTTCACCGCTCCCGAGGTGCTCAAGGGTGAGGAACCGACCGTGCGGTCGGATGTGTACGGTTTGGGCGCAACCCTGTTCGCGCTGCTGACCGGGCACGCCGCCTTCGAACGCCGCTCCGGGGAGCGCGTGGTCGCCCAATTCCTGCGGATCACCACCCAGCCGGTTCCCGACCTACGCGAACAAGACATTCCGGCCGATGTGGCGGGCGTGATCGAATCGGCCATGGCCCAGGATCCGGCCGATCGCCCGGCCTCCGCCCTCGAGTTCGGACAGGAGATGCGCGCGGTGCAGATCGCGCACGGGGAAACGGCCGACGAGATGGCGCTGCTCGACGGCGAAACGGCCGACGGCCGCATCGCCGCCACCGAGGCGCCGCCGCACCCGATCACCTCGCGCCGCAGCCGCGCGGTCCTGGGCCTGCCCGCGCTGCGCGCTCCGGGACAGCCCGCCCTCGCCCAGCCCGCGACATTACCGCCCACGGCCGCAACGAAATTCCGTCCGCCGACCCCGGCCCGCGAGCCGATTCCCCGGCCGCGGCTGCTCGATATCCTGCGCACCGGTGGCCGCCGCCGGCTGGCCGTGATCCACGGGCCGGCGGGCTTCGGGAAAAGTACGATCGCCGCCCAGTGGCGCTCCGAACTCACCGCCGACGGCATCGCGGTGGCATGGATCGGGATCGACCACGACGATGACAACGAAGTGTGGCTGCTGGCCCATCTGATCCAGGCCATCCGGCGGGTGGCGCCGGATATCGGTTCCGGGCTGGCGGAGGTGCTCGAGGAGCGCCCCGCGGAGGCGGTGCCCTATGCGATTTCCACCCTGATCGACGAGATCCACAGCGGCGGACAGGTCGTCGTGGTGGTGGTGGAGAACTGGGATCGGGTCACCGACGAGGGTGCGCACGGGGTGATGGATGCATTGCTGGAGAACGGATGTCACCATCTGCGTTTCGTGATCACCACCCGCGAGCAGCCCGGCCTGCCGCTGAGCCGGATGCGGGTATGCGACGAGCTGGTCGAGATCGGCAGCCACGAACTGCGGCTCACTCTCGCCGAGACCCGGCAGATCTTATTGGAGCGCAACAAGTTTCCGCTCACCGACGAGCAGGTCGAACAGATCCATGCCGCCACCGACGGATGGCCGGCGGCGATCCAGCTGGTCAGCTTGTCACTGCGCGGGGCCACCACGGGCGCGCCGGTGGATCCGGCGCAGCTGATCGCGCATCTGTCCGGCGGAAACCACGCCATCCGGGATTATCTGGCCGAGAACGTGCTGGCGGGGCTCGAACCGCGCATGCTCGAGTTCCTGATGTCGATCTCGGTCGCGGAGAAGCTCAACGGCGGGCTGGCCGCGGCGCTCAGCGGTGAACCCGATGCGGAGCAACTGCTGGAACAGGCGCAACAGCGCGAGCTCTTCGTCACCCGCGTCGAACACGATCCGGGATGGTTCCGGATTCAGCCGCTGTTCGCCGAGCAGTTACGTGCCCGGCTCGAACGGGTTCACCCCGGCAAACTGAAATCGTTGCACCGCAGGGCATCTCGCTGGTATGCCGAACACCAGCAACTACGCAAGTCGGTGGATCACGCCCTGGCCGCCACCGACCTGAAGATGGCGGTGGATCTGGTCGAGAACGGCGGCATGGACCTGATCGACACCTCGCGCCTGGCGACCCTGCTCGGCATGGTGTCGAAACTTCCTGTGCAGCAGGTGACTTCGCGGTCGAAACTGCTGATGACGTTGGCGCGCGCCAATATCAATCTGCAGCAGTCCGGAGCGGCCCGCACGGCGCTGGGACGGCTGTCCAATATGCTCGCCCGCAGTTCGCCCTCCGATGCCGATGCCACCCGGCAGCGGTGTGAGGCCGCGGTGCTGTCGGCCGCCGACCTGGTGGCCCGCGACCGCACCGACGGTGTGCTCGAGAAGGTGCTGCCGTGTCTGGAGGAGCCCGACGAGCTGCCGCCGTGGACGGTGTCCACCGCCGCGAATCTGGTGTCGTTCGTGCGGCTGTGCGACTTCGATTTCGACGGCGCGCTGGCCATCCAGGACTGGGCTGCGCCCTATCACAGCAGGTCCAAGGATCCGCTCGGTGTGGTGCTGGGGTTGCTCAACACCGGCGCGGTCGCCTATGAACAGCTCGATATCGACACCGCTACCAGGTGTTTCGAGAAGGCCTGGCAGATCGGCCGGGAGCGCTCGGGTCCGCGCTCGCACGCTGTGCGGGTGGCGGCGGCACTGCTGGGCGAGCTGACCTATCGGCGCGGCGATCTGGAGGCGGCGGATCGGCTGCTCGAACAGAGCCATCGGTTGCCGGCCCGGATTGGTGCGGTGGATTTCATGATCACCACCTTCGTGGTGGGCGCGCGGGTCAAGGCCGTGCTCGGCGATACCGAAACCGCGCGAGCGCGGCTCGACGAGGGTGCGCGGGTGGCCGCCGAACGCAAACTTCCGCGCATGGCCGCCCATATCCGGGCGGAACGGCTGCGATTGGGCCTCGTCGAGCCGCCCGCGGGGCCGGAGCCTCCCGCCCCGGTGCTGCGCCAATCCGCCGGTACGGTCGCCCTCACCGCGGAGGCCGAGGAGGTCGCGGCCGTGCGCGTGCTGCTGGCCCGGCACTATCGCGGTCTGGACGGGGCGAATGCGGCGGCCGAGGGCCTCGAATCGGCGGTGAAACGCGCGCGCGCTCTCTACGGCCGGATGGTCGAACAGAACCGTCCCCGTGCGGAATTGGATGCCGCGTTGCTGCTGGTCGAATGCCTGTCGGTCGCCGGCTGGAACGGTGAGGCGATCACCTCACTGCTGCCGGCGCTGGACCGCTGCGCCCGATTGGGCTGGACCAGACCACTTCTCGACGCCGGTCCGGAATTGAGCTATCTCCTGCACTCACTGCGCGACGATATGCTGCTCGCCGGAGAGGGCGCCGGATCGTTCGATATTCCCCGGCCGTTCCTGAACTCGCTGCCGCGCTGAGCAATGCCGGGCGGGCCGGATTCGAGATGACGAATCCGGCCCGTGGGCAATATTTTTCGTGTCGGCGCGATCAGGCGTTCCACCAGGGACGCAGCGGAACGTCCCAGGTCTGCTTGTCGCCGAGCTTCCTCCCGAGCACCTGGTGCAGCTGCACCACGTTGCGCTCGAAGCCCAGCTGGGAGCCGGCCATGTACAGGCCCCATACCTTGGCGGTGCCCTCACCGACCTCAGCGACGCACTCGTCCCAGTTCGCGACCAGGTTCTTGCACCATTCGTGCAGCGTCAGCGCGTAGTGCGGGCGCAGATTCTCCTCGTGCAGCACCTCGAGGCCGATGTTCTGGATATCGGTGATGATGCGGCCGGAACCGATCAACTCGCCGTCCGGGAAGACGTAGCGGTCGATGAAGTCGCCGGCCTTCGTCGTGCGGGTGTTGTCGGGGCGGGTGATGCAGTGGTTCAGGAACAGGCCACCGTCGCGCAGCTTGCTCTTGATGAAGCCGAAATAGCTCGGGTAGTTCTGCACCCCGATGTGCTCGGTGAGACCGATCGACGACAGCGCGTCGAAACCGGTTTCGGTGATGTCGCGGTAGTCGCTGTGGCGGACCTCGGCCAGCTCCTGCAGGCCCTCCTCGGCGATCTTGGCCTGCGCCCACTCGGCCTGTTCCTTGGACAGGGTGGCGCCGATGACCTTGACTCCGCGCCGGGCCGCGTAGCGGACCATGCCACCCCAGCCGCAGCCGATATCGAGCAGTCGATCGCCTTCCTTCAACCGCAGCTTCTCGAACACCAAGCGATACTTGTTCTCCTGGGCCTCTTCGAGAGTCTGGTTCTCATCGGCGTAGCAGGCGCAGGTGTAGGTCATCGAGGGGCCGAGGACCATCTCGTAGAACCGGTTCGACACGTCGTAGTGATGGTGGATCACCTCGGCGTCGCGGTTCTTCGAATGCCGCAGGCCCTCGAGCGCGATGCGCCGCCAGCGCGGCAGCGTCTCCTGCGGCGGCGGCGCGATCGGCTTGAGGGCGTCCCAGCCCAGCGAGCGCGCGATGGTGACCAGTGCCAGCGCCGACGGGCGCCGGAACTTCAGGTCGGTCATCGCCTTCAGGATGGCGTACGGATCGCCCGGATGGACGCCCTCGACCGCCATATCACCGGATATATAGGCCCGCGCCATGCCGAGATCGCCCGGTGCGGTAGCGATGTAGTTGATACCGCGCTGGGTCGTGATCTCGAGGCTGAACTTCGAATCGTCGGGTCCGGTGCTGCTGCCGTCGTAGGCGGAGAACCGGATCGGGACGCCGCCGTCGACGAGCGTCTCGAAGATTTCGGCAATGCTGAGTTTCGTTCCCAGCTCCGAGAACGGGGACAGTTGGGAATCCTTGAATGTCGTCACTTGCGTTGCACCGCCTTCGAATACAAATCCAGCAAACGATGATCGGGGTCATATCGTTTCTTCAGATTCGCGTAGTGATCGCCTCCGTAGAGGCGCGCGAAATCGTCTTCCGAGTAGTAGGAGTCCGAGTAGAGGGACTTGTGGCCGTCCAGGCGGGCGACCTCGTCCTCGATCGCGCGATTGGCCGCGCCCTCGATCTGCCCGGGCTGCTTCGGCACCGCCGACCAGAAACCGACATTGACGTAGGTACGATCCGGTTCCAGCGGATACAGCGGCCATGGCCGCGACGGATCCTCGGGTTTCCCTGGTACTTCCGCACTGTCACGCAGCCGGAGCGGGCACAGCCACAGTGGTTCGATCGGAATTTCGCGGAGGAACCAGTGCAGGAATTCGGCGGTGTGCTCGATCGGCACCTCGATGTCCTGCACCACGCGCTCCTGCGGCGGATTTCCCTTGCGCGCCTGGAGTTTGTCGCCGATGTTGTATTTGTGATCGAGCGCGATCAGCTTCCAATAGAAGCTCGAACGGCGGTACTTCTTCGGCCAGAACCGGCGGATCTTCGGATTCTGGGTGCCGAATGCCCGTGAGCACCAGAACCAGTCGGTGTCCCAGCGCCACAGATAGTCGTGGATGGTCAGCCGGTCGCGTTTGGGCTCGGCGTTGTCGTGGCGCAGGGACTGGTAGTAGATATCCATGCCGGTGTAGTCGCTGACCGGGCCGGGTTCGTCGGTCTGGCGGCCCAGGACGAGATAGCTCTCCTCGGCGGTGAATACCGCGCCGTCGAGATAGTCGACCCGCTCGCCGTCGTAGCTGCGGTCGAGGACGATCTGAGCCATCACGGCTTCGAGTTCGCGCAAATCGTGGAAACGTACGTGGCGCAGTGCCACATATGGCTGCACCGATTCCAGTTCGATCTTCAGGCGAGTCGAATAGCCCAGCGTGCCATAGGAATTCGGAAAGCCGCGGAACAGATCGGCGTATTCGCCGTCCGGTGTGGCGGTGATGATCTCGCCCGCACCGGTCAGCACATCGATCTCGAGTACGGATTCGTGTGGCAGACCCTTGCGGAAGGACGTCGATTCGATTCCGAGGCCGGTGACCGCGCCACCCAGTGTGATCGTCTTCAACTGCGGAACCACGAAGGGCGCCAGGCCGTACGGCAGGGTGGCGGCGACCAGATCCTCATAGGTGGTCATGCCGGCCACATCGGCGGTCTTCGTCTGGGGATCGACCGCGATCACCCGGTTCAGGCCCGAAACATCCAGTCCGGGTGCGGGGTTCTTCGCCCGGGCGCGAAACAAGTTCGACGTCTTTTTCGCCAACCGTACGTTGGCATCCGAAGGAATCGCACGATAGCTGGCGAGCAGACGCTCGACACCTTCTCGGTGCGCGGCAAAACCTGATTCGCGTGCGGCCGGCGCGCGGCCGGCCTTCCCCAGACTCACTGCCACCCCCTGACGCTATCGCTCCCGGTTTCCCCCGGCCACCGCGAGGGTACCTATGGGCGGGATTCTTCACGCATATGTTGCATTGCGTTCGATCATGGGCCGGGCTCGCGCTTATGGGTCATCCGCCCAGCTCGCGGACAGGTTTCCGAGCGGAATCGTGCGGCTGTGTGCTGTCCCGGGACTCGTGACGAACCCGTCGAAATCCGTCGCCCGTCCCGGAACGAGCGTTCCGGTTCGGGGTCGAACGGGTGCCGCCGAAGGCTCCCGATCGGCCGTCCGCCACGCCGACGGCCGACCCGGATTCGAGCGCCGATGATCGCGGACCGTGCCGGCTCGAGCTCAGCGCTACGGAAATAGCGGTCCGGAACTGCGCCGGACGCGGCGTAGCATAGCCCCGCAGAACGGCCCGAATAAACCCGAACGACCACCGGATCGACTAGGAGCTCATTGTGGGACAGGTCAGTGCATCCAGCTCGACCGTCGTCGCTGCGGAACCGCAGCGTGCGCTGGAAGCGATCGCGGACTATCAGGATGTGCGGCCCCGCATCCTGACTTCGCACTACCACGACTACAAGGTGCTCGAAGGCGGGAAAGGCGCCGGAACCGTCGCCGAATGGACGCTGCAGGCGACGCAGAAGCGCTCCCGAAACGTCCACGCGGTCGTCTCGGTCTCGGATTCGATGGTGACCGAACGGGATTCGAATTCCACCATGGTCACCACCTGGACCGTCACCCCCTCGGGTGAGGGTTCGCTGGTGTCGGTCCGCACCAGTTGGAAAGGTGCGGGCGGGGTCGCCGGCTTCTTCGAGGGCATCTTCGCCCCGCTCGGCCTGAAGAAGATCCAGGCCGAGGTACTGGAAAACCTGAAGCGCGAGCTCGGTTAATCCGCCCCTTGGGTCTCGTTTTTCCTCCTCCGCTCAGTGCTGGTGGGCGATGTCGAACAGGTTGCCCTCGGGGTCGGCGAGGGTGACCCACCGCACGCCGTATTCGTCGAAGTCGCCGATGTGTTTCGCGCCCAGCGAGACCGCCCGGTCGATCTGAGCGCGCCAGTCCGGTGCGCTCAGATCGAGATGGACCACGTTCTTGCCCGGCGTCTTGTCGGGAACCTGGATGAACATCAGCCCCGGGCCGCTGTCGCCACCGCGGCCGATCGAGGCGAAGTACTCGTTGGCGTCCGCGTCCACCGGACGCTCCAGCAACTGTGCGTAGAAGTTCGCCAAGGCGGCGGCGTCACGGCAGTCGAAGGTGACGGCAGCCAGACTGATCGACATGAAATATCCTCTCTTGGTGGGGAATTCGTGAATATTCGAGGTAGCCTGCGGCGTTTGTCCGATCACGCCGGTGCGATCGGCCAGCAGACCTCGGTACGCTGCGCCGCCGGGTCCGCGCAGTCCTGCGGGCCGACCACGTAGATCTCGCGGATCGGCTCCGCCAGCGCGGTATCGTGTTCGGCCACATGCGAACCCAGCGCGCCGTAGGTGCGGTCGAAGTCGGTGAACGGTCCCGCATGGACCGCAATCGCGAAGCGGCGCCGCGGAAATCGCCGCACCGCGACGTCGCGGTGCTGGTCGAAGGTGGCGCCCGGATCCGCTGCCAGCGGCGTGAACGCCACCACCTCGCCGATCTCGTTCTCGAAGAAATCCGCCGAATACGTCGCCCCGCTCGGGCCGGCCGGGGCCACACCCGCCACGGCGAGCACTTCGTCCAGGCGAGGGAAGACCGTCGCGCACCACTCGCCGATCTTCGCCCGCGACACCGGTGCGCGAATCGTCAACGCGGCGAACTCCGGAACCACGCGGTACTGCACGTCGATCGGCGCGCCGGGGGACAGCAGCGCCCGCAGCGACGCCACCACATCGCGCGTCCGCAGCAACTCCGCTTCCATCCGTTCCAGATGCGCGGCCAGCGCGGCATCGCGAGTGGCTCGATCCGGCGCCGCGAGGACCTCGCGGATCTGCGGCATCGGCATATCCAGATCGCGCAGGCGCCGAATCAGATGCGCCTGTTCCACCTGCGCGGTCGAATACCGCCGGTACCCCGAGCCGGGATCGACCGACACCGGCTCGAGCAACTCGATCTCGTGGTAGTACCGCAGCGTTTTCACACTGAGATAGGTGAGGCGGGAGAACTCACCTATGGAGACTGTCGCGGGCATGCGGACAAGCGAACGCCCTCCAGCGACAGGAGAGTCAAGCGCTATTGCTCGGTGAGGGCGAACGTCAGCAGCAGCGTGGTCTGGAATTGCCCTCTCCACCAGGAGTAACCGAACCAGACACCGGGGGTTACCTGGCGGATCTCGTCGAGGATCTGGGGCGTGATCGAGGGGGCGTAGTCCAGTAGCCAGGCCGGTTGCCCGTCCAAGCGAGCCGGTCCGGAATGGACGTTGGCGGGGAAACCTTCGATACCGGCCGCGGTGATCCGGTTGGTCAGGGTTCCACCGTCGGGTCCGGTGTAGAAGTTCTTGCCGATCCAGAGCGGCGGCGCCACGGCCTCCATCACCGGCGGGCGGGTCACCCAGCCGTTGGTCACCCCGGTCGGCACATCGCCGCGGGGTGCGTCCCGGAAGATCTGGTCCTGTTGTTCGGCCGAACAGTGGTTGTGCAGCGCGTCGACCGTCGCCGCCGGGTTGTCGGTATAGAGAACGCAGCCACCGCCGTAATCGGTATCCGCCGAGGCGGCCGGCGCCAGGACGGCGGACCCGAAGCCCAGAAGGGCGATCGCGACGACGGCCGTCAGTGCCGAACTGCGCCGGACGCGGCGCGCCGGATGTGCGGATGTGCTGTGCGCGGAAGACATGTGTTGATCTTGGTCCCGAAACATAACCGGCCCTCTACCGGATTGGCCCGACCCGGGTGCCGAGGCTCGGCCCGATTCCGATGGTAATGGGGCCCGGCCGGGCCGGTACCGGGCTAGATCCAAACGTGACTACGCTGGTGCACATCCGCATCCCGCAGAGAGGACATCACCGTGGAGCCTGGTGGACAGCTCGATATGCAGGCACTGCTCGCACAGGCGCAGCAGATGCAGCAGGCGGTGATGGCCGCGCAGGCCGAAATCGCCGCGACCGAGGTGGCGGGTGAGGCCGGCGGCGGTCTGGTGAAGGTGACGATCAAGGCCAGCGGCGAGGTGCAGTCGCTGCAGATCGATCCGAAGGTGGTCGATCCCGAGGACGTGGAGACGCTGCAGGATCTGATCGTCGGCGCGGTCAACAACGCGATGGCCAACGCGCAGCAGTTGGCGGCCGAGAAACTGGGCCCGCTCGCCGGTGGCATGGGCGGCGGTTCCGTGCCCGGCCTGCCGTTCTGAGCGGCCCGGTAGGACATATCCGTGTATGAGGGTCCGGTCCAGGATCTGATCGACGAGCTGGGCAAACTGCCCGGCGTCGGTCCCAAGAGCGCGCAACGTATCGCCTTCCATCTGCTGTCGGTCGAGCCGCCGGAGATCGACCGGCTGCAGTCGGCGCTGCAGAAGGTGCGCGACGGTGTGCGGTTCTGCGCGGTCTGCGGCACCGTCTCCGACGGCGAACTGTGCCGCATATGCGCCGACCCGCGCCGGGACCGGACCATGATCTGCGTCGTCGAGGAACCCAAGGATGTCCAGGCCATCGAGCGCACCCGCGAATTCCGCGGTCGCTACCACGTGCTCGGCGGTGCGCTGGACCCGCTCTCGGGGGTCGGCCCGGACCAGCTGCGCATTCGAGAACTGTTGGCGCGCATCGGAAATCAGGAGGACGGTGTCGATGTCACCGAGGTGATCATCGCCACCGATCCCAACACCGAGGGCGAGGCGACGGCCACCTATCTGGTGCGGATGCTGCGGGATTTCCCGGGCCTGTCGGTCACCCGGCTCGCCTCCGGTCTGCCGATGGGCGGCGACCTGGAATTCGCCGACGAACTGACCTTGGGCCGCGCGCTGTCGGGCCGGCGAACGCTCTGAGGCCGCGGCAGGTCCCGATCGCAACGTCGCCGATCAGAACGCCACTGCCTCCCAGCCGAGCGCGTCCAGGCGGCTCCGATCCCCGGCCGTCCAGTCCCAGACGAGTGCGGCCACCTGGTCGCCGTCCTCCAACCGGACCGCGAAATGCCGATCGGGGCCGCCGTCGCGGTATTCCAGCGTGTACAGGCCGGGCTCGTCGCGATAGGTCTGGATGTAGACGTGGTCGGCGCGCTCCACGATCAGATACGGATTCGGTTCCGCGAGTCCGGTGACCCACTGATGGGCGAGGCGCTCGGTCAGATAGGGGAACTCGCCCGCCCCGCCGTGGGTAACGGTGACGTCGATGCGATCGGTCGGATCGATCAGCCAGTTCAGCTGCGGATCGTAGAGCGCGTAGTCCCGCGGGGTGGCGAGCTCGAACAGCAGGTTACGCACGTGGCCGATGGCGTCGTAGCGGGCCGCGACGTACAGCGCGCCGCCGGTGCCCTCGCCGCCGGTGGTGACACTGAGGAATGCCTCTTCCTCCGGCAGGGCGTCGTTGCGCCGGTTCACCTCGGCCGCGATCGCCGCCACGGTCTCGGTCTGCGGCCGTCCCTGCTGCGCGGCCAGGTAGGTCTCCACCGCATCGGTCGAGGTGGCGATTCCCGCGGGGAGCAGCACGTGGTCGTAACTCATCCGGCCAGGCTACGTGGCGGTGTGGCGAGGCTCCTTTTCCCGGCCTCGGACCGACCTGTAAACTGGCCGACATCATGCAGCGGGCACTCCTCCTCGGCCGCCGCGACGGGGTCTGAATCGGACCGGCTCCCGTCGCGGGGTTCAGCTGTGCCGGTCGACCCCAATACTTGGGACACCCACCCACACCCTCGGAGAAACGCCATGTCACCCGCTGACGCCTTCGTATCCGGAACGCGCACCATCACCGCGCCGTCCAAACCCGCGCCCGCCGATCAGCCCGCGTGGAACAAGCAGAAGAACTCCTCGATGCCGACCTTCCGGTACCGGCCGTTCGCCGAGGAGGTCCCGGGCGGCAGCCCGGCATTCGACGCTGCGCCCATTCCTTTCGACCGCACCTGGCCGGACCGGGTCGTGGACCGGGCTCCCGGCTGGTGCGCGGTCGATCTGCGCGACGGCAACCAGGCCCTGATCGACCCGATGAGCCCCGCCCGCAAGCGCCGCATGTTCGACCTGCTGGTGCGGATGGGCTACAAGGAGATCGAGGTCGGCTTCCCGTCGGCCAGCCAGACCGACTTCGATTTCGTCCGCGAGATCATCGAGGACGGCGCGATCCCGGACGACGTCAGCATCCAGGTGCTGACCCAGTGTCGTCCCGAACTGATCGAGCGCACCTTCGAGGCCTGCCAGGGCGCCGCCAATGTGATCGTCCATTTCTACAACTCCACCTCGATCCTGCAGCGTCGCGTGGTGTTCCGCGCCGACCGCGACGCGGTGAAGAAGATCGCGACCGATGCCGCGAAGCTGTGCCTGGAGATCGAGCAGCGCTACCCGGACACGAACTGGCGCTACGAGTACAGCCCGGAGTCCTACACCGGAACCGAACTGGAGTACGCCCGCGAGGTGTGTGACGCGGTCTCGGAGATCATCGCGCCGACCCCGGACAAGCCGCTGATCATCAACCTGCCGGCGACGGTCGAGATGGCGACGCCGAACGTGTACGCCGATTCCATCGAATGGATGAGCCGCAACCTGGCCCGCCGCGATTCGATCGTGCTGTCGCTGCACCCGCACAACGACCGCGGCACCGCGGTCGCGGCCGCCGAACTGGGCTACCAGGCCGGCGCCGACCGCATCGAGGGCTGCCTGTTCGGCAACGGTGAGCGGACCGGGAACGTGTGCCTGGTCACCCTGGGGATGAACCTGTTCTCCCGCGGTGTGGACCCCCAGATCGACTTCTCCGATATCGACGAGATCCGCCGCACAGTCGAATACTGCAACCAGTTGCCGGTGCACGAGCGCCACCCCTACGGCGGCGACCTGGTCTACACGGCCTTCTCCGGTAGTCATCAGGACGCGATCAACAAGGGCCTGGACGCGATGAAGGCGGCGGCCGACGACGCCGGCGCCGATGTCGACGACATCGTCTGGGAGGTTCCGTACCTGCCGATCGACCCCAAGGATGTGGGCCGCACCTACGAGGCCGTGATCCGAGTGAACTCGCAGTCCGGCAAGGGCGGCGTCGCCTACATCATGAAGACCGACCACGGACTGGTGTTGCCGCGGCGGCTGCAGATCGAGTTCTCGCAGGCGATTCAGAAGATCACCGACGGCGAGGGCGGCGAGGTCACGCCGAAGGAGATGTGGGACGTCTTCGCCGAGGAGTACCTGAACCCCGTTCTGCCGCTGGAGCGCATCCGGCAGAAGATGACCGCCGCCGAAACCGATTCCGGCACCGACACCATCACCGCGATGGTGAAGGTGGACGGGGTCGAGCAGGAGATCGTCGGTTCCGGCAACGGCCCGCTCGCCTCGTTCGTCGACGCGCTGGCGACCATCGGCTACGACGTGCGGGTGCTGGACTACTCCGAGCACGCGATGTCCTCCGGCGACGACGCACAAGCCGCCGCCTACGTCGAATGCGCGATCGGAGACAAGGTGACCTGGGGTGTGGGCATCGCTACCTCCATCACCACCGCCTCGCTGCGCGCGGTCGTCTCCGCGGTGAACCGCGCGCTGCGCGCGCGCTGATCCGTACACCCTGCTCGACAGCCGGGACCGCCCACCGCCGGGAAGGCGGTGGGCGGTGTTCTGCGCCAACTCGTCCGGTACGGGGTGCGCGCCCGTTCACCGGGGGACTCGTATTCGGCCAGCGTGCTAGCGTTGTGGCGCATTGGCCGCGAGCTCTCTGCTCGAACTCTGTCGAGCAGATGGGGGAAACGTGACGACTAACGACAACTCCACTTCACCGCCTTGGTTGCATGGGCAGGGAATGGGCGATACAGCTGCCGAACAGGACAATCCGACCTCGCTGCCGTCGCAGGACGAATCCGACGCGGACACAACGGCATCCGACGGGACGGCGAGCGTGACGTCCGAATCCGAACCGACCGGCGCACCCGCCGAGGGAGCCGCGGAATTCGAACACGCGGCCTCCGGGATCATTCCGCCGGTGCCCGACGGTATCGAACAGACCACGTTTGCGCCCGGCCCGCAGTTCGGGCCCGACGGCTTCGCTCCGCCCGAGCAGGGGGGATTCGCACCGGGGCCGTTCGCGCCGCCGGGAGCGAATCCGTATCCGCCGAATCAGGGTTTCGCCGCGCCGGGTTTCCCGATGACCGACCATTCCGGTCCGTTCGCCCCGCCCGGAGATCCGAACGGATTCCCGCCGCCGTGGGCGGGCGGGCCCGGCCCGGACGGTTTCGCGCCCAACGGATTCCCCGGTGAACAGGGTGGTTTCGCGCCGCCGGGATATCCGGGCGAACCGGCCGGTTTCGCGCCCTCGGCGTTGCCCAATGAACAGGGTGGTTTCGCGCCTCCCGGAAATCCCGGCGACCCGGGTGGCTTCGCACCGGGCGGATTTCCGGGCGAGCAGAACGGTTTCGCGCCTCCTGGTGAGCAGGGTGGTTTTCCGTCGCACGGAAACCCCGGTGACTCAGGCAGATTCGCGCCGCACGGCAATCCTGGTGACCCGGGTGGTTTCGCCGCGCAGAGCAACCCCGGTGAGCAGGGCGGCTTCCGGCCCGGTCCCGGTGAGCCGGGATCCGGGTACGGCGAGGTCCGGCAGGAAACGCCGTACGGCGAGATCCGCCAGGAGATCGGCGCCGACGGCATGGTCCGCCGGGTCTTCGACGAGCGGCAGGGACCGCCGTCCGTTCCCGAGCAGCAGGGCGCGGACGCCGATGCCGGCGGCCAGATCTTCAGCTGGGCGCCACCGCCGCTGCCCTCGGCTCCGCCGCCGCAGCACACGCCTCCGCAGCAGCAACCGCCGCAGCAGCAGGGTGGATGGCAGGGCGGTTCCGGACCGCAACAGCAACTGCCGCAGGGATACCAGCAGCAGCAATCCACGTTCCAGCCGCAGCACATGACCCAGCCCGTGCAGCCGGGGAATTCGGTCAACGACCTGAATCTGCTCAAGCGGGCGCGGCGGTCACCGCGCAGCGGCTGGCGACGCGCCGTGCACAAGGTGACCGGTGGCGCCATCAATCCGGGCGAATCGTCGGCCGATGTGATCTACCGCGAACTGGTGGATCGGGTGAATCAGCCGGTGCGCGGCGATTACCGAATCGCGATCCTGTCGCTCAAGGGTGGCGTCGGAAAGACCACGACCACAGTCGGTTTGGGTTCGACCTTCGCCTCGCTGCGCGGTGACCGGGTGATCGCCATCGACGCCAATCCCGACCTCGGGACCCTGGCCCACCGGGTGCCGCGCCAGACCCGCTCGACGGTCCGCAACCTGCTCGAGGATCAGCACATCGGCCGCTACTCGGATGTGCGGGCCCATACCTCACAGGCGCCGAGCCGACTGGAAGTGCTTGCCAGCGAACAGGACCCGGCCGTCTCGGAGGCCTTCAGCGAGGCCGACTACCGGCGCGCGATCGGCATTCTGCAGCAGTTCTACAACATCATTCTCACCGACTGCGGTACCGGCCTGATGCATTCGGCGATGGCCGGCGTACTGGATATGGCGAGCTCGCTGATCCTGGTCACCTCCCCGGCGATCGACGGCGCGCGCAGTGCCTCGGCGACGCTGGACTGGCTCGAGCACCACGGCTACAGCAAGCTGGTGGAGCGGACCGTGGTGGTGGTCAATGCCTCTCGCCGCGGCGCCTCGACCGTCGACCTGGATCAGCTGCGCAAACTGTTCCTCGACCGCACCCGCGCGGTGCAGGTGGTGCCGTTCGACGATCATCTCGCCGAGGGTGCGGAGATCGATCTGGAACTGGTCAGCAAGCCCACCCGGCGGGCGCTGCTGGAATTGGCGGCCATGGTCGCCGACGATTTCGGATATCACCTCCCGCAGCCGCCGTTTCCGGGGCCGCAGACTCGGTACCCGGGTCCGCAGAGCCACTATCCGGGTCCGCACGGCTACTGATTCGCGCCGGGTACCGATTCCGGGGGTTTCCTCCCGCCGAATTGCTGCCCGGTGTGAATTGTTACCCCAATCGATACGGGGCCCGGCCGCACCGCATACAGTTACCCGCGGTGTGGAGGTCCCGATAGATGGCAGAAAAATACGGGGCCGTCTCGCGAAGGTCGGTACTTCGCGGGGTGGCCGGCGCGGGTGTGATAACCGCGGGCGCCATGGTGCGCCCGATTCGTGCGAATGCCGATCCCGGTCGGCGGGTGGCGATTTTCGGCGGTGGCGTGGCCGGACTGACCGCGGCGCACGAATTGGCCGAACGCGGATTCGATGTCACGGTCTACGAACGCCGGGCGCTGGGCGGTAAGGCGCGCAGCATTCCGGTACCGGCAAGTGGTCGCGATGGCCGACCCGATCTGCCGGGCGAACACGGTTTCCGGTTCTTCCCCGGTTTCTATCACCACCTTCCCGACACCATGCGGCGAATTCCGTTCGCGGGCAATGCCAACGGTGTCTGGGACAATCTGGTCCCGGCCGCCGAGGCGCGTTTCTCCCGCGCCGGCGCCGACGACACCATCTTCCCGATGGGCCGCGCAGGCAAGCCGTGGGCCACTCCGGACGATTTCCGCCAGACCGTCGCCTCGGTGATCTCCACGTCGATGAAGATGCCGATGACCGACGCGGCGTATTTCGCCAATCGGCTGCTGGTTTTCAACACCAGTTGCGACGATCGCCGTTTCGGCCAGTGGGACAAACTCGCCTGGCGCGATTTCGTGGGCGCCCGCAGCCGCTCGCAGGAATTCCGCATGTTGATGTCGCGCACCCTCACCACACTGCTGGTCGCGGCAAAAGATGATCACGCCAGCACCCGGACCATCGGTTCCATGGGGGAGCAGTTCCTCGGCAATCCGCTGGAGACCGGTAACGACGGACCGCTGGACCGATTGCTGAACGGTCCGACCAACGAGGCCTGGATCGACCCGTGGGTATCCCATCTGCGCGGCCTGGGGGTGCGGTTCGAAACCGCCGAACTGCGCGGGCTCGACGTGCGTGATCGGCGCATCTCGGGCGCCCGGGTGGCCGGCGGCAGCGGCGGCGAGCGTGCGGTCGACGCCGACTATTTCGTGCTCGCGGTTCCGGTCGAGGTCGCTCGTGGGCTGTGGACGCCGGAAATTCTGGCCGTGCAGCCGGAATTGGCGGCCATGGACGGCCTGGTGGTGAATTGGATGAGCGGAATACAGTTCTATCTGCGCCGCCCCACCCAGATCGCCCGCGGCCATACCGCCTACGTCGATTCCCCGTGGTCGTTGACCTCCATCGCGCAGAGCCAGTTCTGGTCGCGCACAAAGCTTTCCGAATTCGGCGACGGTTCGGTCCGGGACTGCCTGTCGGTCGACATCTCGGACTGGAATACACCCGGCATCCTGTACGGCAAGCCGGCGATCGAATGCACCCACGACGAAATCGCCCGCGAGGTCTGGGCGCAGTTGCAGAAGCACCTGGAAGACCATGCCGCGCTGCAGGATTCGGACCTGGTGTCGTGGTTCCTGGATACCGGCGTGAGCTGGGATGCCGCGCAGAACCGCAATACCAACGCCGACCCGCTGCTGATCAACACCGCCGGTTCCTGGGCGGCGCGCCCGAATGCGCACGGAGCCCTGGAAAACCTCTTCCTCGCAGGCGATTACGTACGCACGAACATCGATCTCGCGACGATGGAAGGCGCCTGTGAGGCGGCTCGCACCGCGGTGAACGCGCTGCTGGATGTCGCCGGTTCGAATGCCGCTCGCTGCCGGCTTTTCGAGCTGTATCGGGCGCCGCAGCTGGAGCCGCTGCGCCAGGCCGACAGCGCGCGCTACGCCGCCGGCCAGCCGAACATGTTCGACGTCCCGATGTAGGTGGCGGGCGGCGGATCTCGCGCGTTCAATGGGATGATGAGCGAGATCACCAGCGCCGCCGAACTTCGGGAACTGCTCGGTGAGCCGGCGCCGCGCGCCGCGACGAAAGAACGGACGCGCCTGCATCCGCGCGATCGGGAGTGGATCGCGACCGCGCCGTTCGCCGTCCTCGCCACCAGCGACGCCGAGGGTCGGTGCGATGCCTCACCGAAGGGCGATCCGGCCGGATTCGTGCACGTGATCGATGACCGCACCCTGGCCGTCCCGGAGCGGCCGGGCAATCGCCGGGGCGACGGATACTTCAATATCCTGTCCAATCCGCACGTCGGTGTGCTCTTCCTGATTCCCGGACGCAACGAGACCCTGCGGATCAACGGCCGCGCGCGGCTGCTGCGCGACGCGCCCTACTTCGACGACATGGTGGTCAAGGGCCACCGGCCGATCCTCGCCATCGAGGTGGCGATCGAGCAGATCTTCTACCACTGCGCCAAGGCACTGCTGCGCAGCGAGCTGTGGCGGCCCGAACGCTGGCCGGAGGACCCGCTGCCCAGCCATGCGGTGCTGGTGCAGGAAGTCCAGCGCAACACCACCGAATCGCTGGAGGAACTGCGGGACTACTACTCGCCGGAGAACTACCGGCGCATGCTCTACTGACCGGCTCCTGCCTCTCGGTCGCAGATCACATCGGCCGCTCGCGCGCGGGTGTCTCGCCACCAATACACTCGCGTGGTGGCAGACATCTCGGTGCGCGGACGGCTGGCGCTGCGGGCGGCGGCAGCGGCGTCGTGGGCCTCGCAGAAGGCTGGACGCGGTAAGGGGTCGATGATCGGCGGGCTGATCGCCCTGCAGATCGCCCCCGACATCATGACCCAGCTGGGCCGCAACCGGCGGACGGTGCTGGTCACCGGCACCAACGGCAAGTCGACGACGACCCGGATGACCGCGGCCGCACTGGCCGAATTGGGCCGCGTCGTCACCCAGGCCGACGGGGCCAATATGGATGCCGGAATCGTCGCCGCGCTCAGCGTGGACCGCAGCGCGCCGCTGGCCGCCATCGAGGTCGACGAACTGCATCTGCCGCACGTGGCCGATGCGCTGAACCCGGCGGCGGTGGTGCTGCTGAACCTGAGCCGCGATCAGCTCGACCGGGTCGGCGAGATCAACATGATCGAGCGCAAACTGCGCGAGGGCATGGCCCGCCATCCCGACACCGTGCTGATCGCCAACTGTGACGACGTGCTGATCACCTCGATCGCCTACGACCATCCTCATGTGGTCTGGGTGTCGGCGGGCAGCGGCTGGGCGGTCGACGCCACCAGCTGCCCGCGTAGCGGCGAGCCGATCGTCTGGGAGGGCACCGAGTGGCGCAGCACCGGCGCCGACTTCCGGCGGCCGGAACCGCAGTGGTGGGTCGACGCGGAGTATCTGTGCGGGCCCGACGGGCTGAAATTGCCTCTGCACCTTGCGCTTCCGGGCCGTGCCAATCGCGGCAACGCCGCCCAGGCGGTGGCCGCGGCGGTCGCGCTGGGCGGACATGCCGACACCGCGGCGCGGGCCGCCGGAACCGTTCGCGAGATCGCCGGCCGCTACCGCACCGTGCAGGTCGGCGAGCACTCCGCACGTCTGCTGCTGGCCAAGAACCCGGCCGGCTGGCAGGAGGCGCTGTCCATGATCGACCCCGACGCGACGGGGCTGGTGATCGCGGTCAACGGCCAGGTGCCCGACGGCGAGGATTTGTCCTGGCTGTGGGATGTGCGCTTCGAGCACTTCGAGGGCACCCAGGTGGTCGCGGCGGGCGAGCGGGCCACCGACCTGGGCGTGCGGCTGACCTACGCCGGCGTCGAGCACACCACCGTGCCGAATCCGTTGCGTGCCATCGCATCCTGTCCGCCCGGGCGGGTCGAGGTGCTCGCCAACTACACCGCCTTCCGGGATTTGAATCGCGATCTGGACACCCGGGCATGAGCGACGCGAGCGGAGGCGGCGGCCTGCGTAACCACGGAGCGAGCCGCGAATGCCCGAGAGGAGACACCACTGATGGCTGAATCGACGGTACGGATCGGGCTGGTGCTGCCCGATGTGATGGGCACCTACGGTGACGGCGGCAATGCGCTGGTATTGCGTCAGCGGCTGCGCATGCGCGGCATCGATGCCGAGATCGTGGAGATAACCCTCGAGGACCCGGTGCCGGAGACGCTGGACATCTACACCCTCGGCGGCGCGGAGGACTCCGCGCAGCGCTTGGCGACCCGGCATCTGCAGCGCTATCCCGGCCTGCAGCGCGCGGCCGCGAAAGGCGTTCCGGTACTTGCCATCTGCGCCGCGATCCAGGTACTGGGCAACTGGTACGAAACCTCCGCGGGCGAGCGTGTGGACGGTGTCGGCCTGTTCGACGTGACCACCGCGCCGCAGCGGGTCCGGTCCATCGGCGAGGTCGCCACCACACCGCTGCTCGCCGGCCTGAGCCAGCCGCTCACCGGATTCGAAAATCACCGGGGCGGGACGACTCTCGGCGCGGACGCGACCGGTCTGGGCCGGGTCACCAAGGGCGTCGGCAACGGCGTGGGCGACGGACTCGAGGGCGTGGTGCAGGGTTCGGTGATCGGCACCTACATGCACGGCCCGGCATTGGCTCGCAATCCCGAACTGGCCGACCACCTGCTCACGCGGGCCCTCGGCGGGCGCGAACTGGAGCCGCTCGATCTTCCCGAGGTCGATCGGCTGCGGCGCGAGCGTCTGCGCGCCTGAGGGCGATCTACTACGTGATATAGCGATCCGGTATGTAACACCGCGGTCGCCCGCGCCGATCCTGTTGAGACAAAACAAGTTCGGCGGTAGTCTCGCGCGCGGCCATGCGTGATGAGGGAGGTGGCCGGTGCGGAGACGTGCCTTTCTACAGGCGGCCGGTGCTGCGGTTTTGCTGGGTGCCACGGGCGCGTTCCGCGAGACGGGAAAAGCCGCCGCCGATCCGGCGTGGAACGGGATGTTCCGCAACTGGGTTTCCGAGATCTTCGTCCCGCAGCCGGATCCACCCGAGCATACCGAAGCCATCGTGATCGGCTCCGGATTCGGCGCCGCGGTCGCGGCCCTGCGACTGGCCGAGGCGGGTATCGCCAATACCGTGCTGGAACGCGGTTCGCGCTGGCCGAACGATCCGTGGCGGGAGATCTTCACCGGTGACGATCTGCCCGACGGCCGCGGATTCTGGCATCGCACCAGCTTCACCGGCGTCACCAAGGTCCCCATGCATTTCGCCGATTTCGGCGGCGTCCTGGATATCACCGAATTCGACGGTATCGATGTGTGGCGCGCGGCGGCCGTGGGCGGCGGGTCGGTGGTCTTCTCCGGGTGCATGATCGCCCCGCAGCGCCGACATTTCGACGAGATCTTCGGTGGCACAGTCGATTACACCGAGTTGGAGCGCATCTACTATCCGCGTGTGCGGCAGATGCTCAACCTGTCGGTCATGCCGGCCGATATCTACAATTCGGCTCCGTTCACGCATTCCCGGATGTGGGACGAGCAGGTGCGCACGGCCGGATACGAGCCGCAGCCCAACGAGTCCATCTTCAAATGGGATACGGTGCGCGCCGAACTGGCCGGCGCCACGCGCGCGTCGGCCACCGCGGCCCGCAGCAATCTCGGCAATTCGAACGGCGCGAAATTCGACCTCAATCAGAACTACCTGAAGTACGCGCATGCCACCGGCCGCTCGTCGGTGTTCGCGGGGCATCGGGTGGACAGCATCGGCCGCGACGGTGACCGCTACGTCGTGCAGGTCACCAAGCTGGACCCGACCGGCACGGTGCTGGGCACCCGAACTCTCACCTGCGACAAGCTGTTCCTCGGCGCCGGATCCATCGGCACCACCGAACTCCTGGTCCGCGCCCGCGCCACCGGTGCACTGCCCAACCTCGATGAACATGTCGGCGACGGCTGGGGCACCAACGGCGACGTCGCGCTGGCCCGCGGTGAGAGCCGGCTCTCGGGGCTGGGTCAGGGCGTGCCGAGTGCCAGCCGGATCTTCGACGAATCCGGCATACCGTTGACATTGGAGAGCTGGTACATCCCCGGAATTCCGGTGGAGACCGGCGCATTGGCCTCGCTCGGGCTGGTGATGGATCCGACCCGAACTCGCATCACCTACGACGCCGCGCGCAACGGCGCGGCACTGAGTTGGCCGCGTGCGGCTCAGGATCGGATCGTGGCCGCCTGCCGCGCGGTAGACCAGCGCATCGCCGAACGGTCGGGGGCTCTGTTCGATTACCAGGCGCTCGGCTACGACGCCAATGCCCCGTTCACCGCGCATCCCCTCGGCGGTGCGGTCCTGGGCCGGGCCACCGACAACTACGGCCGGGTGAACGGTTATCCGGGGCTGTATGTGGTCGACGGTGCGGCGATTCCGGGCAGCACCGGCGCGGCCAATCCGTCGCTGACCATCACCGCGCTGGCCGAACGCAACGTCGAGGCGATCATCCGCGCCGGGCACTGATTCCGGCCGCACGGAAACTCGCGGCGGCTTCCCGGCGCCGCCGTGCCGCTACTCTCGGCGGGTACCCGTTCGACGTGGAAGGGACCGTTGTGGCGCAGTACACGGCTGGACCGTTGCCCGAGGAGTATCCGCGCAAGCCGCCCGCGCTGTGGACCGATCTGCTGATGCTGGCTCTCGCCGTGGTCTCGGTGGGTCTGGTCACCTGGATCACCTTCTTCACCGTGCCGCAGCACACATATCACGTGATCGTGGTGGTCGACTCGTCGATCTGCGCGGTGTTCGCCCTCGAATTCCTGTGGCGCTGGCGGCGGGCGGATTGGTCGTGGACCTACCCGTTTGTCTACTGGTACGAGGTCCTGGGCATGATCCCGGTGACCAGCCCGTTCTTCCGGGGATTCCGGTTGCTGCGCATCATCGTGATCCTGGTTCGGCTGGCGCGCGTCGCCGACCGCGCCTTCGGTGACCGGGTGACCGCCGCGGTCGTGAACCGCTCGGTCGGCGTGATCGTCGACGCGGTCCGGCGCCCGGTCACCATGGCCGTGCTGGAGGAGGTGGCCGATGTGCTGCGCCGCGGCCGGTATACCCGCAATATCGCGGCGGCGCTGGAGGAGAACCGCGACGAACTCGACGCCATGATTCTCGAACTGGTCAAGAACGATCCGGCGGTCGGGCGGGTGCGCTACCTGCCGTTCCACGAGGAGATCATTCGCGGCATCGCAGACACCAGCTTCCGGATCGTCTTCCAGGTGCTGGCCGACCCCCGCACCGACGAACTGGTCGGAGATGTGCTGCGCGAGAACATCAATCAGATGCGGGACGCGGTGCGCGAGGGCGGGCATATTCCGGAGGCGGTGGATCACAAACTGCAGCAGCGTGTTCCGCCCGATCGCACAACGCGGTAGTCCGCATCCGGTTCAGTGGGCGTGCCGGACCGCGTCGCGCGGTTGCGCGTAACGCACTGTCTCCCAGACGATCAGCACCGTCAGCACCGCACACAGCAGTCCGAGTGCGGCTATCGCCGGCAGCTGCGCGGCCAACGGAACCAGGGCGACCAGCACCGCCGCGGTGACCAGGCGCGGCCACAGCACCACCCGGGTCGCGTAGTGCCGGAAGCCCACCAGCGCCAGCAGGTACAGCACCACGCCGCCGTAGAGCGCGAACAGTGGAATGCCCTGCAGTCGATCGTGCAGTGTATGCCCGGCCGCCCCGCCGAGATAGTTGAGCGCCTTCTTCAACCCGAGCGACATGGCGACGATGCCGACGACCATCGGGAAATGCCAGAAGGTGTAGCAATTGCGCGCGATCTGGATCCGGCGCGGGCCCGAGGCCTCGGTCATCGCGCGTTCCACGACGTTCGCGGCGACATCGAAGTAGGTCCACCACAGCAGGCCCGACACTGCCAGTGCCAGCAGCGATCCCACAGTGATCGGCCACGAGATCGGCAGCCCGGCCACGCCGACGCCGATGGAGACGATCGATTCGCCCAGCGCGACGATCACGATCAGGCCGTGGCGCTCGGCGAAGTGCGAGGCCGAATTCACGCGCCAGTCGTTGCCGGCGAAGAAGGTCCAGACCATATCGCCGGCGATGGCCGCGATCCACAGCACGATCTGCACGGTGCCGTGTGCGCCGGCCGCCACGATCAGCAGCGCGGTGCCGAGGGTGATCGAGCCGCCGGCCCAGCGGCCCACCTGCCCGCGCAACTGCCGGTCCTCGGTACTGGCCAGCCAGAACATCGCCAGATGGACCAGCCGGATCACGAGGTAGCCGATGGCGAACACCAGCGGTCCGTACCAGCCGCCCGGCATGTCGTGGAACGCCTCGGGAATCACCTCGGCCACGATGAGTCCCGCGCCCATGGCCGCGAACATCGCTACCCGGGCCAGTCCCTCGTCGGCCTTCACCACATTGCCCAGCCAGGCGTAGGCGATCCACACCCACCACATCACCGCCAGCACCAGCAGGGCCCGCAGCATGTTGAGGGCGGTGACGTCGTGAGCGGCCAGATCGGTCACCTGGGTGAAGGCGAAGACCAGGACGAGGTCGAAGAAGAGTTCGAGCTGGGTTACCGAGGCATCCTCGGTAACCGCTCGAATGCGTGTGCGTCTGACACCGGTCATGCGCACATCGTGGCAGGAAGCCGGCGTCAGCGCCCGCGACGGCGAACCTCTCGGTCAGGATGACCGGCCCGGATCCTCTCGGTCAGATGACCGGCCCGGATCACGGTCAGCCGACCTCGTAGTTCTCGCCGAAGGGAAATTTCTCGATGTACTCGATCAGGTTCTGCACGGCCTCGTCGTTGGCCCGCGACAGCGTGCGCTTGAGCAGCAGACCGGGGACGGGGATGGGCAGATAGATCTCGGAGTGGTACCAGACCTCGGTGCCCTCGTCGGTCTCCTCGATGTCGAACCAGCCCTTGCCGCCGCCACCGGCGGCGCTCTCCACCACTTCCCAGGAAATGCGTTCCGGGGTGCAGGTGTACGCGAGGACCTGGCGGTCGGAGTTGTTGAGGGTGGTCACCGTGGCGTAGACGCGGCGGGGACGGTCGAATTCGTCGCGGGTCGCGACGCGCACGTCGCGGTGCGCGGGTGACCACTCGGGGGTCCGCTCGACGGCGAGCAATGCTTCCTGAACCTGATCGGGTTCGACATCGATGATGAATCGGTGATCGGTCTTCGTGCGCATGTCTTGCCCTCCACTGCTTCGGCCGATTGTCTCCGTCGTCACGCGCGGTCGTCAACCATGTGGTCTGTTCCTGGAGTTACAGAGACCGACCAGTCTGATTCGGTTCGGTGGGGCGTGCCGGGTTTGCGGTCGCGCTGCCGGAGCGGTCAGCGGCGCGCTCGACACCGGTGTGTGCCGCGGGTGGCCGGACGATTGCCGGTGCGAGTGGGCACTTGCCCGGAGAGGGGCCGCCCCCGGTGGGAAAGGGGGCTTGACGTTGCTCGTCCGCACAGCTACCGGTGGTGGAGGACCTCCCAGTCCGGCCCCGGAAAGACCAGACTTTCGTGTCCGTCCTCGAACCGGACGACGTAGGGCGGGGTGCCGTCGATGCCGCGCGCTTCGATGATTTCGCCGGTGCGCTCGGGCATTCCCACAGCATTGCTGTGAACGAGGATGTGATCGCCTACATGCGCATGCATGACCGCCATTATCGTTCGATGTGATACTGCTCACAAGTCGATGCCGCAAGTTCCCTGCGAGCTGAATCTCCTCTCGTTGCAATCACGCGAATCGGCGCGCGGCAATTTCCGATACCGCTTGACTCCACTGCGTATGTAGTACTACAGTTCAACCACTACAGCTAGAGTGCAACAGGCAAGGTGGTATCGGCATGCGAAAGCTCCTCTACTTCGTCGGCGTCTCGCTCGACGGCTATATCGCCGGGCCGGGTGGGGAGTACGACTTCTATCCCGTGGCCGAGGACATGGCGGAATTCGTCAATGGGCGCTATCCGGAGTCCGTTCCCGCGCACCTCCGCCCGCACTTCGGGATGGCCCGCGACGAACCCAACAAGGAATGGGACACGGTCCTCATGGGGCGCGGCACCTACGAACCCGCGCTGTCGGCCGGCATCGCCAGCCCCTATCCGCATCTGAAGCAGTACGTCGTCTCGGCCACACTCGATCGCGTCGACGATCCGGAGGTCGAGCTCGTTCCGGGCGATCCGGTAGCCCTGGTGCGTCGCCTGAAGCAGGAGGACGGCAAGGACATCTGGCTGTGCGGCGGGGGACAACTGGCCGGCGCGCTCGTCGACGAGATCGACGAGCTGATCATCAAGAGTTATCCGGTGGTCGCGGGCGCCGGCATCAGCGCGTTCACCGGCAACTTCCGGCCGACCGCGTTCACGCCGGTGCAGCGCCGTGAATTCGGCAACGGCGCGCAGATCACCTGGTTCGAACGCGGTTGACGTGCCCGGCGGCGATCAACCGGCGTCGCGCAGGAAGGACAGGCGCACCCGGCGGATCGGGTTGTCGACGTTGAGGTCCACGAAGGCGATCGACTGCCAGGTGCCCAGTGCCGGCTCACCGCCCAGCACCGGCACGGTGGCGTAGGGGGCGATGAACGCGGGCATGACGTGTGAGCGGCCGTGCCCGCGCGAGCCGTGGGCGTGGCGCCAGCGATCATCGGCGGGCAGCAGATCGCGCAGGGCGTGCAGCAGATCGTCGTCGCTGCCCGCGCCGAGCTCGATCAGGGCCACGCCGGCGGTGGCATGCGGGACGAAGACGTGCAGCAATCCGTCGCCGCCGCCGGCCTCGCGCAGAAATGTGGCGCACTGCGGCGTCAGGTCGTGAACGACCTCCCGATCGCCGGTGCGCAGCTCGATTTCGATGCTCTTCATAGGCCCATCGTGCGCTTTCGCCGCGACGTACATCGGAAACTCGCGCGCAGCGGTTCGCCGACCGGCTGCTGAACCGGTCGGTGTGATTACTCACACCGGTACGCCGGCTGTTGCGCCGGGACCGGGTGCCGGACTCCGGCGGACCCGGAGAACCGCTGATGAACGCGGCTGTGCGCGCCGATTCCGATACGCCGCAAGGTCTCTGCCGTCGCGGCCGCGCACCGTACCGCCGCCCCGGACCGGGATCGCCGCTGGTCGGCGTGGCGAATTCGGTGGGCCGAGCCGCCCGATCCCGGTGGCCGCTCGGAGGTAGCCCACCACCGAGCGGACTCCGATCGGTAGTCTTATTGGCTGTAACAGCAGCTAGTCGATCTTGGAGGACCCCACTGTGGCTCTCGTCGTTCAGAAGTACGGAGGATCTTCGCTCGAATCTGCCGAGCGGATCCGGCGCGTCGCTGAGCGGATCGTCGAGACGAAGAAGCAGGGGCACGACGTGGTCGTCGTGTGCTCGGCAATGGGTGACACCACCGACGAACTCCTCGATCTGGCCCAGCAGGTGGCGCCCGCGCCACCGGCCCGGGAACTCGACATGCTGCTGACCTCCGGTGAGCGCATCTCGAATGCGTTGGTGGCCATGGCGATTCACTCACTCGGAGCCGAGGCCCGGTCGTTCACCGGTTCCCAGGCGGGAGTCATCACCACCGGCACCCACGGCAACGCCCGCATCATCGACGTGACCCCCTCCCGGGTCCGAGATGCGCTCGACGAGGGCTTGATCGTGCTGGTCGCGGGCTTCCAGGGCGTCTCGCAGGACAGCCGCGACATCACCACACTGGGCCGCGGCGGCTCCGACACCACCGCGGTCGCCCTGGCCGCCGCGCTCGACGCCGACGTCTGCGAGATCTACACCGATGTCGACGGCGTGTTCACCGCCGATCCGCGGATCGTGCCGGATGCGCAGAAGCTGGAGCAGGTGAGCTTCGAAGAGATGCTCGAGCTGGCCGCCACCGGCGCCAAGGTGCTGATGCTGCGCTGCGTCGAATACGCCCGCCGCTACAACGTTCCGGTGCATGTGCGCTCGTCCTATACCGACCGCAAAGGCACCTATATCTACGGATCGATGGAGGACATCCCCTTGGAGGACGCAATTCTCACCGGCGTCGCGCACGATCGCGGCGAGGCCAAGGTGACCGTGGTGGCCCTGCCGGACGAGCCGGGCTATGCGGCCAAGGTGTTCCGGGCCATCGCCGACGCCGAGATCAACATCGACATGGTGTTGCAGAACATCTCCAAGGTCGAGACGGGCAAGACCGACATCACCTTCACCCTGCCCAAGGCCGACGGGCCGCGCGCGGTGGAGTTCCTGACCAAGCGTCAGAGCGAACTGGGCTTCAGCCAGGTTCTCTACGACGATCACATCGGCAAGGTCTCCCTCGTCGGGGCGGGTATGAAGAGCCACCCCGGTGTCACCGCCACCTTCTGTGAGGCGCTGGCCGAGGCCGGTATCAACATCGATCTGATCTCCACCTCGGAGATCCGCATCTCCGTGCTGGTCAAGGACACCGAGCTGGACGGCGCCGTGCAGGTGCTGCACAAGGCGTTCGATCTGGGCGGCGACGAGGTCGCGGTCGTGCACGCGGGATCGGGGCGATAAACCATGGGCGTACGCGTAGGTGTGGTCGGCGCGACCGGGCAGGTCGGCGCCGTCATGCGAAAACTGCTGGAGGAGCGCGACTTTCCCGCCGACGAGGTGCGATTCTTCGCCTCTTCGCGCTCGGCCGGGAAGAAGCTGCCCTGGCGCGGCGGCGAGATCGTGGTCGAGGACACCGAGACCGCGGATCCGTCCGGACTGGATATCGCGCTGTTCTCCGCCGGCGCCACCATGTCGCGGGTGCAGGCGCCGCGGTTCGCGGCCGCCGGTGTGACCGTCATCGACAACTCCTCGGCGTGGCGCAAGGACCCCGAGGTGCCGCTGGTGGTCAGCGAGGTGAATCCCGAACAGACGCGCAACCTGGTCAAGGGCATCATCGCCAACCCGAACTGCACCACGATGGCCGCCATGCCGGTGCTCAAGCCCCTGCACGACGAGGCCGGACTCCAGCGACTGATCGTCTCCAGCTATCAGGCCGTCTCCGGCAGTGGGCTGGCCGGTGTGGAGGAGCTGGCCACGCAGGCCCGCGCGGTGATCGGGGACGCGGAGAAGCTGACTCACGACGGCAGTGCCCTGCAGTTCCCCGCGCCGAACAAGTACGTCGCGCCGATCGCCTTCAACGTGTTGCCGCTGGCGGGTTCGCTCGTCGACGACGGTTCCGGTGAAACCGACGAGGACCAGAAGCTGCGCAACGAGAGTCGCAAGATTCTCAGTCTGCCCGATCTGCTGGTCAGCGGTACCTGTGTGCGTGTGCCGGTTTTCACCGGGCATTCGTTGTCGATCAATGCCGAATTCGCGCGGCCACTCTCGGTGGAGCGGGCGAAGGAACTGCTCGCCGACGCGGCCGGGGTGAAACTGGTCGACGTCCCGACGCCGCTGGCGGCCGCCGGTAAGGACGAGTCGCTGGTGGGCCGGATCCGCCAGGATCCCGGCGTGCCGGACGGGCGTGGCCTGGCGCTGTTCGTTTCGGGTGACAACCTGCGAAAGGGCGCCGCGCTCAACACCATTCAGATCGCGGAAGTTCTGCTCGCGCAGCGCTGACACCGCGTCTTCCGGCGAAGTTCGATTCGAACGGGCCGTCCGATTGCGGGGCGGCCCGTTTTCCTTGTGGCCGCTCAGCCGGTTTCTTGCGGGGGCTCGCTCAGCCGGCTGGTTCGCAGCGGGCCCGGAGTCCGTCGAAGACGACGGCGAAAGCGCGGACTCGCTGCTCGCCGGTGGCGGTATGCGTGCCCGCGAAGGTGCCCTTCAGTACCCGCATCAAATCGTCGAAGTCGATATCGCCGCGGATCGCGCCGCAATCCTGCGCGCGCCGCAACAACCGGGCGATCGCGACCTGAAATTCCTTGGTGGGACCGGTGATTTCGATCGTTTCGTGACCGCCCAGCGCGTCGGCGAGATCGCGTTTGACCCCGCCCTCGGCGACCATGTGGTCCAGCAGGTCGAAGAAGGCGGCGCCCGGATCAGCGGCGGACTCGAGGCTCCGCGCGTAGTCGAGCATTCGCTCGATGTTGTCGACGATGGCGGCGTGGAACAGGGCTTCCTTGGTGGGGAAGTGGCGGTACACGGTGCCGGGGCCTACCCCGGCGCGCCGCGCGATCTCATCCAAGGGGACCGAAATACCTTCGGCCGCAAAGGCTTCCCGGGCAGCCGCGAGTACTCGCTCCCGGTTGCGGCGGGCGTCGGCGCGCAGGGCGCGGCGCGGTTCGGCCCCCGGTTCCGCTAACTGTTTCTCCGCCACACGGCGAGTCTACCGGTTAACCGTTGACAAACGGGGCGCACGTTCCGGATTATAAGCGGGGCGTACGTTCCGCTTTTAGTAGAGGGAGTTTGTCATGGTTTCCAGTTCGGTGCGCAGTGCCCGCCAAGTGGTGGAGGACCTGTTCGCGACATTGCCGGTGCGCGATGCCGATGCTTTCGTCGCGGCGCTCGCCCCCGATGCGGTATTCGAGATCCCGTTCCCGATTCCCGGGATGCCGGAGCGGCTCGAGGGACGGGAGGCGATCCGCGCACACCTGGCGCAACGCTGGTCGGGTCTGTCGGGCATCGAGGTGCACGGCGTCTATCCGACGGTGTACGAATCCACCGAGGACGGAGTGCTTTTCGTGGAGAACGAGGTGGATATGACGCTGCCGGGCGCGCCGCGAGCGCGAGTTCGCACCTCGGTGAACGTGGTGCACGTGCGGAACGGGGAAGTGACCCTGTTCCGGGATTACATGGATACCGCGCGGATCGCGCGCATCGCCGGCTGACCGATGGCTGGTCGCGCTGCCCCGCCGCGCGTGCGGGTTTTCCACCGGACTCCGCGCACCCATGCCGCTCCGTCAGCGGATGCCGGGTGTGCGGGGATCGGGCCCGAGACAGGCCAGCAGCGCGCAGCCCGGCGGGGCATCCGAGAACGGCGGCGCCAGTGGGGTGTTCAGGCAGGACAGCACCGAACAGCCGGGATAGGCGTCGGGCCCGACCCCGAATACCGCCAGGGTGATGTGGGGGTCGAAGAACGCGCGGGGATCCAGGGTCACCGGTGGTTCCACGTAGGGGCCCGGGTCGGGCACCGGCGGCTCCTGGAACGCGCCGAGCAATCTGCGGAAGAATTCCCAGGTGAGCTCGGTCAGATTCTGCAGGATGCCGGTCGGCCCGCCGCTGCTGCGGTTGCCGAAGACGCCGGTCCACACCACGGTGAGATCCAGGCTCGGGATGAAGAAGACATCCTGCAGCCCGAGCCCGGACATCGCGAACACATCCGGGGGCAGGAACGACGGTATCTCGATACATCCGGGGCGGGCCCAGAACAGATAGCCGTAACATTCGCGGCCCGGGCCCGTCTGCTGGGCGCGGTGCAGATAATCGGCCGAGACCACCTGCGCCCCGTTCCAGTCGCCGTGGTCGGCGACCAGCAGGGCGATCTTGGCTAGATCGTCCGGCGGTATCATCAGGTGCGCATAGCCGTAGGTGTGACCGGAACGGTCTCGGGCCCAATAGTAGTCGCTCCGTTGGATGCCCAAGGGAGAGAAGAGTTCCCGCTGCGCGAACTGCTGCAGTGGTTCGCCGACGGCCAACTCGATCACGTACGACAGCAGATCGACGTTGCGCTGACTGTAGGAGAACCGGGTGCCGGGCGGATTGTCGAGCGGGAGCCCGAGCGCTTGTACGGCACTGTTCGGATCGATCGGCACCACCCCGGAGATTCCCTCGTTGATCACTCCGACGCGCAGGCCCGAGCGCTCGGTCAGCAAATCCTCGACGGTAATCGCGCGGTGGGCGGCATCGCCGAGTCCGGGCGGCAGATAGCGGTCGATCGGCGCGTCGATATCGAGTTTGCCCTGATCCCAGGCGATTCCGGCCACCAACGAGACCACGCTCTTGGTGACGCTCCAGACATTCCACGGCGTGGTATCGGTGGCGTCGTTGTGCACGCCGGATCCGATCAGGCAGTTGTGCCGAAAGATCTTGACGTTCAGCCGGTTCCGTTCGTCGGCGAACCGCAGGGCGGAAGCGAGCCGCGCCGCATCCAGGCCGGTGGATTCCGGGGTGGCCCGTTCGAACCCGCGTCCGGACGAGACCGCGCAGGTCTGTGAAACCTCCGCTCGTGCCGGGGCCGGCGTGGCGCATGCACCACCGACCAATACGACGACGAGCACCCCGATCACCCAGCCGACTAGGCGTCCCATGAGGCGAGGTTAACCACCCCGCATTCGGTTCGGTGTCCAACACGCAACGCCCGCAATCAAATCGGAATCGGCGACAGGGAAGAAGGGCGCTGTGAATCAGAGCGACGCCGCCGAGCGTAACCCGGCGGCGCCGTGCGCAGCACTACTGCGTCGAGCGAGCGAATGCCACGCCGGCTCCGTCGCTCGAGATGCCGACGCCCGACAAGCGCCTCTCGGCGAGTGGTCGCTCGAAGCGACAAGGGGTGCGGCCCGGGGCTGTCCCGACGCCGGCAAAGGGTGTCAACCGGCGGATACGGGGACATATTTCCCGCCGGTGTGTGATGTGGACGACGGTCCGGATGTGCCGATGGACGGTTGCGACGGGAAAACACCCCAATGGGTCTTTTCTTGACTTATTCCAGAAAAGGGGCACACTGGGGTCATGTCCACCAAGGGTTTCGATCCGCGCGAACGCTTGCGCGTGGCGGGCCTGCGGGTAACCCGCCCGCGGGTGGCGGTGCTGGAAGCAGTTGCCGCCCATCCGCATTCGGATGCCGACACGGTGGCCGCCGCGGTCCGGCAGCAGCTGGGTTCGGTGTCGACCCAGGCGGTGTACGACGTACTGCACGCCTGTGTGGGCGCCGGCCTGCTGCGCCGAATCGAACCGGCCGGTTCGCCGGCTCGGTACGAAACCCGCATCGCCGACAACCATCACCATCTGGTGTGCAGGAACTGCGGCACGGTCGTGGACGTGGACTGTGCCGTGGGCCGGGCCCCCTGCCTCGACCCGTCGAATGCGCACGGGTTCACGATCGACGAAGCCGAGGTCGTGTTCTGGGGACTCTGCCCGCAGTGCCGTCGCGGTGACGACGCGCCGACCCGATAGCCCGGACATCCCGGGCGACAGCTGAACAGGAGGCTGCGATGACCAAGCCGACCAGTGGCCCGACCACGACCAACACCGGCACTCCGGTCCCCAGCGACAACGAATCGCTGACCGCCGGTACCGAGGGCCCGATTCTCCTGCACGACCACTATCTGATCGAGAAGCTCGCCCAGTTCAACCGGGAGCGGGTGCCGGAGCGGATCGTGCACGCCAAGGGTGCGGGGGCCTTCGGTGAGCTCGTCGTCACCAACGACGTCAGCCGCTACACCAAGGCGAAGCTGTTCCAGCCGGGTGCGCGGACCGAATCGCTGGCGCGGTTCTCCACCGTCGCCGGCGAACAGGGCAGCCCCGACACCTGGCGCGATCCGCGCGGCTTCGCGGTCAAGTTCTACACTCCCGACGGCAACTACGATCTGGTCGGCAACAACACCCCGGTGTTCTTCATCAAGGATCCGATCAAGTTCCCCGATTTCATCCGTTCGCAGAAGCGGTTGCCGGGCAACGGCCTTCGCGACCACAACATGCAGTGGGACTTCTGGACCCTGCGCCCGGAGTCGGCGCACCAGGTGACCTGGCTGATGGGCGACCGCGGGATTCCCAAGACCTACCGGCATATGAACGGCTACGGCTCGCACACCTACCAGTGGATCAACGCCGAGGGGGAACGGTTCTGGGTGAAGTACCACTTCAAGACCGATCGGGGCATCGAATTCCTGACCCAGGCCGAGGCCGACCGGCTGGCCGGCACCGATCCCGACTATCACCGCCAGGATCTGTGGGACGCCATCGAACGCGGTGAATTCCCCAGCTGGACTGTGTATGTGCAGATCATGCCGGTGGGTGAGGCGGCGAACTACCGCTTCAACCCGTTCGATCTGACCAAGGTGTGGTCGCATAAGGACTACCCGCTGATCGAGGTCGGCACCTGGACGCTGAACCGCAATCCGCGCAACTACTTCGTCGAGATCGAACAGGCCGCATTCGAGCCGTCGGCGATCGTGCCAGGTATCGGTTATTCGCCGGACAAGATGCTGCTGGGCCGGGTCTTCGCCTATGTCGACGCTCATCGCTACCGCATCGGCACCAACTACCACCAGCTGCCGCCGAACCGCGCGCGTGCGGCCGAGGTGAACTCCTATTCCAAGGAGGGCGCCATGCGCTACGACTTCAACGCGCCGGAAGTGCCTGTGTACGCGCCGAATTCGTTCGGTGGTCCGCATGCCGACGCGGCCGCGGCCCCGGAGGAGGCGGCGTGGAGTTTCGAGCCCGAGCAGGTGCGGGCAGGCTACGTTCAGCACGCCGAGGACAGCGACTGGGCGCAGCCGGGCACGCTGGTGCGTGAGGTCTACAACGACGAACAGCGCCAGCGCCTGGTGGACAACGTGGTCGGGCACGTGCTCGGCGGCGTGCGCGAACCCGTGCTGAGCCGGGTGTTCGACTACTGGAAGAACGTCGATCCGGAGATCGGCAAGCGCGTCGAGGAAGGTGTGCGCGCGGGCCTGAACGGCAACAGCTGAACATAGCGACATCTGCGGGCCCGCACCGGATTTCGGTGCGGGCCCGTCCGCTGCGATCGGTCAGCGCCGCGCGGCGCCGGCCGCTACTGGCACCAGGTGGGGCCCTGGTTCATCAGCATCAGGCGAACGATGGTGCACATGATCGACTGCGTGGACGAGCCGCTGCCGCCGTCGGTGACCGGCTGGGTCGCGGACGCGGGTGCGGTGGCCTGCGGAACTGTCTCGGCCTGGGCGGGGCGAGGGGGAGCAGGACGGCGCCCCACACCAGTGCGCCGGCGGCACGTCGCGAAATCGGAGTCATCGTGAACAGGCCTTCCGTCAAAGGGTTTCGATCCGTGGGATCGGATCCGCTGTCTCATCTGCTGTTCGCGAACGAGGGCGCCGAGGTCGTCGTCACCGGCCGCAGCCAGGACGAACTCGACGCGGCGGTGGCTCGGCTGGGTGGCAGGACCAGCGGCTACCGGATGGACGCGACCGATGGCGAGCAGATCGCGGCATTCTTCGCGCAGTCCGGCAGCATCGACCACCTCGTCATCGCGGTCAGTGGTTCGGCGGGCAGCGGTCCGTTCGCCGAACTCGATCTCGACCACTTGGCGGACGGGTTCGACGGCAAGTTCTGGCCCCAGGTGAGAATTGTCAAAGCCGCTCTGCCGCATCTCGTTTCGAACGGCTCGATCACCCTGATCACCGCCGCGTCGGCGCATGCGGCCTTCCCCGGCACCGCCGGGCTGGCCGCGATCAACGGGCCGCTGAACGCCATGGTGCCTCCGCCTGGCGGTCGAACTCGCCCCGCTGCGGGTCAACGCGGTAGCCCCCGGCGTCATCGACACCGAATGGTGGGAGCGGGTGCCGGCGGAACAGCGCCGCACCCTCTTCGACGGCCTCGCCGCCACCACACCCGCCGGGCGCGTAGGCGACCCGGAGGAGCTGGCCCGGGCCGTGCACATGATCGCCACCAACGGCTTCGTCAGCGGCGTGGTGCTCGACGTGACCGGCGGGGCGAATTTGCCCACCGGTCGCTGAGGCACCCGCTCGCCGGTGGTCGGTCCGGCGAGGTGTTGCCCTATGGGGGCCGATCGGTCAGATCAAGCCCCACCAGTAGAGCAGGCAAGCCAGCACGAAGACGACCGCAGTTTCCATACCCCCATCATTCCTCGAGACGGACACCGGCGCCGCTGCCGAAATCGACACCGGCGCCGCTGCCGAAATCGACACGGTGGTGGCTGCCGCGCACACAGCCGATCCGTCCGGTCTGTCACCCCTCGTCGACAGGCCGAGCGGATCGGCTCGGTCGCAGCCGGTGGGTGATCCTGCCGCCCCCTCTCGCGGCAGGAGCACTCCCGGTGTCGAGGACGACAATGCCGGGGTGCGCTTGCCGCGCCCTTAAAGAGCGCTTGTGCAGGAGATTGTGAGGGCGGGGAAATAGGGGCCGTCGATCAACCGACGATGACGACGACCAGGCGACGCTCGGCCTCCTCGATGGCGCCGCCGACTCTGCCGGAATCGGCCTCCGGGTCGGTCATCGCTGTCGGCCCGCCGAACCAGGTGATGGATCGGCGCGGGTCCAGTTTGTCCAGGACCTGCGGCAGTGAGTAGTCGATCTGTTCGACGCGGACCACGCAGATGTGACAGTCGGCCAGGACAGCGGCATCGCGGCGGCACTGACCCGGTCCGCCGTCGAGAATCAAGGTGCCGGCGTCGGCCACCGCGCCGGCGCATGCGGTGACCACGGCATCGGTACGTTCGCGATCGAGAATCGACAGGTGTGGTTGATCGTCGAGGACACGGTGTTCGCCCGTCAGTTCCCAGCGCCGCAGCCAATGCTCGGGCAGCCCGTCGGGCGCCAGCGCCGAACGGGCGCCGTGGGCGCGCAGGGCCGAGTCGATCGCGCCCGGGATCTCGTCTGCGCCGACCCGATGGACCTGGGCGCCGTGGTGTGTGAGGCGATCGATGAACAGTTCGACGATCTCGGCCTGATCCTCGGTCGAGGGCACCGGGGCGTTGCGCTGATAGTTGCGCGGCACCGGCACCATGCGTTCGTCATTGGGTAGCGCCTCGAGGGCATCGCGCACGCGGCGCAGGAAATCCTCCCGCGAGGTCACCGTGAATCTCCCGTTCCATTGCTCCGGCTCCTCCCGCCGGATCGTACTTCGCGAACCAGGCTACCGTGCGGTAGAAGATCGCGAGCTCAGCCTACGGATTCCCGGCTTGCGCCGGCGCCGGATCAGCGTGACGACCGGATCGGCCGCGGTGGCCGCCCATACCGCCAGATGCCGGCCGCCGGCAGCAGCGGCACCAGCCGGCTGCCGAAGGCCTACAGCACCAGCGTCGCACCCTCGAGCATGGGCCGCACCGTCGCGATCAACGCCACCGAGCCCTGATCCATGATCCGGGTGCCGGTTGAACCTTCCTCGATGAGCGGATCCGCTACCGAAGCGTGGCGCGGCGGCCTTGTTTCGCATGAGGCGATCGGTCACGCGTGGTCGAGGGTGCCGTTGCGGAGGTCGGTGGTGAAGGCGTCCCATTCGGCAGGGGTGAAGACGAGGGCGGGGCCGGTGGGATTTTTGGAGTCGCGGACTCCGATCAAGCCGCTGTCGAGGAACGCCGTCTCTATGCAGTCTTTACCGCCGACGCTCCGGCTGGATTTGAACCACTTGGCCCCGCTCAGATCGACGTTCACGCTCTGAACTCCCTTGCTGTGTGCCGCAGAAAGCGCTTGCTGTCCCCGACGTCGAGTGCCGCTTGCTGCATGACGCTGTATGCATGACGCTACCGGGCGACATCTTTGTCACGCTCGAGATACAAATCCCCCGCGTAGGACTCGATATAGACCACGGTCGGCGAGATGTCGCGGCCCTTCGGATCTTGGCCGAATTCCAGGATGGTGAACGGGCCGGTTGCCGGACCGACGGGAAACCCAGCAGTGAAGGGCAGTACCCGTACGGTGACGTTGACGGGAAAATCGGCGAGGTAGCGGAGCTGCTCGGCCATGACAGCGGGGCTTCCAACGACCGTCCGCAGGACCGCCTCCTGCACGATGAGATCGACCGGCAAAGGGTTGGTCTTTCGGGTGAGGGGTGCTTGCCTTCGTCGCCTCAGTTGAACGTGTCGCTCCAATTCCTCCTCAGTGAGATTCTGAAAGTAGACGCGGCTCAGAGCGCGTGCGTATTCAGGCGTCTGGAAGAGCCCGGAAAGCATGTCTGGCCGGAAAACGGAGAGCTTCTTTGCCGACGACTCCAGTCCCACATACAGGTCGAAGTTCCCCGAAATAACATCGTCGAATGCCTGCCACCAGCTCTTGCCGGTGCTCTGTTTAGCCAAGCCGACCAGCCCGGCAATTACCTCGGGATCGTCGATGTCGTAGATGCGGCACAGCGCCTCCACATCCAGTACGCGGATGCTGGGTGATTTCCCGGCCTCGAGCCGAGACAGTTTGCTCGCCGACCATTGCATCAGCGGCGCAACGTCTTCCAGTCGCAGGCCCACGCCGAGGCGGGCCTCCTTGAGATACCTCCCCAGTTGCCGCCGGGGCAGGGTGGTCGAGCTGTCCTCACCGATGTTCGTCACGGATTCCTCGTTTGCATCGTGAGCGGTCGCCGTTTGCACGAGGAAAGAAATCGGCTACCCCCGTGCGAACCGCTCTGGGCCGTCGCAGAACCTTCGTTGCATATGCATGGCGCTATTGTCCCGCCGGCTCATTCGGTGGTCTTCTTGAGCCACCCCGATGGCCGGGAAACTCGAATCGGCAAGTCGCACAACCGATGCCCCCGGATGCGACTACACCCGTGATGATACCGACGAGACATTACCGCGTAGCACCGACGCCGCAAGGTGATGGCCGAAAATGGCCCCGGCCATCGGGAGTACCAGCAGCCGCGTGTCCGCTGGTGCCCCGACGATGTCCGGAGGTGTTCTCCCGTGCACGGTCTGCGACCGATCGTCCACAGCGTCCTGCCGACCATGACCACCGCGCTCGCTCACCGCATCATGCAGGACCATCTCGACTGCCCGATCACGGTGTGCGCCAGAAAGTTACAGGCCAAACTCTGGCTCGTCGCGACGGGCGCCATGCACCCCGCCGATCGCCCGCATTTCGGGATCTGAGCGGCCGTGACCAATCCGGTCCTCCACGGCCCGCTCGCCAACCCGATCTCCCCCGAACGGATGCACCGCGAGATCCACGCCGAACGCCACGCCCACTGCACCCCGCAAACCTGCGACATGCTCAGCAGCTGCCGCAACATCCTCACAACCCTCGGCCACGACCCCGATGCCGCGACCGCCGCCGAGTGCGCCGCCTGCCGCACCGGGCCCGCCATGAAACTGTCGCGCTCGCAGGACGTTTCGACGCCACCGTCCGCACTCCCCACCGAGTGCCGCGAGCGGGCATGAGGTGCCTGCGGGGTCCCCTCCCGACCCCGCAGGTCACCGCAACTCCCCACTACCGCAACGCGCCGCCATCGCACCGCGCCACCCCCGCCGCCAGTTTCCCCTGCCTGTACGACCTGATACCACGCCGCCCGCCAACATCCCGTGAAAGCTGCGCCTATCTCGGCCTATCGACCCGCGTCGACTGGGTAAGGCCGACGCGGTGACTCGCAGCGAGGAGCGATCGCCGGCGACTGTCCGGTGACGCTCAGGCCCCGCGCCGATTGCGAGGGACCGCCCTGTTGACGGGGTGGCCGACCACCATCGCCCACCCTGAACTTATCGTGCAAACCCCGCCGAGAATGCGAGAAAACCGCGAATATCGGCGAAGTTTGCACGATTACTTCGGGTGGCACCCTCCGGCACGCGACATGTTCTGCTGTCGGCGCGGCAGCTCGCGCTCCTTGCGTAGTTGCTTCTGTTCCCCGCGACATATCTCGGTGTCGGCGTCGATCTGCCGAACCCCCCTTCACGGTCGACATCGCGATCTCGGCGACATCTGACCACACGAAAGAACGGCCCCGGTTGCGATCGATGATCACGACCGGGGCGGGTCGAACGAGGCGAATTACGCCGAGGCGGTGATGAATTCGGCCGCCTTCTCACCGATCATGTAGCACGGCGCGTTGGTGTTGCCGCCGGTGATGCTCGGCATGATCGAGGCGTCGGCGACCCGCAGGCCCTCGATGCCGCGCACCCGCAGCTGCGGGTCGACGACCGCACGTTCGTCCACGCCCATCCGGCAGGTGCCGACCGGGTGGTAGACCGAGTGGATCCGCATCGGCAGCTCGCGGCGCAGCGCGGTCTCGTCGGTGAACGCGGGGCCGGGGGAGAACTCCTCGGTGATATCGCCGGCGATCGCCTTGTTCGCCGCGGCTTCGCGAATCATGCCGATGGCCTCGACCAGGAAGTCCATATCGGCCGGATCCGAGAGGTAGCCCGGGTCGATCAGCGGCGAGGCCAGCGGGTCGGTGGAGGCCAGGCGCAGTTCGCCGCGGCTCTTCGGGTAGATCAGAGTCGGAAAGATGGTCAGCGCCTCCCGCTTGTCCACCATGTGCAGCTTGTCCTCGTCCTGGTTGGGCGTCGGGTAGCTCCACGGCAGGGTGTGGATCTGCATATCCGGGATGTCCTTGGCGAACGAGGTCCGCACGAAGCCCACGGATTCGAAGACCGTGCGCCCGAACCAACAGCTGCCGGGACTGCGCAGCTCCTTGAGGAAACCGGCCGCGAAATGCGACGGAATGCCGCGGTGCAGCGCCTTCTTCGAGATGAAGGTCATCGGGACGAACAGGTGGTCGTGCAGATTCTGGCCGACCGGCAGATCGGCGTTGACCTCGATGCCGAGGTCGCGCAGGTGCCCGGCGGGGCCGACGCCGGACAGCATGAGGATGTGCGCGGAACCCATCACGCCACCGGAGACCACGACTTCCTTCTCGGCGCGGATGATCCGGCGGCCCTTCTTCTCGATGACCTCGACGCCGGTGGCACGGCCCTTCTCGATCACCACGCGCGCCACGTGCGCCTTGGTGACGACCTTCAGATTCGGGTTGGGGCGGTTGGTGATGAAGCCGCGAGAGGAGCTGTAGCGCACGCCGTCTCGCACGCTCTGCTGGAAGATGCTGACGCCCTCTTGCGACTCACCGTTGTAGTCCTCGATGACCGGGACGCCGAAGGTGTCGGCCGCGGCCTCCATCCACTCCTGGGCGATCGGGGTGAGATCTTTCTGCCGCGTCACCTCGATGGGACCGCCGGAGCCGCGCAGCTCGCTGGCGCCGCCCTCCCAGTTCTCCAGGCGCTTGTAGGCCGGCAGCACATCCTCGTAGCTCCAGCCCTCGCAGCCCTCGGCGGCCCAGGAGTCGAAGTTGGCCTTGTTACCGCGCACGAAGAGCATGCCGTTGACCGAACTCGAACCGCCCAGCACCTTGCCGCGCGTCATCGGTACCCGGCGCTCCGCGGCGTGCTTCTGCGGAATCGAGTATTGCGACCAGGTGACCTGGTGCTTGAGCTGCGGAACCGTGTGAACCGTCGTGATCATGCCCGGGACCGTGACCAACTTGGTGTTGTCCTTGCGGCCGGCCTCGAGCAGGATGACGCTGGCGCCCTGCTCGGCGAGCCGACTCGCGACAGTGGCACCGGAGCTGCCCGCGCCGATGACGATGTAATCGGCTGCGCTGGTGTCGGTCATGTTCGGTTACCTCATCTTCGAAGTGGTAGCGGCTGATCGCGGCTCCGCTCGGCGCGGGAGCGTGCCTCAGCTCACTGTAGAACAAGTTCTAATAATGGTGAAGACGCGCGGCGGGGAAAAATGATCGCCAAGACGTGGTCCGGGAGCGACTTCCTGGCTATGGCCAGGGATGTTATTCACGTCATAGCATAGAACAGGTTGCAGTTCCTTGGTCGACGCGGGAAGGTGGCGATGGGTTCGCCGACTCGTCTGGGCACGTCGGCGAACCGGTCGGCACGGAAGTCGCGCTCGCAGCCACCGAGATTCCGCCTATCATTTCGACTGTGACTGATATTCGTGAAATTCCCGTACAGACTCTTGCCGGTGAGCCCGCGACCCTCGCCGAACTCGCCGGTGACAAGGCGCTGCTCGTGGTCAACGTCGCCTCGAAATGCGGTCTGACACCGCAATACACCGGATTGGTGGCGCTGCAGCAGGCCTACGGCTCGCGCGGATTCAGCGTCATCGGCGTGCCGTGCAACCAGTTCATGGGACAGGAACCGGGCAGCGCGGAGGAGATCCAGCAGTTCTGCTCGACCACCTACGGGGTGGATTTCCCGCTGCTAGCCAAGGTCGACGTCAACGGTGACGACCGGCATCCGTTGTATCGCGAACTCGTGCAGACCGCCGATGCCGAAGGCGATGCCGGCGATATTCAATGGAATTTCGAAAAGTTCCTGATCGATCGCGACGGTAAGGTCGTCGGTCGTTTCCGTCCGCGCACCGAACCGCAGGATCCGAGTGTGATCGCGGCGATCGAAGCGGTATTGCCGTAATTTCCGGACGCCGCCGGAAATTGCATAATCAGTCCCGCAGCACCTGCACGGCTGATTTCTCCAGCCGGTCGGCGATTTCGGCGTACGAGGCATAACCCATGCCGGCGCGCACCAGGGCGCCGGCATAAAGCAATTCCAGCGTCTCCACCACATCGGGATCGGCGTCCGGGCCCAGCGCGTTCAGCAGGCGCCGCCGGATCTCGGTCCCGATACGGAGACGCAGATGGGCGACATCGGGATCGGTGCCCAGCAGCGCGCTGGTCACCGCGCCCGCCAGTGCGGGTTCGTCGGCGACCAGCATCGCGATCTGGCGCAGCACGGCGACCACCCGGGTGGCCCGCTCGGCGCCCGCCTCCGGCTCGGGGGGCGCATCGGCGGCCAGCCGCCGCCAGAAGACCTCGGCGACCAGGTGTTCCTTGGAAGAGAAATAGGTGTAGGCGGTGGCCGTACCCACTCCGGCGGCCGCGGCCACCATGCGCACGGTGAGACCGGCGAAGCCCTCGCGCGACAGAACTTCCAGCGCGGCCTTGGTCAACCGGTCGACGGTATCGGCCTGCTTCTCGGTGAGGCGGCGGCGAGTTGCCTCCATATTCACCGGTGTAGGCTCGGTGGAAATGGGATCGGACACGTGTCTGGATGCTACTGTAGTGAAGCTTCGAAAGCAACTCGCATACCCGTTGCCGGAGCTGATGCAGTCGCAAATAACAAAATATCGCATCCGCCCGCAAAGTATCGAGAGATGATTTCCGAAAGGTGTTCTTCTGATGACTCGTGCCGATTCGATAATCCCTGCGGAATCCGACACTTCTGCGGATACTCGCCGATTGTTTGAATTGGCCGAGCAGGCGACCGGATTCATGCCGGTCGAGGAGGGACGCGCGCTCTACGAGGCCGCCCGGCGTTACGCGGGCGACGGGATAATCGTGGAAATCGGTACGTACTGCGGTAAGTCGGCGATCTATCTCGGCGCGGCGGCCCGCGAAACCGGCGCCACCGTCTACACCATCGACCATCATCACGGGTCCGAGGAACATCAGCCCGGCTGGGAATATCACGACACCTCGCTGGTCGATCCCGAAACCGGCCGCTTCGACACCGTGACCACATTCCGCCGCACCATGGTGCGGGCGGAATTGACCGATACCGTCGTCGGCGTCGTGGGTCCCTCGGCGACCGTGGCGAAGCACTGGCGCAGCCCGATCCGGCTGCTGTTCATCGACGGCGGACATACCGAGGCCGCGGCCCAGCGCGATTACGACGGCTGGGCGCACTGGGTGGCGGCCGGTGGTGTGCTGGCCATCCACGACGTCTTCCCGGATCCGGCCGACGGCGGGCAGGCCCCGTACCACATCTACCGAAAGGCGTTGGACAGCGGCAATTTCCGCGAAGTCGCGGCTATCGGATCGCTGCGGTTGCTCGAGCGCGGCGCGGGCTGCGGCGGTAAGGGCTGAAACGGTCGAAGCGGAAGCGATGAGGCCGCGTCGCAGGCTCAGCTGGGTGAACGCACGCAGTCGCAGGTGAGGCCGGTCGCGATATCCGCCCCGGGCGCCAGGTCGCGGAAGATTCCGTTGCCACCGGTGGTGCGGGTCAACGCGTCGGCGGCCAGCACCGCCGCCGCACCGGTCCAGGTGGTGCGCTCCTCCGGCCAGCGTTTGCCGTCGGCGAAAACCAGTCCGGTCCAATAGGATCCGTCGTCCTCGCGCAGGTGCTGGATGCTCGCCAGCAGTCGCAGCGCGCGATCGGTATCGCCGAGGGTGTCGAGCGCCAGTGCCAGTTCGCAGGTTTCGGCGCCGGTGACCCACGGGCGGTCGGAGACGCAACGAATGCCGATCTCGCCGACGACGAAATCGCTCCAGCGCGAGGCGATTCGGGCATGTCCGGCCGCTCCGCGCAGCGCCCCGCCCAGCACCGGGTAGTACCAGTCCATCGAATACCGGTCCTTCTCGGCGAAGGCTTCCGGATGATGCCGCAGTGCGTGGCCGAGGCGCAGGGCCGCGACCTCCCATTCCGGTTGGGCGAGGCCGAGAAGTTCCGCGATCGCCAGTGCGCAGCCGATGCTGTGGAACATACTCGAGCAGCCGGTCAGCAACGCTTCGGGCAGAACGCCGTGTTCGGTGTGCAGCCAATAGATCTCGCCGTTGCGGCCCTGCTGCAACGAGATGACGTAATCAATGGCCGCGCGCACGGTTGGCCACATCCCGTCCACGAACCGCCGATCACCGGTGCAGCGGTAGTAGTGCCAGACCCCGGTGGCTATATAGGCGCAGAAGTTGGTGTCGGTATCGGCGGTCTCGACGACGTCACCCCGAAATTGCGACGGCCAGGAGCCGTCCGCGCGCTGAGTGTCCGCCGACCAGGCGTAGGCGGCGCGCGCGGCATCGTGCAGACCCGCCACCGTCAGCGCCATCGCCGACTCGACGTGGTCCCAGGGATCGGTGTGCCCGCCCCGGAACCACGGGATGGCGCCGTCGCTGTGCTGTTGTGCGGCAATGGATTCCGCGGTGGACCGGCACTGCCGGGCGGTGAGGACGCCGGGAATCGAGGGCAGCTCAGCGGCGCGCACCCGACACCGCCGGCTTGGTGAAGTACAGGGCGACGCTCTTGCCGATCACCGGGTCCAGGGCCGATTCGGCGACACGGGTCAGCCACGGCCGTTTCATCATGTCCCACACCAGCATCCGGTGATACAGCCGCACCGGCCGGGCATCGGGCTTGTCCACGCCGACCAGGCATTTCAGCCACCAGTACGGGGCGTGCAGGGCGTGCGCGTGCTCGCTGTGGATGAATCGCATACCGCGCGCGGCCACCTTGCCGCGCAATTCGTCGGCGCGGTAGATGCGCACATGGCCGCCCTCGTTGGCGTGGTATTCGTCGGAGAGTAGCCAGCAGATCCGCTCGGGCAGCCAGCGCGGCACCGTGATCGCCAGGGCCCCACCGGGTTTGAGAATGCGCACCAGTTCCGTGATGGCGCCGTCGTCGGCCGGGACGTGCTCGAGGATCTCCGAGGCGATGACCACGTCGAATTCGCCGTCCTCGAAGGGCATGGCCAGCGCGTCGCCCTGGACCGTCTCGGCCTGCGCGTAGTCGGGGGCCTCCCCGGCCTCGACCAGCGCACCGAACATGACCTTTACATCGGCGAGATCGTCGGCGTTCTGGTCGAAGGCGACGATATCGGCGCCGCGCCGGTAGGCCTCGAAGGAATGACGACCCTGTCCGCATCCCACGTCGATGACCCGGAGGCCCGGCCCGATTCCCAAGCGGTCGAAATCGACGGTCAGCATACGTTCGCCTCCTGTGTATCGGCGGTCAGGTCGGTGCCCTGGCGGCGGGCGACGGCGCGTTCGTACACCGAAACGGTTTGGGCTGCCACGGCTTCCCAGCTGAAGACGGTGAGTGCGCGGTGGCGCCCGGCGGCGCCGAGGTCGTCGATGCGCCGCGGATTGTCGAGCAATTTTCCGATGACGGCGGTCAGTTCGTCCACATTGCCCGGCTCGACCAGTTCGGCACAGTCGGCCGCCACCTCCGGCAGCGCTCCTGCCCGGCTGGCGACCAGGGCGGTGCCGCTGGCCAGCGCCTCCACGGCGGGCAGCGAGAAGCCCTCGTACATGGAGGGGATGCAGGAGATCTGCGCCGAGGCCAGCAGTTCGGCCAGCGCCTCGTCGGACAGGCCGCTCGACACCGTGACGATATCGGAGAGGCCCAATTCGGCGATCAGCTTCTCGGTGGGGCCGTTCGGTTCCAGCTTGGCCACCAGCTGTAATTCGACATCGTGGGTGAGCCGCAGCCGTGCGAGCGCCTGCAGCAGGTGAGAGATGCCCTTGAGCGGTTTGTCGGCGCTGGCCACGGCCACGATCCGGCCCGGTACGCGACGCTCGCGGGGCCGGAACAGTTCGGTGTCGACGCCGAGCGGGACCACCCGCAACTGGGAGGCGTCGACGCCGAAGTCGTCGGCGATATCGGCGGCCGAGGTCGAGGAGACGGTGATCAGATCCGGGATCAGCCGGGCGACGCGCTGCTGCATGCCGAGGAACCCGTACCAGCGGTGGACGAACGCCTTGCGCCGCCACGGCGCGGCCGCCAGATCGACGGCCCGGTCGCGGGTGATCGGGTGGTGGATCGTCGCTACCAGCGGCACCCGGCGGGCGATGTCGAGCAGTCCCGAACCGAGGCACTGGTTGTCGTGCACCACATCGAAATCCGCCGCGCGCGAACGCAACAGCCGCGCCGCCCGCAGGCTGAACGTGCGCGGCTCCGGAAAGCCCGCCGTCCACATCGTGCCCAGTTCCAGCAGGTCGATGCGGTCCCGGATCTCCCCGGGCCGCGGCGTGCGGAACGGATCGGAATCGCGGTACAGATCCAGGCTCGGCACCTCGGTCAGCTTTACTCGGGCGTCGAGCAGTTCCGGGTAGGGCTGACCGGAGAACACCTCGACCTCATGGCCCAGTTCGGCCAGGCCGTGACTCAACTTCCGGACATACACCCCCTGCCCGCCACAGTGGGTCTTGCTGCGGTAGGACAGCAGGGCGATACGCACGTCTTCGGCTCACTTCCTGTTCAGGCGCCAGGTCGCGGTGGTGGTTCAGGCGCTCGCGCGCAGGGGCGCGAGCTTGCCGGCCAGGCGGTCGAGATAGGCCAGCACCTCGGCTTCGGACTTGTCCGGCAGTCCGTACAGTACGTCGGTCACCCCGGCGGCGCGCCATTCGGTGAGCCGCTGCGTGTCGGGTTTGCCGTCGAGGGCGACCACCCGCGGGGTGTCCTCGCGACCGGCCTCCTGCCACACCTTGGTCAGCAGCCGCAGGCGTTCCAGCAGCGTGTGGGTCTCGTACGGGGTGGTGATCCAGCCGTCGGCCGAGCGCGCGATCCAGCGGAAACCCTGTTCGGTGCCCGCGGTGCCGATCAGCACTGGCACCTTGGCCTGCACCGGCTTCGGCCACGCCCAGCTGGGGCCGAACTTCACGAAGTCGCCGTCGTAGCTCGCCTCTTCCTCGGTCCACAGCGCGCGCATGGCCTCGAGGTACTCGCGCAGCACCGTGCGGCGCTTGCTGCCCGGCACGCCGTGGTCGGCGAGTTCGTCGGTGTTCCAGCCGAATCCGGCGCCGACACTTACCCGGCCGCCGGACAGATGGTCCAGGGTCGCGATGGTCTTGGCGAGTGTGATGGGGTCGTGTTCGGTGGGAAGCGCCACCGCCGTGGACAATTCGATGCGTTCGGTGACCGCCGCCGCGGTGGCCAGCGCCACCCACGGGTCCAGGGTGCGCATGTACCGGTCGTCGGGCAGGCTCTCGTCACCGGTCAGCGGATGTGCCGCCTCCCGCTTGATCGGGATGTGGGTGTGCTCGGGCACGAAGAACGACTCGAAGCCGCGCTCCTCGGCGGCCTTGGCCGCGACCGCGGGGCGGATGCCGCGGTCGCTGGTGAACAGGACGATGCCGAAGCGCATGGTGTTCCTTTCGGTTCGGTCCGACATCAGCTCGATGCCGGACCGTCGTTGGCGGCGGCGCGGCCCGCGCGGCGACCGTAGAAGCTGCCGTCGCCGAGGGAGGTGCCGCTGGCATAGCCGCCCGCGCAGACGCCGGAGGTGCAGCGGCCGGCGGCGTACAGGCCGGGGATCGGCTCGCCCGTGACGTGGATGACCCGGGAATCCAGATCGGTGCGCAGACCGCCGAGGGTGAATCCGGCGGTGAAATTGCGCATATCGAACCCGGCCACCGGGGTGCCGATCGGCTTCACCCACTCCGGCTTCTTGCCGAGCAGCGGATCGGAGCCGGATTCGGCGTGCCGGTTGTAGACCTCGACGGTGGCCTGCAGTGAGCCCGCGGGCAGGCCGATATCGCTTTCGAGTTCCTCGATCGTTTCCGCCGCCCAGGTCGGGGGCTGGCGGAAGAAGGGGCTGCTGGTCTCGGTCTTCAGCGCTTCCTCGAGCGCGGCCTCGTCGATGATCAAGTAGGCCTGGTTGTCCTGTTGGATCAGCGTCGCCTGGCCGATCCGGCCCGGATAAGTGTCCTCGGCGATGTAGCGCTGACCGCGGCCGTTGACCAGAATGCCGCGCACCATCATCTGCGGATCGCCGAAGAAGGCGACCTCGGTGGCGTCCATATGTGCCAGTTCGGCGCCGAGTGCCTGGGCGACCCGGATACCGATGCCGTCGTGTTCCTCGATCGCGGCGGCGGGCCGGCCGATGAGTCGCGGTGCGTAGCTCTCGATCATCCGCTGCTCGTAGGCGAAGCTGCCGGTGGCCAGTACCACGCCGCGGCGGGCGCGGACGGTGATCTCCTTGCCGTAGCGCTTGGCCACCACGCCGACGACGCGATTGTCGGCCGCGACCACGAGCCGCTGGATCCGGATGTCGTATTCGGCTCGCACACCGAGGGATTCGGCGGTGTCGGTGAGCGGCTTCATCAGCATGTAACCGCCGCCCTGCTCGCCGATGCGCTTGTTCTGCATCTGCGGCAGATGGCCGCGCGGGGCGGGGGTGGCGATATCTTTGAACGGAGCGGCGTTCTCACCGCCGGAATACATCAGGCCCTCGTCGTGCGGGGGTTCCCAGCCCGGCTCGCCCCAAAATTCCTCTTTGAACGGAACACCCTGGGCGACGAGCCAATTGAAGTGCTCGACGCTGCCCTGGCAGTAGTCGTGGATCTTGGCCTCATCCACGCCGGGCCCGAGGGCGGCCAGCATGAACTTCTCCATGTTCTCCGGGGTGTCGTCGAAACCGAGCGCCTTCTGCAGCGGAGTGCCGCCACCCAGATAGATGAATCCGCCCGACAGGGAGGCCGCACCGCCCCAGCCGCCGGTGCGCTCCAGCACCAGCACGTCGGCGCCGGCCCGGGCGGCCTCGATCGCGGCGGCGACACCGGCGATGCCGTATCCGGCGATCACCACGTCGGCCTCGTAGTCCCAGTCGGTGATATCGGCGGCGGGCTGGGGTCGCACACCCAGGGTGTCGGACATGGTGGGTTCGTTCCTCACTTCTCGGCAGATTCGGCGGCGCGCTCGGCGGCGTTCTTTTCGGCGGCCTTTTTCTCGGCGGCCTTTTTCTCGGTGGCCTTTTTCTCGGTGGCCACGACTTTGCCGACGACGCTGTCGAGTTTCGTCCCGGCGGCCCAGCCGGTGTAGTGGCACAGGAAGATCGCGATCTCGCGCAACTGTTCCTCGGTCAGTTCACCGTTGCGCAGGGCCGCGCTGACCTGGATCTCCGTGACGTCGAGGTGGCCCTGTGCGGTGAGCGCACCGAGCAGCAGCAGGCGACGATCGCGCACGGACAGTTCCGGGCGGCTCCAGATGTCGGCGAACAGATGGTCCGCCGTCACGGCGAAGTGCGCGCCGGGTCCGTCGGACATCTCCCAGCCGTAGACCTCGCCCATCTTGGCCACCCCGCGCGCGCGACGCTGCTCGGGCGTGAGGCCGTCGGTTTCAGCGCTCATTGCTCTCCTCGGAAGTGTCGGTGGCGGTCCGCGGCCCGGGAGATATCGCCGGGCCCGACGCCGAGCCCGTCGCCGAGTCCGCGCAAAGCCATTCGGGCGAAGGGCAATTCGACTCCCAGCCGCTCACCCAGCGCCAGTGCCAGCGACAGATCCTTCTCCCCGAGATCGCGGGTGTGGGTGAAAATCGAATGCCAGAAGTCGTCCACCGCGACCGGCGCGGTGGTGTCGCGCAGCATGATCGCGCCCGCCCCGCCGGTGATGGCATCCGAATGCCGAACCACCTTGCCCAGATCGACGATGTTCAGACCGGCCGCCTCGGCCAGTCGCTGTGCTTCCGCGGTCGCCGTGAACGAGACGAAATGCAGCAGGTTGCGCGCCAGCTTCATCCGGGTGCCGGCGCCGACCTCGCCCGCGTGCACCACCAGTTCGGCCCAGTAGCCGAACGGTTCGCGCACCTTCTCGAAGGCGGCCTCGCTGCCGCCCACCATGACCGCGAGCGACCCCTTCTTGGCCCCCGCGCCGCCACCGCTGACCGGGGCGTCGACGAAGTCCACCTCGTGTTCGGCGCAGATGCCGGCGAGTTCGACGGCGGTCCGGTCGCTGATGGTCGAATGCACGGCGATCACCGTGCCGGGCCGCGCGGTGCTCAGCAGTCCGTCCGGACCGGTCACCACGGATCGGACCTGCTCGTCGTTGAGGACGACCACCGAGATCACCTCGGCGCGCTCGGCGACCTCGGCCGCCGTCTTCGCCGGCTCGGCGCCGCCGTCGACGAATGGCTGCACGGCCTCGGGCCGGGTATCGCAGACGACGAGGCCGCCGGGGCGCTTCAGCAGCCGCTCGGCCATCGGCGCACCCATATTGCCGAGGCCGATGAAGCCCGCAGCGCTGGCGCTGTCGTTCGTGGACCCGCTCATGGGTGCCTTTCGACGCTGTCTGGACACGTGTACGGAACTATAGGTTCGACTCTGATCTTGGCGCAAGAACTTGTTTCAATTCTGCGGTTGTGTCAAGGCGCGCGGAACCGGCGCCTACCACCGCGGGGGCGGTCGGCGGCGCCGTGGTTCAACGTCCGCTTCTTCGTAGCAAAAATGGCCGATCCATTGTCGGACTCCGATTGCGGTGGTACCGTCCAGACACATGTCCAGCGATGTGTCTTTCGCGCCTGTTCGCGAGGGATATCTCGGCCTGAACTCGTTCTCGAAAATGGGCTGACGGACCACGACGTTCGCGGCCGCCACAGCCCGGTGACCGCCCGGATCAGGCCGCGCCGGATATCGGCGCCGGCCCTCGACAGAATGTGAAGGAAGCTGCGATGTCCGGATTTTCCCGGGACGAACTCGACGAGATGGTCCGCCGCTGGGTGGTCGAGAACGAACGCTGCGAGGCGGCAGGCGACTGGCGGCCGCTGGCCGAGATGTACACCGAGGACGCCACCTACGGCTGGAACTACGGACCGACCCAGGAGTTCATGGCGGTGGGCCGCGACGAGATTCGCGAACTGGCACTGGGGCAGGAGATGGACGGCCTCGAGGGCTGGACCTACCCGTACCAGGAATTCGTTGTCGACGAGCGCAGCGGCAACGTGATCGGCTTGTGGAAACAGGTCAACGAGAACACCCGCCCCGACGGCCGCCACTACAGCCCGGAGGGCATCGGCGGCAGCTGGTTCCGCTACGGCGGCAACTTCCAATGGTCCTGGCAGCGTGACTTTTTCGACTTCGGCAACGTCTCCGCGCTGTTCGTGGAGATGATCACCGCGAACGCGCTGTCGGAGGGGATGCAGAAGCGGATCGAGCGCTCGGGCGCGGGACCGCTGCCGGGCTGGTACAAGATCGGCGAGTCGCCGGTCCCGCTGTGGTGAGCGCGATGCCCGCGAGTCGCTTCGCCACACTCAGCCGGGAGCAGCTGGCGGCGCTGGTGCCCGAACTGCTGCTGTGCGGGCATCTCATCGATCGCTCGGGAATGGCGCATTCGATCGGCGCCTTCGGGCGCGACGGGATGGCCGAGGTGGCGATCGAGGAATGGCGGCTGGCCAGCCCGATCTACACCCGCCGGATGCGCGCGGCCCTCGATATCCCGGGCGACGGCGTGGTCACGATATTCAAAGGGCTGCAACTGGATATCGGCGCGCCGCCGCAGTTCATGGACTTCCGGTTCCGGGTCGACGACGACCACAACGGCGAGTTCTGGCTCGACCACTGCGGTGCGCTCGCCGACGTCGAGCCGATGGGTGAGGACTACGTGGTGGCCATGTGCCACACCATCGAGGACCCCACCTTCGACGCGACCGCGCTGGCCACCAATCCGCATGCGCAGGTGCGCCCGATCCACCGGCCGCCCCGGCAGCCCGCCGATCGAGTGCCGGTGTGCGCGTGGACGGTTCGCATCGATCCGGCCAACGAACCGCCCGCGGTGCCGCGCAATGCGGCGCGCATGGCCGAATTCGCCGCTGTCGACATCGAATTGGCGCCGATCGAATCCGGTGGTCCGGGCCGGTCCGACTACCGCGGGCCGCTGCTGAGCGATATCGACTTCGCGGAATTCTCGCATTCGGCGCTGGTCCGGATGGCCGACGAGGTGTGCCTGCAGCAGCATCTGCTGAACCTCGGATTCCTGATCGCGGTCGGCGAGCGCGCGAACGCGGAGACCACGGCCGCCATCGCGCGCAAACAGTTCACCGGGATCGCCGGGCTCACCTCCGAACGCCTGCGCGCGGTACTGGGACTCGGTACCGGCTTCGGGGATCTGGCGCAGGTCCTGCGGCTGCATCCGGCGTGGAATCCGCTGCCCTATGTCGACATGCAGGTCGACGCCTATCACGATTCCGCGATCCTGCGCATCGCGCGCGACAGTCCCGGTGTGCGCGACGGCGGCTGGCCGGCCGCCGTCGACGCCGAACATCTGGAGCCGCTGGCGGCCATGGCGCGCGGGGTGAATCCGCGATTCGACGTGCACGCCCGCGACGGCGACGAGCGCGAGCTCGTCGTCGAGATCACCACTGCCGCAACGCCTTTCCGGGAGTCGCCGGAGGTGGCGATCACTCGGTTCAGCACCGGGGCGCAGTTCCAGTTCGCGCCCCGGCAGTCGCTGCCGCTGACGGTCGTCTGACCGCCCTCAGTCCCGAACCGCCGCTACCGACGAGAGATCTCAGATATGCCGAACAATTTCGCCGACCTGTTCGAGCACGCCGTGGACGCCATGCCGGATCGGGTGGCGCTGATTCAGGGCGAGCGCCAGGTCACCTATCAGGACCTGGAACGCCGCGGCAATCAGCTCGCCCACCACTTCGCCGCGGTGGGTCTGGGGGAGGGCAGCCATATCGGCTTCCAGATGCACAACAGCATCGAGACGGTGGAAACCCTGATCGCCGCTTTCAAGATCCGGGCGGTCCCGATCAATATCAACTACCGCTACGGCGCGGACGAACTGCGCTACGTCTACGACAACGCCGACCTCGAGGCGGTGGTACACCACCGGTGCTACGCACAGGTCGTGGATCAGGTGCGTCCGCAGGTGACCACGCTGCGCCACGCCTTCGTCGTCGACGACGATCAGGGAGGGGACGGACTGCCCAGCGAATCCGCCCCGTACGCGGAGGCATTCGAAAGCACTTCAACCGCACGCGATTTCGATGAGCGCAGCGCCGACGACCTGTTCATGATGTACACCGGCGGCACCACCGGCATGCCCAAGGGCGTGATGTGGCGTCAGGAGGACATGTGGCGGGTGCTCGGCGGCGGCATCGACTTCTACACCAACGTGCCGGTGGCCGACGAGTTCGAACAGTCCCGGGTCGGATCGCAGAACGACTCGCTGCGCTGGCTGATCCTGCCGCCGCTGATCCACGCCGCGGCGCTGATGCCCACGTTCACCGCGCTGTGGTCGGGCAACACCGTCGTCTACGAACCGCGCTTCGACGCCGACCGGGTTTGGCAGGTGGTGGCGGGGCAGCGGGCGAATATCGTCGTCATCACCGGCGATGCTATGGCGCGGCCGCTGCTCAATTCCTATCGGCAGTCGCCGGTGGACGCCTCCTCGATGGTCGCCCTCGCCTCCGGTGCGGCGCTGCTGTCGCAGCCGGTGAAGAACGAGATGCTGGAGTTGTTTCCGCATGCGGTGATCACCGATTCGATCGGCTCCTCCGAAACCGGATTCGGCGGCATCGGCGTGGCGCAGAAGGACGACGACCCGTGCCGCGGGCCGCGCGTGCAGACCGGGCGCGGTGCCGTCGTGGTGAACGACGAAGGCCGGGAGGTGGCGCCCGGCGAAGAGGGCTGGATGGCCAAGAAGGGGTCGGTGCCCCTCGGCTACTACAAGGACCAGACCAAGTCCGACAAGCTGTTCAAGACCGTCGACGGCGTCCGCATGGTCATCACCGACGACCGCGCACGGGTGGAGGCCGATGGCGCCATCACCCTGATCGGCCGCGGCAACGTGGTGATCAACACCGGCGGTGAGAAGGTGTTCGCCGAAGAGGTGGAGGCCGTCGTGAAAGCCCACGAGGGCGTCTACGACGTGGTGGTCATCGGAGTTCCGCACGAGCGCTGGGGCCATCGGGTCGCGGCGGTGGTGTCGGTGGACGGCGCCGGTCCGCTGGATTTCGCCGACCTCGAGGCACACGTCCGCACGTATCTCGCGGGATACAAACTGCCGCGCAGTATCTGGGTAGTCGACGCGGTCGGGCGCACCCCCAGCGGCAAACCGGACTACCGGTGGGCGAAAGCCCATGCCGAATCCCACCCGCCGGCCTACACCGTCGGCTCCTGAATTCCACCGAATTGCCGCCGGCCGTTCCGATCCGAGTGCTCGCTCGACCGGGGCGGCCTCGGCGCGTTCGGTCGTCGTCGTGCGGCCGGGTGCGGTCGGACCGCTCGGCCGGGGCGCGACACTGCGGCTGCGGGGAGCGGACCGTCTCGGTGAGTGGGATTTCGGGAGCGAGAAGGTCTGTGCAATCAAATTGGAACGTGTTCTACTTGGAGGATGACAGCGGTGCATTCCGTACTCGGTGAAAAAGTCAGGATGCCGGTCGAGATCCGCGACGCCGACGCCTGTGCGGCGACATTTCTCGTCGACGCGGCGGCGGCCCGGGAGATCGTGGCGCCGACCGGACTCGAACCACTCACGGTCGCCGGACGCGGGGTGTGCTCGCTGGTTTTCGTGCGCTACGTGGACGGCGACCTCGGTCCCTATCACGAATTCGGCCTCACCCTCATGGTGCGCGGCCGGGACAAGGGCCTCGGCGTCTACATTCCGTGGCTGCCGGTGAATCAGACCTTCACCTGCGCCGCCGGCCGCGAGATCTGGGGCTTTCCCAAGGAGATCGCCGATATCCGGATCACGCCGGTGCGTCGCGGCAAGCGCTGCGAGGTGCGCATCGACGATCGTCTGGCGGTGGCGATGGAGGTCGCCGGTGGCGTGCCGTCGCCGGGCGGAATGGGCGGCGCGTCGATCGCCGCCTACACCCATATGGACGGCGTCCTGCGCCGCATCCCGTGGGTGATGAACCCGTCGCAGGTGCGAATGGGCTTGGGCGGCACCAGGATCGAGCTTGGCGATCATCCCGTGGCGCACCGGATGCGAGCGCTGGGCCTGCCCGAGCGCGCCCTGTTCAGCAGCCGAATCGGACTGCTGCGCATGACTTTCGAAGACGCGGTGGAGGTTCGATGAGCACGACAGCGGTGGTGACCGGTGCGGCCAGCGGAATGGGACGCATGGCGGCCCAGCGATTGGCGGCGGGCGGTTACCGGGTCGCCGCACTCGATATCAACGACACCGGGCTGGCCGAAACGGCGCGGCGCTCGCCGAATATGAGCACCTACTCCTGTGATGTCGCCGACGAGCAGGCGGTGCGCGCGGTGATCGACAAGGTTCGTTCGGACCTCGGGCCGATCGAGCACGTGGTGCACGCGGCCGCGCTCTGTCGGGTGGGTTCGGCTCTGACACATGATGTTTCGCAGATGCGCCGGGTGATGGACATCAACTACGGCGGCACGATCAACATCTGCCAGGCGATTGTGCCGGAGATGAAGCAGGCCGGTCGCGGCACGCTGGTGTTGTTCGCCTCGGTGGCGGGCTGGCTTCCCTCGCCCGGCCTGGCCGCCTATTCGGCCTCCAAATTCGCCGTCGTCTGCTATCACGAAGCGTTGGCGCAGGAGTTGAACGGCACGGGCGTGCGGGTGATCTCCATCTGCCCGCCGATCGTGGAAACCCCGCTGCTGGAAGGCATTCGGGCCGCCAACGAGGCGGTGGTCGCCGGTCGGAAGGGCATCACCCCGGATCGGGTGCTCGATGCGGCCGAGCGGGCGGTAGCCGACCCGAAGGCGCCCCTGTTCATCTTCCCGGGCCCGGCCAAGCCGCTGTGGCTGGCCCGCCGGTTCGCGCCGAACTTCCTGCGCAAGCAGGTGACCCGAATGGTCAAGCCCGAATTGTGACCGTGCGGCGATGCCGAACCGATCGTGCAAACCTCGCCGCACAATCGGGTTTTCCCGCGATGTCGTCGAGGTTTGCACGATGTGTTCGGCCCGCCACGCACCCGGCGGAAGACCGGGTGCGGCGTCGTCAGCGGCCCTTGAACTCCGGCTTGCGGCGCTCGGCGAAGGCACGCGGGCCTTCCTTGGCGTCCTCGCTGCGGAAGACGGTGAGGCCGAGCTGCGAGTCGATCTTGAAAGCCTCGTTCTCGTGCATACCCTCGGTATCGCGCATGGTCTTCAGGATCGCCTGCACCGCCAGCGGGCCGTTGGCGTTGATCTTCTCGGCGAGCTCGAGCGCCTTGTCGAGCGCGGTCCCGTCCGGCACCACATGGCCGATCAGGCCGTACTCCTTGGCCTCGGCGGCGGTGATGTGACGCCCGGTGAGCAGGATGTCGGCGGCGACGGTGTAGGGGATCTGCCGGGGCAGTCGCACGGCCGAGCCGCCCATCGGGAACAGGCTCCAACGCGCCTCGGAGACACCGAATTTCGCGCTCTCACCGGCGACGCGGATGTCGGTACCCTGCAGAATCTCGGTCCCGCCGGCGATGGCCGCGCCCTCGACGGCGGCGATCAGCGGCTTGGTCAGGCGGCGGCCCTTGAGCAGACCCGGAATGTTGGTCGGGTCGAAGGCGCCGCCGGCGCTCATATTCTTGGCCGGATCCTGTTCGGTCATCGCCTTGAGGTCGGCGCCCGCGCAGAACGCGCCGCCCGCGCCGGTGAGGATGCAGGAGCGGATCTCCGGGTCGTTGTCGACGGTATCCCAGGCGCGCACCATCAGGTCGAGCATCTCGGCCGAGAGCGCATTGCGGACGGCCGGCCGGTTCATGGTGACGATCAGGGTGGCGCCGCGGCGCTCCAGCAGCGCGTGGGGTTCCGTGTTGCTACCTGTTTCAGTTGCTGCCGTCGTCATCGCCGACCCACTTTCCTCGGGGAATTACTCGCGTTTGCGGACGAAGTTACCCCGCAACGTTGTACAGAACAATAACGTGTTCTAGTTTGGGTGGTGGTGACCGCCGTCACGGGCGGCAAGTTATGGAGATCGCTGATGGAGACAACCACGCACAGCGGCGCTGAGACGACGTCGCATGGTGACGCCGGCGCGACCTCGCGCGGTGGCGCGAGCACGCTGCCGTCGCGGATCACGAAGACGCTGATCGACCGCCTTACCGGGCTGATCACCGCGAGCATCGCGGGGGAGAAGCGCGAACCCTACGACATGATCGAGGTGTACACCGGCGCGGTCGTCGGTGAACTCCCGCAGTCCTCGCCCGAGGACGTCGCCGCGGCGGCCGACAAGGCTCGGGCGGCGCAGCGGGAATGGGCGAACTGGCCGGTCAAGCGCCGGCTGCAGGTCTTCGAGAAGGCCCATGAGCTGATTCTCTCCGAACTCGACACCATCGCGGACCTGATTCAGATCGGTTGCGGCAAGACCCGCCGGATGGCCATCGAGGAATCGTGCGATCCGGTGATGGTGATCAGCCACTACCTCAAACACGCCGAGCGGATCCTGAAGCCGATCCGGCGCGGCGGTGCGATGCCCATCATCTCCACCTCCACCGAACAGCATCGGCCCAAGGGGGTGGTCGCGGTGATCGCGCCGTGGAACTTCCCCTTCGCGATTTCGATCTCCGATTCGATTCCGGCCCTCATCGCCGGGAACGGCGTGGTGATCAAACCCGACAACAAGACCGCGCTGTGCACGCTCTACGGCGTCGAACTGCTGCGCCAGGCGGGGCTGCCGCGCGATCTGATCCAGGTCGTCTGCGGTACCGGACCCGACGTCGGGCCCACCCTGATCGACCACAGCGATTTCGTGATGTTCACCGGTTCCACCGCCACCGGCCGCACCATCGGCGAGCGCGCGGGCCGCAACCTCATCAGCTGCAGCCTTGAACTCGGCGGCAAGAATCCGATGATCGTGCTGGAGGACGCCAACCTCGACGAGGTGATTCCGGGTGCGATCTTCGCGGTGTACGGCAACTCCGGCCAGGCGTGTATGCATATCGAGCGCATCTACGTGCACGATCGCGTCCACGACGAGTTCGTGCGCCGATTCGTCGCCGCGGCAGAGGAATTGGGGTCGAAGGCGGGCGCCTCGTACACCGCCGACCCGGAATTCGGCTCGCTGGTCTCGGTCGATCACATGCGGCGGGTGGCCTCGCACGTCGACGACGCTGTCGCGAAGGGGGCGACCGTGCTGACCGGTGGCAAGGCCCGCCCGGACATCGGCCCGGCGTTCTACGAGCCGACCGTGCTGACCGGTGTGACCCCCGAGATGGAGCACGCGACCGTCGAGACGTTCGGCCCGGTCGTCACCATCTACCGCTACACCGACGAGAACGAGGCGGTCCGGCAGGCCAATGCCACCACCTACGGTCTCAACGCGAGCATCTGGAGTTCTGATCTCGCTCGTGCGGAGAAGCTCGCCGACCGGCTCGAGGCGGGCAATGTCAACGTCAACGACGGCTTCGTCGCGACGTATTCGGCGAAGATGACGCCCTCGGGCGGCGTCAAACAGTCCGGGGTGGGCACCCGGCACGGCGACGCGGGTCTGCTCAAGTACACCGATACGGTCAACGTCGGTGTGCAGAAGAAGCAAGTGCTCTCGGCGCGGGCGGGTATGCCGTTCGACAAGCAGCTCAAGAGCACGCTGATCACGTTGCGTCTGAGCCGCCGGCTGCGTATCCGCTGACTGGTCGATGTCGTCGGTCTCCACGGCAAGGGCCCGTTGGTCCCTCGGACGACCGGGCACCTTCCATGACCCGGCACCACGCTGCGTCGGGAGCTCTCCGCGCCCGGCCTCACGGCCGCGAGTACCAGTACCCTCGTGATCGGGGATCACCACCGCCCAGCCCTGCTGCGACGCCCCCGGGGCGATCACGAATTCGGCCGGGGCCACGATCTGGCCCGGGAACGGACCGGCCGAGAAATGCTGGACCGCGTAGGAGGGTGCACAGTAGCCGGCCAGGGAGTCCTCGGCGACCGGCCGAGTGTGATTAAGCCGATTCCTCGGTCGGCGCGGGCGCCCAGCGCTCGTCCACCTTCGCCAGCCGCCAGTAGGCGATCGCGACAACCCAGGCGAGAACGAACAATCCGACGATCGCGAATCCCGCGTTGTTGAGGTCGATCCCGGCGATCCACTCCACGACCGGACCGCCGAATCCGGTGTCGTCGTGCAGCACCTTGATCAGCTCGATCGAGCCGATGAACAGGGCCACCGCGATCGACAGGCCGGTGATGGCCAGGTTGTAGAAGATCTTGCGCACCGGATCGGAGAACGCCCAGTCGTAGGCGACGTTCATGAACAGACCGTCGATCGTGTCCATCACGCTCATTCCGGCCGCGAACAGCAGCGGCAGCACCACGATCGCGTACCAGGGCAGTCCCGCCGCCGCGCCGGACCCGGCCAGTGCGAGCAGCGCCACCTCGGTCGCGGTGTCGAAACCCAGACCGAACAGCACGCCGACCGGATAGACGTGCACCGGCCGCCCCACCATCCGCATCACGGGCGCCAGCAGGCGTGCCAGGAATCCGCGCGAGTCGAGCGCCGCTTCCAGTTCCGCGCGATCGTATTCGCCGCTGTGGCGCAAACGGCGGAACACCCGCCAGATACCGACCAGCGCAACGACATTGAGCAAGCCGATCAGATACAGGAACGATCCGGAGGCCACGGTCGAGATGGTGCCCAGCGTCTTGCGGGTCGAAGAGTCCTCGTCGACCAGCGTGCCCACCACGTGCGCACCCGCCACCACCAGCGCGGCGAGGACGAACACAATCGTGGAATGCCCCATCGCGAACCAGAATCCGACCGATTTGGGGCGTTTGCCGTCGCTCATCAGCTTGCGCGTGGTGTTGTCGATGGCGGCGATGTGGTCGGCGTCGAAGGCATGGCGCAGCCCGAAGGTGTAGGCCGTGATACCCAGACCGATGCCGAAGACCTCCGTGCCGATGCGATAACCGTGCGGGGCGATCGCGCCGAACAGCAGGCCGAATCCGATCAGATGCATCAACGCGACCACGCCGAGCAGCACCGCCGCTTCCAGCCAGTCACGCCGCGACCAGTCCCGCAGCACATCGCGAAGTAGGCGGCGACGAGTGGACATGTGCCACAACCCTTCTGGGGAACCCGCGTCCCCGTCCGTGCACAGCGACGAAAGGGGTCTGGCTGACAGCATGGGCTGAACACAGTGGCGCGACCGCACCGGATTGGCACCGGTTTCCCGTTCCCATCGCGAGAACTCTGCGGACTATACCAACGGACCGCCCCCGTGCGGCCACGGTCCTCGCAGGTCGCAACAAGGGCGGTGACAGGACTCCCGATCGTTGAAATGTCGGGTATGCGCCCGTGAACCCGGGAAATAGAGGAGACTCGGCGTAACACAGTCTGTAGTACGACGGCTGTGCGGGTGCCAGTTCCACAGGGTCAGCGTTTCAGCAATGCCGTTTCAGCAATGCCAGGGGAGCCTTCATGTCGCAGTCTTCTGCCGCGTACCCGAGTCTGGTGCCGGTCGGGGTGGATACCGCTCGTGCCGGCATCGCGCGCGTCTACGATGCCGCCTTGAACGGCAAGGACAACTTCGAAGTCGACCGTGAAGTGCTCGCGCAGGTGCGTGCCGTAGCCCCACAGGTGAACGATCTGGCCTGGGCCAACCGGGATTTCCTGATCAGAGCGTGCCGATTCCTGGCCGCGCAGGCCGGGATCGACCAATACCTCGACCTGGGTTCGGGGCTGCCGACGGCGGAGAACACCCATCAGGTGGTGCAGCGGATCCGGCCCGAGGCCCGGGTGGTCTACGTCGACAACGATCCGATGATGCTGGCCTACGCACGGGCGCTGCTCGAGGCGAATTCGCAGACCAGCATCGTCGCCTGCGACATCTTCCGCCCGCACGAGGTGCTCACCGACCCGACCGTGCGCGACGAGCTGGACTTCTCCCGGCCGGTGGGGCTCTTTCAGATCGGGACGCTGCAGCACTATCTCGATGACGACGCCTGGGCCTTGATGCAGACCTATATCGACGCGCTGCCCTCCGGTTCGTATGTGGCGATCGCGCATTTCTACGATCCGGAGGAATCCGGTCCGAGCGAACTCGCCCGCAAAATGGAGGACAAGTTCGTCCACAGTCCGATGGGCAGCGGGCGTTTTCGTACCCGCGCGGAGATTCAAGCCCTGTTCGGCGGCTTGGAGATGGTCGAACCGGGGCTCGTGCTGTGCGACGACTGGTGGCCGGACGGCCCGCGACTCACACCGCTGTCGGATGTGCGCCGGTGCATCGTGGGCGGAGTCGGCCGCAAGCCCTGACTCAGTACGCCCGCGCGAGTGCGCTCGGGGTGATGCCGTGATGCAGTTCGGCCACGTCCGGATGGGCCCGGATGCGCGATTTCCAGGCGTTGCGGCCGTAGGTGTCGAAGATCGGGTTGTCCGGGTCGGCGGTGACTCCGCGTGCGGCCGCGGCCAATTCCGGTGGCAGCGGTAGCAGCGGTATCCGGGCATCCAGCGCCGGATTCAGGAAGTACGGGATGGAGATGCGGTCGGTGCCCGGCTCCGGAGCGAGCACGCGGTGGCGGGTGGCACGCAGATAGCCGCCAGTGGCCACCTCGAGCAGCTCGCCGATGTTCACGATGAAGGCGCCCGGTAGCGGCGGCGCGTCCACCCATTCGCCGGGCGACAGCTCCACCTGCAGGCCGTGCGAATCCGGTTCCACCAGCAACAGGGTGAGCACACCGGAATCCTTGTGCGCGCCGACGCCCTGGGGATTGTCCGGGTTACCGGGGTAGCGCACCACCTTGATCAGCGTGGCCGGCCGGTCCGCGAAGGCCGGATCGAAGAAGTCCTCCGACGCGCCCAGTGCGGCGGCCCAGTGCCGTAGCAGGGCACGTCCGACTCGCGCGAGGGATTCGTCCCAATCATGCAGTGCGGGACGAAGTTCCGGAAGCGCCGTCGGCCACAGGTTGGGTCCCTGCAGTCGCCAGTATCCCTCCGCCCCGGCGATCGCCTCGGCCTCCGGCCCGATATCGATCTGCTCACGCCAGTCGACCAGGCCGTTGGTCAGCTCGCCGCCGAGTCGCGAATAGCCGCGGAACTGCGGACTGCGTAACTGGCTGATCTCCTGTTTGGCCGCCTCCGGCAGTGCGAAGAACCGCCGGGCCAAGGCGAGGAGTTCGGTGCCGCGCTCGGGCGCGACGCCGTGACCGGTGAGATAGAAGAACCCGAATTCGTGTGTGGCCGCCCGCAATTCGACCTGAAACCGCTGCGGATCGGAATCCGCGCTCGCCAGATCGAGTACCGGGAGTACGCGCTCGGTCATCGCACCTCCTTATCCTCGGGGTCATCGCAAGATCTACCGCATTCGCGCCGTGTCCGAAAGGGTTCGACTCGGACGGAACTCAACTGTCCCGCAGGATGTGTACCCAAGGTGATCGACGCGTATTTTCGGCGACCGAATCGTCGTGATTCAAAGGGGAGGCTTGGCAATTCGCAACACCTAGGCTCGGCCGAGCCGACGCGCACCACCGTGCCGTCGTGCGCAGTGTCGAGAGGAATTCCTGATGTCCGGACGTATCCGCGCCGCACTATCCGTCTTCGCAGCCGGTACGGCTGCCGCTGTGCTACTGACCGCCTGCGGCAGCGGAGGATCCGCCCACACGGAGAACGGGGTGACCTCGCTTCGGTACCTGGGCTGGACCGATCGGGTCACGCTTCCGGAACTCGCGGAGAACCTCGGATTCTTCGACGGCACGATCAAACTGGACTACGTCGGCAACACCATCAGCGGGCCGCAGGAAATCCAGACCGCCGCGACCGGGCAGGTCGACTTCGGCGGGGCCTTCGCCGGTGCGGTCGCCAAGCTGGCCGGTGCCGGGGCGCCCATCACCGCGGTGGTCAACTACTACGGGTCGGACGAGAAGTCCTTCCAGGGCTATTACACGCTCGACAACAGCCCGATTCACTCGGCCGCGGATCTGGTCGGCAAGAAGGTCGGCGTGAATACGCTCGGTGGCCAGAACGAGGCCGATATCCACGATGCGCTGAAGAAGGCCGGACTGAGTGTCGACCAGATCAAATCGGTGCAATTGGTGGCGCTGCCGCCGCCGAATATCGAACAGGCGCTGCGTCAGGGACAGATCGACGCCGCGGCATTGAACGGCCAGTTCCAGCAGCGTGCGGTGGCCAACGGGGGAGTGCGTCCGATCTTCACCGAACTCGACGAATACGGCGGTCCGATCAACGGCGGGCCCTACGTCTTCCGCAACGATTTCATCGCGAAGAACCCCGATGTGGTCCGCACCTTCACCACCGGCGTCGCGAAGGCGATCGAATGGGAGCGCAGCACGCCGCGCGATCAGGTGATCGCGAAATTCACCGACATCATCAACGCCCGGCATCGCACGGGAGAGGACACCTCGACGCTGAAATACTGGCTTTCAGTTGGTGTTCCGGCGCGCTACGGCACGTTGTCGGACGAGGATTTCACCCGCTGGCAGAGCTGGCTCGAGGACACCGGGGCCATCGATCACAAGCTGGATCCGAGCAAGTTCTACACGAACAAGTTCAACTCGCTGCTGCAGTCGTCGGACGCTTCCGGGAAGTAGCGCTCGCGGGCGTCCTGCCACGGCGGCGAGCCGGGAGCGGCGAGCCGACCCGTCGGTACGGCATCATCGGTGCCCATGAGCGACTCCGTATCCACCGGCGGCGCCCGCGGCCCGGCGCACCGCCTCATCCGAATGACCGGCCGGGACCCCGACGAACCGGGGCGCGTGTCCTCACCCCTGGAGCTGCTGTTCGACCTGACCTTCGTGGTCGCGGTCGGCGCCGCGGCGTCGTATTTCGCCGAGATGGTGGCCGACGGGCATGCTGGCAAGGCGGTGCTCGCCTTCGTGCTCGCGATGTTCGCGATCGTCAACGCCTGGATCAATTTCAGCTGGTTCGCCTCCGCGTTCGACACCGACGACTGGCTGTACCGCGTGCTCACCATGGTGGTGATGATCGGCGTCGTGGTCTTCGCCCTCGGCTTGCCCGCGATGTTCCATTCGGTCGACGTGGGCGATCACCTCGATGTGCGGTTGATGGTCATCGGCTACATCCTGATGCGGATCGCGATGGTGCTGCAGTGGTGGCGCGCCGGGCGGGAGTCGCCCTCCTTCCGGCATGTCGGTTACGGGAGCATCCGATGGACGATCATCGCCCAAATCGGCTGGGTGATCATCGGATTCGTGCACATGCCGCTGCTCGTGGCAGGGGTGGGATGTCTACTGCTCGGCACGCTGGAATTGCTCGTACCGGTGCTGACGCAGGGCCGCGCGAGCGGTACCCCGTGGCATCCGCACCACGTGGCCGAACGCTACAGCTTGTTCGCCATCATCGCGCTCGGTGAGGGCGTGGTCGGCACGGTCGCCTCCTCGGGCGGGCTGCTCGGCGGCAGCGACGGTGGGCAGTGGAGTGCCGATGCGATCGCGATCGTGGTCGCCGGCGTGGGCCTGACCTTCGGCATGTGGTGGGTGTACTTCACCACCCCGTTCGGCGAGATCCTCGTGCACCGCCGCAACCGCGGCTATCTGTTCGGTTACGGCCACATCCCGCTCTACATGGGTATTGCCGGCGCGGGCGCCGGCCTGCACGTCGCGGGGCTGTCGCTCGAGCACCACTCCCATATCGGCCCGGTCGCGGTGGTCCTGGCACTGGCTCTCCCGGTGGGCGTGTACCTGCTGATGGTCTATCTGCTGCACACCCTGCTGTTGTCGGCCCCCGACCCGTTTCACATCCTGCTGCTCACCCTCACGGCCGTGGCACTGGCCGTCGCGGTGATCCTGGCCGCGCTGGGAGTCTCGATCGCCGTGTGCCTACTGGTGGTGATGACCTCCCCCTTCATCACTGTGATCGGCTACGAAACAATCGGCTATCGGCACCAGCGCGAGATGCTGGCGAATCTGGAGTGAGAAAGCCCCTGGAGTACTGCCCGCTGTCCGATGTCGGACAGGTGCGAGCGAGCCCGTCAGCGTGCCTATCGAGGACCTGGCGACCAGTACGGCGTCCGATCCGGCGGCTGCTGCGCGGAATGCTGCTGCGGCGGGCTCCACAGCGGGACGTCCTGGTTCTGCGGGGGAGTCCACATCGGCAGATCCTGGTGCTGCGACGCCTCCGGAGCGGAACCTCCCTGCCGCCGCCCCGGCGCCTTCACCAGACTGACGATCAACAGAACCGCTCCCGCGATGAGAATGATGATCCCCAGGATCACCATCAAGCCGATGAGTGCCACCACGACCAAAGTTGTAGCACAAGGTTTTCCGGTGGTCCCGGAAATGGGAAGGCAGCTCGCCCGGAGGATCGGGCGGTGGGCGGCCCTTGATACCTACGAGCACTACATCCGCAAGACCGACGATTTCGACGCGGTGCGCCGGTCGATGGGCGACGACTGAGCTGCCGTGCTGCCATTTGCTGCCTCGGCGGGTGTTGATCGCTTCGGACGTGAAGGGTAAAGCAAGAGGCCCCTGACCATGTGTACTGATCAGGGGCCTCTGCCGTGTCTCCACACACGAGTCGGGGTGACAGGATTTGAACCTGCGACCTCTTCGTCCCGAACGAAGCGCGCTACCAAGCTGCGCCACACCCCGTGAGTTGAGCCTGTCGTAGCTTACAGCAGGGGGTGGCGGATCATTAAATCCGCTGTTCAGCGGGCGGGGAGGGGGCGGATGGTGGAGAGGATGCGCTTGGCGGTTTCCTTGTCCACGGACCTGTCGACGCCGGTGTCGGCGGCGACGGTCATGACGAAATTTCCGTTTTCGCTGGGGAAGGCGAACGTGTAGACCGCGAAGGTCGTGGCGCAGCCGGGGGCAGGCGGCGGCGCGCTGCCGGTGGTCTCCACGAGGGCGCCGTGCAGCTGCCCGTCCAGCGAGACCATCGGCTCGGCGGGTGCCGGGGCGGCGACGGTGGCGTTCGACCAGCCGAACTTGGCCATCCGGGCCCCGACATCGGCGGCGGCCGCGGCCGGGTCCGTCTGGGGGGACATGGTAAGGAAGGCGTTGGTCCGGGTGTAGTTCGGGCAGTAGTTCTTGCCGTCCTGGGCCAGGCCGGCGATTTCCAGCGGATTCGAACCGGAACCCCAGGCAGCGGTGCCGACCGGATCGACCTTCCACTCCGGAGGCGCGTCGTAGGCCGCACCACGATCGAGGATCTCGACGACTTGATAGCCGGGAACCATCGGCGGGGGCGCGGCGCCGTGCTGCGGTTTCGGAGCCGTCTGCTGCGGGCGCGACGGCGGTGGCGGAGGCTGGTTTTCGCTACTGAGCGCGCTTACCATGGAAGGCTTCCCGGAGCCCCCGGCGGCCGATGAGTCGGAATGCCGGCTCGCGACGATCGCTACGGTCGCGCCGACCGCCACGACGACCAGCACCCCGACTCCGCTGAGCAGCAGAGCTTTCCGCCGCCGTCGCCGTTGTTCGGATACCTGCGGCAGCGCGGTGTGCGGGTGCTGGGCCGTCGGCGGCCCCCAGGACACCTGTGGCGGTGCGGGGCGGGATCCGACGCCCAATTGCCACTCGGGCTCGGGGCGACCGTTGCCCAGTGGTGCCGAGAACTGTTGTGGTGAAGGGATATTCGCGCCCGATGCCGAGCTGCCCGCCCACTGTGGCGCCCCGGGCTGCGCGCCGAAGGCCGTAGTTGGCGCATCGGCTCCACCGGGCCCCGTAGGTGCACCGGAGTTCCACTGCCCGCCGACAGGATTCGGGCCGTGCGGTCCGCCGGGTCCGCCCGGGGGGCCGAAACCGTGCGGTGGTGGAGCGAAGCCCGACGGAGCGCCCGGCGAGGTGGGTGCAGAGCCCAGTGGATCGGCAGGAGGGTGGGGCACCGGCCCCTCGGTGCCGATCTGCCGTGTCTCGAAAGCCGCGGGGGCACCGGGATTCAGCTGACCGTTCCCGGGACCCGGCCCGGCATTCGGGCCACGGGAAGCGTCTCCGCTCGCGCCGCCCTGTGGCGACCACGGACGGCCCGGAGCGGAATTCCCTCCGGCGGTATCGTTCCCGTCGAACAGCGATCCGGGTGACCGGGCCGCGTCCGGCGCCGCGGGCCGCGCGGGAGAGCCGGGTCGTGCAGGATCGGCTGTATTGCCGGGAGCGGTGGGAATCGACCCCGGCCGCGCCCACGGAGACCCTTGCGGCACAGGGAAATTCGCACCCGGCACCCGCCGGATCGCCAGCGTCGGCGGGGTCTCGTTCGAGTCGGGAGTGGGTTCTCGTCTCGCGGTCGGATCGTCGTTCCGCTCGAACCCACTGTTCACCGTGTAACCCCTGCCTGATGTCGTGCCTCGGCACGCCACCCTAGCGCGCCACGACCTCCGATTCCGAGACGCCATGGCCACTGTCGGTGATGGGGCCTTTCGGCGGTGCGGCCACGAGCGTCAGCAAGGTCGCTTCGGGGCGGCAGCAGAAGCGGTACGGTGCCCACGGCGAGGTACCCAGGCCCGCGGACACGTGCAGTCGCGTATGCGCACCCCAGCGCGACGGGCCCTTCACCCGGGACCGATCGATACCGCAGTTGGTGACCAGCGCGCCGAAGCCCGGCAGGCACAGCTGCCCGCCGTGGGTGTGGCCCGCCAGCACGAGGTCGTACCCGTCGCCGGCGAACCGGTCGAGCACCCGGGGTTCGGGCGAATGGGTGAGTCCGATGCTCAGATCGGCCAGGGGGTTCGGCGAGCCGGCGACGGTGTCGTACCGGTCGCGGGACAGGTGCGGATCGTCGACACCGGCGGTGGAGATCTTGATTCCGGCGACCTCGAGATCGCGCCGCACATGGGTCAGATCCAGCCAGCCGCGTTCGGTGAACGCCGCGCGCAGATCCTGCCAGGGCAACGGATCGCCGTGCACCCGCTTGTGGTTCTTGTCGAAGTACTTGAGCGGATTCTTCGGAACCGGCGCGAAATAGTCGTTGCTGCCGAAGACGAAGATGCCCGGACGGGAGAGCAACGCCGTCAGCGACTGCACCACCGCGGGCACCGCCTTCGGATGCGCGAGGTTGTCGCCGGTGTTGACGACCAGGTCCGGTTCCAGAGCCGCGAGTTCGCGAACCCAGGCCTGTTTGAGTTTCTGGCCGGGCGTCATGTGCAGGTCGCTGATGTGCAGCACACGCAGGTTCGACGAGCCCGGCTGCAGCACCGGCATCGTGGCCTCGCGCAGGACGAAGGCATTGCGTTCGATCAGCGAGGCATAGCCGATTCCGGCCACTGCGGTACCGGCGGCCGCGGCGGCGACCTTAGCTCCGGAGCCCAGCGCTGCTCGTCGAAGTGCGGGGGACGAGAATACGGGCATCAGCCCAGAATAGGCGACCAGTGTGACGAATACCGAGTGTGATTCCGCACAGGCATCCGGATTGTCGGGCGATGTCGGGCCCGTTGCCCTACTCGACACGCGGAAATGCGGTGTGAGGGCCCGCCCGCAACGGCTAGCGTGTGGCGCATGTCGGAACTCAAATCGAAGTTGCGCGCCGATCTGACCGCGGCGATGAAGGCCAAGGACACATTGCGCCTCAGCACGCTGCGCATGCTGCTGGCGGCCGTGCAGAACGCCGAGGTCGCCGGCGCCGAGGCCAAGGAGCTGTCCGATGCCGAGGTGATCGCGGTCCTCAGTAAGGAGGCCAAGAAGCGCAACGAGGCGGCCGTCGTCTACGAACAGAACGGTCGCGGCGAGCTGGCCGCCAACGAGCGCGCCGAGCAGGAGATCATCGACGAATATCTGCCGACCCCGCTCACCGAGGCCGAAGTCGCCGATCTCGCCGATACCGCCATCGCCGACGTGGCCGAACAGCTGGGGGAGCGCCCGGGCATGAAGCAGATGGGCCAGGTCATGAAGGTCGCGACGGCGCTGGCCGCGGGCCGGGCGGACGGTTCGCGGATCTCGGCCGCGGTCCGGGCCCGGCTGTAGTACCGAGGCTGTAGTCCCGAGCCCGGACGAAGCGAGAGGCCGGCGAATGTGTCCTACATTCGCCGGCCTCTCGCGTTCCGCTATCGGGGGATGGGAATCGGAATCGGTGGCAGCCTCGGTATCTGCGGCAGACCCGGGATGACCGGCGGTGCCGGCGGCGGTCCGGGCCGGGGAATCTCGCGCTGCGTGCCGTCGCTGACGAGCACGGTGATCACCGATCCGGGAATGGCCGAGCCGTTCGGCGTCGTACCGGTGACCGTCCCCTTGGCCGCCGAACCGGGCGAGGTGACAGTCGACACCTGGAAACCCGCGCCGATGAGCACCGAACGGGCCTCGGACTCCGACATCCCGGTCACATCCGGAATCTGCGCATTGTTCGAGCCGCGGACATATTTGTCGTCCAGCGGCGGTAGCGCGGGCGGCGGGAATTTGTCGAGTACCGGTTTGATACCGCCGAACCAGCTGCGGGCCGGTTCGTTACCGCCGTAGAGGTTACCGTCGCCGCAGGTGCGCAGCGGGAACGAGCAGATCTCGCCGGGCGTCGGGGAGTCGCCGTAGATGTAGGCGGCGCCCGCCATCGAGTTGGTGAAGCCGAGGAATGCCGAGGACCGGTGGGTTTCGGTGGTTCCCGTCTTCGCCGATACCGGAGCGTTCCAGCCCACCGCACGCGCGGAACCGGCGGCGGTACCGCCCACCGCGTCCTGGCTCAGCGCATTGGCCAGCGTATTCGCCAACCCGGGCTCGACGACCTGCTCGCAGGCCTGCTGGGTGAGCGGGACCTGCTTACCGTCGCGGTCGAGCACCTCCGCGATCGGCGAGGGCGGGCACCATTTGCCGCCGGAGGCCAGCGTTGCGGCGACATTCGACAATTCCAGCGGATTGATCGCGACCGGGCCCAGCGTGAACGAGCCGAGATTCTGCTGTTTGACCATGTCCGCCAGGCTCTGATTACCGTGGCCGGAGGTACCCGCCTCGGCATAGGAGCGCATCCCGAGCCGCACCGCCATATCGACCGTCGGCGTTACACCGACGTCCTGAATGAGCTTGACGAAGGCGGTATTCGGCGACTGAGCCAGAGCCTCGGTCACCGACTCGGGCGATTTGTAGTTACCGGCGTTCTTCACGCAATAGGTGGCGGGCGGACACCCCGCGGCACCACCGTTACCCATACCCTTGGCGGCGAAGAACGACGGCACATCCAACTGGGCGCTGGTGCCCAGGCCCTTCTCCATCGCGGCCGCCGTGGTGAAGATCTTGAAAATCGATCCGGCGCCGTCACCGACCATCGAATACGGCTGCGGTTGCACGGTTTGATGCGCGCCCTGGTCGAGGCCGTAGGTACGGCTCGAAGTCATCGCCAGAATGTGGTGAGAGTCCTGGCCGGGAGCGATGATGCTCATGACCTCGGCGATATTCTCCAGATTCGGATCGGTGTTGGCGGTGACGGCCGCCTTGACCGAATTCTGCACCGCCGGATCCAATGTGGTGCGGATCAGATATCCGCCCTTGTCCATCTGGTCCTTGCTGATTCCGGCATTGGCCAGATACTGCAGCGCGTAATCACAGAAATAACCGCGGTCACCTGCGGCGATGCATCCGCGCGGCAGGCCCTTCGGCTCCGGCAGCACCCCCAGCGGCTGCTCCTTGGCGGCCCGGAATTCGTCGGCCCGGCTCGGAATGTTCTGAATCAGCGTGTCCAGCACGGTATTACGCCGCTCCATCACACCTTTGGGGTTGGTGTACGGGTTGAGTTTGGAGCTGGACTGGACCATGCCGGCGAGCATGGCGGCCTGCGCGACCTTCAAATCCTTCGCGTCGACGCCGAAATAGGTCTGCGCGGCGTCCTGAATGCCGTAGGAGCCGTTGCCGAACGGCACCAGATTCAGATAGCGAGTGAGAATCTCGTCCTTGGTGAGTTCTTTCTCCAGGGTCAGCGCCATTCGGATTTCGCGCAGTTTACGGGCCGGGGTGGTCTCGATGGCGGCGCGGCGTTCGGCATCGGTTTTCGCGACCACCAGCAGCTGGAAGTTCTTCACGTACTGCTGGTCGATGGTCGAGGCGCCCTGCTGCACCTCACCGCTCGAGGTGTTGGTCAGGAATGCGCGCAGCGTGCCCTGCCAGTCGACGCCGCCGTGTTCGGCGAAGCGCTTGTCCTCGATGGAGACGATCGCCAACTTCATATCGTTGGCGATCTTGTCGCTGGGGACCTCGAAACGTCTCTGTTCGTACAGCCACGCGATGGGGGCTCCGGTCGCATCGACCATCGTCGACACCGCCGGTGCGGTGCCCGCCACCAATTCCGCGGAAACGTTGTCCACGGCATCGGCTGCGCGGTTCGACAGGTATCCGAAGCCGCCTGCGAGCGGGAACAGCAATCCGGCGACGAGTACGGCCGCTAGGACGCAGGCGCCGGCCAGCCTCGCGAGCGTTTGTGAGATCGGCACGCGCCCCAGCCTAATTGGCCCGCCGTCACACGCGCGGTGCGCGGTCGGCGGCGCGCCATGACAGCTGGTCGGGCGGCCTCCGCAGGGACGGGCGTACCAGAAAATACGGGCACGGTCTTGCGCTCGCCCCATACCTTTACCTAGATTGAGAACCCAGTGTGATAGAGCTAACACTCAAAGTGGAATGTGGTGCGGAGCGCAGCGGGGTTGGGTTGCTGTGGGCTGCACGCGATTCCGGAGCGCCGTTGACCCGGTGTTCGGACTGCAAAGGGGCACACCAAATGCACATGACTACCCCCATCGCTCGATTGGACGTGGAGCAGGCCGAAGCGAGAATCGCCTGGGTGTCCCAGGCCCGATGCAAGGAAGTGGATCCCGACCAGTTGTTCGTGCGTGGCGCCGCCCAGCGCAAGGCGGCCACCATCTGTCGGCACTGCCCGGTGCTCATGGAGTGCGGTGCCGACGCCCTCGACAATCGAGTGGAATTCGGTGTGTGGGGTGGGATGACCGAGCGGCAGCGGCGTGCGCTGCTCAAGCAGCATCCCGAGGTGACCTCGTGGGCGGACTTCTTCCGTGCCCAGCGTCAGCAGAAGGTCGCGATGTAGTCGAGAAAGAGTTCGGTCCGAGCCCGCGCTTGCGGGCTCGGGCCGTTTCCGGGCGGTGACCTGCGGAATCGGGGCCGCATGGCACACCGCCGGACTCGGGCGAATCAGCTACCGCCGGACTCGGGCGAATCAGCTACCGCCGGACTCGGGCGAATCAGCTACCGCCGGAGAGTTCAGGCCGCGTCGGATCCGGCGAGCTGTTCGCCGACCGCGCGCAACGCGTCCAGATCGGACACTTCGAACGGCAGGGCGGTCACCGCCACGATCGGCACCCGCGGATGGGCGCCGGTGAAGCGGTGCAGCAGATGCTGTTCGCGCTTGGCGGTGACCGCGCGATGGGCGTGGATGCGCAGGATGTCGGCGGTCAGTGTCGCGGCGTCCGTGGCGGCCGCGGCTTCCTGCACGGTCCCGTCGGCATCACTGCCGGCGCCGGGACTCAGCCGGTCCGCGGCGGCGATCGCCTGAGCCGCAGACAGAGTGCACAGCACCGGGTGCGTGCGATTGAGCACCAGGCCGGCCAGCGGCATCCCGTCGGTGGACAGCCGATCCACGAAGAACGACGCCTCGCGCAGTGCGTCCGGCTCGGCGGCGGCGACCACCACGAAATGGGTACCGGGCCGCGAGAGCATGGCGTAGGTGCGCTCGGCGCGGTCCTGGAACCCGCCGAACATCGACTCCAGCGACTGCAGGAACAGCGAGGCGTCCTTGAGCATCTGCCCGCCCACGACCGTGGACACCCCGCGCACGGCGAGGCTCATCGCGCCGGTGACGAAGCGGCCCACGCCCCGGCCGGGCGCCATGATGACGCGGATCATCCGGCCGTTGAGGAAATTGCCGAGCCGCTTGGGCGCGTCGAGGAAGTCCAGGGCGTTGCGTGAGGGCGGCGTGTCGACGACGACCAGATCCCACTCGCGCCTGCCGACCAGCTGGCCCAGCTTCTCCATCGCCATGTACTCCTGCGTTCCGCCGAAGGAGGAGGCGACGGTCTGATAGAAGGGGTTGGCGAAGATCTGCTCGGCCTTGTCCGCGCTGGTGTGCTCGAGCACCATCTCGTCGAAGGTGCGGCGCATATTGAGCATCATCGCGTACAGCTCACCCTTGGCCGTCTCGGGCAGTTGCACGCGCTGGGGCGCGTTGCCGAGGTCGGTGACGCCCAGCGACTGGGCCAGCCGCCGCGCCGGGTCGATGGTGAGTACCACGACCTTGCGGCCCTGTTCGGCCGCGCGCAGGGCGACCGCCGCGGCGGTGGTGGTCTTGCCGACCCCGCCGGAGCCGCAGCACACCACCACCCGGGCGGTCGGGTCGGCGATGATGGCCTCGACATCCAGCAGCGGAGTCGCCGGCGGGATCAGCGGGCTCGGGTGGCTCATCAGCGGACTCCCTGCGCGCTCAGATGTTCGGCCAGTTCGTACAGTCCGCCCAGGTCCATACCGTCGGGCAACGCCGGCAGATACAAGCGGCTGATATCCACCTTCGCCAGTTCGGCGGAGCTGTCGTCCTGGGCCTGCAGGGTTGCCGAATGTTCCACAGCTTCCCGGATCAGGCCCTGGAAGTCGTTGTCGTCCACCGTGATTCCGGCTTCGGCCAGTCCCGCCCGGACGGCGTCCAGATCGACGTCACCGGTCGCGACGCGGGCGCGCACGGGCGCGGGGAGAAAGCCCTCGGTAGCGCGATTGACGATGACCGTGCCGATCCGGAAATCGGATTCGGTCAGCTCGGCGATCGCATCCGAGGTCTCCTGCACCGGCAGGGCCTCGAGCAAGGTGACCAGGTGGACGATGGTCTGCTCGGAATGCAGCAGCGCCGCCACGCCCTCTGCCTGCCCGGCGATCGGCCCACCCTTGGCGACCTCGGCCATGGCCTTGGTGACGTCGAGGAATCCGGCGATGCGACCGGTCGGCGGGGCGTCGACGACGACTTCGTCGTAGACGCGCCGACCGGATTTGTCCGTGCGGACCGCGCATTCTTTGATCTTGCCGGTCAGTATCACGTCACGCAGACCCGGTGCGATCGTCGTGACGAATTCGATGGCGCCCATCCGGCGCATCGCCCGGCCCGCGAAGCCGAGGTTGTAGAACATGTCGAGATATTCGAGGAAGGCGTGTTCGATATCGAGGGTCAGCGCCATCACCTCACCGCCACCGTCGGCGGTGGCGATCTTGGTTTCGGTGGGCGGCAGTGGCGGCAGGTCGAACAATTGGGCAATCGATTGGCGGCCCTCGACCTCGACCAGCAGTACCCGGCGCCCGCCCGCGGCCAATGCGAGTGCCAAAGCGCCTGCGACCGTGGATTTTCCGGTCCCGCCCTTGCCGGACACGTAATGCAGCCGCGCTTTGTCGGCTCGGTCCGGCCATCCTAATTTCAGTCCCGGCTCTTGCGAAACGGGTACTGCTGTCGGTACTCCCACGATCGCGAGCCTATAACCCGTTACGAAACAGCGACCAGAGGATCGCCCTACTGTCTCGTAGGCCACAGCGCACTTTCGCACGAGCCGGAAATGTGCTGATCGGTCCGCGACGAGTGTCTCGGCCGCACCCTCGGTGCACCCAGTACGCTTCTGCGACATGAGCGATGTGACGGTCTGGGAATACGCGACGGTGCCGCTGTTGACGCATGCGACCAAACAGATTCTGGATCAGTGGGGCGCCGACGGCTGGGAGCTGGTCACGGTGCTGCCGGGGCCGACCGGTGAACAGCATGTGGCCTATCTGAAGCGGCCCAAGCAGTGACGGCAGGCACCGACTGGCGCGCCAACCTCGAACGACTGGGTCTCGCGCTGCCGCCGGTCGCGGCCCCGGCGGGCGCCTACATCCCCGCCGTGCGCAGCGGTTCGCTGGTCTACACCGCCGGCCAGTTGCCGTTCGTCGACGGCGCGCTGTCGGCTACCGGCAAGGTCGGCGCCGAGGTGAGTGTCGAGGACGCCGCGCGGGCGGCGGGCCTGTGCGCGTTGAACGCGCTGGCCGCCGTGCATGATCTGGTGGGATTGGACGCGGTCGTGCGGATCGTCAAGGTTGTGGGATTCGTCGCGTCGGCACCGGGTTTCACCGATCAGCCACTGGTGATCAACGGCGCGTCCGAGCTGCTGGGAGAGGTGTTCGGCACGGCGGGCGTGCATGCCCGCTCCGCCGTCGGCGTCTTCGAACTGCCGAAGAACACCCCGGTCGAGGTGGAGCTCATCGCCGAAGTGCGGTAGGCAAGGTCTGTAACCGGAGTTCCGGACAATGTCGCGCGGCCGCTCGTTCAGCGGCCGCGCACCGGGCGTTAGGACCACATCTCATGACCCTCACTCATCCCGCGTACGGGCAGCTGCGGGCGGTCACCGAGGCTGCCTCGGTGTTGTTGGCGAACAACCCGAACCAGATGACCCTGGAGGGCACGAACACCTGGATTCTGCGAGCTCCGGGTCGATCCGACTGCGTGGTGATCGATCCGGGGCCCAAGGACAAGGCGCACAGCGAGGCGATCGCCCGCGCCACCGACGGAAATATCGCGCTGACGTTGATCACGCATCACCATCACGACCACACCGGCGGCATCGACCGGCTGGTGAAACTGACCGGAACGCCGGTACGCGCGATGGATCCGAAATATCTGTCCGGCTCCTCCGCGCCGCTCACCGACGGCGAGGTCGTCGAGGCGGCAGGGCTGCGCCTGACGGTGCTGGGCACTCCGGGACATACCCGGGATTCGGTCAGTCTGCTAATCGACGACGCGCTGATCACCGGCGACACCGTGCTCGGCAGCGGTACGACGGTGCTGGAATCGCGCGACGACGCGCTCGGCGACTATCTCGACTCCCTCGAGCTGCTCGCCCGGCACGCCCCCGGCCGTGCGCTGCTCCCGGCGCACGGCCCCGATCATCCGCAGGCCGAACCGGTGATCGGCTACTACATCGAACATCGGCATCAGCGCCTGAATCAGGTGCGGGCGGCGTTACGCGAACTCGGCGACAACGCGACACCGCTGCAGGTCGTGGCCAAGGTGTACGCCGATGTGGACAAACGGCTGTGGCCGGCCGCGCGCAGCTCGGTCGAGGCCCAGCTCGCCTATCTGCGCGGCCGGAACTGATCCGGATGCGCCGGAGCGCGGTGGGAAATCCCTACCGCGCCCGGCGAGCCAGCCGCTCCGAATCGGAGATCAGCACGCTCTTACCCTCGAGCCGCAGCCACCCGCGGTGGGCGAAATCGGCCAGGGCCTTGTTCACCGTCTCGCGCGAGGCGCCGACCAGCTGGGCGATCTCTTCCTGGGTGAGGTCGTGGGTGACCCGAAGGGCACCGGCCTCCTGAGTGCCGAACCGCTGCGCGAGCTGCAACAGCGCCTTGGCGACTCGACCCGGGACATCGGTGAAGATCAGGTCGGCCAGATTGTTGTTGGTACGCCGGAGGCGGCGGGCGAGCACCCGCAGCAACTGTTCGGCGATCTCCGGTCGCTGGTCGATCCAGGCCTTGAGCGCATCGCGATCCATGGTCACCGCACGCACCTCGGTCACCGTGGTGGCCGTGGAGGTACGCGGGCCTGGGTCGAAGATCGACAGCTCGCCGAACATATCCGACGGGCCCATGATGGTCAGGAGATTCTCGCGCCCGTCCGGGGAACGGCGGCCGATCTTCACCTTGCCGGACGTGATGATGTACAGCCGATCTCCGGGCTCGCCCTCATTGAAAATGATATGGCCACGTGGAAAATCCACCGGCTGAAGCTCTTTGGCGAGAGCAGCCACCGCGGTGGGCTCGACGCCTTGGAAGATGCCTGCTCTGGCGAGGGCCTCGTCCACGAATGTGCTCCTTATGGGAATTGACAGTGCTTACTGCGGCGTCAGCGGGTCCCCACGTGGTACGCAGGCTGCCGCCTGGCTCGGCGTCGCTCGCCACAGTGCTGGACCGAAGCGTTCGGCCGACAGTGCAGTCTACTTGCCATCCACGCAGCGTAGTGACAGACACCACGTAACGTACGGTTTGTGAACGGGCGCGGCGTCGCGGAAAGTTCCCGGGCTGGAGTATTGGCGAGTCGGGCGCGGCGGTATCGCCGGACGGCGGAATCGGTCTAACTGGCCTGGGCGACGTCCAATTCGTCGCGATTACGGCGGCGGCCGCCGGAGCCGGCGTGTGCGGGCACACCCAACTTCGCCAACTCGTTGACCTCGGCATTGCTGGCCCTGTCCAGATATTGCTGGACCTCTTCACCCGGTTCGAGCAGCTTGCGCAGCCGGTTTTCGACACGTTCCATGGACAGTGCGAAAAGCATCAACACCACCGGGAAGAGCACCACAGCGAGTCCTTGCATACGGGTGAGTAAACACGGAGAAGGTCTCAGATGGAACACGGGAGGAGTTCGCGATCACGCTCACGTCGGCGCGGTTCCGTATGGTGGACGAGTGCGTGAACCCAGATCCACCGCCGTGAACGGGCACGAGACGGCCGCGACGGCCACCGATGCGGCGTCGGTCACAACGACCGAATCGAGTTCTCCGGCTCGAAAAAAACTTCCGCGGAAATCTGCGCGCGCGAACTCGAAACCGGCCGCCCGATTCGCCGACGAAACCCGGCTGGGTCTGGTACGCCGCGCCCGGCGGATGAATCGCACGCTGGCGCTGGCATTTCCCGACGCACACTGCGAACTGGATTTCACCACTCCGCTCGAATTGGCCGTGGCGACAATCCTTTCCGCGCAATGCACCGACGTCCGGGTGAATCAGACGACTCCGGCATTGTTCGCCCGGTATCGCGATGCCAAGGCCTACGCCGAGGCCGATCGCACGGAACTCGAGGAATACATCCGGCCCACCGGCTTCTATCGCAACAAGACGAGTTCGCTGATCGGGCTGGGGCAGGCGCTGCTGGAACACCACGACGGCGTCCTGCCGCACACGTTGGCCGAATTGGTGAAGCTGCCGGGCATCGGGCGCAAGACCGCCAACGTCATCCTCGGCAACGCCTTCGATGTGCCGGGAATCACTGTCGACACCCATTTCTCGCGGCTGGTGCAGCGATGGAAATGGACCACCGAGGACGACCCGGTCAAGATCGAACACGCCGTCGGGGAACTGATCGAGCGCAAGGAATGGACGATGCTCTCGCATCGGGTGATCTTCCACGGCCGCCGCGTCTGCCATTCCCGTAAACCGGCGTGCGGCGCGTGCCTGCTGGCCAAGGATTGCCCCTCGTTCGGAATCGGCCCGACCGACCCCGCGACGGCCGCCGCACTGGTGAAGGGACCCGAGGCCGAGCATCTGCTCGAATTGGTGGGCCGGTGAAATCGGTTCCTGCGGCGTGGCGATGGGCGTTCGTCGTTCTGATAGCTGTCGTAGCGCTCGCTGTCGCGGTCTGGCCGCGGGGTGACCACGACAGTCCGTCCGTGACCGCGACCGCGGTGCAGGGCGGGCCGGCGTCCGCCTCCGACGGTCAGCGTGCCGCGGCGGCATTGGCCGACTGTCCGCGTCCGGGCGCCGCGGCCGCACAGCCTCCTACGCCGGCCGCCGGTCCGCTGGCCGGAATCACGCTCGACTGTCTGGTCGACGGCCGTCCGGTCGACCTCGGCGCATCGCTGGCCGGGCATCCGGCCCTGGTGAATCTGTGGGCCTACTGGTGTGAGCCGTGCGCCCGGGAACTGCCCGCGCTGCAGCAATTCTCGGCGCGCGCCGGGAGCGCGCTGACCGTCGTGACCGTGCACAGCGATCCCGACGAGGGCAAGGCGCTGGCCCGGTTGCGCGACCTCGGCGTGCATCTGCCGGGTATGCAGGACGGCGGCGGAAAGGTGCGCACGGCGGTGCGAGCGCCTGCCGTGCTGCCGGTCTCGGTACTGGTCCGCGCCGACGGTTCGATCGCGAAGGTGGTGGTCCGGCCGTTCGACACCGCCGAGGACGTCGCCGCGACGGTCGCGCGGGAATTGGGGGTGCGGGTGTGAACGGGCAGGCAGTGTGTACGACCGTGGAGGGCCTCGTCCGTGCCCGATAGATCCGAGATGAACGACAATTCGACAGCTGCGGACCGGCCGCACCAGCTCGCCACCGATATTCCGGGTTGGTTGCGTGGAGTGGCCGAACACGAACCGGCTGATCCGACGGGCGTGAATCAAGTGCTCAAACGCACCGCGGGCAAGGTGGCCGCGGCCGCTCTGCGCCCCCGCGAGGCCGCCGTCCTCGTCTTGTTCGGCGGGTCGCCGGAGGCCGATGCCGGAAGCCGCGGCGGTCTCCCGGCCGACGCCGATGTGTTGTTGACCCAGCGCGCCGCCACCCTGCGCCAACACCGCGGGCAGGTCGCCTTTCCCGGCGGTGGGGTGGAACCGGGTGACGACGGTCCCGTCGGCACCGCGCTGCGCGAGGCGCGCGAGGAGACCGGTCTCGACCCCGTGGGCGTGGAACCGTTCGCCATCCTGCCCACGATCTTCGTCCCGCCGTCCCGGTTCGACGTCACACCGGTGGTCGCGTACTGGCGCACGCCCGGTGAGGTGCGGGTGGTCAGCGAAACCGAGGCCGCCCGCGTGGTGCGGGTGCCGCTGGCGGATCTGATCGACCCGGCGAACCGGTTCGTCGTTCGCCATCCGCTGGGGTACATGGGACCGGCGTTCGCGGTCGATGGCATGCTCGTCTGGGGTTTCACCGCCGGTGTGCTCGCCGGTCTGCTTGCGGTATCGGGATGGGAGCGGGACTGGGATCACCATGACGTGCGTGATCTGCAGGCCTCGCTCGCGGCAGTGGGGATGACGTTATGAGTAGTTCCGGGTGGCTCGACCTCGCGGTCTTGATCATCGCGCTGCTGGCTGCCACCTCGGGGTGGAGACAGGGCGCGGTGGCCTCGGCGCTCGGATTTCTCGGCGTGGTGCTCGGCGCGGTCGCCGGCATCCTGATCGCGCCGCACATCCTGCAGCACATCAGCGAGGGCCGCAAGCGCGTCCTGGTCGGCGTCGTGCTGATCGTTGCGCTGGTGATCGTCGGCGAGGTGGCGGGCATGGTGCTGGGCCGCGCCGCGCGCAGCGGTATGCGACATCCGTTCACCCGCAGTATCGACAGCGTGGTGGGTGCGGGGCTGCAGTGTGTGGCCGTACTGGTCACCGCCTGGCTGCTGGCCTTGCCGCTGGCGTCGTCGTCCCAGCCGGGTATCGCGGCCGCGGTCAACGGCTCCCGGGTGCTCGCCGACGTGAACCAGGTCGCGCCGAACTGGCTGCGTCGCGTGCCGAACGAATTCTCCAAACTGCTCAACACCTCGGGCCTGCCGGAGGTGATCGGCCCGTTCGGCCGGGCGCCGATCGCGGCGGTCGAGCCGCCGGACCCGAGCGTTCTCGACACGCCCGTCGCGCTGAATCTCCAGCACAGCGTGCTGCGGGTGAACGGTGTCGCGCCGAGTTGTCAGCGCGCGCTGGAAGGTTCCGGATTCGTCGTGGCGCCCGAGCGCATCATGACCAACGCGCACGTGGTCGCGGGCACCTCCACCGTGCAGGTCGACACCGCGCGGGGTCGCCTGGACGCGACGGTGGTGCTGTTCGACCCGGCCAAGGACGTCGCCATCCTGGCCGTTCCCGGGCTCAACGCGCCGGTGATCCCGCTCGCCCCGTCGCCCGGAAAATCCGGGCAGAGTTCGATCGTCCTCGGCTACCCCGGCGGTGGCCCCTACACCGCCAGTGCGGCCCGGGTGCGCGAGACGCTCGAGCTGACCGGTCCCGACATCTACAAGAGCAACACCGTCGAACGCCAGGTCTACACCGTGCGCGGCCGGGTGCGCGCCGGTAATTCCGGTGGCCCGCTGGTCGATACCGACGGTGAGGTGTTGGGCGTGGTCTTCGGCGCGGCGGTCACCGACGACGACACCGGCTATGTGCTCACCTTGAAGGAGGTCGAATCCGATCTGCGGGCCGCGTCGAATTCGACCGCGCCCGTCGGCACCGGTGACTGTGTCCTGAGCTGACCCGCTGTCGGCCGACGTCCAGGGGCGCAGCCGCGGCGCCCACACCGGCGCTGCGGACGTGTCCGGAGGTCTGCCGTGCGCTAGACGTACTGCGCGGTCGCCGGATCACCCAGCAGCTTCGACAGTTCCGCGGTGACGGCGTCCGGATTCTCCTGGTGGGCGAAGTGCCCGGCCCGCGGGATCGTGACCACCCGGCGATCGGGTGAGAGTTTGCCCGCGCCGCGCACGGTCGATTCGAGCATGTAGTGGTCGGCGTCGCCGCGCAGGATCAGCGTCGGCACGCGGACAGGTTCGCGCATCGCAGACAGGAAGCGGCGGCCGTCGGGGCGCCACTGACTGCGGAAGGCCCAGCGCTGGTATTCCAGGGCACAGTGAGCCGCGCCCGGTATCCGGATCGCCGAGCGCATGCGCTGGGCGGTGTCGACGAACTCGGAGGTGCCCGCCCACTGCGGCCTCACCCGCTCGCGTACGAGACGTTCGATTTCGAATCCGTCCTGCCGGGTGAGCCGGCGCTCGCCGTACCGCGGCAGCTGATACCGCAGGAAATTCGGCAGATAGGCCGCGCGCTGGCGACGATCGCGCAGCACGGCCCGTTTCAGCGCCACCGGATGCGGTGAGGCGATCAGCGCGATCGAGCGCACCACCCGCGGATGCAGAACCGCCGTCGCCCAGCACACCAGTCCGCCCTCGGCATGGCCGACCAGGGTCGCGTCGGTATGCCCGAGCGCCCGCACCAGGCCGGCGATATCACCGGCCAGCGTCCAGCCGTCGTAGCCGCGCGGCGGTTTGTCGGAATCGCCGTATCCGCGCAGATCGACGGCGACCGCGCGGTAGCCGGCTTGGGTGAGCCCGATCAGCTGATGCCGCCACGACCACCAGAAATCGCCGAAGCCGTGCAGGAGGACGACCAGCGGCCGCGCGGGATCGCCCACCGCGTCGTCGGCGCCGCCCTCGGCGATGTGGAATCGGATGCCGTTGGCGTGCACGTCACGATGCGTCCACGGACCGTCGAAGCGGACGCTGGACGGATCGGGAAGCGGATTCGACGACACGCCGAAAGCGTAATCGCCGGACTATGCGGTCGGCTTGGCGGCCGGGCCGTCGGCGTGCGATCCGAAGCCGTGCGGCAGCACCGTCCGGGTTTCCTTGAGCGATTCGATCGTCTTCTCCGGCGCTCGCACCTTGCGCACCTTCCGGTAGCCGAGGAACGCCAGGACCGCCACCGCGACGATCATCAGCGCGAAGACGATCAGGAACGCGGCCCACCGGTACAGCCACACATCCAGCAGTTCGGCGAGGAAGAAGAAAAAGAAGAACGACGAGAACAGCAGCACCGTCAGGGCGCCGATGAAGAAGACGCTGCCCTGCAGGCCCTTCTTGATCTCGCCGGTCACCTCGGCCTTGGCCAGCTCCACCTCGGCGCGGACCAGGGTCGACATCTGCTCGGCGGCATCGCGCACCAGATCCCCGACGCTGGCATTCGCGGTGGTATCGACCTCGGACAGCGGAATCGAGGTGATGGTCCGGTTTCGGCCCGCGTCGTTACCGCCGTTTGTGAAGCTCAATTGCTCGACCCTTCTCCATGTCCCGGTGCTGTCCGGCCTTCACTCGTATTCGGTGGCCGCACTCGCGTCTCGCCGCGCCTGATGCGCCCGCCCACGTCGCAACAGTAGCGCCGAACCGAGCAGAGAGGCTGCCAAGGACGTCATCAACACGGCGGCTTTCGCCAGTTCGGTCGCGGCCCGGTCGGGCAACGCGAGTTCTGCCACCAAGAGGCTAACGGTGAAACCGATTCCGCCCAGTACCGACAGGGCCGACATATCCCGATTGCCGAGACCCGCGGGCCGAGTGGCGATTCCGAACCGGATCGCCAGCCAGCTCGAGCCGAAGATGCCCACGGTTTTGCCGACCAGTAGTCCGGCGATGATCGCCAACGACAACCGCGAGGTGAACAGCTCGCCGAAAACGCTGGTGGACAAGGGAACTCCGGAGGCGAACAGCGCGAACAGCGGGACGCACACGCCGGCGGAGATCGGCTGGAACAGATGCTCGAGCCGGGCGGCCGGTGCCTCGTCCTCCTCCGGATCCGGGCGTACTCGGGTCAGCAGCCCGCAGATCACCCCTGCCAGCGTGGGATGAATACCGGCCTCGTGCAGGGCATACCACGACAGCAGCGCCAGCGGCACGTACACCAGCGGCGTACGGATACGCAGCCGCTGCGCCAGCGCCCAGCCCGCGAAGCAGGCGGCGGCCCCGACCAGCCAGACCAACGCCACGGTGGTGGTGAACAGCACCGCGATCAACACGATCGCCATCAGATCGTCGACGACGGCCAGACTGAGCAGAAATACTCTCGCCCCGGCCGGAATTCGCGAGCCGGTCATGGCCAGCACCGCGAGCGCGAAGGCGATATCGGTCGCCACCGGAATCGCCCAGCCGCGATCCATGCCCGGCACACCCCAGCCGACGGCGAAGGCGATCACGGCCGGGGTGATCACGCCGCCCACCGCGGCCACCACCGGGAGCGTGGCCCGCTTGCGGTCTGCCAGCTCACCGACGACGAGTTCGCGCTTGAGTTCGAGCCCCGCGACGAAGAAGAACACCGCGAGCAGACCGTCCTCGGTCCAGTCGCCCAACGTGAGGTCCAGGTGCAGCGGAGGGATCGCGACAGTGGTGTCCACCATCGCGAAATAGCCGTCACGCCAGGGCGAATTGGCCCACAGCAGCGCCACCGCCGCCGCGACGAGCAGCAATGCGCCGCCGACGGTTTCGGTGCGGAGATAACGAGCGAGCTCGGAGCGCAGCGCGACGATCACGGAGATCCTTTCGGGAGCGGACGGCGACTGCGGCGGGCACTCCCGCAACGGGCTCACCAACCACACGCCGACCAGACTTCCCGGCACTCCTTGACGAAATTTTACCGGTTCAGGCGTTGCCATTTACCGCCGCCTCTGGGCTTCGCGGCGGCGAACGGTCGAGCCCACGTCTGGTGCGGCACCGGACGTGGGCTCGAAAAGCGGGGTCGATCAGGCGTTGGAGGCGCGGATGGCTTCGAACACGTTCGGGTCGACCAGAGTGGAGGTGTCGCCGAGTTCGCGGCCTTCGGCGACATCGCGCAGCAGGCGGCGCATGATCTTGCCGGAACGGGTTTTGGGCAGTTCGGGCACGATGTGGATTTCGCGGGGGCGTGCGATCGGGCTGATCTCGCGGGAGACCTCGGCTTTGAGTTCGTCGACCAGTTGCTGTCCGGAGTTGTTCGTACCGCCGGTGAGGATGACGAAGGCGACGATGCCCTGTCCGGTGGTGGCGTCGCTGGCGCCGACGACCGCGGCCTCGGCGACACTGTGGTGTCCGACGAGCGCGGATTCGACTTCGGCGGTGGAGATGCGGTGGCCGGAGACGTTCATGACGTCGTCGACGCGGCCGAGGACCCACAGGGCGCCGTCGGCGTCGATCTTGGCGCCGTCGCCGGCGAAGTACCAGCCCTGGGCGGCGAAGCGTTCCCAGTAAGTGGCCTTGTAGCGTTCGTCGTCGCCCCAGATGCCGCGCAGCATCGACGGCCACGGCTGGTCGAGGACGAGATATCCGACGACCGCGGAGCTTGCGGAGCGGTCCGAAGATTCAGCTTCGGTTCGATCGATTTCGACGGAGTTGCCTTCCTCGTCCACGACTTTCGCGGAGATGCCGGGCAGCGGTGCCATGGCGGCGCCCGGTTTGGCGGCGGTGACACCCGGCAACGGGGAGATCATGATGGCGCCGGTCTCGGTCTGCCACCAGGTGTCCACGATGGGCGCGGTGCCCGCGCCGATGACCTCCCGGTACCAGCGCCAGGCCTCGGGGTTGATCGGTTCGCCGACCGAGCCGAGCACGCGCAGCGACGACAGATCGTGGGCGTCGGGGATCTCGCGGCCCCACTTCATGAAGGTGCGGATCAGTGTCGGCGCGGTGTAATAGATGGTGACACCGTACTTTTCGATGATCTGCCAGTGCCGGTGCTCGTCGGGGAAGTTGGGGGTGCCCTCGTAGACGACCTGGGTGGCGCGGTTGGCCAGCGGGCCGTAGACGATGTAGGAGTGCCCGGTGACCCAGCCGATATCGGCGGTGCACCAGTAGACGTCCTGCCCGGGTTTGTGGTCGAACACGTAGTGGTGGGTGTAGGCGACCTGGGTCAGATAGCCGCCCGAGGTGTGCAGGATGCCCTTCGGTTTTCCGGTGGTGCCGGAGGTGTAGAGGATGTAGAGCGGGTGCTCGGCATCGAAAGCGCTGCAGGCGTGGTCCGTCGATGCCTGGGCGACGGTTTCGTGCCACCACAGGTCGCGGCCCTCGGTCCATGCGATCTCGAGATTCGTGCGCCGCACCACCAGGACGTGTTCGACGCTGTGCGGGACGTCGCCGTGGGCGTAGAGCGCCTCGTCGACGGCTTCTTTCAGCGGTGCGGCCTTGCCGCGGCGCCACTGGCCGTCGGTGGTGATCACCAGCCGCGCCTCGGCGTCGTCGACGCGCTGGCGCAGGGCGCTGGGGGAGAATCCGGCGAAGACCACCGAATGGGTCAGGCCCAGCCGCGCGCAGGCCAGCATCGACACGATGGCCTCGGGGACCATCGGCATGTAGATCGCGACCCGGTCGCCGGCGGTGAGGCCGAGTTCGGTGAAGTAGTTCGCGGCCTGGGAGACCTCGGCCTGCAGCTGGGCGTAGGTGATCGAGCGGGAATCGCCGGGCTCACCTTCCCAGTGGATGGCGACCTGGTCGCCGTAGCCGTCGGCGACGTGGCGGTCCACACAGTTGTAGGCGACGTTGAGCTTGCCGCCGGTGAACCAGCGCGCGAACGGGGCGTCGTCCCAGTCCAGGACCCGATCCCAGGGCTGATGCCAGTGCAGCCGCTGCGCTTGTTCGGCCCAGAACCCCGCACGATCCGCCGCTGCCCGCTCGTAGATGGACGCATCGGCATTGGCCGCCGCGGCGAACTCGGCGGTCGGCGGGTACACGTCTCGGTGCTCAGCGGTGGTGTCGGTCATCTCGCCTCCATCGGGCCTGTCCATCGGATACGCGTCGGCCGCAGCGTGACCGCGGCCACGATGTGACCCTAACGGACCGTGACCTGCGCCGCGTACCGGTCCCGAACGGTGGGCTCGGGAAGCGGACCCCAGTCGGCCGTGGGGTGCGCTCGGCTAGCGTGTGGGTCGTGAGCGACGTGCTGCAGCCCCTGGTCGACCTGCCCGGTGTCCGCGATGCGGCCGACCGCGCCCGCGATGCGCTCGCCGAAGTCCACCGGCACAAGGCGAACAGGCGAGGCTGGCCGACCACGGCGGCCGAGGCGGCGGTCCGTGCGGCGCGCTCCTCGGCGGCGATCGACGGCGGGGCCACCGAACTGCCCGCCGACGGCCGGGTCGCCGATCCGATTCTCGCGGGGGCGTTGCGGGTCGGACAGGCCCTCGACGGTGACGCGCTGCGGAATCTGGTCGGCGTGTGGCAGCGGGCGCCGCTGCAGGCGCTGGCTCGTCTGCATCTGCTCGCCGCAGCCGATCTGGTCGACGACGAAATCGAACTCGGCCGCCCGCGACCGGAGCCGGGTGTCGCCGAACGACTCGATCTGCTGGCTCAGACCGTACTGACCTCGAACGCGCCGGCCCCCGTGCTGGCCGCGGTGGTGCACGGCGAGCTGATGTCGTTGCGTCCCTTCGGATCGGCCGATGGGGTCGTGGCGCGGGCGGCGTCCCGGCTGGTGGCCGTCGCGAGCGGCCTGGATCCGCGCAGTCTGGGCGTACCCGAGGTTTTCTGGTTGCGACGCCGCCAGGCCTACCTCGACGCCGCGGCGGGCTTCGCCGAGGGGACGGCCGAGGGTGTGGGCGGTTGGGTGGTGTTCTGCTGCGGCGCGCTGGAAGACGGTGCCCGCGAGGCCCGATCGATCGCCGATGCGGCGGCATGAACGCGTGGGGTGAGTGCTGATCGCAGCGAATGCGAAACGGGTCCGCACATCGAAGCGGGCGGCGTAGCCGTCGTCGGCCTCACCGCCCGCTAGCACGGACTACCCGGTTACCAAGCGTGCTTGTCGGGTTGTGTTCTGCGGCCTCGGCGATCATCCGAACCCCGCCGGTTCATCCCCGCAACCTGTGCGAGGCCATTGCCGACGTGAATTCGAATTTCGCAGGCCCACAACGCTTCTGCCCTTGTCGCGGCGCGCTCCGCGTGGGTGCCTGGCGTCCGTGCTGGGAAGTGCGGATGGGAGATCGAACCTTCTCTTCCGTTTCGATCTTGGCCTTCCGCCCCTCCGTGGGTCCATTGTTACTCTGTGAGACCCCTCACATCAAGGGTCGAAAGGACATTACTCATAATCGGCGTGGGGCCCCTCGAATCGTGGTTACATCGATGGGTTGCGCGCCGTTGACCAGCCGCGATACGCCCGGAGTGCCGCCCTCAGCGGCGCCGGCGCAGTAGCCGGTAACTGAGGGCGCCGGCCAGTATCGCGCTCACTCCGACCACCGCGGTGGCGGCCACCGTCGTGGTCGACGGCGCGGGGATGCGCGACCACAGTGACACCGGATTGGAGAAGGTCAGGATCGGCCACTCCCGGGCCACCGCCTCGCGTCGCAGGTTCCGGTCGGGGTTGACCGCGGTGGGATGTCCGACCGCCGACAGCATCGGCAGATCGGTGATCGAATCGGAGTAGGCGTAGCAGCGCGAGAGGTCGTAGCGCTCGGTCGCGGCCAGCTTCTCGATCGCCTCGACCTTGCCCTCGCCGTAGCAGTAGAACTCGACTTCGCCTGTGTACTTACCATTTTCGACCACCATGCGAGTGGCGGCGGTATGCGTCGCGCCCAGCGCGGCGGCGATCGGAGCGACGATCTCCTCGCCCGACGCCGAGACGATCACCACGTCGTGGCCGCGGATCTTGTGGTCGGCAATCAGATCCGAGGCCTCCGCATAGATCAGTGGATCGACCAGTTCGTGCAGTGTTTCCGCGACGATCGAGCGCACCTGCGACACATCCCAGCCGGCGGTCATCTTCGTCAGATGTTCGCGCATCCGCTCCATCTGGTCGTGGTCGGCGCCGGAGAGCAGGAAAAGGAAGTGCGCGTAACTGGATTCCAGTACGGTGCGCCGATCGATCAGGCCCTGCGCGAAGAACGGGCGGCTGAAGACGAACGCGCTCGACTTGGCGATGACCGTCTTGTCCAGATCGAAGAATGCGGCGATCCGGGGTGCGGACGGAGCATCCGTCGTCCGGTGCGCGCGGTTCGCTGCTGCATCGTTGCGGTGTCGCGGGTGCCCGGTATCCCCGGCGGCCCGATCGTTCGTAGCTGTTTGGTCGCCCTCGGCCGTCACGGCTCCAGAATAGGGAGCGTCCCCGGTGACGCGGCGTTCAGCCCGGCCGCACGCCCCGTCCGATGCCCCGGGAGCTGCCCGCTCCGGGCCGAAACTTCGTGGGGCGATGGACTTGCATCGCGGCCGGTTTCTGGGTGTAGTATTGCTGGCACCTGGACATGGTCCAGGCGCGTTCAGCCCGACCCCCCGGGGCTGAACCCCGACGGCCCCAGCCTCCTCCTGTCTCTTATACACATCTGACGCTGCCGACGACTTAATAG